>NZ_JAODLR010000003.1 GCF_025960875.1 Crystallibacter permensis | reverse complement strand
CAGCGAGGCCGGCCGATGCCTCCTGCCCGAAAACCAAAACCGCAGCCAGCCCCGAAAAACCATCAGGACCAACTGCGGATCGGTGGATCAAGGCTTAGGCTTCGCGTCCGGATCAGGCTCAGCGCACATCCTCGTCCACCCAGTCGAACGTCCGGGTCACCGCCTTCTTCCATAACCGCAGCTGCCGGTCCCGTTCCGAGGACGCCAGCTGCGGTTCCCAACGACGGTCCTGGGTCCAGTTCGACCGAAGTTCCGAAAGGTCCTGCCAGAATCCGGTGGCTAGCCCCGCTGCATAGGCCGCTCCCAATGCCGTGGTTTCGGCGACCTTGGGCCGAATGACCGGGACGCCGAGAATGTCTGCTTGGAACTGCATCAACGCATCGTTGGCAACCATCCCGCCGTCGACCTTCAATTCCGCAAGCGGAACGGCCGAATCCGCGTTGACCGCTTCCAGCACCTCACGGGTCTGGAACGCGGTGGCCTCCAGAGCAGCCCGGGCGATGTGCGCCTTGGTGACGAAACGCGTCAGCCCTACCAGGGCTCCGCGCGCATCGGCACGCCAGTAAGGAGCAAAGAGGCCGGAAAATGCGGGCACAAAGTACGCGCCGCCGCTGTCGGGTACCGAGGAGGCCAGCTCTTCGACTTCCGCGGCCGAGCCGATGATGCCCAGATTGTCCCGCAACCACTGAACCAGTGACCCGGCAACAGCTATCGAGCCTTCAAGCGCGTAACACGGCGCGTCGTCGCCAATCTTGTAGGCCACGGTGGTCAGCAGGCCGTTCGCGGATTCGACGATCTCTTTTCCTGTATTGACGATGACAAAACATCCGGTGCCGTAAGTGTTCTTGGCATCCCCGGCGTCGAAAGCTGCCTGCCCGAAAGTCGCTGCCTGCTGGTCGCCGAGAATCCCGGCAACGGGAACATGCCGCAGCAGCTGGGATCCATGGACCGTCCCGTACACCTCCGCCGAAGACTTGATTTCCGGAAGCATGGAAGCCGGCACATCGAAAACCTCAAGGATGGACCGGTCCCAGGCAAGCGTCTTCAAGTCCATGAACAGCGTCCGGGACGCGTTCGTGACGTCCGTGACGTGGACTCCGCCGTCCGTTCCTCCTGTCAGGTTCCACAGCACCCAGCTGTCCGTGGTGCCGAAAAGGAGCTCGCCGGCGCCGGCCTTGGCCCGGGCACCCTCCACATTGTCCAGAATCCATTTCAGCTTGGTACCTGCGAAGTATGGCGAAAGCGGCAGCCCGGTAGTTGCTTTGAACCGATCGGTGCCGCCGTCAACAGCCAGGGCATCGCAGATAGGCTGGGTGCGCACATCCTGCCACACGATGGCGTTGTAAACCGGTTTGCCGGTGTTCCGGTCCCACACCACGGTGGTTTCGCGCTGGTTGGTGATGCCCACGGCGGCAATATTGTGGCGGGTCAGATTGGCACGGGCCAGCGCGTTGCCGATGACTTCGCGGGTGTTGTCCCAGATTTCCACGGCATCATGTTCGACCCAGCCTGGCTGCGGAAAAATCTGCCGGTGTTCCTTCTGGCCGGTCGAAACGATCTGGCCGGCATGGTCAAAAATGATGGCCCGCGAGGACGTGGTCCCCTGGTCGATCGCCAGAATGTAGTCGGACAAAGCGGACCTCTTCCCTAGGACAGGACGCCGGCGCCGGAAGGGCAGCACCGATTGGGCTCGAACCTAGCGCCGCTGCGGGTGGAGGTCAATTCCTGCCAGGTGGCGATGCGTCTCTTTTACGGCCGCGGCTGGCCGCCGATGCCGGCATTGCTCGGTAGAGTCTTGTATATGGGAACGGCAGATAAAACGGCGCTGAACAACGGCGTCCTGATGGACCAGCTGGGCTTCGGCCTGTACAAAGTTCCGCCGCAGGACGCCGCCGGGCTTTGCTACCAGGCATTGGAATCCGGCTACCGGCATTTCGACACTGCCGCGCTGTACGCCAATGAGGCCGGAGTGGGGGAGGCGGTCCGCCGGTTCATCGCCGAGGAACCGGAATTCAGCCGCGACGACATTTTCGTCACCAGCAAGATATGGAACGACAGCCACGGCTACGACGCGGCGCTGCGTGCCTTTGACGCCTCGCTGGACATGCTTGGGTTCGACTACCTCGACCTGTATCTGATCCATTGGCCCCAGCCGGAACGGGCACTGTACGTGGACACCTACCGCGCCCTGGAACGGCTTTACCATGAGGGACGCGTCCGGGCTATAGGCGTTTCCAACTTCCAGCCGGCCCATCTTGAGGAACTGTTGAAAAAGTGCGACGTCGTGCCGGCGGTCAACCAGATCGAGCTGCATCCGTGGCTCCAGCAGGAGCAGTTGCGGGAGCTGCACGCCACCCACGGAATCCGCACGGTTGCCTGGAGTCCGCTGGGGCGGGGCAAAGTGCTGTCAGACCCGGTGGTCGCGGAACTGGCGCAGGAGCTGGGCAGGACTCCGGCCCAGGTAGTTCTGCGCTGGCACCTGCAGCTCGGCAACGTGGCCATCCCGAAGGCGAGCTCGATGCAGCGGATCCAGGAGAACTTCAAGGTGTGGGACTTCGCCCTCGATCCTGAAGCCATGCGGCGGCTCGGCGGGCTCGAGCGGAACGGCCGGATCGGTTCCCACCCGGACGAGGTGAACTAGAGCGTGCCTGCCACCAAAGACCGCGCCGTCCGCCATGCCCTCAGTCTCCACTCTGGGGAAGTAGCCTACTGGGAGTACCCGGCCCAGGCCCCGAACGGTAAATCCGACATTTTGGTGGTTCACGGCTTCCGCGGCGATCACCATGGCCTGGAACTGGTCGCCCAATCGCTCCCCGGGCACCGGATCATCTCCCCCGATCTGCCCGGCTTCGGCGCCTCCGCACCGTTCTCGGGACGCCGGCACAGCGTGGAAAGCTACACGGACTTTGTGGCGGACTTCGCAGCTGCTCTGGAACTCGGGCCGGACACCGTCATCATCGGCCATTCGTTCGGCTCGATTATCGTCAGCCATTACCTGGCGGCACGCCCGGGTTCGTTCCGGGCAGCCGTGCTGATAAATCCGATCAGCGAACCAGCCCTCAAGGGTCCGAAGGCGGTGGCATCACGGCTCGCCGAGTTCTACTATTACCTCGCGGCAAAGCTGCCCGAAAAGCCGGGAATGCGCCTGCTTCAGCACCCGCTGATTGTTCGGGCCATGAGCATCATGATGGCCAAGACCAGGGATCGGCAGCTGCGCCGGTACATTCACGGACAGCACGACGCCTACTTCAGCGCCTTTGCCAACCGGGATGTGGTCCTCGAGGCGTTCCGGGCGTCCATTTCCCACGACGTCCTCGAGGTCGCTCCGCAACTGGAGCTCCCGGTGCTCCTGATCGCGGGCCGGAAGGACGATCTGGGCTCGGTGGACAGCCAGCAGCAGCTGGCGGCGCAGCTGCCGGACAGCCACTTGGAAATGATCGACGGCGTGGGCCACCTCATCCACTACGAGGCGCCGGATATCGCGGCGGCCATGATCAGCGAGTTCCTCGAGGGGCTGGAGCGGTGAAGCTTGTCATCGACGCCCGTTATACGCGCACCGACCAGCTGGACGGCATCAGCCGCTACGGCTCCAATCTGATCGCGGCTGCCTCGAAACTGGCCGAGGTGCTTATGCTCATCAACGACGAACGGCAGCTGCAGTTCCTGCCCGCCGATGTCCCGTGGGCCAAGATCAACAGTCCCCTCTCCCCTGCCGAGCTCCTCGTGGCGCGCCGAATCAATAAGTTGGGCGCCGACGTCGTTTTTTGCCCTATGCAGACCATGGGCAGCTTCGGCAGGCGCTACGGCCTGATTCTGACCATCCACGATCTGATCTATTACCGCCACCCCAAGCCGCCGGGATTCTTGCCGCTGCCGGTCCGGCTGCTGTGGCGGGCGTACCACAAGGCCTACTGGCCGCAGCGCCTGTTGCTCAACCGGGCCGACATCGTTGCGACCATCAGCCGGACCACCCGCTCGCTGCTGCAGCAGACCCGGCTCACCCGGCGCGAGGTCCGGATCGTTTCCAACGCCGCCCAGCCGCTGGGACCACCGCGGGATCCGTCGGCGGCCGTGGGCAAGGACCTGCTCTATATGGGCTCCTACATGCCCTACAAGAATGTGGAGACGCTCATCGATGCGATGGCGCTGCTGCCCGGCTACCGGCTGCATCTGCTCAGCCCCATCCAAGTGCCACGGCGGGAAGAACTCACGGACCGCGCGGCGGATGCAGCACAGCTGGAGTTCCACAACGGAATTTCCGACGGCGACTACCTGCGCCTCCTGCACGAAGCCTCGGCGCTGGTCACGCTGTCCAGAGACGAAGGCTACGGGTTGCCGCTCATCGAGGCCATGGCCGCCGGAACGCCCGTGATTGCCAGCGACATTCCCATCTTCCGGGAGGTCGCCGAAAATGTGGCGCTCCATGTGGATCCGGACGACCCGGAGGCCTTTGCAGCCGCCGTCCGGAAGCTGGAGGATCCCGAACGGCGGCATCGCGCGTCGGCCGAGGGCGTGCTACGCGCGGCGGAATATGACTGGGACAGCTCGGCCGCGCAGCTGATTGCGGCGGCCGAAGAGGTCCTGTCCCGGCGCCGGGCCCGCTAGAGCAGATCCAGGCCGTCGCAGCGGACCTGGACTGGTTCCGCCAACCGCTTGGCGGAGACCGCCGCCTTTCTGGCCCGCAGGGCTCCGGTCACGGTATTCCCCTGCTGATAGCTGAAGAACAACAGCAGGCGGTGGTGTCCGGCCGGGGCCGCGTAATTCTCCAGCTCCGTGGGACCTACCGTACGAACGTCGCCGGGGAGTTCCAATCCGGACATAAACGTTTCAATTCCGGTGGCCGGACCGGTAATGGCGGCGATCCTGAGCGCGGGAGGCAGCTGCAGTTCGCGCCGCAACGCGAGCTCCCGTGATGCGGCCCCGGCTGGATCCCAACGCACCAGCTGCCCGACAACCGTGTCGTGGTCGGCGGTGATCACTACTGTCCCGCCCTCGGCTGCCGGACGGACCAGCGATGCGGCCGTGAACCAGCGGCGCAGGGCATCTTCGGGAGCACGCAGGGACTCCCGGCTCAGCAGCGAGTTTCCGTCCAGCAGCAGGGCGGCGGCATATCCGCCGGCCACCGCCGGCTCCGCCCCGGGCGTCGCCACCACCACCGCTTTGCCGGCCTTGACGGTGGCCTTCACATGATCACCCGCCGAAGAGATGACTGTGGCCCCGGGAAAGGCCCGGCCAAGCTCCTCTGCTGTTCGGGACGCTCCGATGACCAGTGCCCGCAGCCTGCCGGAACCGCAGGTGCCGCAGCGCCAGTCCGCGGCGAGCCGGCCGCACCACCGGCAGGTCAGTGCGGTTCCGTGACCGGCTTGTCCGAGCGGTCCCTGGCATTCGGTGCAGCGGGCCGGTGTACGGCAGTCCTGGCACGCCATGGCCGGTGAGAAGCCTGTCCGCGCGACCTGTACCAGGACAGGACCGTGTTCGAGCCCTTCCCTGGCTGCCCGCCACGCCGCCTGTGGAAGCCTGGCGTGGCGCAGCAGAGGATCGCGTTCCTGCTGGAACGTGTCGGCAGTATTGACGACCCGGGGCGTGAGTGCACGCAGCGCCGGCCGGTCAGCCTGCAGCGGCTGGGCCCAGCCGGTCTCAACAAGCCGTTGGCTCTCGGTGCTACGGGCAATCCCGGCCAGCAGGGCCGCGCAGCCGGTTTGCTCCGCGCGCAGCAGAAGGACCTCGCGCGTGTGCTGGTAGGGGGCGCGCTGTTCGACATACAGATCATCGCCGTCGTCCCAGATCGCAACCAGGCCCAGCTCACGGACCGGTGCGTAGGCCGCGGACCGGGTTCCGATCGCCACCTTGGCGGTGCCGTGCAGCAGTTTCAGGTAGTTCCGGTAGCGCGGGGTCGGACCGTCATCGGCGCTCAGCCGCACGAACGCCTCGGCACCGATCGTCGCCTCGAGCGCCTCGCCCAGCAAGTCAAGATCCTTGGCATCAGGGACAACTACCAGGGCACCGCGTCCGCTGGTCAGCGTGGCCGCCACCGCCGCAGCCAGCTGGCGCGTCCAGGATGCCGGCCCGTAGGACTTGTGGCTCGAAAGCACCGCGCGGGGCGACTCCCCGGCGGCCAGATGGGCCAGAAACGCCGCAGCGCTGCGGTAGCCGGCAAAGCATGCCGCCGGGTCCGCAGCATCCGCTGGCGCGTTGTCCGCGCCGGCTTCCGGGCCCGGCTCGTCCGTCCCCCCGGGCTCTTCCCCTGTCGGTGCTCCGGGCGTGAGGCGGCCCGCTGCCGCGAACTCCTTGTCGACCTTGGCCACCCGCGGCGGAATGGCAGCGCGGATGACGTCGCTCAGTGTACCGGCGTACCGCCTGGCCAGCGCGCCCGCCAGCTCAAGCAGCTCCGGTGTCAGGACCGGCTGGGCGGACACTACCTTCGCCAGCGGGCTGAGCCGGACGCCCTCGGCTGCTTCGGCCTTGCGCCCGATGATGTAGCCGCTGATCTCCTGCCCGCCGAAACGGGCTTTGATGCGTGCTCCGGGGACCGCCTCCGCGGCGGTCTCCTGCGGAACCAAATAGTCAAAAACGCGGTCCAGATGGGGCACCGCGGATTCGATCAAGACCTCGGCCACCGGGTTTTCGCCGGCCGGCACGGTGGCGCCGCGCGGTTTGGCAGGCGAGGCGAATCCGTGCAGCAGCGACAGCTGGACGGCCTCGTCCCGGGGGGCTGATCCGGCTGTCACGCTGGTCTCAGGCGTTGAAGTAGCTGCGCAGTGCCTCGGCCCTGTCCGTGCGTTCCCAGGTGAAGTCCTCCTGCTCGCGGCCGAAATGCCCGTGCGCCGCGGTCTGCAGGTAGATGGGACGCTTGAGCTGCAGGTCGTTGATGATGCCCAGCGGCCGCAAGTCGAAGATTTCCTGCACTGCGTCTGCAATGCGCAGCGGATCGACTGTTTCGGTGCCGAACGTCTCCACATAAATCCCGACCGGCCGGGCCATTCCAATGGCGTAGGCAATCTGGATTTCGGCCCGTCGGGCCAAGCCGGCAGCCACTACGTTCTTGGCCACCCACCGCATGGCGTACGCTGCCGAGCGGTCGACCTTGGACGGATCCTTGCCGCTGAACGCGCCGCCGCCGTGGCGGGCCATGCCACCGTAAGTATCCACAATGATCTTGCGTCCGGTCAGTCCGGCGTCACCCACGGGGCCGCCGATGACAAACTCCCCGCCGGGGTTCAGGATATGCCGGACGTCGGAAACATCCAGGTTCGAGTTGGCCAGCACCGGCTCAATCACGTACTTGGACAGATCCTTCCGCAGGTGGTCCAGATCCACCCCGGCTTCGTGCTGGCTCGAAATGACCACGGTGTCAACGGAAACCGGCTTATCGCCGTCGTATCCTACGGTGACCTGGGTTTTGCCGTCAGGCCTCAGGTACGGCAGCGTGGCGTCCTTGCGGACTTCCGTCAGCTTTTCGGAGAGCCGGTGCGCCAGCCAGATCGGTGCCGGCATGAACACCTCGGTCTCGTCGCTGGCATAGCCGAACATGATGCCCTGGTCCCCGGCGCCCTGGGCGTCATAGTCGTCCTGCTGCGTGCCCTCGCGGCCCTCCAGCGAATTGAACACGCCGGACGCGATGTCCGTCGACTGCTGCCCGATGGACACGGAGACGCCGCAGCGCGCGCCGTCGAAACCCTTGTCGGAAGAGTTGTAGCCAATGTTCAGGATGGTCTCGCGGACAATCTGCGGGATCTCAACGTAGCCCTGGGTCGTCACTTCGCCGGCAACATGGACCAACCCCGTTGTGGCGAGTGTCTCCACGGCGACACGCGAGTCCGGGTCTTCGCGGAGCAGCGCATCAAGAATGGCGTCCGAGATCTGGTCGCAGATCTTGTCCGGGTGCCCTTCAGTGACGGACTCGGAGGTAAAAAGCCGCAGGGGCGAAGCAGAAGAAGTCACAGACATACCTTACTTGGTCTTAAGCCGCAGCTGCCGCGCCTGTCAACAGGCGGCGGGGGCGGAATGGTCAGGAGACGAGCTCCGCGGCCACCCGTTCGATGATGGCCCGGGCGACGGTGTCCTTGCTGCCGGCCGCCACCTGCGGGTCAGCGCCGGAATTGTCCAGAATGCTGATGGCGGTCTGGTCCTGGCCGAACACCAGATCACGGCCCACCTGGTTCAGCACGAGCAGGTCGCAGCCCTTGCGTGCCAGCTTTTGGCGCGCGTAGCCCAACACGTCGCTGCTGCTGTCCCCGGTTTCAGCGGCAAATCCGACGATCAGCTCCGGACCCGTTCCGCTGTCGTGCCGGACCTGCACAATTTCCTGCAGGATGTCCGGGTTGCGCACCAGGGTGATGACCGGATCCGCGGCGTCGTCGCGCTTCTTGATCTTGGTTTCAGCTGCCTCCGCCGGACGGAAGTCAGCCACGGCAGCGGCCATAATAACGACGTCGGCACGCGCCGACGCTTCAAGCGTCGCCGTCCGCAGCTGCAGGGCAGTTTCCACCCGCGTAGTCTTGACGCCCTCCGGCGGAGCAACATCCATATGGGCAGCGACAAGTTCGACCTCGGCGCCGGCGGCCGCCGCGGCCCGTGCCAGCGCGACGCCTTGCTTCCCCGACGAGCGGTTCCCCAGGAAGCGCACCGGATCCAGCGGTTCGCGGGTTCCGCCTGCGGTAATGACCATACGCTTGCCCAGCAGCATGGTGGTGCCTGCGGCCACCCGGCTTTCAGCGAGCTGCCCAAGGGCGAATTCGAAGATTTCCTCCGGCT
Organism: Crystallibacter permensis; assembly: GCF_025960875.1. Classification (GTDB taxonomy): domain Bacteria; phylum Actinomycetota; class Actinomycetes; order Actinomycetales; family Micrococcaceae; genus Crystallibacter; species Crystallibacter permensis. Next base: position 355,746 of record NZ_JAODLR010000003.1, on the reverse strand, counting down.
CCGGCAACCGGCCGGGCCCGGTGTCTTTGCCGGTCAGCCTGCCGACGGCCGGCTCCATGACGAGGGCTCCGCGGCCGCGCAGGGTAGCAATATTGGTTTGCGTTGCCGGATGCTGCCACATTTCAGTGTGCATGGCCGGCACAAAAACCACCGGTCCCCTGGCCATCAGGAGCGTATTGGTCAGGAGATCATCGGCCAGGCCTGCGGCGGCACGGGCAAGTACATCCGCGGTGGCCGGGGCCACCACCACCAGGTCGGCGTCCTGGCCCAGCCGCACATGGTTCACGGTATCCACCGCATCAAAAACGGTAGTAGACACCGGCTGGCCGGAGAGTGCTTCCCAGGTAGCGCGACCGACGAACTTCTCGGCAGCCTCGGTCGGAACCACGGTGACCTGGTGGCCGGCTTCCTTAAACAGCCGGAGCAGGGATGCGGACTTGTAGGCGGCGATACCGCCGCCTACGCCTAGAATGATCCGCATTCCTGCTCCGTTACCGTGTTGAGTTGTTGCCTGTTACTACTCTGCAGCCGGTTCGGCCGGCTTCGAAACCAGCAGGCCCTCGTTGATCTCGCGCAGGGCGATGGAAAGCGGCTTCTCGTTCAGCTTGGTGTCCACCAGCGGCCCAACGTACTCGAACAGGCCCTCATGCAGCTGCGAGTAGTAAGCGTTGATCTGGCGGGCGCGCTTGGCACCGTAGATCACCAGGGCATACTTCGAGTCCGTCGTCTCCAGCAGGGAGTCGATCGGCGGATTAATGATGCCTTCGAGGTTAGTCGACACTTATTCTCCAAAAAATTCTGTAGGTATCTGCTTCACTGGCGGTCGCGGGTTAACGCGGGTTCGGCACAAGCCCCATCAGCGAAACAAGCTCTTCTGCCGCCCGCCGGACATCGTCATTTACGACGGTGTGGTTAAATTCGGATTCGGCAGCAAGTTCCAGTTTAGCGGTTTCCAGCCGTTGCTGCTGTTCCTCGGGCGTTTCTGTGCCGCGGCCCACCAGGCGGCGGACCATTTCGTCCCAGCTGGGCGGCGCCAAGAAGACGAAATTGGCCTCCGGCATGCTGTCCTTCACCTGGCGGGCGCCCTGCAAATCAATCTCCAGGAGCACCGATTTCCCTTCGGCCATCGCCTGCTCCACGGTGCTACGGATGGTGCCGTAGCGGTTGCGCCCGTGCACCACGGCCCATTCGAGCATGTCGCCGTCGGCTACCATCCGGTCAAACTCCTCGGCGGCAACGAAATAATAGTGGACCCCGTCCACCTCGCCGGGGCGCGGTGCCCGCGTGGTCGCGGATACCGATAGCCAGACCTGCGGGTAATGGTCGCGGATGAAAGTGGAGACGGTTCCCTTGCCGACAGCGGTGGGGCCGGCCAGGACAGTGAGGCGGGGTTTATCAGACATGCTTTCCATCTGTTGCAGGATCTATTGTGATTCCAGAAGCTCGATCAGGGCCTTGCGCTGGTGCACGCCCAGACCCCGGACCCGCCGTGTGGGGGCGATTCCAATGCTTTCCATTATGGCTGCTGCCCGGACCTTGCCGATGCCAGGCAGCGCCTCAAGCAGTTCAACGACCCGAAGCCTGCCGATCGATTCAACGTTCTTCGCCGTATCAATGACCTCTGCCACGCTGACGCGGCCGTCTTTGAGTCTGGCTTTGATCTCGGCCCGCTCGGCTCTGGCCGCGGTGGCTTTGTTTCGGGCTGCAGTGCGTTCAGTGTCCGACAGCGGTTTCAGGCTCACAGGCTTCTCCACATCGTATCGCTGGCCGCAGCCGCGGCTAGGAAGTAATCAGCTTGCACTGAACCTATCCGCTAGCGCCCGGGAAAATCAATCCTCCCAGGAGCCCGATCCCTGTAGAGCTCAGTCCGCCAGCATCGCCAGCGTGCTGTCGACCGCCGAACGCAGGCTTTGCGGGTCTGGTCCGGCCTTGAGGATATCCCGGCTAGAGGTCGCCAGCACGTTGCCGTAGGCCCGGCCGAAGGTGCGGCGCAGGTCCGCGCCGGTGGCGCCCTGCGCGCCGAGGCCGGGCGCCAGGACCGGACCGTTGAGCGCGGTCAGGTCCAGGCCCAGCTGCGCGGGCGCGTCGGCAACCGTGGCACCCACGACGAGGCCGACGGATCCCAGCGTCCCGTCGCGGCCCGCGGCCGCATTGTCAGCCGACGCGGCCCGCACAATCCGGCGGGCAACGGAATCCGCGCCGCCGGCATGCTGGACGCTGGCACCTTCGGGATTCGACGTCAGGGCCAGCACGAACACACCCCGCCCCGTTCCGGCTGCCAGATCAAGTGCCGGCCGCAACGACTCGTAGCCCAGGTACGGGCTCAGCGTCACGGCGTCCGCCGCCAGCGGCGAACCGTCCGCAAGCCAGGCGTGGGCGTACGCGGCCATGGTGGAACCGATATCGCCGCGTTTGGCATCGGCAATAGTCAGCACCTTCGCCGCCGCAGCGGCGGCGAGGAGCTTCTCCAGGGCCGCGAGGCCGCGCGAGCCATGGCGCTCGAAGAGCGCCACCTGCGGCTTGAGCGCGGCAACGCCCTCCCCCACCGCCTCCAGAACCGTGAGGGAAAAGCGTTCCAGTCCATCGGCGTCGTCGTTCAAACCCCAGGATTCCAGCAAGGCCGGATGCGGATCGATGCCCACGCACAGCTGTCCGTGTTTCTGCATGGCGGCCCGCAGCCGCGCCCCGAAGGACGCGGCAGGCCCGGAAGCAGTGAGATCAGGCATCGACGGCGGCCTTCAGCTTCAGGGCGTGCTCCTGCAGGCTGGTGACGTCCCACTCGTACTGGCGCATGGCTTCAATGGCCTGGATCGCCGCACCGAATTCAGACACGGTGGTGATGACCGGCGTGCCTACGGAGGTTGCGGCGGCACGGATCTCGTAGCCGTCACCGCGTGCCTGTCCACCCGAGGGGGTGTTCAGGATCAGGCCGATGGCACCTTCGGTAATCAAATCCACCACGGTGCCTTCGCCGTTGGGGCCTCGGCCTTCGGCAACCTTGCGCACGGTGGTGGACTGGATGCCGTTGCGCCGCAGCACTTCGGCGGTGCCGCCCGTGGAGAGGATTTCGAAGCCCAGATCAACCAGCAGCTTCACGGGCATGATGATGGACCGCTTGTCCCGGTTGGCCACGGAAACGAATACCTTGCCTGACGTGGGCAGGGCACTGTTGGCGGCGGCCTGGGACTTGGCGAAGGCCGTGTCGAAGTACTTGTCGATACCCATCACTTCGCCGGTGGAACGCATCTCCGGGCCGAGCAGCGAGTCCACAACGGTGCCCTCGGGAGTACGGAACCGGTTGAAGGGCAGCACGGCTTCCTTCACAGCCACCGGCGCATCCATCGGCAGGGTGGAACCGTCCCCGGTCTCCGGCAGCATCTTGTGGGCCGTGCGCAGCTGGTGGATGGTCACGCCGGTGCCGATCAGCGCGGCGGCCTTGGCCAGCTGGACACCGGTGGCCTTGGACACGAACGGCACCGTGCGGGAAGCGCGCGGATTGGCCTCGATGACGTACAGCACGTCCGAGGCGAGGGCGAACTGGATATTGATCAGCCCGCGCACGCCGACACCCTGGGCGATCGCGAAGGTAGCCTCGCGGACCCGTTCGATGACGGAGGTGCCGAGCGTGATCGGCGGCAGCACGCAGGCCGAGTCGCCGGAGTGGATACCCGCTTCCTCGATGTGCTCCATGATTCCGCCCAGGTACATGTCCTTGCCGTCGTAGAGCGCGTCGACGTCGATCTCGATGGCGTCTTCAAGGAAACGGTCCACCAGGACCGGGTGGTCCGGGGTGATTTCCGTGGCGTTGGCGATGTAGCGCGAGAGGTTGGGCTCGTCGTAGACAATCTCCATGCCACGGCCGCCCAGTACGTAGGACGGGCGGACCAGCACCGGATAGCCGATTTCGTCGGCGATCTTCTTGGCTTCCTCGAACGAGACAGCGGTCCCGTTCTTCGGGGCTACCAGGCCGGCCGTGTCGAGTACCCGCTGGAAGGCACCGCGGTGCTCGGCCAGGTCGATCGCTTCGGGCGAGGTGCCCAGGATGGGGATGCCCGCGTCGGCCAGTGCCTGGGCCAGCTTGAGCGGGGTCTGGCCGCCGAGCTGGACGAAGACACCCATCACGCCGCCGGTACGCTCTTCGGCTGCAATGACCTCCAACACGTCTTCGAGCGTCAGCGGCTCGAAGTAGAGACGGTTGGAGATGTCATAGTCCGTGGAGACGGTTTCCGGGTTGCAGTTGATCATGACCGTCTCGTAGCCGGCCTCACGCAGCGCCATGGTCGCATGCACGCAGCTGTAGTCGAACTCGATGCCCTGGCCGATCCGGTTCGGGCCCGAGCCGAGGATGATCACGGACGGCTTGGCGTGCAGCTCGACCTCGTCCTCCTCGTCGTAGGAGGAGTAGTGGTACGGCGTGTAGGCCGCAAATTCCGCCGCGCAGGTGTCCACGGTCTTGAACACCGGGCGGATGCCCAGTGCGTGCCGGACGCCGCGGACTACGGCCTCCGGCATGTTGGTCAGCTTGCCGATCTGCTCGTCGGAGAAGCCGTGCCGCTTGGCGAGGCGCAGGATCTCCTCGGTCAGGGTGGGCGCATTGCGGATCTCGGCAGCGATCTCGTTGATCAGCTGCAGCTGGTCCAGGAACCACGGGTCGATGCCGGTGGCTTCGTACAGCTGTTCCACGGTGGCACCGCCCAGCAGGGCGCGCTGGACCTGCGACAGCCGCTCGGTGGTGCCGGTTTTGGCCTTTTCCACCAGTTCCGGAACCTCGAAGTCATTGACCGGCTCGAAGGTCAGCTGCGAGTCCTTCTGCTCCAGTGAGCGCAAGGCCTTCTGCAGTGCCTCGGTGAAGTTCCGGCCCAGGGCCATGGCCTCGCCGACGGACTTCATGGTGGTGGTCAGCGTCGGATCCGCCGCCGGGAACTTCTCGAAGGCAAAGCGCGGGACCTTGACGACAACGTAGTCCAGCGTCGGCTCGAATGAAGCCGGCGTCTTCTGGGTGATGTCGTTCGGAATTTCGTCCAGCGTGTAGCCCAGGGAGAGCTTGGTGGCGATCTTGGCAATGGCGAAGCCGGTTGCCTTCGAGGCCAGGGCAGAGGAGCGCGAAACGCGCGGGTTCATCTCAATAACGATGACGCGGCCGGTATCCGGCTCGATCGCGAACTGGATGTTGCAGCCGCCGGTATCGACGCCGACCTCGCGGATCACGGCAATGGAGATGTCGCGCAGCCGCTGGTATTCACGGTCCGTCAGGGTCAGGGCGGGGGCAACGGTAATGGAGTCCCCGGTGTGCACGCCGACCGGATCGAAGTTCTCGATGGAGCAGACAACCACGACGTTGTCGTTCTTGTCCCGCATCATCTCGAGCTCGTATTCCTTCCAGCCGAGGATGCTCTCTTCGAGCAGGACCTCGCTGGTGGGGCTGTACTGGATGCCGGCGCCGGCAATGCGGCGCAGGTCCTCCGCGTTGTAGGCCATTCCGGAACCGAGACCGCCCATGGTGAAGGACGGACGGACCACCATCGGGTAGCCCAGTTCCTCGGCGGCCTTGAAGGCCTCGTCCATGGAGTGCACGATGATGGATTTGGCGGACTCGGCGCCGCAGCGTTCGACAACGCCCTTGAACTTCTCGCGGTCCTCGCCGAGTTCAATGGCTTCGATGTTGGCGCCGATGAGTTCCACGTTGTACTTCTCCAGTACGCCGTTTTTGTCCAGGGCGATGGCGGTGTTCAGCGCGGTCTGGCCGCCCAGGGTCGGCAGTACGGCATCCGGGCGCTCCTTGGCGATGATCTTCTCGACAATCTCGGGAGTGATCGGCTCAACGTAGGTAGCGTCGGCGAACTCCGGGTCGGTCATGATCGTGGCCGGGTTGGAATTTACCAGGATGACCCGCAGGCCTTCCTCTTTGAGCACCCGCAGGGCCTGCGTGCCGGAGTAGTCGAATTCGGCGGCCTGTCCGATGACGATGGGGCCGGAGCCGATGACCAGGACGCTTTTGAGGTCTGTTCTCTTGGGCATTAGTTTTCTTCCTTGGCGTCGCTGGCGACGGCGACAGTCGTATCGGTGTCTGCAATGGGTGCTTTGGAGACGTCGGCAGCATCCGTGGTGCCGGGATTCTGCTTTTCGGCCGCCATCAGGTCAATGAAGCGGTCGAAGAGGTAGGCCGAGTCGTGCGGGCCGGCTGCGGCTTCGGGGTGGTACTGGACCGAGAAGGCAGGGATGTCCAGGCAGGCCAGGCCCTCGACGACGTCGTCGTTGAGGCTGACGTGGCTGACCTCGACCCGGCCGAAGCGCTCTTCCGGTGCGCGGGTGACCCCGTCGATGGGAGCGTCGACGGCGAAGCCGTGGTTCTGGGAGGTGATCTCCACTTTTCCGGTGCGGCGGTCCATCACCGGCTGGTTGATGCCGCGGTGGCCGTAGCGCAGTTTGTAGGTGCCGAAGCCCAGGGCCCGGCCCAGGATCTGGTTGCCGAAGCAGATGCCGAAGAACGGCATCCGGGCGTCCAGGACATCGCGCAGCATGCCCACCTGGGTGTCAGCGGTGGCAGGATCGCCGGGGCCGTTGGACATGAACACGCCGTCGGGATTCACAGCCTGGATGTCCGCCAAGGTTGCGGTGGCCGGGAGCACATGGACCCGGACGCCGCGTTCGGCGAAACGCTGCGGAGTCATGGACTTGATGCCCAGGTCCAGGGCGGCGATGCTGAAGCGCGGTTCACCCTCCCAGCCATGATCTGCCGGCTCGACTACGTAGGCAGCATCAATGCTGACCTCCTCGGCCAGCCGGGCGCCCTCCATGGAAGCCTGCCCGTTGACCTCGGCCAGCAGTTCCGGCACAGGCCGGGCGGCTTCCTGGCCGGAGAAGATTCCGGCCTTCATGGCGCCGCGTTCACGCAGGTGCCGTGTGATGGCCCGGGTGTCCACGCCCTGGATGCCGATGATGCCCTGTTCGATCAGTTCCTCGTCCAGGCTGCGCTCGGAGCGCCAGTTGGACGGTCGGCGCGCGGCGTCGCGGACAACGTAGCCGGCAACCCAGATCTTGCGGGACTCCGCGTCCTCGTCGTTGACGCCGGTATTGCCGATGTGCGGAGCGGTCTGCACCACCAGCTGGCGGGCGTAGGACGGGTCCGTGATGGTTTCCTGGTAACCGGTCATGCCGGTGGCGAAAACGGCCTCGCCCAGCGCCGTGCCCTGGGCACCGTAGCTGCGTCCGCGGAATGTGCGGCCGTCTTCAAGAATCAGCAGCGCTGCATTCGAGGAAGTTGTTTGATGATCTGTCACTGTAGTTCCTAGTCTTCGTCAGGTGCAGCAGTAGGTAGGTAAGAGTTCAGGTGGGCCAGGAGCGGCTTTTTCTCCTCGGCGTGGCGGTTGCGGAACGCGGTGTCCACGTCCCTCCCGCCCAGGTTCCAGGTGATCACGGCCAGTCCGTCTTTCTCCACGAACTTCCCGATCATCCCGCTTTCGGACCGTACGGCCCTGATGCTTCGGGCCGGGATGTAGACATCCGTGGCACCGCGTCGTTCGAACAGCAGCCCGTGGTCGTAGAGGCGCAGCAGGGCGCCGGAGCGGATGCCCAGACCATGGACGGCGAGGCGGTCAAGCCAGTCCCCCGCCGTCGTCGTCACGACATACTGCCCGTCATACGCCGCTGAAGGATTATCGACGTCGTCCGGAATCTCCGGCAGCGGGGCGATGTCCTGCTGCCGCTTGAGCCTGCTGCGCCAGCCGACAAAAACCAGCGCCAGCAGGACGATGATCAGGCTCAGTGTGAGGAGCCCGGGGCCGAGGTATTCCACTGAAAGCTACTCCCCCTCTGCGGTCCGCGGGGTGTTGAGGCTCCCGTCCAGAACGGTGGGGTGGCCTTGGTAGAAGGTCGCCACCACGCGGCCCGGTAGCTCCCGGCCGGCGAACGGCGAGTTGCGTCCCATGGTCGCCATCTTGTTCGGCTCCACCGTCCAGCGCGCCGCCGGGTCGATCAGCGTGATGTTGGCGGCGGAGCCGGCTTCCAGCGGCTGGCCCTGGTCCTGCAGCCGACCGATCTGTGCCGGCATCAGGGAGGTAATCCGCGCGAAATCGTCCCAACCGATCAGACCCGACTCGATCATGGTGTGCTGGACCACGGAGAGCGCGGTCTCCAGACCGGTCATGCCCATCGCGGCCTGCGCCCACTCGCATTCCTTGGCCTCGCTGGGATGCGGCGCGTGGTCGGTGCCGATGATGTCGATGGTGCCGTCGGCCAGTCCGGCGCGCAAGGCCTGCACGTCTTCATCGGTGCGCAGCGGCGGGTTCACCTTGTAGACCGGGTCGTAGCTGCGGACCAGTTCGTCCGTGAGCCAGAGGTGGTGCGGGGTCACCTCGGCCGTGACTTTGATGCCGCGCTGCTTCGCCCAGCGGATGATCTCCACGGAACCGGCGGTGGAGACGTGGCAGACGTGCAGCCGGGAGTCAACGTGCTGGGCCAGGAGCACGTCGCGGGCAATGATGCTTTCCTCGGCAACGGCGGGCCAGCCGGTCATGCCGAGCACGGCAGAGACGTCGCCCTCGTTCATCTGGGCCCCGTCCGTCAGCCGGGGTTCCTGGGCATGCTGGGCGATAACGCCGTCGAACCCCTTGACGTATTCCAGCGCCCGGCGCATCAGTACCGGATCGTGCACGCAGATGCCGTCGTCGGAGAATACCCGGACGCGGGCGCGTGAATCGGCCATCGCCCCGAGTTCGGCGAGCCGTTCACCGGCCAGTCCGATGGTCACGGCACCGACCGGGCGGACATCTGTCCAGCCGGCCTTGCGGCCCAGGGTGTAGACCTGCTCGACGACGCCGGCCGTATCCGCCACGGGCGAGCTGTTCGCCATGGCGTGGACAGCGGTGAATCCTCCGAGGGCGGCGGCCCGGCTGCCTGTCTCTACGGTCTCGGCATCTTCACGTCCGGGTTCGCGCAGGTGGGTATGCAGGTCCACCATGCCCGGCACGGCCACGAGGCCCTCGGCGTCGATCACGGTGGCACCGGCGGCGCTGAGCCCGGTGCCCGTTTCGGTGATGACCCCGTTGCGGATCAGCAGGTCGGCCGCTGCGCCGCTGCCGATTGCGGCCCCCTTGACCAGATAGGCCGTAGCTTCGTTGGGTGTGCTCATCGCTGGGCCTCCTGGATAGTTGCGGGTGCGGCGTGGGTTTCGCCGGAGAGGAGCAGATAGAGGGCGGCCATGCGTACGGAGACGCCATTGCGCACCTGCTGCAGGACAGTGGAGCGGGGCGAGTCCGCTGCGGCTGCGGATATTTCCAGGCCACGGTTCATCGGGCCCGGATGCATGATGATCGTGTCCGTCAGTCCGTGCGAATCCAGCGCCTTGAGGCGGCGGTCATCGAAGCCCCAGCGCCGTGAGTATTCCCGGGTGGACGGGAAGAACGCGGCGTTCATCCGTTCGCCCTGAAGGCGCAGCATCATGACGGCATCCGGGCCGGCGGCCAGGGTTTCGTCCAGATCGTAGCTGACGGTGCAGGGCCACTTCGCGACGCCTACCGGAAGCAATGTGGGCGGAGCGACCATCGTGACATCGGCGCCAAGCGTGCGCAGCAGCCACAGGTTGGACCGCGCCACCCGGGAATGAAGCACATCCCCAACGATGGCCACCTTCATGCCGGACAAATCAGTGCCGGGGGAAGCCGTGCCGTTGATGCGCGCCCAGTTGCGGCGCATAGTGAATGCGTCCAGCAGCGCCTGGGTGGGATGTTCGTGCGTGCCGTCGCCGGCGTTGACTACGGCAGCGTCGATCCAGCCGGAGGCCGCCAGCCTTGCCGGCGCGCCGGAGGCCCAGTGCCGGATAACGACGGCGTCGGCCCCCATCGCTTCGAGCGTTTGCGCGGTGTCCTTGAGCGACTCGCCCTTGGACACGGAGGATCCCTTGGCGGCGAAGTTGATGACATCTGCGGACAGCCGTTTTGCTGCGGCCTCAAAGGAGATCCGCGTACGGGTCGAGTCCTCGAAGAAGAGGTTGACCACGGTGCGGCCGCGCAGGACGGGAAGCTTCTTGACCTCGCGGTCGGACACGGCAGCCATTTCTTCGGCGGTATCCAGGATCCGTACGGCGTCGTCCTTGCCGAGGTCTTCGGTGGAGAGCAGGTGCCTCATGCGGTGCGGTCCTCGATGACGACTTCGTTGACAGGCCGGCCGTCCACGGAATCCGTCTCGGCCAGGCGCACCCGCACCTTTTCGGCCGAAGACGTCGGCAGGTTTTTGCCCACGTGGTCCGCGCGGATGGGCAGTTCGCGGTGCCCGCGGTCTACCAGTACGGCGAGGCGGACAATGCGCGGGCGGCCCAGATCAACGAGGGCGTCGAGGGCGGCGCGGATGGTCCGGCCCGAATAGAGCACGTCGTCGACGAGCACCACGACTTTGTCGTCGATACCGGTAGCGGGAAGCTGGGTGGGCAGCGGAGCCCTGGTCGGCTGGCGCTTGAGATCGTCACGGAACATGGTGACGTCCAGCTGGCCGGTAATGTTTTCGGCCTTCACACCGGGATCGGTGGCCGCAATCTTGGCGGCGAGGCGGCGGGCCAGCGGATAGCCGCGGCGCGGAATGCCCAGCAGAACAAGATCCTTGGATCCCTTGTTCGCCTCGAGAATCTCATGGGCTATACGAGTGAGGGCGCGGTCGATGTCCGCTTCGGCAAGAACTACACGGGCTGGTTGCGGCGATGGCGCCGCGGCTGACGTGCTCATATTATTGCCTCCTCCTTCCCCGCCTCACAGGACGGATTTAAAGGCTGGTTGCGTAGTCAAAACTACCACAGGGCCAAGGGCGGACAGCCCAAAAACGCCCGAAGGTGGCCCCCATCACGGGGACCACCTTCGAAGCTGGATCAGGACTGCCGGCAGCTGCCGGCAATCACGCCAGCAGGGTCGGCTTCAGTTGCTGCAACCGGCCGAGCAGACCGTTGACGAACGACGGCGATTCATCCGTTGAGAGCGTCTTGGCCAGTTCGACTGCTTCGCTGACCGCCACCCCATCCGGAATATCGTCGTTGTACAGCAGTTCCCAGGCGCCCACCCGCAGGATAATGCGGTCCACGCTGGGCATCCGTTCCAGCGCCCAGCCTTGGGAGTAGGTGGTCAGGAACTCGTCGATCTGTGCCTGCATGGCTACGACGCCCTCCACGATGTCCACCGTGTAAGGGTTGATAACCTGATCCGTTTTTTCGCGGCGGTCCCGAAGCGCGTCGAACGCCGAAACGGAACGCTGCTCCGCTTCAAACAGAACATCGACGGCGCGGCGGCGGGCTTTGCCGCGTGCGGAAGTGGGTGCACTCACTAGTCGTTAACACGTCCCAGGTAATCGCCGCTGCGGGTATCAACCTTGACCCGGGTACCGGTTTCCAGGAACAGCGGAACCTGGATCTGGTAACCGGTTTCAACTGTTGCCGGCTTGGTGCCGCCGGTGGAGCGGTCGCCCTGCAGTCCCGGCTCGGTGTAGGTGATTTCCATGGTCACGGAGGCCGGCAATTCGATGTACAGCGGCGTACCGTCGTGCATCGCAATGTTGACCTTGATGTTTTCCAGCAGGAAGTTCTCGTCATCGCCAACTACGGGGCCCGGCACGGTGACCTGGTCATAGTCCTGCACGTCCATGAAGACGAAGTCGTCGCCGTCCTTGTACAGGTAGGTGTAGTCGCGGCGGTCCACCGTGGCGGTTTCGATCTTCAGGCCTGCGTTGAAGGTCTTGTCCTGGATCTTGCCGCTGACAACATTCTTGATCTTGGTGCGAACGAAGGCGCCGCCCTTGCCCGGCTTGACGTGCTGGAACTCGATGACGTTCCACAGCTGACCGTCCAGCTTCAGCACGGTGCCGTTCTTAATGTCGTTGGTTGTCGCCACAGTTTCTCTTTCGTCGATTCAACTTGTGTGTGGAAAGTTCATCGGTAATTCTACCTGCTGAGCGCAGACCAACTATTCGGCGATCTCCTGATAGGCGGCGAAGAGCAGCGAAGTATCGGGAACATCGAGGATTGCCGGCTTTTCCAAAGCGTCCAGGACAACGAATCGCAGCAGGTCTCCGCGGGCCTTCTTGTCCCGTTTCATTCCGTCCAGCAGCGCCGCCCAACGGTCACGGCGGTACGTGACCGGCAGCTCCAGGGACTGCAGGATCCGCTTGTGCCGGTCCGCTGTTTCATCGTCCAGGCGCCCGACCATCCGCGAGAGCTCGGCGGCGAATGTCAGGCCTACCGAAACCGCCGCCCCGTGACGCCAGCTGTAGCGCTCTGCGAGTTCGATGGCGTGGGCCAGGGTGTGGCCGTAATTGAGGAACTCCCGGCGGCCTGTTTCCTTCAGGTCGCTGGAGACAATTTCCGCCTTGACGGCGATAGATCGCTCCACCAGCTCCCGCACCACAGCCGATTCCGGGTCTGCGACAGCCGCCGGTGCCGCCTCGATGAGGTCAAGAATGGCGGCGTCCGCAATAAAACCACACTTGACCACTTCCGCCATGCCGGTGAGCAGCTCGTTCTTCGGCAGGGTAGCCAAGGCGTCCAGATCAGCAAGCACCGCCGCCGGCGGGTGGAAGGCGCCGACGAGGTTTTTGCCTTCGGACGTGTTGATCCCGGTCTTCCCGCCGACCGCTGCGTCGACCATGCCAAGCAGGCTCGTGGGGATGTGGACCACCCTGACGCCCCGCAGCCAGGTAGCGGCGACAAAGCCGCCGACGTCGGTGACCGCTCCTCCGCCGACCGTGACGATGGCGTCGGACCGGGTGAAATCGTTCTGCCCCAGCACCTGCCAGCAGAAAGATGCCACCTGGATGTGCTTGCCCTCTTCGGCATCGGGAATTTCAGCGGTCAGCGCGGTGAATCCGGCCGCATCGAGATCCTGGCGCACGGCGTCGCCGGTGGCGCGAAGCGCACGCGGATGGATGACCAGCACCCTGCGCACACGCTCACCCAGAATGCCGGGCAGCCGATCGAGCAGGCCATTGCCGACAACGACATCGTAGTTTTCGTTCGGGGAGCTGCCGGTGACCTTAATAACCTTTGGCTCGCTGATCGGGTTCGTCAACTGTTTTGCCTTTCGTTGAGCAGCGTGGAAAGTTCTTCGACCAGCTCTGCTTGTGATTTGTTCCGCGTGGTCAGGACCAGGTCCGCCAGCTTCAGATACGTTGGACGGCGGCGTTCGGCCATCTCGACCCAACGGGCCGCGGCATCCCCCGCCAGCAGCGGGCGGCCGGTGTCGCGCCGAATCCGTGGAAGCACAGTGTCCAGGTCGGCATCCAGAAACACCACACGGCAGTTGGCCAGTAGCTGCTGGGTGCCGGTGTCGAGTATCGCTCCCCCGCCCAGCGAAATCACGCAGGGATCGCCCGGAGCCGTGAGTAGCGTGGCAACTTCACGCGCCTCGATCTCGCGGAAGCCGCGTTCGCCTTGGGCACTGAAGATCGAGGGAATGCTGCCGTGTTTGGCCACGATTTTCTTGTCGCTGTCGACAAACTGAAGACCATGACGGGCTGCAAACAACTGGCCCACCGTGGATTTGCCTGATGCCATCGGGCCGATCAGCACCAGATGGCGGTCTAACGCCATAGCCATGGACTCGGGCACTAGCTGCCGATCGAATCCAGCGATTCCGGAATAGCCTCAATGAAGCTGCGCATGTTGCGTGCCGTCTCGGCTACCGAATCGCCGCCGAACTTCTCCGTAACCGCCTGCGCGAGCACCAGTGCCACCATGGCCTCGGCGACGACGCCGGCCGCCGGAACGGCGCACACGTCGGACCGCTGGTGATGGGCCTTGGCGTCTTCTCCGGTGCTGATATCGATGGTCTTCAGGGCGCGGGGAACTGTGGCGATGGGCTTCATGGCCGCGCGCACGCGCAGCGTATCGCCGATGCTCATGCCGCCCTCGATTCCACCGGCGCGGTTGGTCGAACGCACGATGGTGCCGCTGGAGTCACGGACAATCTCGTCATGGGCAGCCGAACCCCGGCGGCCGGCGGTCTGGAAGCCATCTCCGACTTCAACGCCCTTGATCGCCTGGATGCCCATCAGCGCCGCGGCGAGCCGGGCGTCGAGCCGGCGGTCCCAATGCACATAGCTGCCCAGTCCCGGCGGCAGGCCGTAGGCCAGGACCTCGACAACCCCACCCAGGGTCTCGCCCTCTTTGTGGGCGGCGTCGACCTCCTGGACCATGGCCAGCGAGGTCTCGGCGTCGAAGCAGCGCAACGGATCTTCGTCCAGCGCAATGACGTCGGAGGGAAGCGGCACCGGACTTTCGTCAGGAACGGCAACCCGTGCAATCGAAACAGTGTGGCTGACCAGCTCGATGCCCAAGGCCTTCAGGAAATTGGCAGCTACGGTGCCAAGGGCCACTCGGGCAGCGGTCTCGCGGGCGCTGGCGCGTTCCAGTACCGGACGGGCTTCATCGAACCCGTATTTCTGCATTCCGGTGAAATCGGCGTGGCCGGGACGTGGGCGCGTCAGCGGTGCGTTGCGGGCCAGTTCGGCCAGTTCGTCCGGGTCAACCGGATCCGCAGACATGATCTTTTCCCACTTGGGCCACTCGGTGTTGCCCACCTGGATGGCCACCGGCCCGCCCTGGGTACGCCCGTGCCGGACGCCACCGGTGATGGTGACGGCGTCTTGCTCAAACTTCATGCGTGCGCCGCGGCCGTAGCCAAGCCGGCGTCGAGCCAGGGCAGCCTGGATGTCGGAGCTGTTGAGCTCCACTCCGGCAGGGACGCCTTCAATAATTCCAACCAGGGCCGGACCATGGGATTCACCGGCAGTTAACCAACGCAGCATGGAAACAATACTGCCATGACCACGGCATCCCTTTAACGCCGGGGCGCGCCCACAGCGTCACACATCACATTTATGACTTGCTCCGGTTTGGGCAGCTCCATGCCCGTGAACAGGCGTACCTGCTCGACCGCTTGGTAGATCAGCATTTCCAACCCGGGAACGATTGCGCCACCACGCTCCGCCCAGACAGCGGCGATGCGGCTGGGCCACGGATCGTAGGTGACGTCCAGCAGCACTTGGGAATCCAGCCGGACGCTCGAACCAGCCAGCGTTTCAGCAATGGGGTCGGCTGCACGCGGGGGCAAGGTGGAGACCACCACTTGTGCCGAAGCCAGCTCAGCCGCCGCGTCATCCCAACTGGCCACGCGGCACTCCAGACCTGCGTTGCGTGCCACGGCCAGGATGGGGCCAGCCTTCGCCGGGTCGCGCAGACAAACGCTGAGGCTGTCCACCTGCAGTCCCGCAAGGGCGGCAGCCGCAGCCGCGGCAGTGCCGCCACCGCCGAGAATGGCCGCGTGGCCGCCCGGGGTAGCGCCGGCATGCCGCAGCGCCTCGATGATGCCGGCCACGTCGGTGTTCTGCCCGGCCAGCTGAACCGTACCGTCCGGGCGCCTGCGCACCACCACTGTGTTGAGAACACCCAGGGAGCGGACGAGGTCGCTTGTCTCGTCCATCAGCGGCACCATGGCTGCCTTGAGCGGCATCGTGACGGACAGCCCGGCCCAGCAGCTGTTCTCCCGCACACCTGCCATGAAGGCCGGCAGCTGCTCCGGGGTCAGGTCAATGGCCTCATACGCACAGTCGAAGCCAAGCAGTCCGTAGGCAGCCCCATGCAGCAGCGGGGACCGCGAATGGCTGATCGGATGGCCCAGGACCGCGGCCCGGCGGGCAGGCACCGGCTCACCCACGGCGGATGACCGTGGGAACGGAATTTCCTAGCTGCAACGGCCTTCCTCCTGCTCGCTGCACCAGTTCAGATATTCCTTCGTGTAGGCATTGTGTTCGGCCAGCGTCTCGGAGAACTTGGTCTCCCCGGTGTCCAGATTCACCGTTACCCAGTAGTAGTAGGGCACGTCATCCGGATTGGCCGCGGCATCGATGGCCGGGCCGCCCGGGGAATTAATCGGGCCCACGGGCAGACCGGTGTGGGCGTAGGTGTTGTACGGGTTGGACTTGTCGGCCTTTTCTTCAGGCGTGATGTCATAGCCCTTGCGACCCAGCCCATAGGTGACCGTGGCGTCTGATTGGATCAGGCCGTTCGTCTCCGTGTTGTCCGGCTGTAGGCGGTTCTCGATGGCACCGGCAACCGCGCCGTAATCGGCTTCGCCTGCCTCGGCCTCGATGATGCTGGCGACGGTCAGCACACGGAACTGCTGGTCGACGTCGGTAATTCCGTCCGATTCCAGATGCTCGATCGTGTTGCCGATCATTTCGCGCAGGATTTCCTCTGCGGTGATGTCCAGCGGGAACCGGTATTCGGCAGGGAAGAGATAGCCTTCCAGGTTCCGTGCCTGCTCTGGCAGACCCAGTGCCTGCGGATCCTCCGCGAGCTTGGCGAATTCGGCAACGGGGATCCTGGTGCCCTCGGACAGGGCCTTGAACACTTCTTCCTGCCGCCAGGTCCGGTTGATGGCCGCGTAATGCACGCCTTCGTTGCTTTCCTCCAGCAGGATTGACGCCGCTGCCGCAGCCGGCATGCGGTACTTCAGCGGGTACTGCCCCGGCTGGATCACCCGTCCCTCAGCCTGGTTGGCAACCTCGTCGACGAAGGTATCGGTGGAAGCAATAATGTCCTGATTCACCAGGGAAGAGGCGATGGCCAGAGGACCGGCGCCCTGTTCAACCGTGAACGTTACCTGGCCTTCGCCGGGACCTTCATAGTCTTTGAGCTCGTTCATGCCCAACAGGTTCTGCAAGAGCAACACCACGCCGATCAGGCCAGCGGCGAAGACGCCAAAGACCACCAGCATGATGACGTTGCGCCGGCGCCGACGCTGCCGCTTGATCTTGTTGCGACGGCTCCGCTTGAGGACCGGCGCCTCGTCGTAGAAGACCTCATGATCATCGTCATGCCCATGGGTCTGGTGATCGGCCTCATCGACCAACTCGTCAGCGGGCTGTTGTTCCGGATACGGAGGATGCTCCGGATAAGTATTGCTCACCGTCTGCTCTCACCATCGCTGTCATGTACGTGTGGAATCTTCGTCTCCTCTTCCAATGCCTGGACTCCCCTGCGGACTGAATCCGGAACGGCCACAGGACTCCCCACGTCCCGTCCAAGCGCGCGTTGCATGTCCAGCGCCTGCTGGAGTATTTCGACTGCTGCAACCTGATCAACAACTTTACGATGTTCACGGCTGCTCATGCCAGCGCTGTGAAGAGTACGATGCGCCGAGACCGTAGTCAAACGCTCGTCGATCAGGTTGACCGAAACCGCCAGGCCCGCATCGGCCAGTGCCTGTGCCAGCACGTCCGCGTACTCCCGCGCCATCTGGGTGGAAGCAGATTCTCCGCCCTTCAAAGTGCGCGGGAGGCCGACGAAGACCTGCACCGCGGAACGCTCGGCGGCCTCTCTCACCAGCACGCGGATGTCGCTGTTCTTCTTGGCATCGCGCTTCAAAGTCCGGATCGGGGTCGCCAGGATGCCACCGGGATCGGAGCCGGCCAAACCGACCCGAGCCAGTCCGACATCGACCCCGAGTTTTGTTCCGGCTGGCGCCGCTGCATTGGACACTTGCGGTCCTTAGCCCCGGTTAGCCACGGCATTGACGACGGCGGTGATCGCCTCATCAATTTTCGTTACGTCCGTGCCGCCGCCTTGGGCGACATCGTCCTTGCCACCGCCGCCGCCGCCGAGTACACCGGCAGCAGTCTTGACCAGCGCACCGGCCTTGACGCCTGCGGCGCGGGCTGCGTCGTTGGTTGCCACGAGAATCAGCGGACGTCCGTTCGCCACGCCCGTCATGGCGACGGCCGCCGGGTCCGAGCCGAGCCGTGCACGCAGGTCCAGAGCCAGGGACCGCAGATCATCCGCTCCGCCTAACTCGCCGGCATTGTGTGCCAGCAGGCGTACGCCGGCAACATCCTTGGCCTTTTCCACCAGGGAGGCAGCCGAGGCCGCCAGTTGTTCCTTGCGCAGCCGGTCCAGTTCCTTCTCGGCAGCCTTGAGCTTGGCCAGGGTGGCAGCGATACGGTCCGGCAGTTGCGGACCCGGCACCTTGAGCATCTCCGAAAGTTCGGTGACCAGGGCGCGCTCGGCAGCCAGGTGGCGGAAGGCCTCCATGCCCACGAACGCCTCCACACGGCGGTTGCCGGACCCCACCGACTGCTCGCCGAGCAGCGTCAGGCTGCCGACCTCCGCGGTGGCATCCACATGGGTACCGCCGCACAGCTCACGCGACCACGCGCCGTCGATCTCCACTACGCGGACCTTGTCCCCGTAGGCTTCGCCGAACAACGCCGTTGCGCCGAGCGACTTGGCATCGGCCAGGCTCATGATCTTCGTCTCAACCTGGTAATTGTTACGGATGGCCAGGTTGGAGACTTCCTCGATTTCCGACTTGGCCGCGGCACTGATGCCTTCGCCCCAGGAGAAGTCGAAGCGCAGGTAGCCTGCCTTGTTGAAGGAGCCTCGCTGCAGCGCCTCCGGCCCGAGGATCTGGTGCAGGGCGGCGTGGATGATGTGCGTGCCGGAGTGGGCCTGTTCGCCCGCCTGCCTGCGCTGCTGGTCCACAGCGGCCAGTACCTTCGCATCCGAAGGGATCTCGCCCTCGCGGACAATGGCCTTGTGGACGCTGAGTCCCTTGACCGGGCGCTGGACGTCAAGCACCTCAACCACAAAACCGTCGCCGGTGATGAGGCCGACGTCGGCGGCCTGGCCGCCCGCTTCGGCATAGAACGGCGTCTCGTTCAGGACCAGTTCGATTTCCTCGCCCTGGCTGGCGAAACCGACTGTGGCTCCGCCGCTGACGATGCCGCGCACGGCGGACTCGGTGGTCAGCTCTTCGTAGCCGGTGAACACGGTCTCGCCTGCGGCCAGCATTTCGTTGAAGACGCGGACATCGGCATGGCCGAGCTTCTTGCCCCGGGCGTCGGCCTGGGCACGCTCGCGCTGTTCGGTCATCAGGCTGCGGAAGCCGGCCTCGTCAACCTTCAGCCCGGCTTCCTCGGCCATTTCCAGCGTCAGATCGATCGGGAAACCGTAGGTGTCGTGCAGGCTGAAAGCGTCTTCGCCCGAGAGCGGCTTGCCGGCGGCCTTTGACTCCTTAACTGCTTCCTCAAGGCGTGCGGTGCCGGAGGCGATGGTGCGCAGGAAGGCCTTCTCCTCGGCGTACGCGATGCGGCTGATCCGCTCGAAGTCGGTGTCGACAACGGGGTACGTCCCCTTCATCGCGTCCCGGGAGACGGGCAGCAGCTCCGGCAGGCAGGCCTGCTCGACGCCCAGCAGGCGCATGGCGCGGACGGCACGGCGGATCAGGCGGCGCAGTACGTAGCCGCGGCCTTCGTTGGAGGGGGTCACGCCGTCGGAAATCAGCATCAGGGCCGAGCGGATGTGGTCGGCCACCACGCGGAGCCGAACGTCGTCGGTGTGGTGCGGGTCCTCATCGGTCTCGGCGCTGGTGTATTCCTTGCCGGCGAGCTCGGCGGCCTTGTCCAGTACGGGGCGGACCTGGTCCGTCTCGTACATGTTCTCCACGCCCTGGAGGATCATGGCAAGGCGCTCCATGCCCAGCCCGGTGTCGATGTTCTTCTTCGGCAGCTCGCCAAGGATCTCGAAGTCTTCCTTGCCGATGCCTTCGCCGCGCTGGTACTGCATGAAGACCAGGTTCCAGATCTCGATGTAGCGCGTCTCGTCGGCGATGGGTCCGCCCTCGATCCCGTATTCGGGGCCGCGGTCGTAGAAGATTTCGGAGCAGGGGCCGGCCGGGCCGGGCTGGCCGGTGGACCAGTAGTTGTCCTTCTTGCCGGACTTCTGGATGCGCTCGACGGGCACGCCGATCTTGTCGCGCCAGATCTGCAGCGCCTCGTCATCGTCCTGGTAGACGGTGATCCAGAGCCGCTCCGGGGGCAGGCCGTATCCGCCGTCCTCCACAGGGGAGGTCAGCAGCTCCCACGCCATCGTGATGGCGCCTTCCTTGAAGTAGTCGCCGAAGGAAAAGTTGCCGCACATCTGGAAGAAGGTGCCGTGCCGGACCGTCTTGCCGACCTCTTCGATGTCGGCGGTGCGGATACACTTCTGGACGCTCGTGGCGCGGTTGAACGGCGGGGTCTCACGGGCGGTGAGGTACGGAATGAACGGCACCATGCCCGCTACGGTGAACAGCAGCGAGGGGTCCGGCGACACCAGCGACGCCGAGGGCACCACGGTATGTCCCTTTTTCTCGAAGAAGTCGAGCCAGCGGCGAACGATCTCATGGGACTTCATGGTGCCTAAATACCCTTCCGGTGAAACAAAAAATGCGGCGCTGCTTCCCGAAAGCGGGAATGCGCCTAGGAAAATCTAGCGGGTGTTGACGTGATCTGCGGAATCGATTCCCAGGGCGGCGCGCAGATCCGCTTCACGTTCGGTCATGCCGGTGCGGAATGTGTGGGTGAAATCCGCAACGCTGTCCGCCAGGGACGCTACCGCGCGGTTGAGCCCTTCGGGGCCGAAGGTCTGCTTGGTCGCGGAGATCTTGCGGACCGCCAGGACGCCGATGGCGATTCCGGCGCCCATCCAAATAAGCCGTTTCATCTGTTTCCTCCCTCAGCCTTAGCGGCTGCGACGGCCTTTGCCCTCGGTAGTTCTGCCGGACTGGCCGCGTGAGTTGAATGCGGTGCGCACGCCGTAGGAAAAGGCGGCCACCTTGATCAGCGGCGAGCCGATCGTCGCGGCGACCAGCGAGGACAGCGCGGAGACATTGGCCGAGGCGTCCGAAACGTTGGACGAGATGCCGTCCACCTTCCGCAACTGCTCGTTGGTGGTGGTCACCGTGGTGGTCACTTCATCGATCAGCGGCGTGGTGCCATCGCTGATCGAGCGGATGGCTACGCGAAGTTCGTCAAAGACTTTCCCCAGCTTCCATACCGGTATGGCCAGCAGGGCCACCAGCACCGCGAAAACGCCCGCAGCGATGAGACCGGCGATATCTCCACCTGACATGGGAGGGAACTCCTTTGTTTGGCATATTTTCAAACCCACCCGCGGGCGGATCCAGCTAACGACGACGGCGCCTGGCACTCGTTGCTTTCGGCGCACCTGTAAGTACATTACCTACTGAACAGCCCGTGGCGCGTGCCACGGGCTGTTCAGTGAGGTTTCCGCCCAAGAGCGGTATGCAGTTTTACGCTGCCCGGCTTCCAGGGAGGATTAGCTCCCGGAAAGGTTTAGCGTGCGTAGTATTCAACCACCAGCTGCTCTTCACAGGTTACGGGAACCTCGGAACGCTTGGGGCGGCGGACCAGGCGGGCCTGGAGCTTCTCCAACGTAACGTCAAGGTAGGCCGGAACGTTCGGCAGAACGTCGCGGTGTGCGCCGGCTGCTGCAACCTGGAACGGCGGCATCTTCTCGGAGCGCTCGTGGACGTGCACCAGCTGGCCCTCGGAAACGCGGAAGGACGGACGGTCCACGCGCTTGCCGTCAACCATGATGTGGCGGTGCACAACCAGCTGGCGGGCCTGGGCGATGGTGCGGGCGAAGCCTGCACGCAGGACCAGGGCGTCAAGACGCATTTCCAGCAGCTCGATCAGGTTTTCACCGGTCAGACCGGCGGTGTTTCGGGCCTCTTCGAAGACACGGGTCATCTGTGCTTCGCGGATGCCGTACTGGGCACGCAGACGCTGCTTTTCGCGCAGACGTACGGCGTAGTCGCTGTCCTGCTTGCGACGGGCACGGCCGTGCTGGCCGGGACCGTACGGACGGCGCTCCATGTACTTTTCGGCCTTGGGGGTCAGGGCAATACCAAGGGCACGCGAAATGCGGACCTTGCGGCGGGCTCGTGTGTTGTTAGCCACGATGTCCTTCCAATTCATGCGGTGAGGTGATGTTGCTGGCCTCCATGTGTGGAGAGCGTTGGTCAACCGCTGCCTTCAGCTACAGTCCGGCTTGCTCCCATGCACACGTGCACCCCCGCGAACACACGGGTTTCCGCTAAGAAACCGTGCATCTACAGGAGTGGATTGCGGCACCGAAGAGTCGGCTTGCCAGTCAGCGCACAATTCTAGCACCTGTCCGGGCTCAGATTAGAGTTATCGGATGCGAGCCATTCTTCAGCGGGTCAGCCGGGCCAGCGTCAGCGTTGACGGACAGATAGTCGGAGCCATCGATGGTCCGGGCCTGCTGGTGCTCGCCGGCGCGACCCACACCGATACTGCCGCCGACGCCGGGGTGCTGGCCGAGAAGATGTGGCGGCTGAGGATTCTCGACGGCGAAAAGTCCTGTGCCGACGTCAACGCGCCGCTGTTGGTGATCAGCCAGTTCACGCTGTACGCCGATACCCGCCGGGGCCGCCGGCCCTCCTGGTCCGCAGCGGCGCCCGGAGATGTCAGCGAGCCGCTGCTTGAGAGCCTGGTCGAACAGCTGCGCGGACTCGGCGCCACCGTGGAAACGGGAGTCTTTGGCGCAATGATGGAAGTTTCGCTGGTTAACGACGGGCCCTTCACCATCAGCCTGGACACCGAGGACTTTGCCAAGCCGCGCCGCGGCTGAACTGCGTACGGAAGCCGGCATCCGCCGTCGTTATTCGCCGCGGATGATTTTGCGCAGCCGTTCCAAGCGTGCCGAAATCTCGCGTTCGACGCCGTTGCCGGTGGGCTGGTAGTAATTCCTGCCGACCAGATCGTCCGGCGGATACTGCTGCTGGGCAATTCCATGCGGGGCATCGTGTGAATAGAGGTAACCCTTGCCGTGGCCCAGCTGCTGTGCGCCGCGGTAGTGCGCGTCCCGCAGGTGGGCTGGAACGCCCTGCCCGCGGCCGGCCCGGACATCCGCGACGGCAGCGTTGATCGCATCGTGCGAGGCGGGTGACTTCGGCGCGGTGGCGATGTGTACCACGGCCTGCGCAAGGACCAGCTGGGCTTCAGGCATGCCGATCAGCTGCACCGCCTGGGCTGCCGCCACCGCCGTCTGCAGCGCGGACGGATCCGCCATCCCCACATCCTCGGAGGCGGCGATCACGATCCGGCGGGCGACAAAGCGGGGATCCTCCCCCGCCTCGAGCATCCGCGCCATATAGTGGAGCGCCGCGTCCACATCGGAGCCGCGCATCGACTTGATAAAGGCGCTGGCAATGTCGTAATGCTGGTCCCCGGCACGGTCATAGCGCAGCGCAGCGCGGTCCATGGCCCGCTCGGCGTGCGACAGCTCTACGCGGACGGGGCCGTCCTCGCCGGGGTTTTCCGCCTCGCCCCAGGCCACGCCCGCGGCCGCCTCCAGGGCCGTCAGGCCGCGGCGTGCGTCTCCGGCGGCCAGCCTGACCAGGTGTTCCAGGGCCTCGTCGCTGACCTCTACCCGGCCCGCCAGACCGCGCTCGTCCGTTACGGCCCGCTGGAGCAGCCCCGCGATGTCATCGGTGGTCAGCGGTTTGAGCGTCAGCAGCAGCGACCGGGACAGCAGCGGCGAGACAACGGAGAAGGACGGGTTTTCGGTGGTGGCGGCAACCAGCACCACCCAGCGGTTCTCGACGCCGGGCAGCAGCGCATCCTGCTGGGCCTTGTTGAAACGGTGGATCTCGTCCAGGAACAGCACGGTGGTGGTCCGGTGCAGGTCGCGGGCCGTCAGCGCCTCGTCCATCACCCGGCGGACATCCTTGACGCCGGCGGTGATGGCGGAGAGTTCCACGAACTTCCGGCCCGGCCCCCTGGCAATGACATGCGCCAGCGTGGTCTTGCCGGTGCCGGGAGGCCCCCAGAGCATCAGCGAAGAGGGTCCCGCAGGGCCGGTTGCTTGTCCACCAGCAGCCAGCAGCCGCAGCGGCGAGCCCGGCTGGAGCAGGTGCTGCTGGCCCACCACCTCGTCCACGGTCCGGGGACGCATGCGCACCGCGAGCGGGCTGCGGGGGCGCTCGATGCTGCCGGCACCACGTCCGGAGCTACCGCCGGGACCGGTTTCTTCGTCCCGATCATCTTCCGTGTCGCTGCCGGCACTGAACAAATCACTCACACTGCCTAGGCTATCGCTTATGGCACGGACCAAGACCATCTACCTGCCGCCGGGCCGCCTCCAGGCCTGGGCGGACAGATTCGCCGCGGACCACGGCGATCCCCTGTGTGAGGTCAACAGCGTCTGGCTGGGTCCCGGCGTCGTTCTTTCGTGTCCTGACGGCTTTAGTGTCCGGCTCTGCCTGCCGTGGGACCAGCTGACCCCGGAGCTGAGCGCGGACGCGTGGCCGGAGCAGCTTGCCGCCGCTGCGGCGGACATCGGAACCTGCGGGCTGATCCTGCTGCGCCGCGGCGGCTACAGCGTCGGCACATCCCTGCAGGGCGAGCTGACCTGGTCCAAATCCGGCACCCGGTACGTACAGTCGCGCACTGCCGCCGGGGGCTGGTCGCAGCAGCGTTACGCCCGCAGGCGCTCCAACCAGGCAGACGCGCTGGTGCTGACCGCAACCGGGTACGTGGTCGGCCACTTCCCCGCAGCCAAACCGGCGTGCCTGGCCACTGGTGGAGACAGGGACATGCTGCGCCAGCTGCTGGCCGATGAACGGCTGGCCGGTCTCGCGGCGCTGCCGGAGACGCGCATCGAGCTGAATGCTGATCCGCGGCAGCGGCAGCTCATCGAGATCGCGCGGGAGCTGGCGGGCATCAAGGCAGTGATCACGTGGCCGGCGCCCGGCCGCAACGGCTCCGCTTGAGGCGGGCCGGTGCCCGGCCGGTATAACGAGGCGCCCGGTTAACGGACTGCGCCGCCCGGACTGGCCCCTGGGGGCCGGCCGGACGGCGCGCTCCGTTACGCAGGTCAGCTTTGGACGCTGTCCTTTTCAGAGTGCTGGGCAGCGTCCTTCTGGCCGTCTTTGGACGCTTCCGGGGCCTTGTTGGCCTCCTTGGTGGCCTCCTTCGGCTTGGGCTTGAAGTCGATGCCGGCTTCCTTGCGCTGCTGCGGGGTGATCGGTGCGGGAGCGTCGGTCAGCGGGTCGTGCCCGCCGCCGGTCTTCGGGAAGGCGATGACGTCGCGGATGGAATCCGAGCCGGTCAGCAGCTGGACAACGCGGTCCCAGCCGAAGGCGATGCCGCCGTGCGGGGGCGCACCGTACTTGAAGCCCTCAAGCAGGAAGCCGAACTTGCTCTGGGCCTGCTCCTGGTCGATCCCCATGACGGCCAGGACGCGCTCCTGCACGTCCCGCTGGTGGATACGGATGGAGCCGCCGCCGAGTTCGTTGCCGTTGCAGACAATGTCGTAGGCGTAGGACAAGGCGTTCGCCGGGTCCTCATCGAACGTGTCCATAAACTCGGGCTTCGGCGAGGTGAAGGCGTGGTGCACGGCGGTCCAGGCGCCGGCGCCGACGGCCACGTCGCCCGATTCGACTGCTGCCGCGGCAGGTTCGAACAGCGGTGCGTCGACGATCCACACGAAGGCCCAGTCGCCGTCGTTAATCAAACCGGTGCGGTGGCCGATCTCCACGCGGGCGGCACCCAGCAGCGCACGCGCCGCGGACTTGTCGCCGGCGGCGAAGAAGACGCAGTCGCCGGGCTTGGCGCCCACGGCATCCGCGAGGCCGGCGCGCTCGGTGTCGGTGAGGTTCTTGGCCACCGGACCGCTCAGCGTGCCGTCTTCCTGGATCAGGACGTACGCCAGGCCCTTGGCGCCGCGCTGCTTGGCCCATTCCTGCCACGCGTCCAGCGTCCGGCGGGCCTGGGAGGCGCCGCCGGGCATGACCACGGCACCGACGTACGGGGCCTGGAAGACGCGGAAGGTGGTGTCCTTGAAGAACTCCGTCAGCTCGGTCAGCTCCAGGCCGAACCGCAGGTCGGGCTTGTCGGAACCGTACTTCGCCATGGCGTCGGCGTAAGTCATGCGGCGGATCGGCGTGGGGATCTCGACGTCGATCAGCTGCCACAGCGCCTTCACGATGCTCTCGCCCAGCGCGATGATGTCATCCTGCTCGACAAAGCTGGCCTCGATGTCCAGCTGGGTGAATTCCGGCTGGCGGTCGGCACGGAAGTCTTCGTCCCGGTAGCAGCGGGCAATCTGGTAGTACTTTTCGAACCCGCCCACCTGCAGCAGCTGCTTGAACAGCTGCGGCGACTGCGGCAGGGCGTACCAGGAGCCCGGGTCCAGGCGCGCCGGCACCAGGAAGTCGCGGGCGCCCTCGGGGGTGGAACGGGTCAGCGTGGGGGTCTCGATCTCCACAAAACCGTCCTGGTGCAGCAGTTCGCGCGCCACCCGGTTGGCCTCCGAGCGCAGCCGCATGGCGGCGGCGGGGCCCGGACGGCGCAGGTCCAGGTAACGGTGCTTCAGGCGTGCTTCCTCGCCCACCTCGACGTGCTCGTCGATCTGGAACGGCAGCGGATCCGAAGTACTGAGTACGACGACGGAATCGGCTATGACTTCGATCTCACCGGTAGCAAGGGCCGGGTTTTCATTGCCTTCGGGCCGCTTCTCCACCGTGCCCTTGATCTGCAGCACGTATTCGTTGCGCAGGGCGTGGAAGACGTCCTCTTCGCGCACCACAACCTGGGCAATGCCGGAGGCATCACGCAGATCCAGGAATGCCACGCCGCCGTGATCACGCCGGCGGGCCACCCAGCCGGCGAGGGTTACGGTCTGTCCAATGTGCTCAGCCCTCAGCGAGCCGAGGTCATGTGTGCGCAGCACAGCATTCCTTTCAGTAAAACTTCACCGGCGCTATCGCGGAGGCTTCCGCCCCGGGCCGGCTGTGATGTGACTAGAGTGTTCTTAAATGGGTCTTGAACGAGTTTACCGTTGATCGGGCTTGGGTCCCGACACCGGGCCGGCGGCCGCAGGATCGACCCGCAGCGCCGATGCCTGGCGGAATCAGGAACAGACGGAGGCAAACTTTGAGCAGCGAATCAGCCCTCGAACGCAGGCTGGGCGGTGTTGACGCCACAACGGTGGGCATCGGTTCCATGGTGGGCGCCGGGGTCTTCGTGGTCTTCTCCCCCGCCGCCGCGATAGCCGGCAACTGGCTGCCGCTGGCGCTGGCGATCGCCGGTGTTGTGGCTTACTGCAATGCGATGGCCTCGGCCCAGCTGGCCGCGGTCCATCCCACCAGCGGAGGCACCTACATCTACGGGCGCCGCCAGCTCGGCGAATGGCCGGGCTTCCTGGCCGGCTGGGGCTTCATCACCGGGAAGGTAGCTTCCTGTGCCGCCATGGCACTGGCCTTCGGCCTCTACGCCGCCCCTGAATTTGCGACGGCGGCCGCCGTAGCCGCCGTCGTACTGCTCACCGGCGTGAACCTGATGGGGATCACCCGCACGGCCTGGGCCACGCGCTGGATCGTGTCCATTGTGGTGGCCATCCTGGTCTTCGTGATCGTGGTGGCCTTCGACGCCGAGCCCATCGGCCAGAACCTGCCGGTTGACGGTGCCTCGCCGTACGGCATCCTGCAGGCCGCGGGGCTGTTTTTCTTCGCCTTCGCCGGCTACGCCCGGATTGCCACCATGGGCGAGGAAATCCGCGACCCGAAGAAGCTGATTCCCCGCGCCATCCTCGCGGCCCTGGTTGTCACGCTGGCCCTCTACGCCGTGCTGGGCCTGGCGCTGCTGGACTTCATGGGTGCCGGCCTGCTGGCCGCCACACCCGCCCCGTTGCTGGCGGTCGGCGAAGCTGTCGGCGGCGGCGTGGGCACCACCGCCGTAACGATTGCGGCAACACTGGCCTGCCTGGGCGCCCTGCTCGCGCTGATTGCCGGCGTCAGCCGCACCATGTTCGCCATGGCCCGCGAGGGAGACCTGCCGCGTGCCTTTGCCTCGGTCTGGGAGCGCTTCAAGGTTCCCTACCTCGCCGACCTGGCCGTCGCCGCCGTCGTTATTTTCCTGCTGCTCACCCAGGATGTCCTGGCCGTGGTGGGCTTTTCCAGCTTCGGCGTGCTGATCTATTACGCGGTCACGAACGCGGCCGCGCTGACCCTCACGGAGCGGCCGTGGCAAGCACCCAAGTTTCTGAATTGGTTGGGTCTGGCCGGCTGCCTGGTCCTGGCGTTCACCCTGCCGCTGTCCTCTGTGCTGACCATGACGGCAGTGCTGGCTGTGGGGCTGCTGGGCCGCGCCGTGCTCAAACCCGGCAGGCGGCGCAGGCCCCACGCCTAACCGGCCGGGCCGCGGCCGTTACTGTGCGGAAGTGATCTGCGGGATCAGGTCCTCTGCCGGCGGCGTCCAGGTCTTGGGATCGGCGGCAACCTGTTCGCCGGAGCGGATGTCCTTGACCTCGTGGTTGAGGTTGCCGTCTTCGTCGGTGCTGAACCAGACAAAGGGGATTCCGCGGCGGTCCGCGTACTTGATCTGTTTACCGAACTTCTCGGCCTTGGCCGCGACTTCCACGCTGATGCCGCGCCCGCGCAACTGCGCAGCAATGTCCTGAGCCTGGGACCAGCTGCCGTCGTCGGCCAGCGTGACCAGCACAGCGGTGGGCACGTGCCGGGAGGCCGAGGCGAACTCCTGGCTCAGGATCCGCATCACCAGCCGGGTCACGCCAATGGACAGGCCCACGCCGGGGAACTTGCGGTTTCCCTTGGCGGCGAGGGCGTCGTACCGGCCGCCGGAGCAGATCGAGCCGAGCTGTTCGTGTCCGACCAGGACGGTTTCGTAGACGGTTCCGGTGTAGTAATCGAGTCCGCGGGCGATGCTCAGGTCCGCCAGGACCCGTCCCGGCGCGCGGTGTGAAGCTTCACCGATGACCTGTTCAAGCTCGGCCAGGCCCTCGTCCAGAAGTTCGTTGCTCACGCCGAGGGCACGCACCTCCTGTGCAAAGGAGGTGTCCTCGCTACGGATGGAGGCCAGCTTCAGCGCGGCCTCGGCCTGCTCCGCGGTGGCACCGAGCTCTTGCTGCAGCAGTTCGGCAACTTTCTGCGGCCCGACCTTCTCAAGCTTGTCGATGCTGCGCAGGACACCGGCGGTATCATCCAGCCCGATGCCACGGTAGAAGCCCTCGGCCAGCTTGCGATTGTTCACGCGCAGCTTGAATTCGGGGATGGGCAGCGCGCCCAGGGCTTCTACGATGACCAGGGCCAGTTCCACGTCGTAGCGGAACGGCAGTTCACCGTCACCCACGACGTCGATATCGGCCTGTGTAAATTCGCGCGCGCGGCCCTCCTGCGGGCGTTCCCCGCGCCAGACTTTCTGGATCTGGTAGCGGCGGAACGGGAAGGCGAGGTGTCCGGCGTTCTCGACGACGTACCGGGCAAACGGCACCGTCAGGTCGAAGTGGAGCGCCAGCTTGTCCTCAGCCTTGCCGCCCTCGGCTTCGTCCGCCTGGAGCCGGTGCAGGCCGTAGACCTCTTTGTCGATCTCGCCCTTGCGCAGCAGTTGCTCCACCGTCTCCACGGCGCGGGTCTCAATGGA
The DNA here is from genome assembly GCF_025960875.1 of Crystallibacter permensis. GTDB lineage: Bacteria > Actinomycetota > Actinomycetes > Actinomycetales > Micrococcaceae > Crystallibacter > Crystallibacter permensis. Next base: position 326,469 of record NZ_JAODLR010000003.1, on the reverse strand, counting down.
GGAGAACCCGTGCAGCTCAAAGGTCCGCCGCAGGCTGTCCAGCACATGCTGCTCCACGAGCCTCTCCTGCGGAAGCCATTCCGGGAAACCTGACAGGGAGGCCTTACGTGCCATGCGGGGATATCTCCTAAATTGTGGGTCGAAAGACTCATGGGGGCTGACTACTCAGGATAACGGGCCCTTTGGCCTGTGAATGCCTAAACTGGCTGCCGGACCATTTTACGGGCAGGCAGCAGTCCCGGCCCAAAGAATTGAACATCCCATCCGCCGAGGTGGGACCTGAGGGGAAAGGAAGGGCCCGGTGGCCGCCAAGAGCCAGGACCGCGAAACAAAGCGTCGCATTGCGCAGATGGAGGCCAAACGCGCCCTGCGTGCATATCAAATCAAGCGGCGCAAGCGCGACAACGTTATTGGTGCCGTCGTGATCGCTGTCCTGGTCATCCTGGGTGTGCTGCTCCAGCTGACCGTGTTCGGCACCAACCCCACGGCGGGCGAGGTTGACCAGGTACGCGAGGGTATCGAAGAACCGATACCCGGCGGATCCGCTTCCCCTGATCCCGCCGGCGCACAAACGAACGCCGCCCATATCCCTTCCGCGGATCTGGCGCGTGGCCAGGTGCTCACCGGCACGCTGTCCACCAGCGCCGGCGACATCGGCATGGAGCTCGACGGCGAGGCTGCGCCGCAGGCCGTTTCGGTGTTCAAGTCCTTGGCCGACGAAGGCTTTTTCGCGGGCAAGACGTGCCACCGCCTCACTACTGCCGCTTCCATGGGCGTGCTTCAGTGCGGCTCCGTGGACGGCCAAGGCGGCGGCGACCCGGAGTTCCAGTGGGGTCCGGTCGAAAACTCGCCGGAATCCGGCCTATACCCTGCGGGCACTATTGCCGTCGCCCGCGGGCAAAGCACGTTCAGCAACGGCAGCCAGTTCTTCATTGCCTACAAAGACAGCAGGATTCCGCAAGATACCGGTGGCTACACGATTATGGGTAAGGTAACCACAGGCCTCGACGTGATCCAGGAGATTGCCGACGGCGGCGTCGAAGAAGCCGGCAGCCAGGACGGACAACCTAAAATACCAGTAACGATTGATGCGTTTACTCTAGATTGATCTAGTGAAGTACCTGGTGCGCGCGCCTGCGGTGGGTGCACCGAACAACGAGTGAAAGAGTTTTAGCGGTGACAGACAGTCAGAAATCCGACGAAACAGTTGACGGCACGGCCTCCGAAACGCCAAAGCCGCCGACGCCAGCCAGCATGAAACCATCCGCGCGGCCGCGCCCAACACCGGCAGCAATGGCACCGAAGCACGCTGCAGCCTCCACGGTGCAGACCGTTGTCGCCGCGCCACCGGTGCACAGTACGCCGCTTTCGGAAGCCGCCAAATGGGGCCGGGTTGCCGAGGACGGGCACGTCTTCCTGATTCTCGACGGCGAAGAGCACCCCGTCGGGCAGTATCCGGACGCCCCGGCCGACGAAGCGCTGGCCTACTTTGTGCGCAAGTATGACGACGCCGCCGCGCAGGCAGCGCTCCTGGAGCAGCGGGTGGAGGCGAAGGCGCCGTCCACCGATATGCACAAAACCCTTGAGCATCTGAGGGCACAGGTCGCCGAGCGCCACATGGTCGGGGATATTCCGGCTCTGGAGGCACGCCTCGACAGCCTCGACACCGCGATCGCAGCGCTGCAGCGCAGTGAAAAGGATGCACAGGAAGCGCAGCGCTCCGCCGAACTGGCTGCACGTGAAGCCATTGTCGCTGAAGCGGAATCAATCGCCGGCAAAGACCCTGCCACGGTGCAGTGGAAGACCAGCAGTGCCCGAATGAACGAGCTATTCGAAACCTGGAAGACCGCGCAGAAGAACGGCATCCGGCTGGGCCGCGGCACTGAGGATGCGTTGTGGAAACGCTTCAGGTCCGCACGCACCGTCTTTGACCGCCACCGCCGTGCCTATTTCAGCCAGTTGGACAGCGACAATGCTGCAGCCAAGTCGGCTAAAGAAGCATTGATCGCGCGTGCCGAGGAGCTTTCGAACTCCACCGACTGGGGCCCAACCGCCGGCGAGTACCGCCATCTGATGGACGAATGGAAGTCTTCCAAGCGTGCCAGCCGGAAGGACGATGACGCGCTCTGGGCCCGTTTCCGTGCCGCCCAGGACAAATTCTTTGCCGCACGCCAGGCCGCCAACCAAGCCATCGATCAGGAGTATGCCGCGAACCTGGTGGTCAAGGAAGCTCTCGTGGCCGAGGCGCAGGCGCTGCTCCCGATTACGGATCTCGGCGCCGCCAAGAAGGCCCTCCAGTCCATCAGGGACCGCTGGGAAGAAGCCGGCAAGGTACCGCGCGGGGACATGCAGCGGATCGACGGAGGCCTGCGCAAGGTCGAAGACGCTGTCAAGGCAGCCGAAGACGACCAGTGGCGGCGCAGCAATCCGGAGACCAAGGCCCGTACCAACAGTGCGTTGAGCCAGTTGGAGACGACCATTGCCGGTCTCGAAGAGGATCTTTCCAAGGCTGAACGCCAAGGCGATGAGCGGAAAATCGCCGACGCCCGCGAGGCTCTCGAGGCCCGTCGGCAGTGGCTGGACACCTTGCAGAAATCGGCGCAGGACTTCTCCTGAGCGATCCAGCCGAATAACTGACCGGGCGGAATAACCACCCGATCTACACACCGTCTGAGGGCGGAACCGCTTTTCCACAAAGAGGTTCCGCCCTCTCTCGTTGGTCAGCAGGCTTTGACAAGCTGGCATCATGACCATGGGAGAGCAACGGCAGCAGCCATCGACAACCATCACCGCCCCCGGCTCCCAGGGAGGCGTGCTCTATGCCGGGCGGCCGTTCAGCCTGGCCGAACTGCAGGCCATGGCAATCGATGGCCTGGTGGTCAACATTTACGGTCCTGCCTACGTCAGCACCGGCGAACCCGTCACCTCCGTGCACCGTGCCTTGGCTGCACATGCTGCCCTGCCGCAGCCTATCCGGCACAAGGTGGTGCTCGGCCGGCTCACGGCAGCCTGGGTCTACGGCTGCTCGCCGCCGGGCAACAAGATCACTGTCCTGCTCGACCACCGCTACCGGGCAACCTCGCAGGGGCGGCACCGAAGCATCCACCTGCACGAAGTCGCACTGGGGCCGCTGGATACGTTGAATATCTCGGGTGTCCGGATCACTTCTCCCCTGAGGACGGCGCTCGACATCGCCGTCTACGCCCGGGACGAAGACGCGGTCCGGGTCCTGCTCGCCTTATCATCCGACCCCAGGCTGAAGTGCCCCCTGGGCTACATCCGGCAGGCCCTGCAGATCCGGGAGAGGATGCCGGGCAAGAACGTGGCCCTCCGGCGCCTGGCAGCCGCACTCGATCTGCGCAAGCAGCAAGCCGGAGGAAACGCTTAGATACGGCGACGCGCGTCCGTCGTGCGGTACACGTCGAACACTCCGTCGATGCGGCGGACCGCGCTGAGGACATGACTCAGATACTTCGGATCCCCCATCTCGAAGGAGAACCGTGAGATCGCCAGACGGTCGCTCGAGGTGTGTACGGTGGCGGAGAGGATGTTGACGTGGTTCTCGGCCAGCACGCGCGTCACATCGGAGAGCAGGCTCTTGCGGTCCAGCGCCTCGACCTGGATCTCCACGAGGAACACACTGGACTTGGTCGGTGCCCACTCAACATCGACGATCCGCCCGGGCTGGTCCCTCAGGTCGGAAACATTCCGGCAGTCGGAGCGGTGGACGGACACGCCGGATCCCCGCGTCACAAACCCGATAATCGGATCCGGCGGCACCGGCGTACAGCAGCGCGCCAGCTTCACCCAGACATCGCCCACCCCGACCACGGTCACGCCGGAGTCCGAGGTCTTCGGCCGTTTGGGGGCGGTGGAGATCGGGGCTTCCATCTCCTCGGCCGCCTCCGAGCCGCCGAGCAACGCCACCAGGTGTTCGATGACGTTCTGGGCAGAAGAATGACCGTCCCCGACCGCAGCATAGAGCGCAGCGATGTCCTGATGGTGCATTTCCTGCGCCACGGCCATCAGAGCGTCATGCGTCATCATCTTCTGCAGCGGCAGGTTCTGCTTCCGCATGGCCTTGGTGAGCTGGTCCTTGCCCTTTTCGATCGCCTCTTCACGGCGTTCCTTCGTGAACCACTGCCTGATCTTGTTACGCGCCCGGGGACTCTTAACAAAGCCCTGCCAGTCCTGGCTCGGCCCCGCACCCTCGGCCTTCGAGGTGAAGATTTCCACCCAGTCGCCATGGTTGAGCTCGCTGTTCAGCGGGACAAGTTTCCCGTTGACGCGGGCGCCAATGGTCCGGTGTCCTACCTCGGTATGGACGGCGTACGCGAAATCCACCGGCGTTGATCCTGCCGGCAAGGCCATGACCTCGCCCTTAGGTGTGAAGACGAACACCTCGCGGGCGTTGATTTCAAAGCGCAGCGAATCGAGGAACTCTGCCGGGTCGGAGGTTTCCTGTTGCCAGTCCACCAGGCTGCGAAGCCAGCCCATGTCGCCGCCGTCCGCCGCTGTGCCGGAGTTTTTCGCCGCGTCCTTGTACTTCCAGTGCGCGGCCACGCCGTATTCGGCCCGGCGGTGCATCTCGTAGGTCCGGATCTGGATTTCCACCGGTTTGCCGCCCGGGCCGATCACTGTGGTGTGCAGGGACTGGTACATGTTGAACTTCGGCATGGCGATGTAGTCTTTGAACCGCCCGGGCAGCGGGTTCCACCGCGCATGCAGCGCGCCGAGTGTGGCGTAGCAATCGCGCACGCTGTCCACCAGGACACGGATCCCCATCAGGTCATGGATGTCGTCGAAGTCCTTACCTCGAACGATCATCTTCTGGTAGATGGAGTAGTAGTGCTTGGGGCGCCCGGTGATCGTCGCCTTGATCTTCACGGCGCGCAGATCGTCGCCGATGTTGGTGCGGAGCATGGTCAGGTACTTCTCGCGCTCGGGCGTGCGTTCCCCCACCATGCGCACGATCTCCTCGTACACCTTGGGGTGCAGCGCCGCGAAGGACAGGTCCTCGAGCTCCCATTTGATGGTGTTCATGCCCAGCCGGTGCGCCAGCGGGGCGAATATTTCCAGCGTCTCCCGGGCTTTCTTGGCGGATGATTCCGGCGAGACGAACCGCCAGGTCCGGGCGTTGTGCAGGCGGTCCGCAAGCTTGATGACCAGGACACGGATGTCCTTGGCCATTGCCACAACCATTTTCCGCACGGTCTCCGACTGCGCGGCGTCGCCGAACTGGACCTTGTCCAGCTTGGTCACGCCGTCGACCAACATGGCCACCTCGGACCCGAACTCGGCCCGTAACTGGTCAAGGGTGTATTCGGTATCCTCGACCGTGTCATGCAGCAGTGCGGCGGCCAAGGTCGTCCCGGTCATGCCCAGTTCGGCCAGGATGGTGGCCACGGCCACCGGGTGGGTGATGTAGGGGTCGCCGCTCTTGCGCTTTTGGCCCCGGTGGCTGCGCTCGGCAACCACGAACGCGCGGTGGATCAGGTCGAAGTCCTCGCGCGGGTTGTTCGCCCGCACCGTGCGCAGCAATGGTTCAAGGATCGGCGAGTAGCCGGCGGAGCCGCGTCCGGTCAGCCGCGCAAGGCGGGACATAGTGCGTTCACGCCGCCCGGGGAACGAATTCCGGACCGGTGCCTGGTCCGGAACGGCCTGTTGTGGGGAGGGCACAACAACAGAACCGGGCCCCGGCTTTACCGCCGAATTGGGACCCTGGTCCGTAGGCCTGCCGTTCTCAGCCAAATCCTGCCCCGCTTTCCTGCCGGCAACGAGGGAGGAATGTTCCAGCCCGCGTTGTACCTGACAACAGATACATCATGCGACCGTTCTAGTCTATGCCCCACGAGGCATGGCCTTCACACCCCCATGGAGAGCAGAAAGGCCGGTTGCCACCGATGAGTGGCAACCGGCCTTTCATGAGGGCCTGCTAAACGGTAATCTCGTCGCTTTCGGCCGACTCATGACGCCGGCGCGCTTCAACGCGTTTGGCTTGCCGTACCAAGGCAGGTTCCTTCGCGCGCAGCCACGCATACATCGGGGCGGCAATGAAGACCGTTGTCACTGTGCCGATAATGATGCCGATGAAGAGGGACAGAGACAGGTCCCGCAGCGTACCTGCACCGAGCAGCATCGCCCCGATAAAGAGGATCGACGCGACCGGCAGGACGCCCACAACGGACGTATTGATCGACCTGACCAAGGTCTGGTTGACGGCGAGGTTGACCTCCTCCGAGAACGTCCGTTTGGTGGACTTGTCGATGTTCTCGGTATTCTCCCGGACCTTGTCGAAGACCACCACCGTGTCATACAGCGAGTAACTCAGGACCGTCAGGAAGCCGATGATGGCGGACGGCGTCACTTCGAAGTCACTCAAGGAATAGAGCCCTGCGGTCACAATAAGGACCACCGTCATGCCGGACAGGGCGGCCACCGACATCTTCCAGGTACGGAAGTAGATGGCCATCATCACCGCCGCCAGGGCGACAAATACCACCAGTCCCCAGATTGCCTGACGGGTCACGTCCTGGCCCCAGGTGGGCCCCACGAACGTCGACGTGACCTGGTCCGCTTCCACCTCGTACGCCTCGATCAAGGCGTCACGGACGGCCAGGGTCTGGTCGTCCGAGAGCTGTTCTGTCTGGATCCGCATCGTGTTGGGCGCGATGTTCGTTACCTGCGGCACCAGTCCCGGCTCAACCGAGGTGACGGCCTCTTCGCCCCGGGAGATATCGGTGTTTTCCGTTGCCGAGACGGTGAATTCGGAACCGCCGCGGAAGTCGATGCCGAGGTTGAAGCCACCCTTCACCACCGGCACGATGATCGAAATCAGGATGGCTATCGCCGCGATCAGGAACCACAGCTTGTACTTCTGCACAAATGGGTAGGAGCGCTTGCCGGTGTAGAGGTCATTACCGAATGTTGCCAAGCTGGGCATTAGTTGCTCTCCTTATCCGAGCCACGTCCCGGAACAGAAGCCGAGCGTTCCTTCTCTGCTGCGGCCCTCCGTTCGGCAATGGTCTGGCGTCTGCTGGCTTCAGCTGCGGCCTTGGCGTTCTTGGTCCGGACCTTTGGCTGGGCCTCGCCCGGCTGGCGGATCCTGCCGGCACCGCGGTACAGCGGAACGGCTCCCAGCAGCTTCGGATCCAGCCCGGAGAACCGGTGGCCTTCACCGAAGAACTTGGTACGCGCCAGCAGCTGCATGACCGGGTGCGTGAAGAGGTAGACGACGGCGAGGTCGGCTAGTGCTGTCAGGCCCAAGGTGAATGCGAAACCGCGGACGTTGCCGACGGCGACGAAGTAGAGTACGAGGGCCGCAAGCAGGTTGACCGCCTTCGAAGCCAGCACGGTCCGTTGTGCCCGCTTCCAGCCATTGTCGACGGCGGACACCAGGCCGCGTCCGTCGCGAAGCTCGTCACGGATACGTTCGAAGTAGACGATGAACGAGTCAGCCGTCTGGCCGATGGCGACAATCAGACCCGCAACACCTGCGAGCGACAGCCGGTAGTTCTCGGTCCACCCAAGCAGCGCAATCGCCAGGTAGGTCAAGAACCCTGCCACAACCAGTGAGGCGATGGTGACAAACCCGAGCATGCGGTACTGGAACAGCGAGTAGACGGCCACCAGGACCAGACCAATCAGGCCCGCGATGATGCCCATGCGGAGCTGTTCGTCACCCAAGGTGGCGGAAATCTGCATTTCGCTCTGGATCTCGAAACTGATCGGCAGGGCACCGTACTTGAGCTGCTCGGACAGCGCGCGGGCGGATTCTTCCGTGAAGTTACCCGTAATCTGCGGCTTGCCATCGGGAATCACAGCGTTGGTTGTCGGAGCCGAAATGACGGTGCCGTCGAGGACAATGGCGAACTGGTTCTGCACACCGGACATTCCGAAGAGGCGCTCAGTGACCTCCTTGAAGGTCTGGGTGCCCTCTTCGTTGAATTCGATGTTGACAGCCCATTGGTTCAGCGACTGGCCCTGAGTACCGCGGACCTGCCCGAAACTGGCGGTCGCGATATTGGTACCGGGAACCTCAACCGGGCCCAGAATGTACTTCATCCCGGTGTCCGGCTCGCACGCCACCATGGGTTGGTCCGCCGGTGCACGCTCTTCCGTGGCAGCAGCAACGGCCGCCGAATCGGTGCAGTCCAAGGCTTCGAACTTCTGATAGAGCTCCGGCGTAATCCAGTTCAGATCGCTGGCGTTCGTCGGTTCAGCCGTTGGCTCCGGCAGTTCCTCTTCCGGTGTGCGGCTTTCTTCCGGAACTGCTGCTCCCTGGCTTCCCGCCAGGACCGGCCGGAACTCCATCGCGGCGGAGGCCTGAATGAGTTCCCTGGTCTTTGCATCGGGAACACCGGGCAGGCTGACTACGACGTTGCGGCCGGATTGTGTGCTGATTTCAGCCTCGGCTACACCGGAACCGTCGACACGCTGACGGATGATTTCCACGGCTTGCGTCAGCTGTTCGGCGGAAATTTGATCACCGCCGCCCTGGACCTGCGGAGCCAGAATCATCTGCGTTCCGCCCTCAAGGTCCAGCGCCAGCTTCGGCGCCCAGGTAGCCTGGCTGGACATAACTCCGCCGGCGAGAGCGGCGGTGAGGACGGCAAATAGGACACCCAGCCAGACCAAGGTCCGTTTGGCTGCGGTGGTGTGACCGGATCGTGCCATTGATGATCTTTCTCTCATCAGCTTTGGCCGGCGGTGCTAGTGCACCATCGAGACAACCAGGCGGGGCCCTGCCCCACCCAGTGCCGCGTCGACAAAGCCGTTATCGGCCTACTTGTTGTCTTTGTTGTTTTCTTCGTTGAGACGGTTCAACGGGTCCTCTGCCGGCTCCGAAGCGGCAGTGCTGCCGCTGCTCTCGCCCGTCAACGCCGAGGCATCGTCCGGTACAGCAGGACTTTCGGTGTCGACTACTTCGTTGACAGCCTGCGTATGGACGGTGGCCGTATTGCCCGGCGACAGCTCGATGACAACCTTGTTCTCGTCCCGGTCAACGGAGACAACGGTGCCGTACAGCCCGAACGCGGTCATCACCTGGGCGCCCGGATGCATTTTTTCCTGCAGCGCTTCAGCCTTTTCCCGCATCTGGGCCTGGGCCTTCTTCTGCTTGCGGAACATCATGAAGATGAGCAGGCCGAAAATCACGAACAACGCGATGGTCATGAAGTCGATGCCACCGCCCTGCGGCTGCGCGTTGCTGGCGGTCAAGACGTTTTCGAACACAGAGTTGTTCCGTTCCTTGTTCTGGGTTGAGCCCGAGGTGGCCGGGCCCAGCGGTCTGCGCCGGCATCACTGCGGCCTGAACGGCCCCAGGATGTGCCCGGCATCTCCACTATTCTACGCGTCGTGGCAAACCGGCGCGCATCCTCAGTTGTCGGAGAAATCCGGTTCGTCTTCGGCGAGTACCGTGAACAGGTCTGCACCCGTCCGCACCGCCGATTCCGGCATCTCGATCCCCAGATGGGCCCAGGCGGCCGCAGTGGCTACGCGCCCTCTCGGAGTCCGGCCCAGCAGCCCTTCACGGACCAGGTACGGTTCCGCCACCGTTTCGACGGTCTCGGTCTCCTCCCCCACGGCGATCGCCAGCGTAGAAAGCCCAACAGGGCCGCCCCCGAACTTGGTGATCAACGCGCTGAGAACCGAGCGGTCCAGACGATCCAGTCCGCGGGCATCAACTTCGTACATGTCCAGTGCCGCGGCCGCTGTCCGGACATCGATTTCGTCCACGCCGTGGACCAGTGCCCAGTCCCGGACGCGGCGCAACAGCCTGTTGGCAATACGCGGCGTCCCGCGGGAGCGACCGGCAATTTCCGCGAAACCGGCAGAATTGATCTTCAGATCCAGCAGCATTGCAGAACGGCGAAGCACCAGTTCGAGCTCCTGGGTTGAATAGAACTCCAGGTGCCCGGTAAATCCAAAACGGTCGCGCAGCGGTCCGGGCAGCAGTCCCGCCCTGGTGGTAGCGCCGACCAAGGTGAACGGCGGCAGGTCCAGCGGAATCGCCGTCGCCCCCGCTCCCTTGCCGACGATAATGTCCACGCGGAAATCCTCCATGGCCATATAGAGCATTTCTTCGGCGGGACGGGACATACGGTGGATTTCGTCCAGAAACAAGATCTCGCCCTCTGCCAGCGAGGACAGAATGGCAGCCAGGTCGCCGGCATGCTGGATCGCCGGTCCCGAGCTGATGCGCAGCGGCGCATTCATCTCAGCAGCAATAATCATGGCCAGGGTGGTTTTTCCCAGGCCGGGCGGGCCGGAGAGCAATACGTGGTCGGCAGTCCGTTCCCGGATCCGGGAGGCCTCGAGCACCAGGGAGAGCTGTTGGCGGACCCGGACCTGGCCCACAAAATCGGAGAGGTTCTTCGGACGCAGCGCGGATTCTATGGCCCGCTCCTCCGCTTCCCCCGCCGCCGACACCAGGGAGTCGCGGTCTGCGTCGGAAGCCATTACCTGGCCCCCGCGGCAGTCCGCCGCGCACTGCCGCTGCGGACACCGTCCTGGCCCAGGCTACGCAGCGTCAGCCGGAGCATGTTGGCCACATCACCCGCGGCCGCCGCTTCCGGATGCTCTGCGGCGGTGTTGTCCAGGGCCGCACCGGCGTCCTTTTCGGTCCAGCCGAGGCCCTTGAGCGCCTCAAGGACCTGGTCCTCCCAGGCGTTCGCTATGGGAGCGGAAGCCTCGCCAAGGGGAACAAGTTTGCCGGCAAGTTCAAGCACCATCCGGCTGGCAAGCTTGGGACCGATGCCGGGAACCTTGCTGAATGTCTTGGTGTCGCCTTCAGCAGCGGCAATCCGCAGGATCTCGGGAGCATGGACGGACAGAGCGGCCAGTCCCAGCCGGGGACCAACACCGCTCACGGAAATGAGGGTCTCGAAAACTTCCCGCTGGGAGGCATCCTCGAAGCCGTACAGCGTCATGGAATCTTCGCGAACAATCATCGTGGTGGACAGTTCCGCCTCGCGGCCGATGTGCAGGGTTGCCAGGGTCTGCGGGGTGGCTTGGACCAGCATCCCGAAACCATTGACATCAACGACGGCGGAATTCAGGCCCACATGGCTGACGATTCCGCGCAACGAACTAATCATGTACCCGCTCCAAAACAGCTTCCGGCGGAAATCGGAGCCACTTGCCGGCATCCGTTCTTCCGAACATACGTACGAACAGCCTACGACGCCGAGCCGCTGAACGCAGCACCGCCACGCCTGATGGTGATCAGCGGATCTTGCGCCGCGCCTTTGCCTCAGCCTCTGCCCACAGTCGCTGGGCGGCAGTCTGGCCGGAGCCGGGCTGGCCTCTCGATCCGGCCACTGGCGCGGTGCTTCCACGCCACGCATGGGTGATGGCCAGGGCCAGGGCGTCGGCGGCATCGGCAGGCGTCGGCGGCCTGTCCAGCCGCAGAATCCTCGTGACCATTTTGGTCACGGCGGTCTTGTCTGCCTGGCCATTACCCGTCACCGCGGCCTTCACCTCCGTGGGGGTGTGCAAGGCGACGGTGATTCCGCGGCGTGCAGCTGCAGCAATTACGACGCCGGAGGCCTGGGCCGTGCCCATCACGGTACTGACATTGAGCTGGCTGAATACCCGCTCGACGGCCAGCACGTCCGGCGTGTATCTATCGAGCCACTCATCGATTGAATTGGAAATGGCGAGGAGCCTCTGCTCCAGCGCGACATCGGCACGGGTGCCTACCACCGTGACACCGACCAGGGTCGCCCGTCGGTTGGGCTCAATGTCCACCACGCCGAAACCGCATCTGGTCAGACCCGGGTCTACTCCCAGCACCCGCAACGTCACTGCAGCACTACGCGTCTTCGGCTTCCAGCGTTGCCATGACCTCTTCGGGGATGTCGGCATTTGAATATACGTTCTGCACGTCGTCGAGGTCTTCGAGAGCATCCACAAGTTTCATGAATTTGCGCGCCGCGTCTGCTTCCAGTTCGACCTCCATTGACGGCACAAACTCGACCTCGTCGGTCTCGTATTCGATCCCGGCTTCCTCCAGCCCGGCGACCACGGCCCGCAGGTCGGTTGGATCGGAGTGGACTTCGAAGTTGTCGCCGGATTCCTTGACCTCTTCGGCCCCTGCGTCCAGCACCGCCATCAGGACGTCGTCCTCGGACAGATCGTTCTTGGGCAGAGCGACAACACCCTTGCGCGCGAACATGTACGCCACCGATCCCGGATCGGCGATAGTGCCGCCGTTGCGCGTGATGGCCAGGCGCACTTCCGAGGCGGCGCGGTTCTTGTTGTCGGTCAGGCACTCAATGAGCACTGCCGATCCTTGCGGACCCCGCGCTTCATAGATAATTTCGGTGTAGTCGATTACTTCGCCGGTCAGGCCTGCACCACGCTTGATGGCACGGTCAATGTTGTCATTCGGCACGGAGGTCTTCTTGGCCTTCTGCACGGCCAGTTCCAAGCCAGGGTTGCCGGCCATATCGGCTCCGCCAGCGCGGGCGGCAACCTCAATATTCTTGATCAGCTTCGCGAAGGACTTCGCACGGCGGGCATCGATGATGGCTTTCTTATGCTTAGTGGTCGCCCATTTGGAGTGTCCCGACATGCTTACGCTTCTCCTCTAACGATTCGGATAAAAAGTTCGTGGATGCGGCGCTCCCCCGTAACCTCCGGGTGAAAGGATGTCGCCAGCAAATGCCGCGAACGCACTGCGACAATTCTAGCCGTCCCGTGCAATGTGTCCGTATGGGAGGCTTCTTGCGGCTCGACCTGGGCCAGGATCTCTACGCCTTCCCCCACTCGTTCCACCCAGGGCGCGCGGATGAACACGGCATGGACCGGCGCGGGCTCGGCGCCGGGCACGGCGGCGCTGAATTCGAGTCCACTGAAGCGCAGATCCGTTTCGAAGGACTCGCGCTGGCGGCCAAAGGCGTTCCGGCGCACCGTAATATCGAGCCCGCCCAGGGTTTGCTGGGGATTGCCCTTCAGATCAGTGGAGGGATCGGCGATTTCATCGGCCAGCATGATCATTCCGGCGCACGATCCGTACACCGGCATACCGTCCGCAATCCGCTTCTGGAGCGGGACGGCGAGTTCGAAAATGCGGGTGAGCTTGTCAATGGTCGTGGATTCACCGCCAGGGATCACCAGGCCGTCCACCGCATCGAGTTCGGCGGGGCGGCGGACCGGGACCGCGGAAGCGCCGCTGTGTTCCAGAGCCGCGATGTGTTCGCGGACATCTCCCTGCAGGGCAAGTACACCAATGTTAACCAACGGTTGATTCCTCGGGTTTCTCCATCAGGGGCCGGAACTTGAGCGGCCGCTGCAAAAACAGTAACGCCAACTCTTGGTCCAGCGTTAAATGGGCTGGCGCACAATCGTCCCCGAACGGTCATAGGCCTCTTGTATAGTTTCTACTCATGCGACACCTCCTTGCGACCCTTGCCGGAAAGGCCGTTAAGACGGTGGCGAAACTGCGCGGAGGTGGTTCCGCCCTCCCCGGCCTCGTCGCGGAGAAGATCGATCCGAACTTCCTGCCGCGCACTCTGGGCAATCTGCCCCAGGGCGTCGTCGTCATCAGCGGTACCAACGGCAAGACCACCACTACCAAGATGGTGGTGGAACTGCTGCAGGGCCAGGGGTTGAAGGTCTTCACCAACCGGACCGGCAGCAATTTCACCCGCGGCGTGGTGGCAGCCGTGCTGGGCGAAACCACCATCGGCGGCACACTCGACGCGGACGTTGCGGTGCTGGAGCTCGATGAGGCCCACGCGGTGCACTTCGTCAAACTCGTCGCTCCGCGCTACTGCCTGCTGCTCAATGTCATGCGCGACCAGCTGGACAGGTTCGGCGAGATCGAGACGACCGCAGGCTTCCTGCGGCAGATCGCTGCGGCCACCACCGAGGCTGTGGTGCTCAACCGGGAAGATCCGCGCATTGCCACCTTGGCCGAATCCGTTACTGCGGAGCGGGTCCACTACTTTGGCTTGGCCCCGCAGCTGCGTGTCATGTTCCCCAATGACGATGACATGCGTTCGGGCGGCGCAGGCGACGCCTCCGACCTGCCGGCGGCCGACGTCGTCCTCGCTGCCTGCGAAGGCGCTTCAGCTACCTTTACGGTTGGCAGCCGCACCATCGACGCCGAGCTGAAACTCACCGGCGTGTACAACATCTACAATGCCGCCGCCGCCTTGGCACTGGCCCGAACCGTGGTCGGCGCGGACGTGGATGAAGATGCCCTGCTGGACTCGCTGGAGGCAGTCACTCCTGCCTTCGGCCGCGGCGAGAGCCTGACCGTCAACGGCAAACCGCTGGACCTGGTGCTGGTGAAGAACCCGGCAGGATTCCGCCTGGCGCTGCGCTCGTTCCCGCCGGCAGGCTTCAGCACCATGATCGCGATCAATGACAATTACGCGGACGGCCGGGACATGTCCTGGCTGTGGGACGTGGATTTCGACTCGCTCGCCGCTGCCGGCGTGGCGGAGGTCAGCGGAGTGCGTGCCAACGACATGGCACTGCGGCTGTTCTACGAGGACGTCCCCGTACGGCACGTGGACACGGACCTATCGGCGTCGCTGCACCGGTTCATCGAACTGGAACCGGATGCACCCAAACGTATTTACTGCACTTACACCGCCATGCTCGCGCTGCGCCGGGAGCTGGGGAAGCTGACCGAAGTGGAGGTGGTTTCCTAGATGGATGCCCCCGTGATTGACCTGCTCCAGTTGTATCCGCGCGACATGAACATCTACGGAGACTGGGGAAATGTCCTGGTCCTGCGCAAGCGCCTGCAGTTGCGCGGCTACGATGTCCGGCTGCACGAATACAACCCGGGCGACACGTTTCCGGACCAGGTGGATCTGATTGTCGGCGGCGGCGGCCAGGATTCCGGCCAGAACAAGATCCAGGCCGATCTGCTCCAGCTCGGCGGACGGTTGCGCGAACTCGCGGACGACGGTGTGCCCATGCTCGCCATCTGCGGGCTGTATCAGCTGTTCGGAAACTTCTTCAAGACCCACACCGGCGAGGTCATCAAGGGGATCGGACTGCTCGATATAGACACCGTCGGCGGGCCCAAGCGGTTGATCGGCAACACCGTCCTGGAGAGCGAAGAGTTCGGCACGGTCATTGGTTATGAAAACCACAGCGGCCAGACTTACCTCAAGGGCGGGACCCAACCGTTGGGCACCGTCACCAAGGGGGAAGGCAACAACGGCCAGGACTCCACCGAGGGCGCACGCTACCGCAACGTGGTTGCCAGCTACCTGCACGGTTCACTGCTGCCCAAGAACCCTGCGGTGGCGGATTTCCTGGTCCGGCACGCCGCGCTGCGCCGCCATGGCAGCTTCGATGATGCGCCGCTGGAAATCCCGTTCGAGGAGCAGGCCCGCCAAGACGCCGCCGCGCGCCCGCGCTGAGCGCGCTGCACCGCTACCCGTTTGGGCATCGGCCCGGCACTACTTGCCGCTGAGCAGCCATTCCTGGGCGCCGTCCTCCGCTGCGCCCATCGACTCCACGGTGTCCTTGGTCCGTTCCCGGCTGGCGGCATCGGCCTCCGCTGAAACGCACGCCGGCTCCTCTTCCAGGGCGTCCGCCGCGACCGGACACCAGCGGTGCTCGGGGCCATCAAAGGTAACCGGCAGCCAGGCGAGCCGGGAAACATCCCAGGGGCCGCCGTCGTCGTTCTGACTGAACTGCGCGCGCACCATGAGCCCCTCGGTGTTGAGGATATTCGGCGTGGCATGGGCCGCGATGGCATTGCCCAGCCCGTAGACAATCCAGGTGTCCTTGTACTTCTCGATGGGCTGCACCGAGTGGCTGTGGTGCCCGTAGATCAGCGAGAACTCGCCGCTGTCCGCCAGCTTGTGCGCCACGTCCTGCTGCTGTGCGTTCGCGTGGTTGGTGTACTCATCCCCCGCGTGGACGGCGCCGAGGACGATGTCCGCGCCTTCCTCTCTGGCCTGCTTCGCCTTCGCGATCATGGCGTCCGCGTCCAGCATGTCCACCTGCCACGGCTGGTCCGGCACCAGCCCGTTGAGCGCGTACGTTGCCTCGATGACTGCGACCCGGGCGGCAGGCGTATCCATGATCAGCACCTCCTCGGCTTCGGCGCGGGTGCGGTAGGACCCCGTATGTTCGAGCCCTGCTTCATCCAGCGCGTCCAGCGTCCGTTCCAGCCCAGCGGTGCCGCGGTCGATGGTGTGGTTGCTGGCCGTGGTGCAGGCGTCGTAGCCGAGCTCCGCGATGGCATCCAGGATCTGTGGGGGCGCGTTGAAGGACGGATACGCCGCGTACGGGCCGCCCGCTTCGGCCACCGGAGTTTCCACATGGCAGAGGGCAAGATCGCTGGTGTCCACGTAGGGTTGCTGCGCCGACAGGATCGGGCCAAAATCCAGTGGTCCCTGGCCCGTTTCCTCCGCATCCTCCGCCGCCTGCTCCCAGAGGGCTTCGTGCAGCAGCAAATCCCCGGTCATCACCACAGAGGTGCAGCGGACGACGGCGCATTCCGGTCCGGCCCCGGCCGTTGCGGACGACGTTGCGAACGACGACGACGGCACCTGGCTGCCGCCGTCGCTCCCCTCCTGTACCGGGCGGGCCGGAGCAGACGGAGCAGCTGCGGCGGAAGATGCAGTGTCAGCTGGCGTTCCATCGCCTTGCCCTGTGCCCGCGGCACTGCAGCTGGCAAGCAGGACTGCTGCGGCCAGGGGCAGCACCAACCTGGACCGCCCCCTGCCGGAGCCGCCCAAACCAGCCCGTCGCCGCGGACGCGTTCGGTGAGTTCTTGCGCGGCTTTCTGGCATGCCGCCAGTGTAAGCCGCGGCGAGGCCGGGTCGCCGACGGCGCGTCCTTGCAGCCAGTAAATGACCCCAGGAGAACCGGTGGGGCATGACAAAGTAGTGCCATGGCAAACCCGTTCCTCACTCCCAGTACGCTCCCCTACGAGCTGCCGGCTTTCGCCGACATCCGCGCAGAGGATTACCTGCCCGCGTTCGAGGCCGGATTCGCACAGCAGCTGGCCGAAATCGAGGACATCGCCGCGAATCCGGAACCGGCGTCCTTTGCCAACACCGTGGTTGCCTTCGAGCGGTCCGGCCGGACGCTTCAGCGTGTGGCGGCGGTCCTGCGCAACATCGCCTCCGCAGACGCGACGGAGGAGATCCTGCAGCTGGAACAGGCAGTTGCCCCGCGGCTGGCCGCGCACCAGGACAACGTTTACCTGCATCCAGAGCTGTACGGGCGAGTCATGGCGGTGGATGAGGGCGCCGAGGGCCTCGCCGGCGAGGACCTGCGCCTGGTGTCCGAGCTGCGCAAGCAGTTCCGCCGCGCCGGAGCCGGGCTCGAGCCCGCCGGGCAGAAGCGGCTTCGCGAGATGAACGTGCGCTTGTCGGAACTGTCCACCGAATATTCGCAGGAGCTGCTGGCCGCGGGGAACGCTGCCGCCCTGCACGTGGCCGACCGCGCTCTTCTGGACGGGCTGGCCGAGGAGGATATCACCGCCGCGGCCCAGGCCGCCCGGGAAGCCGGATATGACACCGGCTGGCTGCTCACACTGGTGCTGCCGACCGCCCAGCCCGCCCTCGAAGTGCTCACGGACCGGGACACCCGGCGTCGCCTCTTTCAGGCCTCGGTAGGCCGCGGCGGCAAAGGAAACCGGACGGTGCTCCTCGCGGCGCGACTGGCCGAACTGCGTGCCGAGCGTGCCGCGCTGCTCGGTTACCCGAACCACGCCGAATATGCCTTGGAATCCCAAACCGCGCCTTCGCTTGAAGCCGTGCGGCAGCTGCTCGCGCAACTGGTGCCGGCGGCGGTGGGCAACGCGCGTGCCGAGGCCCATGTCCTGGCCGCCGCCGCAGGGCACGACATCGAACCCTGGGACTGGGCTTTCTACTCCGAGCAGGTGCGGCGCCGTGATTATGACGTCGATCTGGCGAAGCTGCGCCCTTACTTCGAACTCGAGAGCGTGCTCCAGGGCGGCGTTTTCCACGCGGCGGAACAACTGTACGGCCTGAGCTTCGAAGCACGTCCGGACCTGCAGGGCTATCACTCGGATATCCGGGTTTGGGAAGTAAAGAACGATGGCGGTATGGGGCTTGGCTTGTTCCTGGGCGACTACTATGCGCGGCCCACCAAAAACGGGGGCGCGTGGATGGATTCGTTTGTCGAACAGTCCGGCTTGCTGGGCCAGCAGGCGGTAGTTGTTAACAATCTCAACATCACCAAACCTGCACCAGGCGAGCCGACCCTGCTCACCTTTGACCAGGTTGTGACGCTCTTCCACGAATTCGGCCATGCGCTGCACGGGTTGTTCTCCCAGGTCAGGTATCCGCGGTTCTCCGGAACCAGCGTTCCCCGGGACTTCGTCGAATACCCATCGCAGGTCAACGAAATGTGGATGCTGTGGCCGCAGATCGTCGCCGACTATGCCAGCGAACACGTCACCGGAGCCGCCCTTCCGCCGGAGACGGTCGACAAGATCGAAGCAGCGCGGCTCTGGGGCGAAGGCTTCGCCACCACCGAGTATTTGGCGGCCACCCTGCTGGATCTGGCCTGGCACAGCTTACCTGCCGGGACGCGCATCGATGATCCGCTCTCCTTCGAGAAGGAGGCGCTTAAGGACGCCGGGCTCGACCTCGACCTCATCCCGCCGCGCTACCGCAGCGGCTATTTTAAGCACATCTTCGCGGGAGGCTATGCGGCGGGCTACTATTCCTACCTCTGGAGCGAAGTGCTGGACGCGGACTCTGTCTTGTGGTTTCGCGAAAACGGCGGCCTGAACCGGGATAACGGAGATCATTTCCGTACCGAATTGCTCTCCCGGGGCAACAGCATCGATCCGTTGCAGGCCTTCCGCAACTTCCGTGGCCGCGACGCCGAAATTGGTCCACTGCTCGCTCGCCGCGGGCTCGACGGCATCGATCCGGTCAGCCAGGGGCGCTGATCGTGGTCACTCTCGGAGACTGCCAACGGCTTCAGTCCTCGTGGTTTACGGCATTGGCTGCGGCAACGGGAGGCAAAACCTTCGATACCCACCAGAGTCACTGGGTATGGCTCCCGGCCCGACGGGAACTCATGCTGATGTTTCCCGAGGAGATTTCTCCCGCGGGCATCCGGCCCGGCCTCGCCGAGGGCGCCCGGCTCGGGGCGGCTACCGTCGGCGTGTGGATGAACAGCACCGTCAAGACGTCAATGCTTCCTGGTTTCGGGTTCGAGCAGGGCTGGCAGCCGTGGTGGATGACCGCACATTTGGACTGCGTGCTGCTGGATGAACCAGTGGGAATCGGTCTGGAACCGGACAGTCCGGAGATCACGGGGCCCGACGGTGTAGAACTTCGGGTTGTCCGACGATCAGTGCCCGCACCGGCGGTACCGGAGGCAAAGGGAAGCCGGGCCTGGCACGCCGTGGCGCGCGCCGAGGGACGGCTTGTGGGGCACGGATATTCATTCCTGCCCGATGGCGGTGGCAACCTCCGGATTCCTGCGTTGGCTGGAATCTTCAACATGGCCGTGGGCACGGATTACCGCCGTCGTGGCTACGGTTCCGGCATCCTGAGCAGGGTTGCGCGGTCGGCAGGAGCCGCCGGTGCCGAACATCTGGCGCTGAATGCCACTCCCTTGGGCGAGCGGCTCTATTCCCGCCGCGGATTCCAGCTCATCGGCCGCGGGCAGACCTACTGGTTGCATTTGGCAAGGTGATCCGGTTCCCGGTGTCTAGCGGAACCGTCGACGAACAGTGCGATGCTGATTTCACGACCAATAAGGAGATAAGACCAATGCCTGAACCGGCCACCGCGAAGAATTCCATCACCCTTCGGTTCCTCGCCGCTCCCACGGATGTCGGTTACAGCGGGACGGTCGACGCCGGAACTGTCCTTGAATGGATCGACAAGGCTGCTTATGCCTGTGCCGTGGGCTGGAGTAAGTCCTATTGTGTGACTGCCTATGTGGGCAATATCCACTTTGCCGATCCTGTTCGCGTCGGAGACATGGTCGAGGTTGAATCCACGATCATTTACACCGGGCGCAGCAGCATGCACATCCAGACCGTCGTCAGCTCCGGCGATCCCAAGGGCGGCGGCGCCACGATGCGCAGCCAATGCCTGGTGATCTTCGTGGCTGTGGGCACAGACGGCAAATCCGTTCCGGTAGAGTCCTGGATTCCCCGGACGGAGGAAGAAAAGGAACAGGAGCAGCTGGCCATCAAGCGCCTGGACATCCGCGCCGACATAGAGAAGGCGATGTCCCGGCAGGTGTACAGCGAAGCAGGAACAGCTCCCCGTACCGTCCTGCGCTTCCTGGCCGCCCCTGGCGACGTGAACTGGGGCGGGAAGGTTCATGGCGGAACCGTGATGAAGTGGATCGACGAGGCCGCCTACGTTTGCGCCTCGCGGTACTGCGGCAAGGACGTTGTCGCCGTCTTCTCCGGCGGCGTGCGGTTCTACCGTCCCTTGCTGATCGGCAATGTGGTCGAAGTCGAGGCCCGGCTGGTCTACACCGGCAACAAGGGAATGCACGTCTCGGTACATGTGCGCTCGGGCGACCCGAAAACCGGCGAACTTGAGTTGACCACATATTGCTTGACAGTCATGGTGGCGCGCGACGAGACGGGCACTGCGGTACCGATCCCGCCGTGGAATCCGGTTTCCGATGAGGACCGCGAGCTGGAACAGCACGTCCGGGAGATCATCCGCATCCGGAGCCAGATCCCCGGCAATCTGCTCCCAAGCCACCTGCGGGGCAAAGGGCACGCCCACTGACGTCGAACGGAACGGCGTCTTCCGGACGGAACGCTGCTTCGGCCGCAACCCGGCCCACCGAGGGTGTTAACGCAAGAAGCCCGGAACCACTGATACAGCGATTCCGGACTTCCGGCGTCGTTATTTGTTCCGGGTTTCCTACCAGCCGCGCTCGGCGAGGCGGTGCGGCTCCGGAATTTCGTCCACGTTGATGCCGACCATGGCTTCGCCCAGTCCGCGGGAGACCTTGGCGATCATGTCCGGGTCGTCATAGAACGTGGTGGCCTTGACGATGGCAGCGGCACGCTCGGCCGGGTTGCCGGACTTGAAGATACCGGACCCGACGAACACGCCGTCCGCCCCGAGCTGCATCATCATGGCCGCATCCGACGGGGTGGCGATACCGCCTGCGGTGAAGAGCACCACCGGAAGCTTGCCGGTCGAGGCGATTTCCTTGACCAGTTCGTACGGGGCCTGCAGTTCCTTGGCCGCGACGTACAGCTCGTCCTCCGGCAGAGCGGCAAGCTTGGCGATCTGCGCGCGGATCTGGCGCATGTGCCCGGTGGCGTTGGAGACATCGCCGGTACCCGCTTCGCCCTTGGAGCGGATCATGGCCGCACCTTCGTTGATGCGGCGGAGGGCCTCGCCAAGGTTGGTGGCACCGCAGACAAACGGAACCGTGAAGTTCCACTTGTCGATGTGGTTGGTGTAGTCGGCCGGGGTCAGGACCTCGGACTCGTCAATGTAGTCCACGCCGAGGGACTGCAGGACCTGGGCCTCGACGAAATGGCCGATACGCGCCTTGGCCATAACGGGAATGGAGACGGCCTCGATGATGCCGTCGATCATGTCCGGATCGCTCATGCGGGATACGCCGCCCTGGGCCCGGATATCTGCGGGTACGCGCTCGAGAGCCATCACGGCAACCGCGCCGGCGTCTTCGGCGATGCGGGCCTGCTCGGGGGTTACGACGTCCATGATGACGCCGCCCTTCAACATTTCAGCCATACCGCGCTTAACCCGGCTGCTGCCCGTTACCGGTGCGTGAGTTGAAGTTTCGTTACTGCTGGACACTAAAAGCCCCTAGGAGTTGGTGGGAAGGAGTACATTTCATGATACGCCGTGCCGTCGTGTTTCAGCTCACTCGTGACGGCATGCGGCACAGCCAAGTCAGAACCGCTTCATGCTTCGACTTGCGTCTGCCGGTAGACGGCCAGGATGCGCTGGATGACGGTGACCAGGCTAGCGGCCGCAAGCAGGATCAACACCACGAGCAGCACCACCGGCGGCAGCCCGAGCCCGGTGAAGCCGGTGAAGACCAGCACCGCGACAAGCCGCTCGGAACGCTCCGCTATACCGACGTCGGCGCTGCAGCCGAGGGACTCGGCTTTCGCCCGAGCGTAGGAAACCAGCATGCCCAGAACCAGGCAGATCAGTGCCGTGACGGCGATGGGAACACTGGCTCCGCCCGTGAAGAACCAAATGGTCACCCCTGCGAACACCGCGGCGTCAGCCAGACGGTCCAAGGTTGAATCCAGGAAGCTCCCCCAGCTGCTGCTGCGGTTAAGCATCCGGGCCATCAGCCCGTCCACCATGTCCGAGAAAACGAACACGGTGATGAAGACCGTGCCCCAGAACAGTTCGCCCATGGGGTAGAAGACCAAGGCACCGATGGACACGCCGAGAGTGCCGATGATGGTCACCGTGTCTGGTGAAACACCGAGTTTGATCAGCAGCCGCGCCAAAGGGGAAAACAGCTTCCCGAAGAAACCACGTGCGTACTTATTGAGCATCCGAGCCGCTACCCGGCCGGCCAGGCTTGTGCCACCTGTTGACGGACCTCGTCCAAGGTCTGCGTAATGGCCTTCGTCTGGGCGATGATCGGCAGGAAGTTCCCGTCCCCGCCCCAGCGCGGCACGACGTGCTGATGCAGGTGTGCCGCCACGCCGGCTCCCCCGGTGACGCCCTGGTTCATGCCCAGGTTGAAGCCGGTTGGATTCGCCACCTTGCGCAGCACGCGCATGGCTGTCTGGGTCAGCTCGGCGAACTCGGCCGTTTCTTCTACGGTGATGTCGGTGTAGTCCGGGACGTGGCGGTACGGGCAGATCAGCAGGTGGCCCGGGTTGTACGGGAAAAGATTCAGGACAACGTAGTTGAACTTGCCCCGGTACACGATCAAGGAGTCTTCATCGCTACGCCCCGGCGCCACACAGAAGGGGCATTCATCCTTGCCTTTGAACTGGTCCTGTCCGCCCTTGACATAGGCCATACGGTGCGGAGTCCAGAGGCGCTGAAAGGCGTCCGGGACTCCGGTTAGCTCGAACTCGTCGGTCATCTGGCCTTCAGGCTGCTGGTGAGGTGCCCCCGGCGAATCCGTCATAGCTGGTGGTCCCGGTTACGGACGGCTTCAACGATCCTGGCCACGGCGTCGTCGACAGGTACGCCGTTGTCCTGGCTGCCGTCGCGGAAGCGGAACGATACCGCGCCGGCTTCGGCGTCTTCACCGCCGGCAATGAGGACAAACGGGATCTTGTCCTTGCTGGCGGTCCGGATCTTCTTCGGGAACCGGTCCGAACCGAAATCTGCTTCGGCCCGGATGCCTGCTGCCTTGAGCTTGGCGATGACCTCGCCCATGTAGTCGTTAAATGCCTCCGCCACGGGGATGCCGACCACCTGCACCGGTGCCAGCCAGGCCGGGAAGGCGCCGGCATAGTGCTCGATAAGCACGCCCATGAAACGTTCGACCGAGCCGAACAGCGCACGGTGGATCATGACAGGACGCTGGCGCGAACCGTCCGCGGCCTGATACTCGAGCTCGAAGCGTTCGGGCAGGTTGAAGTCCAGCTGGATGGTGGACATCTGCCACGTGCGGCCGATCGCGTCGCGGGCCTGCACGGAAATCTTCGGGCCGTAGAACGCGGCTCCGCCCGGATCCGGAACCAGCTCCAGACCGGAGGCTTCGGCGACCTCGGCCAGCGTACGGGTAGCTTCGTCCCAGGCTTCGTCTGCCCCGACGTACTTCTCGGGGTCCTTGGTGGAGAGTTCCAGGTAGAAATCGTCCAGCCCGTAGTCCTTGAGCAGCGCCAGCACGAAGTTCAGGGTGCTGGTCAGTTCGTCCTTCATCTGCTCGCGGGTGCAGTAGATGTGGGCGTCATCCTGGGTCATGCCGCGGACCCGGGTCAGTCCGTGCACCACGCCTGATTTCTCGTACCGGTAGACGGAACCGAATTCGAACATACGCAGGGGCAGCTCGCGGTAGGAACGTCCGCGTGAGCGGAAGATCAGGTTGTGCATCGGGCAGTTCATCGGCTTCAGGTAATAGTCCTGGCCGGGCTTGACCACTTCATTGGTTTCAGCATCGCGGGTCTCGTCCACATGGATGGGCGGGAACATCCCGTCGCGGTACCAGTCCAGGTGGCCGGACACTTCGTAGAGGTGTCCCTTGGTGATGTGCGGGGTGTAAACGAAGTCGTAGCCTGCTTCGGTGTGCCGCTGGCGTGAATAGTCCTCCATCGCCTTGCGGACAATGCCGCCCTTGGGATGGAACACTGGCAGCCCTGAGCCCAGTTCATCGGGGAAGGAGAACAGGTCGAGCTCTGAGCCGAGCTTGCGGTGGTCCCGGCGCTCGGCCTCCGCGAGGCGCTCCTGGTAGGCCTTCAGCGCTTCCTTGGTGGGCCAGGCTGTGCCGTAGATGCGCTGCAGTTGCTTGTTCTTCTCGTTGCCCAGCCAGTAGGCAGCTGCCGAGCGGGTCAGCGCGAAGGCGTTCGAGATGAGCTTGGTGTTGGGGAGATGCGGGCCACGGCAGAGATCGCACCAGATGGTGTCGCCGCTCTTGCGGTCCACATTGTCGTAGATGGTGATCTCGCCGGCGCCAACCTCGACGTTTACGCCCTCGCCGGCTTCATCTGCCTCTGCGGACTTGTCCAGCAGGATCAGTTTGTAGGGCTCATCCGCCATGGCGGCCCGGGCTTCATCCTCGGTGACCACCCGGCGGGCGAACTTCTGATTCTGGTTGACGATCTTGAGCATCATCTTCTCAAGGGTCTTCAGATCGTCAGGAGTGAAAGGTTCCTCGACGTCGAAATCGAAGTAAAAGCCGTCGGTGATGTACGGACCGATGCCGAGTTTGGCGTCCGGGCGGAGTTGCTGCACGGCCTGTGCCATCACATGGGCAGTGGAATGCCGCAGGACGTTCAGCCCGTCGGGCGAATCGATGGTGACAGACTCGATCTTGGCGTCTTCGGGCAGCGGCTGGTCCAGGTCCTTGAGCACCCCGTCGACGCGCATAACGACGACATCGCGGCGCTCGAAGAATAACTCCGCCCCGGTAGTGCCCGTGTTCACTTGTTTCTCTTCGCCGTCGACGATGAGAGTCATGTTTTGGGGCGCTGACACGAAGGTCTCCTTATGTTTCGATTTAGGCCTGAACCGCGCCACCATACTTTGGGTGCCACGAGCCTCTTTGATGTTATCCGCTGATATTGAGCCCGACCAACATGGCACGGTCCGGGAGCTGGAGGTGTGGCTGCTCACGGGCAGGCACCGGTGTTTCTGCCGGATGGGCAAGGGGCAGCGTCTCCGGGTGGGAAAGATCCCAGGCGTTGGTGGCTTGCAAACTCATCCCGCGCGGTCCGGTCCTCCTCGTCAGTCCTTGGATTAACAGCAGCCTGGTGCCGAACAGCAGGGGCCCGGCCTTGTCCTGCGCCTCATGGAAGAAAGTGCAGTCTACGCAGCCGGTGCCGTCATCCACGCTGATAAACACCACACGGCGGCCTCCCCGCATGGGCGGAGTTTGGGTGGCGACCCGGATTCCTGCCACCAGGACTTCGGTTCCGTTGCGCAAAGAAAGCAAGTCCTTGGCCGCGGTGACATTCAGTTCTTTCAGCAGCGGCGCGTAGCTGTCCATCAGATGGGCGCTGACATCCACGGCCAGCAGATCCAGTTCGGTGCGGACCTTTTCCAACATCGTCGGTTCAGGCAGGCAGGTTTTGAGGTTGCTCAATTCCAAGTCTCCCAGCGGGAAGGAGAGCTGGCCGTCGATGGGTTCGTAGCGGCGCGGAACCGGGCGGACGGGAGGCTTATCCAGATGATGGACAAGATCCGCGCGGGTGGCTGTCCCCTTGCGTCCGACCAGCTGGTTAAGTTCGTCGAAGGCTCCCAGTTTGGCCAGCCGTTGCAACGTAGGCCTGCTGACCTTGGCCCGGGCACGCAAATCAGCCAGGGAATCATAGGGCTGGCCGGCCACAATGCGCTTCAGCTCTGCGGCTGATAATCCGTAGATACCGGCAAGACTCAAACGGATTCCGAGTTTTTCCGGTTCACCTTTGTCAGCAGGTATGCGCTCAACCCGATACATGTCCGCACTGCGGTTGATATCCAGCGGCAGGATGGGGATTCCCATTCTGCGGGCTTCTGCCACCAGCAATCTACGTGGGTACATTCCCGGGTCATGCTCCCAGAGGCCGGCCAAGAAGGCTTCGGGATGGTGCGCCTTCAACCAGGCCGACTGGTAGGTGGGCACGGCAAAGGCAGCCCCGTGGGCCTTGCAGAACCCAAAGCTGCCGAAGGCTTTCAGCGTGTCCCAGATCTTGTCGATGGTGTCCACTGAGTATCCGCGATCCATGGCTTGACGGCGGAAATATTCCTCTACAGTTGGCTCTGCTGCCTCGTCCCCCAGCAAACGCCGGAACTCGTCTGCTCTGGCCAGACCGCAGCCGGTAAAAACGTCAAAGGTCCGCAATACCTGCTCGTGAAAAACCGTGACACCGTGCGTTTCCTTCAGCACGGTTTCCAGATCCGGATGCGGGTAGTTTTCGGGCGCCCATCCATGGCGTTGTTCCAGGAAAGGGCGGACCATGTCCGATTTCATCGGGCCGGGCCGGAAGAGGGAGATATCTATGATTAGGTCGTTGAAATTGCGGGGGGCCATTTTGCCCACCAGTTCCCGTTGGCCCGGGGACTCGATCTGGAAACATCCCAAGGTATGGGTGCTGCGGATCAGTTCAAAGGTTTCTTCATCATCGAGCGGAACTGCTTCCAAATCGATCCGGCCGTCCTCGGCGATATAGCCGGGACCATTTCCGCCTGCGTCAACCGGATGGTTCCCGGCAGCGGTAACTGCTGCCTTTCCCGAATGGATGCGGATAACCTCGTTCACGGCATAGGCCATGGAACTTTGCATCCGGACTCCGAGCACATCGAGTTTGAGCATGCCCATCGGATCCATGTCGTGCTTGTCGAACTGGCTCATGGGCAGGCCGAGGCCACTGGGCTGGACCGGCGTCCGGTCCAGCAGGGTTTCATCTCCCAGAATCACGCCGCAGGGATGCATGGAAATATGCCGTGGCAGCCTATCCAACCGCTCCGTCACATCCACCAGCAAATCCAACTGTTTGTTCTGCTCCACCTGCGCGGAGAAATCACGAAGCTCGGGCTTCTCTTCCATCGCTTCCCGGAATTTCCGGGCCGAGAAACGCCAAAGCTGTTTGGCTATGCCGGAAATGTCTTCCTCTTCCATCCCCAGAGCCAGCCCGGCATCACGGACGGCTCCGCGAGCACGGTAGCCGTTCTGCATGCTCATCAAAGTCACCCGACGGTCCCCAAACCGTGCGAAGATCCGCCGGTAGACGTTATGGCGTTCGGCGCTTTCCACGTCAATGTCGATATCCGGCAGGGTTGAACGGTCGCGGGAGAGGAACCGTTCAAAAATCAGCCCGTGGGCCAGCGGGTTTACATGGCTAATAAAGAGCAGATAGTTCACCAGGCTCGAAGCTCCTGATCCCCGGGCCGATGCCCTGACACCCATATCGGTGATTATCTTTGACACCTCGGCCACGGTCAGGAAATAAGAGGCGAAACCTAATCTGGTGATAATCCCCAGTTCATGGGCCAGGCGGTCCCGCAGCTCATGTTCGGCTTTGCCGCTAATACCGCGGAACCTGGCGCCGATCCCTGCTTCGCAACGTTGGATTAGTTCTGTCACCGGATCCTGACCAATCCCGATTACCGAAGCTTCCGGTACCACCGGGTTCTTGTAGCCCATGTCCTGGTAAGGATCCATCCGGCAGCGGTCGGCAACGGTTTCCGTCATCGCCAGCAGTTCCCCGGCGCCGGCACGGCCGGCACCTGCCTCCTGCGCGATTTCATGAGCCAGGACCTGCATCTGGGCGGAGCTTTTGAGCCAGCCTTGGCCATTGGGCTGCAGATCCGGCAGCTTTGCGAGCGCGGTTAAAGCACGGACGGAGTCCAGCACGTCTGCGGTAGCTGCGTCATCCACTTGGCGGTACCTCGCCGCGTTTGTCAGCACCGCCGGCAATTTCAGGTCAGCGGCCAGTTTTAACATTCTTACGGCATGGGCCGTGCTGAGATTTCCTCCGGGCGGACCGAGGTGGTTGACCACTTCCAACACCAGGGAACCGGCTGGCATGATGCTGCGCCAACGACCCGCCAGCCGACGGGCCTCCGAATAACGGCGGTGCCGCAATGCCTGTCCAACATCAGAATACGGGCCCAGCAGTACTGTGAGCACCGCTGGGAAACCTGCTTCTGCTGATTCCGGTGAGCCAGCGGCGCGATGTGCTATCTGCGCTATGTCCACACCCGGCTCCCGGCCCTTGACGCCGCGGCCGGAAGCTGTACCTTCATGCGCATCCGAGATCAACCGGCATAAGGCGTGATAGCCCCTCCCGTTGTTATGGCCGTGGGCCAGGACAACCACCCGGCCGGTGCTTCGCCCTTGGGAACCACGGATCACGAGGTCCACCCCCACAATCGGATCGATCCCAGCAGCCAGACAGGCTTTGACATGCTTGACCGTTCCATACAGCCCATCCCTGTCGGTGCAGGCCAAGGCATCCGCGCCGTCGGCGGCCGCCGCTGCCACCAGTTCATCCGGCCAGGACACACCATAGTGGGCGCTGAAGGCCGATGAAACATGCAAGTGGGTAAAGCTCATGATCATCCAATGAACGGGAAAGAGCCGGGACAGACGCATCCGCGGACAGCGAGACAAGAACGTATTAAGCGCTCAGGCGCTGCAGGGCCTCATGGACCCTGATCAGCCGCCAGCGTCCGGTATCTGCCTGATGGGAAAGATCGAGTGTGCGCAGCTCCGAACGGCTGTTCAACCTTGCCTGCACCCGCCAGATTTCATGGTCCACCAGTCCCGCTCCCCTGCCGCGTTCGGCACGGAGCTCTTCGGCCCACCATTTTCGGCGTTCGTACCAACGCACTGGTTCCGCGGCGATGTGCCAGGTCCGGTTCTGCCACCGCAATCTGATCGGCTGGCCGGCAGGAGAACAAACAACTTCTACTGTTTCGCTGAAAACACCCATGTTTCAGTCACCTTTCTTCTGAAATACGGGCCAAACATTTCAAAGCATGCTCCTGCCGACACACCGGCTGAAATGGTTGACCTCATCATTGTATTCGAATACGTATTCGATTCAAAGATGAGCTTACAAACCACCACCGACAAAATGTCCGGCACCCCAAGATTTATCCAATAACCGAAGTCCACAGTTATCTCAGCGCATCCCGCGCTATCAGTAACACCTAGAAGTAGCGGTGTCCGAGGGGGACACCTCACAAGGAGCCCAGCATGTCACTCGCACCCAGGGCAGAGTTACCTAGTCGCCCCAAAAATATTCCTGTCAAACGGCTAACAACAACCATCACCGCAGCCGCTATGCTCGCTGCTGTGTTTTCGCCACTGTCTATCTCACCTGCCAACGCGGGACTCTCAGGAGTTGGCCCGGTGGACCCCAACAACGGCTACCCGACGTGGTTCTCGGATGGCACCGTCAAGCTCCAGTTCTGCTACACAGCGGAACTCGGTTGCCTGTCCACACCGCCCAACGCAGGGGCGCCGGCGTCCTACCCGGATAACTTCCCCGAAGAGGCATTCTGGTTCGCGGCCGAAGCCAGCGGCGGAAATCTCGGACTTTACGAGGCTGCCCTGGAAGGTGCTCATCTGAACGACGCAGTGGTAGATGGCGAGCAGATCGGATTTGCCCGGCTGCGGTTCCGGTTGGAAGGCCTCGTCCCTAACGCCAGCTACACGGTTACGCATCCCTATGGCGTCACTGAAGGGCTAGTTGCCGATGCCGCAGGCGAGATCGATCAAACCTTCGATGAAGGCATGTGTGCCCCCACCGACACGAGAGCATGTGACTGGGAGGGTGTAGGCGCTGCTTTCCTCGGCGACTACCAGGTAAACACCGCGACCTTCCTCCGCCAGCTGAACGCACCTGCCGGTACGCTGGGTAATCCCGCAGTCGCTGCCTCGGTGACCGGGGCACCCTCCGGCAACAACTTCGTGCGGGTAGACGGCCCTAACGCCGGAGGGCCCGGTGTGAACACCCTGACCGTCAACCAGTTCACCATCCAAGGCGTCATCTCGGATGCCGTGGACGGGGCGCCGGGCACTCCGGATCTGGCCGCCGCCAGTGACAGCGGGCGGTCGGCCACGGACAACATCACCAACGTTGCGACGCCTACCTTCACGGTGGACGTCCCGGACGGTACGGAAGTCAGTCTGCTTGTCGGCACTTCCGCCACTCCTGCCGCGACGGGAACGAGTACCGGCAACGGCTACAGCCTCGCCTTGCCGGCGGCGCTCGCCGACGGGCGTCACGAGATACGGGCCAGGATCGCCAATCCCGACTTCGCTACGGATCCGGCAGCGTCGGAGTTCCTGACGTCGACCCCGGTCGGCATCACGGTAGACACCATTGCTCCAACGGCCACCCTTGCCGCACCGATGCCATCCAACCCTTCGTTGGACAGGACGCCGTCGTTCAATTTCGGCAGCAACGAGGCCAACAGCAGCTACGATTGCCAGCTGCTGCCGTCCAGTCCGGCCTGGGAGACTAACTGCGCTTCCGGCAAGACCTACGATGACCAGGCCGACGCCATATACACCTTCAACGTCCGCGCCGTTGACCCGGCCGGCAACGTCGGTACGCCAGCCGCTTACGGCTGGGGAATCGGTACTGTTGCGGGACCAGCGGGAACCGGTGTCCAGAAGGATATGGACGGCAACGGGACCCCGGACTACATCGGCCGCACCAGCGACGGCAAACTCTGGTACTACGCCGGCAGAAGTAACGGCACGTTGTCTCCGCGGCTCAACATTGGAAACAGCGGCTGGAACGTCATGACTTCGCTGCTGATGCCCGGTGACTTCAATGGCGACACCAGGGCAGACCTGATTGCCAGCGACAACTCCGGCAGGCTTTGGCTCTACGCCGGTGCGGGCAACGGCCGGCTTTCGGGCCGCACGCTGATCGGTTCAAGTGGTTGGAACTCCATGTCGGAGCTCGTCGCTCCGGGCGACTTCAACGGTGACACTAATCCGGACCTGCTGGCCCGCGACAGGGCGGGCAAGCTGTGGCTCTACCCGAGCGATGGCAACGGCCGCTTCAAGGCCAGGACTGTAGCCGGTTCCAGCGGCTGGAACGCCATGACCGATCTCGCCGGCGTCGGAACCTTCGACGCAGGCTCCACGACGGACATGATCGCACGGGACAGCAACGGCCGGCTCTGGCTGTACAAGGGCACCGGCACCGGTGGCTTCAGCGCACGCAGCATGATCGGCTCAAGCGGCTGGAACTCCATGACATCGCTGGTTGGGCCCGGCGCGTTCAACACCGGCGCCGACCATGACGTGATCGCCCGTCACAACGATGGCAGGCTCTGGCTCTACCCGGGCAACGGCACCGGCCTGGGCTCACGTATCCAGATCGGGCATGGATTCAACATCTTCACCATGATCGCCCAGTAACCCAGGGACAGGAGCAACTAAGGACAGGAGCCCGGCCGGGTCCCGAGCACCGCAGCAGCGGTTGCCGGATCCGGCCGGGCTCCTTGCCGTCCGCCTCTCGCCCGGAGACTATTGAGGCATGGAACCACACGTCACCGCCCTGACCCTCGGAGTGCGGGACGTTGCCGTTTCCCGCCGCTTTTACATCGACGGCCTGGGTTGGGAGCCGCTGTTCGAACAAGAAGGCGAAATCTTCTTCGTCCAGATTGCCCACGGCCAGATGCTGGGGCTCTGGAACGTGGTGAGCATGCGCAGCGAATACGGGGACGTCGGCCATCACGACGGCGGACCGGCCATCCCGGTCTCGCTGGGCCAGAACGTCACCAGCCCCGGCGAAGTGGATGACCTCATCGCGCAGGCGCTCGCCGCCGGCGCCACCCTTGTTTCGGCGGCACGTAACCAGCCGTGGGGCGGTTACGGCGGCTGCTTCGCCGATCCTGACGGCTACCGCTGGGACATCGTCCACAACCCGGGATTCAGGGTCGACGACGACGGCGCCGTCCACCTGGGTGCCGCAGGCTAACCATCCAGCAGCGAAGGTTGCGGGAGGATCAGTTCCGGCGAGTTGTTGCGGACGTTGCCCACAGCGGAACCTACCGGTTCCAGCGTCCAGTCAGTGGCGGCGTCGTACGCCCTGTTCCGGAGCATATCCAGCAGGTGCATCCCATCCCTGACGGCGGGATCCAGCCATGCCGCCATGGTGTCCTTGTCCATCGGCACCGGGTACCTGTCATGCAGCCCGGACAGTTCCCGCAGGACCGGCGAGCCGCTGTCTGCCGGCGGTGCCGGTGCGGTCAGTACCGTCGTGGAAAGCAGCCATGCGTCCCCTGCGTCCGGGGCCTTGGACGGATCCTTCCACCAGCCATACAGTCCTGCGAAGAAGATCGGCGCGTTATCCCGGCGGTGCACGAAATAGGGCTGCTTGGTCTTGGCGCCGAGCTTCTTCCACTCGTAGTAGCCGTCCACCGGGACCGCGCAGCGGCGGGTATGGACGGAATCCTGGAAGGTCGGTTTTTCCGCGGCGGATTCAATCCGGGCGTTGAAGGAACGTGAGCCGACGGAGATCTCCTTGGCCCAGCGCGGCACCAGGCCCCAGCGGGCGATATGCAGCTGGCGGCGGAAGACGCCGTCGATCAGCCGCTCCAGGACGATCGGCACGTCGTCCGTGGGCGCCACGTTGTAGGACTCCTTAAGGCCGAAGTCCCCCGGAACTTCGGCGCCGCATTCCGACATGAGGTCACCGACGGCCCTTGCCATGACGTATCGTCCGCACATGTTCCCAGTCTGCCATCGTGCGCACTGGAGGCGGGAATGTTTGCGGCCCCGCTGCCGTTTGCACCTTTAAATACAGTTCTTCGAAGGAGTCACCTTGGAATACACCCCGGAAGCCGGCACCATCACCATGTTCTCCACGTCCTGGTGCGGCTACTGCCGCCGGTTAAAGACACAGCTGGATGCGAAGGGCATCGGCTACACGGAGATCAACATCGAAAACGTGCCCGGCACCGCGGAGCTGGTGGAACAGATCAACGAAGGCAACCAGACTGTGCCGACCGTGCTCTTTCCCGATGGCAGCAGCGCGACCAATCCTTCGCTCGCCGAAGTACAGGAACGCCTCGCGGCCTGATCCGGCAAAACTTTCCGCACACCGCGCTGGAGCGCAGATGACGCTCCGGCGCGGTTTGTTACTTAACGGCTGCCTGCGGCGAAGACCGCATTCCGACCGCCATGGGCGTGGAAGGTAGACAGCGGCCCTAGTTTCCATAACAATCGTTTTGGTAATTGTGATCGGCCCTACATGGCTGCCTAAGATGATGGTGATACGGCCGACCGGCCGACCTGATGACTCCGCGGAAAGGAACGACCCAGGCATGGTTCATAAAGTTCGGGCAGTAATTGCCAAAGAAAAGAATGCCCCGGTATCCATCGAGACCATTCTGGTACCGGATCCGGGTCCGGGGGAAGCGCTGGTGGACATCCTCACCTGCGGCGTCTGCCACACGGACCTGCATTACAAGCAGGGCGGCATCAACGATGATTTCCCGTTCCTGCTGGGACACGAGGCCACGGGTGTAATCAGCGCTGTCGGCCCCGATGTCACCGATATTGCGCCGGGTGACCGTGTCATCCTCAACTGGCGCGCCGTGTGCGGCGAATGCCGGGCGTGCAAGCGCGGGGAGCCGCAGTACTGCTTCAACACCCACAACGCCACCCAGAAGATGACCTTGGAAGACGGCACTGAGCTGTCGCCCGCCCTGGGTATCGGCGCCTTCGCCGAGAAGACACTGGTCGCCGCGGGCCAGTGCACCAAGGTGGACGACGACGTCGATCCCGCCGCTGTAGGCCTGTTGGGCTGCGGCGTCATGGCCGGCATCGGCGCGGCGATCAACACCGGCGAGGTCAAGCGCGGCGAGTCCGTGGCCGTGATCGGTTGCGGCGGCGTGGGCATTGCAGCCATCGCCGGCGCCAAGCTGGCCGGCGCGACGACCATCATCGCCGTCGACATCGACGACAACAAGGTGGAACTGGCCAAGTCCCTGGGCGCCACGCATGGCGTCAACTCGAAGGAGCAGGATCCGGTCGAGGCGATCCAGGCCCTCACCGGAGGCAACGGCGCCGACGTCGTTATTGAAGCTGTTGGCCGCCCGGAGACCTACAAGCAGGCGTTCTACGCCCGCGATCTGGCTGGCCGCGTGGTGCTGGTCGGCGTTCCCACTCCCGACATGAAGATCGAGCTACCGTTGCTCGACGTCTTCGGCCGCGGCGGTTCGCTGAAGTCCTCCTGGTACGGCGACTGCCTGCCCAGCCGCGACTTCCCGATGCTGGTCAGCCACTACAAGCAGGGCAACCTGGATCTGGATGCCTTCGTCACGGAGCGCATCGGCCTGGACCAGGTGGAGGAAGCCTTCGAGAAGATGCACGAGGGCAAAGTACTGCGTTCGGTGGTCGAGATCGCATGAGCGTGAAGATCGAAAACCTCGTCACCTCCGGAACCTTTTCGCTGGACGGCGGCACCTGGGACGTCGACAACAATGTGTGGATTGTCGGCAATGCCGAAGAAGCCATCATCATTGATCCGGCACACAACCCGGAGGCTGTGGCCCAGGCCGTGGAGGGCCGGACGGTCAAGGCCATCCTGCTGACCCACGGGCATGACGACCACATCCGTGCCGTCGGCGAAGTACGGGACCTGGTGAAGGCACCGGTATACCTGCATGCAGCGGACCGCATGCTCTGGGACGCCATCTTCCCCGACTCCGCACCGGACCATGAGATCAATGACGGTGACACCTTCCAGGTAGCCGGGGCGGAACTGCGAGCGCTGCACACTCCGGGCCACTCCCCCGGATCCGTCTGTTTCTATCTGGAGTCGGAGAACGTACTGTTCAGCGGCGACACGATGTTCAACGGCGGCCCGGGCGCAACCGGACGGAGCTACTCCAGCTTCGAGACCATCATCGAATCCATCAAGTCGCGACTGCTGACGCTGCCGGCGGAAACGAAGGTGAACACCGGACACGGTGACTCAACCAGCATCGGAGCCGAGGCGCCGCAGCTGGACGAGTGGATCGCCCGCGGCCACTGACAACTGCGGGAAGCTGCCCGGGGTGCCTGCGAGGAAAACTCGCGGGTGCCCCGGGTTTGCTGTTCCCAGCCCGTTATAGCCCGGGCGGTGTACCGTACAGCGGCTGGGTGAGCGTGTCCGGAACCTCCTGCTCCCAAGGCAAGCAGCCGTCGTCGTCCGCCCATACGGCCTGTAATGCAGTTGCCCGCGGGCCGTATAACGAGACGGCAGTCAGGACAACACCTTCCGGCCGCTCCACCGGCGCCAGATAGACATCGCGTGACTCCAGCGGAAGGACCATGCCCGCCATCAGGGTGTGCCCATGGCCACGGACCATGTCCACGAGTTCGTTGATCATAGCTACCGTGTCATCCTGGCACCGGCCAGTGACCAGAATCTCGGGGTGCTGCAGCTCGGTCAGGCCGACGGTGTAGCCGAACGCCGGCTCCGTCGCTGTACCTGAGACCATGACAAGCTGCCAGCCGTACCGGGCCACCGTGCGGACAGTCTTGTCCAAAGCCTCGTCCTGCGTCATCCCGTTGCATATGTCGCACATTTTGCCTCCTGTTGAAAGTGTCATGTGCGACCAGTCTGGCTGCTGCCGCCCTGCGGCAATACCCGCTATTTGCCGTTTGTGGATTACGGGGCGGACCCGGGAACCTCGGCCACGGACGCAAGGTCGGCGAACGGTATTTCCCGCGTCTTCGCATAGGTGCCGAACGCGCCGAGCAGCGCCTGCTCGACCCTGTCCACATCCAGTCCCGGCACCAGGTCCTCGGCCGCGCCGGCAGTGCGCGGATCCCAGTCCAGGCCGAGCGCATCGTAGCTTTGGAGGAGAACTTCGCGCAGCGGGGCGGAATTTTCAACAACGACGACGGAGGAAAACAGCCAGGCTCCGGAAACAACCCGCTGCGCAGTTCCCACAAGCTTGATCTGGACCGTGGCGTCCTCCGGATGTTCCCCGTGGATGCTGAACTCCCCGGGGCAGTACTCCCCCGGGATCTCTCCGACACGCGCGATCAGGCCCGCATCCCGCAGTCCCTTGGCCAGGAGTTCACCGAACTGGGAGAACCTGCTTTTCGCCCCGACGATCGCATCGCGTTCGGGCTCCACATGATCCAGTACCAGGCAACCCTGATGATAGGCGGCAGCGCGTCCGCCGGCTTTACGGACGAGCGGCTCAAAACCCAAGGCACGGCAGCGCGCGGCGGCTTCGTCGAACCCGGGCAGGTGCGCATCCCGCTGGCCGAAGGCAACGGTCGGTACGGGGCGGTACAGCCGCAGGGCAGGGCCCAGCCGGCCCTGCTTGACGGCATCCAGCATGGCCAGCCCGTACAGCAGGTCCTCCCTGGCACCGAAGGAAGATTCCTGCCGCGTCCAGTCCAGCCGCCGGGCAGCATCAGGCGCAGGCGCCAGCGCCGGATCCAGCTGAGGTTCTCCGGCCAGCTCAGTCGCCAACAGTGACTCCGTTCCAGAAGGCCACGTGGCCACGGATGTTTCCGGCGTCGTGAGTTGGATTCGGGTAGTACCAGGCGGCGTCGGCATTGCGCTCCCCCGCGACCTCAAGGCTGTAGTAGTGCGCGGTTCCTTTCCAGGCGCATTCGGTAGTCCGGTCGCTGGGAAGCAGGAACTGCTCGTTCACGCTTCCGCGGGGAAAGTAATGGTTGCCCTCTACCATGACCGTCTCGCCGGATTCGGCGATGACGGCCCCATTCCAGGTCGCCTTGACCATGTCCACTCCTGCTTTCCTTCGGGCTGCGTGCGGCGCTCTACGGCGCCGACGCGCCAGACACACTATCCAACAGTAGCGGTGCCCCGGATCATTCCGCCGCTACAAGAACTCCCCTCGTGCCGTGGATTTGGCAGGTATCGGGCGTGTACGGCTCACGCACGCAATAATGGGCCTGTGCCTTCTCCCCACATCCCGCTCGTACTGCTCGGCGGCGCCTCCGGTTCCGGCAAGTCCTACCTCGCGGCTCGCTTCGGCCGCCCGCACGTGGAGCTGGACAGTTTCTACCGGGAGATCAGCGAACACACCCCGCAGTCTCCGCTGCCCCAGACGGCGTACGAGGAGATCGACTGGGACCATCCGGGCACCTGGAACAGCGGTGCCGCCGCCCGCGCGATGCTGGAACTGCTGCAGACCGGCTGTACGCAGGTGCCCAAGTACTCCATTGCCACCTCCAGCTACACCGGCCACCGCTCCCTCCGGCTGGCCGAGGGCCCGGTCATTGCCGAAGGGATCTTCGCCGACGCCGTGCTGGCCCCGTTGCTGGGCCTCGGTGTCTCTGTGCAGCCCATCTTCATCCAGGTTTCCCCGATTACGACGGCGGTGCGCCGCCTCGTGCGCGACCTGCGGGAGCACCGCAAACCCGTTCCTTTCCTGCTCAAGCGCGGCTGGGCGCTCTTCCGGGCCGAACGGCGCGTCCGGCAACGCTATCTTGACGCCGGCTTCCGGCCCGTGCCCAAGCGGCAGGTGAAGCGGCTGCTGGCCGGGCTCTAAGTCCGGGCAAGGAAGTAGGTGTTGAACGGATCCGATTCGACGTCCTTGGCTTCAACGCTGCCAAAGCCCGCCTCGTCGAGCATGGACAGCGCAAGCTGCTGTCCCCAGGCGGTACCCAGCCCGTCGCCGTCGAGCCCCAAGGATACGCTCATGCAGTGGAACGTCGAGATGGCATAGAGGTAGCTGGCCCACGGCATGTCCATGTTCTCCTCCACCTTGCTGGATGCCTTGATGTCCACCATGAGGAAGACCCCGTCCGGGCGCAGGGCGCGGCGGATATTGCGGAGCACCGTGCCGGGATGGGCCTGGTCGTGGATGGCATCGAATGCTGTCACGACGTCGAAGCCCGCCTCGACGTCGAGCTTGGCGACATCGAGCACCTCAAAGGCCGCGTTGGCCAGCCCAAGCTGTGCGGCCTCGCTCCGCGCGCTCTGGATGGCTTCCTCTGAAAAGTCGTAACCGGTGAAGCGGCTGGCGGGGAAAGCCTGTGCCATCAGGTTGACCGCATGTCCGGCGCCGCAGCCGACATCGGCAAGGTCAAGACCGGCCCGCAACCTTTCCGGCAGTCCAGGAACCAGCGGCAGGATCACATCCAACAGAGCCGCATCGTTCACCGCGGCACTGGTCTCTGCCATGTTTTGATGAAACTGCGGGTAGTCCTCGTACGATAGCCCTCCGCCGGCCCGGAACCGCTCGATAATCTTCTGTTCCACCTCGCCCATCATCGAGATGTGCTGCATCAGGATGGCCATATTGTCCGGACCCGCCGCGCTGGTCAGCACGGCAGCATGTTCCCGCGGCAGCCGGTATGTTTTGGCCGCCGGGTCGTAGGCGACAACGCGCGCCGTCGTCATGCCGCCCAGCCATTCGCGTACGTAGCGTTCGTTGAGGCCTGCCGCATCGGCGATCTGCTCGCTCGTGGCGGCCGGCATCCCTGCCATGGTCTCGAACAGCCCCGTCTGGTGACCAACGCTGGTCAGCACCGCGATCGCAGCATCGTTGAGGATGCCCACGAAACGTCCGACAAACGCCTGAACGGCTTCGGTATCAAGTTCCTGCTTAGCTGAAGCCTGCAGTGATGTGCCTTGACTTTGATCAATTGTCATTGTTCTTTCTCCTGCTACTACGGACTGTTGCTGCCCACTTGAGGTGACTGTTGGAATTCGGATGAGGGCCCGGACTCGGGCGAATCCTGCAGAGTGCCCGCCGGTGCGGGCGTCGAACCCTGCGAGCGCTTCCTGCCCAGCGCTTCGTGCCGTAGGTACATCGCCAGCATGAATCCGGTCGTGACCAGGTAGAAGGCGTGCAATGCCCAGATGGGGCCCGCCGGCAGACTGTAGATGTAAACGGAATGAACCAGATTGCCCATGTTGCTCAGCAAGAGGTTCCCCAAACTGTACGAGGCCAGATCCCTGGTCTGCACGGCTTTCACAATCATGGGCATGACGCTGCCGGCAAAGATGATGGTGGAAACGCCGCCGGCCAGAACCATCAGGTCGATTTCCATGACCGATTCTCCTTTGACGTCCGTTCGAATAGTTCACTATCAACGCTACGAAGCGGACGTGATCTGCGCGTCGGGCGAATTACCCATCTTGTTCCCGGGTGCACTGGTGCAGGTCATGCAGACAGCGTTGTTGGTTCGCGCCGTTGCTTACCGGTGTGCTTACCGGCGCGAAGGCAACCCATGTTCATGTGCCCATGCCGCAGCAGCCGTCCGCGTGGACACGCCGATCTTGGCGAAGATATTGGCTAGATGGCGGCTGACCGTCTTCTGGCTGATGAACAAAGCATCCGCGGCATCCTTGTTGCTGGCCCCGGCGGCGATAAAAGAAAGCACATCGGCCTCCCGTTCCGTTAACCCGCCGGGCAAGCGCCGGCCATCAAGCCGCTGGACATCCGGCAGCGCGCCAAGTTCCCGGTAGATGGCCAACGCTGTAGCGGTGTCCGCGGCAGCAGTGCCGGTTTCTCCCAGCCCGCGGTGGGCCCGCCCCAGCAGTTCGTAGACTCTGGCCGTTTCGTACCGCGCGTGCAGTCCGCGGTACTCACGAGCGGCACTCTGCAGCACCGGCAGAGCCTCTTCGTGCCGCGACTGCGCGATCAGGACAGCAGCTCTGGCCTGGCCGGCCCATGCGCGGAAACCGGCCGTAGCGAACACGGCCGCAGTTTCTTCCAGTTGCCCGCATAACCGCTCTGCTTCCTCCTGGAGGCCGAGAGTGAGGGCGATTTCGACGGCGGATTCCAGCAGCCTGGCGCAGGCCAGCCGGTCACGACCCGCCAATGCAGCACAGAGGCCGGCCCACGCGGCGTCCTGTTTTCCGGCAGCGTGCTGCAGCAGGGACTCGCCGGGCTGCGGCTCACAGCCCAGCTCTTGTGCCCGCGCGTAGGCTTCACGGGCACCGCTTAGGTCACCGCGCAGGCGACGGATCTCGCCCAGCTGGTAGTAGGCCTCCCCCGCTACCCAGTTGTTCCGGCCCACAAGTTCCGACCCGGTCCGTTCGATAGCCTCTTCAGCAGCGCCCCACCCGCCTTCCGCGCTCTGCAGCTGAAGCCGATGGATCCGGCAGATGCCGGAGTAAATCGCCTCGCCGTGGAATTGCTCGCACCACTGCTCAGTCGCCTGGGTCCAGGCACGCATCCGGGACAAGTCAGCCAGCGCATGGCAGGCGTGGATCACGGTGCAGTAAATATCTCCGGCCCATTCCGGCGGCAGCTGACCTGCCAGCACCGGCAACATTGCTTCGTCCAGCTGGGCGAAGCCTGCGGCTGTACTGCCACTGCGCACGTCGGCCAGTCCTGCGAGTACCAGGCCGAACGATGTCAGGGCTGGCGCCCGTAGGCGGCGCCCCATGTCCTGGAGCGTCGCCGCCGCATCCCGCGCCGGCTGGAGGTTCCCGAAGTCCAACGCCACCGTCGCATCCAAGTAGACAAGGTAGCCGTGCTCCACGCCCTCGGGCAGTTGCGACAGGATTCTCCTGGCCCGGTTGACCCACCCGGAGGCTATGACCAGATCGCCCCGGATGAACCACAGTAGCGCGAGGTTCAAGGCCTTCTTGGCGGCACCCAAGTCATCGCCGTCGTCGTTAAACCGGTGGTAGACCTCTTCGGAAATCTCCAACGATTCCCTTACCTGTCCTACCCACCAGGCAGAGCTGCCCAGCAGGCTCAAATCCTCGGTCTGCAGTTCCGAGAATGTCCTGGCCTGCGTGAAATTCCGGTGAGCGGCGTACCAGTCCCCGCGGGCGTACGCCGTCCGCGCCGTGGACAGTAACTCCTCGAACTCGTCCATCCGTGCCTCCACCTCAACGGTAGTCCCGTCAACTCCCGCCGGTCGAGCCGTTTCAAGCGCTGGATCCGCCACTGGAGCTAATCGCTCTGACTTGGTAGCTTTCACGCATGGCCATCAAATTTGAGAATGTGGGTATCGCTGTTCGCGACATCGAAGCAGCAATCGCCTTTTTCACCGATCTCGGTCTTACACTCATCGGCCGTGACACGGTCAGCGGCGAGTGGACCGATACTGCCGTTGGACTTGATGGAAACCACGCCAAGGTCGCGATGTTACAGACGCCGGACGGTCATGGTCGACTCGAGCTCTTCGAATACATCCATCCTGAAGCAATCGAGTCGAACCCGACTCGTCCCAACGACATCGGTATGCACCGTGTAGCGTTCTCGGTTGACGACATCGATGAGGCCCTCGAAATAGCGGCAAAGCACGGATGCCATCCGCTACGCGGTGTGGCGACCTATAAGGACGTCTACAAACTCACGTACCTCCGCGGCCCCAGTGGAATCCTCGTGATGCTCGCCGAGGAACTGAAGGAAGGCTGACACATGACGCCGGCGAAGAGGGAGACCACCATGACAGCGAGTTCGATCATCGAGTACATCGACGGGTACGACGGTGATGTACGGGATCGGCTGCTGACCATATACGAGCTGATCCGGTCGGCCGTGCCGGATGAAGCGGTGGAATCGATCAGTTGGCGTATGCCGACCTTCAAACTCGGCACCGAGCCGTTGTTCTTCTTCACGGGCACAAAGCGCCACATCGGGTTCTATCCGACTCCAGACGCGATCGCGCATTTCTCGACAGAGCTGGCCGCATATGGAACCACCGAGCACGCTATCCAGCTGCGCCATGATGCCCCGCTCCCCACCGAGCTCATCCGCGAGATAATCGCGTGGCGGCTACAGCAGCTGCCTTCAGACAGGGTTTGAGTCGCCTCGGAGCACCGCACCAGGTGCTGAGCAGCGTTCACCGTGTAGCGGCCAGCACCTCTGCCAGGCCCTCTTGCAGATCCTTGACGAAATACTCGGGAACCTCCAGCGACGGGAAGTGTCCCCCGATTTCGGGCGAGTTCCATCGGACGATCTGTCGGTACCGCTCCTGTGCCCAGGCGCGCGGACACTTCTCGATGTCGCGCGGATACACGCTGATTGCTGAGGGGACGTCGACCCGAAGCTCGGGATCCAGCGCGTTGATACCGCCGTGACTTTCGTAGTAGATGCGGGCCGCCGACGCGCCGGTCCGCGTCAACCAATACAGGGTGACGTCGTCAAGAATCCTGTCAATGGAAATCGATTCGAACGGGCTGTCTTCGGTATCCGTCCACTCAGCGAACTTGTCAAGAATCCAGGCAAGGAGCCCGACCGGCGAATCAACGAGCGAGTAGCCGATGGTCTGGGGACGGGTCGCCTGCTGCTTCGCATAAGCCGCGCGGTGATCCCAGAAATCGCGGGTTTCCTCGGTCCACCTGCGCTCGGCCGCCGTCAGCCCGTCCGTGGTCAACCCGGGCGGCGCCTGAGCCAACGTTGTATGGATGCCGAGGACATGCTCCTGGAACCTGCCGCCGAGAACCGCGGTGATCACACCTCCCCAGTCGCCACCGTGGGCGGCGAACTTGCCGTAGCCGAGCCGTCCCATCAGTTCCACCCACGCGGCGGCGATCTTTCCGGTCCCCCACCCGGTGGTGGCCGGCTTGTCGCTGTACCCAAAGCCCGGCAACGACGGAACGACGACGTGGAACGCCGGCGCCTCTGGATCTTTCGGATCTGCCAGCTCGGCTACGACATCGATGAACTCCGCAACGCTGCCTGGCCAGCCGTGGCTCAGGATCAAAGGAGTAGCATCTGCGCGCGCGGATCGGCGGTGCAGGAAATGGATTCCCAGACCATCAATGGTCGTGCGGAACTGGCCGATGCGGTTAAGTCGCTCTTCGAATGACCGCCAATTGTACCCGGTGCGCCAGTAGTTCACGACATCGACCAGATCGGCGAGAGGAACGCCCTGCTCCCATCGGCGAGGGTCGGGCGCGGCGCGATAGACCGTCTCGGCCTCCGGCAGCCGCGCCGCTGCCAATCGTCTGCGCAGATCATCAAGATCTGCGTCAGTTGCGTGGGCTTCAAATGCTTGCACGTCGCTGGTGACACGAGACATGAGTCCTCCTGGCGGTCGCGGAACCTGCTAAGACGTGACGCGAACAACCCTAAGTGTAATTGCGGGATCTGGTGATCTACGAGTCCCGGATGAAGTCGGCGCGCTCAGCGCCTCGTCTCGTACCTGGTCAGGACCACCCCGCCGGGAAACGTCCGCGTCTCCACCAAGTTCAGGTTCACCCAGCTATCCAGCGCGGTGAAGAACGGCGTGCCGCCGCCCACCAGGACCGGATGGGTCATGATCGTGTACTCGTCGATCAGCCCGGCCCGCATGGCCGCCCCGGCGAGCGTTGCGCCACCAACCCTCATCGGCTCGCCGTCGTCGGCCTTGAGCCGGGTGATCTCCGCGACCGCGTCGCCGGTGACCAGGCGGGTGTTCCAGTCGACTTTCTCCATCGTCGAGGAGAACACCACCTTCGGCGTGTCCCGCCAGTTCCTCGCGAACTCGATCTGCGCCGGGGTGGCGTTGGGCTGCCGGTCGCCGGTCGGCCAGTAAGAGCTCATCGTCTCCCACAGCTTGCGTCCATACAGCAACAGGCCGATCGCCCGCTCCTGGTCGAGCCACCACTGGAACAGATCGTCACTTGGCTCGCTCCAGCCGATGTCGTCGCCGGCCGCAGCGATGTAGCCGTCCAGAGTCAGGTTCATGCCGTAGATCAGTTTCCGCACGGTGCCAGCCTTCCGTCAGTCGGTCTCCAGTGTATAAACCGGGCGTGGCGCGGGAAACTCATCGGTGTGCTATCTGGGCTCGCAGGTAGTCCTCGTGCTCGGGGCTCAGCGTGGCGAACATTAGAATCCTTCGTTTTCCGAGTAAATACCACCGGCGCGGCAGGTGCGGCGACATGGACGATCTGCAATGCGGTGGCGGAG
Organism: Crystallibacter permensis; assembly: GCF_025960875.1. GTDB lineage: Bacteria > Actinomycetota > Actinomycetes > Actinomycetales > Micrococcaceae > Crystallibacter > Crystallibacter permensis. Next base: position 282,562 of record NZ_JAODLR010000003.1, on the reverse strand, counting down.
CAGCTCATTCGGCCATGTTTCCCGTCTCCGGAGGACCCTCGAGGCGCCGGTAGCGCATCAGCATCACACCTGCCGGGAACGGTTTCGGCGGCTCGATCAACTCGAAGCGGGTGGCTGCCGCGCCTTCCGGGAACAGCTTCTTTCCCTTCCCGAGCACGACCGGACACACCCACAGGTTCACCCGGTCGACCAGGCCTTCGCGGAACAGGGTCTGCAGCAGATTGCCACTGCCCCAGATATGGATCTGCCGATGGCGCTCGCGCAGTCCGGGCACTTGGGTTGCGGCGTCAGAAATCTGGGTGCTGGTGTCCCAAGACAGCTCCGGCCTGCCGCGGGAGGCAACGTACTTGGGCACCCGGTCGAAGGCTTGGCCGATCTCGTCTGTCTTGCCCGGCCAGTAGCTGCGGAAGATATCGTACGTCGTGCGGCCCAGCAGCAGTGCATCGGCTTCCTGAACATCTGCGTCCACCTGTTCCCCGGACTCCGAATCCCAATACGGGCGCTCCCATCCGGCGTACTCGAAATCCCCGTCCTGGACGGTGGGACCACCGTTAGCCTGGATCACGCCATCCATCGTGATGTTCATATTGACGTGCAGCTCACCCATATCGCGATCTCCTCACTCTTCTCATGGCGTCCTTTCGTTCACATCCGCGGCCAGGATCCAAAAGACCCCCTGTTTCGCACCGGCGTGCGGTTCCGCGGTTGAGCGCCAGGTGCCCGTCCAGGAATCCTGCCCCCGCCACGATCGTGTTTCCCGCGAGGCCAAGCCCCGTGGCGAGGGCATGGCGGCCGCGCAGCCGCGCGATCAGGGAGCCGAGAAGAAGGAAGACAGCGACGTCGGTGCCCAGTGCGTGCACCGCGCCGATGCGACGCTCGGTTCCCGTCAGTTCCGCCCAGTCACCCGCGCCCGCGACAGCGGTCGGTCCGGACGCTGCCAGCCCGGCTCCGACCAGCAGTGTCGCGCCGCGGCGTGCCAGGGATCCTCCAGCTACAGGACCGCCCACGGCCCGGGCCCGCTGTTCCGGCCGTGACAATTGGCTCATGCTTATTCACGGTACGTCGGCTCTGCACCGCTGTATAGAGAAATCAAATCGTTAGAGAGCTGCCTCGAAGGAACCCTTCCCCGTTACCCGCCGGCCCACTGTTGCATCCCCTCAAGTCGTAGCCTGCCGCGGACCACATCGGCGAAGCCCGGGGCGAAGTAGTAGTGGACCGTGAAGCCGAGCTAGCGCGTGTGGAAGCAGACGGCCTCTGTGACGTCGTCGGCGACATGGCGGATGCTGACCAAGCCGGTCGGGTTCTCAGGCATGGCTGCTCCTTGGGGTTTTCAAACGCGACGAGCCGGGACGTGACCTGGGTGTTGAGCCGAGGCGTAGGAGCGCAACCACAGAAATAGCGCTGCATGCCGTCGCCAGCAGCAGGGCCGCGTTCATGCCGTCCAGCCGGTACGATGACAGCCCCCAGGCAACCATGGCCAGTGCCGGGCCGAAGGCGAATCCGACCTGACGGGCGAGACTGGTGGTGGCACCCGCCGTCGCTAGCAGGCCCGGGGGCGCTTGGGACATCGCGATCGCCATGTTGGGTGCGTTGAACAGCCCGTTGCCGCAGCCGGCCAGGAAGAGCCGCCACACCACATCATCGAGTGCCCAGGACGTATCCATCGGTGCTATGAGGAGCAGAGAGACAGTGAATAGGCTGGCACCGAGCAAAGCCGTACGCCACCAGCCCCACAGGTCCCCGAGGAACCCTCCGACGGGACCAGCCAACGCCATGCCGGCAGGAAACGCCAGAAGGATCGCTCCGGCCGCGGCCGCCGACTCCCCGAGCGCTCGTTGCAGGAAGAACGGTGCGATGAAAAAGACCACGCCGATGGCGGCGGCTGCACCAGCCAGCGCTAGGTGGGGCGCTCCGACTCCGGGCGTGCGCAGCAATCGGCGGACAGGGCGGCTGACGGGCAAACGGAGCCAGCCAATGAGGAGAGGCACCGCCAACCCCGCGAGCAGGAGCCACGCCGGCCGTTGCCCGGTCGTCAGGGTCAGCGCCAGCAGCAGCGCCGCGCCGGCGACACTCAGCAGGGCCGCCTCCGCGAACCAGGTGCGGTCGGGCCTGCGAAGCGGCAGGTCTGCCGCCAGCAGCCGGAGCCCCACCAACAGCACCACAAGACTCACGGGAAGGTTGACGAAGAAGATCCAGGGCCATCCAGGGGCATCGACGAGCAGGCCGCCGAGCACCGGCCCACTAATCAGGCCAAGCGGACCGAGCGTCGTGATCAGGCCCATCGCCCGGCCCCGCGCCTCTGGTCGCACCGCCGCCGTCGCCAGTGCCGGCATCAATGCGAACAGCAACGCCCCAAACGCCCCCTGCGCGAGCCGCGCACCGATCAACCAGCCGAGATCGGGTGCCAGACCCGCAGCCAGGCTCGCGATTGCGAACCCGGCGAGCGAGAACACCAGGGCTGGCCGATGGCCGACCGTGTCCAGCCAGCGGGCGCCGGGCAGCGCCAAGCTGGCCAGTGGGAGGAAGTAAGCCAACATGATCCATTCGGCAGTAGTCGTGGAGATGTTAAGGTCACGTTCGATCACCGGCAGTGCGGCGGTCACGATACTCATGTCCACCGATGCCATGAAAACCGCCAGTCCGGCAGCGATAACCAGCCACCACTGGTTATGCTGCTCTTCAGCTGTTTGCATCATGCGCCCACTCACCCTTCGCCTGTCACAGGTACCCGACTGCCGGGATCATAGATATGAGCCCGGCCGAGAGGATGATGTGACAGATGCAGGACGATGAAAGGCTCGCGCAGCAGTTCGAGGAACATCGCCCGCTGCTGCGCGCAGTGGCCTACCGAATGCTTGGATCACTTACCGACGCCGAAGACGCGATCCAGAACGCGTGGCTCCGGTTCAACCAAACCGACACCGACACCATCGACAACCTCAGCGGCTGGCTAACCACGGTCATCGGCCGCGAGTGCCTGCACCTGCTGCGCGCCGGCCGGCGGCGCCGGGAAGACCTCCTCGACCCGGTTACCCAGCTGCCTGATCCGATCGTCACGACCGTAGAGGACGACCCCGAACAGCAGGCTGTGCGGGCCGACTCGGTCAGCCTGGCCCTGCTGGTGGTGCTGGATTCGCTCAACCCCGCCGAGCGGTTAGCGTTTGTGCTGCACGACATCTTCGACGTGCCCTTCGACGAGATTGCCCCGCTCGTGGAGCATACGCCCGCGGCCACACGGCAACTAGCCAGCCGCGCCCGGCGCCGCGTCCGAGACCACAGGCCTCCCATGCCTGACCGCGATCCGGGCCGACAGCGAGAGGTGGTCGAGGCGTTCTACGCGGCCGTCAACGCGGGAAACTTCGCTGCACTGCTTGAGATGCTCGCCCCGGACGCCGTCTTCCACGCCGATAACGGCCCGGACCGCCCGTCCAAGGCCTACCGCGGTGCAGAAACCATTGCCCGGCAGTCGCACGCAGCGCGAGGCGCCGACCTCCAACCGGTGATGGTCAACGGTCTGCCCGGTGTTGTTGCATTCCGGGACGAGCGGCCGATATCGCTCATGGCCTTCACCGTAGTTGCTGGCCGGATCGTGGCTCTTTACGGTATCCGCGATCCCGAACGGGTGCTGCGTCTCACCGCCGGTATTATCCGGTCCGGACATTGAACCCACGCGACGTTGACGGCCACTCGCGGAAAGGGCTGGCCTTTCAAAGTTGCCCAGATTAGCTGTCGTTGAACTCCTCGGCCGACAAACTGAACTTGCGGCATTCCGCCAACCAGCGCGCGTTTCCGATTCCCCCGGACCCGCACGCTGACGTGAGCGTCGCGAAAGCGGATCCGCATCTGGATCTACTTATCAAGCACCGGAACAGTGCGGCATCTGCATCCCCGACCGCTGATGCTTTTGCTTTCGAGAAGCCAATAGCTGTGGCGGCTGCTACGAGGGTCAAATAACCGATTCCGTCAATTCCACCAGCATCATTGACGCATACCCCATGGGGGTATATCTTGAAGGTGTTGGCAGGCCCGCTCACTCTCGGTTCACACAAGCGCGACAGGTCCTCCACGCAAACACGAACGTGCAACTAAGCGAAAACACAACACGTCTGTAGGACTTCCCTTCACTCCTCGGGGGCGATGTTATTCGGACGAATGGCCCGCCTTTGAACGGGCTCTCACCTCATCCGAACACCCCCAAGTCTGGAAACGTCCCCATGTCACGCGTCAGTCGTCAGCTCCCGAACACCACGAGCCACGCAACCCAAGGAGCACCCAAAAAACGCCGCCGGCCATTCCGGCGCACACTCAAAACCACCGGCGTCATCGCTCTCACCGCACTGGGAATAACACTTGCATCCACAACGGCCAACGCGCTTCTGGAACAGCAGGAGAAGTCGAGTACTGCTCAGTACGGCGGCCTCGTGGAAGTCACCGGCGGCGAGGTTAACGTCGTTCGGGCTGGCACCGAAGGTGCACAGCCCCTGGTCCTGCTCAGCGGCCTGGGCACGGTCGCTCCGGCGCTGGACTTCGCCCCTTTGATCAGGGAACTCGATGCTTACGACGTCGTCGTCGTCGAGGGCTTCGGATACGGCTACAGCGACATGAGCGCACCCGAACGGACCGTAAAGAACATCAGCACCGAGATCCACGAGGCCCTGTCCTCACTCGACCTCGAGAAGCCATACGTTCTGGCAGGACACTCGATCGCCGGCTTCTACACACTCGACTACGCGAACCGGTACCCGAGCGAAGTATCCGCGGTAGTGGGCATCGACCCCTCAGTGCCCGCCGCCATGGCAGATACGGACTCCTCCCCTGGCGGGGGCATCAATGTCGTGCGAATACTCTCCACTATTGGCCTGGTCCGAACCGTAGTCTCCATTGCGCCCAACTTGGTGGACCCGCCAAGCGACGACTACACCCGGGCTGAATTAGAACGCGCGTGCCAAATGACAGTCTGGAACTACGGCAATGCGGCGGTCGCCGACGAATCCGCCCGGGTGGGCAGCAATGCCGCAGCGCTTCACGGTGTCACCTACCCGAACGACCTGCCTGTTCTGAACTTGCTCGCCAGCGACAGCATCGCCACCATTCCCAACTGGCTCGAGGCGCACGAGAACCAACTCAAGAACGTCAGCCACCACGAAATCGTCGAAGTCGAGGGCCCGCACAACCTGCAATGGACCCAATCGAAGGCCATGGCCAAGAAAATCACAGAATTCCTTCAGGGCAGTGCCACATCTCAGGTGCCGCCTACACCCCTTGCGGCGGCGACCGAAGTGATACCGGGGAACTAGAAAAACCGTCTCCAGGCAGCCGAATGACGCAACATAGTGGCGTCACTCGGTTCCTCGTGCGGTGGACGCGCTCGTTTTTCAGGGCTGAGAAGAAATTTTCCGCCATGCTGTTATCCCAGCAGGCCCCGGTCTTGCAAGACGAAGGTCGTCCGGGATTATCATCGTAAAAAATACCCGGACCATCAGAAGTACCAGCGGTGGGTGCTCGATGAAGTCCAGGCAGCGGACGTTCGCGTCATCGTCCCTCGGAAGCTCTGACTTTACGCCCCCCCCATAGCCGATGCTCTCTCGGTGCGTGAGTGAACTGAACTATGCTGCTGGCTCGTGGGCCTGCGCGCTTTCAGAAACACAGGACTCATCAAATCGTGGAGACGGTCAGACGGAGTGACCTACCGGGGTACCCGATGGGCATCATCGTCCAGCAAGAAATCCAATGCCTTGTTTCTAATGCCGAACGCGACCGGCACGAGGGCGAGAGAGGTAAGAAGTCCGAATAACATCGGAGGGCCACCCACAGCTGCAAAGGACCCGGCGTGTACACAAACGCCTGCGAAGAGCACTGCCATTAGACCTAGGGAAACTGCCATGACGTTGGCCCATCGCTTTGACCGACCGGCCGAAGCCTCGCCGACCACCGCGGCCGAGAGCAGTTGCCACGCTGCCAGCAAAGCCACTTCGAACCCGCCGATTGCAACCACGATTGCAGTGACGTACGGGGGCGCCAGATACGCAACCTCGGGGTAGGCCTCGGCGTAGTCAGCCGCAACCAGCGGAACAACCACAAGTTGGGCCAGCAGGGCGCCAAGAGCAAACGCTCCGAATATGATACGGAGTCGTGCAACTTGTTGCCTGATCATGCCGTCATCATCGCCTCACCTATATCGACTGTCAATCATCCGCGTTGGGGCGGCGTTAGCCGGCCCCGCACCGGGAGTCATGGAGCTCTCGATGGGCGAACGAAGGCCGTGACGAAACCACTGTCCCCCGGCATCCCAGGGCGGAGCGGGCGGCGAAGAAGACGATCGAGTTAAGGCAGTTCGTAGGTCCATTCAAAGATCGGCTTAATGGACATGCCCGTCTCGAAAGACGTAAATAGATTTCCAGGAGACTCTGCTGATTTAGTCCCTGGCTAGGCAGGGGCGAGGAACTTACGGGGCGTCGGTCGGGGCAAGGGCCATTGCCCACATGCCGTTGACCTCGGTGGCCTCGACCGCAACGCTGACCTTACTGGCTGGGAGCTCCATTTTCGTTGTCACCTGAGAACCGCAGTCAGTGCTTCCGGTGCCGAGGACATCTCCGGCCGCTGTGATGGTAACGGTCAGGGAGGTAGCCCCCTCACATGCCATCCCTATGTCGTACCAGCCTGCCGTCTTAGGCGTGAATTCTAGGCCGGCGCCGGGGCCAATACCCCCGGACGCGCGGTGGACGCCGGGCGCTCCCCAGCGCTCTTCGTTGAACTGCTGGTTCGCCCACTGATCAGGGTCGCGTTGAGTTTCAGCGTCTCCTGTTTTGGCGTCCTCTGCCTCCGTGGACACGCCTGGAGGTCCACCAGGCGTCTGGTCGTCGCTACTACAGCCGGCCAATGCCAGCAGTACGACAACACCAGCGGTCATCTTGGCTACCGTGCGCATTTTGCCCCTATCTTCGATGCAACAACGTTTGTCCCACGCTAACCGCGAACCGATATGTACGGGAGGGGAGGAACGTTGCGAAGGGATAACTTCCGAATTTAGTGTGAGTGGCGCTTTTGTCCCCGCGTCCGTCCACTGCGGGATCGTTTTCTGAATACGCCGCGACAGCTCCCGGGGCTCCTCCTACCTGTACATAACCCTGTTAAGTGCCACGAGGTCGGCTACGGTCAACGCACGCCCGGCCTGCACTCTTTCGCCGATGGCTGCCATGGCTTTGTCCCGGCGTTCTGGGAGTACGCCCATTTCGGCTACGGCCAAGGCGGCGGGCATTTCCTGGAGTGGAAGTTCGGTGCAGTATGCGGGGGCGCCGGGCTGTTGACGCCAGGAATCGGCGAGTGTGCCCGCGTCGACGGCATCGAACCCGATGTCCTCCACTAGTGTCATCGCGGTTTCCCTGTCCGCGTCACGGTCGGCCGCGACAGGGACGGCCAAGCGGGTTGGGTCCCCCGCCGGCGCGCCTTTGGCTTTGAAGGTTCCCGACAGGATGGCGTTCCACGCTTTCGCCACGGGACGGCCGAGCTGCTCGGCGATCCACAGGCTTTCGACCTGTCCCTCGTCGATGGCCTGCACGTGCCCGTCTCTCGCCGGGTAGTAGTTCGACGTGTCGACGACGAGCGCGTCCGTAGGAAGATTCGCGACGAGGGGCTTGACCGCCGGCATCCCGCTCAGAGGAATTGAGGTGATGAGGACCTCAACGTCCTGCACAACATCGGAGGCGTTGACCGCAGTCGCCCCTGTCGCGAGGATGTCGGCCTCGATCGTTTCCGGTCCGCGTGAGTTGGCGACCTTCACCTCATGCCCTGCCGCGGCGAGCTTGCATGCCAGCGTCGAACCGATTGACCCTGCGCCGAGAATGCCGATCTTCATGAAAGTCCTTCCGTGGATTGACTGAACACCTCAAGTGTCAAACATTCCAACAGTGTCAAGGTCAAGCGGGGGCAACAGAAGAGATGCCGCACCCTCTCGGGACAGTGCAGTTGGTCACATCGGATCCGTGAATTTGACCTTCTCACTAATGAGAAGGTTGCACGATGGTCCGGTGAGTTCCTCATTCCTGCCCGCCCTGCTCGAGCATGCTGACGCGTGGGCGGATGTAGGCCCGTATTCAGATCGCACGCGACTCACGGGAATCGATTCCATCCGGTTGAGCACAGCAGTTGCTCGTCTCCGGATCGGCCCCCCGTTCACGCCGGACCGCGCGGCCCACGGCGCTTGCGCAGTCGTACAGGTGATTCCCGCCTTCGAGACCATTCCACGATCAGGAGAGCCCCATGTCGGCACCTAGCCCAAACGCGTCCACCCTAGAAACTGCTCCGCCAGGGGCAGTTAGTGACACCCAGGCAGTCCGGTCCGATGACCGGATGGCACCGGGCAGTGCGATGGTTATCGGGCTGCTGATGGTCTCGACCTTCGTTGTCCTGCTGAACGAGATGATGTTGGGCGTGGCCCTGCCGACGTTGATCGCCGACCTGGGCATCACTCCCACGACCGGTCAGTGGCTGACGACGGGATACCTGCTGACGCTGGCGGTCCTGATTCCGGCCACCGGGTTCGTGATGCGCAGGCTCCATACCCGAACAATTTTCCTGGGTTCCATGTCACTGTTCCTGATCGGCACGGTCATCGCTGTCGTCGCTCCGGGGTTCGGTGTGCTCTTTGCCGGTCGGATCATCCAGGCGGTAGGCACCGCGGTGTTCGTACCTCTGCTCATCACGACGACCATGCGCCTGGTCCCGGCCTCGCGTCGCGGGCGGATGATGGCCCTGGTCACGGCGGTTCCCGCCATCGCGCCGGCCGTCGGGCCCGCGGTCTCCGGGCTGGTACTGTCCCAGCTGAGCTGGCGGTGGTTGTTCATCCTCATGCTCCCGATCATTGTCGCGACACTGACCCTTGGTGCCGTGAAGCTGCGGAATGTCACCGCGCCCGAGCCAGTAACCCTGGACGTGCTTTCCTTACTGCTGTCCGTTGTCGGTTTCGGTGGCCTGGTCTTCGGATTGGCATCGATCGGCGAATCAGTCTCTGGTCACGCACCTGTCGCCCCGTACATTCCGATCCTCATCGGACTGATCGGTGTCAGCACGTTTGTATACCGTCAGGTCCGGTTGCAGAGGTACCGGGACGCGTTCCTCGACATGCGAATCTTCAAGACGCGGTCCTACGTCCTGCCGACGATCGTGATGACCTTCGTCGCGATGAACGGTTTCGGCGTGATCCTCGTCCTGCCGCTCATCCTGGCTGCCGTCCTCGGACTGAGCACCCTGCAGATGGGCTTGTTCCTCTTCCCCGGTGGAGCGATGATCGCCCTCGTGTCCGCGCTGGGCGGACGCGTCTACGACAAGGTGGGGCCGAAGCCGCTGGCGATTCCCGGGTCGATCATTTGGGCCGCTTCCATCTGGTCCCTGACCACCATCGACGAGAACACCAGCGTATGGCTGGTTCTGGTCACATATCTGGTGATGACCGGAACCCAGGCGCTGATGTGGGCTCCCCTGACCACATCAGCCCTCGGCTCACTGCCGACCGAGCTGTACTCCCACGGCACTGCTGCCTTCTCAACTGTTCAGCAACTCGCCGGTGCCGCCGGCGGTGCGATTCTTATCTCCGCCTTCACCATCGGGGCGAACGCATCCCATGCCGGAGCGCTCGACCTCGCTCAGAGCATCGACGCCGGACGGGCCGCATTCACCGTCGCCGCGGTCCTCGCCCTCGGAGCAGTCCTCGGCGCGCTCTTTGTCAGCAAAGCCCCCACCGCCACCGACGAGTCCTGAACGGAGCCGCCACAACATGGCCACTGAGACGACATCACGGGCATAGGGTCACAGGGTGAACGGAAGCCGGAAGCTTCAGGGTGAAGCTTCCGGCCCCCTTGGTTCCGGGCTGCCCGGAGACCTTGATGAGGTTAGCCAGCCTGCGCCGCCTGGCGTGGAGAGACAGCAGCACGGTCAATCGCCTCGATGTAGCGGGTGATCGAGTCTCGGTTGTGGGTGAGGAACTCAATCTTTTCCGTCATACGGTCCCGCTCCTGAGACAGGAGCTCCCGCAACCCGGGTTCCGCGTTCCTCACGACGATGGTCTGCGGCTGATCCAGGCAGGGCAGGATGTCGGAAATGATTCGCGTGGGAATCCCGGAGTCCACCAATCCCCGGATCTTCCGCACCCGATCGACAAGATAGTCATCATAGGTGCGGTACCCGTTTGCGAGACGACGGGGTGAGATGAGGCCCTGTTCCTCGTAATACCGCAGCATTCGGGCAGGAACCCCGGTCTTCTTCGCAAGCTCTCCGATACGCATAAGCCCTCCAGGCCCTTCATTGTCCAGCGCGATTTGACCTTCACACTAATGGCAATGTTGAGACTGGACAAGCCGGAACACGCCCTCACGACACATCCCCGGCGACGTGGTCTTGTTCCCACCGCACCCTGACCACCACGTCGAGCAACACCACCACCACAAACACCACGAGAGAAAGCTGTACGAGGAAAACCGATGATCAAGCCGCACATGATTCTGGGTATGCATCTGGGCAACGGATACGGATCACAGGGATCCGCCTGGCGCGCCCCTGGCGTCGACCCCGCCAACTACACCAGCTTCGACGCGCAGGTACGCTACGCCCAGGCTGCTGAACGCGGGAAATTCGCTTTCCTGTTCCTTCCGGACTTCCCCGGACTGCAGTCCGGTGGGGATCACGAGGCCCCCCAGATCACCCTCGAACCCATGATGACCCTCGCGGCAATCGCCCGCGCCACGAAGCGCATCGGCCTCGTCGCCACCGGCTCCACAACCTTCAATGAACCCTTCAACCTCGCCCGCCAGTTCAAAGCCCTCGACGTGATGAGCCACGGCCGCGCCGGGTGGAACGCCGTGACAACCAGCGATCCTGTCGCTGCCGCGAACTTCGGACAAACTGTCGCACCCCCGCCGCAGCGTTACCAACGCGCGCACGAGACCATCCAAATCACCCAAGCCCTCTGGGGCAGCTGGCAGCAGGACGCATGGATCAAGGACCAGAAGACCGCGCGCTTCTCAGACGCCGACAAGATCCAACCCATCAACCTGCAAGGGGAGCATGTCGCCTCCCGCGGGCCGCTACCCATCCCACCGTCCGAGCAGGGCCAGCCCGTCATCTTCTCCGCCGGCGGGGGCGAAAACGGACTAGAACTCGCCGGACGGTACGCCAACGGCGTCATCGCCGCCGTGTTCACCATCGAGGACGCCCGCAAGCAGCGCCAGGCATACCGTGAATCAGCCCGTCGTGCAGGGCGCAACCCGGACGAAATCAAGTACTTCGCCGGAGTCATGCCAGCCATCGGCAAGACCAAACGCGACGCCCTGGACCGGCGCGTCGGCCTTGGCGAGCTCACAGCAGCATCCCGCGTCCCCTACCTCGGCTCGATGCTGAATCTACAGCTGGACGCCAGTCAGCTCGATGAGCCCCTCACACCCGCGCAGATCAGCGCAGCGCAACCCAGCCCTTTCGATCCCCGCTCCGCGCGCGCCCTGGAAGTCGCCCGCGAAGGATGGGCCATCCGCGACATCCTCGCCCACGGCGTCATCGACTACCACCCCACCCCCGTCGGCGACGCGTCGGTCACTGCGGACCACATGCAGGAATGGTTCGAAGCCGACGCCTGCGACGGATTCTGGGTCTCCATCGACGTCAACGAAGACGGCATCGACACCTTCGTCGACGAGGTCGTCCCGATCCTGCAGGAACGCGGCATCTACCACCAGGACTACGAAGGCACCACACTGCGCGACCACCTCGGCGCCCCCGCCCAGTACGGGCTCGACCCCCGACTCGCGAACCTCACCGAATGATATCCGTTCAAGCCCGCCTCAACCCTGCCGCTGTCGACCAACAAGGCCGCAACGGCGTGACGACGACACCCACCAGCAACCACACCAACCAGGGGACTGACCCAGAGACCGGCAAGAGCGGCAAGGTCGGCATTGACCAGGAGCTCTTCCGTGAGACTGTCGGCCGTTATGCCTCGGGTATCACGATCATCACCAGCCACGACAGCCAAGGCCCGATCGGATTCACCTGCCAGTCGTTCTACAGCGTTTCGGTCGAACCGCCCCTGGTGTCCTTCAGCGTCATGAAGACCAGCACCACCTACCCGCGGATCCGCGAGACCGGGACGTTCGCGGTGAACGTCCTCTCCCAAGCGCAGGAAGTGACATCCAGGCAGTTTGCCCGCCGCGGCGCAGACAAGTGGGCCGGGATCTCATGGAACCCGACCAACGACGGCAACCCGGTCCTCGACGGAAGCTTGGCATGGCTCGATTGCAGGATCCAGGCCGAACATGACGCCGCCGACCACATCATCGTGATCGGACACGTCGTCCAACTAGGAACAACCCATGACCAACGACTCAACCCACTCCTCTACTTCCAAGGCCAGTACAGGGCCCTAGACCAGCACCAGCGGCCACACGCTAGACCAGCGAGCATGCCGATTCCCGAGAACGATGCGATTACTCGTCTCAGCAGAGGATCCGCCTGCGGGCGGCCGGCTCCTGCTTCTCATCCGACTCGTGTCTCGAAACCTCTGTGTCTCGAAACGCATGAGATGCAAGACGGGGCGGGCCCCGTCTGCGACACCGAGCGATCACAGAACGCCGCCACGAAGCGCCAAACTCCACAGGCGCGGAGCGCCGCGCGGAAGGACGCGCGAGTACGCTGTCCGCCAGCAGGAGGGCGGACATCTTCACCGAACGGCGAGTGATTGCGCGCCCCGGCGGGCGCGACTAGCGTCGGGGCATGAGAGCGATCGTCTATGACCGCTACGGGTCGCCCGATGTGCTGCGGCTCGACGATATCGCCACGCCGACGCCGGGGAGAGGCCAGGTGCTCGTGCGGGTGATAGCGACCTCGGTCAATCTGAGCGATTGGGAGGGGCTGCACGGGTCGCCCGCCTATGCCCGATTCGGCGGCCTATTCAGGCCCGCCCGCCGCACGCTCGGTTCGGACATCGCGGGAGTGGTCCAGGCAGTGGGCGCAGGGGCCACGCTGTTCCGGCTCGGTGACGATGTCTACGGCGACAATCTCACTCTGAAAGGCGGCTTCGCGGAGTACGCCGTGGCGCCCGAGCACGCTCTCGCGCTCAAGCCGGCCGGACTGTCATTCGCCGAGGCGTCGACACTGCCGCAGTCGGGGGCGATCGCGGTGCAAGCAGTTGCGCGCGCGAAGCCCGGTGAGCGGATGCTGATCAACGGCGCCGGCGGAGGAACTGGGGCGTTCGCGCTCCAGCCCGCCGCTGCTTCCGGCATCCATGTCACCGGCGTGGACAACGCCGGCAAGCTCGACTTCATGCGATCCCTGGGGGCCGCCGAGGTCATCGATTATCGCGCCGACGACTTCACGCGCACCGGTCCGTACGACCTCATCATCGACCTCGTCGCCCGGCGGTCGGTGTTCGCGTATCGTCGTGCGCTCGCCCCCGGTGGCACCTACCTGATCGTCGGCGGGACGACGCGCGCCCTGCTGCGAGTGGTGACGGTAGGCGCACTGATCGGCACGATGACGGGTCGGCGTTTGGGGGTTCTCGCCGTCAAGCCGGGTCCGGCGCATTTCTCGCCTCTTGCCGACCGATGCATCGCGGGAGATGTCCGTATCCACATCGACCGCGTGTTCCCACTCGAACAGGTGCCCGAAGCGCTCACCTACGTCGGCGACGGCCACGCGCTCGGCAAAGTGGTGGTCGAGGCGCGGGCAGGTGCCGACTGAAGACCGCGCGAACCTACGAGAGGGTCAATCCCAACACCTCGAGGAGCAGGAAGGCCGCGGCGACGAACAGCAGAGTGTACACGAGGTCTTCGAACCAGTCGATGATGCCAGGGCCTTTTCAAAGTCGGGCGGGGTGAGGCCCTCCTGATTTGCCCGGCGTGGCTGCTTTTAATCACGGAGAACTCCTGTTAATCCGGTGTTTACCACAACGCCGATGACAGGAGTTCTCCGATGACATCTTCCCTCACGAACGTCCTCGAACGCCACCCGGACACGGGACAGGACTTCGGGCAGATCGATGTCGGCTCGCTGCGTGCAGCGTTGGAACAGGTCCCGGACCCGCGGGCCCGGCGCGGAGTGCGGTACCCGTTCGCCGATCTGCTGCTGGTCCTGGTCTGCGCCGTGTTCTCCGGCGCGAAAACGCTGACGATGATCGCCGAATGGGCCCGCCACGCGGCCGGTTCCGGGCAGCTGTTCCCCGCCGGGAAGGTCCCGTCCCTGGCCACCATCCATCGGATCGCCGCCGGCATCGATCCAAAGGCATTGGACACGGCCGTGAATGCGTGGACCAGGGCCCGTGCCCGGGCTCTCGCCCGCGGCAGACGGCCGGCGATCGCCGTGGACGGTAAGGAAGCCCGCGGCGCGAAGAACGGCGGCGGGACCCGGGTGTTCCTCATGGCCGCCCTCGACCACACCACCGGCACCGTGATCGGGCAGGAATCCATCGGCGAGAAGACCAACGAAATCCCCCAGTTCGGCGCGCTGATGGACCGTCTCGGCGACCTGTCCGGGGTGGTGGTCACCGCCGATGCGCTGCATACCCAGGCCGGGCACGCCGAAGACCTCCACGCCCGCGGAGCGCACTACGTTTTCACCGTCAAGACCAACCAGCCGAAGCTGCGCAAAAGAATCAGCTCCCAAACCTGGTCCACCCGAAAACCCGGCCACGTCCGCCGGGAGAAAGCGCACGGACGCACTACCGTCTGGTCCGCTACCGCCCAGAAAGCCCAGGCCTGGATCGATTTCCCGCACGCGGCCAGACCGTCCGCCTGACCCGGGACCGGCACGATCACGCCACCGGTGAGAAAACCCGCGAGCACGTTTTCGTCATCACCTCGCTGCTTCCCGGGCAGGCAACGGCGGCCGACATCGCCGGCTATGTCCGGGGCCGATGGGGCATCGAGAACCGCCTGCACTGGGTCCGGGACACCGCCTACGGCGAAGACGCCTCACAGATCAGGACCGGCAACGGCGCCCACGTAATGGCAAGCCTGCGGAACCTGGCCATCAGCATTCATCGCCTCGCCGGAGCCACCAACATCACCGCCGCTCTCCGTACCGCAATGCGCGACCCGAAAATCGCCCGCAAACTCACCGGACTTTGAAAAGGCCCTGCGATGATGCCGGGCTTGCGCTCGACCATGATCTTCGGGTTGTAGTAGAACACCGATACGAGGATCAGCAGGATCGAGAAGATCAGCCCGACCCACGCCGCAAAGGGGACGCCAGCGAACAGCAGGACGATCACGACCGTCGCGGCCACGTACAGCCACAGATCCTGGATATGGAATCGCGCCCCAACCCCGGCCCAGCGCTGCTGCAACACCACGACCGTCTCAGCCAGCGGGACGCATGGCGCCTGATCCATAGCCCTCGATTGGAAACCTTTGAGCCGCCCCGGGATGACTGTCCCAATAGCTGATCCCTTAGGGTGCTTCCGAACAGCTTCAAACGTCCGCTCCTGACGTCACGCAGACTTGAACCGCGAGGCTATTGACTCACGCATCCTCGCCACATCAACGTCGCCAGCTGTCTGCTCCATAAGCACCTTGGCTAGCCGCTTCGGCCAGAGCACGTGAACGCCACGAGTCGAGAACGCGCCCCCGATCAGGGGCCAGTCTGCTTCGATGAAGCACAGCGCCCCGGTGACCGGGACATCCCCGACGAGGTGGCGCACGACGTCCACCTGTTTGAGCACCCCATCGACCAGTTTCGTGCAGTCACGTCGGCCAACGAGGAGCTTCTCGACGCGTGGGCGAAGGATGCCGCCCTCGATCTTCAGTTCAGGACGTCCCTTATACCGCTTGGCATCGATCACCCAGATTCCACCGGGAGTGATGGCGATGTGATCGATGTTGGCCTTCGAGCCGGGGATGCGCCGGTCGTGGAGGACAGCCAGGCCATCGGCGGCCAGGGCATTTAACCGGGAGCCGAGGCGTTCCTCACCGATCGCGCCTCGATCCCAGGACCTGGTGTGCGGCCGCTCGTCAGAGAGGGCGACTGCGAGGCCACCGAAGCGACCCCACTTCTCGCGGAGCTTTTCCTCGTCCTTCGCTTTGCGGCGCTCATATTCGCGCCGGGCGGACGACCCGGCTACTCCCGGCTCGGTGGACAACGACTCATCACAAGGTGGTTCCACGTCGGGGGACATGGTTTCCGTAGCCTCGGTGGCACACTCCAAGCAGCGGATGGTCTTCGTCTCGCTCTCATAGATCGCGTCTGTCCCGGCCGGAAGAGAGGCACCGCACAGCCGACATGCTCCGGCGTACCGGAGCCTCATCTGCTTCATGAGGATGCACTTTGGATCAAGGGACCGGACCCAGTCTGCTTGTAGATCACGGCGGAGGTCAGGCCGTGGATGCGCTTTGTCATGGTTCAATCCTCACCCACGGCAGGAACTTTTCCGGGGTGTGCCGCGCGTAGCGGCATCCAGAGACCTCGCGAACTGTTCCAGTGAAGATCCCAGTGCGGGGCAGCTAACCCTTCTCCTATCCGAATTAATGTGTCTCATAACCCAGGTGACCCGAATCGCTAGGGATACGAGACTGAGGGAGCAGCCCAGACCAGCTCGATGCGCTGATGAGTTCCTGGCCGCGTGGGGAACGTCGTTGACATCGAAGATTGGCGGGTACAGGTCCGGCCTATCTGCCCTCGAAAAGGGTTCCCATCCAGTAAGTTCAGGACTAGGGTCGTCTCGAAACGTACGAATTCGATCCATTCGAGGCATGTTCGTTTGGCGTCATCTCGGAGCCCGCTACACCGCATGACGCTTCTGTGCCCCGGACCGGTAAACGGTGAATCCCCCTTTGGCGGTAGGCAGAGGGCAGGAGGGCCGACAGCAACGATGTACATTTCGAGGTCGCCCCGTACCCTAACTATCTTCTGGGCTGGCTCGGCTTGTTAGGGGCCGCACTGTCGTTTTTCTTCCCTAGCCCTGCGATCGAGGCCATGCTAGGTTCAGCTTGATCAGGATGTCCTAACGCGGCCCCTCTCCCATCCGGCTCCTGGCGCAACTTCAGAAAGCAGGCAACGATGCCAACAGTAATAATCTCCCACGAGGTCGACGACGTTGAGCATTGGCTCAGCTCACCAAAACGGGAAGAAATCTTCGGGCCTGTGGGCATCACGGTTCGAACATTCATTGATCCGGCGAAGACCAATTGTGTTGGCCTGATCGTCGAAGTCCCCGACATGGATACATTTCAGCGAATGATGGAGTCCGAAGCGGCAGCCGATGCGATGAAATTCGACGGCGTCCGCCCGGAAACAATCCAGACGCTCGTCGAATCCTAGACTGCGCCGGACCGGCTAACGGGACGGTAAGCGGTCTCACCCCTTAGAAGGATCAGCTGAGGGTCAGCGAGGGTGACATTTAGCGCTACTAAAAAACCGCCATTTATCGCTGCAATTCGCATTCGAGCAACAGCCGGCGGCCCCACACTTATCGTCCCAGTAAACGATCCTTTGTTGAACCGACTCACCCGCGGGTCCCCGGCTGTTCGGGTCGATCGATCGCCGGGCGCGGCCTTTTCTTCCTGTCGCATCAATGCGTCTCATTTGCCTTTGTCGCAAGAAGAGGTGGGCCCTGCCTTTACTGCTACAGGTAATGGAGGTACCCCCGGACAGCGAGCAGAGGCATGGGCTGCTAGCATCTCTGGTTTCGTGCCAACGAGATCTCAGCTTGTTGCTGCCCGTTCAGTGCATGTTGGTGCCGGCGTTGCTAGTTGCGTCCTGTCCGTGGGGACATGGAAGCAGTCGTGTAGCAGTTCCACCATGGTTTCAGCGTCATTATCTGCCAGCCCGTCCAGGATCCTGCGATGGTCGCGGGCTACTTTGGCTTGAAGCAATGCGTTGTGTAGTGAACAGAGCCCGCCACAAAGTTAACATCACTCGGGTGACAGCGCCGCGAAGCAGAAAAGCCCTTCCAACGGATGAAAGTCAGGTTGTGAGGGGAGTATTGTGGCAAGCACGGCATCGCCAAGGTTGGCCGGGGGCGTTCGACTACTTCTTCCGGTGGAAGCTCACGACGCGCCTTAGCGAGCGCAAGGCAACGACGGAGGTCCAATTGGATCGTCGCAGAGTCGACTCTAGAGATTATTACGGCCAGGCGCGTCGACCACCTACGGTTGCCCCATGCCAATTCTGACGACCCACGACCTTGCTGCCGAATTGGCCCACTTGCTTGACGAGGTTGTCCAAGGTTGGTCCATTGAACGCACCGAAAACGCGCCGCCGAACGCAGAGCGCGTGGGCTTCGCCGAGGTGATAAATGGTCGTTACGAGGCATGGGTTGCTTCGACCGATCATCGTGAGAGAGTAACCATTGGTTTCCCGGCCGGTCGGCTGGCTTCGCCGAATGAAATCCGTCTGATCAAGAGAGTTTTGTCGGTTTTCCGATCGGACCTACAGGTTGTAGGCGATGTGTCGGTGGCACAGGATCTATGGAGTGCATTGGCAGCGACTCAGTTCTTGCGGGCGGCGGCTCGCTTGTCGCCGTTCCCGACCACACCACTTCTCCGATGGATCAGGATCTTCGAGGCGGCTGCGCGCCAAACCTACGAAGGTTCCCGGTTCACGGGCAACGTCGTGCTGGTCAAGCATTTGCCCACGTTCACGAAACGCGCGAATGCCCGATTCCATCCGTTTCATCAGCCTCTTCCGTTCGAGCAAGCGCTTCTCAGAGAGAGATGGTTGAAACCATTCTTACAAAATGGCAAATTTGCACTTGTCGCCGGTGGTCAAAGCGGTGCTGCCCAGGGCTTCGTTGACACTTCCGTGGAATGGGCAGATTCCGAGGTCCTGGCTCCGGCGGAGGGTTTGAAAGGTTTGTACGGATTTCTCCGGACGGGCACGTCGATCCTCTCTGCGTCGCCGTCCGGGGACATCCACTTCGCACTCTCGGCAGGAGTGACCTTCATCAACTCTCAGGGCAGCTGGCTGTATCAGGACTGGGACGTGCTGAGGCGCTTACTGGAAGCCCGTCTCAGCCCTGATGTTGCCGAACACGCGCTACGGCTTGTGGCGGGATGCAGATACGAGCGTCACGGGTCGCTCTATGTGTTCCTGGACGCCGACGTAGATCCGTCCGAGATCGTTCCTGACCATGCGAACCCGGATCGAGCTGCGCACACCCTCCGGTCGTCCGTGTCGGGCGGGACCCTCGGCGATCCGACATCCATCAGGGTTCTGCAAGCGGCCTCCGGTATTGATGGTGCCGTTCTTTTGGATGATCACGGTAGGATCATCGACGTCGCAAGCATGATTACGGTACCCAGCCCTGCAGCTCTTGCTGCGGCGGGGCGTCAGGATCTCGAGTGGTTTCCCGGCGCAAGGAGCACCGCGGCGTGGAACGCGAGCATTTGCGGCCTGGCAATCAAGGTTTCTGACGACGGCCCGGTCGATGTCTACGAGCATGGCCGACACGTCTTTCACTCAGGCTGACTAAAGAGGGCGATTACCGACGCGCCGTGATCCCCAAGGCGGTCGGCGCCGTAGCGCACCCGTCGTACGCCGTCGGCGCCCGCCACATCATGCACCATAGGGACGGTGGTCTGCAATCCTCGTCCGCAGCCAAGTCTTGGCTTTGCCCCTGCCCGGTGCAAAGGCCGCCTCAAGTGTCCGGGTTCAGTGGTGGTGTGTTGTCCTCCCTTATATAGGGAGACAAGGTGGGCTTCCTGGCTTTTGGAGAGTTTGGGCTGTTTGCCGCGCAGCCGGCCTTTGGCGTTGGCAACCTGCATGCCTTCGCGGGTGCGGGCGCGGATGAGGTCGGATATCAATTTGGCGACGTGACGGAGCCGATCCGCCGGTGGATGAACGCAATGGTTGGCGCCGGCCGGGGCAGCGCGAGGCCTTCGATCGCGCCAACGATTTCAGGCGGGAGCGAACGGCTCCCGCGGTCTGAGCGGCGCCGTCGGCCCAGAGCCGCGACCGACCCGCCGGCGTGGAAGCCGGCCGTCCACCGTTACAGCGTGCGGAGGGGGTACTTCCACCGGGACAGATCCGCCGCCGCGGCGTGGGGTTGTCCCGCATGGGATTAGCTAGCGGGAGATGGAAGAGTTTCTGGTCAGTCCGTCTTGTCCAGGAGAAGACGCACAGGCCATGATGAGGGACCGAAAGAAAGACAGGTTCTAGTGAATGCATCTGTTAACAGGACGCTCGACATCATTTGCATTGTCCTCGCGTTTCTTGCCCTAGTCGGACTGGCCTTGGTTTGGTGGGGAGGATCTTTTCAAGCGACGCTTGTCGGGATCCTAATTTTCATAGCCCTAGTCAGCACGGGGATTCTATTGCTTCGTAGAGGCTCGCGGTCGCCATCAGGTAAAGGCGACCTTTACCAGTAATTTTCCTGAGCGTCGCATAGACCCGTCGACTGATGGCCACCCCATGAGTCGATCCCCTAGAACGACACCATTTCAGCGTTAGAATCGCACGGCCGCAGGACTAGGTTTCGAGTGGAGCTGGGGGCGTCAGGCCGGCGAAGGGTGCCAGCCGCTTCTTGAACTCTTCCCGGTTTTCCTCGCGCAGGAGGCCGTTCGCACCGTAGCTGAGGCTGAGAGTGTCGAATTGCCAGCCCGATTCCTCGAGTGGTTCGAGCCGTTCCCTGAAGCTGCCGTTTGTGTCCTTGGAGAGGTCTTGGAATGTGAACATGAGCCACTGGCCGGCGGGACCGTGGACTGACCCGGAGACGATCACTTGAGTTTCCGGGACTGTCCCGCCCAGATCACGGATGCGGTCTTCCTCTGTCCATTCGTCAAGGCGTTCAAGCTCAGGCGCACTGTAGCCATATTGGCCGGTGACCTCGCCGATGATCTTGATCGCCCGCTCTTTATCGGCCCAGGACCGCGGCACACTGGTGCTTTGGGAAGTTGGCGCATTGACGACGGTGAGAAGCGACTCTCCGCCGAAGTAGTTCTGGACCCGATCGATAAACGGCTCGGCGTCGTCGTGCGCATCCGGCGGAGGTGCCCACTCCAGTTTCAGTTCCTTGGTCAGCGCTGTCCGGATCTCCGCGACCATCGCCTGGCCTTTCTCATACCCCACTTCGGGAGTGGGGCCCTGCATGACCTCCTCGGGATCCAGGCCGGCGATTCCCGGATAGTCCCGCCAGTACACCGTGCGCTCTCTTCCGCCGGCGTCCTCAACCACTGTGACCCGGCCAACGGATTGGCCGATCATGAACTGCCCGATTATGACGGCAGGCACCGCAATCAGAACTCCAACGAGGATAGAAATCGCGGCAATCCACCGCCGTCTTCGACGCGGCTGACTGGCGCTTTTGCGGTTCATGCGCCCAGCCTACGGGACACCAGACGGCACCAGAACCCAGATATCTCTGACGAGGTCTTCACTGGCTCCGGACCTGCTGCAACGGGCGCAGCCCGAATGGTGGTTTGCTTCAGGCCATGGCGCTACGTTAGCCGATCCCCAAAAGACTTCTAATAAGCGCTATGGCCCGAGATCTTTGGTTCGAGCCCTTTCCCAGAACAATTCGATCCAATGGGTGGAGGGACAGGAGCAATCGCGCCAGAAGCCCCGATGCCATAAATAAGTTCCCGGACTACAGGAGCTCACTATGAAAAGATTTCCCCCGCGTGAGGTACTTCTAGCACTTACCGTGGTCTTGACCGGTTGTGGTGATCCCTCAGGCCAGGCTGTACAGAACACAGCTGTCATCACTGGTCCAGAGGAAGAAATGCTTCTGGTTAATCCGGACAGCGGCGTCGAGAACTTTGAGATGGAAGCAGGGTTCGATGGGACCTTGCTCCTGAGCGACGAGAACTGCGTCATTGGCAGGACGGTCGAGGGGCGTGACATGGCACTCGTGTTTCCTGCTGGTACAAGTTTCCAAGGGGGCAACCCGCTGACTGTGGAAGTGGAAGGACGATCAATCGAGGTCGGGATACCCATGTCCGCCACGCTGGGCGGAGGTGTGATTTCGCAAGGGCAGCTCGGAAAACTCTTAGAGGAGGCGCCAGAACAATGCCGTCGCGAGGAAACCTTCTACGTGCAAACCGTTTCTACACGCTGATTCGAGAGTGACCTGCAAGAGGAAAGCAGCGCAATGACGGTTTCTAGTTCGTCCGTCGCGCACTCACTCACACCGACTCCTGCGAAAAATATCCGGATGCGTGCCGCGCCACAGTGGGCCTGTCCCGCAAATCTCCGATGGCGGATGCTGCTCCGGGTTCTGGCTCAGGTCCCACAATTTGTCGAAGGGCGCCCAAACGAAAATTTCGATGTATATCGGTTGACGGGACGAGGCGACGGCCAAACTCCGCTTATGGGAGCACCCAACCGGAATTAACAGTCAGTCAAAGACGCTAGTCCTGCCAATTCAGGGTGTATTTGTTCGGGTCCTAGAGCCTTCCTCGGAATGCGTCCGGCGATCGAAAACAAGTGTGGTCACGAGCACGATAGCCGTGACCACGGCGGTGTAACCATAGTCAGAATCGCAACTTTCGGCGGCTGGGTGAATGCCAGAACCGCCATACCAACGATGAAAACCGCATTGACCACGAGCAGTCCGAGCAGCACCTTCCGCAGTTGGGCGGCCCTTCTATCGAAGTTCGCTTCTGCCTGGGCACTCCGGTGTCCAACTAACCGCGCCAGGACCATTGCCGGTCCCAGGGCTACCATGCAGACAAACGGCATAGTTCTGGTTAGAGGTCCGATTAGATCCGGTTGCGCGAATGCGAGAACAGTCATCACCAGCATGATGAAGATGGCGGGCAGGAGAATGGCGGCTCGCACTTTCAGGCTCGGATTCATCACGTCCCCTTATCCGTGTAAAGGGAACGATACCGGCAAGCTGCAGGTTTGCCCAGGAGGGTGTCAGCTGTAAGTAGCCCGGGCTCGCTGACTCAAAGATGGACCCGTAAGGGGTGTTCCACATAGGCGATCCAAAAGGTCCCGCAAGAGGGTGCTCCACCGGGCAAACCCATCGCTGACCAGCAGTCTCGAAGTAGCTGCTTGTACGCCGTCCCATATAGATGGACCGGTGAACCGGCCGGTCAGGGGGACATATGTGACACACTCATTGGCATGACTGAATTACTTCACGGAACGGATCTATGTCGATCACGGACTCACCGGAACCAATAGAAATCGGCCAGGGCTGCGCGAGGCAATGGCGGCCTGCCGTGCTGGCGACACTTTGATCGTGACCAAGCTGGACCGTTTGGCCCGGTCCGTTCGAGACACCCATGACATTGCAGACGATCTGGCAAGTCGGGAAATCAAACTGAACATCGGGGGCTCAGTCCACGATCCGACCGACCCAATGGGCAAGCTTCTATTCAACGTCCTGGCAATGATCGCGGAGTTCGAAACCGACCTCATTCGTTCTCGAACCCGCGAGGGCATGAAAATCGCCAAGGCCAAAGGCCGCCTGCGCGGCGAGCAACCGAAACTGACGCCCAAGCAGGAAGCTCATCTTTACAAGCTGCACATCGCCGGCGAACATACCATGTATGAACTGGCCGAGCTGTTCTCCGTTGGCCGATCCACTGTCTACCGTGCCATCGAAAGAGTAAAACGAAAGACCCCTGACGCGGACGGCGCTTGACGCTGGGCAGGCGACATCTGACGATGAAGGCACCGCAGCTCTACGGCGGTGCCTTCATTGTGAACGGGTCGTCCTGAGGTAAAACAGGCCTTAGAAGTCCCAGTCCTCGTCTTCAGTATTGACGGCCTTGCCGATCACGTAGGACGAACCGGAGCCGGAGAAGAAGTCGTGGTTCTCGTCCGCGTTCGGGGACAGTGCCGACAGGATGGCCGGGTTCACGTCCGTCAGGGACGAGGGGAACATGGCCTCATAGCCCAGGTTCATCAGCGCCTTGTTGGCGTTGTAGTGCAGGAACTTCTTCACGTCCTCCGCCAGGCCCACGCCGTCGTAAAGATCGTGGGTGTACTGCACTTCGTTTTCGTACAACTCATAGAGCAGGTCGAAGGTGTAGTCCTTCAGTTCCTGCCGCCTGGCCTCGTCCACCTTCTCCAGCCCCTTTTGGAACTTGTAGCCGATGTAGTAGCCGTGCACGGCCTCGTCGCGGATGATCAGGCGGATCAGGTCGGCGGTGTTGGTCAGCTTGGCCCGGGAAGACCAGTACATCGGCAGGTAGAAGCCGGAGTAGAACAGGAAGGACTCGAGCAGGGTGCTGGCGACCTTGCGCTTGAGCGGGTCATCGCCGGTGTAGTAGTCCACGATGATCTGCGCCTTCTTCTGCAGATTCTCGTTCTCGTTGGACCAGCGGAAGGCCTCGTCGATCTCCTTGGTGGAGCACAGCGTGGAGAAGATCGAGGAGTAGCTCTTGGCATGCACCGACTCCATGAACGCGATGTTGGTGTACACCGCCTCTTCATGCTGGGTGATGGCATCCGGAATCAGGCTGACGGCGCCGACAGTGCCCTGCACCGTGTCCAGCAGAGTCAGGCCGGTGAAGACCCGCATGGTCATTTCCTGCTCGGCCGGGGTCAGCGTGGCCCACGACTGCACGTCGTTGGACAGCGGCACCTTCTCCGGCAGCCAGAAGTTGTTGACCAGGCGGTTCCAGACCTCCACGTCCTTCTCGTCCTGGATGCGGTTCCAGTTGATGGCCTCAACGTGGTGGAGCAGCTTGACCTTCTCCGTCATTTCTAACCCTCGGATTCCTTTGGTGTTTACTTCAAGTCTAGTTCGCGCGGTGTGGCGCTTAAGCGCCGAAGCCGCGCCCTTTAGGGAAAGGGTGCCGCTCGGTGGGCGTACGACGGCGGGCGCGCACCCGCCGTCGTACTTTTCAGTTGCTTTGGGCTACTACAGCATGCAGCTGACGCAGCCCTCCACCTCCGTGCCTTCCAGCGCGAGCTGGCGAAGGCGGATGTAGTAGATGGTCTTGATGCCCTTGCGCCACGCGTAGATCTGGGACTTGTTGATGTCCCGGGTGGTGGCGGTGTCCTTGAAGAACAGCGTCAGGGACAGGCCCTGGTCCACGTGCTGCGTTGCAACGGCGTAGGTGTCGATGATCTTCTCGTAGCCGATTTCGTAGGCGTCCTGGTAGTAGTCCAGGTTGTCGTTGGTCAGGTAAGGAGCCGGGTAGTAGACGCGGCCGATCTTGCCTTCCTTGCGGATCTCGATCTTGGACGCCACCGGGTGGATCGAGGAGGTGGAGTTGTTGATGTAGGAGATCGAGCCCGTCGGCGGGACAGCCTGCAGGTTCTGGTTGTAGATCCCGTGCTCCATGACCGAGGCCTTCAGCTCCCGCCAGTCCTCCTGGGTGGGAATGTGGATGCCGTCGAAGAGCGCCCTGACCTTCTCGGTCTCCGGCTCCCAGATCTGGTCCGTGTACTTGTCGAAGAACTCGCCGCTGGCGTACTTCGACTTCTCGAACCCGCCGAAGGTCCGGCCGGTTTCCATGGCGATCCGGTTGGACGCACGGATGGCGTGGTAGACCACCGAGTAGAAGTAGATGTTGGTGAAGTCCAGGCCTTCCTCGGAACCGTAGTGGACCCGCTCCCGCGCCAGGTAACCGTGCAGGTTCATCTGGCCCAGGCCGATGGCGTGCGACTGGTCATTGCCCTTGGCGATCGACGGCACGGAGCCGATGTTGGACATGTCCGATACCGCGGTCAGGGTCCGGATGGCCGTCTCGATCGTCCGGCCAAAGTCCGGCGAGTCCATGGTCTTGGCGATGTTCAGCGAGCCCAGGTTGCAGGAAATATCCTTGCCGGTCTCGTCGTAGGACAGGTCGTCATGGTACGTGGTCGGCTGCGAAACCTGCAGGATCTCCGAGCAGAGGTTGGACATGATGATCTTGCCGTCGATCGGGTTGGCCCGGTTCACCGTGTCCTCGAACATGATGTACGGGTACCCGGATTCGAACTGGATCTCCGCCAGGGTCTGGAAGAAATCGCGTGCCTTGATCTTGGTCTTCTTGATCCGGCTGTCATCCACCATCTCGTAGTACTTCTCGGTCACCGAGATGTCCGAGAAGGGCATGCCGTAGACCTTCTCCACGTCATACGGGGAGAAGAGGTACATGTCCTCGCCCTTCTTGGCGAGTTCGAAGGTGATATCCGGGATTACGACGCCGAGCGAGAGGGTCTTGATCCGGACCTTCTCATCCGCGTTTTCGCGCTTGGTATCGAGGAACCGGTAGATGTCCGGGTGGTGCGCGTGCAGGTAGACGGCACCGGCGCCCTGGCGCGCACCGAGCTGGTTGGCGTAGGAGAAGCTGTCTTCGAGCAGCTTCATCACGGGGATGACGCCGGAGGACTGGTTCTCGATCTGCTTGATCGGTGCGCCGACCTCGCGGATGTTGGTCAGGGCAAAGGCGACGCCGCCGCCGCGCTTGGACAGCTGCAGGGCGGAGTTGATGGAGCGGCCGATGGACTCCATGTTGTCTTCGATGCGCAGCAGGAAGCAGGAGACCAGCTCGCCGCGCTGCTTCTTGCCGGCGTTGAGGAAGGTTGGCGTGGCCGGCTGGAAACGGCCCTCGATGATTTCGTCCATCATCTGCATGGCCAGCTGCTCGTCGCCCCGGGCGAGGTGGAGGGCCACCATGCAGACGCGGTCTTCGTAGCGCTCCAGGAAACGCTTGCCGTCAAACGTCTTCAGTGTGTAGGAAGTGTAGAACTTGAAGGCGCCCAGGAAGGTTTCAAAGCGGAACTTCTTCTTGTACGCGCGGTCCCACAGGCCGCGCATGAAGTTCATGGTGTACTGGTCAAGCGTTTCACGCTCGTAGTAGTCATTCTTGACCAGATAGTCCAGCTTCTCCTCAAGGTCGTGGAAGAAGACGGTGTTGTTGTTGACATGCTGGAGGAAGTACTGGTGTGCCGCCTCCCGGTCCGCGTCGAACTGGATCTTGCCGTCCGGACCGTACAGATTCAGCATGGCGTTGAGCTCGTGGTATCCCAGGCCCTTGTAGGCCTCGGGCAGCTCCGGCTTCGAATCCGCTACTGCTTCAACTGTCGTTTCCAAAACTCTTCCAATCCTTGTTTGACACGGGCGACGTCGTCCGCCGTGCCCATGAGCTCGAACCTATATAGGTGTGGCACTTCGCACTTGGCCGCAATCTTGTCAGCGGCCAGGCAATAGGTAGTGCCGAAGTTTGTGTTCCCGGCGCCGATAACGCCCCTGAGCAGTGATCTGTTTTCCTCGTTCTTGAGGAACTTAAGCACTTGCTTCGGAATCGAATTGCGGCCTGATTCCCCACCATAGGTGGGCAGGATCAGAACGTAGGGTTTCCGGGCATAAATTGTTTCGTCCTGGGTGCGCAGCGGGATTCGTGCCGCTTCCATACCCAACTTCCTGACAAACCGGTGCGTATTTTCCGATGCCGAGGAGAAGTAGACCAGCGACGCGCTGGTCGATGAACCGGGGCCTGCTCCGGAGCCGTACGTTGTGGCTCCTTCGGCCATCAGCGTAGCTGCCATGGAGAGCGCCTCCCGACTTTGTTGGAAATCAGGCCACCGAGGAGGTAGCCGCTGACTGGGCGAGTTCGGCGATCTTGTCCGGACGGAACCCGGACCAGTGGTCCTGCTCGGTGACGACAACGGGCGCCTGCATGTAACCGAGCGAGCGAACGCGCTCAAGCGCAGCCGGATCCTGGGAGAGATCAACGCTCTGGTAGGTGATGCCCTTCTTATCCAGAGCACGGTAGGTTGCGTTGCACTGCACGCATGCTGGCTTCGTGTAAACGGTTACAGTCATGGTCCCTCTCCCTAAAACTTTGGTGACTATTAGTCGCTGTCTCTCGGGGTTCAAGTTGGTCTTTCAGATGATCCTGAGTCTGTCCCTGCCAGCGGTTTCAATCTACTACATCCACTACATCTAGTGCACGCTTCTGGGGCGGACCCCTAGATGATGTATTACAAGTATGTCATTTGTGCGTCCGTCAGTCCACAGGCATTGGGGATAATTCCTGCTCCCCGCCCTTGATTTCGCGCAGTTTTCACTCCCCCGTCCACAAGCTGTGGACAACGATCCCCACAGGCACAAATACTTCGTGTCGCCGATTCTCCGGGCGTGTCGAATAGCGTCGGCCGTCACCTTGGCCAGTGGTCGGTTACACAGATTTGCCCGGTGGAAGCTGCTCCCACTGCAATTTGTTGCCTCCGCCGACACCGGCTCTGCAGGTTCAACTGTCCTGCTCCCGTGTCCTGCCCCCACCGGTGCATAAGATGCCATTAATACAACATTCGCCGAGCGTGAGGAATTCCGATGGTCAACCCCGTCCATTTGCGCACACTGCTGGAGGTGACCCGGCGTGGCTCTTTCGCTGCCGCCGCCGTGCAGCTCGGCTACACGGCCTCCGCCGTCTCGCAGCAGATGTCCGCTTTGGAGCGGGAGGCCGGGGTGACCCTTTTTGAGCGTTCAGCACGAAGTGTCCGCCCTACCGAGACCGCATTCGTCATGGCCCGCCATGCGGCAAAGGTCCTGACCGACATCGACGCCCTCCTGGCGGCAACCTCGCGCACCCATGACACCACAGCCCAGGAAGTCCGACTGGGGATCTTTCCAAGTCTGGCCACGTATGCGTTGCCAAGACTGCTCCGCCTGCCGCAGTGGCCAAATCTGGGCATCAATCTGAAAGTTTTCGTGGCGGAACCGGCCCAGACCATCCAGGGCCTGCGCACCGGCGGCGAACTGGATCTGGCGTTGGTGTACCAGGTAGGCCAAGGCGGGCTGGCCTGGCCGCATTCGGTCAACAGGCAATGGCTGGGCGACGATAATTTCCGCGTGGTCCTGCCGGAATCGTGGGGGCTGCAGACCGGCTCCCAGGTCTCAGCGTCGCAGCTGGCGGAAATGCCGTGGATCATGCATCACCCAGGCACCGCCGATGCCACTGTAATCGAGCGGCTCTTCGCCAGCTGCAACCTCCACCCGCGGGTAGTCGCCTATTGCGACGACTTCAACGCCAGCCTCGAAATGGCAGCCGCCGGTTTCGGCGCGGCCTTGGTGCCGGAGCTGGCCATGCAGCACATGGACAACGGTGTGGTGGTCCTGGATGTGCCGGAAATCCGCCTCGCCCGGAACATTTTTGCCCTGCTCATCAATGAAAAGCAGAATGCCCAGGTCGGCCTGTTCATGGAACAGCTCTCCGACATCCTCCGCGGCCTGAGCATCAGCCCGCGGCGCCGCTGATCAAATCCTGGGCCGCCAGGGAAAAACGCGATGTCCCGGCAGGCAGCAGCCGGCCGGGACATCGCGTTTTGAATGTGTTGAAAGTGCTATCCGGCCAGGCTATCCACCAGTGACGCCCGCACTCTCCGGGCGGCCTGGACGAGGTTCTCCAGGGAAGCTTTGGTTTCCGGGTAGGCGCGGGTCTTCAGACCGCAGTCCGGGTTGACCCACAGCTGCCGTACCGGCACATGTGCGACGGCGGCAGCCAGCAGCTCCTCAAGCTCGCCCGCCGAGGGGATGCGCGGCGAGTGGATGTCGTAGATCCCCGGTCCCACGCCTCTGGCAAAGCCGTACTGCTCCAGGTCCTTGACTACCTCCATCCGGGATCTGGCCGCCTCGATGCTTGTCACGTCCGCGTCCAAGGCATCGATGGCGTCGATGATCTCACCGAATTCGGAATAGCACAGATGCGTATGGATCTGCGTGGCGGCGGCGACGCCGGAAGTGGCGAGCCTGAAGGAGTCAACGGACCAGCGCAGGTAGTCCACGTGGTCGCGCCGGCGCAACGGCAGCAGTTCCCGCAACGCAGGCTCATCGACCTGGATGATCTTGGTGCCGGCTTCCTGCAGGTCCGAAATTTCGTCCCGCAATGCCAGTGCCACCTGGTTGGCGGTCTCCTGCAGCGGCTGGTCGTCCCGGACAAAGGACCAGGCCAGGATGGTCACCGGTCCGGTCAGCATTCCCTTCACCGGCTTCTGCGTCAGCGACTGCGCATAGCGTGTCCACGGAACCGTGATCGGTGCCGGCCGGCTGACGTCGCCCCAGAGAATGGAGGGGCGGGTGCAGCGGCTACCGTAGGACTGGACCCAGCCGTGCACCGTGACGTCGAAGCCGTCCAGGTTCTCGGCAAAATACTGCACCATGTCGTTGCGCTCGGGTTCTCCGTGCACCAGCACATCGAGACCCAGTTCCTCCTGGAGTTCGATGACGCGCTTGATCTCGTCCTTCATGAGCTGCTCGTAGGCACCGGCCCCCAGTTCGCCTTTGAGCGCGCGGGCACGGGCCAGCCGGATGTCGCGGGTCTGCGGGAAGGAGCCGATGGTGGTCGTGGGCAGCGCGGGCAGCCGGAGTACGTCCTGCTGCGCGATCTGCCGGCTCTCGAAGTCACCGCGGGTGAAGTCGGCCGGGGCTAGTCCCCCGGTCCGGGCGCGCACTGCGCTTTGCTGTACGCCCGGAGACTGTCGGCGGGTTTCCAGGACGGCAGCAGCGGCGGCCACTTCTGCGGCAATCGCTTCCGGCTTGCCTATCGCACGGGCCAGGGTGCGGACCTCGCCCACCTTCTGGTCGGCGAAGGCGAGCCAGCTGCGCAGGACCGGGTCCAGTTGCTGCTCCTGCTCTGCATCATGCGGAACATGAAAGAGCGAGGTCGACGTCGCAACGGCAAGCCGGGAGACGGACTGCTCCAAACGTCCCAGCTTGTCTGCTGCGGCGGCCAAATCTGCCTTCCAGATGTTCTCTCCGTCCACCAGGCCTGCGACCAGCACAGTGCTCCCCAGGGCCTCCAGCTCCGCCGCGGCGGGGACGGCGCCGTTGACGAGGTCCAGGTGGAGGGCATCGACGCCGGAGGCTGCCAGCGCGGGCAGCAGCCCGTCCAGCGAGCCGTAGGACGATGTCACCAGCAGGCGCGGCCGCTGCGGCACCTGAAGTTCCGTGGCCAGCGCGGTGTAGGCCAACCGAACCGCCTCCGCCAGTTCCCCTTCGGACAAGTCCTGGTCGGCCACTAGCGCCGGCTCCTCGAGCTGGACCCACTCGACCCCGGCCGCCGCCAGGGCGCGAAGGACCTCGGCGTAGACCGGCAGCACGTCGGCCAGACGCGACAGCGGCTCGAAGCCCGCGCCGGCGTCGTCTGCCGCTTTGCTCAGGAGCAGGAAGCTGACCGGACCCACGAGCACCGGCCTGGTGGTGAAACCTGCCTGACGTGCCGCCGTGAAGTTCTCCACGATCCATTCATTGGCGATCCGGAATACCGTCTCCGGGCCCAGTTCGGGGACCAGGTAGTGGTAGTTGGTGTCGAACCATTTGGTCATCTCCAACGGAGCGCGGTCGGCGTCGCCGCGGGCGAGCGTGAAGTAGGCGTCGAGTCCCAGCTTGCCCTCGCCGTCGAACAGGTCGGCGAAGCGGACCGGCACCGCGCCCAGCGTCACGGCGGTGTCCAGGACCTGGTCGTAGTAGGAGAACGACGCCGGGACCGCCGACGCGTGGGCGTCCAGACCGAGTTCGGCCAAGTGCGCGTAGCTGCGGTGGCGCAGGTCTTGGCAGGTTTGCTCCAGCTCGGCGGCAGTGCTGGCGCCGGACCAGAAGTTCTCCAGGGCTTTCTTCAGCTCCCGGCGGGGGCCGATTCGAGGGTAGCCAAGGATGGTGGCAGCGGGGAAAGTATTGTCAGTCATGGGATAAGTCCTTAATTCTGGTGTAGCGCAGAAGATGAGTTCCGGCGGTGGCCCTTAGGGCGACGTCGTGGGTGAGTTTTTACGCCCGGGCCAGCACCTTGTGGCGAACCGGGGCAGCCGGTCGGGGCAGCTGCAGTTTCTCCAGCAGCTGCAGGGCGGACACATGCTCGTTGAAGGTATAGACGTGCAGTCCGGGAGCCCCGGCGTCCAAAGCGGCGTTGGCAAGGTCGACGGTGGCCTGGATCCCGATGCGCTGACGCGTAGAGTCATCACCGGCGCTGGCCAGCCGGTCGCGGACGGCAAAATCCACGTCGATGCCGGCCAGCTGGGCAAGCCTGTCGAGCCGGCGCACGCTGGTCAGCGGCATGATCCCGGGAATGATCGGGATGCGGACTCCAGCCTGCCGTGCACGGCGCAGCAGCGACGAATAATCGTTGGCGTCAAAGAAGATCTGCGTGATCGCGAAGTCCGCGCCCGAGGCCTGCTTGGCCAGCAGCACTTCGACGTCGTGCTCGAAGCTGGGCGATTCGGGATGGCGGCTGGAGTAGGCAGCTACACCGATGGCCACTTTCCCGGCCGCCAGGTGGGCGGTCCGTCGGCGTTCAATCCGCCGGATCAGTTCGACCAGCTGCTGCGCGTACCGCAGTTCTCCCGAGGGGCGGCCCGAGCTGCCGGCAGGGGCATCGCCGCGCAGCGCCAGGATCCCTCTGACTCCCCTGCCGAGAATTGCCTCGATGGTCCGGGCCAGCTCCAGCCCGCTGCTCCCGACACAGGTCAGGTGGGCCAGCGGCCGCAGCCGGGTTTCGTTCTGAAGGCGTTCGAGCAGCTCCAGGGCCGTCCCCTGATTGGAGCCTCCGGCACCGTAGGTGACCGAAACATAGTCCGGGGCAGTGCCTTCCAGTTCGCGGATGGTCCGCCAGAGCGCTTCGTTTGCCTGCGCATTCCTGGGCGGAAAGAGCTCATAGGACAGGGCTGGATGGTTGGTGATTTCCGCATCAAAATGCGGAACCGTCGGGGTTGGCGGTGACATTTGTATCCTTACGGTGAGGTCACACGCGGCTGCGGAGAATCCAGGGCGGAAGAACCGCCGCTGGCAAGGCAGCACACGTGATAGTTCGGAAAGGAGCTCAGGAGCCTGCCTGCGTTGCATGCGGCCGCACGCAACGGAGACTCCTGTGCCAAATGTCAGACCCACACCCGGGGCACCCACACCCTCATCGAGAGGGTCGCTGACCTGTTACGGAAGTAACTTGCCCAGAACTCTACGCACGGGCAGGAGTGCGGACAAGCAAACGGCCTATGGTGACGGCACGTTTCCGTTCTTGACGGCGCCCGGGGCGTATGTGACGGGCGAAGCGTCATCCCGGACGGATTATGAAGCGCGTAGGCAGGGCCCGATACGCGCGAAGAAAAAATGCGGGGAAAAGAAAAGAGCCGCTCAGTCTGAGCGGCTCTTTTCATCGGTGGAGCTGAGGGGACTCGAACCCCTGACCCCCTGCATGCCATGCAGGTGCGCTACCAGCTGCGCCACAGCCCCGTTTCCGGTTTCTACCGTGTTACCCTGCCCGGTTCGTTCCCTCCCCGTGCCGCAGCAACTTGAATATTCTATGCAGAGGATCCATCAGATTCCAAATCGAGTCCGCTTCAGACCCATTTCCCGCAAAAACCGCGTCGTTCCGCGGCTTACGGCTCTCATCGAGCACGGAACCGCAGCGACAACGTGAGAGTTTGATCTAAATCACATCACTGTTATTCGCCGGGCCGCAGTCGGGGCGGCATGTCCCACCGCACGGGCGTGCAAATGCAAAATCCCCGGCACACCAATAAAGGTATCCGGGGATTCAGCTCAAAACCTGAAGCTTCGAGCGTTACTCAATCACTCGCCGTCGGACGCTGTTGCCGGCGCCTCGTCGAGCTGCAGGTCAATCGGCGGGCAGTCCTTCCACAGGCGCTCCAAGGCGTAGAAGACCCTGTCTTCCTCGTGCTGGACGTGGATGACAACCGAGGCGTAGTCGAGCAGCACCCAGCGTCCTTCGGACCGGCCTTCGCGACGGACCGGTTTCAGATCACGCTTGTGCAGCTCTTCTTCGATGCCGTCGACGATCGCGTTGACCTGACGTTCGTTAGTAGCCGAAGCAATCACAAAAACGTCCGTGATCGCCAGACGCTCGCTGACGTCGAGGGCGATGATGTCCTGGCCGATCTTGTCGGAGGCAGCCTTGGCAGCCATCCGCGCAATGGAAATCGAATCTTCTGAGGCTGCCATAGGGCTCCTTTTTGGTGAGGTAGTTGTGGAACTAATTGCTGAGACCGACGATCATCATAATCAGTCCGGTAATAAAGGCTGCTCCGCCGAGCACCAGAGCGGCGATGACAGCAACTCTGGCACTGTTGGCCTGGCCAGCGGTCCGTGCGTCCAGCGGGTCCAGTCCATGAGCGCTCCTGGCGCTGAGGGGTTCCACTTTCCTGCCGCGACCATCGGCGACGGCTTCGGCCTGGGCCAGGAGCCTGGACCTGGCCGGCGCTGATGAGATGGACGGCCTCGTCCCCGGAGTCACGGGCCTGGGAACGCGCGTTGCCGGCTTTGGTCCCGGCGCTGCCGGCGCGGGCCTCGACTTGGCGGAGACCTCCGATGCAGGGCTCGTGTTGCGCACGGCCTTTTCTACCGAGGCAAGCCTGTCTGTCGGCGCAGAGTTGTCAACCGGCGTCGGCTTTTCCGCCGGCGCAGCCTTCCGTTGCGGCACCTGCGACCCCTTTGGGGCCAGCGGCTGGGCGGCTGCAGCAGGCCGTACGGGGACGGTTGCCCCTGCTTCCACGGCCCGTTCCGGCGCATTGCTCACCAGCGGCACATTGGACGTCGGGGACGGACGCAGTACGTGTTTATCACTGCCCGGCAGACGCACGAATTCCATCGGGGCCGATGCGATGTCTCCCGGTCCCGCAGTCTGCCGCCGCTGCTGGTTCTCCTGGCTCAACCGTTGCTTGTCCGCGGCCCGGCGGTTCAGCACCGCCGCACGCTCGGCCAAGGCCTTCTGCTGGGCGAGGATTTCCAGATCAACCGTCCGGGGGTCCTGGTCCTTGCGCGCCTCCATCATCGCGGCCAGGTTCTTGGCCTGGCCCATCAGCAGTTCCTTGGCCACCAGAGCCTGCTCGACGGTCATCTTTCCAGCGTCGACGGCTTCAGCGGCGGCGTCCGGCAGAGCAGCCTCATCAGTTGTTGGGGATTCGGCTACCCCAGTCGCTGGGGCGGTGCTACGGCGGCGGCGCTCCCGGCGGCCGCCCTCGATGGGAGGCCGGTTGGGACGGTACTGCGCATCGGTCTGCGGTGCTTGAAGGGGACGATCCTTTGCCGGCGCCTCCCCCGCTACTGCGGATACCGGCTTGACGGGCCGGTTCATGGGGGCGGCTACCGGCGGACGGGGCGACCCCTCGGTCTGCGGGCCTTGTTCCCGCGCCAGTTGCTGCCGCCTCAGTTGGCGCCGGGTGGGTTGTGCCTGCGCGGCAGGAACAACGGGTATCGCCTCCGTCAGGGCACGGTAGGCCCGGTGCGCTTCACGATCCCGGGCGCGCGCTTGGGAAGACCGCTCGGTACCTTCGGACGTGCCCGACGGCGTCGTCATAGCGCCCGCAGCTCCTGGTGGCGTACCACCGGCGTCCGGGTTCCCGCCGGGTCCGCGCTGCAGCCGGGCTTCTCTCCGGCTGCGCGGCGTCTGCGATTCCTTACTCATTGATAATTTTTCACCCAGAATGTGGAGGTATGTACGGCTAGTTTGTTGCGGGGAACCGATCCGCCGGTTCCAGTGCCCGGTAGAGACCGTATTTGGCAATGTACTGTACTACGCCGTCCGGAACGAGGTACCAGACGGGTTGGTCTTCGGCCACCCGGTCCCGGCAGTCGGTCGAGGAGATGGCCATGGCCGGGACCTCGAGGAGGCTGACGTCCTTACGCCCCAGATCGTGCAGCACGTGGCCCGGACGCGTGACTCCGACGAAGTGCGCCAGTGACCACAGTTCGTCGATGTCCTTCCACGACATGATCTGGGCCAGCGCGTCCGCACCGGTGATGAAGTACAGCTCAGCTTCCGGCCGGGCGGCCCGCAGATCACGCAGCGTATCGATCGTGTACGTCAATCCTGGACGGTCGATGTCCACCCTGCTCACCGTGAACCGCGGGTTCGAAGCGGTGGCAATCACTGTCATCAGGTAACGATGCTCCGCGGGTGAAACAGTCCGGGACGATTTTTGCCAAGGATGGCCCGTGGGGACAAAGACTACTTCGTCCAGATCGAAAACCGCGGCCACCTCACTGGCCGCGACCAAGTGTCCGTGGTGGATCGGATCGAACGTGCCGCCCATGACCCCCAGCCGGAATTTGCGGCCGGAGGCTGTG
This sequence comes from Crystallibacter permensis, assembly GCF_025960875.1. Classification (GTDB taxonomy): domain Bacteria; phylum Actinomycetota; class Actinomycetes; order Actinomycetales; family Micrococcaceae; genus Crystallibacter; species Crystallibacter permensis. Next base: position 246,627 of record NZ_JAODLR010000003.1, on the reverse strand, counting down.
CTGCCAGGCAGCGTAGCCGCTGTTCCGGTTGAGGGGAAAGCCATAGGCACTTTAGTGCTGGGCTTGGCCGTGATCGTGCTTGTTCGGGTGCTGGCGGTGCGGATCCGCATGTTCCTCGACGGCGGAGTGGCGGTGGCCGACACTGGTAAAGGCGATGGTGGAGAACATCATGATCAGGAAGACCACGAAGATTCCGCCGCCGATGACGACCGGCGACACCGGAAGTTCAACGTGGGCCTCGCTGGCCACCAGCGCGGCGCCGAATACCTGAGTCAGCATATTTTCTCCCTTGGGAATGGTGGACCGCCTGGGCAGGCGGAAGTTCAGTTCTGTCTAATGGTACGCGTTCGCGCGGCGGAACACCCACCGGCACGCGTCGGAGCGGCGGGGCGGGGCGGGGCGGGTAGCCGCCCGGTGTTTAGTCCCGGACCTGGCCTTCGCCCTGCACAATCCACTTTGTGGTGGTCAATTCCCGCAGGCCCATGGGACCACGGGCATGCATCTTCTGGGTGGAGATGCCGACCTCGGCGCCCAAGCCCAGCTCGCCGCCGTCGGTAAACCGGGTGGAGGCGTTGACGATAACCGCAGCGGAATCAATCTCTGCAACGAAACGGTCGGCGTTACCAAGATCATTGGTGATGATGGCCTCGGTGTGTCCGGTGGTCCACCTGCGGATGTGATCGAGCGCGTCGTCCATCGAGTCAACCATGGCGACGGCGAGGTCCAGATCCATGTATTCACGGCCCCAGTCTTCATCCGTTGCCCGCTCGACTTGGATTCCGGCCGGCACGATCGCGGCTACGCGGTCATCGACATGGAGCCGGACGCCGGCCCCGGCGAGCGAGCGGAGCACGTCCGCCCCCGCGCCAGCACCCGAGTGCAGGAGCAAGGTCTCTACGGTATTGCATACGGATGGCCGCTGGGTCTTGGCATTAAGCAGGATCTCCACGGCCATTTGGGTGTCTGCGGATTCATCCACGTAGATGTGCACGTTGCCTTCGCCGGTTTCGATCACGGGCACCTTGGCCGTGTTCAGCACGGTCTGGATCAGGTCGCGGCCGCCGCGCGGAATGAGTACATCCACCTTGCCGCGGGCCTGCATCAGCGCGTTCGCACCCTCGCGGCCGTATTCATCGACGCTCAGCACCGCGTCCGAGGGCAGGCCCACCCTGTCCAGCGAATCCCGGATGATCCCCAGCAAGGCCACGTTCGTCTCGGCGGCCGCACTACCGCCGCGCAGGATTGCGGCGTTGCCGCTCTTGAGTGCCAGACCGGCGATGTCCACGGTGACATTGGGACGCGCCTCGTAAATGGCGGCAATCACGCCCATGGGTACATGGACCTGCCGCAGCCGCAGTCCATTCGGCAGCGTCTGCCCACGCATCACGGTACCGACGGGATCGGGCAGGCCGGCCAGGCTGTGCAGTGCCGCCGCAAGGGAGTCTATGCGGGCAGGATCCAGCTTCAGGCGGTCCAGCATCGCCTTGCTGGTCCCGTTCTCCCGGCCTTTCTCCACATCCAGCCGGTTCGCATGCAGCACAACGTCGCGCTTGGCGACCAGCTGCTCGGCGATCTCCACCAGCGCCCGGTCCTTCCAGGCGCGGTTGGCGCGGGCCATCCGCCGTGAAGCGGTGCGGGAGCGTTCGGCAATACTATGGACGGCAGCAGTGACATCCGGCTGCTCTGCAGCGGACTGCTCGGTAACGGCCGGGGTCTGGGAGGCAGCTGTCTGGGTCATAGTCCGATTTTAGCCGTTATAGTTCCTGACCGTTTTCGCGTTACGTAGTCTGCCGTCCCTACAGCACCACGAGGTCGTCCACGTGGATGACCTCGCGCTCGTACTGGCGCCCCAGGCTCGCCCCCAGCTCTCTGGTGGAGCGCCCCAGCATCCGGGGCAGCTCGTAGGAGGAGAAGTTGACGAGCCCGCGGGCAACGATGCGGCCGGCAGAGTCGGCGATTTCCACCGGGTCTCCCGGCTCGAAGGTGCCCTTGACCGACGTGATCCCGGCCGGCAGCAGCGAGCGGTGACGTTCGCGCACAGCCTGCACGGCGCCGTCGTCGATTGTCAGGCGGCCCTGGATGGTAGCCAGGTGCGCCAGCCAGAGCAGCCGCACCGGGCGGCGCGTGCCGTTGGTGCTGAACCAGGTGCCCACATCCTCGCCGGCTAAGGCCGCGGCCGCATTGGCCGTTGCGGTGACAAGCGCGGGAATGCCGGACTCCGCAGCCATGGCGGCGGCCTCGACTTTGGTCACCATTCCCCCGGTGCCCACACCGGCCTTGCCCGTGCGGCCGATGCTGATCCCGTCCAGATCGGCGGGCCCGGCAACGTGGGCGATGCGCTTGGCCCCGGCCTTCGGCGGCCCGTCATAGAGGGCATCGACGTCGGAAAGCAGGACCAGCGCATCGGCCTTGACCAGGTGGGCCACCAGTGCGGCCAACCGGTCATTGTCGCCGAACCGGATTTCATGCGTGGCCACGGTGTCGTTCTCATTAACCACAGGAACGACGCCGAGGTGCAGCAACCGGTTCAACGCGCGGTAGGCGTTCGCATAGTGCTGGCGGCGCATCAGGTCTTCGGCGGTCAGCAGCACCTGGCTGACGGCAACACCGTGGGCGCCGAAGGCTTGGGTATAGCGGGCCATCAAGAGCCCTTGGCCTACGCTCGCAGCCGCCTGCTGGGTGGCCAGGTCGCGGGGACGGCGTCCCAGCCCCAGCGGGGCCAGTCCGGCCGCGATGGCACCTGAGGAAACCAGGATCAGCTCCGTGCCGGTGTTGCGGCGCGCGGCCAGCACGTCCACCAGGGACAGCAACGCATCTTCGGCGATGCCCCCGGCCACGGAGGTCAGCGACGATGAGCCGACCTTGACTACTACCCTGCCGGCGGTCCGCAGCAGTGTACGGTCCGCCGGTTGAGCGCTAGCTTTCATCGTCTTCTTCCGATGCCCCGCTTCCGGCGTGGTGCTTGTAATTGACGGATTCGGTCCAGATGCCTGCCTTGCGCTCGGCTTCCAGCTCCGCGCGTGCCGCGGCCCTGGCGTCCTTGCGGTCCTGCTGTTCCTGGCGCTTCTGGCTGCGCGTGGGACGGCCGCTGAAGTCGTCGAGCCGGATATCGGTTCCGCGCGGTGCGCCGGCCAGCAGCTCGGCACCGCCCATCATGGTCGGCTCCCAGTCGAAGACAACGGCGTCGTCTTCGCCGATGACCACGGTGGATCCCGGCACGGCTCCGGCCTTGAAGAGTTTGTCCTCGACACCCAGTTTGGCCAGCCGGTCCGAGAGGTAGCCCACGGCCTCGTCGTTGTTGAAGTCGGTCTGCTTAACCCAGCGCTCCGGCTTCTCGCCGAGCACCCGGTACAGCGGCTCGAGGTTTTTCTCTTCCTTGCGGATGACGAATCCGGCTTCGTTGACGGCCCTGGGCCGCAGGACAACCTTGACCGGTGCCGGTGCGGCTGCCGCCTCCTGCCGTGCCGCCACGACGATGTCCGCCATGGCAAAGCTCAGTTGGCGCAGTCCCTCGTGGCTGACCGCAGAGATCTCGAAGACTTTGTAGCCGCGCTTCTCGAGTTCGGGCCGGACGAACTCCGCCATATCCTTGCCGTCGGGTACATCCACCTTGTTCAGCGCCACCAACCGGGGCCGCTCGTTCAAGGGCACGACGGCGCCGTCGGCACCGGCGTAGCTGAGGTCGACGGCGTAGGCAGCCAGTTCCGCCTCGATGGTCTCCAGATCGGAGATCGGGTCGCGGTCGGCTTCCAGGCTGGCGCAGTCGAGCACATGCACCAGGGCGGCGCACCGCTCCACGTGGCGCAGGAATTCGTGGCCCAGCCCCTTGCCTTCGCTGGCACCGGGGATCAGCCCGGGCACATCGGCGACGGTGAACCGCACGTCGCCGGCCTGGACTACACCCAGGTTCGGCACCAGTGTGGTGAACGGATAGTCGGCGATCTTCGGCCGGGCAGCACTCAAGGCCGCAATCAGGCTCGACTTACCGGCCGAGGGGAAACCCACCAGCGCGATATCCGCCACGGTCTTCAGCTCCAGCACGATGTCGCGCTCGTCGCCCGGTACACCGAGCAGTGCGAAGCCGGGCGCCTTGCGCTTCTGCGAGGACAGCGAGGCGTTGCCCAGCCCGCCCTGGCCACCGGCCGCCGCCACATACTCGGCACCTTCGCCAATAAGGTCGGCCAGCACTTCGCCGTCCTTGGTCTTGACCACGGTGCCGTCCGGGACAGGCAGGATCAGCGTTTCGCCGTTGCTGCCATGGCGCAGATCGCCCTTGCCAAAGTCGCCGTTGCTGGCGTGCCGGTGCGGTGCGTGGTGGTAGGACAGCAGGGTGGTGGTCTGCGAGTCGACCCGCAGGATGACGTCGCCGCCGTTGCCACCGTTACCGCCGTCCGGGCCGCCCAGCGGCTTGAACTTTTCACGCTTGACGGAAACACAGCCGTGGCCCCCGGTTCCACCGGATACATGCAATACAACCCGGTCAACGAAAGTTGCCACGTTTATCTCCTTTTACTTCAGGTGATCCCGGTTCACACCGGATGTGCCCATCAGTGATTCTAGTCTGGTTAAACACCAGTGAGGCGGACCCGCGGCCCGCCTCACTGGAAAGCTGAATTGCTGCCGAAAATTACTCGGCAGCTGCTGCAGCAACGATGTTCACAACGCGGCGTCCGCGGCGAGTACCAAACTCAACCGCACCGGCCTCGAGGGCGAACAGGGTGTCGTCGCCGCCACGGCCGACGTTGGCGCCCGGGTGGAAGTGGGTGCCGCGCTGGCGGACGATGATCTCGCCAGCGGAAACAACCTGGCCGCCGAAGCGCTTTACGCCCAAGAACTGAGCGTTGGAATCGCGACCGTTGCGAGTAGAGCTCGCACCTTTCTTATGTGCCATTTGCTATGCCTACCTTTTTTGTCTATGGAAACTGCTGGAAGCCTGCCGACCGCAATTACGCGATGGAGGTGACCTTGACCTTGGTCAGTTCTGAACGGTGACCCTGGCGCTTCTTGTAGCCGGTCTTGTTCTTGAACTTCTGGATGACAATCTTCGGCCCGCGAAGATTCTCAATGATCTCTGCAGTGACCTTGACCTTGGCCAGCTCATCAACTGCGGAGGTAACCTTGTCGCCATCGACCAGGAGCAGCGCGGGCAGCTCGAAGGTGCTACCGGCTCCACCGGGGACGCGGTCAAGGGTTACGAGGTCTCCGACGGAAACCTTTTCTTGGCGGCCGCCTGCGCGGACAATCGCGTACACCACTTGGGAACTCACTTCTCTCGACGTTTAATACAGTTATGCGCTTTGAATACAGGCGGTAAAAAGGATGCCTGCCAGCACTGTGCAGTGACGCCTACGGGATTTACCCTTCGAAGGCGTTCGCACCGAAGATCAAGATTACGCTATTTCCGCTATTTCCTGCAAATGACGCCCCGGCGGCGTGCCGCGGAACCGCACTGTTAGCTCGGCCACACCGGCCGCGGCTCACGCATGAAGCCTCGGCGCATCGAAAAAGCGGAGCTCGCAGTGGGCCGAATGCTCGAAGGCGGCCATCATGCGTGCGCGTTCCCGCTCCGGGATCTGCCGGGCAGCCGAGTCCATGATTGCCACGGCCTGCCGGGTGGCCTCTGCGAAATCGTCGTCCGCATAGGTCTCGATCCACGCGCCGTACGGGTGGTCGGAGGCTCCGGAGGACTTGTACCGGCCGTACAGTTCGCTGCCGACATGCGCATAGAGCCAGTAGCACGGCACCACGGCGGCCACCAGCTCGGCATAGCTCCCCGCAGCGCTGACGGCCAGCAGATGGTCCACGTAGGCCTTGGTGACCGGTCCTTGGTCCGGCGCGATGTCGCGCCCGGCGAGCCATTCGCGGTGCAGCTGCGCCTCGACTTCAAGGCAGTCGTGTGCGCCCTTGGCCCAGAACAGCTGTTCCTGCTCGGTGGGCGCCAGCGCGCTGGCCCGTGCCAGGGCGCGCGAGTAGCCATTGAGGTAAAGCGCGTCCTGGGCCAGGTAATAACCGAATTGCGATTCAGCGAGAGTCCCGGCCGCGAGCGACCGCACAAATTCCAGCTCCATGATTTCCGCCCGGATGCCGGCGGTGCGTTCCCAGGCTTCCGTGCTGAACCGGTCCGCCGGACGCGGCGTGTACTGGTGGAAATGGTGGATCGGCCCGCTGCCCTTCCCGACCTCCAGCTCGTCCGCGCGCACCAGCGCGCCGAACAGCCACTCCTTGACCTCTTTGAGCGACTCAGTCCAGTCCCCCGTCCGGGCCTGCACCGTCGCCATCGCTGCCGAGAGCGAGCAGCCGGTCCCGTGCGTGTTTTTCGTCCGCACCCGCCCGGAGCGGAATTCAACCACCTCGCCCGCCAGCCGGCCGTTCACATCTACCAGCGCATCGGGGCAGTCCTCCGCGGTCAGGTGTCCGCCCTTGACCAGGACCATGACGCCATGCCGGCGGGAGAGCTCCCTCCCCTGCGCCAGCGCCTCCTGCCAGTCAGCCGCGGGCTCGGCACCGAGCAGCACCGCCAGTTCCGGCAGGTTCGGCGTCACGAGGTGAGCCTGGTCGAGCAACCGGCGCAGCGCTTCCTCTGCGTCTGTGGCCAGCAGGCGGTCGCCGCTGGTGGCCACCATCACCGGGTCCAGAACAACGACGGCGGGGCTCACCTCAGCGAGCCAGCGGCCTACCGTTCCAATCACCTCGCTGTCACCGAGCATGCCGATCTTCACCGCGTCGATGCAGACGTCGTCGCTGACCGCCGCAAGCTGCTCGGCGAGGAAGGACGGCGGCGGTGTGTGGACCGAACGGACACCCTGAGTGTTCTGGGCCACCAGTGCAGTCACCGCGGCCATACCGTAGCCGCCGTTCGCCGCGATGCTCTTCAGGTCTGCCTGGATCCCGGCGCCCCCGGTCGGATCGGTCCCCGCAATGCTTAAAACCCTGGGGGTAGTTCGAATGGTCATGGCTGCTCCGTTGCTGCTCAGGGCGGAACGTGCACGGCAGAATTCCACAGCTGGCCAGCCAGTGGCCCGAAGACTGCAGCGACATCCCTCCGCCAGTCCTAACTGGTTCAGGTTCAACGGGTCTAAAATCTCAGCCGGCTAGTCGCCGGCACCCCGTGTCACTGCTGCCAGCCTAATGCATCAGGGGCGGTCCTTTCGACATGAAAGGACCGCCCCTGATACTTGGCAGCAATACTCAGTGCTGGATTAGAGTTCCGACGCAGGAACGCCGACTCCCAGAATGACCGGCTGCACCGGAGTCTTCTTCTCGGCCTCAGGCTTGGCCGCCGCTTCATCACGGCCCACCGACGCACTGGCGCCGCCCGCTCCGGACGGCTGAACCGCCGGGGCAGCCTTCGCGGACTGCTCCATGCCGTCCCGCTGCTCAATGGGTGCCTGATTCGCGGCTCCCTGGGGACTGCTTGCGGCACGACGACGGCGGCCGCGGCGCGCCGGCGGCGCCGTCGCCTCAGGTTTCGCCTCGGGCTTTGCCTCCGGTTCCGGCTCCGGTTTTGTGACGATCTCCGGACTTACCTTGTTGAAGGCATCCGTCAGGCTCGCCAGAGTCAGGGCCGGCTCCTCGCTGGCGGCCACCGGGCTGTGCTCGGCACGGGGCAGCACAACCTTTTCGCCGTTGATGGTCAAGACCGGCGCCTCGGGGGCGGCGGCCGGTTCTGCCTTCCGCGCAGCCGGTTCTGCCTTGAGCGCAGCCTCGTGTTCCTCCGCCTCATGGGCTGCGTGGGTTGCCGCAGCGATAGACGCCAGTGCGGCACGGGTCGCCTGCGCCTTGGCCTGCCGCTCGGCGTCGTCCTCATGCTCCGGTTCCGCAACAGCTTCCGGCGCCAAGGGCGCAGTGCCCTGATTGTTCTGGCTCTTGCTCCGGCGCTTTTCGCTGCGGGACGGCTTCTCCGGCCGCCCCGGCTTTTCGGCGCGGACAAGGTGCTGATGGTGCTCGGCGGCCACCGCGGCACGGCGGTGCTCCAGCGGTTCGTCATGGGTGACCACGCCGCGGCCGCCGCAATGCTCGCAGTTCTCGCCGAAGACCTCCAGCAGCCCGGTCCCCATCCGCTTGCGGGTCATCTGGACCAGGCCCAGGGACGTAACTTCGGCTACCTGGTGCTTGGTACGGTCCCGGCCCAGGCACTCCACCAGGCGGCGCAGCACCAGATCGCGGTTGGCCTCGAGCACCATGTCGATGAAGTCGATGACGATGATGCCGCCGATGTCGCGCAGGCGCAGCTGCCGGACAACTTCTTCGGCCGCTTCCAGGTTGTTCTTGGTGACGGTCTCTTCGAGGTTGCCGCCGGAACCGGTGAACTTGCCGGTATTGACGTCTACTACGGTCATGGCTTCGGTGCGATCAATCACCAGTGAGCCGCCGGAGGGCAGGAAGACCTTGCGTTCCAGGGCCTTGTGGATCTGTTCGTCGATCCGGTTCGCCGCGAAGATGTCTTCTGCGCCGGTCCACTTCTCCAGCCGGTCCACGAGGTCAGGTGCCACGTAGGTCACATAGGCTTCGATGGTGTCCCAGGCCTCTTCACCGGACACTATGAGCTTGGAGAAGTCCTCGTTGAAGACGTCGCGGACCACCTTGATGGTCAGGTCAGGCTCTGCGTAGAGCAGTTCCGGCGGTAGCGTCTTGTTGGAGGTCGACTTGCGTTCGATCCCTTCCCACTGCGCACGAAGCCGGTTGATATCGTTCATCAACTCTTCTTCGCTGGCGCCTTCGGCCGCGGTGCGGACAATAACGCCGGCGCCGTCCGGAACGTGTTCCTTCAGGATCTTCTTGAGCCGGTTGCGCTCCACGTCGGGCAGCTTCCGGGAGATGCCGGTCATGGAACCGCCGGGCACGTAGACCAGGAAGCGTCCGGGCAGCGAGATCTGGCTGGTCAGGCGTGCGCCCTTGTGGCCCACCGGATCCTTGGTGACCTGGACGAGCACCGAGTCGCCGGACTTCAGCGCGTTCTCGATCCGGCGGGGCTGGCCCTCCAGATGGGCGGCTTCCCAGTTGACTTCACCGGCGTACAGCACGGCATTGCGGCCGCGCCCGATGTCAACGAACGCCGCTTCCATGCTGGGCAGCACGTTCTGAACCTTGCCGACATAAACGTTGCCGATCAGGGAGTCCTGCTGTGTCTTGGACACGAAATGCTCGGCCAGCACGCCGTCTTCGAGGACACCGATCTGGATCCTGTCATCGCGCTGGCGGACAATCATCTGGCGGTCCACGGATTCACGCCGGGCCAGGAACTCTGCCTCGGTAATCACCTGGCGCCGCCGGCCGGTTTCGCGCGATTCACGCCGGCGCTGCTTCTTGGCCTCGAGGCGGGTGGAGCCCTTCACCGAGGAGACTTTGTCGCTCGGCGGGGTCTCGCTGACCGGACGGGGAGCGCGTACGCGGGTCACCGTGTTGGGCGGATCGTCGTCCTGCCCGCCGGTGAGTTCGAGATCCTGGTCGCCGCGGCGCCGACGACGACGGCGGCGGGCAGTTACGCCGTCGCCGGACTCCGCCGGCCCTTCTTCGGTATCTTCGCCCTGGGCCTCTGCCTCGGTCTCGGTGCCGGTTTCGACTGCGTCCGTGCGGTTCCGGCCCTTGCTGCGGCGGTTCCGGCGGCTGCGGCGGGGGCCGCTTTCTTCATCCTCGTCCGCCTCTTCCTCTGCGGCGGCCGGACGGACCGGGCGGACAGCGGTCAGATCCGGTGCGTGGAAGAGGACCTGTACGGGCGATTCGGGGACGGCGAAGGGACTCAGCACTGCCGGCTCGTTGTCCTCTTCGGGCTGTTCCTCTGCCGCCGGTGCGTTCTCCGGCGCCTGCGCGGCAACCGGCTCCGTGGACGGAGCTGGGGCGGACGTATCTGGGGCGGACGCATCCAGGTCGGCTGCGGCGGGGCTCTCCTGCGCGGCCTTCGGAGCCGCCGTCCGGCGGGCACGGGTGCGGGTACGCGTGGCGGGCTCGGCAGTTTCGGAGGAATCTGCCTCGCCGGCAGTGGTATCCGGTGCCGTGTCCCCAGCAGTTTCCTGCGAGGGCGTGCTTGCTGCACTGTCCGCGGCAACCTCCGGCGTTTCGGTCCGGGGCTGAGCCTTCCTGCGCTTGCGCGGTGTCTTGGCCTCAGCCGCGCCCTCAGCCGGCTCTGCTGCCGGCTCTGCATCGGCGGCGGCCATGGCGGGAGGCTCTGTCGGCATGGGCGGCACCGTGACGCCCGCTGCTGAATCTTCGTCGACCGGGGCCGATGCCGTCTTGCGGGTCCGGCGCACACGGGTCTTCGCCGGTGCGGCTTCTTCCCCGGCGCCCTGGCCAGCGGCTGCTTCCGACGGCTCCGCTGTGGCGTCCGTAGCCGCACCGGCGGTTTCCGCGGTGTTCTCCGTCCCGGCTGTCGGCGGGACCTCCGCTGTTTCCACCGCGGGCTTGCGTCGGGCGCGGGTGGCCCGCTTGACCGGCGCCTTGGCCGCAGTTTCGGTTTCTGGTGTTGCGATTGAGGCGGCGCTGTCTGTGCCCGCTGCTCCGGAAGTATCCGACTGATCGGATGTTGCCGGGTTTACCTGTTCATTATCCATTTATTACTGCACTCCAGCCCCTGGAGGCACCGGCCACATTCCGGCACCGCCAAGGAAAGTAGCCGGTTATCCTTCGGGCCACGTGGCCACCCGTCACCGGAAGTCCTTATCGTATCTCCCGAGCTCGCGCCAACTGTGGGGCGCGGTACACTCAGGGACCAGCGGCGCTTTTCCTACTACCGCATATATTCTCTTCATCGGTAGGGTCATCTGGCGGATTCCGCAGGGCCCATCCGGATGATGGGCTCCGACACCGGAAGCATCGCCGACAAACCTGGAAGCCTGTCGCTGGACCGGTAGTGGCATGTGGTTCCATTACCAGCCAAGAGCCATTCTCTCATATGGGCCCGGTTTTCGTTATCATTTGCCACTTCTGCAGCGGTTAGAATCGTCCCAGACATACCCCAATGGAAGAGGAGTCCGGTGAACCACCACGCGGCCCATGCCGAAACCGGCGCAGAAACCGTCCCGGCCGGACATCGTCCTGACAGCGCCGTGGCAGTACATTCGCGGCACAAACCCTTCGCTTGGCTCCTGCTCGCCACCGGCGTCGTCGGTTGGATCGCCTCGGCCATCCTGGTTCTGGAGCGGCTGGCCGTCTACGAAGACCCGAGCCACATCACGAGCTGCGACGTCAATCCGTGGGTCTCCTGCGGCGAAGTCTTCAAAACCTGGCAGGCGGCGATTTTCGGCTTCCCGAATCCGCTGATCGGGATCGTGGCCTTTGCCGTTCCGATTACGACGGCGATAGCGATGCTCGCCGGTGCCCGGCTCCGCCGCTGGTACTGGATCGGCCTGCAGGCCGGAGTGACGCTGGGTTTCATCTTCGTGGTCTGGCTGTGGAGCCAGGCGCTGTTCGATATCTTCATCCTGTGCATCTACTGCATCGTGGTCTGGGCCATGATGATCCCGATGTTCGTCATGGTCACCGTTCGCAACCTGGGCCACGGGGTGATCAAGGCACCGGCTGGTGTGGTCGCCTTCGCCAGCGACTGGGCATGGACCTTGACGATCATCCTCTGGGTAGCCACGGCGGCGAGCGTTTTCATCCGCTTTATGAACGTCTTCCTCGGCGGCTGAGGCCGGCGGCAGTGAACTGCCGGTGATCCCCTATGGCAAAGGCCGCGCACATCCGGAAGGATGTACGCGGCCTTTGCCGTTTGCAGCCGACCGGCTGCGGGAGGTTCAGCTGAACCAGATGCCGATCTCGCGCTCCGCGGACTCCGTCGAATCCGAACCGTGGACGAGGTTCTGCTGGACCTTCAGGCCCCAGTCGCGGCCGAGGTCGCCGCGGATGGTCCCCGGCGCCGCCGCCGTCGGTTCCGTGGACCCGGCCAACGAGCGGAAACCCTCGATCACGCGCTGTCCTTCGAAGACGGCTGCCGCAACCGGCCCGCTGAGCATGAACTCCACCAGCGGCTCGTAGAACGGCTTGCCGACGTGCTCGGCGTAGTGCTGTTCCAGCAGTTCACGGGTTGCGTTGACCAGTTTCAGCTCGACGAGCTTGTATCCCTTGGCTTCCACCCGGGCCAGGATGGTCCCGGTCAGCCCGCGGGTCACACCGTCCGGCTTGACCAGTACAAGAGTGCGTTCAACGCTCACGTTTTCTTCTCCTCAAATCGCTTCAATTCTGGCTCGAGAGCCCGTTCAATCCTATGCGAACGGGCCGGGGCTAGTTTCCTGCTGCCTCCGGGCCCGGCGTTGGCCCGTCCTGCGGGTGGGTCCGTTCCCATTCGGCCTGTTCGGCGTCGCGCTGGGCATTCTCCCGGTCCAGCCGGATGCCCGTCCTGATCCCGTACCACCACGTCAGCGCGAACAGCACGCCGACGACAAACATCATCGGCTCGACGAACCCGGTAGCGATGATCAGCAGCTGCAGGATCCAGCCCAGGGCGATTCCTGCCGGCTTGCGGAGCAGCGCGCAGCAAAGAACCAGCACCAGCGCCAGCGCAATACCGACGCTGAGAATCACCGGCTGCGGGAAGCGGTCCTTGTGCAGTCCGAAAGCCACGAGTGTTCCGAAGAACACGACGAAGGCCTCCAGCAGGAGCACGGTCGAGGCGAACATGACCTTGATGGAACGTCGCTTCTTCGGCATGTCCGGACGCCATTCACGTTGTGCTTTTGTCAGTTTTGCCATGTGTTATTTCCCCAGCAGTATGCGTGCGTCGGCGACCAAGGTGATGGACCCTGTGATCAGGACTCCGCCGGCGAGGTCGTTCTGTGATTCGGCCCGTTCCACCGCCCACTCAATCGCGTCATCCAGCTTCTGGGCCACGTGGATGGAACCCTCGGCAAAGCCTGCGGCCATCGCATCTTCCGCCAACTGCTCCGCCGGGATGGCGCGCGGCGAGTTGGACACGGTCACGCAGATCTCGTCCACCAGATCGCCCAAGTGTTCCTTCAACTGCTCGAGCAGCCCGATGGCATCCTTTTCCCGCAGCACACCGACGATCGGCACCAGCCGCGAGAGGTTGAAGGCCTCCTTTACTGCGGCCGCTGTGGCGCGCATGCCGTCCGGGTTGTGGGCCGCGTCGACTATCACGGTGGGCGCGGTCCGGACCACTTCGAGGCGGCCCGGCGAGGTGACCTGGCTGAACCCCTCGCGCAGCAGTTCGATGTTCAGTTCCTTCACGCCGCCGCCCAGGAACGCCTCAAGGGCGGCCACGGCAACCGCGGCATTCTGCGCCTGGTGCGCCCCGTGCAGCGGCAGCAGCAGGTCTTCGTAGCGTCCCGCCAGACCGGCGATGGTCAGCTGCTGTCCGCCGACGGCCATGAGCCGGGACTCGACGCCGAATTCGACTCCTTCGAACCGGAACGGCACGCCCACGTCCTGGGCTTTCTCCAGCAGCACCTGGGCCGCATCGGCCGGCTGGGCCGCGCTGATCAGGAAACTGCCTGGCTTGATGATCCCGGCTTTCTCCAACGCGATCTCTTCGGTGGTCTCCCCCAGCAGGTCCGTGTGGTCCAGCGAAATCGGCGTGATGACGGAAACCTGGCCGTCGATCACATTGGTAGCATCCGTGATGCCGCCAAGTCCCACTTCGATGACCGCCACCTCGACCGGTTCGTCCGCAAAAACGGCGATGGCCAGAATGGTGACGCACTCGAAATACGTCAGCCGCGGCTCGCTGGCAGCGGCCAGTTCGGTATCGACGATTTCGAGGTAGGGACGGATTTCATCCCAAATGCGCACGAAGGTCTCGTCCCTGACAGGCTCACCGTCGATGCTGATCCGCTCGGTCACCTTGGTCAGATGCGGGCTGGTGTAGCGCCCGGTCCGCAGACCATGGGCGCGCAGTCCAGCTTCAATAATGCGGGCCGTGGACGTCTTGCCGTTCGTACCGGTCAGATGGATGCTGGCGAACGCCTTGTTCGGCTCCCCCAGGATCTCCATGGCCCGGTAAAGGGGCTCCATCCGTGGCTCCATCTTGTTTTCCGGAGCACGGCTGAGCAGTTCTGCGTAGACACTCTCTACGCCGAATTCGTCGCTCATGATTTTCCCTCGACCTTCTCGACAGTGACTTCCTGGCCGTTGTCCGAGGGCACCAGCACCAGCTCGACGGTCAGTGTTTCTTCGGAAACCAACGACTCATGCGTGCCCAAGGCATCCAGCACCGGCTGCTCCGCGCTGACTGTGGTGCGGATCCTGTCGCTGACCACCAGATCGGCGTCCTTGCGGGCTTGCTGGATGGTACGGACAAAGTCGCGCGCCACACCCTCGGCTTCCAGATCCGGGGTCACTTCCGTGTTCAGCACCACGAAACCGCCGCCGGGCAGCACCGCGACGGAGGCAGAACCTCCGCCGGCGCTGTCCGTCACGACCGTTTCCAGCGTGTATTCCTGCGGCTGGAGTTCCAGCCCACCCGCGGTGACCGTACCGGCGTCGTCCACGGACCAATCTCCGGATTTGGACGCCTTGATGGCGGTCTGGACATCTTTGCCCAGCCGCGGGCCTGCGGCCCGGGCATTGACCACAAGCTTCTGCTCGATGCCGAACTCCTCGGGGGAAGCGGTACCGGCGTCGATCAGGCGGACGGACTTGATGTTCAGCTCGTCCTTGATGATGTCCTCGTATCCGCCGGCCAGCTCTTCGGCACCGGCAGCGACGACGGTCAGTTCGGACAGCGGCAGCCGCACCCGCAGGTTCGCTGCCTTGCGTAGGCTGGAACCCGCGGAGCAGATGATCCGGGTGCTCTCCATCCGGGTGACCAGATCCTCCTTGGCGGGGAACATGCCGGCGTCGGGCCATTCCGCCAGGTGCACCGAACGGCCTCCGGTGAGGCCGCGCCAGATTTCCTCGGTCACCAGGGGAAGCAGCGACGCCGCGGAACGGCACACCGCTTCGAGGCAGGTGAAGAGCACGTCGAACGCGTCCTGGTCCTCGTCGAAGAACCGCTGGCGGCTGCGGCGCACGTACCAGTTGGTCAGCGTGTCCAGATACTCGCGCAGTGCGTCGCAGGCTCCGGAGACGTCGTAGCTGTCCAGGCTCTCCGTGATGGAGCGCACCAGGTCCCCGGTGTGGGCCAGGATGTACTGGTCCAGCGAGTCCAGGGACTCGATCCGGGCAGTGTCGCCGGCAACGGACTTCGCCTCGTAGCCGGCACCGTTTTCCGCGGTGTTGGTGTAGAGCTTGAAGAAGTGCCACACGTTCCACAACGGCAGGATGACCTGGCGGACGCCGTCGCGGATACCCTGTTCGGTGACGATGAGGTTGCCGCCGCGCAGGATCGGCGAGGACATCAGGAACCAGCGCATGGCGTCGGAACCGTCGCGGTCCAGCACCTCGGAGACGTCCGGGTAGTTGTGCAGGCTCTTGGACATCTTCTGCCCGTCCGAACCAAGCACAATGCCATGGCTGATCACGTTGCGGAACGCCGGCCGGTCGAAGAGCGCGGTAGCCAGGATGTGCAGGGTGTAGAACCAGCCGCGGGTCTGGCCGATGTACTCGACAATGAAGTCGCCCGGGTTGTGGTGCTCAAACCAGTCCTGGTTTTCGTGCGGGTAGTGGACCTGCGCGTACGGCATCGAGCCCGAATCGAACCAGACGTCCAGCACATCTTCCACGCGCCGCATGGTGGACTGGCCGGTGGGGTCGTCCGGGTTGGGCCGGGTGAGTTCGTCGATGAAGGGCCGGTGCAGGTCCGGCTCGCCCGCCTCGTTCAGCGGCAGCCGGCCGAAGTCGGCTTCGATCTCGGCCAGTGAACCGTAGACGTCCTGGCGCGGGTAGTCCGGGTTGTCCGATTCCCAGACCGGAATGGGGCTGCCCCAGTACCGGTTGCGGCTGATGGACCAGTCGCGGGCGTTTTCCAGCCACTTGCCGAACTGTCCGTCCTTGACGTTGTCCGGGATCCAGTTGATCTGCTGGTTCAGCTCGACCATCCGGTCCTTGATCTTGGTGACCTCGACGTACCAGGAGGAGATGGCGCGGTAGATCAGCGGGTTCCGGCAGCGCCAGCAGTGCGGGTAGCTGTGTTCGAAGCTGGCCTGGCGGACCAGCCGGCCTTGGGCCTTGAGGACACGGGTGATCGGCTTGTTGGCCTCGAAGACCTGCAGTCCGGCGATCTCCGAGAGCGGCCCCTCGCTGAAGTAGGGCAGGAATTTGGCGCCCTCGTCCACGGAAACAATGACGGGGATGCCGTGAGCTTCGCAGACCCTCTGGTCGTCTTCACCGTAGGCCGGAGCCTGGTGCACCAGACCGGTACCGTCGGTGGTGGTCACATAGTCCGCCACGACGAAGCGCCAGGACGTCCCGGTGCCCCATTTCTCGGCGTCCGTGTAGTAGTCCCAGAGCGGCTCGTACTGCAAGCCATCCAACTGGGCGCCGGTGTAGGTGGCGGAGACGGCGTCGGCCGCGGCAGCGCCGTCGTCGTACCCCAGGTCCTTCGCGTAGCTGGCCAGCAGGTCCTGCGCGATGAGGAACTTCTCCCCCTCGGCGGTGCTGCCGTTGGGACCAACGGGGACCACAGCGTAGATGATCTCAGGCCCGACGGCGAGGGCCTGGTTGGTGGGCAGGGTCCAGGGCGTGGTGGTCCAGGCCAGGGCGTTGACGCCGGCCAGCTCGCGGCTGAGCGCGCTTTCACCCGCGACGATTGGGAAGGTCACGGTGACCGTCTGGTCCTGGCGGTTCTTGTAGACGTCGTCGTCCATACGCAGCTCATGGTTGGACAGCGGCGTCTCGTCCTTCCAGCAGTAAGGCAGCACGCGATAGCCGCTATAGGTCAGGCCCTTCTCGTGCAGCTGCTTGAACGCCCAGATCACCGACTCCATGTACTCGACGTTGAGCGTCTTGTAGTCGTTCTCGAAGTCCACCCAGCGGGCCTGGCGGGTCACGTAGGCCTGCCATTCGCTGGCATACTTCATCACCGAGGTGCGGCAGGCATCGTTGAACTTGTCGATGCCCATGGTTTCGATCTGCTGCTTGTCGGTCATGCCGAGCTGCTTCATCGCTTCCAGTTCGGCGGGCAGGCCGTGGGTGTCCCAGCCGAACCGGCGTTCAACCCGCTTGCCGCGCTGGGTCTGGTACCGGCCGACAATGTCCTTGACGTAGCCGGTCAGCAGGTGGCCGTAGTGCGGCAGGCCGTTGGCAAAGGGCGGGCCGTCGTAGAAGACGAACTCGTTGGCGCCGTTCTCGCCGGCGTCGCGCTGGTCGATGGAGGCCTGGAAGGTGCCGTCTTCTTTCCAGTACTTGAGCACCAGTTCCTCGATCTCCGGGAACTTCGGGGAGCTCTGGGCGGCGGCTGCGCCGGCGGTGGTGGCCTTGGGATAAATCTGGGGCATATTCGTCATCCTGGACAGCTAGCAAGCGTGGACACTTCCTGCGAGGACGTGCTCTGAACCAAGCAGCCGTGCCAGTTGTCTCAACTAGCCCGGCGGCCGGGAGCGGAACCCGCGGTACCACCTCACTTGCTGACCTCCCCGGGCTCCTCACGGGAACCTGAAGGGGCAGCCCCTCATTCACTGCTGTGACGGGCTTACCCGTCCGGTTCTACTGGGTGCCGCGCCGGTTGGCAGGCACTTTTCTTCCGGAAGCTCACCGGTGATGGCCGGGTCCAAGCTGTTGCCTTCCAGTTTAGATGGCTGCGGGCTCCAATGTCGAAACATCGGCGGCCGGGTGCCGGTTTCAGCGCCGGATCAGCTTGTGTGCCGCTGCTTGAGCGACCGGCCGGATGACCACCTGGTCCAAGTTGATGTGATGCGGCAGGTTCAGCGAATAGGCGACGACGTCGGCCACATCTGCAGCAACCAGGGGCTTGTCCACGCCCTGGTAGATCTTGTCGGCCGCGGTCCGGTCACCGCCGAGCCGGTTGAGCGAGAACTCCTCGGTGCGGACCAGACCCGGGGCGATCTCGATCACTCGGACGTTGTGTTCTGCCTCTTCGAGCCGCAGGGTGTTCGCCATCGAGTGCTCCGCGAACTTGGCCGCCACGTATCCGCCGCCGCCTTCGTAAGCCGCCAGTCCCGCCGTCGACGTCAGTAGCAGCACGGAACCTTCGCCGTTTTCACGCAGTGCCGGGAGGAATCCCTGGATCATGCGTAGCGTGCCGAGGACGTTGACGTTGTACATGCGTTCCCAGTCGGCCAGCTTGCCCTCAAGCATCGATTCCGTGCCGAAGGCGCCGCCGGCGATATTGACCAGCGCATCGATGCCGCCGGTTGCCAGCACATCCTCGACCAGACGGCCCACGGAGGCAGCATCGGTAATGTCGGCGGCATAAGCGGTGGCCCCGGTTTCGGCGGCCAGGTCTTCGAGCCGCTCTGCTCTCCGCGCAACCGCGATCACGTCCCAGCCACTGGCGCGCAGCGCCCTCACTGATGCCTCGCCGATGCCTGAACTTGCCCCGGTTACCACTGCACGTTTGCTCACAGGACCAGCGTAAGCAGTCAGGTGCTCAATCGCGCGTTTAAGTACTCTTGTAACACGACCGCCTGGTTGTGCTCTTCGTCCTTGGCGCCGAAGAGCAATGTCATCGGGTCATGTTCGCCGGCGGCATCGATCAGGTCCTGGACAGCGTCGGACTGCCGCAACTCCTTGCGGTAGGCCTGGGCAAAGTCATCGAATTTCTCCGGATCGTGGCCGAACTCTTTGCGGAGCCCGTCGGAGGGACCGACGTCTTTGAGCCATAGGTCGATGTGTGCGTCTTCTTTCTTGATGCCCCGCGGCCACAGCCGGTCCACCAGCACCCGGTATCCGTCCGCTGGATCGGGTTCTTCGTAGATGCGTTTGATCCGGATGCTTCCCATAGCCGCATGCTACGCCGGACGGCGTGCTTCCGACAGAAGCCTTGCCAGCAAGCCCGGATGGCGGATATGAATCTGCTCCCGCTGTCGTGGGAGAATGACCCCCATGGCTGAACATGAACCGGGCACAGACACGCCCGCAATCGTAAATGTCCCCGACAAGCCGGCCCTCGAAGGCCTCGAGGCTGTCCTCACCCAGCGGTGGCGCGAGGAAGGAACCTACAAGTTCAACCCGGACACTACCCGGGAACAGGTCTACTCGATCGACACTCCCCCGCCGACCGCGTCGGGTTCGCTGCATGTGGGCCACATGTTCTCCTACACGCAGACAGACGTTCTGGCCCGTTTCCAACGTATGCAGGGCAAGAACGTCTTCTATCCGATGGGCTGGGATGACAACGGCCTGCCCACCGAACGTCGCGTACAGAATTTCTACGGTGTCCGCTGTGATCCGTCCGTGCCGTACAATCCCGATTACCAGCCACCGGCCAAGCCCGCAAAGAACCAGCGTGATTTCGACGTCGTGTCCCGGCGGACTTTCATAGAGCTCTGCGAGGAGCTCGCCGTCGAGGACGAGAAGGTCTTTGAAAACCTCTTCAGCACGCTCGGCCTTTCCGTCGACTGGGAACTGACCTACCGGACCATCGACGACGTTTCCCGTTCCGTCTCCCAGCGTGCCTTCCTGGCCAATCTGACCGCCGGCGACGCCTACATGGCCGAAGCCCCGACGCTATGGGACGTCACGTTCCGCACTGCCGTTGCCCAGGCGGAACTCGAAGACCGGGAAATGACCGGGGCCTACTACCGTTATGCCTTCGAAACGCCGGCCGGCGAGAAGATCCACATCGAAACCACCCGGCCCGAGCTGCTGGCCGCATGTGTGGCACTCGTCGCGCACCCCGACGACGAGCGCTACCAGCCGCTGTTCGGCACGAAAGTGAAGTCCCCGTTGTTCGACGTCGAGGTAGAGGTGAAACCCCACCCGCTGGCCAAGCCCGACAAGGGCGCCGGCATCGCCATGGTCTGTACTTTCGGCGACCTCACCGACGTCACCTGGTGGCGTGAACTGCAGTTGCCTACCCGGGCCATTGTGGGACGGGACGGCCGCATCGCAGCCGAGACGCCTGAGTGGATCACTTCGGACGAGGGCAAGGCCAATTACGCCGAGATCGCCGGCAAAACCGTCTTCTCCGCCAAGGAAAAGGTCGTCGAACTGCTGGACGCAGCCGGAGAGCTGGACGGCGAGCCGAAGAAGATGTCCCATCCGGTCAACTTCTATGAAAAGGGCGACAAGCCGCTCGAGGTCGTCACGTCGCGCCAGTGGTACATCCGCAACGGCGGCCGCGACGCAGAACGCCGGGAGCGGCTGATCGGCCGCGGCCGGGACATCGAGTTCCACCCGTCCTTCATGCGTTCCCGCTACGAGAACTGGATCGAAGGCCTCAACGGTGACTGGCTGGTCTCCCGCCAGCGTTTCTTCGGAGTTCCGATCCCGGTCTGGTACCCCTTGGACTCCGCAGGAAACCCGGATTACGACAATCCGGTGCTGCCGGCGGACGAGATGCTGCCGGTGGATCCCGCCGCGGAAGCAGCCCCGGGTTACGACGAATCCCAGCGCGACGTTCCCGGCGGTTTTACCGGGGACGCCGATGTCCTGGATACCTGGGCCACCTCCTCACTGACCCCTCAGATTGTGGGCAAATGGAGCCGCGACGAAGAGTTCTTCGGCAAGGTCTTTCCGTTCGACCTGCGTCCGCAGGGCCACGACATCATCCGGACCTGGCTCTTCTCCACCGCTGTGCGCGCGGATGCGCTCAACAACTGCGCGCCGTGGAAGCATGCCGCGATTTCCGGCTGGATCCTGGACCCGGACCGCAAGAAGATGTCTAAGTCCAAGGGCAACGTCGTGGTTCCTACGGATGTCCTTGAGCAGTTCGGTGCTGACGCGGTGCGTTACTGGGCCGCTTCGGCCAAGCTGGGTGCGGACACGGCCTACGAAATCGCACAGATGAAGATCGGCCGCAGGCTGGCCATCAAGCTGCTCAACGCCTCCAAGTTTGTGCTGAATCTGGGGGCCACGGAAACGTCGGTCATCTCCTCCGACGCATCGGTGATCACTAACCCGCTGGACAAGTCACTGCTGGGCCAGTTGGCCGATGTGGTTGAGCAGGCCACCGCGGCATTCGAGAAGTACGACTACGCCCGGGCGCTCCAGATCAGCGAGAGCTTCTTCTGGTCCTTCACCGACGATTATGTCGAACTGATCAAGGACCGCGCCTACGGCGGTGCCGGTGAGGCAGAGCAGGCCAGTGTGCTGGCCACGCTGGCCACAACCCTGGACGCCCTGCTGCGGCTCTTCGCTCCCTTCCTGCCGTTCGCCACTGAAGAAGTGTGGGGATGGTGGCGCGCCGGTTCCGTCCACCGCACCGAATGGCCGACGACGGCGGCACTGTCGGGTATCGCCGCGGACGCCGACAAGGATTTGCTCGGCACGGTCGGTCTGGCCCTCGGCGGCATCCGGAAGGCCAAGTCCGAGGCCAAGGTCAAGCAGCGCACTGAGGTAGTGACGGCTTTGATCAGCGGATCAGCGAAGCAGGTGGCACAGCTGGAAGCCGGTCTGGGCGATCTGAAGGCGGCAGGCAACGCCAGTGAGCTGAAGCTCACGGAGGCGGACGGTGAACTGACAGTCTCCGGCGTCGAACTCGCCGCAGCTGAAGAGCCGGCGTAATAAGCCTTTAACGAGGGGAAGCCCCATCAGCGTTTAGCCGTTGGTGGGGCTTCGACTCGACGATTCGTATAGTGACATTCAGAATCTCCCGAACTCCGCAGAACTCCAGGTCTTCCAAGCCTTGTCACCGGCTGGCAGTTGGTGGAACTGAGTCCAGTCAACTTGTCTCTGAATCTTTGGTGTTCGTTCCCGCATCTTTTGGGGGATGCGTATAAATATTTATACTCCCCCGCAAGCCGACACGCCAGAGCATCCGGGATTTTTTCCGAAAGATCTCCGGCGTGCCGCTGCTTTAGCTGAACTCGGGACTGGTAGTGCGGGAACGCTTGATCTCATAGAAGTACGGGAATTCCGCCAGTGCGACGGCTCCGTCGAAGATCCGGCCGGCGGCATCTCCTCGGGGGATCCGGGTCAGTACCGGTCCGAAGAAGGCTGTCCCGTTGAATGCGACGACCGGAGTTCCGACCTCGTCACCGACCAAGCTGATGCCTTCCTCATGGCTGGCACGCAGCTGCTCGTCATACTCATCGGAAGTGGCATAAGTTGCCAGGTCCGTCGGAAGGCCCACCTCCGCAAGCGATGCCGCGATGACGGCTTCGATGTCCTCGTTGCCTTCGTCGTGGATCCGGGTGCCCATGGCGTCATAGAGCCGCTTAACGTAGTCGGCGCCGTGCAGTTCCCGGGCCGCGATGATGACGCGGACGGGTCCCCAGGCGGTCTTAAGGAATTCCTTGTAGCTGTCGGGCAACTCGTCCCGGCCATCGTTCAGCACGGCCAGGCTCATGACGTGCCAGTCCACTTTGACCTCGCGGACCTTTTCAACCTCAAGCATCCAGCGCGAGGTAATCCAGGCGAACGGGCATGCCGGATCGAACCAGAAATCAACGGTCGACGGCGCGTTGTTATCGGGCATACTCGAAACTCCTTATTGTGGAAAATGTTTGTGGTGCTTAAATGCGCAACCGGGGATCAGGCGGATTTGTTCCGGCGCATGGCTGCAACGTCCTGCGGGATCAGGATGGGATCGCCCTTGCCCTTGATGACGTCGCCGGTAATGGCCACGGAGGCGATATCCTGACGGCTCGGCATCTCGAACATCACCGGCTGCAGCGCTTCTTCCACTATGGCCCTCAGGCCGCGGGCGCCTGTCCCGCGCTCAAGCGCGAGTTCTGCAACCGCTTCGAGAGCCTCCGGCTCGAAGGACAGCTCCACACCATCCAACTGGAACAGCTTCTGGTACTGCTTGATGAGCGCGTTCTTCGGCTCTGTCAGGATCTGGATCAGTGCCGCACGGTCCAATTTCGATACCGTGGCGATCACCGGCAGACGGCCGATGAACTCGGGGATCAAGCCGAACTTCAGCAGGTCTTCGGGCATGACCTGCCCGTGGCTGTCCACATCCTTGGAGACCTCGCGCAGCATGGCACCAAAGCCGACTCCCTTGCCTCCGGACCTACTCTCAACGATGTCCTCGAGTCCGGCGAAGGCACCGGCCACGATAAAGAGCACGTTGGTCGTATCGATCTGGATGGCTTCCTGCTGCGGCTGCTTCTTGCCGCCCTGCGGCGGGACGGAGGCGACGGTCCCCTCCAGGATCTTCAGCAGTGCCTGCTGGACTCCCTCTCCGGAAACGTCCCGGGTGATGGAGGGGTTCTCGCTCTTGCGCGAGATCTTGTCGATCTCGTCAATGTAGATGATCCCCTGCTCGGCCTTCTTGACGTCATAGTCAGCGGCCTGAAGAAGCTTGAGCAGAATGTTCTCGACGTCCTCACCAACATAGCCGGCCTCAGTCAGGGCGGTCGCATCGGCTATGGCGAACGGAACGTTGAGCCGGCGTGCCAGGGTTTGCGCGAGAAACGTCTTACCGCAGCCGGTTGGACCGACCAGCAGAATATTGGATTTGCCGACCTCGACGTCGCCCAGCGGACCGGCAGCGGCGGAATCAGGAGAACCTTCGGACACCGGAGCTGGCTGGGTACGTTTGTAGTGGTTGTAGACAGCAACCGCCAAGGCCCGCTTCGCCGGTTCCTGCCCGATGACGTACTCCTGCAAAGACTCAAAAATCTCCCGCGGCTTGGGCAGTTCGAAGCCGGCAGGCTCTGCCGCTACGGAGAATTCCTCCGCAAGCATCTCGTTGCACAGCTCGATGCACTCGTCACAGATGTAGACCCCGTGGCCCGCGACCAGCTTTCGGACCTGTTTCTGGCTTTTAGCGCAGAAAGAGCATTTGAGCAGGTCGCCGTTTCCACCGATGCGAGCCATATTCCGTCCTCTACCTGGTCGTCTGTCTGGATTGTGCGGCGCCAGTTCCGGTCAGGCCGACTTGTTCCGCCGCTTGGCAACTACATCGTGGGAAATGAGGGAAGGCTCCCCCTTGCCGTTCACCACGTCGGCGGTAATCACGACGGAAGCGATGTCTTCGCGGCTGGGCAGGTCGAACATCACCGGCTGCAGGGCCTCCTCGACAATGGCGCGCAGGCCACGGGCGCCTGTCCCCCGCTCGAGTGCGAGCTCGGCCACGGCTTCCAGAGCCTCCGGCTCGAAGGAGAGTTCAACACCATCCAGTTGGAACATCTTCTGGTACTGCTTGATCAATGCGTTCTTAGGTTCGGTCAGGATCTGGATCAGGGCGGTGCGGTCAAGGTGCGATACCGTGGTGATCACCGGCAGACGGCCGATGAATTCGGGGATCAAGCCGAACTTAAGCAGGTCCTCCGGCATGACTTCGCCGTAGCTGTCGGCGTCCTTGCTGGCGTCGCTCAGTGGAGCACCGAACCCGATGCCCTTGCGACCGGCCCGTGAACCGATGATTTCCTCCAGTCCGGCGAACGCGCCGGCCACGATGAAGAGCACATTGGTGGTGTCGATCTGGATGAATTCCTGATGCGGGTGCTTCCGGCCGCCTTGCGGCGGAACGGATGCCACTGTTCCCTCAAGGATCTTCAGCAGTGCCTGCTGGACACCCTCGCCGGAAACGTCCCGGGTGATGGACGGATTCTCGCTCTTGCGCGAGATCTTGTCGATTTCGTCAATGTAGATGATCCCCTGCTCGGCCTTCTTGACGTCATAGTCAGCGGCCTGGATGAGCTTGAGCAGAATGTTCTCGACGTCTTCGCCGACGTAGCCGGCTTCGGTCAACGCGGTGGCATCCGCGACGGCAAAGGGAACGTTGAGCCGGCGTGCCAGGGTCTGGGCCAGATACGTCTTGCCGCAGCCGGTGGGTCCAATCAGCAGAATGTTGGACTTGCCGACCTCGACGTCGTCGAGCGGGCTGGTGTCGGAGAGGTTCCCCGCGCTCTTGGGCGTGTGACCGGACTGGATCCGCTTGTAATGGTTGTAGACGGCAACGGCCAAGGCCCGCTTCGCCGGTTCCTGTCCGATGACGTATTCCTGCAGGAAGTCGAATATTTCACGCGGCTTGGGCAGTTCGAAGGAGCCGAGGTCCGAAACCTCCGACAGCTCCTCTTCGATGATCTCGTTGCAGAGCTCAATGCATTCGTCACAGATATAGACGCCGGGGCCGGCGATCAACTTCCGGACTTGTTTCTGGCTTTTGCCGCAGAAGGAGCACTTGAGCAGGTCAGCGCTCTCACCAATGCGAGCCATATTCAGTCCCCTTACTTGGTCCTACTGGAATCGGTCAACGCCCGGGAGCAGCGTGCGGAGCTCCCATGCTCAGACGAATGAAGGCGGCTGACTTGCTTCCACTCTAAATCACTTGGCTGACAGTTTCAGTAACCACAGAGCCCGTGGTGCCATGTTAAGCACCACGGGCTGAGTAGATCAGCAATGAAATTGCCAGATCACAATCATTAGGCCTTGTTGATGGCCGGCTTGTGAATCTTGCGCGAATCGAGGACCTGGTCGATCAGTCCGTAGGACAGCGCGTCCGCGGCCGTCAGGATCTTGTCGCGTTCGATGTCAACATTGACCTGCTCGGAGGTCCGGCCGCTGTGCAGCGCCAGAGTATCTTCAAGCCAGGAGCGCATACGCATGACCTCGGCTGCCTGGATCTCCAGGTCCGATGCCTGCCCGCGTTCACCGCCGCCGAGTGCCGGCTGATGGATCAGCACACGAGCGTTCGGCAAAGCCAGGCGCTTGCCCGGGGTACCAGCCGCCAGCAATACAGCGGCAGCACTGGCCGCTTGCCCGAGGCAAACCGTCTGGATCTCGGGACGGATGTACTGCATCGTGTCGTAGATGGCGGTCATCGCAGTGAACGAGCCGCCGGGCGAGTTGATGTACAACGTGATGTCGCGGTCCGGATCCGTGGATTCCAGGACAAGCAGCTGCGCCATGACGTCGTCCGCCGAGGCATCGTCCACCTGCACGCCAAGGAAGATAATCCGATCCTCGAAGAGCTTGGTGTAGGGGTCCTGGCGCTTGAAGCCGTAAGGCGTGCGCTCTTCGAACTGGGGCAGCACATAGCGGCTGGTCGGAAGGTTGGCTGCATGGCCGCCGGCAGCGGCAGCAAAATTGTGGTTCATCGTGATTCTCCTGCTTCTAATGATCGTAGGGGCGTGTCGCAGAACCTGCGATCATGAATCCTGTGAAGTTCCGCCGCCGCCGGTAACGCCGCCGGCATGGGCTGAAATCTTGTCGAAGAAGCCGTACTCGAGCCCTTCCTCGGCCGTAAACCACTTGTCGCGGTCATTGTCAATGAGGATCTGCTCCACCGTCTGGCCGGTCTGCTCCGCGGTCAGCTCCGCCATGACCCGCTTCATGTGCAGAATCAGCTCGGCCTGGATCTTGATGTCGGATGCAGTACCGCCGATGCCGCCGGAGGGCTGGTGCATCAGGATACGCGCGTGCGGGGTGGCGTAGCGCTTGCCCTTGGTTCCCGACGACAGCAGGAACTGGCCCATGGACGCTGCCAGGCCGGTGGCGACCGTGACGACGTCGTTCGGAATGAACTGAATGGTGTCATAGATGGCCATGCCTGCCGTCACCGAACCGCCGGGCGAGTTGATGTAGAGGTAGATGTCCTTGTCAGGATCCTCGGCCGAAAGCAGCAGCAACTGGGAACAGATGGCATTGGCGTTCTCGTCGCGCACTTCCGACCCGAGCCAGATGATGCGTTCCTTCAGCAGGCGGTTGTAGATGTAGTCTTCCCGTGTGGCCGGGTCGACGGTGGCCATCTTCGGAGTGGTTGATTCACTGGACATTCTGAAATACCTCTCGCTTGTCCCCACAGGCTTCACCGGTGTTCGGTGCAGTCCCCAGGTTCTTTTTCCTTCTTGGACACTAACGCGGATCAGTGCCCGTTTCTGCCTTATTCATGGGCTGTTCGCTGACGGCGCACCAGCGCACCGAGACGTTGCAGGCAGGTGGTTAAACGCGGCAACCGCCTACCCCGCGAAGGGTAGGCGGCCGCCATAAAGCTCTGCTGTTTAGGCCTTGGACTCGGCGGCGCTGTCGTCCGCGCTCTCCTCGGAACCGGCCTCAGCCGGGGCTTCCTCGGCCGGGGCTTCGTCAGCCTGAGCGGCTTCTGCCTGGGCAGCCTGGATCATGTCCTCAATGTTCGGCTCTTCTTCACCGGCGGGGCGGACGAAGTCGCTGAGGTCGACCTCGGCACCGTTGGTGTCCGTAACCTTGGCCAGCTCCAGCACCTTGGCCAGGGCCTTGCGGCGGCGGACCTCGGAAACCATCATCGGCACCTGGCCGCTCTGGTCGATGAGCTGTGCGAACTGGTTCGGATCCATGCCGTACTGGCTGGCGGAGGAAACGATGTAGTCGATCAGTTCTGCCTGGCTGACGCCAACCTCTTCCTTGTCCGCTACGGCGTCAAGGATGATTTCGTTCTGGAAGGCGCGCTCCGTGTTCTGGCGGACTTCAGCGCGGTGCTCTTCGGTGTCGTGCTCTTCGCTGCCGTCGCTGTTCTCCGGGCGGAAGTGCTGCTCGAGCTGCTCTTCAACCACGGATTCGGGAACGGGAACCTCAACGAGTTCCATCAGCTTGTCCAGCACCTTGTCGCGTGCTTCGACGCCCTGCTCCGTGACCTTGCTGGCGGCAGCCTGCTTCGCCAGGTCTTCCTTCAGCTCGGCAATGGTGTCGAATTCGCTGGCCAGCTGGGCGAAGTCATCGTTTGCCTCCGGCAGCTCGCGCTCCTTGACAGCCTTGATAATGACCTTGACTTCGGCTTCTTCGCCGGCATGCTCGCCACCGGCCAGCGTGGTCATGAAGGTCGCGTCTTCGTCGGCGCTCAGGCCGGTAACGGCTTCGTCCAGGCCCTCGAGCATGGTTCCGGCACCGACCTGGTAGGACAGGTCCGCGGCGGAATCAGCCTCTTCGCCGTTCACCTTGGCGGTGAGGTCCATGGTGATGAAGTCATCCTGGGCGGCGGGACGGTCAACGGATTTCAGCGTGCCGAACCGGCCGCGCAGGTCGTCCATGGCCTTTTCGACGTCGGCGTCGCTGGCTTCGGCAGCTTCAACGGTGACCTCGAGTCCGGAGTACTCCGGCAGTTCGATTTCGGGGCGGATGTCCACCTCGACGTGGAAGGACAGCTGGCCTTCGGTGGCAGCCGGGTCCGGGACCTCGGTGATCTCAACCTCGGGACGGCTCAGGGGGCGGATGCCGCTCTCCTGCACAGCGTTCTGGTAGAAACCGTTCAGGCCCTCGTTGATGGCCGTCTCGATGACGTAGCCGCGTCCAACCCGCTGGTCGATGAGCTTGGAGGGAACCTTGCCCTTGCGGAAGCCAGGCACCTGGATCTGGGAGCCGATTGTCTTGTAGGCCTCGTCGATGCTGGGCTTGAGTTCCTCAAAGGGAACCTCAACATTGAGCTTGACCCGGGTGGGGGTGAGGTTTTCGACAGCGCTCTTCACAGCGTTAGAACTCCTGATAGCTATAGGGGTTGGATCTGCACCAAGAATACAGAGTCGGGGCGACAGGACTCGAACCTGCGATCTCCTGCTCCCAAAGCAGGCGCGCTAGCCACTACGCTACGCCCCGTAGTGCACGGCAAGTCTACGGCCTAAGCAGACTCCGTGCACAATCGGCGGCGGCAAAAGGACTGCCGCCTTAACGAAAAAGACGGACCGCTGCCGGTCCGTCTCATCGCAGAGGGGATGACGGGAATCGAACCCGCGTAATCAGTTTGGAAGACTGAGGCTCTACCATTGAGCTACATCCCCAGGACGTTGAAACTCTAGCATGACCACGGACCGGTTTCGCAAATCGGCGGGCCTGCGCTCCGTTCAGGCCTGCTGGCAGCCCGGACACCAGTACAGCTTGCGGTTTCCCATCTCCGCCAGCACCACGTCAGTGCCGCAGACACGGCAGCCGAGTCCCTGGCGCTGATAGACATAGTGCGCGTTGTCCGGCCACACCGGCACGCCACTGCCCTCACGGTGTTCGGCACGCGTAGTGATGATCAGCCCGTCCCGGACACCGTCGCGCATGACCAGTGCAATGTCCTCCCACAGCAGTGCCGCTTCCTCGGCTGACAGGCTTTTGCCCGGGCGCCAGGGATTCAGCCCGCGGCGGAACAGCGTCTCCGCGCGGTAGATGTTGCCGACGCCGGCAATCACGTCCTGGCTCATCAGCAATGTGCCCACCGCGGAGCCTTTCGACGCCAGCCGCCGCACAAACTCGTCCGGGCGGGCATCCGATTGCAGCGGGTCTGGCCCCAGTTTGGCGACGACGGCGGACTGCTCGCCTTCGGTAATCACTTCGCAGGCCGTCGGGCCGCGCAGATCCGCCCAGCCATGCGCTGATACGAGCCTGGCGCGCACTTGGCCCACCGGCTCCGGCGGGCCGTCGTACGCAAGGTGGGGATCGTCGTCGTACGCTTCACGCTCCCCTACCCGGCGCGGCGCACCGATGCTGGAGGCGCCGCGAAAGGTTTCGTCGCCGCCGAAGTCCCAGGCGCCGTAGAGACCGAGGTGGACGCGCAGAATCAGCTCGTTGTCGAAGTGCAGGAACAGTTGCTTGCCGTGCGCGAGGGCAGCTTCCAGGATGTGTCCGTTGACCCTCTCCGCGCCGGCAGCGAAGCGGCCTTGCGGACTGCTGACGGCAAGGCGCTGACCGCCAAAGACGGAATTGAACTGGGCGGCGAGGCGGTGGACCGAGTGGCCTTCAGGCATGTGCTTTAGGCGGGAACTTCGCCGGTGGTTTCATACTCGGCGATCTTGCCGATCCGCCGCACGTGGCGTTCGGCGTTGGAAAACGGTTCGGCCAGGAACGCTTCGATGATGGCGGTAGCCTCGTCGACGCTGTGCTGGCGGCCGCCCACCGCGACGACGTTCGCGTCATTGTGCTCGCGGGCCAGCTTGGCCGTGTCCAGGTTCCAGGCCAGCGCCGCGCGTGCGCCCTTCACCTTGTTGGCGGCGATCTGCTCGCCGTTGCCGGATCCGCCCAGCACGATGCCGAGGGCGTCCTGGCCCGCGGCCTGGTCAGCCACTACTGCGAGCGCCGCGTTGATGCAGAAAGACGGGTAGTCATCCTCCGCGTCATACTCCTTGGGGCCGTGGTCGATAACCTCATGCCCTTGGCCGGTCAGGTGGTCGATCAGATGGTGGCTCAGCTCGAGTCCGGCGTGGTCGGTGGCAATGTGAACGCGCATATACGGTCCTTCTGGCGGGAGGGGCGGAAGAATGACGGCCTCAAGCCTACTCTGAACCAACGTGCTTGCTAGCGGCCGGGGGCGGAACGGCGGCACAACGGAACAGCAACTTTTTCCTTCATCGCATCACGGCGGTGCTGTACATCCGCGGGCGCGGTGAAAGAATGGCCGCACTATGCAAGGGTTCTTTCATACAGCCCCTGCACCCGCACAGTCCCCGCCGGGACCCGCTACGACACTGGAGGCATCACTTTGCCAGGTTTGAATCTGACCCGCGCCGAGGCCCGCGAGCGCGCCGCATTGCTCAACGTTGAGTCCTACGACGTCACTCTGGACCTGACCCGGGGCGAGAAGGTCTTCGGCTCCACGACCGTTGTGAAGTTCTCCGCGACGGCGGGTGCGTCAACGTTTATCGACGCCATCACGGATACGGTGCGTTCCGTAACGCTCAACGGTGTGGAATTGGACCCCGCGGAGGTTTCCGACGGCGTCCGCATCCAGTTGCCCATCCTGGCGGCATCGAATGTCCTGGTCATCGACGCGGACGCGCTGTACATGAACACCGGCGAGGGTCTGCACCGCTTCGTGGACCCGGTGGACAACGAGGTCTACCTTTACAGCCAGTTCGAGGTGCCCGATTCCCGCCGCATGTTCGCCGTCTTTGAGCAGCCGGACCTGAAGGCTGCCTTCCGTTTCACGGTCACCGCCCCGTCGCACTGGGACGTCATCTCCAACTCCCCCACGCCGGAGCCCGTCGCCGCCGGATCCATCGAGGAAGGCGGCGCCGCCTCCACCTGGGACTTCGAGCCGACTCCCCGCATCTCCTCCTACATCACCGCGCTCATCGCCGGCCCGTACCAGTCGGTGCGCAGCGAGCTCACCAGCTCCGACGGGCGCACGGTCCCGCTGGGCGTCTTTGCCCGCAAGTCGCTGATGCAGTACATGGACGCGGAGAACATCTTCGAACTCACGCACCAGGGCTTCGCCTTCTATGAAAAGCAGTTCGGCACGCCGTACCCGTTCGCCAAGTACGACCAGCTCTTCGTGCCCGAGTTCAACGCCGGCGCGATGGAGAACGCGGGTGCCGTGACTTTCCTGGAGAACTACGTCTTCCGGTCCAAGGTGGCCGAGGCCTTGGTGGAGCGCCGGGCCATCACCATCCTGCACGAGCTGGCGCACATGTGGTTCGGGGACCTGGTGACCATGCGCTGGTGGAACGACCTGTGGCTGAACGAGTCCTTTGCCGAGTTCATGTCCACGCTCGCCGCCGCGGAAGCCACCGAGTGGAAGCAGGCCTGGACCACGTTCGCCTCGATGGAGAAGTCCTGGGCCTACCGGCAGGACCAGCTGCCCTCCACACACCCCATCGTCGCGGACATCCCTGACCTGCAGGCGGTGCAAGTCAACTTTGACGGCATCACCTATGCCAAGGGTGCATCCGTCCTGCGCCAGCTCGTGGCCTGGGTCGGCCAGGAGCAGTTCATGGCCGGCGTGCGCGAATACTTCCGCAAGCATGCCTGGCAGAACACCGAATTGGAGGACCTGCTCTCGGAGCTTGAGGTTTCCAGCGGCCGCGACCTGAAGGAATGGTCCGCCCAGTGGCTGGAGACCGCCGGCGTCAATACGTTGCGTCCGGAAATCACAACCGACGACGGCGGCAAGATCACCTCGTTCGCGATTCTCCAGTCCGCCGTACCCGAGTTCCCGACCATCCGGCCGCACCGGCTCGCCGTCGGCTTCTATAACCTCGACGCCGAAGGCAAGCTGGTCCGCACCCACCGCGAGGAGCTCGACGTCGACGGCGAGCGCACGGAGGTGCCCGAACTCGCCGGCCTCGAGCGGCCCGCCCTGGTGCTGCTGAACGACGATGATCTGGCCTACGCCAAGATCCGGCTTGACGAGGTCTCCCTCGCGACGTCGAAGGTCCATGTGAAGGACTTCGCTGAGTCCCTGCCGCGGACCCTGGTGCTCGCCTCCGCCTGGGATGCTACCCGCGACGGCGAAACCCCGGCACGGGAGTACGCGGAGCTGGTCCTGAACAACATCGCCTACGAATCCGATTCCTCGGTGGTGCTGGTGCTGCTGCGGCAGCTGGCAACCACGCTGGCCTTCTACGTCAACCCCGCGGACCGCAAGCGCCTGACTCTCGCTGCGGCTGACCGGCTGTGGGAACTCAGCCAAAGCGCCGAGGCCGGTTCCGACGCGCAGCTGCAGTTCGTCAAGGCCTTCGCGCTGCACGCCCAGACCGATGCCCAGCTCGCCGCGGTAGCCTCGCTCCTCTCCGGCGAGCGCGTCCTGGACGGCCTCACCGTCGACGCGGACCTGCGCTGGGAGCTGCTGACGTCGTTGGTGGCCGGCGGCGAATTCGGGCAGCCGGAGATCGACGCCGAACTCGAGCGCGACGCCACGGCCACCGGCCAACGCGCTGCAGCCCTGGCCAAAGCGGCCATCCCCACAGCCGACGCGAAAGCGGCAGCCTGGGACGCCGTCGTCGTTCGTGGCGAGCTGCCCAACGCTACCCAGCAGTCCGTCATCGCCGGTTTCAACAGGGTCCATGACACTGCCCTGCTGGAGCCCTACGCGCCGGCGTACTTTGCCGCGGTCGAGGACATCTGGACCACGCGCACGCATGAGATCGCGCAGCAGATTGTGGTGGGGCTCTACCCCTCGCAGCTGGCCACGCAGTCCACCGTTGACCTGACCGACGAGTTCCTTAAGGCGCTCGGCACCGACTCGCCATCACTGCGGCGTCTGGTGCTGGAGAGCCGCGACGGTATTGTGCGGGCGCTGAAGGCGCAGGCCGCCGACAGGTAACGACGCCGAAAGGCCGTCCGCCGACGGTCGCACAGCTCAGGACATGCCTGCGGGACTGGTTCCCAGCGGGCATGTCCTGTCTATATTCTGGCTGGAGGCAGTGCACCGGGCTGTGAGGTGAATCTATGTCCTGGGTTGCGATCGGCCAGCTGGCCGCACTTCTGGCCGTCTTCTACTTCCCTGGATACATGGTCCTGCGCGGGCTACGGCTCAACCATCTGAGGGCCTTGGTCGTGGCTCCCGGGGTCTCAGGGTCCCTCGTAGCTGCCGGAACCTTGCTGTGCCGGATCACCGGTATCCGCTGGGGCCCGTCGATGCTCCTTGCCGTCAGCTTGCTGGCTGCCGTTCTCGCTGCCTGCCTCTACCTGCTGATCCGGCCAAAGCGGATGCCGCCTGAGCCAGGGCATCCGGGGCCAACGAAGCTCCTCATAGCCGGCTCGCTGATTGCTGCGGCTGTACTCAACGGGTGGACCATGCTCGACGCGATGAACAACGTCGATAGAGTCAACCAAGCCTGGGATCCCAGCTTTCATGTGAACGCCCTCCGCTGGATCAAAGAAAACGGGCAGGCATCGCCTTGGGATATCAATCCCATCTACAGCCAGGGAACAGGCTCTTTCTATCCCGCCGGCTGGCACGCGCTGGTGGCACTGCCACCGGGTGACGTCGTTACCTCAGCGAACCTGGCCACGCTCATCGTGGCGTGCGTCGTGTGGCCGACTTCGCTGACGTACCTGGCTGTGGCCCTCTTCCCACAACGAAGGCTGACATGGGTGCTGACGCCGGCCGTGGCCGCCGGCGTCATTGCGTTTCCCATCATTCAGCAGAGCCGCAGTGCACAATGGCCAAATGCCTTGGCGGTGGCCTTGGTGCCGGCAATCCTCGCTCTGGGGATCGAGCTCGCTGCTAGTCTGCACCAGCAGCACACAGACCCACCCGAGGATGTTCGGCCCACGCGTCCGGACGGGCGAAACAAGACCGTGAAATCACTAGTGCTCGTGCTAGCGACGGCGGGTGCGGCCTGGATTCATCCCAGTGCCATTTTCGCCCTGATCGCGTTGGGCGGCATCTACGTGCTGCGGTACATCGTCCTGATGTGCAGGGCCAGCTGGTTGCAGGACCGGCGGCACGGACTTCTCTGGGTTGCTTTCTGGGCTCTTTCTACAGGTAGCGCAGTCTGGTTGATCAGCACCTCCCCCATTGTGGCGGGCATGGCGGATAACACTGCCGTCACAGCATCGTTCCCGGACGCCGCCGAGCGCCTGTTTTTTGATCTTCCCAGGTCCCCTGATAACGAGCGGATCCAGCTGAGTGACTACAACTTCTGGATCGGCCCGCTGGTTATCCTCGGCGCCTTCTGTGCACAGCGGCGGAAAAGAAGCTGGCCTGCTGCCGTTGGCCTTGGCATAACCGTTGTTCTCTACCTGGCCGCCCTTCATCCTGCCAGACTGCTCTCGTGGATGACCGGCCTTTGGTACCACGACGCCGTCCGTATCGCTGCCGTCTCCGCCGTCGTCGCCTGCGTCTTTGCCGCTTATGCCCTCGATCAAATTTTCACGGCGCTGATACGGTATGTGCCGGTCAAGGGAAGACGTGCGGCCGTGGCTGCCATCGTAGCCGCAACCGCCTGCACTGTAGTGGCATCCGGCGCCTTCCGCTATGACACGCGCCAGGAAGCGGCAGCGCCTCACTATGACGTTGAGTCGGATGAGTTCGGGCGGAGCATACTGTCAGGCGAGCAAGACTTCATCGAGTCGTTGGCCGACGTCCTGCCGGCGGACGCAACCGTCATCGGGGACCCGTTCAACGGATCGACGTTCATTTACGCGCTCACTGGACGACATGTCGTCTACTCCCAGTACGGGTTTGCAGACCGCACCGCGGACGAGAAGTTCCTGCGGACACGCTTCCGGGACATCCATCGCGATCCGGAGGTGTGTGCCGCTTTGAGGCGCACCGGTGCAGAGTACGTGTACTTAGGCGGTGCCGAACGGGCGCGGCAGTTCAACCCCTACCTTCAGTGGCCCGGCTTTTATGACGTGGACGTTTCCCAAGGATTTGAGTTGTTGGCAGCTGCCGAACACGCTGCGCTGTATAAAATCACCGCGTGCAACCGCAGGAGCATGAAGCAACACATCGGCTTCCGGCACATAACTTCTTGACGTGCCATAATCCGGTCATGGACCTCAGCAACCACCGCTACCGCATATCGCTCGCCTGGACCGGCAACCGTGGCGAAGGCACTTCGTCATACCGGAGCTATGGACGTGACCACGTCATCACCGCGCCGGGGCTTCCGGATCTCGCCGGCACCGCCGACCCGACCTTCCATGGGGACAAAGACCGGTGGAATCCGGAGCAACTCCTGCTCACCGCACTGTCCCAGTGCCACATGCTCTCCTACCTGCATCTCGCGGTGAAACACGGCATGGTAGTGACCGAATACACGGACGACGCCGAGGGCACCTTGCGCCTGAACCGGGACGGCAGCGGCGAATTTACTTCCGCAACGCTCCGACCGCGCGTCACTGTTGCGGACCCGGCCCATAACGAACTGGCGCAGAAGCTGCACCACGACGCGAACCAAGTGTGCTTCATTGCCCGCAGCGTCAATTTCCCGGTATTGCACGAACCCGTCACGGTGAACTGACCCCGCGTCGGCGGCGGGCCAGGTCGCTCAATATGGTGAACCCGGCGCGCCAGGCCGTGAGGTTTACCGCGGCCAGTTCACGGGCCTCCACCATCGACCCGGCGATCTGCTCGAATCCATGCTCGGTCACGAAGAGCCTGGTGCCGGTGCCCTCCGGCTCCAGCCGGAAGGTCACCACGGTGCTGGCACCCAACTGTGGTTCCGTCTCAGGTTGCGCGGCATAGCGGTACTGGAAAAGTCCGTATGGCTGGACCTGCAGTACCTTTCCGAGGAAACGGCCATGTTCGCGCCACCTGTGTTCGATCCGGCCGCCGTTAACCGCTTCGCAGACCGCACCGTCGAACGCGTACCAGCGCCGGATGGCGTCGGGATCGGTCAGCAGGCTCCAAACGCTCTCGGGCGGTGCATCGATGACCAGGTCATGTTCGATGCTGATGTCCTCATGCATGATTGAGCCCTCCTGATCTTCGCAACAACTCCCGCTGCCACCAGCCTAAGTCCTCTCCACCGCCCCGGATCCGGAGCCCCGGGGAATTAGCTGCAACGGGCCAATGTTGGAGACAATGGGACCCGACACCAACGAACAGGCTGCCAATAGTTATGACTGACAAAGATCTTCCCTCTGCCCCGCTGCCGGAGGCTTCCCCTGTGGCCACGGACGGCGGTGCAGCCGCCATCCCCCTGCAGTCGCGGTTCGGCCAGCCCATCGCGACGCTGCAGCCGGCGGCACGGGCTGCCAACGCGTTCCAACAGCCGGAGTACACGGACAACTTCTACGACGCCGTGGGCGGACATGCGACCTTCGTGAAGCTGGTCGACGTTTTCTACGAGGGCATCGCCGAGGACGAAGTGCTCCGGCAGATGTACCCGGAGGAGGACCTGGGACCGGCGGCAGAACGGATGCGGATGTTCCTCGAGCAGTACTGGGGCGGCCCCGGCACCTACAGCGAGCAGCGCGGCCACCCCCGGCTTCGGATGCGCCACCAGCCGTTCAAGGTGGATTTCGATGCCCGCGACCGCTGGCTTTCCCACATGCGCAAGGCCGTGGACTCGCTCGAGCTGCCGCCACTGTACGAACAGACCCTATGGGACTACTTCGAGCGGGCCGCCCACTCGATGGTCAACAGCGCCTAGCTTTCCTGGCTGGCATTCCCGCCGCTGAGTGCAACGTCTAAAGGGACGCACCGCTGCGGACCAGCACGTGGCCGCGGGCGGTGGACAGCCGCAACCAGCGGCCACTGCGGAACAGTGCTGCCGGTTGATCATCAAGGAAGCCTAGTGTCAGCGCCGCGAATGCCGCACCGGCCGGCAATGCCACGCTGACCGACGGCAATGACCTGCCCCATACGGCGCTGCGCGCATTATTGACAATCAGCTGGCCCGGTTGCGCCGGCACGGCTGCGGCAACTTCACGGATTCCGGTTTCGGCGGCAGCCCGCAGATCCGCGGACGCGATCTGCTCCACCGGCTCCCAGCCCGAGCGCGGCGGCAGTACGCCGGTCCAGGATTCCTTGACCTGCATCGGTGGCAGCGGCAGGACCACATCGTTCTGGGCCATCCGTGCCAGCCGGTCGGCCATCGACGCCAGCGATACGGTCATTTCGGCCTGTGCCGGAAGGCCCAGCGCCATCGTCCGCAGTCCCAGGATGGTCGGCGTTGCTTCCCCCAGCAAACGTGGCCTCATGAGGCAGACGTAGGCGGCGAGGACAGCGCCGGAGACCTGCAGGTGCACGGCGCCGTCGTCGGCAGCGCGTGCACGGGTGACGAACGTGCGCAGGTCCGCCGTCACCTGCGGGTCGGCCAGGCTCAGCATGATAGTTTCATCCACGGAATCAAGCACCTGCACTTTGCGAAGCACGACGGCGGAAGGGGACTTCCGGTCCCCGGTACCGTTCCAGCGCTTTACGGTACAGCTCCGGCAGTGGAACCGGCCGGCCGGATTCGCGGTTGACGAGTACCATCGCGGTCTCCCCAACGGCGTACGTTGCCGAGCCATCCTCTTCGGAAACCTTATAGCCCAGGGCGAAGCTGGAGCCGCCCACCTCCGTCACCCAGACGCTGACCCACACCGGCTCCGGCCGGAACAGCAGCGGCGCGAGGTATTCGATCTCCTGCCTGCCCACCAAGGTGAAGTTCCCCGCTCCGGCCAGATCGCTCACGGACAGCTGTCCGCCGTCGTCCGTTGTCTGCCCTGACGGGCTGCTGTGCAACCGGACGCGTGCTGTCTCCAGGTAACTCAGAAAGGTCACGTTGTTCACGTGACCGTAGGAATCGATGTCGCTGAAACGGAGCTGCAAAGGGAACCGGGACACATTAGGCATGAAGCCATCCTCTCAAGCCACAGCCACGCCGCGCGAACCGGCGAAGGTAGTTGAGCCGGAGGCCGGTGCAAACTAGTCTCGGAAGGGTTCCATTACTCTCGGGTAACGCCGGCAAGGAGATTCCATGACTGCCTCTGACGAGCGCATTGAGCCCACCGCGGCCTTGCTGCAACTGCTGGACCTCTCTGACGCGGACGGCGCCAATACCGATGAGGACATTTTCGTCGGAATTTCGGAGCCGCAGCCTCACGGGCGGGTTTTCGGCGGGCAGGTCCTGGCGCAGTCGATCCTTGCCGCCGTCCGCACCGTGGACGAGGACAGGCAGATCCATTCCATGCACGGCTATTTCCTCCGCCCCGGGGACGCCAACGCGCCTATCACCTTCGGCGTGCAGAAGCTCCGCGACGGGCGGTCCTTTTCTGCCAGGCGCACCCACGCCTACCAGAACGGCGTGCCCATCCTGTCCATGATCGCTTCTTTCCAGGTTCCGTCCGACGGGGTGGACCATCACGAGCCCTTTCCGGAGGGCATTCCCGACCCGGAGTCCTTGCCGAGCACAGCCGATCTCCTTGGTGAATTCGAACATCCGATCGCGCAACAGTGGGCGTACGAACGGCCCTTCGATATCCGTCATGTGCAGAGCCCTTTGTACATGAGGGCTGAAGGCGAACGTGAACCGACTAACGCGGTCTGGATGAAATCCAAGGGCCCGCTTCCCGACGATCTGAATCTGCATCGTGCGGCGTTGGCGTATGCCAGCGATTACACCCTGCTTGAACCGATCTTGCGTCGCCACGGCATTGCGTGGATCAGCCCCGGCATCAAGTTTGCGAGTCTGGATCACGCCATGTGGTGGCACCGGCCGTTCCGGGCGGATGAGTGGCTGCTCTATGTCCAGAATTCGCCGAGCGCGTCCGGTGCACGTGGCCTGGGCGTGGGCCGGGTCTTCAGCCGTGCCGGTGAGCTCGTGGCCACGGTGGCCCAGGAAGGCATGATGCGCATTCCCGTCGAAGCCGTGGACGCATAAGGGCGGTATGACCGATGAAAAGGGTCCGTCCGGCTGCCTGGCAGCCGGACGGACCCTTTTATTCAGTTGTGCGACATCTTCAGTTGCATCGTGTCCCCGTTGTACCGCGTCAGCAGCCGGGCGATGCTCGATTTAGTCGCGGGTGAGCCGGCGGTGTGTGACACGGTGCGGCTTGGCGGCGTCCGGACCGAGTCGCTCGATCTTGTTCTGCTCGTAGGCCTCGAAGTTACCTTCAAACCAGTACCAGTTCGCCGGATTGTCCTCGGTGCCTTCGTAGGACAGGATGTGGGTGGCCACCCGGTCGAGGAACCAACGGTCGTGCGAAATGACCACGGCGCAGCCGGCGAATTCGAGCAAGGCGTTCTCCAGGCTGGACAGCGTCTCCACGTCGAGGTCGTTAGTGGGCTCATCAAGGAGCAGCAGGTTGCCGCCCTGCTTGAGGGTCAGCGCCAGGTTCAACCGGTTACGCTCACCACCTGAGAGCACGCCGGCCTTCTTCTGCTGGTCCGGGCCCTTGAAGCCGAAGGCGGACACGTAGGCGCGCGAGGGCATCTCCACCTGGCCGACCTGGATGAAGTCCAGTCCGTCGGATACGACTTCCCACAGCGACTTGTTCGGGTCGATTCCCCCGCGGCTCTGGTCCACGTAGGAAATCCTGACGGAGTCGCCAATCTTCAAGTCGCCGCCGTCGAGCTCCTCGAGGCCCACGATGGTCTTGAACAGCGTGGTCTTGCCAACGCCGTTAGGGCCGATGACGCCGACAATACCGTTGCGAGGCAGGGAGAAGGACAGTCCGTCGATCAGCGGGCGGTCGTCGAAGCCCTTCTGCAGATTCTTGCCTTCAACGACAAGCTGGCCGAGGCGGGGGCCCGGCGGGATCTGGATCTCTTCGAAGTCAAGCTTCCGGGTGCGGTCCGCTTCGGCTGCCATTTCCTCATAGCGGGCCAGACGTGCCTTGGACTTGGTCTGGCGTCCCTTGGCGTTGGAGCGGACCCATTCCAGCTCGTCCGACAGACGCCTGGCGAGCTTGGCGTCCTTCTTGCCTTGGACTTCGAGGCGGGCGCGCTTCTTCTCCAGATAGGTGGAGTAGTTGCCTTCGTAGGGGTAGAGGTGGCCCCGGTCCACTTCGGCGATCCATTCGGCCACATGGTCAAGAAAGTACCGGTCGTGAGTCACGGCCAGCACCGCACCGGCGTAGGACTTCAGGTGCTGTTCGAGCCAGAGCACGCTCTCGGCGTCGAGGTGGTTAGTGGGCTCGTCAAGGAGCAGCAGGTCAGGCTTCTGGAGGAGCAGCTTGCACAGCGCAACACGGCGGCGCTCACCGCCGGAAAGTACCGTGACGTCGGAGTCGCCGGGTGGGCAGCGCAGGGCATCCATGGCCTGTTCGAGCTGGGAATCGATGTCCCATGCGTCAGCGGCGTCGATAGCCTCCTGCAGCTTGCCCATCTCGTCGAGCAGCTTGTCGTAGTCTGCATCTGGACTGGCCATTTCTTCGGAGATCTCGTTGAAGCGCTGGATCTTGCCGTAAATTTCGCCGACGCCTTCCTGGACGTTGCCCAGGACGGTCTTCTCTTCGTTCAGTGGCGGCTCCTGCAGCAGGATTCCCACTGAGTAGCCGGGGCTGAGCCGGGCCTCACCATTGGACGGTGTGTCCAGACCAGCCATGATTTTCAGGATGGTGGACTTACCGGCGCCATTCGGACCGACAACGCCGATTTTGGCTCCGGGATAGAAGGACATGCTCACGTCATCGAGGATGACCTTGTCACCAACGGCCTTGCGGGCCTTGGTCATTGTGTAAATAAATTCCGCCATGCCCATAAGGCTAGTGGGTGGCGGGTCAGAACTCACATTTGAGGGCGCCGTCTGCCATGGTCCACGGCCGCCGTTCGCGCGCAGTTAGACGCTGCAGCCGCTGCGATCAGGAGCCGTTGCCGACAAAGCAGTTCCCGCCGGGCAGAACCGGCAGCACTGACATCGCCACCTCGCCTTCGCGGACCTGCCCGATGATGCATTGCTCATCTACCGGTGCCGCGGCCTCGATCGCGTCGACCGCCAGGCCTGTAGGAGTGATATCGGCCGAGACCTCGATGTCGTCCTCAGCGAATCCGGCCGCGGTCATCGCCTTGAGCATCTGCGACTCATTCGGCCGGGGCGAGGAAGCGGCGAGTTTCTCCAGCTGGTCGCGCACATGCCTTTCGGCTACCTCTACGGCCGACGCTTCCGCCGTCTGGACTGCAGGTTCAGCGGTTTCAGTTGTGGCTGGCACAGCCTCGACGGCCGACACATCGCCGCTTTCCGGTGAAGCGGCGGCACCCGATCCGACAGCCGAGCATCCGACCAACGCGAAGCCGGCTGCAAATAACCACGCGGCGCCAGCAAAGCGCGCTTGAACTGAACGTCCCTGTCGGTGCAGATTTTTCACGCTGTCATTCTGTCACGCCCCGGCTCTGGCTCTTCTATCCCGCCATCCGCAGTCCGTTCTCATCGTGATCATCAATCAAAATCGAGTTGTCATCGTTGAACTCAGGAACTGCCTCCGCTGAAGTATTCGTTCCCCAGTCATATACCTCTCCTGTGCCGGCGTTGACGCCAGCCGGGGACCCCTGTTCCGCACCGGGGAGGGGGCTCGCTGAGAGCTGCTGGGTTTGCGGCTCCTGCCTCGATGGAATACTCCGAACGAAATTCGCTGTTCCCCAGAACAAGTCATGGCCGAGCGACTCCGCGTCGATCTCGCAGGCCGTCCCCTGCCGCCCGTCGTCGCTGGCCCATTGGCGGAGCCGCAGCTTGCCAGTAACGATGACATGTTGGCCCTTCCTCAGGCTTGATCCGATGTTCTCGGCCAACTTCCGATAGCACTGCACCGTGTACCAGTTGGTTTGACCGTCTACCCATTCCTGGGTTTCGCGGTCGAATCGCCGCTCTTTGGAAGCTAGCCGGAAGTCAGCACAGGCGGTCCCACCCTTGGTCGTTCCAGCCTTGATATCGGTTCCTATGATTCCCCGGACAGTAATGATGTCGGTCATGATCCTGTTCCTCCTCGCGATGTCGGCGGAGTTGCCGACACCCCCAGTCTGCAAATGCCTCCTGCACGAAAGAAGAAGTTGCCCGAAATATGTGGAGAGTCCGACGATGCTTGCTTCTGTGCAGGGCGAGTGGTGCTTTCCAAGAATGGTTGGCGAGGGGGACTTTTGGCTGCACAGGGCGTGCCTTTGACAGTAGAAGCGTAATAAGAGGGCGTTTAAGCTAAACTCTTCCAGTCGCCCCCGTAGCTCAATGGATAGAGCAACGGCCTTCTAATCCGTAGGTTGCGCGTTCGAGTCGCGCCGGGGGCACCTCTCCATTGTTCAAGGCTTCGGCTTCGGTGCTCGGGCCGCTCCGAAAATAGGATTACGGCAGTCTGCAGGGCCGCGCTTTTCAGATCTGCTCGACTCGTCAGCGTGTATCCTGATCTGTCGACGGGAACTTGGCGCCTTAACCCCCATTGCACGAGGAAGGCTAAAGGCGGCACTTTTTCATATCTGTGGCCGCATCCGACGCACCGCAGCATCCTGTTACAGTCGGGCCGCATGTCTCCATAAGCTCCCGGTCCCGGGCATATGTAGCGCACCTCCAATGATCTACGACGTAGTGGACACTGCACAAGGTTGCTCTTCTTTGAACCAGCGAGCGACCGTGCTGAAGGCCGCAAGCTTGGCGACAGGTGCCTTGACGAACATCGGTGTCCGTGCGTACTTCAACAGGCCCACGCCGAGTGATGGATCCCAAACGGTGGACGACTATTGTGACGCGAATACCTGGATGCTCCTGATCTACACATCCCGTGTGGCTACTCACTCGCGCCCCAGTACCGCTGCCAGGGGCAAATTCCGTTCCACCACCTCAGCGTCGATCTTGACGACAACGACAATCTGCTGGTCGC
The DNA here is from genome assembly GCF_025960875.1 of Crystallibacter permensis. Classification (GTDB taxonomy): domain Bacteria; phylum Actinomycetota; class Actinomycetes; order Actinomycetales; family Micrococcaceae; genus Crystallibacter; species Crystallibacter permensis. The sequence goes on along the minus strand of NZ_JAODLR010000003.1, from coordinate 203,811 downwards.
ATAGGTTGAAGCCTGCCTATAAGCCGACCATTTAGCGCAGAAGTCCGCCCCCCTGTATCCAGCTAAGGTGCATCTATGGACCGTGTCGCCCATTTCACTGTAAATACGCTCGCCCTCAAGCGCGGCGGGTTGGTCAAGGCAGTAAGGACTCGCGCCAATTTACTAGCTGATTCTGGTGCCCTCGGTGGCGTGTACATTGAAGTGCTTGCCTTCCAACCCAGGCTGGAAGCTGACGTCGCGCAGCTTAAGGCCGACGGCCATCTGCACCCTGCAGTAAAAGTACGCAGTCTCCTATACTCGCTGGACGAGGGTAAAGAGACTGTCATCCGGCCAAAAAAGCACGCCTGGGACGATCCCAGCCTCGTTCGCCTTCCCACAAACACCAGCGGCAGATCATTCCGATACTTCCGCGATGGCTTGCTAATATTGGCGGCAAAATTCAGCGCAGACGGTTCCCAACCGGAACATGTGGATTACTTCGACGAACAACGCCAAATCGTCAAGCGTGAAGAAATGGACGGCACCGGCCGGGTTGTGAGAGTTTTGCATTTTCCTACCAGGGCAGACTCAGTGACTGTTCAACGCTACATCGGGAGGGACGGCGAGTGTTTCTTGACTATCTGGCAGACGCCGGGGAGCAAGGATTGGGGTCGGGCGTTCTTGTTCGGAACGACGCCAATCGCGTTCGCAAATATGGGCGAACTCTATAAGCACGCACTCGAACGCGCCCTTGGGAACGAGGAATGCGCCGCCATCTGTTCAGAATTCAGAGACAATCTGGACAATCTGAGGAGCCAAAACCTAGACGACGTGCTGCGGAGCGTCCGCCATCCTAACCTGCGGAAAATTGCGATGGTCCATAGCAACCACCTGCAACCGCCTTATGTACGTGGAGCAGGGATTAGCCGCAATTGGAGACGACTTTTTGAAAATTTGGATGCGTTCGACTCCTTAGTAGTCCTGACCAACGCTCAGCGTGAGGATATTGCAGCGGAATTCGGACAAAGGGAAATGATCGATGTTGTTCCTCATGTGGCTCACGCCCCCAGTCAGCTCGATAGCCCTGTTGACCCAAATCGGGTAATCGTTGTTGCTCGCACACATCCGAAAAAAAGAGTTGACGAAGCAATCAGGGCCTTCCGGCGCATTCTCGACGAGAAACCGGACGCCGTTCTCGAGATTTTCGGATTCGGTTACGGGACTGAAGACGATGCAGAAATAGAGCGGCTTATTGAGGATTTAGCGTTACGGCCCCATGTCAGCTTCGTTCCTTTCACCAACGAAGCCGAGGAAATCTACAGCAGAGCCTGCGTTATGTTGATGACATCCGCATCAGAAGGGTTCGGCATGGTTCTCTTAGAAAGTATGTCCTTCGGAGTTCCAGTTGTGGCTTACGATTCCAATTATGGACCACGCGATGTCGTCGTTGATGGACGCAATGGTTACCTCGTGAAATTTGAACACCATGAAGAACTTGCACAGCGTGCTCTTGAGATCATGGGAGACATGGAGCTTCGCCAGCGCCTCGGCATCGAGGCGCGCCGCTCGGTGGAGCGTTTCGGCCGCGAAGCATTTATCTCAAACTGGACAAGGGTCTTAGCGGGTCCTGCACGGACAGCTTCGAGGCAAGACACCTGCTCCAAACCAGAAATTTCCAGCGCGCGATGGCACGACAACGTTCTCGTTATCCAACCAATTGCGGGCGTTCCCGACTCTAGCCGGCTGATTGTGAAAGCAAGAGGCGGACAAACTCCAGTTGAGGTTCCGATGACGGATCGGGCTTGGCATGTGGTGCTCCCCCGCAAAGGCCCTTCTGTCATCTACGATTTTTATGTTGCTTATCCTGAGATCTCGGCGCCCAAAAGGCTCCTGTTTGGGACACCGGTGGTTGTCCAGTGCGCACCGTGGAAGATCTACGCGACTGCTCACGGCTCGTTCTCGGTCAAAGACAACCGGAGGAAGTACGGTTCATTGGGGAACATCGTCCGGACCTTAAGGGGCAGGCGTTCCTAATCGGCGGAGGCAGTGCCAACAAGTGGCAACTCGTTGACCGCACTTCACGTGCTTGGAAACGATAGTGCCATGTCAATCTCTCTAGCCGCCGAACCCGATCGGCTTCTACCTGCTGAACCCGGCGTCCGAAAGATCGCGCGCGGGCTCCTGGAACTTGTAAACGATCTGCCTATTATTTCTCCGCACGGTCACGTGGACGCCGCTGTCCTGGACAAGAATTCCCCGTTCCCTGATCCTGCAACGCTGCTGATCAGCCCCGACCACTACGTCACCCGGCTCATTCATGCCAGCGGTGTCCCGCTGGAACAGCTGCGTGTCGGAGGATCCACCGCGGCCTCTCCCCGCGATGTATGGCGGGAGTTCGCCAAGGCTTGGCCGTTGTTTGACGGCACCGCGTCCGGATACTGGCTGCGGTCCGAATTCGAACACGTCTTTAAGCTCGAACAGGAAATCTCCGAAGCAACCGCCGAAGCCACTTTCGATGCCATCCAGAACAGGCTCAGCGAACCCGGTTTCCGCCCGCGTCAGCTCTTCAAGGACTTCAACATCGAGGTCCTTGCCACTACTGACGATCCCCTCGACAGCTTGGAGTCCCATGCGGCCTTGGCCGCGGATGCCACATTCCAAGGTCGGGTTCTGCCTACGTTCCGTCCGGACGCGTACTTGAACATCAGCCATCCGACATGGATCGAAAACGTCGACCAGTTGATTACCACCGCCGGCGACGGTACCAACGGATACGCGGGCTACATCCGTGCACTGGAAAACCGCCGGCAGCACTTCGTCGACCACGGCGCCGTCTCCGCCGACCACGGAGTACGTACGCCGCAGACTCTCAAACTGGACCGCGCGGAGGCGGAAAGCCTTTTCAACAAGGCCCGCCGCGGGGAAGCCACCGACGCCGACCGCGACGCTTTCGAAGCCCACATGATGTACGAGATGGCTCGCATGTCAGTCCAGGACGGTCTGGTCATGACGGTCCACCCCGGCTCATTCCGCAACCACCATCTACCGACCTTCGAAAAATACGGCGCTGACACTGGCCACGACATCCCCTTCGCCGTCAACTACACCGAAGCTATCCGCCCGGTCCTACAGGACTTTGGTACGGCTGAGGGCTTCAACCTGATCCTCTTCACCCTGGATGAAACGGTGTTTTCACGGGAATTGGCCCCCTTGGCCGGCTTCTACCCCGCCGTCTACGTAGGCGCCCCGTGGTGGTTCCTGGATGCACCGGATGCAATGCTGCGCTTCCGCTCGGCCATCACGGAGACCGCCGGGTTCTACCGTTCCTCCGGCTTCATCGACGACACCCGCGCCTTCTGCTCCATCCCGGCCCGCCACGACGCGTCCCGCCGGATTGAAGCGTCATTCCTGGCACGGCTGGTTGCCGAGCACCGAGTTTCCGAGTCACGCGCCGCCGAGCTCATCGTCGATATTGTCGATGCCGCACCCCGAAGGGCTTTCAAACTGTGACTGCACAAACCGCTACCCAGCCGCTGAACCGGCAGACCTACCAGGCAGGTGATCCGGCGCCGATCCGTATTGTCCACATCGGGCTGGGCGCTTTCCACCGCGCCCACCAGGCGTGGTACACGCATAAAGCCGATGCCAACCACGAATGGGGCATCGCTTCATTCACCGGACGCAGCCCGCAAGCTGCCGAAACGCTTGAGGCCCAGAACGGGCTTTACACCCTCGTCGAGCGGGCCGAAGACGCAGACAGCTTCGAGGTCATCGAAAGCATCAGCGCGGCATACGACGGCGGCAACATTGGGCGGCTCGCGGAGCTACTGTCGCAACCGACGACGGCCATCGTCACGCTGACGGTGACAGAAGCTGCGTACAACCTCGGCTCCGACGGACAGCTCGATCTAACGGCAGAATCGGTAGCCGCCGACGCGGCCTTGCTCAGCCAGTGGTGGAAGGCATCAGCAGCGCTCATTGGTTCCAGCGGCTCCGGCCGTCGCGGCGTCCCATCGACCGCAGCTGCACGGTTACTCACTGGCTTAGACGCGCGACGGAGGGCAGAAGCCGGGCCAATAGCCGTCGTCTCCTGCGACAACCTCAGCGCCAACGGCACAGCTGCGCGCAACGCCGTACGTGGTCTGGCATCGGCGATCGCGCCGGAACTGGCAGACTGGATCGACGCCAATGTGTCCTTCGTGGATACATCCATCGATCGGATCACGCCGCGGACTACGGCTGAGGACATAGCCGGCGTCGCCGCTGCAACCGGTTTTGCTGACCGGTCCCCGGTAGTGACCGAACCGTTCCATAACTGGGTCCTCTGCGGCGATTTCCCTGCGGGCCGGCCGGCCTGGGAAGATGCCGGCGCGGTGTTCGTCGACAGGATTGAGCATTTTGAGCGGCGCAAGCTGTGGTTGCTTAACGGTGCCCACTCCCTGTTGGCCTACGCCGGCCAACTGCGTGGCAGCGACACCGTAGCGCAGGCCTTGCGCGATCCCGCTTGTGCTGGCTGGATTGAGGAATTCTGGAATGAGGCCGCAGAACACCTTACGGAGCCGGAGCTCAAGGTCGACGAGTACCGGGCGGCGCTGCTGGCAAGGTTTGGCAATTCACGCATAGCCCACATGCTGGCCCAGATTGCCATCGACGGGAGCAGCAAACTCCGCATGCGGGCCGTCCCTGTGGTCCGGGCGGAACGCGCGGCCGGACGACCAGGACAGGCGGCCGCCCGCCTAATTGCCGCGTGGATCGACTACCTGACAAAGGCCAGTAGCGACGGCGCAGGCGTGCGCGATACAGAGGCTGAACGCATCATGCCGCTGCTGGCATTGGATGGGCGGGAACAGACCGCCGCGCTGGTCGCACTGCTGGACCCGGACTTTGCCGCAGTAGACGGCATCGTTGAAATGGTCCATACCCTGCGCGGATCGTTCCAGGACCAGTAACGGACGCTTTGCCGGAAATCCGGCAACTTGTGGCAACTCCTTGCCACCGGGTTTCCGGCATAGCTACGGTTACGTGAAGATTTGAAATCATTGAAAGGCCTATCTTGAAGATCATTGCTGCTGATGTCATTGTGACCAGCCCCAGTCGCAACTTTGTGACGCTGAAAATCACCACGGATGACGGTGTTACCGGTCTGGGAGATGCCACTCTGAACGGCCGCGAGCTGGCCGTGGCGACTTATTTGAAGGAACACGTTGCCCAGCTGCTGATCGGCAAGGATCCGCACCGGATCGAAGACACTTGGCAGTTCCTCTACCGCAGCTCCTACTGGCGCCGAGGCCCTGTCACCATGGCCGCCATCGCCGCAGTCGACATGGCCCTGTGGGACATCAAGGGCAAGGTTGCCGGGCTGCCGGTTTACCAGCTGCTGGGCGGCGCGTCAAGGACGGGTCTGCGCACATACGGGCATGCCTCCGGCCGCGACATTCCCGAGTTGTTCGACTCCATTCGCCAGCATTTGGAAGAAGGCTACAAGTCCATCCGTGTGCAGACGTCTGTGCCCGGGATCAAGGCACTCTACGGCGTTGCTGCCCAGGCACAGGCCACGGGTGAGCGCTATGACTTCGAACCCGCCGGCCGAGGTGCGCAGCCGACCGAGGAAGACTGGGACACCCGCGCCTACCTGCGCCACCTTCCTACCGTCTTCGAAGCGGTCCGTAACGAGTTCGGCCCGGAACTGCCGCTCCTGCATGACGGCCACCACCGCATGACACCGATCCAGGCAGCCAAGCTGGGCAAGTCACTGGAGCCGTACGATTTGTTCTGGCTCGAGGACTGCACGCCCGCTGAGAACCAGGAAGCTCTCCGGCTGGTCCGCCAGCACACCACCACCCCGCTGGCGATCGGTGAAATCTTCAACACGGTCTTCGATTTCCAGACGCTGATCAAAGAACAGCTGATCGACTATGTCCGTGCGGCTTCGACCCACTTCGGCGGCATCTCTCCGCTGAAGAAGGTCATGGACTTCGCCGCCCAGTACCAGGTCAAGTCGGGTTTCCACGGCCCTACGGATGTCTCCCCGGTCGGCTTGGCAGCGCAGACCCACGTCGGGCTGGCTATCCATAACTTCGGTATTCAGGAATACATGGAGCACAGCGAGAAGACCAACACAGTGTTTGAACAGTCCATGGTCTTTGCCGACGGTTACCTGCACCCGGGCGACAAGCCCGGACTCGGCATCGAGCTGAACGAAGAAGCCGCGGCTTCCTTCCCATACCAACAGGCCTACCTGCCGTACAACCGTCTCACCGACGGCACGGTGCACGACTGGTGACCACCTCAGGCCCCTACCATGTGGTGCTGATGGGCGTTTCCGGATCCGGAAAGTCCACCGTCGGTGAGCTCCTAGCCGAGCACATCGGCGCGGGGTTCACCGACGGAGACGCCCTCCATCCCCGGGTCAACGTGGACAAAATGGAGTCTGGTCTCCCGCTCAACGATGGCGACCGCAAGCCTTGGCTCGAAAAAATCGGCGAGACCTTTGCACAAGCTCCGGGATCGTTGGTCATTGCCTGCAGTGCCCTGAAAAAGTCCTACCGGGACCTTATCCGGGCCGCGGATTCCTCAGTAGTATTCATCCATCTCCAAGGGAGCCAGGAACTGCTCGAAGACCGCATGACTTCGCGCAGCGGGCATTTTATGCCGCCCTCCTTGCTGGAATCCCAGCTGGAAACGCTGGAACCGCTCGATGCAACGGAGCCTGGCGTCGTCCTTGACGTCGCCGCTTCGCCGGCAGAGTTGGCGCAGTCGGCCAAGCTTTGGTTGGAAAAGACCAGCTAGCGCTTGGCCCGTCTGGCCGTTGAATTACGCACAACTAATCGGGTCGGCAGGACAACCGGCTGACCCGATTGGGACTTAGCCCCCGCGGCGAATGCCAACAGGTTATTCACGGCCGTTGTGCCCAGGGCATACAGTGGTGCCGCGACAGTCGTCAGCGCCGGCGTAATCAGATCCGCGCCGTAGCTGTTGTCGAAGCCCACCACGCTCACGTCTTCGGGAACGCTGAACCCCTGCTGCTGCAGGGCTCGGATGAATCCGATGGCCATCTGGTCGTTGTAGGCAATGACTGCCGACGTACGATGTTGGAGCCACTCGGCTGCCACGTCCTCACCGCCGCGAACAGTGGGCTGAGCCGGTGCTGTGCGTCGGACATTCAGCTCAAGTTCCAAGGCTGCTTCCCGCAGTGACCGCCAACGCATGCCGTCTGCCCAAGAGGCTTCCGGGCCTGCAAGATAGGTGATGGTCTCGTGGCCGTGCTCGCCCAGATGCTCTGCGGCACGGCGGATCCCCCTGGCGTTATCAGTAACCACGCTGGCAACATCCGCGACTGCCCTGTTCATCACGATCGTCGGTTTTTGCTTGGCGATCATCCGGATGGCCGAATCCGACATACGGGAACTGGAAAGCACAATCCCGTCAACCGTGGACATTGCCCGTTCCAGCGCCTGGCGTTCACGGCGGTCGGATTCCTGGGTGTGTGCAAGGAGCATTGTGTAGCCGGCTTCGGCTGCCGCAGCTTCAGCGCCGCGGACCATCTCCGCATATACCGGGTTCCGGATGTCGGCGATGACCAACGCGATCATGGATGTACGCGTTCCGCCAGGCTGCCCTGCTCCGTTCATCGGCTTGGACCGATAACCGAGCTCGATCGCAGCCGCAAAAATCTTCTGCGCCGTTTCATGGCTCACCCGGCCCGGCCGGGCAAATGCCCGCGAAACCGTGGACGAGGACACTCCTGCAACCCGGGCGACGTCGTAAATAGTCGGCGTCCCCTGAATTTCACTCATACTTGTCCTCCTGCAGAACATCTTACCGGCAGGCCAAGGCAATATATGGCAACTGCTTGCCGCGCACCCTCCATTTTTGGCTGAATCATTAGAACGCATGCATGGCGCCACCTGCCATTCCGGTGCACCCACAACGATGCGTGTGCACAGATTGGGGCGGATTCGCAGCATGTATGAAGGCGACCATTCCACTGCGGCCAGCAGCTGGAACCGGCAGCAATGAAAATGGAAAGCCGCGGACTCTTCGCGGCTGCACACAATGCCCGCTCTACGGGCAGGAAAAGGTAAACCATGAAGGGCAACAAAGCTTTTGCAGTGATGGGGTCCGTGGCAGCGATGGCGTTGGCACTGACAGCCTGTGGTGGCGGTTCCGGCAGTGCCGACGGCGGCGCGGACGGCAAGACCATGCGACTGGCGCTCAACCAGACCGAAACCCACCCCTCTTACATCGCCCTGAACAGCTTCGGCGAACGGCTGTCGGAATCTACCGAAGGCCGCTGGGACATCGATGTCTACGCGAACGAGACCCTCGGCGCGCAGCAGGAAGCCATCCAGCTGGTCAGCGATGGAACCGTGGAGATGGCCATCGTCTCCGGCACCCAGCTGGAGAACCTCAATGAAGACTTCCGGGTCTTCAACCTGCCTCAGGTGTTCGACGACGTCGAGCACCAGATGAAGGTTGTCGGCGACGAGGAAATCACCGGGGAACTCTACTCCTCCCTCGAAGATCAGAAGATCACCGTCCTCGGCGGCTTCACCCAGGGAACGCGCAGCGTTTACAACACTGAGAAGCCGATCAACACGCCAGAGGACCTCGCGGGCATGAAGATCCGTGTCCAGGAGTCCGACGTCCATATGAAGATGATCGAGCTCATGGGCGGCTCCGCCACTCCGATGGCGTTCGGCGAGGTTTACACCGCACTGCAGTCCGGCGTGCTTGATGGTGCGGAGAACAATGAAATCTCCTACCTGACGCAGAAGCACAATGAGGTTGCCAAGTACTTCTCGAACACGAACCACCTTGTTGGCCTCGACTACTTGGTGATCAACACCGATGTGCTCGCTGAAATGTCCGAAGAAGACCGCGCTGCTTTTGACGCCGAGTGGGATGCAGCCGTAACCGAGCACACCGACCTGTGGCTCTCCGAGACCGATGCAGCCATCAAGGAGCTTGAAGCCGCTGGAACGAAGTTCAACGACGTCGATACGGAAGCGTTCCGTACGGCCCTGCAGCCGCTCATCGACGAATACGTGACCACCGACTCCGCCAAGGCCCTGTACGAAGCCACCCGCGCCGCGGCCGAGTAATCCCCTACTCAGAGAGTCACTGAAACAACAGCTATGCATGCCATAAAGAAATTCTTCGACAAACTGCTTGCAGTCGCCTGCGTGGTGCTGTTCGCCGTTCTAGTCGTGACGGTCGTCTGGCAGGTCTTTACGCGTCAGGTCATACAAGACCCCAGCGCATGGACCTCTGAACTGGCCCAGTATCTGTTCGTCTGGTTGGGCCTGTTCGGCGCGGCACTGGTATTCGCTGAACGGGGTCATATCGCCGTCGATTTCGTGGTGCGCAAGCTGCCCGAGCGCGCTGAGCGCGCGGTAGCCGTCTTTGTCCAGATGGTCATCGTGGTCTTTGCCGCGGTGATCCTCATCTGGGGCGGCTACCGCGTCTCCGTTCAGTCCTGGAGCCAAGCGCTCACCGGTCTGCCGGTTAACGTGGGCCCCTTGTACCTGGTGATGCCAATAACCGGCGTGATCATCATTTTCTATGCGATTTACCACACGATTGCCGTTCTGCGAGGCGAAGAGGAAGCCATCGCCGAAGACGACAATCCGGACGTTATCTAGGAGAGCCCGTGGAAACAGCACTACTCGCCGGGCTCATCCTTCTCATCGGGATTGCAGTCCTCATCATTCTCAGCGTGCCGATCGCCGTTGCTATCGGCGTCTCGACCGTTACTGCGATCATCGCCGTTCTCGGCTTTGACCGTGCAGTCTTGACGACCTCCCAGCAGGTGTTTGCGGGAATCAACTCCTTCACCCTGCTGGCCATACCATTCTTCATCCTGGCCGGCGTGCTTATGAACAACGGCGGCATCGCGTCCCGTCTTATTGACGCGGCAAAGGTCCTCGTGGGACGCGCACCTGGATCCCTCGCACAGACAAACATCGTCGCCAACGCTCTTTTCGGGTCCGTCAGTGGGGCCGCGGTTGCCGCGGCGGCCGCCGTCGGAACTGTCATGGGGCCTCGCCAGGCCAAGGAAGGCTACGACCGTAGCTTTGCGGCCGCAGTGAACGTTGCCTCTGCACCATCCGGAATGCTCATTCCGCCCAGCAACACCTTCATTGTCTACTCGCTGGTCAGCAGCACGTCCATCGCTGCACTGTTCGTGGCCGGCTATGGCCCGGGTCTCTTGTGGGCACTTGCCTGCATGACCGTCGTCTATTTCTACGCCCGCAAACGTCCCGAACTGAAGTCGACGGAGAAAGTCTCCTTCGCCGTGGCAATCCAGACGCTGCTCAAAGCAGTGCCGTCGTTGTTGATGATCGTCATCGTGATCGGCGGTATCCTCGCCGGAACCTTCACACCGACAGAATCAGCTGCCATCGCCGTCGTCTACTGCTTGGCACTGGGATTCATCTATAAGACCATCAAGGTCAAGGATCTTCCGGGAATCTTCCTGGACGCCACCAAGACCACCGCTATCGTGATGCTGCTGGTCGGCGTGTCCACCGCCATGTCCTGGCTGATGTCGTTCGCCCGGATCCCCGATCTGATCTCGGACAGCATTCTCGGGCTGACGGAAAACCCGACGATCATCCTGATCTTGATGATGATCATCCTGCTCATCGTCGGCACGTTCATGGACCCCACCCCGGCAATCCTGATCTTCACACCGATCTTCCTGCCGATCGTCATGGAATTCGGCATCCACCCGGTCCACTTCGGAACCATGATCGTCTTCAACCTCTGCGTGGGAACGATCACGCCGCCGGTTGGGAACGTCCTGTTCGTCGGTGCCCGCGTGGCCGGGCTGCGGATCGAACCGGTGATCCAGCGGCTGGTGCCGTTCTTCATCTCCCTGATTATCGGACTGTTTGTCGTTGTGTTCGTACCTCAGCTGAGCATGTGGCTGCCGACCGCTCTGGGGCTGGTAGCGCCGTAGCTGAAGGAACCAGAACAATGCGCCAAGGGGCCTCCGTAACAATAGGGGGCCCCTTGCTTTGCCTCCGGACTCCCCTGTCTCCAGTCGCCAAAAGTAACAGCATTAACTCTGGCCCCAATATTCACATTGGTGTTACCGTTAACCGGTCGACGACCATAACTGCCGCTCTCTTGGGCAGCCATACCCCGTCGCTTGGGGAAATACCGGAGTAAATCTATGAGCGCTCGCCCACTGTCACAAGCCCCTTCGACCGCTGCACGGATACGGGGAACTGGGCTCGCCGGACTGACCGCCCTGTCTCTGGCGGTCTCGGGGTTCATCCTCCCTCCGGCCGCCAGCGCCGCCAACGCAACGCCGCCGCCGGTGGTCACTACCGAGCCCTCAGAGGCCATGCCGTCTGCTCCGGACAGTACGGCAACCGCTGGGCCCACAACTCAGGAACTCCCCCAGCCCTCGCCGGCGGCTGCTACACCGAAAAAATCGAACCCGGCGGAAACGCCTGCAACCAGCCAGCCACAGGTCGGCGAACATCCAGCTCCCCTACCCTACGTTGAATCGACCCAGGATCCGCGGCCTGTGCCCACGGAAACGGGAACGACCGAAATCGACGCTGACATCGAAGTTCCGGTGGAGGAACTCTCTCAGAAACAGCTGCGCGCACTGCTTGAAGTGCTTCAGGGCGACCACGGCGCCCAGATGGGCCATGGACTTGCACAACGGCAGCAACGAGAGGCAGAGCTTAAGCAGCCGGAGAAGCAGGAAGAGCTCCAGGAGCAGCTGGACGTCCTGGAGATCAACCGGACCAGCTCGGTGCAGGCATTGTCCGTCCCCATGATCAACCGCAACAAGTGGAGCCCGGACGGGATCCAGGGCATTGACGTCAGCAGCCACCAGCCCGATGTCAACTGGACCACCGAGTGGAACTACGGATCCCGGTTCGCCTACGTCAAAACCACGGAGGCCCTGTCGTATCAGAATCCGGAGTGGACGGAACAATACACCGGTTCCTACAACGTGGGCATGATCCGCGGCTCGTATCACTTCGCGATCCCAAATGTCTCCTCGGGCAAGGCCCAGGCCGACTACATGGTCGACAACGGCGGCGGCTGGTCTGCCGACGGTAAGACGCTCCCGCCCCTGCTGGACATCGAATACAATCCGTACCCGGAGCTTGGCAACACCTGCTACAACATGTCGCCGAGCCAGATGGTCGCTTGGATCAAGGATTTCTCCAATACGATCAAGGCACGCACCGGTCGGCTCCCGGCCATCTACACCACGGCAGACTGGTGGGACTACTGCACCGGCAACAGCACTGCTTTTAGGGACCATCCGCTCCACGTGGCCCATTACCCCTTGGATGGTTACACTCTGGCCGAGCCTTCGCTGCCCGCAGGCTGGTCCGGCTTCGATATTTGGCAGTACAGTTCAAGCGGCCCGTTCGTCGGTGACTCGAATGTCTGGCACGGCACAATGACACAGTTGCGCGACTTTGCCAGGAATGCCAGTGACAGGGTTACTACTTCAGTCCTCAGCGCAGCCCCAGGAGACCTGAACGGCGACGGTCGAAGTGATCTGCTCTCACGGCGTACCGACGGCACCCTTTGGTACTACCCCGGTGACGGCTCGGGCGGTTATGGTTCCCCCACTCGCGTAGGCGGCGGCTGGCAAATCTACAACGCGCTGATCGGAGTGGGGAATTACGACGGCGATTCGCGCCCTGATCTTTTGGCTCGCCACAACGACGGCTCGCTGTGGTTCTACAAAGGCAAAGGCGGAGCATCTTTCGAACCCCGAGTCCTTGTGGGGACCAGCGGCTGGAATCAGTTCAGTGATGTCATCGGAGTCGGCGACATCAGCGGCGACGGCCGCAGGGACCTTCTTGCCAAGCGGCCTGACGGAATTGTTTATGTGTATCCGGGACTGGGTACCGGCGGGGCCGCTTCACGAGTCAGGATTGCCGATGACTGGAAGGGCTATGCCCGGCTGATTGCGCCTCAGGACTTTAGCGGTGACGGCAACGCCGATGTGATTGCGACAAAGCCGGACGGGTCACTGTGGCTCCTCCGTGGTACTGGCAGGGCCCCCGCGTTGGGCACGTCATTCTCCCGGGAACAACGTATTGGGGCCAGTGGTTGGCAGGCTTTCACGCAAATCCTGGGCGTCTGGGACAACAACAGGGATGGCAAGGATGACCTGCTCGGGATTTATGCCGACGGAGGCCTCGGCTTTTACGAGGGCACGGGGTTCACGGAGCCCGAGGGGTACAAATCCCGCGTCCTGACCCGCAATTCCGGTTGGGAAGTCTACAACCAAATGACCACCCCTGAGGATTTCAACGGCGATGGTAAAGCGGACCTCATTGGCCGGATGGCCGATGGCACATTGTGGTTTATCCCCGGGGATGGGAACGGCAGCTATGGCAGCCGGATGCGCATCGGCCACGGCTGGCAAATTTATCATGACATCATCGGAGTCGGGGACTACGACGATGACGGTCATGCGGACTTGGTTGCCCGTCAAAAGGACGGCACTTTATGGTTCTATGCCGGCACCGGCAGAGTGAACACCTCCGATGAGGGATACCAGCGTCGTGTGAAAATCGGCAACGGCGGCTGGAATCAGTTCGCCACACTGCTCGGTGCGGGAGACATCAACCGCGACGGAAATAATGACCTTCTGGCCGTGCGCCCCGACGGCGCTGTCTGGCTCTATGCGGGCCCAGGCACCGGCCAGCATGGCTCTCGGACGCAGATAGCTTCAGGTTGGGATCAGTACAGCTATCTAACGGCAACCGGCGACTACACCGGCGATGGGACGGCGGACATCATTGCCAGGAAACCGGACGGGACCCTGTGGCTGCTCTCCGGCCGGACCACATACTCCTCAAGCTGGTTCACTGCAGAACGAAAGATCGGCAACGGCGGCTGGGACGTGTTTGAAAGCATAGTCAGCCCCGGTGACTTCAATACCGACCGGAAGGTTGACCTGCTCGGTATTGAAGCGGACGGTTCCATGTGGTTCTATGCCGGCACGCAGTTTGAAACTGGGGCGGCCGTGCTACCCCGTAGGATGGTCGGTTCGATCCAAAACTAGCGAAGGTCAAGGCTCAGGTTTCCATGGACGGTTGCATACCCCTTGATACCGTCCCCCTGAACCGGCAATGCCGTGGCACCGTTGACCAGCACGCGCTGCGGTGGGCCCGTAAAACCGTTCGCCGTAGCCTCCACGAAACAATCGACGATTTTCCCGGTGTAGTCTCCGAGTAGGGCCTCGGGGACTACACCGAGGTAACCTCCGGACCCTTGAGGATCCGGCTCCAGCGGCAAACGGTCCTCGTTGCCGCCCCCGCGGCTACGGAGAAGGAGGGATAATTCTTCAAAGCTGCCGTCTGGTTCCATCCGAAAGTTCAGGACCGCCGAGCGGCGTCCCACGCTCACTGACGCGGAACGCGGCACGGCCCGAAGCAGATGCTCTGAGTCGGCCAAGCGCTCAAGGCCGGCGAGATCACGCATGCGTACCAACTGCGACCGCTGTCGGGAAATGGGAGATAGCTCGCTCTCCAATCCCCTTGGAACAAACCGTTCTACGAGGTCGGCATGTGCCTGAACCCATCGACTCCTGATGGACCGGCCCAGCCTTCCGAAGCGTGCGGGATCGTAGATCCGTAGGCATTTGCGACGGTAAAGGTCAAGGATCATGAGGTCGCCAAGGCCGGAATCCGGCTCGTTTTCCTTGATGATCCGTGCAATTTCTCCTACCGACCAGGTGTAGCCTTCAGGCACGGTGCGTTCCGAACTGATGTTCGATCCGTCATCGCGTGTCCTGATGAAGTAATAGTCGTAGTCCGCCAGGACGGAAACCCTGTTGGCGAGCAAATAACAGCGCGCCATCACCATGCCGTCTTCCAGCCGCACCTTGTCTTCGTGGAATTTGATGCCGTGGCTTTCCAGCAGTTCACGGCGGATCATCTTTTGCAGTGACAGAGTCCCGAGAATCTTGCGCCGGTCGACGTCCGCTTCCGTCACCTTGAAGAGCGACGCCTCCACGCGGCGGCCGTTGGCACCAACCAGCTTGGGAACCAGAACATCGACGTCATTTTCGAAGGCGTAGTCCACCATGCGTCGCAATGTCTCCGGCCCCAACCGGTCATCGGCGTCGCAAAAGAAAACGTAAGGGGCCACGCTTGCTGCCGTGCCTACGTTTCGGGGCTTACCGGGCCAACCACTGTTCGACTGATGGATGACGCGAAAGTGAGAGTTTTTGCTTGCGTAGTCGTCCAGAAGCTTTCCGCTGGCATCAGTCGATCCATCATCGACGGCAATGACCTCAAACAGCCTCGGATCCAACTCTTGCGTCTGTAGAGAATCAAGCATTTCTGCCAGGAATGGCATGGCGTTGAAGACCGGTATCACCACGGATACCCGGGCAGATTCCGCGCTTGCGCTGGGGCCGCTGTCTCCCGGCGACACTTGCGGTGCCTTGCGTTTGGCGGCAACCCTCTTCATATGCCGTTGAAAGGCCGCGATCCGGTCTCGAACGATCATTCGTATCCCTTGACTGGGAGGAGTTAGGAAAATGTATAGGTTCAGAAGAGCTGATCAACTACGCGTTCTGCAGCATGGCCATCGTCCTTGGGCGCAAATTTAGCCACAAAGGTTTCATGCTTCGCCTCGCGTTCGGGATCCGGACGTGACGTCGCATCGATAGCTCTGTACAGAGACTCCTCGGTCTCGACGATTGGTCCAGGAAGTTCGGAGTTGTAGTCGAGGTAAAACCCACGGAGTGTGTCCCGGTACAGCTCCAGGTCGTAGGCATAAAAGATGATCGGTCGACGCAATATCGAAAAGTCAAAGAACACGGACGAGTAATCCGTGACCAGAAGGTCACTGGCAAGGTACAGTTCTTGGATTTCGGGATAGCCGGACACATCGAGGACCATATCCTGTACGTTTTCGGGGATCTCGATTCCATTGCTGACCAATACGTGCATGCGCAATAGGAGCACAGTGTCTTCCCCAAACTTCTCGTGGAAACGCTCCAGATCAAATGGCAGTTCGAAATGGAATCTCCCCGATCCGCTGCTTTCCGAGTCTCGAAACGTCGGCGCATACAGCACCACCCGTTTGTCTTCTGGAATGCCTAGCTGTTGCCGGACCATACTTCCGACGCCCTCGTTCACCCCCCACACGAGAATATCGTTTCTCGGGTAGCCTTCCTCCAGCACGGGACCGTTGTATTTAAAGGCACTGCGGAAAGCGTTGGTGGCATAAGCGCTGGGTGAGACGAGAACGCTCCATTGACGAACTGCACTGCTGACCCGGCTCAGATATCCTTCATCTCGCCCATGGATCTCCTCTATGTCATGGGCCATCCGTTTAAGCGGTGTTCCATGCCATGTCTGGATCATGACTCCGTCGCTTCGGCGCCGGATATAGTGCGGAAAGTTTTGATTATTCACCCAGTACTTTGCCTTTGCAAGGTACCAGTAGTACCCCGGTGATAGCCGTTTGACCACCTTTGTGTGCTGGTCCTGATGCGGCAGTTTACCGTTGTAGATCCACACTTTGGTACGTGCGTCGGACCGCCGTACAAGTTCTTCGTAGATGTACCGGGGGCTGTCTGCATACTGCTTACCCAGACCGCTTTCGAACACGATGAGGTCTTTGTCAACGGTAGTCCGTGTCACTAACTTGTAGAACTGACGCATGGACGGAAAATAGAAACGGCTACGGCGGAATCGACCGAACAGCCTTTCTCCAAATTCAGGGTCGATAAGCTTCCGAATCCTGGATTCTGCAGCCTGGGCTGAACAGACAGCATCAAAGATCCTGCTGCAGTTGTTCTGGTCCTGATATTTTATGAAGCGGTGCGCACGTCGTACATAGTCCTCGGGCATTACACAACCATTGGCAAGTGTCTCTTCGAGAGCTGCGATTAATGTACTTGCACTGAAGGATATTTTCCCCGGAAGCTCTGCATCCAGATCAAGATGGGAGCCGTTAGGTCCCAAAAAACGCCGCCGGTCGAACTGATAATAGTGAACCGGCTTCTCGAGGAAGCTGAAATCGAAACCTACGCTGGAGTAGTCCGTGACCATCACGGCGCTTTCCTTAAGCAGATGTTGAACATCGACTTCGCCCTGGGAAATGATCCGGGCCGGTGCCCCCGTGAAATGATGGCGGAACTGCTGCATGTTGGGATGCAGGCAGAAAACGATCTCGGCACTGGTTCGTTCAGCTATTTGTCGAAGCTCCGGATCATGTAGGAACTGATTCCAGGCTTGGAAGTATTCTGACTCAGTAAATAACGCGGGATCCTGCAGCCAATCGCGCCAGGTAGGGATGACCAAGATCTGGTTCGTTTTCACCTTTACGTCGCCTGCGAATAACGAATCGAAACGGGCGAGGCCGGTAACCGCCACGTCCTTCGGAGCATAGCCGAAGTCCCCCACGATGTATTCTTTCTCGCGGTCTGAACTGACGATGAAGAGGTCAGTATCGAACCCCGAGGCCTTCTTGCCGTAATTGGGGACCATCCATTTGGTTCCCATGACTCCGTGCTGAAGGAATACTTTTACACCGGTAACAGCCCTCCGGAACTGGGGCAGCCTCGTCGGATAGAGGAAATCAGGGTGGTGCGAGCCGATAAAGCGCTCGGCCTGCAGGGAAAGTTCAAAATGGCGCTTGGAACGATAGTCGACCACGTTTCCCAACCCGCTGAGATTGCGCGCTTCAGGCGAGGCTGGATCGATGACATAGTAAGCCTCGATGTCAGGACGGTTCTCGCGCAAGTATCGGAAAAAGTGTAAGCCAGTGTCTTGCGCCTTGTAAGGCCGCTCCCCAACCAGCCACACACGTTTGCCGTTTGTCCTTCTTGGTAAGGGCACCCGAGTCTTCTTCTGCAGGTATTCGAAGGCATCAGTATCCAGCAGTTCCAGATGGAACGAAGTATTCTTGGCCTTGAACGTGTAGTACGGGACAATGCACAGGGTCTTGTCGCCGCGATTCTGCCAGCCGGCCCGCGACATTTTCCGAACTATGTATTTGGTTCTGCCGACTCGGACACGATGGGGATCCTCTGTACCACCCTCATGGACTTCCAGCCATGCATCAACCGTATCGTCGGCAGATAGTTGGTCATTGGAAAAACGTGCGAGGTCCAGTTGGGCTCGCAGCGCATATTCACGTAGACCAAAGCGCTTGGAAGTGACCTCTTCATCCAACTTGATGGCCGTGTCGGCAACGTACCGGGAGCCGCTTTCCCGTCCAACGAGTACCAGCTCGGCTTTGGTCGGACTGCCGTGCCGCGCTACAAGCCTTGCGGAGAGCCGGATAGAACCACCGGCAACGGACAAACGCTTTACGTAAACCGCGTTGTACGGTTTAAGAACCCGGTTGAGGGCAAGGGTAACGAAGCCTTTGCGGTTGACGTAGCCGACGATCGTGTTGTCTGCAGCAGAGACGGTTCTCAGGAAGCCGACATCGGTGTGCAGAAAGCGTCCGAAGGCCAACAGCGCGGTGCACGCTGCATCCGGTTCTACCGCGCCGGATTCTAATGCCAGGCGAAACTCCCCGAAGGACATCCCTACTTCAGCCCCGCCAACCACACGAATCTCTCGACTGTACCGGGGAATATTGGCCGCTGTAGCCGAAATCTCGAGGAACAAAGGGAACAACGCTTCCGAATCAGCGTCTGAGTCAACCTCATGAGAACCCGCTTCCGGGTTTATCTGTCGAGGCAGATCTGCCGCCAGCCGTCCAAGGTCAACCGATGCTACGAAAGACTTGCAGCCCGAGTCTGTAAGCTTTCCGGAGTCTTCCACACCAGCCAATCGGATCCAAGACTCTCCCGCGTGCAGTGCCCACAAGGCCACCGGACTGAGCTCGGGACTCAAGGCAAATTCTGAAGTGAGTATCGAGCCGTCCTGGGAGATGGCTAGTTCGCGTAGCTCTTGCCGTGCCGATCCGGAGCCAGGGTCCAGGAGGCGCTCCGCCTTCGACTTAGCTCTGGAAAACCCCGATTTCGGATCGGACATTTACTCTCCTAGTTCGAAAGAACTGGGGACGGGAAAATAGGCATTCAGAAACTGCTGCACGAGCTGGTCCTGCGCGGCCAGGTCAATGGAGGCACCGCCGATTTCATTGAGACAGAAAACGTCAGCGTCGCGGTCTCTCAAGAGCCGAAGCAGCTTCGCTTGAGCCGACGCTTCCCCTATATCGCAATAGCGGTACCTCAGGTCGCCCGGCACGGCTGCCCCAATCATGTAGCCGTAATAGTGCGCCAAGGAAGACGGAATGGATATATCTGATGGACTCCGAAACTGCGACTGGGACGTTTCCGCATGCTTCTCGGGAAAATCTAGTTCCAGCTGATGTAACGTACTCACTCGTTCGGGATGAGCAGCGTGTTTGAATTTGAATCGAACTGTGCGGCCAAAGCGATTCTCAATCATCGCTCGGTTTTGTTTGGCAGCACTGTCAACCGGGAGGTCAGCTAAATTGGGCGGCTCTCCATCGACCCCTTGCTCAGAGAGGAAGAACCGAGTGAGCCCACTGCCCTCGAAAAACAATTCCGGCTTGACCTGACGGCCGAAGAAGACGTCGTCGTTCAGATAGAGGAAGTGTTCACTCAGCCCGGCGATATGATGCAGTCGGGATTCTATCGCATGTGAGTTGAAAGTGGGGAGCGCGCCCTCCGGGAAAATTTCCCGATGATCGACCACTGTGACGCGTTGATTCGAGGTGTCGAGCCATTCCGGAACTTGTCCAGCGGTCACGAGGTAGACGTGGTTGATCCACGGGGCAAAATAATCCAGTGAGCGCAGCGAATAGCGCAGCTCGTCGTGCGATCGGTAGCGTTCATCATTGGCAGAATATTCATTCAGTCCGCCAAGATGCATTCGCGACAGTGCCGCGACCTTTCGCGCCTGCCATTCAGGATCCCCGCCGTCGACCCAGGTATAGACAACGTCGACTGGCTCCAGCATTTCAGTAACAGATGAATAGGAAGCTCGTTCCGGCTTCGCTATGATCTCGCAACCGAGATCGCTTCCGGCCAGCACCAGGCCATCAGCTGACTGCGGCTCAAACACCGTTAGCTGGGCCACATCGAATTGGTTGAGCTCGCTAATCAGTTTGGGAGCGCTGTGGCCAAGTTTGACGTACACCGGACGGCCAACGGAGACGTTCTTGAGAGCTTGGAACAGTTCCGCCGACTCGCCGGGAGCAATCACCAGGGATCCGGGCCTGTTCGGGTTGGGCTGTTCGACGCGGTACTCGATGCTGGCCCGGTCTGCTGCTTGCTGGGCCAGCTCACGGTTTGCCCTGATGGCTTCCACAGCTGAAAACCGCTCGACTGGCCGGGTCATGAGAACTGATCCGCCAGATATCACGGGATCCGTCGGGCCCCTCATGCCTGCCAGCTCGGCGCGAGCCAGAAAACGAGCGGTAGATGAGCGGAATGAAGCCTGCAGCTGTGTCCTGCCGTGGAACAGGTCGAAAACAGTCTGGACGACGGGCTGCGGCAAGTTACGTGCAATGGTGCCACGCAGTCCAGCGATCATTAATTCCTTCCGAAGCACAATAGTCCCCAAGGGCCACTCAAGATTCGTTACAGTTTACCAACAGAAAGCTGAACGGATTATGGATTCTGCAGATGCTCCCCCTGGCTGCTTCGATACGCTGAATGCTTCCCGAACCTCTAACAGGAGACTCTGTGTCACTCACTGCGAAGGCCCGTAGGGGCTTGAAGCTCATGGCCGACATTGCCGGCAACTTCTTGTTGGATAAGAGGGTGCGTCGACAGTTGATTGCCCGAAACCCGACTACACCTGCACAGTATGAAGCCATTCTGTACTTTGCCGATGACGCCTCCAGCACTTATCAGATCCGGCAATGGTTCGGTCCGATGCTCAAGCTGTCCGAACGACATCCGGTGGCTGTCCTGGTTCACAAGGCGACAACTGCCGCGGCCGTCATGAAGAATTGCCCGCTGCCGGTTTACTTGACGAGCAGCATCAATGAAGTGGAACAGTTCGTTAGTGCCCACGGAGTACGTGCCGTGTTTTACGTCAACAACAACCAGGCCAACTTCACTGTCCTGCGACTGACGGGCCCGGCCCATATTCACCTGAGCCACGGGGAGAGCGACAAGGTCTCGATGGCTTCCAACCAGCTCAAAGCTTATGACTTCTCGTTCATTGCCGGTGAGGCATCCAGACAACGCATACTCGCCAACGTCCCCCGTTTGGATCCCGATAAGCTGGTTGAAATTGGGCGTCCGCAATTCGACGATGTCGTAGAGGCTCCACCTAATAACGACGCCGGACGAGTCACAGTGCTGTACGCCCCTACATGGGAGGGCGACCGTGATGCTATGGCCTACGGTTCCGCAGCCTCCCATGGCCCCGCGCTTGTTCGCGCGCTCCTTGCCGATCCACGCTACCGCCTGATTTTCCGGCCTCATCCCCGTACGGGCGTTCGTCTTCGTTCACACGGAGAATCTGTAAAACTGATCGATTCACTGATCGCCTCGGCAGCGAAGAAGTCTCCCGATGCCGGGCATTACCGTGACCACGATGCGGATTTCAACGGAGCGATGGCGCAAGCTGACATCTGCATATGTGATATTTCGGCGATGGCAATGGACTGGCTCCCGCGTGGCAAACCCTTGCTGATTACCAAGCCCATCGAACCGGCGGCCGTTGTCGACCCTAGGGGAATCACGAGCGTTGTACCTGTGCTGGAAGCGGCTGACGCGGATCGGACGCCCTCCGTGCTGGACGCTCTACGGTCCCGTCCCATCAGCGTCGAGCAACTGGATTTGATCAGGCATCACTTCGGAGAGACGGAAGCTGGTGCAAGCACCCGGCGATTCCTCCTGGCGGTCGATAGAGCTATGCAGGAGTCAAGCTTGTAGAATAGTTCACCATCTGCCGATCCTTTCGCCGAGCTTGCGGCCTTGAAGGAGGAAGAACTATTAGGGAAAACCCACCTACAGCAGCCAAGAACAGCGGATTTCGCCCGGATATTCAAGGGCTGAGAGCTCTCGCCGTCTCTCTGGTCGTCATATACCATTTGTGGCCCGAGCGGCTCACAGGCGGCTATGTGGGTGTGGACGTTTTCTTCGTCATCTCTGGCTTCCTCATTACCTCGCATCTGATCCGGAAGCCCCCGCTAACGGGCAGGGAAATGGCCCAATTCTACGGGCGCAGGATCAGAAGACTGCTTCCCGCGTCTTTTGCCGTCCTTGCGGCTACCGCAGTTGCAACGCGCTTGGTTTCCGCTCCCACACAATGGGAAAGCATCGCCAAGGAAATCATCGCGTCTGCCCTGTACGTCCAGAACTGGGTTCTCGCCGGTAGCTCTGTCGACTACTTGGCGGAAGGCAATGATCCAACGCCAACTCAGCACTTCTGGTCACTGGCAGTTGAAGAACAATTCTATTTGGTCTGGCCGCTCGTCATCATGGCCGCTTTCTGGATTGCCGCCAAACGCCGGCTTAGGGCGGGCGTTTTAGTTCGATACGCAATTGCCGCCGTCGTTGTCGTTTCCCTCGTCGTCTCAGTGCTGGCAACGGCGGCGGAACCAGGCGCTGCCTACTTCATCACTCCTACCAGAATGTGGGAGCTCGCCATCGGTGGTCTGGTCGGTTCCGTCGCCCCGCTGACCGCAAGCCGCCTGAATCCGTCGGCCAACGCGGTACTGGCCTGGGTCGGGATACTGGCAATTGTGGTGGCGGGCGTAACGTACACCGAGGCCACACCATTCCCCGGTTCTGCAGCGCTTATTCCCGTCCTCGGTACTGCTTTAGTCATCCTCGCAGGTAGTAACAGCAGCTTGTCCCCCACGGGCATCTTCCGTTGGACACCGGTGCAATGGCTGGGCGGGATTTCATACTCCGTCTACCTTTGGCATTGGCCCCTTATCGTTCTGTTGCCCTATGTTAGCGGCGGTGATCTGGGGTGGCTGGATAAGGCCGTGATCCTCGTGGCCACCGTAGTGCTGGCGGCGCTAAGCAAGACGTTCATCGAAGACAAGTTCCGTTTCACGAAGTCGGCACAAGGTCTCCTGCCGACGTTCCGGTTTGCCGCGGCAGGAATGATCCTGATGACTGTGTTGGGCGCAGCACAGCTTGCGGAGGTCAACTATCGCTCGCAACAAGCGGAGCAACGGTTATCGGCAATAGAGACGAGCGGCGACCCCTGTCTCGGTGCGGCTGCCATCGCCAAGGGGTTCGACGTCTGCGAGCCTGATCCTACCGCCGAACTAGTTCCGGAACCAGAACTGGCGAAGGATGACAGGTCGGATGCCTATGCCGATGGCTGCTGGTCCAACGCGCCGTTCACGGAACGGCCCATTTGTACCTACGGCAGCGGCGAGAAGAAGGTGGCCCTAGTGGGAAATTCCCATGCCGGCCATTGGCTCCCCGCACTCCAGAAACTGGCAGAACGCAATGACTGGACGATTTCAACGTTCCTCGTCTCACGTTGCAATCCCACCGACGTGCCTCTGGAGTTTGATACGCAGGAAAAAACCGACAACTGCCTTGCCTACGGTGACTGGGTGTTGGAACAGACCAAGGGCGATAAATTCGATCTTGTCATTACATCTGAAAGACAATCCGTACCCGTGCAGGGCGAGACCTGGGAAACGACGGAGGCCCCTGCTGTAGCCGGTTACAGGTCTTACCTGTCCGCTTGGACCGACTCCGGCACTACCCTTTTGGTGATCAAGGATCCTCCCTACCCCGGTAACGAAATCAGCTCCATTCCCGACTGTCTAGCCGAGAACGAGAACCGTTCCGCCAATTGCACCGGGTCCCCTGAGGAGTGGCATTGGCCGGATCCTCTGCATACAGCTGCAGAAATCCTTGAATCCCATCGCCTTTCGACGGTGACTATGGACCGTTATTTCTGCGCAGACGACGAATGTCATCCCGCAATCGGCGGTATCGTCACATACTTCGACGGTTCGCATATCACTGCCACCTACGCAAAGACGCTTGCGCCGTATCTGGAGAAACCGATCTTAGAAGCAATGAAGCCGGATGTTCAGAGTTGAAAAACTCGGACTAACAACATGGATAAGTGGATCTCATCCGAGAGAAACGTAGACACGGTGCTATCCGCGCCAGGACGGATACAGCTCTGCGTCAGAGAACCGCTCCATCCCTCGCATAACCGTGCCCCGGCCAAAACGCGCACAATCGGCTCAGACGAGCTTGAGACTCAATGATCCGTGAACCGTAGCGTACGGTACCCACGAATGGGTCGGGCCCGGGAAACCGACTCTGAAAGTCTTCAACACGTTGCTTCCATGAACCTGGACAAAGATATCGAGTTCATTGTTCGATGCGTCAACGCCCCGATCCAGATCCGATATCAGCGCCGAACCGCTGACTACCAACCGACCGGGCATACGCTCCACGACCTCCATGGGGAGAAAGGCCGGTTTCCCTCCGGCACGTCGTCCAATAACCAGATTTGCCGCCAGAACCTCCTGCGCGGCAGGACCGGAATGCTGAGTCCATAGGACATCAGCCGCAATTTCCAATCCCCCGGAAGCGATATATCCGACTTCGCGGAGCTTCAGCGACAAATCGGACAGCACCACGCGCTGTGCGCGCTGATCCCAAGCCTTCTCGATGGCAAGCGCCCATTGGTTGATGACCGCAGTATCAGAAAAACGAATGCTGCGGTCCCAAGCAACCTCTCCCATCTTCTGGGCCAACTCATCACCTCCACATAGTTGGATCACACGATCGGCGGCCGCGTCCACATCTCCTGCAGAGACCAGAAAGCCATTTTCTCCATCATCAATTACGTCGCTCGGACCATAACGAATGTCGTAGGAAACGGGTGGGCACCCTCGGCCAAGACTCTCCATAAGCGACAGAGGCTGCCCTTCGTTCCGGCTTGTCAACAGCGAGAAACGCGCAGTTTCAAACTTCGCAGCCGCATTTGGTGTATGCCCATGGAGATGGACAACGTCCTGCAGGGACAGCTCATCGATTCTCGTTTGAAGTTCTTCCCGCAAAGATCCTGCTCCATAGATGTCCAGCTTTACCTGCGGCATCACTTGATGTACTCGCGCCATCACATCAATGGCGTGGGGGACGTTCTTCTGCGCCTCTAATCGGCATACCATCACGCCGTTCGTCGAGCGACTTGCAAAATCAGGCAATGAATCCACTCGGGGTTTGGGATTCGATACTGTGAACAGATTCGATGCCGTCCCAAACCGCTCCTCGTAATCTTGACGGTGTTTCTGGGTCAGGAACACGATGCCGTCCCAAGCAAGAGTGTTTTCGTGTATCAGCTTTTGCCCAGCCGCCATTTTCCCCTTGAATGGGTCTCCCCCACTGGCAATATGACTGTTGTGGAGAACCATGAATTTGATGATGTTTTCTGACTCCAAGGGGGAAACAATCCGGCTGGCAAATGCGCTGTCGACAATGAATGTGCTCGGCTCTCCCGCTGCCAGAGAGCGCAGCCAAGAACGGTAGAAGTCCCCGGCTTGCCGCCACTGTGCAACCGGGGCACCGGAAATGTCGAGAAGGGTCAGAAAACGGCCAAGTCCCTTTCCCGTACGATCTTGAGGTGCTTCGTCACGGAGGAATTCGGTACCGTCCGGCCGATAGAACTGACGCACAGCTACCGTGCTTCCATCTGGGCGCAGTCTCGTTCGCGTGAAGACTTTCCCCTCGGGGTCCAGTACCACTTCTGGCAACCCTGTTTCGCCTTTATCGACAGGGACATCAATCGGCAGAGGACCATCGACATTTCCAAGGCCCTTGGATCTGTAGTGCTGGAAAACGTTCAGTACTTCAGTTCCTGCTGCAAGTTGGCCTTGTCCTTGCAGCCGTTCCACAGTCGATGCATAGCTAGGCTTCGGGTCAAAGGTGACAATCGTCGCCGTCCTCCCCCCGTGCAGTTGGAAAGCGCTTCCACGGTGGAGGCTCATCGTCGTCATCCCGCCGAAGTTATCGGCGATGCCCCAGAGGACCATAAAGTACTTCATCGCAGGCAGTGCGCTCCCGCTGGTACCCGGTTCAGTCATGACTGCTTCCTCTTTAGGCTGAGGTTGCCGAACTTAGTGGGATAGGGCAACCAATGAGCGTTCGGGAGATCCCATGTAAGGCGGATACGTGATTCGCCGGTCAGTGTCCGAACGATGAGGAAAACGTCTGCCAAATCGTCGATTTCCAAGCCTAGCTCCCCCATAGGTATGGTGCCGCGAACTTCGAAACGCTCGGGATCTGCGTTGACGTGCGCGATATATTCGCGCGCGGCTTTAGACTTGCGACCAACAATCGCGAATGCTAAATCCGTCGGGGAATCGGCGATGTCACTTCGACGAGTGGTTCCAGTCAGTGTCAACGCACCTTCAGCGTTGACACTGACCTTCTCAAGCTCGAATTCGACCAATGAGGTTGCAGGCACAGTCGCTCTCCCAAGTTGTCTGTCACTCATGATTCGTGACAATTGATTTATACAACTCTATCGGGACGAGGTATCGCGGATCCGGCGAACCTGCCCTTGCTGTGTTTTTGTGGTTGTGAAGGAAGGATCTGGTGCCTTCTCATGCAGGCAAAACTGAGCCTCGATGGTTGCGCGAGCGCACACGTGCACCCCTCGAACCCCGGGTAGCAGCCGCCAAGTAGATTCGTTGAACGGGCGACTGCTAGCTCATTTTGGTAGTCTAGCCAACTGGCCCCTAAGTTCCTGCCGCATCGAGGACACGATCCAGAACAATCGAAAAACAGTCCATTCACGCACCACCCCCGAGACATCGTCAGTTCAGCCGAGCTTTGAACGCTCTCAGAACGCAGTTCGAGGACGCACATTGAGAACAAGCATTTCCCCTCGTCAGGGAAGCCATCGTACAGAGCCGACCCGTCAGACCTGGATTGACCAGAGTCGATGGGTGGCAATCGTGCTTGTAGTCGTAGGTCACGCCGTCGGTATGCTCAGAAATGACAGTGCTCTGGCGCTGGCCATCTCTAATTTCGTGTACATTTTTCACATTCCCGTTCTTGTGGTTTTGGCCGGATGGGGAGCCAGGAATCTACAAGCCGATGGTTCCGGCTTGTCAAAGATCACGCGTCAATTGATTGCGCCGTACATTGTCTTTCAACTCATAGCGTTTCTCTTCAGCTTTATCTTCGAGGACACCAATCCCAGCTGGACCTTCGTGGAGCAGACCTTTGGCCTATGGTTCCTCGTCGCACTGGCCTTATGGCGACTCGTTGGTCCATGGTTCCGGGGTATCAAGAACGCGTTGTTGATCTCAGTTGTAATCAGCCTGCTGGCTGGACTGACCCCGAGTATTGGAGACTTTCTCTCGCTGTCACGGGTGCTGTTCTTCCTTCCAATGTTCCTTATAGGCCCCTGGTTAGTTGATCGCATATCCGAGTGGAGAAGCGATCCCCGCTCTCGTGCTCTTGGACTCGTCGTACTATCGGCCGGCCTCACGGTGGTGATTGTTTTTGGAGAGAACTTTTGGCGCCTGCCGTTCCTCGGCAATTTGAGCTATGAGTCACTTGAGGTTTCCAACGTGGAAGGCATGCTATGGCGGCTTCTTGCCATGGGTAGTGGCTTACTCATGGCGGCGGGCTTCATGCTGGCTTTGCCTGGACGGCCCAACGCACCCACAGGAATCGGGAACTTCATCGCTGATGCTGGTCGCGACACGATGTACCCGTATCTCCTGCACTTACCTCTACTAACAGTGGTCGGGGCGACCCCTTTCGTAGACATGGGTCATCCCACGCTTCGAACGGCCGTGTTTGTTGCTGTCGCGACTATCCTCTGTATCGTTACCGTCTGGCGACCAGTACGACTCCTGACTCGACCGCTCGTTGAACCTTTGTGGTTTTTGCCGCGTATCCCATCCGAGCACGAACGTCTTAAGGCGAACAGCAACAGTACCTCGTGATTGCTTCTGGCTGGGTCATGGCGCCATGTAGACGCCGAGGGCAGGGCTGGAACGTCGCTCCATCTGAGCCCGCTGGCAAGAGATTGAACGCGACGGATCTAGTTGAAAACACAAAATACTTCACAACATTTAACCCCAGGAGGATTGATTCACAATGAGGAGCAGCGCTCGGCAATGGGCAAGGTTAGCTCGCAGAGGAATCATCACTTGGTTGCGCGCCATACTCGGCAACAATCCTTACAGAAATTTAAGGGCCTTCGTCGTTGAGTTCATGAGGTTCCGTCGAGTCCGCTCCGTTCCGCGTGGACGTCGATCTCTTGAGCGTGAACTTACATTCAAGCAGAAGGAACTCTCCTATAGTCGGGGCGTGTTGGCTTACCCGTTGGGCGGGCGTATGCCGGAGGAAATTCGGGTCCTAAACCTGATGAAGGTCACTGACGCGTTGTCAGGCGCTGGCATCGATTGGTTCATGGTCCGAAACGATGCGAAAACTCGATATACCGTTGCCGTCATGGAGGATCAGAAGTCCGCCCTCGCCGACGTACTGGCGAGTTCGCTTAGAAATCAGGCAGTCTACGTTGCTGATGCAGGTACAACAGGGAAGCTCTACCTAGTAGCCATGCTCAGCTCACAGCCTGACCTTTTGAAAGCCTCCGTGCTGCGATTCGGTTCGTTCTTTCAGTCTGAGCAAACGGACTTTACGATAGGACTCGAGTACGCTTGCGACGTCGAATTCTGGCACGAGGCCCCGGCCAAACTTGGAACGTTCGTAACTCCTCGCCGTAATGCGGCAGCTCAATCCATTGGAAGTTCAGATTTGTCTCCTGCAGCAGTTGAGATAGCTGATCGCGAGCTGCCCACTCTCAGTGTTTTCAAAAGGCGCATGTTAGACGACGTAGCCTTTCCTATAGATGCTGTATACACGTGGGTTGATGGCGATGATCCTGAATGGCTCGAGCGCAAACGGCGATACGAAGCCGAGGATTTGGGAAATGTCTACCACCCGGAGGCCAATCATTCTGCGCGCTTCCGCTCTCGTGATGAACTCAAATATTCGCTGAGATCATTAGAGATGTACGCCCCATGGTTCCGGAACGTCTTCCTGGTTACCAATGGTCAGGTCCCAGCTTGGCTGCGAAAAGATCATCCAAAAATCCGGTTGGTTACGCACGAAGACATTTATGGTGATCTACCCTATCTTCCAACCTTCAATAGTAATTCCATCATTTCCCGCCTACATCACATACCTGATTTGAGTGAACATTACGTCTATATCAATGACGACGTCTTCTTCGGTAGGGCGGTGTCTCCGGAGCAGTTCTTTCTGCCAAACGGCATAGCTAAGGTCTCGCAGTCCAATAATAGACGACCATTTGGGGAATCCGCAGTATCCGACGAGCCTCATATCAACCTAACGCGCAACATTCGGCGGCTGATCGAGAATGAATTCGGAATTACTATTTCCCGGGCGATAAAGCATACACCGCATCCACAGCTTCGAAGCGTGCATTTTGATATGGAACGCCGCTTTACCTCTGAGTACCACCAAACTTGGAAAAGTCGATTTCGGCACCACGACGATATCGTCGCTGATCAGCTATTCCACTATTATGCCCAAATAGCGCAGAAAGCCGTGCCAGGCAATCTCCGATATAACTACATAAACGTACTCGACTCCGCATACGAAGGCACCATGATGTCGATGCTGCTAAATCGTGATCGAGACTGCTTCTGCCTGAACGATGCTCCGGTTGAAGGTGCGGTTCCGTTGAAGGACGAACAGGTCCTAGACTTTCTGGATCGATATTTCCCCGTCAAGAGCAGCTTCGAACTATAGACCGGCCCTGCTGGAATTAGCTGATTACGGGCCGCTGGGCGCGACTGGTCCGCCAGTACTCGCTATGGAAGCATTCGGGCTGCCGGTACGCCGTCCGGCACCGTCAGGAGATCAGCGGATGGCCGCCGGAACATCAGTGCGTGTCCGGGCAGAAATTGTCCTGACACAATGCCAGTGCCTCTGAAGAATTGCGCTTGGTCGCTTTCAAATCAAAGGGGCGCCTGACCATTTCACCTTAGGTGCTACTTCAGCAGATCCAGCTGGAAGTAGTCGATATTAAGGCCCGGAACTATGTCCGCCGGAACACGAAGAGTGAGTTCGTGGATGCCCATTTCGAAGTGCCTCGTTTCGAGTGGTTGGCGTTCGAAGGCATTGAGACTGGTGGTGTTGTCGATCGTGAACGTATCGCTGGCTTCGCCGTCCCACTCGGTCATGATGCTGATCGCCGGCCCGTCGGAGGCAACACGCGTCGAAATCTGGTAGGTTCCGCTGCGCTTGACATCGACAGAATACTTCACCCATTCGCGGCCGCGAATCTCAGCAAGGGCGTACGCGCCCCGATTGTCGCACACATCGAGCATGGGCTCTTCCGGACGTAGGTCGCACTGGTTGCGATCGACATCCAGGTAGCCGACTCCCTGGCCACCAGGGACGGGGTCCTCAGCCTGAACCCGGATCGATTTGTCCCCGGGGTGATGGTTCCAGCGCTCAAGCAGACCCCCATCGCGCCAGAAGTCCATCGCTTCCACGTTGTCCGTCTGTAGTACCGTGGCGCCAAGCTTGACGAGAGCATTCCAATCGTGATTGGCGCCACGCAGCGAGCCTTCGTCTGTGTGTCCCGCGGCCAAACTGCCCCACATGCTGTTGACCCAGATGCGGCTGGTCTCCCGGATGGCCTCCACTGCGGCCGGTTGAACCTGCGGATCCTGAAGACTGTTGAAGACCACCTCGTATGCTACGGGCTGGCGCTCGGGGAAGGCACCGATATGCGTTGCGGTAGCATCGTCAACAATATGCATATACAAGATGCTCTCATCGATCGACATAAAGTCGGCTGCCTGTTTTACGTCTGGACTACCCTTGAAGATGACGTGGTCAACCGTCTCCGTAGCTAGAAGGACTTCGTACAAACGCTCCCGGATGTCCCAGCCCTTGTCGAGATTCACGAAGGCCTTATGCCTTACCGCAAGCATGGCTTCTTCCAGAGTGGGGATAGCGTTATTGGTGATCGCGGCGTCGTTTCCGCCTAGCCCTTCGACGAGGCGCAGTTTCTTGATCTCGGACAACGAGAGGTCGGCAACACTGCCGGTACCATTGGTCGTCCGATCAACTGTCTCGTCGTGCATAAGCACCGGGACCCCGTCTGCCGTGAGGCGGACATCGATTTCAACAACGTCTGCGCCGTCGGCCATGGCTTTCATGATGGCGGGAAGAGAGTTCTCCGGGTAGTCGCGCCATTGAGCACGATGCGCGGCAATCATGATTTTCGCGGTGGAATCGTGGTCGAGTAACTCGGAGTGGAGTTTCGCGAACGGCGGATCTGCCGGTGCACGCTGCACAATGGCCGCCGCTACGACGATGGCTACCGCGGTGACGAGGACAATGAGGCCCACAACGACCGCAAGGCCCATCGTTAGAGGTCTCATAGGTTCCCCTTCCAATCCAAGTACCCCCAACCGCAGCCATAGCGGCTCCGAAATCAACGGTCTCACCGAAATGAGTCCCATGGTCGCTTGAGAATTTTAGGCCCGGACAGCACCGAAAGAGATCAGCGCTATTTAACCGGTTGATCACTCGATCAGCGTACCTACGCCCGCCATTGCCTCGGGCATCGCAATGACGGTCCGGGCTAGCTCAGTTCTTTGACTATCTGGCTTATTGCGTCCAACGTTTTCTTGAGCTCGGCTACATGATGTTCATCAAAGGCACTAAGAATACGCTTCATCTCAGTCGTAGAAACGCCACTTGTGCGTGGTAAATAAACGACCTCAACCTGATCCTCTAGATCGTCAAACTTACCTTTCCAGTCCTCACCTATACCAAAAACGTCTACGCGATATCTTTCTATATCTTCCCGCTTCTGGGCCCAACGTTGCTCAGGAATAGCTTGATCCACGTACCTGATAGCGCGTACGATTTCGATCCGTTGTTCGAAAGGCACGACGGGTCTCTTTCCCTTTAGAGCGTTGAACTCATCCGTGGAGACACCGACTATGAGACGATCTCCCAACTGACTAAGTCGCTTCAGGATATTCAAGTGCCCAATATGAAATAAATCAAATGTGCCGTAGGTCAAAACAGTTTTCTGCGGGCGACGCACGTCCTCGTCGCCCGAATTAACCGACTCCTCGGACATGGTTCCGCCTTTCTCATTGCCCAGGCTGGATTTCGATGTTTTGTGAGAATGAATGTCTTCATTTCGCGGGCTGCATTAAATATCTCGCAGAACGCATTCACACTGAAACTGGCGGGATATGTGGATGTCTCGCAAGAACTTGCACATTCACATCCACATATCCCTATACGCTCATCAGCGTGACGACTTGGAATGAATCAGGACGGGTTATTCAGCATCGAGAATCTGTACAGCACGATTGAACGGCACTTCCTTCCGAATGCTTCGAATGGCTTTGAAAACTCGTTCCGAGTTTGCGCCGTCCCGGAAAGGAAATGTTTGCGCGCGTCTCGTAGCATACTCCGATTTTGAATGGTCTCCTGCTAAGGCTTCCTCTATCGATGAAACTGCCGTCGACACGTCCGAAGCAACGGGGCCGAAACCGTGTTTGTCATAGTCGAAATAGCCCTTCTCGTAAATATGTTCACCGGCAAGAACTCGTCCACGGTCGAACTGAAAGTATACGAGCGGCAGTTCAGCGTAGGCGGCGTCGAAGGCCGTCGACGAATAGTCCGTTACTACGACGGCACTCGTCGCAAGCAGTTGACTAAACGGCATGTCGTCCCAGGTCAACAGCTCGACATGTGATGGCAGTTCCATTTCATCCAAGTACTCAGCCAAACTTGGATGGGGGAGCATCGAAATTTTCAGTCCCCGAGCTTTCGCGAACTCCCTCAGGTCCTCGGACTGGCACAAAGTTCGCCAGTTCCACGCATACTCGGACTCAGCGAAGCCTTCGATCTTCATGCGTTGGCCGTTAGTCATCACCTCGCCCGCGAGCCAGCTGCGCCAGGTCGGAGTCAACAGAATACGGGAACGATCCTGCCCTTTCGCCATCACGCTTAGCAGTGCATCATGGCGAGGGAAGCCCGTCAGCTGCACTTCGCGTTCTGTGAATACATAGCTTGTGCCGTCTCCGACGATAGACAAATGTTCTGCGTTTGAAGCTGTTATCAGCAAGTCGATCGCTTTGGTATTGAACCACTTGGATTGATCATCCTTAGTGACTCCATGCTGCAGGAACGTGAATTTCCAAGGCATTTTCCCATAGTGCTTAGGGTCGAGTGGATTCGTTACGAATTTGTCCAAGTGAGACGAGATGTGGTGGTCTGCATGTAGGAGTGCGGCTTTCCATGCATCAGAACCATACTCCAGCAGGCGGAATCCTTCTTTGTGCAGCCGTTCCCAATCTGGCGACTTTCGTAGCAGAACAAACCATATATTCATATCAGGATGCTGCTGACGAATATACCTATACAGGTGTTCCGCATTGTCGTTGGCACGGTCTACCCGGTCCATAAGAACCCATGCATTCTTGTAGCGATGAGCGATATAGCCTCTCGCTGCCAGGTTCCGAACGCGCGCAGCAGCGCGTATCTCGGGATTCCGCCGGCGCTCTGCCTTACGGCGGATCCTTGTTGCCCTGGCCTTACCTTCTCTAAGGGAACGCACAATCAAACGTTGAAGCCTTGCCTTTCGAGATCCGCTGCCTGCTGGCTGCTTCCTCGAGCGGGCAGTGATATCTATACCCGCCAGCGCCTTGCTGACCTTGTACGGCCTGAGAACGTATACCGGCCTTCGTTCACGTCCTAGCTCGAGAGGGGTCGGAGTTCCGTCTAAGGTCACGCTAAATGTGCCTGTTGCTGGAATCCACAAATACCGTCTACTGAATAGAGTCCTGCCGAAGAAAGAGACGGACTGGGATTTTGCCCATCTAGGAGCAACACGCAATCCTTTGACCCGAATTTCCTCGTCAGGGACAGCACCGGAGTACTGATACCTGAGGAGTGTCAGCTTTTGATCCGTGTCGACCCGTTCTACAACGACTTGCGATGCTCTTGCGTCGGGATATTTATAGCCGAGCAACAGGGCATCCCTGAGCTCGCGGTCCGTACCCATGACATCAAAGGTATAAATGGCCTCCTCGCTGATCCCCTCGATAACGCGCGCGATGAGCCGATGGAATTCATCCAGTGTGGCATCGTCTAGAAGCCGGGACGGAGCCCCGGGCCGACGGTCACCTCGGAAGTACCAGAAAACGTCGTAAAGAAGGAGGAGCTGAAGCCACAACGGAACTTGCGAGTACCGGCTCTTTGCTTGTTCCACTAGATCAATATGACCGTAGAGCAATACATCAGTGTATTTTTCCCGTTTCAAACTTCCGGTTTGAACAGCCGAGTCTCCCGCAGCTCGTTTCCGATAGAAGTATCTCGCAGAAGCAACATAACCGATCGTCGGACGTTCCAAGCGTAGAAGATAGGAGGAAATGAAGTGTGCATCTTCGAAACTGAAGCGCAATGACTCTTCAAATCTGAGCCCATGTCGCTCGATGTGCTCTCTTCTGAGGACAGCTGTCCCAGCGCTCATATGGAAAAAGTCAGGTGATCGAAGGAGGTCGACAATCCTGTCGCCATCACGAAACCGCCGTCTAAGCGCGTGCGTATCCGCAATCCTGCCGGTCACCTCATCGTGGGTAATCAGGTGGGTCGCCAACATCGATGCCAGACCCTGAGTGTCCGCTTCGATGTTTTCACTCAAAACCGAGAAATAGTCCTCGGCTATATAGTCATCGGGATCACAAAACGTAATCCAATCCCCCGTAACGTGCTCCAGCCCAAGGTTTCTGGCTGATGCTTGGCCCCCGTTCTCCTTAGTTAGAATGAGGACGTTAGCATCGACCTGACGTTTCCATTCCTCAATGATCTCTAGTGAATCATCTGTCGAGCCATCATTCACTAGGACTATCTGCAGTCTGTCATGGGGAAAGGTTTGTGATTCAAGCGATTTGAGGTAGTCCGGCAGGTATGGCGCGACGTTGTATATAGCTGTCACAACCGAGAACAACGGCGAAGCTGCCCCGGATTCACGTTGGATATTCAAAATTGCACTCCCATGCACTGTCGAACTAGATCAGGCGCTGCCTGACGGATATGTATTCCAAATGAATTCCTTGGCCTGTCAGAGGGATTCATTTGGACCCGGTCTTGTCTATGCCTCGCCGCATGCAGCGGCCTATGCGGCTAAGTATTTTGTTCGCCAGTCTAAAGCAACGAGGATGGAGACTGGCTTCGAAAACCACGGGTCAAATCACAGGCCAGCGACCCGCAGCTCCCATCCGGAACAGAGTGGACCACCTGAGCTTTCGGCGCCGTTCATTCGGTCCCCACGGATTCTGCTGCCAGCCCGACCGCCAACCAGCGAACCATGGCTTGAGCTGCTCCGGTTGTCTTCGGGAGCGGGCGACCTGCACCAAGGTCCAGGAGGCGACGTAAATCCAACTGAAGGGCCAGTGCAAGTTCCTGCGTGCCAGCCAGACCCGGTTCCGGGCGTTAAGCCGGAAGAACTCCTCATGCCGGCGGGGATCGATCACCGGATGCCCGGCGCTAAGGTCGCCGGCATACCAAGTCCGGAAACCGGTGTCCCAGACACGCCACGCGAACTCTATGCCTTCATGGGCGTACCAGAATGTCGCAGGCCAACCGTTGGTCCGGTCAAAAACATCCCGGCGCATGACGATGGCCATCTCGACAACGGAGAAGACGTTGCTGGATTTGGTATCTTCGCCCTTGTTCAGACGCGGAATCCACCGCTGCGGCGCATCGGGGTTAGCGGGGTCTTCAATGCGCGGCTGGATCATGCCAATGTCCGTCTGGCTCCGAAAGAGCTGGGCAGCCTTGCACAGGAAGTGCGCGTCCGGCAGCCAGGCGTCGTCGTCAAGGAAGAACAGGTACTCGCCCGACACGTGCGGCACCCCCGCATTGCGCCCGGCGG
Organism: Crystallibacter permensis; assembly: GCF_025960875.1. Lineage (GTDB taxonomy): Bacteria > Actinomycetota > Actinomycetes > Actinomycetales > Micrococcaceae > Crystallibacter > Crystallibacter permensis. The sequence continues at coordinate 167,926 of NZ_JAODLR010000003.1, read as the reverse complement.
GGATGCCCAAGTTCTCTTCCAGATGAAGTGACTTGAATCCCGCGGGCAATCCGTCGGGCCGCCAGCCGTTGCCCACAACCACAACATCGAGCGCAACGCCCTGCTGTGCCTGCAGCGAAGCGAACCCACGCTGCAGGTCCTCCGGGCGGGTTCCCTGCGTCAGGATGACGACGCCGAAGGTCGGCGGCGCTGCTGACCCTTCCCCCGCCGTCGTACTCTCTTTAGTGCCTTCCACGGCGCTCACTTCCGCAGCCTCGGCGAGGCCATGATGGCGACGAAATGGCCTAGATTCACAAAAATCACTCCGGGTACGAGGATGTAGAGCAGCCAGCGCTCCCCCAGCACCGGCTGCGCGGCGACGAGGGACACGATCGAGGCCGTCAGAATGAGCAGGCTCATCTCCACCGAGTGCAGCACCCGGTGGAAGGGCAAGAACCGGGCCAGTCTCCGCAGCCTCCCCACGAAACTTGCCGCCGGCACGGCCTTTGCAGCCGAGGTATCGGGCAGCTTGTCCATTCCGGCCAAGGCACGGGAGGCGTGGACCATCTCGTTCTGGGCTTTGTTCAGGACGATGCCCAGTGCCAGCACGGCGCCGAGGAAAAGGTGCAGGTACGCCATGCCCGGATCCGTTTGCAGCAGGCCGAGGTCGCCGACGCAGCGCAGGCCCAGGGCCAACGGGATCAGGCCCTCCGTAGTGTAGTGGCCGATCTTGTCCAGGAAAATGCCCTTGGGGCTCTGGGTTCCGCGCCAGCGGGCGACTTCGCCGTCGCTGCAGTCGAAATAGAGCTGGAGCTGGGAAAAGAAGACCGCAAGCAGGGGTCCCCAGATCCCGGGGATCAGGAGCGAGGCGGAGATGGCCCAGCCGGAGAGAATCATCAGACCGGTGACGCCGTTTGCAGAGATCGGCGTCCGTACCAGCGCGCTGGTCAGGTAGATCGAAATGTGGCGCAGGTACAGTTCCGCGGTCCAGTGCTCGGCGTTTTTACGGCTGCGCACCTCCGGAGGCTGGGCCACCGCGCGCAACTGCTCAAGGGTGGGCCTGGCGGGACGCTCGGTGCGGTTCATGACTTCCTCCTGCTGGTGTCCACGGTTCCGTGGGCGCCAAAGATCCGGCCGCGGATGTAGCCCAGACCCCAGCTGATGTGAATGCTGGGCAGCACGATGAGCAGTCTGAGGCGTTCGGCCATGGTCAGCCGCGCCTTGATGGTGAGCGCGGCATAAATGATGCCGAGCGCGTACAGGGCCGGGATAAAGCCGGCCAGCAGCACCAGCACGGCGAGCCAGGCCGGCCACGTGTCCGGGACTTTCGCCAGCAGGAGTATCTCAGCGACGAGGCCCAGGGCGAGCCCCAGCACAAGCAGAGGAGGCAGGAAATGCCGTACCGACTTGCCTTCCTTGTGGCGCCGGGCGAGCTCGGCACGCCAGATGCCGGCCGCGTAGAACTGCCGGATCAGCTTGTTCCAGCTTGAACGCGGCCAATAAGTGACTGTCAGTTCCGGATCGAACCAGACGGCGTAGCCTGCCTGGCGCAGGCGCAGGCACATGTCCCAGTCCTGCCCGCGCCAAAGGGTTTCTTCGAAAAGCCCGACGGCGTCCAATGCTTCACGGCGGAAAATCCCCAGGTAAGCGGATTCAGCCGGCCCTTCCGGAGCACCGCTGTGATATGCCGCGCCGCCTAGGCCGAGCGGGGAATGGTAGGCCGTTGCTACCGCCCGTTGAAAGGCCGTCTTCCCCTGCGCGTCCATCAAGCCGCCAACGTCGGCGGCACCGGTGCGCAGGAGGGTGGCAACTCCCCTGGCCGTGTAGTGCGGCTCCAGTTCAGTATGTGCGTCCACCCGGATGATGACCGGGTACTGAGAGCCCTCGATCGCGAGGTTCAGCCCGGCCGGAGTCCGACCAGTGGGACTCATGACGGTACGCAGCCGCGGTTCCTCGCTCTGCAACTGCCGGACAACATCGTCGGTCGTATCCGTGGATGGTCCCATCGCCAGCACGATCTCCTTGGGGCCCGCGTACTCCTGGCCCAGGATGCTGCGGACGGCACCCTCAATGTGCTCAGCCTCATTGAGGACGGGCATGACATAAGAGACACCGGGATGCGGGGCAAGCGGCGCGAGTTCAGGCGTCAACGGCACTACTTCTTGGTTTCCTGGTAAGCGTCGACAACTTCCTTCGGATCTCCATCCATCTGCAAGACGCCCTTGTTGATCCAGATGACGCGGCTGCAGGTATCCAGGATGGACTTCATGGAGTGGGACACCAGGAAGACGGTACCGGCGTTCTCTCGGATCTCGCGGATGCGGGCCTCGCTGCGCTTCCGGAAACGCTGGTCACCCACCGCCAGCGCTTCGTCCACGATCAGGATCTCGTGCTGCTTGGAGGCGGCGATGGCAAACTTCAGCCGGGCCTGCATGCCCGAAGAATAGGTGCGCATCGGGAGATCGATGAATTCTTCCAGTTCAGCGAACTGCACGATGTCATCCCGCAGGCGGTTGATCTCCTGCTTCGAAAAGCCGAGCGCAAGGCCGCCGAGCTGGATGTTCTTCTCGCCGGAAAGGTCCGGGATCAGCGCTGCACCGACTCCCAGCAGATTCGGACGCGCGGAGGCGTAGACGGCGCCGTCGCTGGGCGGCGTCAGTCCCACCAGGGTTCGCATTAGCGTGGACTTGCCGGAACCGTTGGAACCGATTACGCCGATGGACTCGTTCTCATAGGCAGTGAAGGAGACGCCCTTGAGAGCGTGCACTTCACGGATCCCACCGCCGCTGCGCTTGAGCAGCGACCGGCCCGTGCCTTTGACGGGCTTGCCGCCCGCATAGACCCGGTACTTGACGTGCAGATCATCAACCACTACTACCGGCTTCCGCCCGTTGGCTGACGCGTCCTGGTTGGCCAAATCCACTCCCGTTTTAGTCGACTCGGCCATAACGCTCCTCAGCGGACCAGAAGAACAATACGCCCGCAACGAAGACCGCTACGGACCAGACCGAAAAGTACAGCCAGTACATCGGGTCGTAATCAACCCCCGGCATCAGCGCGCCACGGGCAATGGACAGGACCTCGTGCAGCGGATGGTAGTCAAACAGCGCGATCGCCCACGGATGGGATGCCAGGATCGTCTCGATCGAGAAGAGGACGCCGGAGGTGTAAAACAGGATCCGCGTGAACAATGGCAACAGTTGGGTCAGGTCCCGGACATGCACGGTCAGACGCGCGCCGATCAGCGCGACGCCCAGGTTGAACATCGTGAAAACCGCAACCAGCGGGATCATCAGCAGCCATTCCACGGTGATGGGCGCGCCCAGCAGCAGAATGTAGACAACCATGACGCCCAGCATCGGGACCAAGGTCATCAGTTGCTGGATCACCGTGGAGACGGGCAGCGTGATGCGGGGGAACGCCAGCGACTGGACCAGCGCACCGTTGCCGGTGATGGACTTGGCGCCGTTATTCATCGAGGTGGAAAAGAACTCGAACAGGAAAACGCCGATAACCACATACATCGGAAAGTTTTCCGGTCTGCTGGCGCCCTGCAGGATGCCGAAAATGGCCCCATACAACAGAGCGTTCAGCGTCGGCTTGATGAAAATCCACAGCATGCCCAACCGGTTGCGCTGGTTGGATGCCTCGATCTTGTACTTGGCCATGGCGATGGCGAAGTCACGGCGCCCCCAGGCATCAGCTAGATATCTGGGCAGTGACGGCCGGGCCCCGACTCGGTGGAGTCGGTTCCGGTCCGCATATTCGGCAAGGCTCATGCCAGGTAGTTCCCTTACGCGCGAATGGTTTGGAGCGGCGCCTGGCCCGGACTCGGGCCGGAGGCGCACATACCGAGTTTAGAGGATTCAGTCGGGCAGGCCGTTTACCGGCTCTGTGCGAAAGTACACACGCAGTTCCAGGCTGTGCTGACCGCTGGCGTCCTGGGAGTACGTGGCCTTGCCGACGATTCCTTCCAGGTCGCCGGTTCCGGATCCGGGAATGATGTGGCCGGCGCTGGCAGCGGCTTCGCCTTCGGCGAGGCCCCAGTGCTGGATGATCATGCTTCCCTCTTTGCCGTCCACCGTACCGGTGAATACCTCGGAAGCAACGTAGCCGGCACCGCGGCTGTTTCCGGCCATCAGCAGCTCTGCCCGGCTGGTGCCGATGATCAGTCCGTCAAAGAGTTTGGTGACGCGGACCCGGCTCAGGTCGGAGTTCGAACCTTCAATTTCGTAGGGTTCCGGATCCCATTCGGTGACGTCAAAATCTGCTGCAATTACTTCTTCGGCCTCACTGGTCATTGCACCAGTATCTCCGGTATTGCCGGCGGTTGCATCTTGATGGGTTCGCGCACGGGCCTACGTCCCGCCGTCGGAAGGACCACCGGAGGTCAAATCAGAACAGCCGGTTATCGGCAGGGTCTTCGTATTTCTTCCGGAAAAGCGTGCGCGTCTTGGGGTCAAAGAACACTAGATAGACGGCGAACGCGACGGCGACAAAAGCGGCCAGCAGCCGGGCAGCACCAAGGTCGAACTCGATGTACGGGAAGATATCCAGCTGGTCGGCTATGGCGTAGACCATCAGGAAGGACGTGACGGAATACACGGTTTTTACCTGCCAATCATTCCGGATTCCCGTGGCGGCAAAGAGCGGGAGCAGCCAGACGACATACCAGGCCTGGATCATCGGGGCGAGAAACACGACGGCGGCCAGAGCCAGAGCCAGTCTGCGGACTATCCGGTCATGTTTGCCACGGAAGATCAGATAAAGCACGACGCCGATCGACGCCACCGTGCCAGCCTTATGTACCAGCCAGGTGATCAGTTCCCCGTCGAGCGAGAACGCGCCGCCGAGCCCACCGAGCACGGCGCCGAGCAGCCCGATCGGCGCGTACCAGATCCAGACGCTGCCGGGAGTGCTCAAGGCTCCCACCCAGCCGAAACCGAAGCCGTTCATGAGACCGAGGATGCCCAAAAGACCAAACGATAATCCAGCGGTAAGAACCCAGAATCCGAATTTCCTGGGCCAGCTGGCCCCGCGCCCGGCCCAGAGCAGTCCGATGAAGGGCAGGAAGATGATGGTGATCGGTTTGATACCGATGGAGAGCGTGACCAGCAGGACGCCCAGCAGCGGCTTCTTGGTCGCCGCCAGATACAGCCCGCCCAAGGCCAGGCCCAGCATCAGCGCATCATTGTGGATGCTGGCGATGAACGTCGTCAGGAACAGCGGATTCGCGCAGGCGAGCCACAATGCACGGTTGGGGTTGATGCCGTGCAGCTCGGCCAGTTTCGGACCGTAGTAGATGCACATCGCGGCCCCCGCCAGTGCGATGATGCGGAAAAGAATGATGGAGTACTCCGGGTGGCCGCCTGTCAGCCAGACGACGAATTCTTCCATCCACAGGAAGATGGGTCCGTACGGCGTCGGGCTCCTGGCCCAGAGATCGTCGGCACCGGTCTGCAGATAGTTCGAAAGCTGGTCATAACCATCAACGTACGGATTGAGGTTATTGACCATGACTTTGCCCTGGGCAATGTAGGCGTAGACATCCCGGCTGAAGAGCGGGATGCTCAGGGCAAGCGGGGCTCCCCAGGCAGCTATCGCTGTATAAGTGGCTTTGCGCGCTTCGGCTCCCCAGACGGTGAACTGCTGTCCCAGCCGCAGCCAGGAGCGGATCATCAGCATGCCGCCCAAGGCGAGGAGGACAACCGAGACGACGACGCCTTCGGGTTCAATCCGCAGCCAGATTAACAGCGGCCACCGCCGCAGGTCCGATACTGACGCCAGCCAGCCCACTCCCAGCGAGCCGAAAAACATCATGAATGAACCAATGGTCCCCTCGATGATGCTTTTCGCCGAACGCCCCGGGCCCTCTTCGCTCCCGGCAGGCGTGGAGGGATCAGTAGCGGGCATGTTGGCGGTCATCTAAATGCGGTCCAATCAATCTGGGTGTGTACGTCGTTCGCAGCCCGTGGCTTGGCCACGGGTGCCGTGGAGAATGCACGCCTCAGAACGGTCAGGCGAATGAAGGCAGCCCGGCTGGCTCTCCGGGGCGCTTGTTGTGGATTTTAGCATCGCGGACCGGACGTTTCGCTGGAGGGTCCGCAGCGGCGGCTTTGTTCTGTCCGGGCATGTGCCGCTGCCGACGCGGTACATTTGAGCGGTGCCTATCTCTAATGAACATATTGTCTGGATCGATTGCGAAATGACCGGACTGGACCTCGAGGCAGATGCGCTCATCGAGGTGGCAGTGCTGGTGACCGACTCGGAGCTGAACGTGCTCGGGGACGGTGTGGACGTGGTCATCAAGCCCTCCGATGAGTCTCTTACCCAGATGAATGACTTTGTCCGGGAAATGCACACCACTTCCAAGCTGCTCGACGAACTGCCGCATGGCATGACCATGGCCGAGGCGGAAGAGATAGTCATGGAGTACATCACCGCTTGGGTTCCGGAGCCCCGCAAGGCACAGCTCGCCGGGAACTCGGTAGGCACGGACCGCAACTTCCTGGCCAGGGACATGCCGAAGGTCATCGATTTCCTCCACTACCGGATCATCGACGTCTCCACGATCAAGGAACTGTCGCGCCGGTGGTTCACGCGCGCTTACTTCCAGTCGCCGGCCAAGAGCGGCGGCCACCGGGCCCTCGGAGACATCAAGGACTCGATCAACGAGCTGCGCTACTACCGCCAGGCAGTCTTCGTCCCCTCCCCCGGGCCCGACTCGGCAACCGCCAAGAAGATCGCTGCTGAGGTCACCCAATCGGCAGTGCTCTGACCCCACGGCGGCGATGTTAGCTGCACCACATTTTGGTCGATTCGGGCCAAAATGGCGGAAGACGGTCAAAAGCACCCCGGAAAGCATGTAGACTTATCTGCGTTGCCTTTTGTGGTTGAAGACCGGCAGGAACCGCTAGAGTGGGATCTGCCGGGAGGAACAAAGAGGCATATGGTGGGTATAGCTCAGCTGGCAGAGCGCCTGGTTGTGGTCCAGGAGGTCGCGGGTTCAAGCCCCGTTACTCACCCCGAATGAGGCTGGTGACTTACACCGGTAGCTTCGCAAGAAAGCCGCCTTGGAGATAATCCAGGCGGCTTTCTTCATGTTCAGCCGGTCAAGCCCGGCAGTCGGCGGAATACCCTGTCGCCCAGCCTTACCCGGCCGCACGCCTGCTCACGATCTTCGGCGGCACCAGTGAGATCGTTGTGCGAAGGCGCCGGCCGGGATATCGCCAGCCAGTAGTTCAAGCTTTCGCCACTGAGGACTTTCGCACTGAGGAGAAGCATGCCCGTCCGTCCAGTCACCATCACCGGTGAACCTGTCCTGCACCGTCGCGCCGCCGCCGTTACCGAGTTCGACGACGACCTCCGCGCCCTCGTCGAGGATATGTACGAGACGATGGACGAGGCCCACGGGGTGGGACTGGCCGCGCCGCAGATCGGGGTCGGGCTGCGCCTGTTCACCTACGACTTCGCCAACGACGACGGCGTACCGCCGCGCGGCGTGCTGATCAATCCGTCGCTGACGCTCTCGAAGATCTCCGGCGCCGACCCGGACCCCGAGGAGGAAGTTGAAGGCTGCCTGTCCGTGCCTGGGCTGAGCTACCCGCTCAAGCGCGCGGAATGGGCCAGAGTCCAGGGGTTCGACGTCGACGGACAGCCAGTGGATTTCGAAGCCACCGGCTGGTTCGCCCGCGTCATGCAGCATGAATACGACCATCTTGACGGCAAGCTTTACATCGATCGGCTCAATGACCGCTGGGGCCGGCGTGCGCGCAAGCACATCAAGAACCAGGGCTGGGCCAAAGAAGGACTGACCTGGATGCCGGGCGTGGACCCGGATCCGTTCGGCCACTGATCCAGCAGACCTTGCGGCCCCTTCTCGCTAGCTTGGTTGCTTGGTCCGCATGTCAACGCTCAGTTTGCCGTTGACCGTGGCGTAGGTGCGTAAATCGCCTGCCGGGGATGGCAGCGGCAGGTTTGTGTCCACGGCGATACGATGTTCCGCACCTGTGAATCCGTCTTTCGTTGCCCGAGCGTAAAAATCTACGATCACGGGGCCGAAACCTGCCAAAGACACACTATCCAGGTTGGCGAAGTACTTGCCGGGTTCAGCCCGAAGAGGATCGAACCACTGGGTGCTGCACTTATTGGATCCGCGGCCGCGGACCACAAGTTCCAAGCGGTCCAGTTCTCCGGCTGGATCCAGCGCCACTTCCATGCTTATCTGATCAGATTCCCATGACACGCGTACAGCCCTTGCCTTGGCTTGGACAAACGGTTCGGCAGCAGCCAGTCTTCGCAGCCCGCCCAGGTCGCCGGCGCGTACAAGCGCAGATCTCTGCCGATGGGGGAAGGACAACTGTTCTTCCAGCGCCGGGGAAATGTAGCGCTGCGCAAACTTCGCGTGCTCGGACATCCAGCGCCGCGCCTGCCGGCGGTTGATCTTGCGAAAACGGTCCGGCGCATAGAACCTCAGGCACTTACGCCGGTATAGGTCCAGCGCCAAGAGGCTGGCCCGGTCTCCATCGGGGTCGCCTTCGGTGAGGATCCTGGCAATCTCGCTAACAGAGCGGGTGTAACTCTCCGGACTGGTCCGTTGCGAACTGATGTTTGCGCCGTCGTCCCTCGTCCTAAGGTAGTAATAGTCGTAGTCCGCGAGCAGGGAGGTCCGCTCTGAAACCAGATAGCATCGCGCCAACACCAGGCCGTCTTCGAGCCTGACCATCCCTTCGGGAAATCTGATCCCGTGCCGGTCCAGCATGCTCCGACGGAACATCTTCTGGGGCGAGAGGGTACCAAGAATTTTCCTCAGGTCAACGTCCAGGTAGGTCTCCCGGAATAGTCCTGATTGGACGCCCCTGCCGCCGAGCCCCACCATGCGCGGCACCAAAAGATCCACATCGTTGGCCAAGGCATAATCCACCATGCGACGCAAGGCTTCGGGCCCCAGCAGGTCATCGGCGTCGCAAAAGAAGATATAGGGAGCCTGGCTCGCCGCGATGCCGACATTGCGCGGTTTACCCGGCCAGCCGCTGTTCTCTTGATGGATCACACGGATATTGGAGTGGGCAGCAGCGAAGGCATCAAGCACTTCCCCGCTCATGTCCGTGGAGCCGTCATCGACAGCGACGATCTCAAACAATGCTGGATCCAGATCCTGCCCTGCCAGGGAGTCGAGCAAGTCAGCCAGATACGGCATCGTGTTGTAGACCGGTATTACCACGGCCACCTTCGCCGTCGCGGCACTGGCGCTTGGGCCGCTGTCCCCCGCCGGAACGCGCGGACCTTGGTTCTTGGCTACGGCCCGCTTGAGTCTGCGCTTAACGGCACGGAACTTATCGTGAAGCCTCAAATCAAGAGTCCGTCAATCCAGACCTATGTTCCTTCTCGCACCGCAGATAGTCTTCCTCGGCGATGTCCTTCAACCGGGTCAGCTCGTCAACGCGCTTCTGTTGGACATCTCCGCGCGCGAACGCCGACTGCGCTTCCTTGAGCAAGCGCTGGGCCTCCTTGTAGTTGGCCTGCGCCTGTTCCCACCTCGACAACTCTGTCTTTTCAGTCATGGGCCCATTCTAGGAGGCCCCCTAGCAAAAGCCATAGCTGTTACCCGCGTGCCGCAGATACCGAGAGGCCGGCGGCGTTTAAAACGCCGCCGGCCTCTCGATCGACCAAGATTCCGTCAGGTCAGCTGATCGCCTCAACCACGGGTTCCTTGGCAACAACCGGGAACAGCATCGGGTGCACTCCGGCCATTTCCTCCAGAACGCGGATGACCTGGCAGCTGTAGCCGAATTCGTTGTCATACCAGACGTAGAGGACGGCGTTCTTGCCGTTCGCGATGGTTGCGAGGCCATCGACAATGCCGGCGCGGCGAGAACCCACGAAGTCGCTCGAAACAACTTCGGGAGAGTCGATGTAGTCGATCTGCTTGTGCAGTTCGGAATCCAGCGACATACCGCGAAGGTAGGTGTTCAGTTCTTCCTTGTTGGCATCCTTTTCCAGGTTCAGGTTCAGGATGGCCATCGAGACGTTCGGGGTAGGAACGCGGATGGCGTTGCCCGTCAGCTTGCCTTCGAGCTCGGGCAGAGCCTTCGCGACTGCCTTGGCGGCACCGGTCTCGGTAATCACCATGTTCAGCGAGGCTGCACGGCCGCGGCGCTCACCCTTGTGGAAGTTGTCGATCAGGTTCTGGTCGTTCGTGAACGAGTGGACCGTCTCCACATGGCCGTGGACCACGCCGTACTTGTCGTTGATGGCCTTCAGGACCGGGGTAATGGCGTTGGTGGTGCAGGACGCGGCCGTGACGATCTTGTCGTCGGAGGTGATGTCCTTGTGGTTGACACCGTGCACGATGTTCTTCAGGCCGCCCTTGCCCGGCGCGGTCAGTACAACGCGGGAAACACCCTTGCTCTTCAGGTGCTGCGACAGGCCCTCTTCGTCGCGCCAGCGGCCGGTGTTGTCCACAACAATGGCGTCGTTGATACCGTACGCGGTGTAGTCAACCGTGGACGGATCGTTGGAGTAGATCACATTGATCAGCGTGCCGTTGGCGAGGATGGTGTTGTGCTCCTCGTCCACGGAGATTGTCCCCTCGAACGGGCCGTGGACGGAGTCGCGGCGCAGCAGGCTGGCGCGCTTGACCAGGTCATTCTCGGACCCCTTGCGGACCACGATGGCACGCAGGCGCAGGCCGTGGCCGCCGCCCGAGTGGCCGATCATAATCCGGGCCAGGAGACGGCCGATACGGCCGAAACCGTAAAGAACGACGTCGGTGCTGACGCGGGCGTCCGCTCCGCGCTTACCGACGATCTCGGCGAGCTCTTCCCGCAGGAAGTCCTTCAATTCGCTGCCGGCGGCTTCGGTCTTGAACTTGACCAGCAGGCGGGCCAGATCGACAGAACCGGCACCGAGGTCCAGCTCGGTCAGGGCCTGAAGCACCGGGAAAGTTTCTTCCAGCGGCAGTTCAACGTCATCGATCTGCCGGGCAAACCGATGGGCCTTGAGGATGCCAACTACGGACTGGTTGATCAGGCTTCGTCCGTGGATGGATGTGACCACGTTGTTCTCGCGGTACAGGCGCCCGATCAGCGGAATCATCGTTTCGGCAAGTGCCTCGCGATTGATCCACGTATCCAGGGCCGCTTCTGACTTCTGGTTCACAGAATTACCTTCCTACATCAGCCGGACTCTCCCTCGAGACCGGTTGGAACTCGCCGCGCAATCCACGGCGACGCCTGCAACGAAGATCCGTCTACTTCGTGCAGAGCACACACCCGCCGTAGCCGGCAGCTGTGTTAAGGACTATGCCCATATCTATTCTAGAGACTCCGGAGGGGCACTGGTTCCAGATACGTGTGAAGTCACTCACAAGCAGCTGCTGCAGGGCTGCCGGTTGTGGGATGGGTTGGCCTTTAAGCCGGGTTCTGTCGCCGGCGGCAGTTGCCCGCCGCCGGGTGGCAATCATCCATCTAGGGACACCGTTGCCGATGCCCTCAAGCGGCCTACCCGGGCACTCGGGCGAGCAGCCCTCGAACGTACCCTGTATGGCCTTGCTCCGAGTGGGGTTTACCTAGCTCTCCCGGTCACCCGGGACACTGGTGGTCTCTTACACCACCTTTTCACCCTTACCAGATCCCGCCCATAGGCGGTCCTGGCGGTTTGTTTTCTGTGGCACTGGCCTGCGGGTTACCCCGAGTGGGCGTTACCCACCACTCTGCTCTGCGGAGCCCGGACTTTCCTCGGCAGCAGGTTTGCACCTGCCAACGCGATCGCCCAGCCAACCCATCCAGCTCCAAGGATACAGGCCGCGGCACCACGCTCGGGCGACCCGGGCGGAATCTGTAAGCTCGTAGGGTGCTGATTCTGCTTCCTCCCTCCGAAGGTAAAACCGCTGCTGCCAAGGGTCATCCCTTTGAGCTCTCGGAACTGCATTTTCCGGAGCTGAATCCAGCCCGCGAAGAAGTCCTGAACGCCTTGGCCCACGTCAGTTCGCAACCGGATGCGCTGGCCAGCCTCGGCGTCGGTGCGTCCCTGGCCGCCGAAGTGGAACGCAACACGCGACTGCACGACGAGCCGTCGGCCGCCGCCCACACCGTTTATTCAGGCGTCCTTTACGACGCCCTGGGTTACCGCACCATGACCGCGGCGCAAAAGCGCAAGGCTGATGCCGCCGTCGTTATTGTCTCTGCCTTGTGGGGAGCCATCGGATTCCCGGACTACATTCCCGCCTACCGGCTCTCCATGTCGGTTGGCCTGCCCGAAACAGGGAAGCTCGCCAGTTACTGGAAAAAGCAGCTGCCCCCGGCGCTGGACGCGCATGCGGACGGGCACCTGCTGGTGGACTGCCGCTCCAGCAGCTATGCCGCAGCGTGGTCGCCGGCCGCGGACAGGACGGTAGTGGTCAACGTTTTCCAGGAGCGCAACGGCAAGCGGACGGCTGTCTCGCACTTTGCCAAGCACACCCGCGGCGAGCTCGCCCGCCATTTGCTCACCCGCCGGGGCAAGGCGCCGGAGACCCCGGCCAACCTGCTCAAGGCCGCGCAGGAGAAATGGCAAGCGGAACTGGTGGCAGGAACCGCGCGCAAGCCGCACGCACTGAACATCATCCTGCCGGGTTAGCTGGCCCTGCCGGCTTATTTAGGATCCTGCCGGGTTAGCTGGCCCACTCATTAGAGCGGACCAGGATGCAGCCGGAGTCGGGGCAGAAGACGATGTCGTCCTCGGCGGCCTTTTTGATGTCTGCCAGGTCGCCCGGGCTGAGCTGCATGCCGGAGCCTTCCGACTTCCCGTGGAAGAGTCTGGCTGCACCCACGCCCCGCTGGGCGCGGGTCTTCTCGTAGAGCGCCAGCAAAGTTGGCTCGAATGTGCCCGCCAGCTCGGCGCGCTCCGCCGCGACGGACGCGCGCTCGGCTGCGATGGCGGCCAGGTCTTCGTCCCGGGTCTTCTCCAGTGCGGCCAGTTCCTCCCGAAGGGAATCATGGGACTTCTGGTGGTCGGCCTGCCGTACCCGGACGGCCTCGAGCCGCTCCATCACCTCGAGTTCGACGTCTTCAAGATCCGAACGCCGCTTGTTCAGCGACACGAGTTCGCTCTGCAGGGCGGAGAGATCCTTGGGTGATCCGGATCCGCTGTCCAGCCGCTTCTGGTCCCGGTCGATCCGCGTCTGGACCATTTCCACGTCCGTCTCGGCCCGCTGGAGTTCGCGCTGCGTGTCACCAACTTCGGTGTTGATCGTGACAAGTTCCGAATCGGCAGTGGCCAGCTTCTCCAACAGGGCATCGATGTCCGCGTTCTTGGCAACGGTGGCGCTGCGGCGGTCCAGCTGGGTTACCTTGCTGTCCAGTGCCTGGAGGTCAAGCAGCCGCAACTGCTCCGATGCTGGTGCTTTCGCCATGACAATCCTCCGGATCCTGCCGGGCCCCTGCGGCCCGGCGTGCTCTCTAGCCTATCCTTTTGCGCCTAATGCCCCGGCCCGGCATCAGGACCCGGGAGTCAGGACGAAATCCCACGGGTCGGTGTTGATTCCGCTGACGCTGACCTCAACGTTGTACCCCTGGTCCGTGAGCACGTTGTCTAAGGCATCGGCCGCGGGGGTAAGCCACAGCCACTCGCTGCCGAAATGCGAGACATCGATCAGATAGGGCCGCCCGTCGACCGCACCCTCCCGGGCTTCCGACGCCGGGTGGTGGCGCAGATCCGCGGTGACGTAGACATCCGCCTGTGCTGCCCGGACGGCGTCGAAGAGCGAGTCGCCGGCGCCGCCGCAGACCGCCACGGTGCGGACAATCCCGTCCTTGTCTCCTGCCACTTTCACTCCCCCGGCTACCGCGGGCAGCATGCTGAAGACAACGGCAGCGAATTCGCCCAGCGTCGTCCCGTCTGCCAGTTCCCCGACCCGCCCGATGCCTTCCTCGGGCAGGCCGTTCTCGGCAGCGGCCAGCGGGCGCACATCCCGCAGGCCCATGGCATCGGCCAGCACGTCGGAGACCCCGCCCACGGCGCTGTCACCATTGGTATGCACGGTCACCAGCGCGCAGCCGCCCTCGATCAGGCGGTGGATGGCGTCACCCTTGAAGTTCGAGGTTGCCACCGAGTTCACCGGCTTGAGCAGCAGCGGGTGGTGGGTGACCAGCAGGTCCGCGTCCCACGCCAGTGCTTCGGCGATCACCTCCGCCGTGGGGTCCACCGCGAAGAGGATCCGCTTTACCTCTGCCGAAGGCCTGCCCACCACAGGCCCAACCGCATCCCACGGCTCGGACAGGGACTCGGGCCACAGCTCTTCGATGGCCAGCAGTACGTCGCCAAGAATAGGGGTGCCACCTGCGTCCGGCGCAGGTTCGCTGGACGTGTCTTCGGCGTCCTGCTTGGGCTCGGGCTGCTCGTCGTCGTTCATACGTCCTTTTCTACCCCATTGGCTGGTTCGAGTGTGCGTTTTTTTCGTGACGTGGAACACATTGGGAATCTTGGCGGCCCGTCTGACATTGTTAAGGACCATGAAGACTTTTGTTTTGGGCGGCGGCTGCTTCTGGTGCTTGGACGCGGTATACCAGAAGACGCGCGGAGTGACCGAAGTGGTTTCCGGCTACACCGGCGGCCACACGCAGAACCCCTTCTATGAAGCGGTGTGCTCCGGAACCACGGGGCACGCGGAAGTCGTGGCGGTGACCTTCGAGGAGTCGGTGGTGCCCGGGGACGTCATTCTGGACATGTTCTTTGTCTCCCATGACCCGACCACCTTGAACCGCCAGGGGTACGACGTCGGCACCCAGTACCGCTCGGTCATGTACTACACGGACCAGGAGCAGAAGCAGGCGTTCGAAGCCGCGATCGAGCGTGCCCAGCCGCTGTGGGACAACCCGATTGTCACCGAGGTGTCCGCGCTGCCGACGTTCCACACAGCGGAGGAATACCACCAGGATTTTTACGCCAAGCACCCCGAACAGGGGTATTGCCGCGTCATAATCGACCCGAAGCTGGCCAAAGCCAGAAAATATTACGCCCAGTGGCTGGCGGCTTAGTCCGGCGCTGTGAGCGCTGGCTAGGCTAAACGTATCTTTGCTCCGGGCGTGTCAGCACTGCCCGCTGCGTGTACATCCAGATCGGCCATGGGCCGGAAAAGGCAGGAATCAGCAAAAATGGCACGTATTTACGACGACGTAACCCAGCTTGTTGGACGCACTCCCCTGGTTCGGCTTAACCGTCTGGCCGAAGGGCTGCCGGCGAAGGTCGCCGTGAAGCTGGAGTTCTACAACCCGGCCAACAGCGTCAAGGACCGGATCGGCGTCGCCATTGTGGATGCCGCCGAGCAGGCCGGCGCGCTCAAGCCCGGCGGAACCATTGTGGAGGGCACCTCCGGCAACACCGGCATTGCGCTGGCCATGGTGGGCGCCGCACGCGGCTACAACGTCATTCTCACCATGCCGGAGACCATGTCCACCGAGCGCCGCGTCATGCTGCGCGCCTTCGGCGCCGAGATCGTACTGACCCCGGGTTCCGAGGGAATGCGGGGCGCCGTCGAGAAGGCCAAGGAAATCGTGGCCACCACGGAAAACTCCATCTGGGCGCAGCAGTTTGCCAACCAGGCCAACGTCGCCATCCACCGTTCCACCACCGGCGAAGAGGTGTGGGCAGATACCGACGGCGAAGTGGATATCTTCGTTGCGGGGATCGGCACGGGCGGCACCATCACCGGCGCCGGCCGCCTGCTGAAGGAACGCAAGCCGTCAGTCCAGGTCATCGCCGTCGAGCCCGAGGACTCCGCCATCCTCACCGGCGGCAATCCCGGCCCGCATAAGATCCAGGGCCTGGGCGCGAACTTCGTCCCCGAAATCCTGGACACGGATGTCTACGACGAGGTGCTCGACGCCCCCACTGAAGCTTCGGTAGCCGTTGCACGCCAGCTCGGCATCAAGGAAGGCATCCTCGGCGGCATCTCCGCCGGCGCCGCCGTCTGGGCCGCCCTTGAGGTAGCCAAGCGCCAGGAGAACGCGGGTAAGCTGATTGTGGCCGTGGTCCCGGACTTCGGAGAGCGTTACATCTCCACCATCCTGTACGACGACATCCGCGGGTAAGTTGTCCGACCGCACAGCGGTTACTGCCGATCAGAAAGCTTCCATGGGTTTCATAGCGCGACTGCGTGAAGATCTCGAGACCGCCCGGTCACACGACCCGGCGGCCCGCGGCTCCGTAGAGAACTTTTTGGCCTATTCGGGCCTGCATGCCATCTGGATCCACCGGGTGACGCACAAGATGTGGGCCAATCCGTCGCTGCGTTTCCCTGCGCGGCTGCTCTCGCAGCTGGGGCGGTTTGTGACCGGCATCGAGATCCATCCCGGTGCCACCATTGGCCGCCGGTTCTTCATCGACCACGGCATGGGCGTGGTGATCGGCGAGACGGCGGAGATCGGCGAAGACGTCATGATCTACCACGGCGTCACGCTCGGCGGCCGTTCGCTGGCCAAGGTCAAGCGCCACCCCACTATCGGGGATCGCGTGGTCATCGGGGCCGGCGCGAAGGTGCTGGGACCGGTTGTTATCGGCGCGGACAGCGCCGTGGGTGCCAACGCCGTCGTTGTTAAGGACGCACCCCCGGAATCGATCATCACCGGCATTCCCGCGACGTTCCGGCACCGTGATCCGCAACGGGAAACGACGCCCGCCGTGGATCCGGCCGAATACATCGATCCGGCCATGTGGATCTGACCTGCTGACTTCCGAAGGCCCCGGACTGCTCCTGCGGCAGCCTGGGGCCTTCGGCGTTTCCGGCCACGCATCCGCTCGGGCCGGCTGACCTTGGCACGAAAGTGCTGCCCGCCGCATTCTGCTCGGCGGGCGAACCCGACGAGAGGACAAACCATGGGTGAAACCATCCGCATCGGCATTGCCGGCTACGGAAACCTGGGCCGCGGCGTGGAGGCCGCGGTGGAAAAAAACGCCGACATGCAGCTGACCGGGATTTTTACGCGCCGCGAACCGACGGACCTGGTGCCGCTGCATCCCGGGACCGCCGTCTACGCCATGTCTGACCTGGCAGCCTATGAGGACGACATCGACGTACTGATCCTGTGCGGCGGCTCCAAGGTAGACCTCCCTGCACAGGGACCGGTGTTGGCCGCGCGGTTCAACACCGTGGACAGCTTTGACACCCATGCGCGCATCCCGGAGTATTACGACGCCGTGGACCGGCCGGCACGCGCCAACCGGAAGACCGCGTTGATTTCCGCCGGCTGGGACCCGGGTATGTTCTCCATCAACCGGGTATACGGCGAGGCACTCCTGCCCGACGGCGACACGTACACGTTTTGGGGCCGGGGCCTGAGCCAGGGGCATTCCGATGCAGTCCGCAGGGTTCCCGGGGTAGCCGGCGGCGTCCAGTACACCATTCCCTCGCAGACGGCCATCGACAAGGTCCGCAATGGCGGCCGTCCGCAGCTGGAGACCCGGGAGAAGCACGTACGCGAGTGCTACGTGGTGCTGGCAGACGGCGCGGACCCCGCGGCAGTCAAAGAGTCCATCGTGACGATGCCGCACTACTTCGACCAGTACGACACCACGGTGCACTTCATCACGGCCGAGGAACTCGCCCGCGACCACCGCGCGATGCCGCACGGCGGTTTCTCGATCCGCAGCGGCAACACCAGCGGCGAGCATGCGCAGGTCATTGAATACGGCCTCACGCTGGAAAGCAACCCGGAATTCACCGCCAGCGTCCTGGTGGCCTACGCCCGCGCGGTGCACCGGCTGAACCAACAAGGCAAGTTCGGCGCCGTGACCGTCCTGGACGTGCCGCCGGGGCTGCTCTCGCCGAAGCCGGCGGCCGAGCTGCGCGCCGAACTGCTGTAGTCCGGCCGAAGCAGGCGGTCCTGCCGGAGCGGCCCATGAAGCCGCTCCGGCAGGACCCTTCGCATTCTTAGTGCGTGTCGACAGCCTCGACCTCGGACTTATCGCCGCTCCACTGCGTGTGGAAGGTGCCCTCGGCGTCGACGCGCCGGTAAGTGTGGGCGCCGAACAGGTCGCGCAGGCCCTGTGTCAGGGCAGCCGGCAGGCGCTTGCGGCGCAGGCCGTCGTAGTAGGCCAGCGAGCTGGAGAAGACCGGAACCGGGATGCCCAGCTGAACGGCGGTCGCCACGACGCGGCGCCAGGCCGGTACCGCTGCCGCGATGGCTTCGGCGAAGGCCGGAGCGAACAGCAGGTTCTCGGGGCGGTCCTCATCGGCGTAGGCCTTCATGATGTCGTCGAGCAGCTCCGCGCGGATGATGCAGCCCGCGCGCCACAGCGAAGCGATTTCGTCCAGCTTCAGTTCCCAGCCGTATTCCTTCGCGGCCGAGGTGAGCATGTCGATGCCCTGGGCGTAGCTGACCAGCTTCGACGCGAACAGCGCCTGGCGGACGTCTTCAACGAAGCCCTCAGGTACCTGCACCTGCTCTTCGTGGCCGGCCAGCACGTCCTGCGCCAGGGCACGCTGGTCCCGTTGCGAGGACAAGCCGCGGGCGAAGACCGACTCGGCGATACCCGATACCGGCGAGCCCAGTTCCAGCGCCGAGACAACCGTCCAGCGTCCGGTGCCCTTCTGGCCGGCGGAATCAACAACGACGTCGATAAACGGCTTTGAGGTCTTGGCGTCCGTATGTGCCAGCACCTCGGCGGTGATCTCGATCAGGAACGAGGACAGCTCACCCTTGTTCCACTCGGTGAAGATCTCCGCCTGCTCGGCAGGCTCGATCCCGGCTCCGGACCGCAGCAGGTCGAAGGCCTCGCCGATGACCTGCATGTCTGCGTATTCGATGCCGTTATGGACCATCTTCACAAAGTGGCCCGCACCGTCGGTGCCGATCCAGCGGCAGCACGGATCGCCGTCGTACTTTGCTGAAATCTTTTCCAGCATGGGGCCGAGGGAATCGTAGGATTCGCGGGATCCGCCCGGCATGATGGACGGACCGAGCAGGGCGCCTTCCTCGCCGCCGGAGACGCCGATCCCGACGAAGTGCAGGCCCTTTTCGGCCAGCGCGGCTTCGCGCCGGCGGGTGTCCTCATAGTGCGAGTTGCCGGCGTCGATGACAATGTCGCCCTCTTCAAGCAACGGAGTCAGCTGCTCGATGACCGAATCCACCGGTTTTCCGGCCTTGACCATGATCAGTACACGGCGCGGCTTCTGCAGGGAATCCACCAGCTCCTGCAGTGACTCGGTGCGGACGAAGTCGCCTTCATCCCCGTGGTGGTCCAGCAGGGCATCGGTCTTCTCCACCGAACGGTTGTGCAGGGCAACGGTGTAACCGTTACGGGCAAAATTCCGTGCCAGGTTGGCGCCCATGACTGCCAGACCTGTCACACCGATGTGTGCGCTCATTACTCTCCAGTGCTTGTTTACTTGCGTGGACCCGGGCCTGCTCGCGTGGGCAGCCGGGATAGGTATCCACGCTCCAGCCTAGTCCGGCAGTGCCCGGGCGGTTAAGCCGTTGCACTATTTTGCACGGCCGGCACTTGGCGCCCGCCGGCATTGCGGGACTCAGTTGGACCCGGCACTCCCCCGGGCCGCGTCGCTGCGTTCGAGTTCATGGATGATGCCCGCCACGTCTTCGACCAGCGAGACGCCGTCTTCCATCTCGGGATTGCCCGACGAGAGGACGGCGATTCCGTACTCCGTGCTGTCCTCGCTGACGTAACCGATGCTGTTGACATCCCATTTGCCGTCGTCGTCCTGCAGCCATCCATTCTTCAGGGCCACGGAGGCGTGGGTGGTACCGGAGGGCACGCCCCAATACTGGGACGATTCCACTCCGTTCATCAATTTCTGGAGGTAGGTCAACTGGTCTTCATTCAGCCAGTCCGTTCCGTAGATGACAGCGTTGACGATCTTGAGCTGGTCAGCCGCAGTGGTGGTCGACGCGCCCCAGAGCGGCCCTGCCTCCGTGCTGGTCAAGGCCAGCAGGTCATAGGTCTCCTGCAACGCCTCGGCAGCGCCAATGTGCCGGTAGAGCTCGTTGGTCGCGTCATTGTCGCTTGACTGAATCATCCTGGCCGACAGGTCCATCTCATCGGAAGTCAGCCCCCGGCCTTCCTCCGTGGCTTCCCGGATCAGCGTCAGGACCATGGACACCTTGACGATGCTTGCTTCCATATAGCCCTGGCGGGCGTTGTAGGTCCAGGTCTCATCCGTGGCCGGGTCATACACCGCGGCGGAAAACGTCTTCCCTGTTACCGCTGCATACTCATCCATGGCGGCGGAAAATTGCTGCTCATCCAGGCTGGGTTCAGGCGCCTTCGCATCCGCGCTTGCGCTTGCGCTGTCCTGGCCGCTCATCCGGAGATTCTCCACCTGGCTTGCCCTGGAGAGGGCCTGGGCCTGCAAGTCCTCGTCCCCGGCCCTGCTGTTGACCGCTACGTCTACAGTCTGCGCGGCAAGGAGGATGGCGGCCGCACTGCCCACGAGGGCAAAGATCGGCCGACGCTTGATGCTTGGCATTGACTACCTTCGGGTCGAAAACCGGTTTCATCTTTGCTACCACAGCAACATGGCCAGGGTCTCTGCGCAACCTGTGCGCGAGCTGAACGCCGACGCAGAGCCTGGCCACATTAGCCGTTAAACACAGCAGGGTTCCGTTGCCGGAACCCTGCGAGGGTGGGTCCTACCGGGATCGAACCGATGACATCCACGGTGTAAACGTGGCGCTCTACCAGCTGAGCTAAAGACCCAATGGTGATGTTTTGTACAGTGCCGCAGTGCGTTATCCGCCGCAACATCACAAGGAAATACTCTACCGGATAACCGGCCCGATGTGCCAACTGGACCCACCGGCACCATCAGCATCATCGGCAAACAAGGCTGGAAGCTCCGCCGCAAGGGTTTTCAGACTCTCCGAGAGGCTCGCCTCGAGCTTCACCGTCGCCAGTTCATCGCCGCGCGTGCTGCCGCGGTTGATGATGACCACCGGCTTGCCTGTTTTGGCCGCATGGCGGACAAACCGCAGCCCACTCATGACGGTCAGCGATGATCCCGCCACCAGCAGTGCCTCGGCCCGGTCAACCATGGCGTAGGCGGCGGCCACGCGGTCCTTGGGAACGTTCTCGCCAAAATAGACGAAGTCCGGCTTCAGCATCCCGCCGCACACTTCGCAGTCCGCGATGACAAAGTTCGCCGTGTCACCGACGTCGGCGTCCGCGTCGGGGGCTACGTCGCCGGGATCGGCTGACGAGTCGGGCCATCCGGGATTCAGTGCTTCCAGCCGGTCCGCGAGTCCGGAGCGGTCGATTACCCGGCGGCACTGCAGGCAGATGACCTTGTCGAAGCGCCCGTGCAGGTCAATCACGTTGATGCTGCCCGCGTCTTCATGCAGACGGTCCACATTCTGCGTGATCAGCCCTGTCATCATCCCCGCATGTTCGAGGGCAGCCAGAGCGAGATGTCCGGCATTCGGCTCCGCACGGTGCATGTGGCGCCAGCCGACATGGTTGCGCGCCCAGTACCGACGCCGCAGCAGTTCATCCGACACGAACTGCTGGTACGTCATGGGGCTGCGCGGCACGGAGTCCGGCCCTCGGTAATCCGGGATGCCTGAATCCGTGCTGAGCCCTGCGCCGGTGAGGACAGCAAGAGGACGGCCGGCCATGGCAGTGATCGCCTGGTCAAACTGCCCCCGGTCCATACGCTGCCTAAAGCTCTTTCAGCAGGCGGTGATACTCCTGGATATCACGCGCCTGGGTACGCGGGCTGTCGATCACATGGCGCAGGATTCCGTCCGCATCCACGATGAACGTTCCGCGTCCTGCCATTCCGGATTCTTCGTCGAAGACGCCATATGCCTTCGCCACGCCGCCATGCGGCCAGAAATCGGCGAGCAGGTCGAATTCGTAGCTTTCCTGCTCGGCAAAGGCCCGCAGCGCGAACTTATGATCGACGGACACAGCAAGCAATCGGGCGTTTTGATCCTTAAAGGACGCCAGATCGTCGCGAAGCGCGCACAGCTCACCGGTGCAGATCCCGGAGAAAGCGAAGGGGTAAAAGACGATAACTACGGACTGGCCGCGGAGATCGGAGAGTCGGATCGGCTCTCCGAACTGGTTGGACAACTCAAAATCCGGGGCAGCCTTGCCGACGGCGGGAAAACTCATACGGTTATTTATTCCTCTTGCTTACGAGCCGGGCTGCTGCCCAGTCATCGGAGACTCCTGCGGACGTAGTAACGTGCAGTCCTGCCGTGGGTGCTGCTTCCTGGATATCCGACGGCGGCACGTAGCCATCCCGTCCCGATTTCGGCGTCAGGACCCACACCACACCGCCGTCGTCCAGCATAGTGAGGGAATCCACCAGCGCGTCAACCAGGTCTCCGTCACCGTCGCGCCACCAGAGAATGGCAGAATCAACGGAATCCTGGTCGTCCTCGGTGAGCAGTTCGGAGCCAGTCAACTCTTCGATGTCGGCACGCAGATCGAAATCCACATCCTCGTCGTAGCCGAACTCCTGTATTAGGTCTCCGTCTTTGAAACCCAACTTGCCTGCCACATTGTCAACCGTGGCGGCCTCGGCCTCGCTCACTGTGCTCCTCCTGGTTGGAACTGTCTTGCAACTGTCATACCTGCATGTACAGGACCGGGTTGGTCCTCTAATGGATACTACAAGCCAACACCCTATTTGCGGATGCATCAAGCCAGCCGCCGCGTCCGACCTGAAAAAGCCAGCCCCTGCCGCAATTGTGATAGGGCGTCCTTCCACCGCGTAATCAATGGGTTCGCGGGCAGGTCCGCGGCTACGCTATGGCACTATGAGCGGCTAGAGTTGCACGAAGAATATCCGTGCGCGTCCAAACCGGACTGCGCCGGGATTCAGCAACCAATGCTTCCGCTTGAAGCCGGAGACATTGCCCGCCGTAAGCGCGGCCGGGACGCTTGACCATGCACGGCGCAGACACAATCTGCACATAAGAGAGGTTGGACGTGAGCGCAGGAGAAGATACCTCGCACATCCTGAGCGGGCTGACACACCAGCTCCCGGACCGCGATCCTGAGGAAACCGCGGAATGGATCGAATCGCTGGACCAGCTGATTCAGTCCCAAGGCACTGAGCGCGCACAGTTCATCATGCGCTCCCTGCTGCAACGAGCGGGCGCCCAGAGCGTCGGCGTGCCCATGGTCACCACCACGGACTACGTCAACACCATTCCCGCCGACCAGGAACCTGAGTTCCCAGGCAAGGAAGAGATCGAACGCAAGTACCGTGCCTGGTTGCGCTGGAACGCCGCGGTGCTGGTCCACCGCGCG
Source organism: Crystallibacter permensis (assembly GCF_025960875.1). Classification (GTDB taxonomy): domain Bacteria; phylum Actinomycetota; class Actinomycetes; order Actinomycetales; family Micrococcaceae; genus Crystallibacter; species Crystallibacter permensis. The sequence continues at coordinate 144,694 of NZ_JAODLR010000003.1, read as the reverse complement.
CAGCGGCCGGACATCGGCGTTGGCGGGCATATCTCTACGTACGCCGGCGCCGCCACCCTGTATGAGGTCGGACTTAACCACTTCTTCCGCGGTAAGGACCACCCCGGCGGCGGCGACCACGTCTTCTTCCAGGGACACGCTTCGCCCGGCATGTACGCCCGCGCCTTCCTTGAAGGCCGCATGAGCGAAGAGGATCTGGACGGTTTCCGGCAGGAGAAGTCCAAGGCCGGCCACGGCCTCTCGTCCTACCCGCACCCCCGGCTAATGCCGGAATTCTGGGAGTTCCCGACGGTCTCCATGGGTATCGGCCCGATGAATGCCATTTACCAGGCGCAGTCCAACCGCTACCTGCACAACCGCGGCATCAAGGACACCTCGCAGCAGCATGTCTGGGCTTTCCTTGGCGACGGCGAAATGGACGAGCCGGAAAGCCGCGGGCTGCTCCAGCTGGCCGCCAATGAACAGCTCGACAACCTCACCTTTGTCATCAACTGCAACCTCCAGCGCCTTGATGGCCCGGTACGCGGCAACGGCAAGATTATGCAGGAGCTCGAAGCGTTCTTCCGCGGCGCCGGCTGGAATGTCATCAAGGTTGTCTGGGGCCGCGAGTGGGATCCGCTGCTGGCTGCCGACAAGGACGGCGCTCTGGTGGATGTCATGAACGAAACCCTGGACGGCGACTACCAGACCTACAAGGCCGAGTCCGGCGGCTTCGTCCGCGAGCATTTCTTCGGCAAGACCCCGCAGACCAAGGAAATGGTGTCCCACCTTTCCGATGAGGAGATCTGGAACCTCAAGCGCGGCGGCCACGACTACCACAAGGTCTACGCGGCCTACAAAACTGCCACCGAGTTCGAGGGCAAGCCGACCGTCATCCTGGCGCACACCGTCAAGGGCTACGGCTTGGGCACCCACTTCGAGGGCCGCAACGCGACCCACCAGATGAAGAAACTGACCCTGGATGATCTGAAGCAGTTCCGCGACCACCTGCGGATCCCGATCAGCGACGAGCAGCTCGAATCCGACCCGTACCGGCCGCCGTACTACCATCCGGGACAGGACTCCCCCGAGATCCAGTACCTGCAGGAGCGGCGCAAGGCCCTGGGCGGTTACGTGCCGGAACGGCGGAACACCGCGGAGCCGATCCATCTGCCTGACGACAAGGCCTACGAAGTCGCCAAGCGCGGATCCGGCAAGCAGATGGCTGCGACCACAATGGCGTTCGTCCGCCTGCTGAAGGATCTGATGCGGGACAAGGACTTCGGCAAGCGGGTTGTCCCGATTGTGCCGGACGAAGCCCGTACTTTCGGCATGGACTCGTTCTTCCCGACGTCGAAAATCTACAACCCCAAGGGCCAGAATTACCTGTCCGTGGACCGCGACCTCGTCCTGGCGTATAAGGAGTCGATTTCCGGGCAGATCCTGCACGCGGGCATCAACGAGGCCGGTTCCGCCGCAGCCTTCACAGCAGCAGGAACCGCCTATGCCACCCACGGCGAGCCGCTGATTCCGATCTACATCTTCTACTCGATGTTCGGTTTCCAGCGCACCGGTGATTCCTTCTGGGCCGCCGGGGACCAGATGACCCGCGGCTTCATTATCGGCGCCACGGCCGGCCGGACCACGCTTACCGGAGAAGGTCTGCAGCACGCCGACGGCCATTCGCCGCTGCTGGCTTCGACCAACCCGGCGGTCGTGACCTACGATCCCGCGTACGGCTACGAAATCGGACACATCATGAAGTCCGGCCTGGAGCGCATGTACGGACCGGACTCCAAGGATCCGAACGTCATGTACTACCTGACGGTCTACAACGAGCCGATCCTTCAGCCGGCAGAGCCCGAGGAGCTCGACGTCGAAGGTCTGCTCAAGGGCATCTACCTGCTGGCGCCGGCCAAGGTAGACGGTCCCCGGACCCAGCTGCTGGCTTCCGGTGTCTCGGTGCCGTGGGCGCTCGAGGCACAGCAGATCCTCGCCGACGAATGGGGTGTCTCTGCCGACGTTTGGTCCGTCACGTCCTGGACCGAGCTGCGCAGGGACGGCCTGGCGGCGGAGGAAGAAGCCTTCCTTAACCCGGGCTCCGAGCCGCGCAAGCCGTTTGTCACCGAACAGCTTGAGGGTGCCACCGGACCTATCGTTGCCGTAAGCGACTTCATGAAGGCAGTGCCGGACCAGATCCGCCAGTTCCTGCCCCACGAGTTCGCCACGCTCGGTGCGGACGGCTTCGGCTTCTCCGATACCCGCGCTGCTGCCCGGCGCTTCTTCAAGATCGACAGCCACTCGATCGTGGTCCGCGCTTTGGAAATGCTCGCCCGTCGCGGTGAAGTGGACCAGAACGCTCCCAAGGAAGCCTTCGACCGGTACAAGCTCAATGACGTCACGGCCGGTACGTCCGGAAACGCCGGCGGCGACTCCTGACCAAGCGGCAAGAACAAGAAAGGCAGCGGGATCTCCGGAAGGGGACCCGCTGCCTTTTTGTCCCCGCGACAGCTTCGGCCTCGGGAACAGTCCGTGCCTTTTTAGTAGGAACCACACAAAAGAGCGAATGGAGCACAGGCCGCCGAGTGCGTATGCTCGAGGCATGCCCCAGCCCCGGACCAATGCCGCAACCCCGGCCCCGCAAACGACGCCGAAGACCACGGTCCGCGGCGCCAAGCCATACTCAAGCAAGCAGCCGCCGGCCACCGCTGCCACCCTTGACCGGCTCAGGTCGAAGATCGGCGCGCTGTCCACCACTACGCTCAAGCGGCTGGAAAGCGAGTTGCCCTGGTACCGCAGCCTTCGTCCCGACGAGCGGGCCGCGCTGGGGCTGGTTGCGCAAAAAGGGATCGCGTCCTTCGTGACCTGGTATGAGCGGCCGGCATCGCCGGCCTGGGTCATGAACGACGTTTTCGGTACAGCTCCGACCGAGCTGACCCGCTCAATCAGCCTGCAACGCGCCCTGCAACTGATCCGCGTGGTGGTTGAAGCCGTGGAAGACCAGGTCAGCGACTTGGCGGGCGGCAGCGACGAAGCATCGCTGCGTGAGGCGGTCCTGAGGTATTCCCGGGAGGTGGCCTTCGCCGCAGCGGACGTCTACGCGCGTGCCGCCGAGACCCGCGGAGCTTGGGACACACGGCTGGAGGCACTTGTCGTGGACGCTATCCTGCGCGGCGAGAGCTCGGACGCCCTGCGTTCGCGGATCGCCGCCGTCGGCTGGAAATCTGCCGGCAGGATTACCGTCATGGTGGGTAGTTCCCCGCCGGAACCAAGCCCGTCTTTCGTCGCCGAAATACGCCGGGCCAGTTCACGGTTCGCCGACGATACCTTGGTGGGGATCCAGGGCGAGAGGCTGATTCTGGTACTGGGCGGCATATCCGACCAGGGCTCAGCCTTCATCCGGCTCAGCGAACTGTTCGGCCCCGGCCCCGTTGTCTACGGACCGGAAACCAAATCGCTGGTAGACGCAAGCATGTCGGCGCAGGCAGCTTTCGCCGGCCTCTCAGCCGCCCGGGCCTGGCCAGGCGCGCCGCGTCCTGTGGCGGCAAACGACCTGTGGCCCGAACGGGTCATGTCGGGTGACGATGCCGCACGCCGCGACCTGTACAAATACATCTACGTGCCGCTGGTCAATGCCGGAAACGGACTCAGCGAAACGCTCTCCAGTTACCTATCTCTCGGCCATTCCCTGGAGGCAACCGCGAGAGAACTCTTCGTCCATGCCAATACCGTGCGGTACCGCCTGCGGAGAGTGTGTGACGTGACCGGCTGGGATCCGCTGCTCCCCCGCGAGGCGTTCGTTCTGCAAACAGCCCTCGTTGTTGGCCGCCTGGTGGCCGCGTCACGGCCCGCCCAGGAGCGCGCGCCTACTCGGCAGTAACAACCTGCCCTTGTAGACTTCCTACAAAGGGATCAGGTGAGCTTCGTTTGCCAAAACACCCTAATAACCCCATCGTCTTTGGAAAGCTGGATAAGTGCTTGCAATTGTCTGCCCGGGCCAGGGCTCCCAGACCCCAGGATTCCTCTCCCCTTGGCTAGACGTCCCCGGCGTCGCTGAACACCTGAGCTTGCTCAGCGACATAGCGAAGCTGGACCTCGTAGCCCACGGAACCACTTCCGACGAAGAGACCATCAAAGATACAGCCGTCGCCCAGCCGCTGATCGTTGCCGCCGGCCTCATCGCGGCCAGAGCGCTGACGGCGGACGAACCGCTGGATCTTTCCACGGTTGTGGCCGGACACTCCGTCGGTGAGATTACGGCCTCGGCCATTGCCGGCGCGCTGACCGAAAACGATGCGATGGCCTTCGTCCGCGAACGCGCCAACGCAATGGCCCAGGCCGCGGCCCAGGCGCCGACCGGCATGAGTGCAGTGCTCGGCGGAGACGAGGCGGAAGTTCTCGCAGCTATCGACGCCGCAGGGCTCACCGCCGCGAACGCGAACGGCGGCGGGCAGATCGTGGCAGCCGGCACCTTCGAGCAACTCCAGACCCTGGCGGATAATCCGCCGGTCAAGGCCCGGGTCATCCCGCTGAAGGTGGCCGGCGCTTTCCACACCGAACATATGGCGCCCGCCGTAGGTGTTCTGGAAGCGCTGCGCCCGCAGCTTTCCCCTGACTCACCGGCGCTGACGCTGCTGTCCAATTACGACGGCGAACCGGTTGCCGGCGGCGAGCAGAACCTGGACAGTCTGATCGCCCAGGTCTCCAGGCCCGTCCGCTGGGATCTGTGCATGGAAGAACTGCTCTCCGTGGGCGTGACCGGCCTACTCGAACTGCCGCCAGCGGGGACGCTGACGGGGCTGGCGAAGCGTGGCATGAAGGGTGTGGCTACAATGGCCCTGAAATCCCCTGATCAGCTCGAGCAGGCCCGCGCCTTCATCGCCGAACATACCCAACAGACACCGGCCGGCGTCGCACTTACCAATGAACATAAGTCTGGAGACATCCACCAGTGAGCAACCCCGTCATGCGCCAGTCCCAACTGCGCGAACATTCCCGCATCCTCGGTTTGGGAGCCTTCCGGCCCGGTGTCATCGTTACGAACGACGATGTCTGCCAGTGGATTGAGTCCTCTGACGAATGGATCCGTCAGCGGACCGGAATTGTGACGCGCCACCGGGCCGGAGCGGATACCTCCGTTGTGGACATGGCCGAGGGCGCTGCCCTCGAAGCACTCGAGAAGGCCGGCATCGAAGCCTCCCAGCTCGGAGCTGTCATCGTCTCGACTGTCTCGCACCCGTACGCCACGCCGTCGGCCGCTGCTGCCCTGGCAGACCGGCTTGGGGCAACACCCGCGCCGGCATTCGATATTTCCGCTGCCTGCGCAGGCTACTGCTACGGCATTGCCCAGGGCGACGCCTTGGTCCGTTCCGGCGCAGCCGAATTCGTTCTGGTGGTAGGAGCGGAGAAGCTCTCGGATGTGATCGATAACTCCGAGCGGACCATCTCCTTCCTGCTCGGCGACGGTGCCGGCGCCGTCGTTATCGGCCCTTCCGACACTCCCGGCATCGGGCCATCGGTCTGGGGCTCGGACGGGAGCAAGTGGGATGTCATCGGCATGACCCATTCGCTGAACGACGTGCGTGAACTCTCCTTGGCTGCGGAGGCCGCAGGCTCTCTCTCCGCAGCTGCTGCAGAACGGAACGAAGACGGCAAGAAGCTGTGGCCCACCTTGCGCCAGGACGGACAGTCGGTGTTCCGCTGGGCCGTTTGGGAAATGGTGAAGGTTGCCCAGCGCGCCCTGGACGAAGCCGGAGTCAAGCCGGAAGAGCTCGCCGCGTTCGTCCCGCACCAGGCCAATATGCGCATCATCGACGAGATGATCAAGCAACTAAAGCTGCCGGAAAGCGTCACGGTTGCCCGCGACATTGCAGACGCCGGAAACACCTCCGCAGCCTCTATTCCGCTGGCTGCGCACCGCCTGCTGCAGGAAAACCCGCAGCTCAGCGGAGGTCTGGCGTTGCAGATTGGCTTCGGCGCGGGGCTGGTCTTCGGTGCACAGGTCATCGTTCTGCCGTAGTATCGCAGTCGTTCCGCTGCAATTTCCCCTGCATGTGAACAGTTTTCCATTCCAAACCGTATTCAGCGGTTTGACAACCCGGCCGGACATCGTGCCGGCACCATTAGAAAAGGAGCCTTCAATGGCTAGCAACGAAGAAATCCTGGCAGGCCTGGCCGAAATCGTTAACGAGGAAACCGGTCTCGCGCCCGAGGCTGTCGAACTGGACAAGTCCTTCACCGACGATCTGGATATCGACTCCATCTCCATGATGACGATCGTCGTCAACGCTGAGGAAAAGTTCGGCGTCCGCATCCCAGACGAAGAGGTCAAGAACCTCAAGACCGTCGGCGACGCCGTGGACTTCATCGCCAGCGCCCAGGCGTAAGTTTTCCCTTCACAGGGACCGGCGGCCGGATGCGATTCGTTCCGGCCGCCGACTCTTGCATTTTTTGCCCCATACCCTTGGAGAGAATGAGTAAATGGCACGCAAAGTAGTCATCACTGGCCTTGGCGCCACCACGCCCATCGGCGGCGACGTCCCAACGATGTGGAAGAACGCTCTCAAGGGCGTGTCAGGCGCCCGCACCCTTGAAGACGATTGGGTAGCACGCTACGAACTCCCCGTAACCTTTGCCTGCCGGGCCTCGAACAAGCCGGACGAAGTACTGACCCGCGTCGAGGCCAAGCGGATGGACCCGTCCACACAGTTCGCCGTTGTTGCATCCCGTGAAGCCTGGAAGGACTCGGGCATCGAAGAGATCGACCACGACCGGCTGGCCGTGGCTTTCGCTACCGGTATCGGCGGCGTCTGGACACTTCTGGATGCCTGGGACACCCTCCGGGACAAGGGGCCCCGCCGGGTCCTGCCGATGACCGTTCCCATGCTGATGCCCAACGGCCCCTCAGCAGCGGTGAGCATGGATCTGGGCGCCCGCGCCGGCGCCCACACTCCTGTCTCCGCCTGTGCCTCGGGTACCGAGGCCATCGCCCTGGGCGTTGATCTCATCCGTGCCGGCAAGGCCGACGTCGTTATGACCGGCGGCGCCGAAGCTGCCATCCATCCGATGCCGATTGCCGCCTTCAGTGCCATGCAGGCACTCTCCAAGCGCAACGACGACCCTGAGCACGCCTCACGGCCGTACGATCTGGACCGCGACGGATTCGTCATGGGCGAAGGAGCCGGCGCGCTCGTCCTCGAGGCCGAGGAACACGCTCTCGCCCGCGGCGCCCGTATTTATGCCGAACTTGCTGGCTCCGGAGTCACCGCCGATGCGTACCACATCACTGCCCCGGATCCGGAAGGCCTTGGAGCGACCCGAGCGCTCAAGGCAGCTATGTTTGACGCCCGCGCTCAGGCCGTAGACGTGGTCCACGTCAACGCTCATGCCACCTCCACCCCGGTGGGCGACAAACCCGAGTACACGGCCCTCAAGGCTGCTCTGGGCAACCAGGTAGACAACGTCTCGGTCTCGGCAACCAAGTCGCAGACCGGACACCTCTTGGGAGCCTCGGGCGCCGTCGAATCGGTCATGACGGCCCTTGCCGTGTACGAACGCAAGGCACCTGTGACCATCAACCTCGACAATCAGGATCCGGAGATCCCGCTGGACGTGGTGACCTCCGCCCGGGATTTGCCCAGCGGCGACATTGTGGCGCTGAACAACTCCTTCGGTTTCGGCGGACACAACGCCGTCGTCGTGTTCCGGAACGCCTGACCCTACCGGTACGGAAAATCCCTGCCGCAGACCGGCAAAGGAGAGGCTGCTCAGCGAATCGCTGAGCAGCCTCTCCTTTGCTTTGCTGTTGGATGAGCGGCGAAGGCGTTTGGTGCAGAAGTGTCAGCCGACCTGGTGAAGCCACCGGACGGGTGCGCCCTCGGCTGCGTGCCGGAAGGGTTCCAGCTCTTCATCCCAAGCCTCGCCGAGCGCCAAGGAGAGCTCATGGTAAACGGCCGCCGGATCACCGGCGCCCGTCTCGTAGGCGTAGCGGATGCGGTCTTCTGAAACCATGATGTTGCCATGGACATCTGTTGCCGCGTGGAATATGCCCAGTTCGGGCGTGTGCGACCAACGGCCCCCGTCCACGCCGGGGCTCGGCTCTTCGGTCACCTCATAACGCAGATGGGCCCAGCCGCGCAAGGCGGACGCCAGCATAGCACCTGTCCCCTGTGGACCGAGCCACGAGAGTTCGGCCCGGAACATTCCGGGCGCAGCAGGTTGAGGGGTCCAGTCAAGATCCGTTCGCTTGTCCACGACGGATCCGACGGCCCACTCGATGTGGGGGCATAGCGCTGTAGGCGCCGAATGCACAAACAGCACACCACGCGTCATCACAACAGACATCCCATCCTCCAATTTGCTGTAGGTACGTCTTCCCCAACGACCTTCAGCCCACGGATAGTTATCTGATTCCGACGCTGCTATTGCTCAGGTTGATTCGACGATACATCTATTAGTATTTCGTCAACCCGATGGATTATGTGACTCATTCTGCCGTATGTCCGGGAATTCCGCCAGCGTAACTACCAAGTTGCCATTCCCGTTCGCACTAGGCACGCGGATGCGCCTGCTTATAGCTGGCTCGCAGGCGATCCACCGAGACATGTGTATAGATCTGTGTAGTCGCCAGGGATTCATGGCCAAGAATCTCCTGGACGGCACGGAGGCCCGCGCCACCGTCGAGCAGATGCGTAGCGGTGCTGTGGCGCAATGCGTGCGGGCTGGTGGCCGCGGTGTCGCCGAGTCCGGCAAACAGGCGTGCGGAAACGTCCCGCACCTGCCGCTGGTCGATCCGTTTTCCCCGGCGGCCCAGAAACAGCGCCGGGCCGCTGGCATCCGTCGCCAGCGCTCCCCTCCCGCGGCGAAGCCAGTCATCCAACGCGGTAGCGGCAGGAACACCGTAGGGGACGGCGCGTTCTTTATTGCCCTTACCCAGGACGTGTACCAGCCTGCGGTCCTGGTCAAGGTCGTCAACGTCCAGCCCGGACAACTCCCCAACACGAATTCCGGTGGCGTAGAGAAGTTCGATCAGCGCCCGGTCACGCAGCGGAACAGGCTGCCCCTCGGCTGCTTCCGAAGCCAACGTCGAGAACAGCTGTTCCACCTGGCGCCGCTGCAGGACGTGGGGCAGCGTCCGTTGGCGCTTGGGAGCCTGCAACCGCACTGCAGGATCGCTTGCAATGAGCTCTTCGCGCAGGGCCCATGCGGTAAAGACTCGGGCGGACGCGGCACGGCGAGCGATACTCGACCGGGCCAGGCCGTCGATATTCATGCTGCCCAGCCAGGCGCGTAGAGTCAGCAGACTGAGCCCGCTTAAATCCGCTATGGAGTTGCACACCGCGAAGTTGAAGAGCTGTTGGAGGTCCGCCAGATAGGCACGGGTGGTGTGTTCCGAATGAGCACGTTCGGCAGTCAGGTACTTTTCAAACCCGTTGAACGCCGAGCTGAAGCTTTCCGGCCAAGGCCTGTTAGAAGCTGCTTCCGGCATCTCACGAGCATTCATCGTTCTACTGTCCTCGATCCCGGTCTCGAACTCAAGACGCCACACGTAGGCTTCCTGCAGGACTTAGAAGGCTAAGACCGCCCATCGTTCAGCCCCGCCGTTGCCGCCGCCAACCGGACGAATCCTGCTGGGCAAGGGACATGATTTCCAGCCGCCCGAGCCCCGCCAGCACCATCCTCATGGGCAATCCGGCTACAGCCGAAAGCTTCTCGACCGTGGTTCCCTGCCTCACGGGCAGTGCGTCCAGCAGGAGCAGATCCTCCACACTGAGGCCATCGTGGTCGGAGAGCGGCACGTGTTGCTCAGCGGCCGCCCCTGCATCGAGGGGCCCCGCCAATTCAGCGACTTCCGCAGCGTCGGTTACGCAGATTGCACTGCCGTCACGCAGCAGTCGGTGCGTGCCTGCCGAGTTCGCCGAGTAGATGGATCCCGGCACTGCGCCGACCGGACGGCCCAGTCCTGCAGCATGGTGCGCCGTGTTCAGCGCTCCCGAACGCCACCGGGCTTCTACGACTACCGTGGTACCGGCCAGTGCGGCGATCAATCGGTTGCGCTGGAGGAACCGCCAGCGAGTGGGCGCGGCGCCTGGCGGCAGTTCGGAGAGCAGAAGACCGCGGCTGGCCACGGTGCGGAGCAGTTCCTCATTCCCCGCCGGATAGTAGCGGTCCAGCCCGCACGCCATGATCGCGACGGTGGCTGGCCAACGTCCTGGCTCTGCGGCTGCCAGGGCGGAACGGTGCGCCTGGGCGTCGATGCCGTAGGCACCTCCAGAAGCCACGCAGTAGCCCTTCTGGGTCAGGCCTGCGGCCAGGTCGCCTGTAGCAGAGTTGCCGTAGTTCGTGCTGTCCCTTGATCCAACCAGGGCTACCGTGCGTTCTGCTGGGGGAATTCCGTTCGAGTGTTGCCCGCGGATCCAAAGGCACAGCGGTTCTGCGAGCTCCAGATCAGCAAGTGCCACTGGCCAAGACTCATCGCCTGGCACCAGAACGGCCCCACCAAGGCGCTCGATCGTGGCCAGGTCCCGATCCGGGTCCAGATCCTTGATCCGCGGATGCCAGCGCTGAAGAGCCTCGGAAAGCATTCCCTGTTGGCTGCGTGACTGCTCCCGGTTCAGCAGGCGATAGAGCTCAGCCTGCAGCTCCGGTCCCGGTTTCACCTCGCCTGTCGCGATACGCAGCCCATCCAGGGCGCCGACGGCCGCGACAAGGGCGAGTCCCACCCAGTCCGAAGGCTCCATGAGCCGTGATAAGGCCGCCCGCGCCCTGCGGTCGGCGGCCTGTGTAGTCGTCGTCATCATGCCGCACCTACCTGTTGACGGAAAGCCAGCGCCGTGCAGACGCAGTCTCGATCGGGAACCGCCAGACCCGCCAGATCGGCCATGGTCCAGGCCACCCTGAGCACCCGGGCATAGCCCCGGCCGGTCAGCACATCGCGCTCCATGGCCTTGTCGAGGTCTACTGTTGCCGTGGGCGAAAGCCGCAGTTCGGTCTTGAGCAGCTCGGCCGAAACCTCCGAGTTCAGTTCGTGGCCCCAACGCCCCAACCGCTCCCGTTGAGCCCTCCTGGCTTCGCGCACGCGCGCCGCGACGGTACGGCTCGCTTCCTGCTCCGCTGCACCGGCCATGTCGGCGAGCGACAGCCGGTTGAGCCGCAGCTGAAGATCTATGCGGTCTATCAGGGGTTTGGATAACTTGCCGAAGTACCGGCGGCGTTGCACGGGCGTGCAACTGCACTCCAACCCTTTGCCGCTGGCCATCCCGCAGGGACAGGGATTGGCCGCCAGCACCAGCTGGAAGCGGGCGGGATAGGCGGCCGTGCCCGCTGCCCGGTGGAGCACCAGATTCCCGCTCTCCAGCGGCTGCCGCAACGCATCCAATACCGCGCGATCATATTCGGGTGCCTCGTCAAGGAAGAGGACGCCGCGGTGTGCCCTCGACGCAGCACCGGGACGCGGGACTCCGGAACCGCCGCCGATGATGGAAGCAGTGGTGGCCGTATGATGCGGGTTCTCGAATGGCGGACGCCGCAACAACTGGGTCAAATGCGCGGCAGTATTGCTCAATGAATGAACCGCAGTGACCTCCATGGCGTGGTGGTCCGGCAGGTCCGGCAGCAGACCAGGCAGCCGCTCTGCCAGCATCGTCTTGCCCGCCCCGGGCGGCCCGACGAGCATGACGTGGTGCCCCCCAGCGGCCGCAACCTCCATGGCGGTTCTGGCTTCGTGCTGGCCTGCGATATCTGCCATGTCGGGTTCGCGACAGTCCCCGGCGGTTGGGCTCTCGCGTCCGGCCAGAGCTTCCTCTGCATCGCCCACCGGGAGCAGCAGGGGGACCGGATCCGCGCCATAGGCAAGGAGCAGTTCAGCCAGCGTTCCATAACTCCGGACCTTGACGCCGGGGACCAGTTCCGCTTCCGCGCGGTTGGCCGCCGCCACGACCACTTCGGGGTGGCCGTCATCAACTGCTGCCATGACGGCCGGCAACACGCCCCGGATGGGCCTCAGCCTGCCGTCAAGCCCAAGTTCGGAGAGGAACACGGTTCCGCCGCTTGGCCGGACATCCCCGGCTGCCTGCAAGGCGGACATCAGGATTGCCAGATCGAAGCCGGAGCCTTTTTTCGGTAACGAAGCCGGGATCAGGTTCACGGTGATTTTGCGCCGGCTCAGTGGTATTCCGGCGTTCTTCGCCGCCGCCTTAATCCGGTCCTTCGCCTCATTCAGCGACGCATCCGGCAAGCCGAGGAGGACAAATGCCGGGAGCGTCTGGCATATGTCGGCTTCGACCTCGACCATGTGTCCTGACAAGCCGACCAGTGCCACAGAGAATGTTCTGCCCAGTCCCATCAGCCCACGGCCTTCACGTGCTCAATGACTGGAGGGGTCTGCCCGTCATGGAGAATGGCAACGGCATCGATACGGTAGCCGGTGCCCGACATGCCGTGCGCCCGCAGCCATTGCAGGGTCAGGATCTGCAGTCGCTGGACCTTGGCAGGCGTAATCGCCTCAAGAGGATGCCCGTAGTCCGGACTCCGCCGCGTTTTGACCTCGGAAACGACAACTGTTGCCCCTTCCAGAGCAACGATGTCGATCTCCCCCGTGCCGGAACGCCAATTGCGGTCCACGACCCGCTGCCCGGCCTGTTCCAAATACCTGGCAGCAAGGTCTTCTCCGTCTTTGCCCAGTTTGTCTTTGGCTCTCATACACCCAGCGTCGCGGCACGGACGGCAGTGGCACAGGGACCCTGGCACTTATGTGGACGTTGCTCCGGGCCGTGATTGCTGTGCAGGAAAAGTGCAAAATCCACCGGGCCGTCCGCGGGCGGAGAAAACGCTAGTTACCGAGGTCTGCGTCCTTGGGCAGCGTCAGGTCATCGGTCTTGGTCAGCTCTTCGATGTTCACGTCCTTGAACGTCAGCACGCGGACCTTTTTGACGAAACGTGCCGAGCGGTAAATATCCCAGACCCAGGCATCCTGCAGGGTCAGGTCGAAGTAGATCTCGCCATCGGCCGAACGGGCCTGCAGATCAACATGGTTGGCCAGGTAGAACCGCCGCTCGGTCTCCACAACGTAGCTGAACAAACCCGCAACGTCGCGGTATTCGCGGTAGAGCTGCAGCTCCATGTCCGTTTCATAGTTCTCAAGATCTTCGGCGCTCATGCCACCATCTTCTCGCAGTTCGGTTAGGTCTGTGGTCCCCGCCGTATTTCGGTCCTCATGGGAGGCGGTAATCGCGGGTGAAGAACCGGTTAGAGCGGTCCTGCTCCGCTCAGTTCAACGGCAGCCATGGACGGACTGTCCGGCGTCAGCCGCCAGCTCTGCCTGTGCTGGCTTGAAGGTCCCTTGTCCAGAATGGCCGCCCGGTGGCTGCCGGTAGCGTAGCCCTTGTTGGCCTCCCAGCCATACGCAGGGTAGTCATCGGCAAGCTTTACCATCATTGCGTCGCGTTCCACCTTTGCCAGGACGCTGGCGGCGGCCACGCTAAGGCACTGCAAATCGGCTTTGATCTTCGTGTGCACAGGCGCGTCGCACCCGGCACCGTCGGATACCTCGAAGAGCGATGCCTGCGGCTGTGCCGAGAGCCAGTCATAGTTGCCGTCCAGGATCACGACATCCGGCCGGGATACGGCAAGAACCTGCAGCCAGGCGCGGGTTCCGGCCAGGCGCAGCGCGGCCATCAGCCCCATGCTGTCAATTTCAGCAGGAGAGGCGTGGCCAACGCCGTAGGCGGCGGCCCAGGTCCGGATCACCGGCACGAGAGCTTCGCGGTCCGGCGCGCTGAGCAGTTTGCTGTCGCGCACACCTTTGAGCGCCTTGGCAGTGGTGGCGTCGATCAGGACCATGCCCACGCTGACGGGGCCGGCCAAGGCTCCACGGCCAACTTCATCCGCACCGGCAATCAGCCGGTGGCCCTGCGCCTTGAACGAACGCTCGAAGCGCAGGTGCGGGTCCTTTGGCGTCATCGGCTGGCCGCCTGCGCCGGTTCGGTTTCTTCCACGGAGCCCGATTCCTGACCGGGGTTCCCTTCGTCCGGTGCCGGGACAGCGTCGAACACTTCCGGATAGCTGCCCAGCACACTCATCCGGCCCAACGGCCAGGCGATCACGGCTGCCCTGCCTTCCACCGCATCCATGTCAACGAATCCGCCGGATTCCTCGCCGCGGTGTTCGCGGGAATCGGCCGAATGGTTCCGGTTATCCCCCATGACCCAGATTTTACCCTCAGGAACAACGACGTCGAAGGGCTGGCGTGCATTGTCGGATTCCGGATGCAGGTACGGCTCGTTGAGCGGATATCCGTTCACGGTAATCCGTCCGTCCGCGTCGCAGCAGACCACGCGGTCCCCGCTGACACCGATCACGCGCTTGACCAGATGCTGCTGCGAGCTATCGGGCAGCAGCCCAACAAAGGTGAGGGCCTGCTGGAACCAGCCATCGTCGCCGTTCGATTCGGCCGGAGGCAGCCAGCTGAGGTCGTCCTGGAAGACAACAACGTCCCCGCGGTTGAGGCTGAACGGCTCAGGCACCAGCAGATTGACGAAAATGCGGTCGTTGACTTCCAAGGTGTTTTCCATGGAAGTAGACGGAATGTAAAAGGCCCGGAACAGGAAGGTCTTGATCAGGAACGACAACAACAGGGCTACCGCCACGATGACCGCGATTTCGCGCAGCCACGCCAGAACCGGGTTTTTCCGTTTGTCTGCCGCCTGCTCCATGTTCACTTTCCTTTGTCCGTTTCGGGATCGGCGCCAAGAGCGGTCCGCTCCAGCGGGCCGGACCGTTCCAGCGGCCAGACGATTTCCATCGGCCTGCCGATTACCCTTTCCAAGGGAACCATACCCCCGCCGGGCGCACCCAGCAGTACGCGCGAATCAGCTGAGATTGACCGGTGGTCCCCCATCAACCACAACCTATCGTGCGGCACTTCAACGGCGAATTCCTGCTCGCTGGGGGCATCTCCGGGATACACATAGTCTTCAGTAACCGCTTCCCCATTAATCACCAGCCGGCCGTCTGGGGCACAGCATTCCACCGTGTCGCCGGGAAGCCCGATGACCCGCTTGACGTAAACCGTATCGCTGCCAATGAGTCCAAACCATTGCCCCAGCCCCAGCAGCGCGTCGACGTAGGCGGGGTTGCCGCTGTCGAAGGGCGCAAAGGAGCCGCGGCCGTCGAAAACCACCAGGTCGCCCCGCTGGATGGGTCCAAAGGCATAATCCGTTCGGGACACCAGTACCCTGTCGCCGGTATCCAGCAGCGGCTCCATCGAATCCGACGGTATGTAGTAGACGTCGATCAGGGTAGCTCGCACCACCGCGCTGAGCACGATTGCTGCGGCGAGCACAGCAAAGACAAAACGCCAGCCCGGGAATCCGGACCGGCGTTTTGGATGTTCCCCGGACGAGGCCCGGGGAACTGGAATTTCTTGCACCACTTAGTTCAAGCTGCCCTACGAAAAGGGAAGGCTACTTGGAAGTGTTGAAGTCGCGCTTTTCCTTGATCTTGGCAGCCTTGCCATGGCGATCGCGCATGTAGTACAGCTTGGCACGGCGAACGTCACCCTTGGTCAGGACTTCGATCTTGTCGATGATCGGAGAGTGAACCGGGAAGGTACGCTCCACGCCGACGCCGAAGGAAACCTTGCGGACGGTGAACGTCTCGCGGATGCCGTCGCCCTGGCGGCCCATCACGAAGCCCTGGAAGACCTGAACACGGGCGTTCTTGCCTTCGATGATGTTGACGTGAACCTTGACGGTGTCACCGGCGCGGAACTCGGGAACGTCGCTGCGCAGTGAAGCGGCGTCTACTGAATCGAGGATATGCATTGGTATCACTCCTGGTGAACGCCACAGGTCATCCACTTTGGTCACGGCATGAGGGTCCGGCGCGCGGCAGGACGATCAATACCGAAAGATCTATTAGACCGGCGTGTCCGGAAATGGCAGGCCGGTGTGTCTGGCTGTTGGCTCCACGCCCCCTGTGGCAGGCGCAAACCCAGCAAACACAAGTCTTTATTTTGCCACACTGCAGCGGGCACCGCCAATTCAGCCCGCTTGGGTCAACCAGCGGTTGGGCGCGGCGCGATGCCGGCTGCCGAAACAGCGTAGCCTGCACTTTCGAGCAAGGCCTTGTCCGCCTTGTCCAGCGTGGCGGGGTCCAGCCGGGCAATCAGGTCCGGACGGCGCTGGAGAGTCCGCAGCAGTTGCTCATCGCGCCGGAACCGGGCGATCTTGGCGTGGTTGCCGCTGAGCAGTACCTCTGGGACAGCCTTGTCCCGCCACTGCGAAGGCTTGGTGTAGACGGGATATTCGAGCAGGCCGTCGGAGTGGGATTCCTCGACCAGGGATTCCGGGTTGCCCACCACACCCGGGATCAGGCGCCCGATGGCCTCCACCATGGCCAGCACGGCAACCTCCCCGCCGTTGAGGACATAGTCACCCAGGCTCATCGGCCGGACGGTGAATCTTTCCGCGGCCCAGTCCAGCACACGCTCGTCAATGCCTTCGTACCGGCCGCAGGCGAAGACCAGATGCTCTTCCTCCGCGAGCTCGTGGGCGCCCGCCTGCGTAAAAACTTCTCCGGCCGGAGACGGCACGATCAGCACGGGGCGGGGGGACCCTTCCGAGGGCAGCACTGATTCGAGGGCCTGCGCCCAAGGTTCGGGTTTCATCACCATGCCGGCGCCGCCGCCGTACGGTGTGTCGTCCACCGTGCGGTGTTTGTCCGTCGTGAACTCCCGCAGGTCGTGCACGTCCAGTTGCAGCAGACCGTCCTGGCGTGCCTTGCCGATCAGGGAAAGTTCCAGGGCAGCCAGATACTCGGGGAAAATGCTAACGACGTCGATGCGCACTTAGCGCTCCCCCTCGCCGTCGTCGGGGGTGCCTTGGCTCTCGTCCGAGTTGAGCTCGAAAAGACCTGCGGGCGGGGTGACTCGGATGAAGCCGGCCTCGACGTCGACTTCCGGGACAATCTGTTCCACGAAGGGAACCAGGACTTCGTCGCCGTTGGCTGCAGTGACGACCAGGAGGTCCTGGGCGGGAAACGTATTCAGGGCGGCGACCTTGCCGACTTCCTGCTCATCCACTAGCACACGCAGGCCGACCAACTCGTGTTCGTACCAGGCGTCTTCATCGTCGTCGACATCTTCCGTATCAACGAACAGCTGGGCGCCGCGGAGCTCCTCGGCCCCGTTCCGGTCCACCACTTCCGCAAAGCCCAGCAGCAGGATGTCCTTGTTCCAACGGGCCGATTCAACCGTCAGCGGCCCCAGACTCGCCGGCTCAACGACAAAGGACGCGCCGGGGACGAAGCGTTCCTCCGGCGCATCGGTCATCACCTGGACAGTGACCTCGCCTCGAATGCCGTGGGGTTTGCCAATCCGCGCAATCTGGACCTGCATGGAATCTCCTGTCGAACTACGTCTGAGGGTCGAAAATCGGGGCACAAAAACATCCGGCCCTACACCATTATCTGGTGCGGGGCCGGATGCGATAACTGATGTGAAGCGTGCTCAGCGGCGGCGGTCAGTATCCACTACGTCCACGCGGACCTGCTCGCCACCCGCAAGTGCGGCGATGACGGTGCGCAGTGCGCGTGCAGTGCGGCCCTGACGGCCAATGACGCGGCCCAAATCGTCCTGGTGGACCCGCACCTCAATAATGTCTGAGCGGCGGTTGGTCTTCACCATGACCTTGACGTCCTCGGGACTGTCAACGATGCCACGGACCAGGTGTTCGAGCGCTTCAGCCAGCATTTACTCAGCCTTTGCGGTTTCGTCGGCAGACGCTTCAGCCGGTGCTTCTGCAGCGGCTTCGTCGGCGGCCTCTTCCTTCTTGGCCTTCGGGGTGATGGCCTCCGGGATGATCACAGACTCCTTCTCGGGAGCAGCGAAAGTTTCCTTGGGAGCCTTGGTCTTGAGCGTGCCTTCCTGGCCCTCAATACCCTTGAACTTCTGCCAGTCACCGGTGATCTTGAGCAGGGCGGCAACCTGCTCGGACGGCTGGGCGCCTACGCCGAGCCAGTACTGTGCACGGTCGGACTTGATGTCGATGTACGACGGCTCTTCGGTGGGGCGGTACAGCCCGATCTCCTCGATGGCACGGCCGTCGCGCTTGGCGCGGGCATCCATGACAACGATTCGGTAGTGGGCTGAGAACTTCTTGCCAAAGCGCTTAAGGCGAATCTTTACGGCCACTTTAGTGGTCACTCCTGGTTCTAAAAATGGGCGAACCCGTATGTCTGCACCCGTGGGGCGGGCCGTGGTTGGGGTTCAAAGGACAAGACACTTGCACGGAGAGAGGGGCCGCGCAGATCGAGTACCTGTCTATTGTGCCAGATACAACCCAATCCGCGCGACTCGGCTCCCCTGGCTGCGCGAGCGGCCATGAATGCCGGTCAGACGGACTCGGTACCGCTCCAGACATAGAGCTGCTGGCGGCCATCTTCTGCGGCATCCGCAGCGAGTTCGCCGATGCGCTTCACCGACTCCACCGCTGCGTCGCCACTGAGCGGCATGTCCTCTTCGGAAGCCCACGCCGCGGCGACATCAGGCAGGACGGGGGCACCGTCGTCGGACGTTTCGGCCAGCAGGTCGGCCAAGGCACGGACCATCGATTCCGGCGCAACATAGAGGGTCTCGCTGGCGACGTCGGCAATGGCAAGTTCGTCCTCGCCGACGGAATGGACTGCCTGCCCTGCCAGCTGGCCCAGCCGTTCGATTTCCCAATCCGTGATGCCATTGATCCGCGTGTGCGGAGCATCCGGAACTTCCACCTGGGCTCCGCCTTCGCCAACAGCCTCCAGCGCCTTATCAAGTGCGGCGGCGCGCTGCACCGCCGCGTCGTGGGTGGCCACAAAAACTTCAGTAATTCCGGACATAGCGCCTCCGCCTCGGATTGGATGCATTTGGTTTCACCCTATCCTGCGCGGGGCCGCGGCCAAACTGCGCAGGATCAGGAGACGGCGACGCGCAGCTGGTTGCGCCAGGGATCCTCGAACCGAAGCTCGGCACCGGTGTGATGATGGCTGACGCCGGCACTCCCCAGCCGCTGGGCCAGGGCGCCGACCTCGTCCTCGTTCGGAACATGGATCAGCACCTCCCCCAGGCCCAGGGTGTCCTTGCGCGGGCCGGCGCCGCGGCTGTTCCACACGTTCATCGCCATATGGTGGTGGTAGCCGCCGGCGGAGACAAACAACGCCTGGCCATGCCAGCCGGCCGTGCGCTCGAATCCGAGGGTGTTGACGTAGAACTGCTCCGCCAGCGAGGTGTCGCCAACCTGCAGGTGGACGTGGCCGATGGCCGCGCCAGCGTCGTGCTGCTGGCGGACGGAGTCCTCGGTGAGGTGGCTCTGCAGGTAGGACTGGGGGTTCAAGGCCAGGCTGTCCATGTGGACCTCCTTGCCTGTGGCGGTCTCATTCCATTCCCACTGCTCACGGGGCCGGTCATAGTACAGCTCAATGCCGTTGCCTTCGGGATCGGTGAAGTAGAAGGCTTCGCTCACCAAGTGATCGGCGCTGCCGACGAAACGCGTGGGGTCGGTTTGGGCCGCAGAGGCGACAGTCGCGGCAAGGTCCGACTGATTGTCGAACAGGAACGCGGTATGAAACAGCCCCGCTTCGCCGCGCGACGGCAGCTGGAGTCCGGCGGCGGGCGCCAGGTGGACCAGCGGCGTGGTGCCGCGGCCCAGATACACACCGCCGAGACCTTCTGCAACAGGATCCAAGCCCAGGGCGTCCTGGTAGTACTTGGTCATGTTCGCCATATCCCCCACCTTGAGCATTACGGTGCCCATGGTGAGGTCGCCTGCCAACAGATCCTGGTTCTTTGCTTGAAAGTTCATGTATAAAGAATACTTGAAGCTTCACGTTTATTCCAGTCCCAGCCGCTTGCGGTCCGGCTACTGCATCCACCTGGCGCGGCTGTGCCCCTGGCCAGGATCAGCGGCGGCGGTTCCGCCGGGACTTGAGGAAGCTGTAGAAAACGAGTTCGCCTGCCGCCTCGGTGACCAGCGACAGCGCTCCCGCGCGCATGATTCCGTTGCGGGGACTTCGGTGTCTGGCCGCCGCGCGGAAGAGTACTGCTGCGGCGCCGGCTGCCACGGCCGCGCTTCCGGCCAGCAGCTCCGGGTGCGCCAGCACGGTCCGGTGCCATTTGGCGAAGGGAGAATGCCCGGAGGTGGGAGTAGCGATGACTTCGAGCAAGGCCTTGGCCATCGGCAGCGGGGGCATCACGATGACCGGCTGACCCACGGCAGCCACCGGCGCTTCGGCCAGCCGGCCGGCCAGTTCCGGCAGCCCCAGGGCCACCGCTGTCCGGGCCAGGACCTCGCCATCCTCCGGCCCCTGCATCAGGTCCCTGAGCCGGGACTCAGCCTCAGCATCCAGATCGAGGGCTTGGGCGATGCCGGCGGTGCTCGGCTCCGTGGATCGGACCAATGTTCCGAGCAATCGCAGAGCTTCTGCCGAGGCCTTATCGGTGGTTGCGAACGGCTTCGGCTGCGGCTGCCATGCGTGCCACAAGTTGTTGCTCGGGTCGTTCACCGCACCGGGAAGCCAAACTTCAACGGCCCGCAGTCCGTCCAGATTCATTAACGCGACCAATGGCTTGGTTTCGGCCGGCCAGTTGTAGAGCCCGGGCGCGGCTTCCCCTTCCACAACCACCACAGAGCGGCCGGGCACGGTTTTGTCGTCCAGCACCTGGAGTTCGACGCGGTTCAGCGTTCCAAACATGATCAGATCTTCGTGGCGCATATTCCCCACGAGCACAGTGCGCAGCACCATTGGATCTTCCACATCCGTCCCACCGGATTCTCCCAGCTCAGGCTCCTCGGCCAGCCGGAACGCGGCCTCTGCTGCGGGGGCTTGGTAGCTGAAGCCATCCACGTCCGCTGCCGCGCCGAGGGCCAGCGAGAAACTTTGGGCCAGCATGCGGTAGTCGGGGCCGGGAGCGGCTTCGCCGCCCTGATCCAGGACAGCGACGCGTCCGGCAGCATTTCGGGCGAGCAGCATTTCGATGACTGTTTGGCCCGCCTCCGGCTGGCCTGCCGCGAAAGCACCGAGCAGCGAACGGTCCGTGATCTCTTGCATCAGGGCCGCTACACCAGCCTCGTCCAGTGGCCAGGGCCACCAAAGTTCACCGGTTATGGGCTCCCAGGCTGATTCACTCATGGCATCAACGCTAGCAAGTCCCGCTAGCTGTGCTGTCCAGTGGCCAGGAAGTCGACCAACAATCCATGGCCTTCCGGCGTGTCCTGCGGGCGGTGGTTGTTGGCAGCATGGCGATGCACCGCGCCGGTGGTAGCCAGATATTCCGCGACTTCTTCATACAGCGGCTCCCAGCCGCCGGTCACGACGAGGGTGCGGACGCCGGGAACAATGTGCAGCGGGGCGGTCCAAGGCGGATCCTGCAGCCGGAGCCGGCTGGCCTGCAGGCGGTCCGCAGCCGAGGCCAGAGGCTTCGCCGCCGTGCCAAGGACGAGGCGCGAGAACTCACGATGATATTGCTCGTCATCCAACTCATCCCTCGCGGCGAACAGAGGCTCAAGCCGCGTCCGATGTGCCTTTGTTGCCGGCAGGTCCGCGGTCAGCGACAAACACGCAGGTTCGAACAGGGTCAGGGAGGCCACCAGTTCCGGCCGTTCCACCGCCGCCATCATGGCCGCAACGGCCCCTTGGGAATGCGCGACGAGATGGCCGCCGTCGCCAAGGTTTTCCACGACTATTTGCATATCTGCCGCGAAATCCGTCCGCAGTGGAGCGGTATCCGGCGCGAAACCGTGCCGCCGGACAAACAGGCAGTCGTAGGCGCTGGCGAGACGGTGCTGGTACGGCCAGGCGGCGATGCCGAAGCGACCGGTTCCGTGTACAAAGACCACACGGGGCTTGGGGCGGCTGCGCTGCATGAGGGCAGTCTAGGATCCGGAGCTGACTGTATTGTCGAAGTCCGGCAGCAGCTCGCGTGGCGGCACGTCCCGCTGGACCGTATCGATCCGCTGGCCATCACGCAGCTCAAGCACCGAGAGCAATTCATGGGCGTCGAGGGCGGCTTTCAGCTGGGCCGCTTGGGGACAGCCCAGTCCGGCCAGCGCCAAGTCCGCCGCGAGGAACTCGGCTTGCCCGCCCGCCACTGCGGCGAGCGAACCGCCGTCGTAGGTTCCGCCGTCGTAAATAAACGTGATGGCTTCCGCCGGGGAGGCCGGCGTCTGCTGGTAATCAATAGCCAGAATGCGCCCCAGCGGCAGCGACAGCGAGGTTGCCTGCAGGACGCGTCCGGCCGTTGAGCGCGGGTCCTCCCCCGATTTCACCATTCCCGCCGGCAACGATGCCTGGCCTTCGGCATCGGGGCTGAGCAGAATGGAGCCGCTGACGGTGCGTACCACCACCGCCACGTTGGCAGGGCGCTTCCATTGGGAACCATAGAATCCACTCAGATCGTGCCTGCTCACAAAAGCCCTTCGTAGAAGCCCCAACTCTTACCAGGATGCGGAACGGTATGCTGCCGTGGTCCGGCCGGTGCCGGCGCAGACCACAGCGAGCCTACTTGCCCAGGAACTTTTCGAACCCCTTGGGCAGGTTCAGTGCGGACGGATCGAAGTCTTCCTGCTGCTGGCCGAAAGCTGCGCCGGTGGGCAACGCCTTTTTGGCGTTGGCGCGGCGTTCCTCGGCTTCGCGCAGTTCCTGCGCGGCCTTGGCCGGATTTCCCGAACGCGCCTTCTTCTTGCCCTTCGAGACCTGCTTGCCCTTGCGGGCGCCGCCGCTGAAGCCGCCCGGGCCAGCCATGCCGGGCATGCCCGGGATGCCGCCGCCCTGGGCCATCTTCTTCATCATCTTCTGGGCCTGGCCAAACCGCTCCAGCAGGCCGTTGACCTCGGAGACGTGGACGCCCGATCCCTTGGCGATGCGGGCACGGCGGGAGCCGTTGATGATCTTCGGCGCGACCCGCTCGTGCGGGGTCATGGAGCGGACAATCGCCTCGACGCGGTCGATTTCGCGCTCGTCGAAGTTCTCCAGCTGCTGACGCATGCCGGCGGCGCCGGGCATCATCATCAGCATCTTCTTCATCGATCCCATCTTGCGGATCTGCTGCATCTGCGCGAGGAAGTCATCGAGCGTGAAGTCTTCCTGGTCGGCGAACTTCTGCGCCATGCGCTCGGCTTCGCCCTTGTCCCAGGACTTCTCCGCCTGCTCGATCAGGGAGAGGATGTCGCCCATGTCCAGGATGCGGTTGGCCATCCGGTCCGGGTGGAAGATCTCGAAATCGTCCAGGCTCTCACCGGTGGAAGCAAACATGACCGGCTTGCCCGTCACGGACGCGACGGAGAGCGCGGCGCCGCCGCGGGCATCGCCGTCGAGCTTTGAAAGCACGACGCCGGTGAAGTTCACACCTTCGTTGAACGCCTGGGCAGTGTTGACCGCGTCCTGGCCGATCATGGCGTCGATGACGAAGAGGACCTCGTCCGGGTTGATGGCTGCGCGGATGTCCGCGGCCTGCTGCATCATTTCCGTGTCCACACCCAGGCGGCCGGCGGTGTCCACAATGACAACGTCGTGCAGCTTCTGGCGGGCTTCCTCCACACCCTGGCGGGCGACGGCGACCGGATCGCCCGTGGCTGATTCAAATTCCGACTGCACGCCCGGGTGCGGTGCAAATACCGGCACCCCGGCGCGCTGGCCGTTGACCTGCAGCTGGGTGACGGCGTTGGGCCGCTGGAGATCCGCGGCGACCAGCAGCGGGCTGTGGCCCTGTCCCTTAAGCCACTTGGAGAGCTTTCCGGCGAGCGTGGTCTTACCTGCACCCTGCAGGCCGGCCAGCATGATCACGGTGGGCGGGTTCTTGGCCAGGCGGATGCGCCGGGTCTCGCCGCCGAGGATGTTGACAAGTTCGTCGTTGACGATCTTGACGATCTGCTGGCCCGGGTTCAGCGCACCGGAGACTTCCTCGCCGAGTGCACGTTCCTTGACATGCGCGGCGAATTCACGCACCACCGGTACGGCGACGTCCGCGTCCAGCAGGGCACGCCGGATCTCGCGGACAGTGGCGTCGACATCCGCCTCCGAGAGACGTCCCTTGCCGCGCAGATTCTTGAAGGTCGAGGCCAACCGGTCAGAGAGTGAATTGAACACGCGCCGTGTACTTCTTTCGTCGATCTAGGCTCACAGTCCCCGGCCGCGCCGGAGTTCAACTATCTAGGGTAGCAACTGCGGGCGGGCAATGTCCCAATTTCCGGACGACGACGGCGACCGGACCACTTGATGGCAGCGAACCGGCGACATCGGGCGCCATAGATGGCAAGGTAGGAAAGGTGACTGCCGAACAGACCTCAACCGGGACAGAATCCGCAGAAACTACCAGCGGAGACGTGGAAATCCGGACCTTGCTCATTTTGGGCGCTTCCGGGGACCTGACCGGACGGCTGCTGCTGCCCGGACTCGGAAAGCTCATTGCCCAAGGGCGGACCCAGGGCCTGAGCCTCGTGGGGGCAGGATCCGATGACTGGGACCAGGACCGGTGGCGCGAACGCGTCGACGAAGCCTTCGGGTCCTGCACTCAGGGAGCTAACGACGCCGGCCTGCGGGAATTGCGCAAAGTACAGGAAAACACCGAGTACCACATGGTGGACGTAACCGCCGAGGGGGCTCTGGCGGAACTGCTCAGCTCGGTCAAGGGGCCGGCCGCGGTCTATTTTGCATTACCGCCGGCCGTCAGCCAGCAGGCCTGCGAGGTCCTCAAGCCCGAGGACGTGCCCGAAGGCACGCGCCTGGTGATGGAGAAGCCGTTCGGCTCCAGCCGCGTTTCGGCTGCCTCGCTGAACGGGACGCTGCTGCGGTTGGTCCCCGAGGACCACATCCACCGGGTGGACCACTTCCTGGGCAAAGCCACCGTCTTCAACATCCTGGGCCTGCGCTTTGCCAACCGGTTGCTCGAGCCGCTGTTCAGCAATGAGCATGTGCAGAAGGTCGAAATCTTCTACGACGAGTCGCTGGCATTGGAAGGACGGGCACGGTACTACGACAAGGCCGGTGCCTTGCGGGACATGATCCAGAGCCATCTGCTGCAGATCATGGCGCTCATCGCGCTGAACGCCCCCGCAACGCTGCACGAACGCGACCTGCGCGACCACATCGGCAGTGTTCTGCGCGCCAGTTCGGTCAAACCGGACTTCGCCAAGAGCACGCGACGTGCCCGGTACACGGCCGGCGAGGTAGACGGACGGAAAATCCCCGACTACGTGGCCGAAGAGGGGATCGATCCCGCGCGGAACACGGAGACGTTGGCGGAGATCGAGGTCTCGATCAACAACAGCCGCTGGACCGGGGTTCCGTTTATCCTGCGTTCGGGCAAAGCGTTGGGCAAGAAGCAGAAGGAAGCCATTGTCACCTTTAAACCCGTTAACCATCTGCCCACCGGGTTTAAGGGCGTGGATGCGCCCACGCGCCTGCGGATCGGTTTCGGCCCCGACACCCTCCGGCTGGAGATCGATGTGAACGGGCCCGGCGACATCTTCACGCTCGACCGCGAGGTGATGGAGACCAACCTGCACTCCGCGGATCTCTTGCCGTATGGGGAAGTGCTGGACGGCATCCTGACCGGGGACCCGATGCTCTCGGTCCGCGGGGACATCGCGGAGGATTGCTGGCGGATTGTCGAGCCGGTCCTGAAAGCATGGGAGGCCAACGAAGTGCCGCTGGAGGAGTACGCTGCAGGATCGAACGGACCGGCTGGCTGGGAAACATCGAGGGACGATACGCCGATGCGGACCGTGGACACGGAGGCCTGATGGGAGGGCACTGGACCACACAAAGCTGCACCTCCGAAAGCTGGCTCCGATGATTCGATTCCAGCTCCCGGAGGTGCAGTGAGCGTTTCCCCTCGCCGTCCGGCTAGATAGCGGCTTCCCCACGCTCGCCGGTGCGTACCCGCACGGCTTCCTCGACGTCGATAAGCCATACTTTGCCGTCGCCGGCCCGTCCCGTGTTGGCCGTGGCAACCAGGACATCGACGATGTCGTTGGCCCATTCCTTGGCGACCAGGACCTCCACTCGCACCTTCTGCAGCAGATCAACGGTGTACTCAGCGCCGCGGTACACCTCGGTGTGGCCCCGCTGGCGGCCGTAGCCACTGGCCTGGCTGACCGTGAGTCCCTGCACCCCGTAACTTTCCAGGCTCCCGCGGACCTCGTCGAGCTTCTCGGGACGGATGATAGCGGTTACCAGTTTCATGCCTTGACCTCTTCCTTGATATGCGCGCTGCGGTCCGTGGCCGGATGCGGCACAAAAGTGCCTCCGGTGCCCAGCCCGCCGAACTCGTACGCGGTTTCGGCGTGCTGCGTCAGGTCCACGCCGATGACCTCCTGGTCCTCGGTGACGCGGAAGCCAATCGTCTTGTGCACTGCCAGCCCGATGACAATCGTCATGATCGCGGTGAACACAACGGACACAACCGCTGCCACCGTCTGGGCCCCTAGCTGGCCGGGTCCGCCGCCGTAGAACAGTCCGCCGCCGACCCCGTCCGCTGGGAGGGCGAGGAAGCCAAGGGCCAGCGTGCCGACCAGTCCGGCGACGAGGTGGACGCCAACGACATCCAAGGAGTCGTCATAGCCGAACTTGTACTTCAGCCCCACAGCGAGGGCGGCCAGTGCACCGGCAACGACGCCTAGACCGATGGCGCCAATGGGAGAGACATTCGCGCAGGCCGGAGTGATCGCAACCAGGCCGGAGACGACGCCGGAAGCGGCGCCGAGGGAAGTCGGCCGACCATCACGGATGCGCTCGACAACGAGCCAGGCGAGCATCGCGGCACCGGGCGCCACCATGGTGTTGACCCAGATGAGCCCCGCTTCCTCCGCAGTACCGGCGGCGCCACCGTTGAAGCCGAACCAGCCGAACCATAGCAGTGCAGCACCGAGCATGACGAACGGGATGTTGTGCGGACGCTGGGCCGGATCCTTGCCGAACCCTTTGCGCTTGCCCAGGATCAGGGCCAGGATCAGGCCAGCAATGCCGGCATTTATGTGGACCACAGTGCCGCCGGCGAAGTCAATGGCCTCCCCGGCCCAGGCACCGACAGCACCTTCTGCACTCAGGAGGCCGCCGCCCCACACCATAAAAGCCAGCGGGCAGTACACCAGGGTGACCCACACCGGAACAAAGACCGCCCAGGCGCCGAATTTCGCGCGGTCGGCGATGGCGCCGGAAATGAGTGCCACGGTGATGATCGCGAAGGTAGCTCCGTAGCCGGCGCCGATCAGGTCCTCTGTGTTCAGCAGTGTCTGCATGCCGAATGCCGCGAACGGGTTGCCGAAGAGCTGGCCGATCCCCTCGCCGCCGCTCATGGAGTAACCCCACAGGACCCAGACGACGGCGACCAGGCCGATGGAAATGAAGCTCATCATCATCATGTTCAGGGCGGCTTTTGCACGGGTCATGCCGCCATAGAAGAATGCAAGGCCTGGCGTCATGAGCAGCACCAGTGCCGCGGAAATCATCACCCAGACGTGACCTGCTGACAGATCCATTTTCGCGTCCTCTCGTCCGAGGCGGGACCATCCCGCATCTGGTTTCCAGATTGCCGGTCGATTGTTTCCGCGGATCCGGCACTTCGTTTCAGGGGCGTTACAAGGACGAGGCCACCGTAAATCCGGTGTCACGACCATGTTTCAGCCATGTTTCGCAGCACGGATAGGCTTGATGCCATGCCCCTCTTCCGCCGCTTGGCCCGTTCCTCGGCCGAGCCCGCCCGCCCCCGGTCGGCACGCCCGCGCCCCACACCCATCCCCCGCGACATCAAAGTACTGGTGGCAGCCGCCTTCGTAATCGCACTGGGTTACGGCCTCGTGGCTCCGGTACTGCCGCAGTTTGCGGCGAGTTTTGACGTCGGCGTCGCGGCAGCGTCCATCATTGTCAGCGTTTTCGCCTTCACCCGGCTGATCTTCGCCCCGGCGGGCGGGGCACTCGTGGGCCGTTGGGGTGAACGACGGGTCTATCTCACCGGACTGCTGATCGTTGCCGCCTCCACCGGCGCCTGTGCCCTGGCGCAGGGCTACTGGCAGTTGCTGCTGTTCCGCGGGCTCGGCGGCCTGGGCTCCACGATGTTCACCGTTTCCGCCACCGCGCTGATCCTCCGGCTCGCGCCACCCGACAGCCGTGGACGAGTTTCCGGGCTCTACGCTGCAACATTCCTGATGGGCGGCATCCTCGGACCGGTTGTGGGCGGACTGTTGGCCGGTCTCGGCCTGCGCGTTCCCTTCGTGGTGTACGCCGTCGCACTTCTGGTGGCTGCGGCCGTCGTCGCTGTCATGCTGAAGAAGCCCGAACGCAGCTCCGCTGACGGCACGGACTCCCCTATCCAGCCGATGCCGTTGAGCGAAGCGATGAAGGATCCCGGGTACAGGGCCGCCATCGCATCCGCCTTCGCCAATGGCTGGGCCACGTTTGGTGTACGCATGTCGTTGATTCCGCTCTTTGCGGGTGCCGTCCTGGGCGCAGGGCCGGAAACCGCCGGACTGGCCCTGGCAGTGTTTGCCGTGGGCAACGCGCTGGCGCTGACGTTTTCGGGCAAGCTCTCGGACACCATAGGACGCCGGCCGATGGTGATTTCCGGACTTGCCGTTGCAGGGCTGGCGATCGCCGCCATCGGTTTTACCGACTCGGTCCCGGTATTTGTCGCCGTGTCCGTGATCGCCGGTTTCGGATCAGGCCTGCTTGGACCTGCCCAGCAGGCAGCGGTCGCGGACATCATCGGCAATCAACGCAGCGGTGGAAAAGTTCTCGCTGTGTTCCAAATGTCTACAGATGCCGGCGCCATTGTCGGGCCCGTCCTCGCCGGCGCCCTCGCGGACAGACTGGACTATGGCTGGGCCTTCGCAGTCACCGGCTGCGTGACCATCCTCGCGGCCCTGTTCTGGCTGTTTTTCGGCCGGGAGACCCTCGCCGTCCAACAATCGGAACCCTCTGCGGACGGATCCCGCTCCTAATTTCCGCGGCTTGAAGCAAGGAGGCCAGACCCGTCTCTGGCTGCCGGCTTCCAGCGTCCGACGCCCCGCGTCCGACGTCCCGCGTCCGGCGTCCCGCGTCCGGCGTCCGGCGTCCGGCGTCCGGCGTCCGGCGTCCGGCGTCCGCCCAGGATACCATCTGCCCTAGAAGCTGAGACGCAACTCTAACTTGAACCTTCAAGTAAATGGCGGTACGGTGGACTCATGACGCACACGATGACCCAGCCTCCGGTTCTGTTCCTCAGCCATGGCGCTCCCCCGCTTGCCGACGACGAGCGTTGGACCACCCAACTCGCGGACTGGTCAAGCACTTTTGAAAAGCCAAAGGACATCCTGATGGTGTCGGCTCACTGGGAGAATGCGCCGGTGACGTTAAGCGCCACCAAGCAGAAGACCGGACTGGTGTACGACTTTTGGGGATTCCCGCAGAAGTACTATGACGTCACGTACGACGCGCCATTGGCCCCCGAACTGGCCGGAGAAGTATCCAGGCTCGTAGGAGACCGTGGCCACCACGTCGAGCAGGATGAGACCCGCGGGCTGGACCACGGCGCCTATGTCCCGCTGGTGGAAATGTTCCCTGACGCCGACGTGCCGGTGGTCCAGATGTCCATGCCGACGCTCGAACCGCAGGGGCTCTTCGAGCTCGGCAAATCCTTGGCGCCTTTGCGTGACCGCGGCACATTGATAGTCGGCTCGGGCTTCACTACACACAATCTTCGCTGGTTCAACCCTGCCGCCGGCCCGAACACCACACCGCCGGCCGCCTCAAGTGAATTCGACCATTGGGCAGAAGAAGCAATGGCCCGCGGCGATGTGGACTCGATTTTGGACTTCCTCAACAAGGCGCCGGCAGCCCAGGAAGCCCACCCGCGCAGCGAGCACTGGGCGCCACTTTATGTAGCACTCGGCGCCGCTTACGGCTCGGGTGGGATCGAAGCGAAAACCGCTATCGACGGCTTCTGGTTTGGCCTGTCCAAGCGCTCCTGGACGCTGACTTAAGCCCCACCCCCGAAGACGGGAAAGCGACAAGGCGCATTTTGCGGCATTGGGCTCGGCCTACTCAAATCAGGTGCTGTGCATGAATGTCGAGACCGGCCGTGAGTCGGACAATCCCACAACCGCCGGCCAAAACGGCGGTTTCTCCACAGCCTCGAAGATGCCTTGTGTGCTTCATCACACGACGGTAGAATAGAAAGTATGTTCGAGTCAATCGTTCCAGCAGAGATGGATCCGGTGAAGCCGGTTCCCGGTGATCCGGGTGCGGGGCTGGTCCGTGCCGCGATTGTGGAACTGGCGGATATGGACCAGGACGTCTCCGAGGGGGTGCGGATTGACCGGATCACCGCGCTGGAGGAACTTAAATCCGCCGCCGCTGCCGCGCAGGCACGCGAGACGGAGGCGTTTGTCGCCTCCCGTAAGGAGACCCGGGCCGCGGCCGGGGTCGCGGCGGAGAAGCGGGGGCGGGGCCTGGCCAAGGAGATCGGCCTCGCGCGCAAGGACTCCCCGAATCGCGGCGGCAAGCACCTGGGTATGGCCACCACGCTGATCAGGGAAATGCCGCACACGTATAAGGCGCTGGCCGAGGGCCGGCTGAATGAGTGGCGGGCGACCATCCTGGTCCGCGAGACCGCGTGCCTGAGCGTGGAAGACCGCGCCCGCATCGATGAGGAATTGTGTTCGGATCCGAAGACGCTGCGCGGCTGCGGGGACAAGCGGATCGGGGCGTTGGCGAAGCAGGCCGCGCTGCGGCTGGACCCGCTGTCGGTGGTCCGCCGGGCCGCGAAAGCCGAAACCGAACGCCATGTCTCCTGCCGTCCCGCGCCGGACACCATGGCCCAGGTGAGCTGCCTGCTGCCGGTGGTGCAGGGCGTGGCCGTCCTCGCGGCCCTGGTGAAGGAGGCCGACCGGCTGAAGGCGCAGGGCGATGAACGAGGCCGGGGCCAGCTGATGGCCGACATCCTCGTCGAACGCGTCACCGGCCAGCCCGCGGAAAACCCCGCAAAAATCGAAGTCCAGCTGGTCATGACCGACCGCACCCTGTTCCAAGGCGATTCCGAACCGGCTCACCTGGCCGGGTACGGCATCGTCCCCGCGACCTCCTCCGCACCGGCGACACCGACAAAGAGGCCGGCACCGACAACGGGAACGGCGGCGTCGGCACGGACAACATCGACGCCGGGAACGGCAGCACAGATCACCCGGCGGCCGGCAGTCCGGTAAGGGGCGCCAGGGAAGACGAAGCCGTTGCCGGCGCAGCTGATCTTGGCAATGGGGACGGCGCTACGGTATCCGGCCCGCCAGCCACTGGCAAACCGATACCGGCCAACGATGCAGGTGCAGATTCGGCAGACACCGGAACCACCGGTACGGCGACCGGGCCGCCGGGTTCGGAACGAATAGCCTCCGGAAACGCAATCGATGAGTCCGAGGTGGAAGTGTGGGTGCGCCGGCTTTACACCGCGCCGGGCACTGGGCAGCTGCTCGGCATGGATTCGCGGGCGCGGTTGATGCCGGCCGGGATGCAGCGCATGATCCAGGCGAGGGACCAGCTCTGCCGCACACCGTGGTGCGATGCACCGATCCGCCACCACGACCATGTTGTGCCCTGGCGTGACGCCGGGGCGACCAGCGAGCTCAATGGGCAAGGGCTTTGTGAAGCGTGTAACCTGGCGAAGGAAACTGAAGGCTGGCACGCCCAAAGGATCCCCGGACCGCGGCACACCGTCGAAACGACCACCCCGACCGGACACACCTACGTGTCAACCGCACCAGCCCTGCCCGGCACCCCACCGGCGATGGAACAGGCGGACGAGCCCCTGGAGCCGTTGTCAGTCTTCGAGCAGGCCCTGGGCCGCATCGACTTCATCTACCGCCAAGCAGCGTGACAAGATTTAGGCCAACGCAGGCGCCCTAAATGCGCCGAAGGGCGGACGTGATATCACGTCCGCCCTTCGGCTTTGGTCATCGAAGTGTCCTGCCGGCAAAGGCCCGCAGGACGATTGAGCGCCCTTAGTTCAGGAGGGCATCCACAAAAGCTTCGGCTTCGAACGGAGCCAGATCGTCCGCGCCTTCACCGAGGCCGATCAGCTTGACCGGAACGCCGAGGCTACGCTGAATAGCGACGACGATTCCGCCCTTAGCAGTTCCGTCCAGCTTGGTCAGCACAATGCCCGTGATATTGACGACCTCTGAGAAGACCTTGGCCTGGTTCAGTCCGTTCTGTCCGGTGGTGGCATCCAGAACCAACAGGACCTCGTCAACCATCGCCTGCTTCTCGATGACGCGCTTGACCTTGCCGAGCTCGTCCATCAGGCCCACCTTGTTCTGCAGGCGGCCGGCCGTATCAATCATGACGACGTCGACTTCCTGGTCGATGCCGGCCTTCACTGCTTCGAATGCGACGGACGCCGGGTCCGCGCCATCGACGTCGGACTTTACGGTAGGCACACCCACGCGCTGGCCCCAGGTTGCCAGCTGCTCGGCTGCCGCGGCACGGAAGGTATCCGCCGCGCCCAGCAGCACATCCTTGTCTTCGGCGACCAGCACGCGGGCCAGCTTGCCAACGGTGGTGGTCTTGCCCACGCCGTTGACGCCCACAACCATGACAATAGATGGGCGGTCCGCATGGCGCTCGACGGCCAACGAACGGTCCATCTCCGGGTTAACGAGCTTGATGAGTTCTTCGCGCAGCATCGCCTTGACGTGTTCGGGGTCCTGGCTGCCAGCGACCTTGACGCGGGCACGCAGGGCGTCGACCAGCTCCATCGTTGGCTCGGTGCCGAGGTCCGCCATGAGGAGGGTTTCCTCGATTTCGTCCCAGACGTCCTCGTCGATCTTGTCCCGGGAGAGCAGCGCCAGCAGGCCCTTGCCCAGGGCGTTGTTGGACTTGATCAGGCGGGCACGCAGGCGGGCCAGCCTGCCCTCAACCGGAGCAGGGGTCTCGACCGGTACCGTCTCGATGCCCGCCGCATCATCGGCAACTTCGACGTCAGTCTCGGGCAGTTCTTCCTCGGGAACCGCCACACGGGGTTCAGCCGGCGCAGGTGGCGCTTCCAACGTATCGGTACCGCCGCCGCGCCCCGGGTCGTTGGCGTCCCGAGTGGTGGGGTAGGTTCCAGGAGGAGTCTTGCGGCCCTTGACCAGGAGGATGGCAACCGTACCGATCACGGCGATCGCGATGACAGCGTATATAAGGATCATGGTTACGTCGTTCACAATCCCTAGCTTCTCACAGCCCCTACCTTCGGACGCACGGCCGCAGTCGGGACAAGAACCGGAGCTGGGCGAATCCGGCGTGCGGGCTTATCATGGCGTCACCTCCCCCGCCGCGCTGGGCCGGTGTCCGTGCCGTGCTCCGAGGCGGATTCCAGGGCGAAAGCGAAAGGCCGGAAATGGCCAGTGATTCTGGGGACGCGGCAAAGCCTGGACGCGCCTACGACGTCGAGGAGTTGGCGCCGCTGCCCGCGCTGCATACTTTGCCGGGCGTGAGACGTGTGGAACAAGGCGCGGAAGCCGAGTTCGAGGCGGTGTACTTCGATACCGACGATCTCGTGCTGGCCGCACGGGGCATCACGCTTGAACGTCGCACCGGCGCTCAAGCCGGTTGGCAACTGGAGCAGCCAACCGACGACGGCGAGCGCCGGGTCAGCTCTTCGCCTCCCGACCGAGGTAAGGGTGGATTGCCGAAGCCACTGCTGCAGTTGGTGCGTGTGCACGTGCGGGACAAGCCGTTGGTTCCCGTTGCCCGGGTCCTGACCAGACGGGTTTTGCACCGGCTCCGCGGCTCCGGGGATGAGGTGCTGGCCGACATGCTGGATGACCATCTGCGGTCCGAGCAGCTGGGAAGTCCCTCCGGGGGCAGCCGGTGGCGGGAATGGTCGATTGAACTGGTCGAGGGCAATCAGGACTTGCTGGACGCTTGTGACGCCCTGTGCGACGGCTCCGGTGCGCAACCCGGATCCCGCAACTCCACACTGCGGTCGGAATTGTCGCGACATTCGCGCCAGCCGGAGCCGGCCGCGCCCCGCGCGAAGCGCAAAGGTGAGGCGGCCGCCGTCGTACTCTTCTTTCTGCATCAGCAGGTCGGCAGCGTGAAGGAACAGGATCCGCTGGTGCGGTCGGGTGAGCCTGAAGCGATACACAAAATGCGCGTGGCTTCCCGGCGGCTGCGCTCGTGCCTGGCCACTTACCGCAAACTGCTGGCCGGGGATACAGCCGGTGAGCTGCGGGGCGAGCTGAAGTGGCTCGCGGGTCTGCTGGGCGAGGCCCGTGACGCCCAGGTAATGCAGGACCGGCTCCGGGACA
The DNA here is from genome assembly GCF_025960875.1 of Crystallibacter permensis. Lineage (GTDB taxonomy): Bacteria > Actinomycetota > Actinomycetes > Actinomycetales > Micrococcaceae > Crystallibacter > Crystallibacter permensis. The sequence goes on along the minus strand of NZ_JAODLR010000003.1, from coordinate 110,423 downwards.
TACTTGCCGGGGAGCCCACGGAACTGGTGCTGGGGCCCGTTGCCCGCAGGATCGATGAGCAGCTCACCACCGATCTGAAGGCAGCGCGGGCCAAGATATTGCGGGCGCTCGATACGAAACGGTACTTCCGCCTGCTCGATGCGCTGGATGGGTTACTTTCCGATCCCCCGCTGACGGCACTGGCCTCGGAGCCTGCGCGCCAAGTGATCGGCAGGCGCGTTAAGCGAGAGGCCAAACGGCTGCGCAGGGCCGTCACGGCTGCGGAGCAGCCTCCCGGCGGCGCCACCGATGCACGCGCCCTGCACGAGGTCCGCATCCGTGCCAAGCGGCTGCGGTATGCAGCGGAAGCTGCGTTCCCGGTGGGCGGGAAACGCGCACAGCGGCTCGCCGAGGCGGCGCAACGGGTGCAGCAATCGCTCGGCGTGCACCAGGACACCGTCCTGACGCGCGGGCTGCTGCGCCGGTTGGGCGCCGGGTCCGTCCTGCAGAATGAAAACGGCTTCAGCTACGGGCGCCTGCACGCGCTGGAGCAGTTTGCGGCCGAAAACGCGGAGGCAACCTTCCGCCGTGAATGGGAAGGGTTCCCTTCCACTAGCATCAAGCCATGAAGCCGTTCCTGCTCCTGGCTACCCGGGCCCAAGACAAAGCAGCCGACGAAGAGTATGCGGCGTTCATGCGCTTCGGCGGCCTAGTGGACGGGGAACTGCACCGGGTCCGGCTGGAGGCCGCCCCGCTGCCGGACATTGATCTTGATTCCTACAGCGGGATCATCCTGGGCGGCAGTCCGTTCAACTCCAGTGATGCGCCCGCGGACAAATCGGCGGTGCAGCACCGGGTAGAACGCGAACTCGGCCGCCTGCTCGATCAGGTCATCGCCACGGATTTCCCGTTTTTCGGGGCCTGCTACGGCGTCGGCACGTTGGGCCTGCACCAGGGCGGTGTGGTCGACAGGACCCACGGCGAGCCGATCGGCGAAGTGGAGATAGTCCTGACCGATGATGGCAGAAAGGATCCGTTGCTGGCAGGGGTGCCGGACCAGTTCCGGGCTTTTGTGGGACACAAGGAAGCGTGTTCGACGCTGCCGGCTGGTGCCGTGCGGCTGGCCGGCTCGGCTACCTGCCCGATCCAGATGTTCCGGCTGAAATCGAACCTGTATGCCACACAGTTCCACCCCGAACTCGACATCGACGGGCTGCTGACCCGGATCTCCATCTACCGTTTTGCCGGGTATTTCCCGCCGGCCGAGGCGGCGAGGGTGATGGAAAGTGTCCGTGGAAGCGTGGTCACCGAGCCCCAGCACGTGCTGCGCAATTTCGTGCGCCGCTACCGGCGGGACTAGCGATGCCGGCTGGACCGGCTCGGGCCGCCGTGCCGCCGGGCCCCGGATCACCGGGCCACAGGGGTGTCGGGGCGCCGCGCATTAGACCTCTGCGGTGGCAAGACGCTGGGATATGACGGTGGAGACGCCGTCACCCCGCATGGTCACGCCGTAGAGTGCGTCGGCGACCTCCATGGTGCGCTTCTGGTGGGTGATGACGATGAGCTGACTGGACTCGCGCAGTTCCTCGAAAATGGTGATCAGCCGCCCCAGGTTCGTATCATCCAGGGCCGCCTCTACCTCATCCATCACGTAAAAGGGCGATGGCCGCGCCTTGAAGATCGCCACCAGCAGGGCCACGGCGGTCAAGGAGCGCTCGCCGCCGGAGAGCAGCGAGAGGCGCTTGATTTTCTTGCCGGCCGGGCGTGCCTCGACTTCGATACCCGTGGTGAGCATGTCGTCCGGATCCGTGAGCACCAGTCGTCCTTCGCCACCGGGGAACAACCGGCCGAAGACGCGTTCGAACTGTGCCGCCGTGTCGTGGTAGGCCTCCGTGAAGACGCGTTCCACCCGCTCATCGACCTCCTTGATGATGTCCAGCAGGTCCTTGCGCGTGGCCTTGAGGTCTTCCAGCTGGCCGCTGAGATACTGGTGGCGTTCCTCCAGCGCCGCAAACTCTTCCAGTGCCAGGGGATTCACCTTGCCCAAGGAGGATAGGTCCCGTTGGGCCTTCTTCAGCCGCTTCTCCTGCTCCGCACGGACAAACGGCACTCCCTCGATCACGGGGTTGCCGTCTTCGTCCACCTCCTCACGCAGGGCCGCCCACTTATCGTTCGACGCCGCCGTGGCCACTGGAACAGGCTGGTCCGGCCCGTATTCAGCCACCAGATGGTCCGGCGTCAGACCCAGCTCGTCAATCGCCTTTGTCTCAAGGGACTCAATGCGCAGCCGCTGCTGGGCTCGGGCCATCTCATCGCGGTGTACGGAATCCGTCAGTTCCCGCAGCTCGTTGGCGAGCGCGTCGGTCGAGGTACGGACGGTGGCCAGTTCGCGCTCCCGTGCTGCCCGGACCTCCTCGGCAGCATCACGTTCGCGTTCAGCCAGGTCAACTGACACGTCCAGCCAGGCCAGCACCTGCTTGACGCCCCGTCCGACGGCGGCGGCTTTGGCCGCCTGTACCTGGCGCTTGCGTGCCCGCTCGGCTGCCTGCGCCCGGGCGTGCCGTTCCGTCGCCGCTGCCCTTTCCAATGATGCGGCGCGGTTGCCGATCGCGTTCAGCTGCTCCTCCCCCGAGCGCAGAGCCAGTCTGGCTTCCATCTCGCTCTGGCGTGCCCTGGTGGCGGCGGCTGCGAGCGCATCGCGTTGTTCGGTTGAGGGCTCGACTTCTGCAGGAGCTTCCTGGGCGGCGCCGAGACGCTGGGTGATCTCCGCCAGTTTCTGCTGCTCAGTGGCAACGTTGGCTTCGGCAGCTTCAACCAGCCTGGCGATCCGCTCGCTCTCCCCCACGGCTGAGCGCAACGTCGAGCCAAGATGGCCCAGCCGCTCAGCCACAGCCGCCAGCCGGGCGTCCGATTCGTTCAGCTGTTCCAGCGCGGCCTCTGCCCGGGCGGCGGTCTCTGCACGGCGTGCCGTTGCGGCCGCGATCGCAAACTTGGCCCGTTCTGCCCTGGCCGTGGCGTGTGCCAACCGTTGGGCGGTTTCCTCCACCGCAGCCTGCACTTCCAGCAGACTCGGCCGGCCGGCCGATCCGCCACGGGCGCTATAGGCGCTGAAGACCTCGCCGTCCCTGGTCACCGCGGTCAGCTCCGGGCGGGCGGAAACAGCTTCCGCTGCCCCGGAAAGATCCTCAACAACGACGACGGAAGCCAGCAAGGCGCGTACGGCTGCGGCTTCTTCCTTCAACGTGACCAGGGCGAGGGCAGGGACCGCGCCACCGGGCAGGGCCAGGTCCCCCTCGGACTGATCAGCCGCGGCCTGATCCGCCGGGGCCTGACCCGCAGGGGCAGGATCTGCTGTCCGGGCAAAGACAAGCTCAATCCGGCCGGAGTCCTCGCTCTTCATCAGCTCCAGAGCCTGTACCCCGGCATCCCGGCCCGCAACGACTACCGCTTCGGCGCTATTGCCCAGCGCCGCGGCTATCGCGGGCTCATAGCCGGGTTCCACCGTGATCAGCTCTGCCAGCGGCCCCAGGACTCCCTCTGAACCGGAGGCCAGCAGAGCCTCGCTGCCGTCCCGGCGGTCGAGGCCTACTTCCAGTGCTTCCTTTCGCGCCGACAAGGCATCGCGCTCACGTTCGGCTTCGCGTTCCTCCGCGACGAGGGATTCGAGTTCTTCTTCGATCGCGTCCAGTTCCTGCGATGCCTGCTCGTATTCGGCGTCGAGGCCCTCTTCGCCTTCTTCCACTCCCGCGACTTGGGATTCCAGCGCGCTGAACTCGGTCTGCGCTTTCCGGCGGCGTTCCTCGCCCTCACCGATCGAGGCACGTAGGCGTCCCAGCTCAGCTTCCGCCGCCTCCACCCGCGAGCGGGCCGCCGCCACCTGACCGGCCAGTTTGGCGAGACCTTCCCTGCGGTCTGCCGCGGCCCGCAGGATGGCGGTCAGGCGTTGGTCTTCGGCAACGGCACTGGCTTCCGCTTCGGCGCGGGTCTGGACTGCGTCCTCCAGGGCTTCCCTGCGGTCCTCCAGCTCGAACTCGAGTTCCGCCTGTTCTTCGCGCACCTGTGCGGCCTGCTGTTCCAGCTGGTCCGGATCCCGTCCGGTTTCCGGTTCCGCATCCGCATTGCCGAGCAGCCGCCGTCGTTCATTGGCCAGGTTGCCCAGCGATCTGAACCGTTCACGGGCGGAAGAAAGCTGGTACCAGGCATCCCGGGCGGCGTTCAGCCTCGGTGTAGCCTCTGCCGCCAGCCGTTCCAGTTCCGCGAGCCGCCGCCGTCCTGCCTCCAGCGTTCGTTCCACCTCCGCCTGCCTGGCTTTCATCGCCGCTTCATCCGCCACTTCCTGCGCCAGGGCAGCGGTCAGCTGGACCAAGTCATCTGCGAGCAGGCGCGCCCGCGCATCCCGGACCTCGAACTGCACCTGCTGGGCGCGGCGGGCCACCTCGGCCTGTTTGCCCAACGGGGTCAACTGGCGGCGGAGCTCGCCGGTGAGATCGGTCAGGCGGGCGAGATTGGCCTGCATCGACTCAAGCTTCCGGACCGTCTTTTCCTTGCGCCGCCGGTGCTTGAGGATTCCCGCGGCTTCCTCGACGAAACCCCGGCGGTCATCCGGAGTGGCGTGCAGGATACGGTCCAGCTGGCCCTGGCCCACGATCACGTGCATTTCGCGGCCGAGGCCGGAATCGCTGAGCAGTTCCTGGATGTCCAGCAGGCGGCAGTTGCTGCCGTTGATGGCATATTCGGAGCCGCCGGTACGGAAAAGCGTGCGCGAAATGGTGACTTCGGTGTATTCGATGGGTAAGGCGCCGTCGGCGTTATCGATGGTCAAGGAGACCTGGGCGCGGCCCAGCGGCGAACGGCCAGAAGTGCCTGCGAAGATGACGTCTTCCATCTTGCCGCCGCGCAAGGTCTTGGCACCTTGTTCGCCCATGACCCAGGCCAGAGCGTCGACGACGTTGGACTTGCCGGACCCGTTGGGACCGACGACGGCCGTGACACCGGGCTCGAAATCGAAGGTCGTGGCAGACGCAAAAGACTTGAAGCCGCGCACAGTCAGAGATTTCAGATGCAAATTGTGTCTCCCGCAGCACTTTTTCCTTGAAACAATCTATCGTGTTTCCTATGCGGATCGCGGCACAAAGGGGCGCTAATGTGCGCAACCAGGTGTTCCGGGTCTGCTGTGGAGGAGCGGTTAATCACATATGCATGCCGGACGGTGCATGTGCGGGAACAGCCGCATTAGGTGCATAGTTAAGGTTTCGGGGTGCATCACAGGCGCGGACCGGTGCCGCGGACAGAAACACGAATAAAGGCTGGATATTGATCGGTAACGCGACGTTTCGACATGACAACACGGCACTGCTGGCCGTCACAAGTGTGGAGGCGCCGGTAGTCGTCAGTTCCGCGGAGTTCGACGAGCGCCTGGCCCCCAGCCTCAAGCGTCTGCGCCTTTCCAAGCGTCTGCTCGAGCGTGTCGCCGGAGTGTCCGAACGCCGCTGGTGGTCGCCGGGCACAAGTTTCGACGACGCCGCCATCGAAGCCGGCGCCAAAGCCATGGCCGAGGCCGGCATCGAGCCCGACGAAATCGGCCTGCTGATCAATACTTCGGTGACCCGCAAGAACCTCGAGCCTTCCGTGGCGGTGAAGATCCACCACAGCCTGGGTTTGCCGTCGTCGGCCATCAACTTCGACCTGGCCAATGCCTGCCTCGGGTTCGTCAACGGGATTACGCTGGCAGCCAACATGATTGACTCCGGCCAGATCAAATACGCGCTCATCGTCGCCGGGGAAGATGCGCAGCAAACCCAGGAAACCACCTTCAAACGGCTGAACGATCCGGATTCCTCCCGGGAGGATTACCTGCGCGAATTCGCCACGCTGACGCTGGGCTCCGGCGCCGCCGCAGCCGTAATCGGCCCGGCGGACCTGCACCCGGGCTCGCACCGGATCATCGGCGGCGTTTCCCGCGCCGGAACCGAACACCACGGGCTGTGCGTGGGCGGACAGGACGGTATGTTTACCGATACCAAGGGGCTGCTGGAGGGCGGGCTGGAACTGGTGGTCACTGCGTGGCACGAGGCGCATGACAACGGCTGGAACTGGCGGTCCATGGACCGCTACGTCACCCACCAGGTCTCCAACTCCTACACCAACGCCATCATCAAGGCCGTCAACCTCGTGAAGGACAGAGTGCCGATCACCTTCCCGAAATGGGGCAACGTGGGTCCGGCGTCGCTACCGATGACCCTGGCCCAGGAAGCGCAGAGCCTCAACGCCGGCGACCGTGTGCTGTGCATGGGAGTGGGCTCCGGATTGAACACGGCCATGATGGAGATTGCGTGGTAACTGAGCTGTGGCCAGGCGTCCGGGCTGTCTGGTCCCGCCGCGTCAACGTACCTTCGACGGCGGCAGCGGACCCGGACGGCAGCACGCACACCTGGCATCTGCTCGACAACGGACCCCAGCTGGAAGAACGCGGGATCACGCCCGCCGGCACGTTGCTCTGCGTGCACGGCAATCCCACCTGGTCCTACCTCTGGCGCAGCCTGCTGGCGGCAGCAACCGACGCGGAGCAGCCCTGGCGGGTGGTCGCCGTCGACCAGCTGGACATGGGCTTCTCCGCCCGCACCGGTACGTTCCGCCGGCTTGAGGACCGCATCACGGATCTGGGCGACCTGACCCGGGAGCTGGACCTGACGGGCCCGGTCGTCACCGTCGGCCACGACTGGGGCGGCCTGATCTCCCTCGGCTGGGCCACACGCCACCGGCAGCAGCTCGCCGCCGTCGTACTAACGAACACCGCAGTACATCCGGCCGGCTACTCCGTCCCCGCCCCGCTGCAGCTCGCACTGCACCCGGCCGTGCACAGCTGGGGAACGACGACGTCGGCCGCTTTCCTCCGCGTGACACATGCGTTGGCGCATCCCCCGCTGGCCAAGGACGTCCGCGAAGCGTTCATGGCACCGTACCGCAGCGCCGGGCGGAGATCCGGGGTGGGCAACTTCGTCGCCGACATCCCCGCGGACCCGGCTGCCCCCAGCTGGGGCACGCTCACCGGGGTAGCCGATGGCATCCGTTCCCTGGACGTTCCGGCCCTGGTCCTGTGGGGGCCTAAGGATCCGATCTTCTCCGACCGTTACCTGCGCGATCTGCTGCAGCGCCTGCCGCAGGCCGACGTGCACCGTTTCGAGGGTGCCGGCCATCTGCTCCCCGAAGACGCAGACATCGCCACGCCCGTCTTCGGCTGGCTGGACCGGCTGAAGACCGGCGTGGAGCTCCGTAGCGGCGAAAGCGCACCGGGCCATGCAATGGCAGATGCCAGCACTCCGGAAACCGGCTCAACTGAAGCCACATCGACGGCGCCGGTGGTAGGCACGGGTTCGTTCCGCCCCATGTTGGCCGAACTGGCCGAGCGGGCCGGGGACACTTCGCCCGCCGTGGTGGACATGGCCCCGCTCGACGCCGAGCCGGGAACCGGCCCGCGGACGTTGTCATGGGCCGAACTCGCCGCCGTTGTGGACCGCCTGGCGGCAGGCTTGTCGTCCATCGGTGTCAAGGCCGGAGACCGGGTCAACCTGCTGGTTCCCCCCGGCATCGAGCTAACGAGCCTGATCTACGCGTGCCTGAAGCTCGGGGCCGTGATCGTGGTGGCCGACGCCGGCCTGGGCGCCACCGGCCTGAGCCGTGCCATCAAGGGCGCAGGCCCGAAGTTCATCATCGGAATCGAACGCGCCTTCGTCGCCGCCCGGCTCTTCCAATGGCCTGGCGTGAAGATCAGCGCCACGGCCATGAGCGCACCCAAACGCGCGCTGTACGGCGTCAGCCACACGGTGGAGGACCTGCTGCAGTCGATCCCGGGCGAGCCCGGTACCGCAGCAGTCACAACGGATCCGGATCCGGACGCGGATGCCGCTATCCTGTTCACCTCCGGCTCCACCGGACCGGCGAAGGGCGTGGTCTACACGCACCGGCAGTTGGCCGCCATGCGGGACACCCTGAAGGATACGTACAAGCTGCAGGCCGGCACCGCACTGGTTGCCGGTTTCGCCCCCTTTGCCTTGCTGGGGCCCGCTTTGGGGGCCACCTCGGTCACCCCCGACATGGATGTCACGGCGCCCAAGACCCTGACCGCGGCGGCACTGGCCGAAGCCGCGGCAGCAGTACAGGCGACCGCCGTTTTCGCGTCCCCGGCAGCATTAAACAACGTTGTGGCTACCGCCGCCGAGCTGTCCGGCCCGCAACGCGGCGCTTTGGGAGAGGTTGAACTGCTCCTCTCCGCCGGCGCGCCGATCCCGGAGCCGCTGCTGGCCAAAGTCCAGCGGCTGGTCCCAAACGCATCCCTGCACACGCCGTACGGGATGACCGAGGCCTTGCCCGTCACCGACATCAGCCTCGAGGAAATCCGGTCAGCTGGTAAGGGCAACGGCGTGTGCGTCGGCACTCCCGTCGCCGGCGCCAAGGTTGCCGTCACCGCCCTGAACCCGGATGGCAGCAGCACCGATGACCCCATCACCCGGCCCGGTGTTACCGGCGAGATCCTGGTCAGTGCTCCGCACGTGAAGGACCGCTATGACCGGTTGTGGATCACCGAATCGCGCAGCAGATCCGTCCCCGGCTGGCACCGCACCGGCGACGTGGGGCATCTCGACGAGGCAGGACGCCTCTGGGTTGAGGGACGGCTGGCACACATCCTGACCACCGCCCACGGCGTCAAGACGCCCGTGGCCGCCGAGCAGGCAGCCGAATCGGTCCCCCAAGTTGCCCGGGCAGCCGTGGTGGGCGTCGGCCCCGCTGGCGCCCAGGTTCCGGTCGCCGTTGTCGAAACGCAGCCGAAGGCACGGAAGCCCGCCCCTGCCGCTTGGAAGCTCAGTGCCAAGGTGCGCGAGACAGTAGCGGCAGAAACAGGTCTGGATCTTGCCTCCGTCCTGCTGGTGCCCGAGCTGCCTACCGATATCCGGCACAATTCCAAGATCGACCGGGCCGCATTGGCACAGTGGGCAGCGAAGGCGCTGGCCGGAGGACGGATGGGCCAGCCATGAGCACCGGAACGGCCCAAGGCCGGAACATCCTGGTCACTGGCGCCAGCGGCATGCTTGGCGGTGCCGTCGCCCGGCTGCTGATGGAGCAAGGCCACCACGTACGCACCTTCCAACGGCGCCCTGCTGCCTTCGCCCAAGATGGGGCACAGGCAGAAACGGTTCAAGGGTCACTGACCGACGAGCTCGCCGTGGCCCGCGCAGTTACGGGCGTTGACGCCGTCGTGCATTTGGCCGCGAAGGTTTCCTTCACCGGCGAATGGAGCGACTTTGTCGCCACCAATATCGAAGGGACGCGGGCTCTGCTCAAGGCAGCCCGTGCTGCCGGCGTACGGGACTTCGTGTTCGTCTCTTCGCCGTCGGTCGCCCATTTCGGTACCGCCATTGCCGGCGCAGGCGCAGGAACTGCGGATCCCGAACGGGCACACGGAAACTATGCCAGGTCCAAGGCCGCGGCCGAGCTGCTCGCCTTGGCGGAAGACTCCCCCGCATTCCGGGTGGCCGCCGTACGTCCGCACGTCGTCTGGGGACCCGGGGATACCCAGCTGGTGGAGCGGGTGGTGGCGCGGGCACGGGCTGGCAGACTGCCCCTGCTGGACCATGGCACAGCGCTGATCGACAGCACCTACATCGACAACGCCGCCGCCGCCATTGCTCGGACGCTGGAACGGATGGACCACGCCCACGGGCAGGCGCTGGTGGTCACCAACGGCCAGCCGCGGCCGGTAGGCGAACTGCTGGCCGGCATCTGCGCGGCTGCCGGCGTGAGGCCTCCTGCCTGGAATGTGCCGGGCTGGCTGGCCCGGGGCGCCGGCAGTGTGATCGAGCGCGCCTGGACCGCAGCCGGTAAACGCGGCCTGGTCCGCGACGAACCACCGATGACAAGGTTCCTGGCCGAACAGCTCTCCACCGCGCACTGGTTCGACCAACGCCGCACGCGCGAGGTGCTGGATTGGTCCCCTGCGGTCAGCATCGAAGAGGGCCTGGACCGGCTCGCGGAGCACTACCTCGGCCGGTCCGCCGTCGCGCTTAACCACCACCCGTAGGAGAATCAGCATGCAGAGCCTGAAACATATCGCCGACTGGCCGGTCCCGAATGCGTCGACCGCCGTGATCGGAAAGGACGGCGGCCTGCTGGGCTCCCACGGAGACCAGGACCGCCATTACGCGTTGGCCTCCGTCACCAAACTGCTCAGTGCCTATGCCGTGTTGCTGGCTGTGGAAGAGGGCGCCTTGGAGCTGGACCAGCCTGCAGGACCGGAGGGTTCGACCGTCCGGCATCTGCTGGCACACAGCGGCGGTTACGACTTCGGCGACCGCTCCGTGCGCTATACGCCGGGCGAACGCCGGCTGTACTCCAATGCCGGATTCGAGGTCCTCGGCGAAACCGTGGAACACGCAACCGGAATGGCCTTCGCCGACTACCTGCGCGACGGCGTCCTGCTACCCCTGGGCATGCAGCGGACCTCGCTGGAGGGCTCCCCCGCCGCCGGAGCTACCTCGACCGTCGCCGATTTGTCGCGCTTCGCAGCAGAGCTGCAGCAACCCCGGCTGCTGGATCCGTCCACGCTGTCCGAAGCCACCTCGGTGGTTTTCCCCGGGCTGGCGGGCGTGCTCCCCGGCTTCGGTCGGCAGAAGGACAATGACTGGGGCCTGGGCTTCGAAATCCGCAACGGCAAGCAGCCGCACTGGACCGGCGGGAACAGTTCACCCCGCACTTTCGGCCATTTCGGCCAGTCCGGGACGTTCCTTTGGGCGGATCCGGAAGCCGGCGCCGCATGTGTCACGCTCACGGACCGTGACTTCGGCCCCTGGGCGGCCGAGGCCTGGCCGGCTTTCACCGATGCGGCGCTGGCCGATCTGGCCACCTGAGCCAAGCTTGCCCGCCAGTGCAATGCCGCGGACGTCTGCCTGTAGCGACGTCCGCGGCACCGCTGTAGTCTCTGCTCAGCCCGCAGAAGCCTTGGGGGCGCCGATGCCGGGGTCTATCTGGAACGGTCCGTTCGCCGATGGCCGCACATCGAAGTCAAAGATCGACGTCGGCAGATACACCGTCGAGCAAGAGTTCGGGATGTCGACCACCCCGGACAGCCGGCCCTCGATCGGTGCGGCGCCCAGCAGCAGGTAGGCCTGCTCGGGGCTGTAGCCGAACTTGGTCAGGTAGTCGATGGCGTGGAGGCAGGCGCGCTGGTAGGACAGATGCGAGTCCAGATAGTGCTGCTTGCCATCCAAGGTGACCGAGGTTCCGGAGAATGCAATCCACTCACTGAACTGTGGGTCCACGGTGCCGGGCATGAAGATAGCGTTCTCGCTGACGCCGTAGGTGTCCATCCCGCCCTTGATCACTTCGAAGCGCAGGTCGATGAACCCGCCCATCTCGATGGCCCCGCAGAAGGTGATCTCGCCGTCGCCTTGGGAGAAATGCAGGTCTCCGAGCGAGAAGTTGGCACCATCAACGAACACCGGATAGAAGATCCGCGACCCCTTGGTCAGATTCTTGATGTCCTGGTTTCCGCCGTTCTCTCGTGGCGGCGCTGTGCGGGCGGCTTCCCCTGCCACACGGTCGAAATCCGAGTCCGGTACACCACCGAGAAGTGCGTGCTGCGGCTCCGGCGGCAGTGCCAGCGGCGGCACCCGATCCGGATCCGTCGCGATCAGGTCGCCTTCGCGCTTGTTCCACTTGGCCAGCAGCTCTGCCGAGGGAGCGGTACCCATCAGTCCCGGGTGGATGATGCCGTTGAAGGACACACTCGGCACGTGGCGTGAGGTCGCTTTCTGCCCGGTGAAGTCCCAGACGGCCTTGTACGCATCGGGGAACTGCTCCGTGAGGAAACCGCCGCCGTTGGTCTTCGCAAAAATGCCCGTGTAGCCCCAGCCCTGGCCGGCCAGCGGCCCGGAGTCCTCCTGCGGAATCGGTCCGACATCCAGAATGTCGACGACGAGCAGGTCCCCCGGCTGGGCTCCTTCGATGGCAAACGGCCCGCTGAGTTTGTGTACCGTTAGCAGCGGGGCATTGAGGATGTCGTCCGCCGAGTCATCATTGACGATGGCACCGTCGAACCATTCACGGCAGTCGACCCGGACGGACACCCCCTGCTTTACGGTCGCAACGGGCGGGATCTCCGGGTGGTAGCGGTTGTGTCCGACTTTTTCCTGGTCTTCGAATTTCTTGCTCGAGTCGAGCGGGAAAATGACTTCTGGCATTATTCTCTACTCCTCTTATGTTTCTGCTGCCCTGTCGGATCAGGGCCGCGGAAGCTTCTGGTGCAGCGGATTGTGCGTATAACGTTGCTTGGGCGTCTTCTTGCCGGGCAACCCGGAGACTACGTCCGGCTCGTGAGCGCTCCTCGCCGTGCTGTCCAGCAGTTTGTAAGCGCTGGTCCCGGCGATGGAGAGTCTCGGCGCGCTGAAGACCCTGCGGGCCTCCCGTCCGCAGCCAGGACATTCGGTGCTCTGCGGTGCCTGCCCCATCGCGAAATTCATCTCGACCGCGTCGCATTGGGCACAGCGGTATTCGTAAAGAGTCATGAAGCCGCTCCTTGTGTTGTTGCCGGCCCTACCTGGTCTGCGTCGCTCTTTTGTCGCGGCCGCCCCAGGAACAATGAGGCGGCAAAGGATGCGGCGAAAATCAGCGCACCGGTCCAGGCAGTGGTGGCCGTCGAGATAAAGCTGCCGCTGAGCAGCAGCAGCGCGGGAATGGTGCAGGTCAACCAGCCGCAGAAGATGGCAAACCACCCTGTGGCCGCCGTGATGGAGTCCTTGCCCAGGGCCATGAGGAGGAAGAACATGAACCACAGCACGGCCCACGTGATCCAGATGACGCCGAACAGCGGATCCGAGATCAGGGTGAAACTGAGGACGCCGATAACTATCGCGACGACAGCCACGAAGAGGCTGAACCAGCCGAGTCCCTCGGCACTGATGCCGGTCAGCTGCAGGATGCCTACATAGAGGTAGGTAAAGCCGAACAGGAACAGACCGGCTGCCGCAAACGTCGGGGCCAATTCGCCTTGGGCCTGCGATAGCAGGACGAGAGGCACCACGGTCTGCAGGGCACCCACGAAGAGATTGAGTATTGCGGCTGATTTTCCGGGAATCCGGCCGAGCAGCATCAGCCCGTTGATGAAAAGAATTGCGCCTACGTATAACAGTCCGGCACTAGCCATATTTGCCTCATCGCAAAGGAAGTGGAACTACGAACGGGTATGGGCTAAAGCTAGCGTTCCTTGGTTGCCCAGGTCAATGGCAGACCTTGGGAAAACCCTATGGCATGGGCTTATTGCCGTTACCGGAAAGGACAGCGGCGACGCTCAGGCTACCAGCGGGCGTTGCGCGGCCTCGGCTGGCACACCGGGCAGGAGTAGGAGGAACGGTTCATGAAGACATCCCGCCGGATCTTGGTCTCCAGTCCCAGCGCTGCGCAGCGGTTGCAGTTTTCCCGCTCGCGCCCGTAGGCGTTCAGCGACCGGGCGAAGTACCCTGAGGCACCGTTGACGTTCACGTACAGGGAGTCAAAGCTAGTGCCCCCGGCGTCCAATGCGCGGTTCATGACGTCGCGGCAGGCTTCGACCAGCCTTTCCGCTTCCTTTCGCCGCATCGTATCGGTGGGCCGGGCATAGTGCAGCTTAGCTGCCCAAAGGGCTTCGTCGGCGTAGATGTTTCCGATCCCGGAGACCAGACCTTGGTCCAGAATGGCGCGTTTGATTCCGGTGCGGCGGGCACGCAGGCGGCGGTAAAAAGTATCGAACGAGAACGCAGGATCCAACGGATCACGGGCGATATGCGTGGCCTCCACCGGCACCAGTGGCAGGCCGCTTTCCGACAGCCCTCCCGCGTGCCCGTCAGCCGTCGGCACCAGGTCCGCCAGGAAAACTCCGCCGAAGATCCGCTGGTCGACGAAGCGCAGTTCGGCCGGCATGGACGTGCCGTCGGCATTCGAGGCAGGGCTTAGGGTGAGGCGGACCTTCAAGTGCTTTTCGTCAGGCTGGACGGAATCCTCGACCAGCAGTTGCCCGCTCATCCCGAGGTGGGCCATCAGCGCAAGCCGTGGCGCCCCGCCGTCGTCGTTGGTTTCTTCGCGCAGCGGCAGCCAAAGGAACTTGCCGCGGCGCACCACGTCTTCCACCCTGGTGCCTTCGAGGTTGCCGCGCAGGTCCTCGGCGCCGAGCGCATGGCGGCGGATGGAACGCTCGTCGAGGACCTCGACGCCGGTGATGGTGCGGCCGCGGACCCACTGGGCCAGGCCGCGGCGTACCACCTCGACTTCAGGCAGTTCAGGCATCTGCGGGTTCGACGGAACGCAGCTGGCGCCACGAGACGGCGGCAGCTTCCTGCTCGGCTTCCTTCTTGGAGTGGCCGGTGCCCTGGCCGTAAGCGGTGCCGCCGATGCGCAGCGTTGCCACGAACGTCCTGGCGTGGTCCGGTCCGGAGCCCTGGACGGCATATTCGACGCTGCCCATCTTGCGGGCGGCGGCCAGTTCCTGGATGCTCGTTTTCCAGTCAGTGCCTGCGCCCAGCGCCTCGGCATCCGCGAGCAGCGGGGAAATGAGGCGCATGACCATCCCGCGCGCGGTTTCGATGCCGTTAACAAGGTAGGTAGCGCCGATCAGCGCTTCGACGGTGTCCGCCAGAATGGAAGACTTGTCCGCGCCGTTAGTCAGCTTTTCGCCCTGGCCGAGCAGAATGTACTGGCCCAGATCCAGGTCGCGGGCAACTCCTGCCAGCGCACGGGTGCTGACGACGGCGGAACGGCGTTTGGCCAGCTCGCCCTCAGGCAGGTCAGGATTGTCGCGGTAGAGCGCATCAGTGACGGAAAAGCCGAGAATGGAATCGCCCAGGAATTCGAGGCGCTCATTGGTCGGCAGGCCGCCGTGTTCATACGCGTAGGAGCGATGTGTCAGAGCAAGACGAAGCGTCTCGGCGTCGATTTCGACGCCGAGACGCTTCAAAAGCTCTTCAGTTGAAGGCATGCGGACGCTATTAAACGTCGGCTACCTTGCGGCCCTTATACTCAAGGAACAGCGCAGTGCCTGCCGAGTCGGTGACGACTTTGGCCTGGTGAGGCAGGCTGTAGGTGACACGGCCGTTCTCAACGGTCTTAACCAGGTTGGGCGCAGTTGCCTTCCACTGGGACCGGCGTGCGCGCGTATTCGAGCGGGACATTTTCCGCTTGGGAACAGCCACGACTAACTCTCTTCTCTCTCGTCTGACTCTGTACGTGTTGCTGCCTCATCGGCAGCTGTGCCAGCCAACCCGGCGAGGGCTGCCCAGCGAGGATCCAAAACCTCATGTTGGTGGCCCGGATCCTCTTCAAGGCGCATCCCGCATTCAGGACAAAGGCCTTTACAGTCTTCCCGGCACACCGGCTGGAACGGCAGGGCGGTTACCACTGCGTCCCGCAACACCGGTTCGAGATCGATTGAATCGCGCTCTACCCGCCGCTGCTCGTCAGCCTCTTCATCATCCGGACCCTGATCCTGCGGATCGAAGCCCTCGTAGTAGAAGAGTTCCTGCACCCTGACGGAGAGATCATACTCGATTGCATCCAAGCAGCGCCCGCACTCCCCCGTTACATCAACGGTGGCAGTGCCGGAAACCAGAATGCCTTCGTGTACGGACTCAAGCCGCAGATCCAGCTCCATATCAGAGCCTTCCTGCACGCCAATGAGTGCTGCACCGAACTGATCCGGTGCAGGTACATGCTCGTTCAGGGTCCGCATAGTACCCGGGCTGCGCCCGAGATCCTTGACCGAAATAGCCAGGGGCGATTTTTGATCATGATTCATGATCACAACGATGAGAACTCCTATAGAACATATGACCGACGTATTATCTTAGCGCGAAGTTGCCCATACTCTCAAATGGACGCTCCGCAGGACTATTGTCCTTGTTCGTCCTGCTGGAAACGTTGCAGCACGGCTTTGGGAACAAAGTCCGCGATATCACCGCCGAGCGCCGCCACTTCCTTAATCAAAGTGGATGAGAGATGTGTGTAACTGTTCTCCGCCGGCAGGAACACCGTTTCGACGCCAGTGAGATGGCGGTTCATCCGGGCCATCGGCAGTTCGTAGTGGTAATCCTGCGTGGAACGCAGTCCCTTGATGATGACACCTGCACCATGGCTGCGGCAAAATTCCGCCAGCAGCCCGTCGCCCATCGGCTCCACGGTGATCCCCCGCAGGTAGGACAGGGTCTGGCGCGCCATATCCAGACGCACGTCCAGGGAGAACCTGTATTTCTTCGCATAGTTGGTGGAGACGGCGACGATCACTTCGTCGTACATGCTGGCGGCACGGGCAATAATTTCAACGTGCCCGTTGTGCAGCGGGTCATAGGATCCAGGGCAGACGGCTCGGCGCATATCTATGAATCTAATCCATTCACAGCACAAGTCACAGCACGTGAGGCCGCGGTTGTAGTGATATTACTGGGAGATATGAGCAGAACGGACGAAAACCTGGCCCAAGGGTCCGCCTCGGGGAACCGCGCACCATGGCTGCGCACGGCCGAAGGCGCCAACCTGCTGGGCGCCGACGGCCATCTGGGTGTGACCATCTTCGAGGAGATCACAACGCTGGCCGTTCACGCCGGCGCGATCAACCTAGGCCAGGGGTTTCCTGACGAGGACGGGCCGGAACTGATGCGGGAGGCTGCCCGTGACGCCATCTCGGCCGGCGCAAACCAGTATGCGCCGGGCAAGGGAATCCCCGCGCTGCGCGAAGCGATCTCCGACCATCAGCGGCGTTTCTATGGACTGACGCCGGATCCGGAGACGGAAATCATCGTGACCACAGGGGCTACGGAAGCCTTGGCCGCCGCCCTGCTTGCCCTGACCGGCCCCGGCGACGAGGTCCTGACCTTCGAGCCGTTCTACGACTCCTACGGTGCTGTGATCGCGCTCAGCGGCGCAACCCACGTCACGGCGCCCTTGCTGGCGCCCGAGTTCCAGCCGGACTTGGTCGCGCTTGAGGCGGCTTTTTCCGCGAGGACGCGCGTCATCCTGGTCAACAACCCGCACAATCCGATGGGCAGTGTCTTCACGCGGGAGGCGCTGACACGCATCGTGGAGCTGGCCAACCGCCACAATGCCATCATCATTACGGACGAAGTCTACGAGCACCTCACCTTCGGCGTTGCCCACATACCCGTGGCCACGCTGCCCGGCGCATCGGAGCGCACCCTCACCATTTCCTCCGCGGGCAAAACGTTCTCGCTCACCGGATGGAAAATCGGCTGGATGAGCGGGCCGTCCGAGCTGGTAGCGGCGGCTCGGACCGTCAAGCAATTCCTCAGTTATTCCTCCGGCACCCCCTTCCAAGCGGCCGTGGCGGCCGGTCTCGCGCTGGACGGTTCCTTCTACCAAGACGTAGCGGACACGCTGCAGCGCAAGCGGGACATCCTCAGCGAGGGCTTGCGGGCAACGGGTCTGGACGTCTTCACGCCCCAAGGCACCTACTTCGTCAACGTAGATGCGGCGCCGCTGGGCGTTACCGATGCAACGGCGTTGGCCCGCCGGCTCCCTGAACTGGTCGGCGTGGCAGCCATACCGGTTCCGGTGTTCTGCCACCCGGCAGGTGCGGAACGGACCAAGTCGCTGCTGCGCTTCGCCTTCTGCAAACGTGTGGATGTGCTGGAGGAAGCGGCGTCGAGGCTCGCCACTTTGAAGGACCGGCTCTAGCGGTGCAGAATCGTTTTCTGCGCGGCAGCGGCCTGCATGCCTCCCTTGACCCGGACAGCAGGGTGCCGGGAGCGTACATCCTGAGTATCGGCGGCGCCGAACAGTCCCATGTGGACCTGAAGCACCCGGAGCATGTCTTCTACGAGTACCTGCGCCGGATCGCCAACGTTGTGGATCTTGCCGGCGAACCTGGCCAGCCGCTGCGCTCGTTGCATCTGGGTGCCGGTGCGCTCACGCTCGCGCGCTATATCCAGGCCACCAGGCCGGGCTCCGAACAGCACGCCGTGGAGTTGGAACGGGAGCTGCTGGACTACGTCATCGACCAGCTGCCGCTACCCGAAGGCACGGACCTGACCGTTTATATTGGCGATGCCCGCCAGGAAGTGACCTTCGGGGATATCGACGGTGAGTTCGACGTCGTCGTGCTCGATGTCTTCGCCGGCGAGGATGCCCCGGAACATCTGGCCACTGGCGGTTTCTACAGCGAGCTGCTCGAACTGCTGTCACCCGGCGGAGTCCTGCTGGTCAACGTCGGCGACGACCCTCCGCTGGCCTTTGCCAAACGTCAGATCTCCGAGCTGTCGGACTGCACACCAGCGGTGGCTGTGCTGGGCGAAGCTGGCATGTTCACCAGCCGCTATGCCGGCAATCTGGTGCTCGCGGCGAGACGGGATTCGTGGCCGGAGGACTGGACGCAGTCCTTGCTCGCCGCCGGTCCGCATCCGGCGCAGGTGCTCACGGGCGCCGAGCTGGAATCATTCGTGCTGGCTTAGACCGGCTCCGCGAACCACAACTGCGTCTCACCGTACTTCCGGCCGGAAAAACACTCCAGCCCGGCCGGCCAACGTGGTTCCGGCGAACGCGAGGAGCGTTCGACGACGACCACCGCACCTTCGACCAGGAACGGCTCCAGCAACGCCAGGATCTCGGCCAGCTTGTCTTCGGCGAGCGGGTACGGCGGATCGATCAGCACCAGGTTGTAATGCCTGCCCTCCTGCAGCCTGCCCAGGAATCCCTCGGCGCTGGTGCGGTGGACCTGCACGACGGCCCGGCGCAGCACAGAGTTGATCATCTCGGCGTTGCGGCGGCACACGGCCGCGGCCTTCTCCGCCAATTCGACCAGCTCGACGCGGGCCGCCCCCCTGCTGGCGCATTCGGCCCCCAGCGCGCCCGAGCCCGCGAAGAGGTCAAGAACGACGGCGTCATGAATGACGTCGTACGACTCGAGCCGTGAGAACAACGCTTCCTTGACCCGATCCGTCGTCGGCCTCGTCGCGGTGCCCGGGACATTGGCCAGCGTCATGCCGCCGGCGGTCCCGGCCACCACCCGGCTCATGCCCTATCCCCGTTCAAGGAACGCCTCTTTCTCCGGGTTGAGATACTGCTCGATGGCTTCGGCCAATTCCGGGTAGTCCCCCAGCTGGGCGTCATGTTCGATGATCGCCGCGGCGTCCTTGCGCGCGTGTTCGATCACGGCTTCGTCCTTGATGACGCGCAGCAGCTTCAGCGTGGACTTGCCGCCGGACTGGGAAGACCCCAGAATGTCGCCTTCGCGGCGCAGCTTCAGGTCATCCTGGGCGAGCCGGAATCCGTCCGTGGTCGCCTCCACCGCTTGCAGCCGCTCCCGGCTGGGGTGGCCCGGCTCCAGGCTTGTGACGAGCAGGCACGTGCCCAGCAGCGAGCCGCGGCCCACCCGTCCTCGCAGCTGGTGCAGCTGCGATATGCCGAACCGGTCCGCATCAAGGATCACCATCATCGTGGCGTTGGGGACGTCCACACCGACTTCGATCACGGTGGTGGAAACGAGCAGGTCCAGCCGCCCCTCGGTGAAGGCTGCCATGGTGGCATTCTTTTCCCCCGAGTCCAGTCTTCCGTGGAGGACACCGATGCGCACTCCGGACAAGACCGGCAGTTCCGCCAGAAACTCTGCCATCCGTTGGACGGAAGCCAGCGGACGGCTTTCCTCTCCGGTGTCGGCAGTCGGCTCAAAACTGGCCGGGTCCTCGCCTTCGTCGTCGCCGATCTTGGGACAGACCACGTACACCTGCCTGCCGGCATCGACTTCCTCGCGTGCCCTGGCCCAGATCCGGTCAGCCCACCCCGGGTTCTCCACCAGTCCCACGAGATGGGTACGGATCGGGGCGCGGCCGGCTGGCAGTTCCCGCAGCACCGACGTTTCCAAATCGCCGAACACGGTCATGGCAACGGTGCGCGGGATCGGTGTGGCGGTCATGACCAGCAGGTGGGGCGGCTTGATAGCCTGCGCACGCAACTGGTCGCGCTGCTCGACGCCGAACCGATGCTGCTCATCCACCACGATCAGGCCCAGATCGTAATACTCGACCTCTTTGGAGAGCAGGGCGTGGGTGCCTATGACGATGCCCGCCTCGTTGCTGTTGATATCCCGCAGGACGCTGCGGCGGGCGGAACCGACCACGGAACCGGTCAACAGCACGACTCTGGTCCCGTTTTCGTCGCCGCCAAGCATGCCGCCCTCGGCCAGCGGCCCCAGCATCCGCCGGATCGATTCGTAGTGCTGACCGGCCAGCACCTCTGTTGGTGCCATCATGACGGCCTGGCCGCCGGCGTCGATGACCTGGAGCATGGCGCGCAGGGCAACAAGTGTCTTGCCGGACCCCACTTCCCCCTGCAGCAGCCGGTTCATCGGGTGGTTCTCCGCGAGCTCCGCGGCAATGGTGGCTCCGACCTCCTGCTGGCCGCCGGTAAGGGTGAAGGGCAGCGAGGCGTCGAAACGCTCCAGCAATCCGGCCCGGTGGTGCGGCCTTGCGGTTGCTTCCTCGGCAGCCGCTTGTGCCCTGCGCCGGGCCAGCGCCGTCTGGAGTATCAGCGCTTCCTGGTACCTGAACCTCTCCTGGGCTTTGGCCACCGATTCCAAGTCCTGGGGGCGGTGGATCTGCTGGTACGCGTCCTCCAGCGAATACAGCCGGTCGCGGATGGCGATATCGGCCGGCACCGGGTCCTCGATCCGGCTGAAGTCCACGACGTCGAGCAGAGCTTCGACGGCGGCTTTGATCCGCCAGCTGCTCAGCTTCGCGGTGGCCGGATACAGCGGGACGGGACGCCGGGCTTCCTCGGCGTCAAAGCCATTCTCGTCCTCAAGCAGCACGTAGTCAGGATTGGTCAGCGTCAGCTGGCGTTGGTACGTGGTGACCTTGCCGGCAAACATGGCCATTGTGCCCGGCAGCAGTTCCTTGTCCGCACGGTACGTGTTGAAGAACGTCAGGTGCACCTGGTTCAACCCGCGTACGGAATCATCGCTAACGACGACGTCGGTCAGGATACCTTTCCGTGCACGCATCCGGCGTGTAGTGCAGCTGACAACGCGGGCCACCAGGGTCACGTTTTCGTCCAGGGGAAGCTCGGCAATGCTGGTCAGCTCACCGCGCTTGAGATAGCGGCGCGGGAAATAATTCAGCAGTTCCCCGACGGTGGTCAGGCCAAGGTGCTTCTCCAGCGCCGAAGCGCTGCGTTGTCCGAGCCGCCGCTTCAGTTCGAGTTCAACTTCTGCCGGCAGATGTTCAGTCATGGGCCTCGTACACCGGGGCGGAAAGATCGGTCACGGACAGATTGGATGGTTCGGCGAAGGCCCGGATCGCGGCCAAGGCGGGCTCCGCTTCCGGGACATGGGCGTGGACCCGCCAGCGGTAGCCGACCTCGGACTCGGTAACCGCACTCAGGATCACGGAATCGCCCAACTCGTCCAACTGCAGTCGCAGGGTGGCCGCATCAAGCGGACTCAGGTTGATAGTGCACATGACTTCCACGCCTTCGTGCGCCTGCCCCAGATGGATGTGCGGATCCTGCAGGTTGTAGCCGTGCAGCCCGTCCAGCAGTTCCGGCTGCAGTTCCACCCCGAGGGCGCTGGAGCGCAACGTGTCCATGATCAGCAGGAAACCCACGGCTCCGGCGTCCACCACCTGTGCGGCTGCCAGCATACCGAGCTGGTCTTCGGTCTGCACGACGGCATCGAGGGCAGCCTCCACCACCGCTTCCAGCGTGACTGCCAGACCATGGTTTGAATCGTCCCCGTTGTGTGCGGCTCCGTGGGAATTGGCAGCCTGTGAGACTGCTTCCATTGCCGAGAGCATGGTGCCGGGCACCGGATCGCTCAACGCGGACCAACAGCGGATTTCTGCCCGCTGGAGTGCCGCAGCCAGCAGCGGCCCTGTCATCCTGGTGGTGCCTTTCAGAGGTTCCGCCATCGCCGAGAGGAACACCGCGAACAAGGTGCCGGAGTTTCCACGAGCTTCCTCCATGGCAGCCTGCCCGCTCACCGCCAGCAGTTCGCCGACATCCGCGGTCTCCGCTTCGGCGGCCGCTTGGGAAGCTGCCCTCACCGTCAGGTACAGGTTGGTGCCCGTATCCCCGTCCGCTACGGGGAAAATGTTGATGGCATTGAGCCGGTCGCTATGGTTGCCGAGCACTTCTTCCGCCTTCGCCAGCCAGCGCTTGAGCGCCTGTGTGTTCGCGGCTATCTTTGCGTGCAAGGTGTTCCAATCCCGCTGCCGCGGCACAAACGGGCCAACGGACTCTTACAGTTCTCCAGCGTTAACCGAGCCTACCGTAGCCGGAGCCCGGGAGTGGGTAACGTTTAGGGGATGGCCGGCAAATCAGGAGCAGTTTCCGGACTTCTACCCGGCCGAAGCGAGATAGTCGGCCATCGAGCCATTGCTCATTGCCTTGGATATTTCGGCGATGGCCGCTTGATCCTTGAGCACAATGGACTGGCCGTCGGCGGATATGCCGGTGCCCAGTGACGGGAGCGTGAACATTTCGATGTCGTTGCCGCGCACCTTCCACAGGCTGGCGCCGAGGAAGGCTGCCGCCGGGCCGCTGAACTCCGAATCAACGCTGATGTAAGGCGAGAACTCCGAGACCACGCCACTCATCCGCAGCGGATTGACCAGTGTCGCCGGTGAGAGGATTTCGGACACCAGGGCTTTCACGAACAACTGCTGGTTGGCCACTCGCTGGTAGTCGCCGTTGGTGAACGACTTGCGCTCCCGAACGAAATTCAGCGCGGACTCGCCGTCGAGGGTCTGCACACCTTCGGGGAAGGATTCGCCGTTGCCTCCGGTGATCTGGAAGGCGGCAGGGTTATCGATTTGAACTCCGCCAAGGGCATCCGTCAGCGCCCGGAAGCCGGCAAAGTCGACGCTGGCAACATGGTCGATGCGCGCGTTGAACAATGTCTCCACCGTTTCGACCACCAGCGGGGTGCCGCCGAATGCCATGGCGGAGTTGATCTTGTGCTCTCCGTATCCGGGGATCGTGGTCCAGGTGTCGCGCATGATCGACATGACGTAGACCTTGTCGCGGTTTTCCGGAAGGTGCACGAGCATCATCGTGTCCGTCCGGCCGCCGTTGGGCACGCCTGCGAGGTTTTCGCCCTCGCCGCTTCCGCCGTCGGCGTCGGTTCCCATCAGCAGGATGTTCTTGGAGCCATCACCGGCTACCTTGCTGATGCGGTTCTGCGGGAACGCATTCTCAATCTTCTGCGAATTATTGTCGAAGACGTTGGCCAGGTAAAAGACGTAGCTACCGCCGATGACGATGGCCACTGCCACCAGCGCAGCCAGTACGGCCAGCACCTTGGGCAAGGGCCGGCGCTTGGGGCGGCGGGGAGGGGCGTAGTCATAGTCGTAGTCAGACGTCATTCATTCACTTTCTTGAAACGGGCCACGGACGAGCATAGTGGCCGAAACTGGACGGTTCCTGCAAGGGGTGCCGCGCAGCGAGTCCGGGTGCGCGGGCGCTCCCGGGCATCCATTATTGTCCGCACCGGCAAGCGGATAGGCTGGATCCATGTCCCGGATGAACGCCCTGAGCCGATACCTGCCTGCCTCGTTGCTGGGGGCAGGGATAGTGTTCGCGGCAACGGCCTGCTCTCCTATCGTGCAGGTTGATGCCGCCGAAGACGCCGCCAATCCCGCCTGCGCTCCGATGATGGTGATCCTGCCGGAGTTCGTGGCCGATGCTGAGCGCCGCGAGACCTCCAGCCAGGCAACTGCTGCCTGGGGCGACCCGTCCAAAGTCATCCTGCGCTGCGGTGTCCCGGTGCCGGGACCGACCACGGACCGGTGTGTCACGGTCAACGGCATCGACTGGGTCCTGCACGAGGGCGAAGAGACCTGGACGGCCACCACTTATGGCCGCGAACCGGCCACGGAGCTTATTTTTGATCCGGACGAGGTGGCCGAATCCACCATTCTGGTGGATCTGGCCGACGCGGCCGCGGAGGTTCCGCAGACCAACGAATGCATCAACCCGACGGACACGCTCGACGCCTCGTAGACACGGGACGCCGAGCGGCAACCGCACCTGCGGTCAGCGCAGCCCGGTTTTGCGGTTCAGCGCGAGATAGATCAGTTCGTCAATGAGTTCGGTGTAGGGCAGGCCTGACTTGGCCCACATCTGCGGGTACATGCTGATCGGGGTGAACCCGGGCATGGTGTTGATCTCGTTGATGACGAGACGGCCGTCCTGTGTGTAGAAGAAGTCCACCCGGGACAGGCCCTCTCCCGCGACGGCATCGAACGCCTTGCCGGCAAGTTCGCGGACCCGGTCCGTGGCTTCCGAAGGCAGGTCCGCCGGGCAGCTGAGTGCGGCGGCCGCGCCGTCAACGTACTTGGCTTCAAAGTCGTAGAAATCGTGCTCGCCGGGCTGCACCGCGATCTCACCTGGGAGGCTGGTGCGCGGGTCAGCAAAGCCCCGCCCCTGCAAGACGGCCACTTCGATCTCGCGGCCGACAATCCCCGCTTCGACAACGATCTTCGGATCGTGCTCCCGTGCGGCTTCGATGGCGGCCCGTAGTCCCGCTGCGTCGGAAACCTTGCTGATGCCCATCGATGAGCCGGCGCGGGCCGGCTTCACGAAGACCGGGAAGCCCAGTCCCGCCACGCGTGCCAGGGCCGAGTCCGGGTCCTGCTGCCACTGGCGGTCGGTAATGACCTCGTACGGCCCGACTTCAAGCCCCGCGGCTTCGAAGACCACCTTCATGTAGTGCTTGTCCATGCCGACGGCGGAGGCCAGGACGCCGGCGCCCACGTAGCGCACGTCGTTCATTTCCAGCAGGCCCTGCAGCGTGCCGTCTTCGCCGAAAGGTCCGTGCAGCAGCGGCAGCACAACGTCGACCTGTCCCAGGCTACGGAGGGCGTCGGAAGCAGAACGGACAACCAGTTCCGTGGCGGAGTCTCCGGCGGCCAGCAGCACCGATTCCGCTGCAGGGGTGACCTCCGGCCGGGTCGCCGAGGTCAGGGACCAGCGGGCAGGATCATCGGAGACCAACGTCCACTGGCCGTTGGCGGCGATGCCGATCGGAACGACGTCGTACTTTTCCTGGTCAATGGCCGCCAGAACGCCTGCAGCCGTCACACAGCTGACCGAGTGCTCGCTGGAACGGCCGCCGAAAAGGACGGCGACACGCGGTTTCCGCCCGGTCTCCGGGGCATTGGGACTGTTCGGTTCTTTTTTCACTGTTCCTGTTCGCCTTCGGATTTGAGCTCACGGGTGAGCAGTCGCGGGGCCAGGTCCTCGACGGAAATTTCTCCCTCGAGAACGGCGACCACGCTTTCGGTAATCGGCATTTCCACACCTACCTGGGTGGCCAGGTCGAGCACCGCGCGCCCGGACTTGATGCCCTCCGCGGTCTGCGTCATGCGCTGGCTGACTTCGTCCAGCGTCAGGCCTTCGCCGAGCAGGCGGCCAGCGGTGCGGTTGCGCGAGAGCGGGGACGAACAGGTCGCCACCAAGTCCCCCAGCCCGGCCAGTCCCGCCATCGTTTCCAGCTCGCCGCCCAACGCCAGCGTGAGCCGCGTGGTCTCCGCCAGTCCGCGGGTGATGACGGAGGCCTTGGTGTTGTCACCCATGTGCTTGCCATCGCAGATGCCCACGCACAAGGCGATGACATTCTTGACGATCCCGCCGATCTCCACACCCACAACATCCGTGTTGGTGTACGGGCGGAAGTACCGGGCGGTGCAGGTGTTGGCAATCCACTGCGCCACGTCGCGGTCCGTACAGGCCACCACCGAGGCGGTGGGTTCCTTGCGCGCGATCTCCATGGCCAGGTTGGGGCCGGAAATCACCGCGATCCGCGAATCTGGCAGCGAGAGTTCTTCCTTGATGACTTCGCTCATCCGCGAGTCGGTGCCGCGTTCCAGGCCCTTCATGAGGGAAACAACGACGGCGGTGTCCCCCAGCAGCGGTTTCAAGGCCGCCAGCTGAGGCCGCAGCGTCTGCGCCGGAACGGCAAGAACCACCAGCTCCGCCCCGTCCATGACCTCGGCCACGTCACCTGAGGCGGTCAGGTTATCCGGCAGGCGGATGTCGTTGAGGTACTGGCTGTTCAGGTGGCTGCGGTTGATTTCCTCCGCCACTTCCGGCCGCCGCGCCCACAGCCGCACCTGGATGCCCGGATGGGCATCAGCCACGACCTTGGCAAACGTTGTGCCCCAGCTGCCGGCGCCCAGAACAGCCACTGCGGCGGGCAGTTCCTGGTGGGAGCTCACGGCTTTTCCTCCGGTGATGTGGGTGGCAGGTCGGCGGGCGGAGACACTTCGAAGTTCCGGCCGGTGGCGTTCTGGCCGCGCACGGCCGGGTCCCAGCGTTGGGCCGGGGGCTGCTCGCCGCGGAGTCCGGCCAGCAAATCCGTCACGGCGTCCAGAATCCTGGTCGTCGCCTCCTCGAGCACGGTTTTCGTCAGCGGCTGGCCGATGAATTCGCTCAGGTCCACCGGCGGTCCGGCAACCACTCTTGCCGTCTTGCGCGGAAAGATATGGAGCTTCTTCGCGTAGCGCGGGAACAACTCGTTGGCGCCCCAATGGGCTACCGGAACAACCGGAACCCCGGTCTGGAGCGCCAGCCTGGCCGCGCCGGTCCGGCCGCGCATGGGCCACAGGTCCGGATCCCGGGTCAGCGTGCCTTCCGGGTAGATGATCACGGCACCGCCCTGATCCATCACCTCCCGGGCCACGCTGAGGGAGCGGTTTGCGCCGGCACTGCTGCGCTCCACGGGGATCTGCTTGGCGGCCGACAGGATGGCGCCGACCACGGGGATCTTGAACAGGGAGGCCTTGGCCAGGAAGTGCGGGAAGAAACCCTGGTTGTAAACGAAATGGCCAACCACCAGGGGGTCTATTTCCGTATTGTGGTTGGGGCAGACGATGATCCCACCGCCTTGCGGCAGGTTCTCCGTCCCCTCCCACTTACGCCGGAGGAGCAGGTTCAGCACCGGGCGCACCAAGGCGGCCAAGGTGTTGAGCGTGGCCCGTTCCTTCATGGCCGGCTTCATCCTTCGTCCCGCCGCTTCAGGCAATGTCGAAGTCCGCGCCGAGGTTTTCCAGTTTGGACTGGAACCGCTCGTAACCCCGGTTGATCAGCTCGATACCGGTCACGCGGGATGTGCCGTTGGCTGCCAGCGCCGCAATCAGGTGGCTGAAGCCGCCGCGCAGATCCGGAATGTCGATGTCCGTGCCCTGCAGCTGGGTGGGCCCCGAGATGACGGCCGAATGCAGGAAATTGCGCTGGCCGAAGCGGCACGGGATGCTGCCCAGGCACTCGCGGTGCACCTGGATGCTGGCGCCCATCCGGATCAGGGCCTGGGTGAAGCCGAAGCGGTTTTCATAGACCGTTTCGTGGACGATGGACACGCCGGCTGCCTGGGTCAGGGCGACCACCAGAGGCTGCTGCCAGTCCGTCATGAAGCCCGGATGCACGTCCGTTTCGAGGACCAGCGGCGAGAGCTTCCCGCCGGTGTGGTAGAAGCGGATGCCTTCGTCGTCGATATCGAAGGCGCCGCCAATTCTGCGGTAGGTGTTCAGGAACGCGGTCAGATCCGGCTGGTTCGCGCCCTCAACATAGATGTCACCCTGGGTGACCAGCGCGGCCGAGGCCCAGGATGCTGCCTCGTTGCGGTCCGCCAGCGCGCGGTGGTTGAAGCCGCTGAGGTGCGGAACGCCCTCGATCCGGATGACCCGGTCAGTCTGCACCGAGATGATGGCGCCCATTTTCTGCAGGACCGCGATCAGGTCCATGATTTCCGGCTCGATCGCCGCCCCGCTGAGCTCGGTGATGCCCTCGGCGCGGGTGGCGGTCAGCAGCACCTGCTCGGTGGCGCCGACACTGGGGTAGGGCAGCGAGAGCTTGGCGCCCTTCAGACCCTTGGGAGCGGAAATGGAGATACCGCCCTCGCGCTTCTCCACCACGGCGCCGAACTGGCGCAGCACCTCCAGGTGGTAGTCGATCGGGCGGTCGCCGATTTTGCAGCCACCCAGGTCAGGGATGAATGCTTCCCCGATGGCATGGATCAGCGGCCCGCAGAAAAGGATCGGGATGCGGGAATCACCGGCATGCGCGTCGATGTCCTTCATCTGGGCCGTCTTGACCTTGGTGGGGTCCAGGGACAGGTCACCGGTGACGGGATCCTTGGTGACCTCGACGCCATGGAGGCGCAGCAGGCTCGTCACTACCTCGACGTCCTTGATCTCCGGAACGTTGCGCAGCAGCGAAGGATCGTTGCCCAGCAGGGAGGCAACCATGGCTTTTGGTACGAGGTTCTTGGCTCCCCGGACGGATACCTTTCCCTTAAGAGGGACTCCTCCGCGGATGGTCAGAACGCTTGCCATATACACCTGTTTCCTCGATCTGCAACGCCTCCAAACTTCGCGAAGGCCTCAGCTAAGCATAGAAGCTACCGTGACCATCCCGAAATAAAGTGCGATTAGCCACGCCGGAGTTATGACCGGGCCGGAAGCGTTTTCGGTTTCCAGGACGGACGGGTTGCCTCGTAGCTGGTGATCTCCTCTTCGTGCTGGAGCGTCAGCCCGATGTCGTCCAGCCCTTCGAGCAGGCGCCAGCGCGTGTAGTCATCGATCTCGAACGGCGCCGTGAGGGTTCCGCAGACCACCGTCTTCGAGTTCAGATCCACCGTGATTTCGGTGCCCGGATGGTTCTCCAGTTCCTTCCAGATCAACTCGATGTCGTCCTGGGCGACCTGCGCGGCCAGCAGGCCCTGCTTGCCCGAGTTGCCCCGGAAGATGTCCGCGAAGCGCGACGAGAGAACCACCCTGAAGCCGTAATCCTTCAGTGCCCATACCGCGTGCTCGCGGGAGGAGCCGGTGCCGAAATCGGAGCCGGCCACCAGCACCGAACCACGGTTGAACGGCTCCTGGTTCAGGATGAAGTCATCCTTCTTCCGCCAGGCCGAAAACAGCGCGTCTTCGAATCCGGTACGGGTGATGCGCTTGAGGTACACGGCAGGAATGATCTGGTCCGTGTCCACATTTGACTGCCGCAGCGGAACGCCGATACCGGTGTGGGTGGTGAATTTTTCCATGGTCATTGTTTCCCCTAATCCGCGTTAAGCTGCGCTGGTTTCGCTCAGGCGGCGAGCCTGGCCCTCGTCAACAGGATCCAAGTCCGACGGCGAACTCAAGGTGCCGCGTACTGCGGTAGCCGCTGCCACCACCGGCGACACGAGGTGTGTGCGGCCGCCCTTGCCCTGGCGCCCCTCGAAGTTGCGGTTGGACGTTGAGGCGCATCGTTCGCCCGGAGCCAGCTGGTCCGGATTCATGCCCAGGCACATGGAGCAGCCGGCGAAGCGCCACTCGGCACCGAAGTCCTTGAAGACTTGGTCCAGGCCCTCGGCCTCGGCCTCCAGCCGGACGCGGGCAGAGCCGGGCACCACCATCATGCGGATGTTCGGGTCCTTGCTGCGGCCGCGGATGATGTCCGCAGCAATGCGCAGGTCCTCGATGCGGCTGTTGGTACAGGACCCTAGGAACACCGTATCCACCCGGATGTCCTTCATCGGCGTGCCGGCCTTGAGATCCATGTAGGTCAGGGCGCGCGCTGCCGAGGCCTTTGCGTTCTCGTCCGCGAAGTCCTCGGGCGAAGGGACGGCCCCGGAGAGGGAGACGCCCTGCCCCGGGTTGGTGCCCCATGTGACGAACGGTTCCAGCGTGTCCGCGTCGAGGAAGACCTCGGCGTCGAATTCGGCGTCGTCCTCGGTGCGCAGTGTCTGCCAGTACTCGACGGCGGCGTCCCAGTCCGCACCCTCGGGTGCGTGCGGCCGGCCCTTCAGGTATTCGAAGGTGGTCTCGTCCGGCGCCACCATGCCGGCGCGGGCACCGGCTTCGATGGACATGTTGCAGATGGTCATCCGCGCTTCCATCGACAGGTCCCGGATGGCCGAGCCGCGGTACTCCAGCACGTAGCCCTGTCCGCCGCCGGTGCCGATCTTGGCGATGACGGCCAGGATGATGTCTTTCGAGGTCACGCCCGGACGCAGGGTGCCCTCGACGTTGATCGCCATGGTCTTGAACGGCTTCAGCGACAGGGTCTGCGTTGCCATGACGTGCTCGACCTCGGAGGTGCCGATGCCGAAGGCCAGCGCGCCGAAGGCGCCGTGCGTGGACGTGTGCGAGTCGCCGCAGACCACGGTGAGGCCCGGCTGGGTTAGCCCCAGCTGGGGGCCGACAACGTGCACAATGCCCTGCTCGGCGTCGCCCAGCGAATGCAGCCGGACGCCGAACTCCTTGCAGTTGGTCCGCAGGGTCTCGATCTGGGTGCGGCTGGTCGGATCCGCGATCGGCTTGTCAATGTCCAGCGTCGGAGTGTTGTGGTCCTCCGTGGCGATGGTCAGATCCGGGCGGCGCAGCGGGCGGCCGGCCAGGCGCAGGCCTTCGAACGCCTGCGGGGACGTGACTTCGTGTACAAGATGGAGATCGATGTAGAGCAGGTCAGGCTGCTG
The DNA here is from genome assembly GCF_025960875.1 of Crystallibacter permensis. GTDB lineage: Bacteria > Actinomycetota > Actinomycetes > Actinomycetales > Micrococcaceae > Crystallibacter > Crystallibacter permensis. Next base: position 79,966 of record NZ_JAODLR010000003.1, on the reverse strand, counting down.
CGCGGCTCCTTCGCCGTCGCCCTTGCGCACCACGTGTGCATTCCACACCTTTTCAGCGAGCGTCTTGCCCGCAGTTGTACCGGCCATAGCCAGCTCCCTCCATCAGTGACAGCGCGGGCCGTTTCAACCGGTATTCGGCTGCCATCGGCGCCCGCAGAAGTATGTACTTCAACTCTCCCAGCCCGCATCGCTGCTCGCTAGTTTTCCGACTTGCATCTCAGATAATGAGACGGCAATATCAACTTATGGACAAATCAAGCGGCGTCGGAGTCATCGATAAGGCAGCCATGGTGCTGGATACGCTGGAGGCCGGGCCCACAACATTAGCCCAGCTGGTGGCCGCTACCGGCCTCGCGAGGCCTACCGTCCACCGCCTGGCGCTGGCCCTGGTCCACCACCGGCTGGTCAGCCGCGACATCCAGGGCCGGTTTGTCCTGGGCAGCCGGCTGGTGGAACTGGCTTCGGCCGCCGGTGAAGACCGACTGATCGCGTCCGCCGGCCCGGTGCTGCTTGCCCTGCGCGATGCCACCGGCGAGAGCGCGCAGGTCTTCCGCCGGCAGGGCGAATGGCGTGTGTGCGTGGCCTCGGCGGAGCGGCCGATCGGCCTGCGCGACACCATCCCGGTAGGCACCCAGCTCTCCATGAAGGCCGGCTCGGCCGCCCAGGTCCTGCTGGCGTGGGAGGACCATGAACGCCTCCTGGAGGGGCTGAAGAACGCCCGCTTTACGCCGACGGTACTCGCCGGAGTCCGTCGCCGTGGTTGGGGCCAGAGCCTGGGCGAGCGGGAACCCGGCGTCGCCTCCGTTTCCGCGCCCGTGCGAGGGCCCTCCGGCCGGGTGATAGCAGCAGTCTCCATTTCCGGCCCGATCGAACGGCTCAGCCGCCAGCCCGGCCGCATCCACGCAGAAGTGGTAGTCCAGGCCGCACAGCAGTTGACCGACGCGCTGCGCAAGACCACCGACTGAACACGCCGGGATCAACCCCTGAAATGATCCCAGCCGAGCACGTCCGGCACCTCGCCGTCCACGGTCACCTCGGCGGCACCGGCTGCCGCTTCGGCAACGCTCCCGATGTGCACGAACCCCTCGGGCAGCCCCGCGCCGGGCGGGAAAACCGCGAGCAGCCCGTGGTCCTCTCCCCCGCCCAGCACCCAGTGCCGCGGATCCGCGTCCAGCATGCGCGCCGCCTGCCGAAGCGGGACCTCGAAATGGTCCAGCCGCTGGTAGTCAAGGGCCAAGGCGGCGCCGCTCGCCCGGGCCAGCCGCCCGGCGTCGCGGATCAGTCCGTCGGAGATGTCCATCATGGCGTGCGCGCCGGCTTGCGCAGCCCGCGGCCCCAGTGCCAGCGGCGGCAACGGCCGTGACTGCGCGGTGGCCAGAGCCTGCAGCTCGGGCGGCATCCCGCCGTAACCCGAAGTTCCCTCAAGCAGCGCCAGTCCGGCGGCCGCCCTGCCCAACGATCCGCCGACGGCCACCAGGTCTCCCGCTCGCGCCCCGGACCGCAGAACCGGTGCCCTGCCCTGCAGATCCCCGGTAACCGCTGCCGTGACCACCAGGACGGCGCCCCGGCCCAGGTCGCCGCCCACCACGGCGCACCGCTCCGCGCCCAGTTCATGCAGCGCCGTGCGGAGTCCGTCCGCCATGTCCTCCACCCAGCGCACCGGTGTGTCCCCGGGCAGGGTCAGGCTGATGACCAGCGACGTGGGCACGGCACCCATGGCATTGATGTCCGATACGTTCTGCGCAGCGCATTTCCACCCGACGTCGAACCCTGAAGTCCGGTAGCCGCTGGCCCATTCGAGCCGGAAGTCCTGGTCCTGGACCAGGGTGTCGATGGAGATCACGGTACGCCCGTCGGGAGCCTCGATCACCGCGGCATCGTCCCCGGGGCCCACCGGCACGTCGGCAGTACCCAGCCGCGGGAAAATCCGTTCCAGGACGGCCCGCTCGTCCAGTTGAGCCACCGTGAGATGTTCCGCCACTTCTCCGCTTCCCCGTTCCGGCCCCGGAAATTCCTGCGCGGCCTTGTTTGCGTTTGGTCCTGACTAGATCATTCACTACCGCCGCGCCAACCGGTAATCTGCACCCATGACCACCTATGCCATCTTCCTGCGCGGAATCAACGTCGTCGGCATCAACATCAAGATGGCGGAGCTGAAGGCGGCCATGGCCGAGCTGCCCCTCCACGATGTAAGGACCCTGCTGGCCAGCGGCAACATCGTGTGCGCCAGCGATTGCTCGGCCGAAGAGGTGAAGCAACTGGTCGAGGCGAAACTGCGCGAGCGTTTCGGCTACGACGCCTGGGTCGTGGTGCTCAGTACTGAGCGGCTGCACGAACTGGTGGCGGCCTGCCCCTACCCGGCCGACAACGCCGGCGTCCACGCCTACGTCACCGTCACGTCGGATCCGGCCGAGCTGCAGGAACTGCACAAGGCCGCCGCTGCCGCAGAAGGGGACGGCATCCTGCTGGGGCCCGAAGCGATGGCCTGGACGGCGGCCAAGGGCGGCACGCTGGACAGCCCGGTGAACAAGCTGGTGGCACACAAGAGATTCAAAAGTACGACGACGACACGCAACCTCCGTACGATGCTCAAGGTTCTGGCCGCCGCCGGCTAGCAAGAGCTGCCCTCGGCCCCGCTAGCCCGTGCCGCCGCGCGCGGCCGCCAGGGCCTCCCGGAAGCTGTTGTACCGGCGGATCTCTTCCTCCACCGGGACCACCACTTTCCTCTCGGCCACTTGAGCCACCGCGGACCGCAGCCGCCGTCGTGCTTTGGCTGCCCTTGTGGCCGCTGCCACCCGGGCCACCAGGCCCGAAGCCAGCCCCAGCACAATGCCAAGCAGCACGCCGGCCGCCAGCAGGAGCGTGGGCAGGGGGAAGCCCTCGACCCGCGGCGCCGGAGGTACGTCGAACTGGAAGTAGCCCATGACGGCCAGTCCCAGGAGCCAGAGCGCGCCGGCTGCCGCCGCGGCCAGGGCGATCCACTGGAGAATGCCGGTCACCGGCCACCACCACGACTTCCGGTTTGAGCCCAGGTCCGTACCGGCGATGGCTTGGTCGAGCGCATCGGGCAGCTCGGGTGCACTGGCACGGGCCACCCTGCGGATGGAGCCGCGCCACACTTCCGGTGCCCGGCCGGCGGCCGCATCGGCGAAGGTCCTGACCGCGGAATCCGACTGTGCCCGCTGGGCGGGGCCGGGCTCAGGCAGGGAAGACCGGTTGACCGCGGGATTGACGTCCCGGCGGTCGAGGTTGAGCCGCTTCAACGGATCGCGGCGGAGTTTGCCCAGCCACCGGGTGACCGGCCAGCCGGTGTTGGCATGCGACTGCCTGCGGTAGGACTTGCGTACCGCGTCCGCCACCACGTCCACGCTCGCCGACTGGGCCAGGTGCTCCGAGAGAGTCTGCTTGGCTTCCTTCGGCACGGCCGGCAGTGCCGGGCCGGACGAGCCGTCCGCCAGTGCGGCGGCAGAAGCGTCGATATCGGCCAGGAGGCGTTCGGTGCTGGCGCGGCGCCGGTCCACCACGGTGCGGATGGCCGTGCGCAGTTCTTCGATTCCCGCGCCGGTCATCGCGGAGGCCGGGTAGACCGCCACACCGTCGAGTCCGTCCTGCGCCAGAATCTGCTTCAGCGAGTCCAGCACCGGCCGGACCTCCCGCGTGGCCAGCCGGTCAATCTGGTTGAGCACCACCATGGTGACCGCTCCGTAGGAGGCAAGCGGGCGCAGGAAGCCCTGGTGCAGGGCGGCATCGGCATATTTCTGCGGGTCAAGCACCCACACGAGGACGTCTACCTGGCCGGCAAGGCGCTCCACGATCTGCCGGTGTTCGACGGCGGTGGAGTCAAAGTCAGGAAGATCAAGCAGGATCAGTCCGCCGTAGCCGTCCTCGCCGGCATGGTCCTGGCGGCTGCTCGCCGGAGGAGCGTCCATCAGGTGCCGTTTTTTGACCTGAAGCCAATCGAGCAGCGGCTCGCTTCCGGCTGGATTCCAGACGCCTGCCAACGGCTCGGAAGTCGTCGGGCGGCGGGCGGCAGCGGTCGCTACTTCCTGTCCGGCAACCGCGTTGAACAGCGATGACTTGCCGCTGCCCGTGGCACCGAAGAAACCGACCACGGTGTGTTCGGCCGACAACGAGCGCCGTGTACTGGCCCGGCTCAGCACCTCCGTGACGGGTGCCAGCGTCTCATCGGGCAGGCGTTCCTCGGCAAGTTCGCGCGCCGTATTCAGGGCCTCCAGCCGGCTGCGCAGCGGCGAGCGTTCCTTCTCTCCCCGGTGCCGGCTCATGCCGCGCCCTCCGCTCCGGTCCGTCGGGCCAGCGCGGACAGCTGCGCCGCCTGTCCGCGCAGTCCGGCGGCCAGCGCCGCGGCGTCCTCGTCATCGATCAGGGACAGGAAACGCGTTGCTTCCTCACGCATCAGGTTTTCCGTCCGTTCCCTCAGCCCTTCCCGCGCCTTGCGGGCGAGACGGCGGACCGCGTCCTCACCGAAAACGGCCTCCAGCAGTTTTTGCCCGACCACGGCTGTTCCGCCGGCAACGCCGATCTCGATGCCGGTCAAGCCCCCGGTGGCGGCGAAGACCACAACCATCAACGCCACGCCCAGACCGTTCACGCCGAAGGAAAGCATCCTGGCGGTCAGCCTCTTGCTGGCGCCCTCCGTCTGGATCATCGCCAGCAGGTCACCCTGCCAGGCGCGGATTTCGGCCGAAGCCTTGTCGCTGAAACCGTCGCTGACGGTAGACATATCCTTGCTGCCCAGCAGCTGCCGCCCTGCCGGATCGTTGCGCCACCGTGCATCGGCGTCCTCGGCGCCCTTGGCTGCCTCGTCCACGATCACGGCCTGCAGTCCCGATTCGATTGCGGCCTCAACGGTGACCGAGGGTGCCGGCTTACCGCTGAAAAAGGCACCGATCCGGTCCCGCAACCGGCCCACCCCGCTCTCGATCGAGCGGAAGAACTCACCTGTTCCCACGAAGTCCTGCCAGCGGGCCAGCACCTCGCCGCGCAGCAGCGTGCCGTCCTGGGTGGAGTCGAGCGTCCGCCGGGCTGCACTGTTATAGGCGTCCAGCACGTCGTCACGCAGCCTGGCCGCCGCGACGGACTGGGCGTCCAGCGCATCCGCCACCGACGCGGTCGTGGCGGCCAACGATGCCACTGCCCCGCTGAGGGTCCGCCGCGCGATGGCGGCCCTGCCCGCGGCATCTGCGGAAATCTCCAGCAGCCAGCCGCGGATGTCCGTCACTGCAGCATGCGGCAGCATCCCCAGCTCGTCCAGGGGCGACTCGGGGACGACGAAGAGCCGCGCGTTGCCCAATCCTTCGCGGTTCAGGAGCCCTGCAAGGTCCGCCTGGACCTCGTCCACGACGCCGGCCGGAACGCGGTCCAGCACGACGGCGACGAGGATGTCCCGCCCGGCGGCTTCCAGCAGCAGCTTCCACGGCACGGCGTCCGCATAGCGGTTGGCAGTGGTCACGAACAGCCACAGGTCTGCCGCCGACAGCAGCTGCCCGGCCAGCTTGCGGTTATCGTCCGAAATAGAGTCAACGTCGGGTGCGTCCAGCAGGGCGATGCCGGGCGGGATCGTGGTTTCCGAGACGAGGACCAGGGAGGACATGGCGCGCGGATCCGGGTCGGCACCGGCCCGCTCCGCCGGCAGTGCACCGGCAGTCTCCGCAGCTGAGGTGATGCGGTTCAGGGCGGGCAGGATGCGCTGGTCCGCAAACCATGAACGGTCACGCGGGTTGTGCAGCAGGATAGGTTGGCGCGTGGTCGGCCTGATGGCACCCGTGCGGGTGACCGGGCGGCCTGCCAGCGCGTTGACCAGCGTTGATTTGCCGGCGCCGGTGGATCCGCCAACGACTGCCAGCAGTGGCGCGTCCAGGCTGCGGTAGCGCGGCAGGACATAGTCCTCCAGCTGGTCGAGCGCTGCGTGGATATCCTGGCGGGCCTGTGCGGCTCCGGGCAGATGAAGCGGAAGCGTCAGCCCGCCGAGCGCATCGCGGACCGCCTCCGCCAGTGCCAACCCGTCGGAGGCATGCTCCGGGCGCCTCTCTGTTGTACCTGTCACAGATTCCATCATGCCAGCACTCCGTGGGCTGTTGCCGCTGACATGGGAATACTGCGATAAAGAGTTGGCGGAACAGGACCGGAACGTGACATGAAAAAACCGGTCCCGGACAAGATGTCCGGGACCGGTTATTGGTGACCCCAGCGGGATTCGAACCCGCGTTACCGCCGTGAGAGGGCGGCGTACTAGGCCGCTATACGATGGGGCCTTGCACTTTTTATCGGCTTCCGCCGATCGAGCTTCATGAGTATTTCACACACTTTGCCCGGCTGCCAAATTCATTATTTGGCCGGATTTGCGCGCTAAACAACGCAATCCTTAGCGCTGGGATACCAGGACTCGAACCTAGAATGACGGTACCAGAAACCGTTGTGTTGCCAATTACACCATATCCCAAAGGTACTTTCGGGCCTTGCGGGAAGCTTCTTGCTTGCTTCCTCAGCGCCTCAGCACGAGTAATTACTTTACCGGAGGTCCCCCGTTTACACAAAACGGTTTGCCGGTTACCTGCTGAGGCGTCCGTCACATCGCCCGAAAGTGCCTGTTCTAGGCGTTCTGGAAAGCCTTGATGCGGGCCAGCGAGGAGTTCTTGCCGAGGATGACCATGGACTCGAACAACGGCGGGGAAATCCGGCGGCCGGAAACAGCGGTCCGGACCGGTCCGAAGGCCAGCCGCGGCTTGAGCCCGAGTTCTTCCACCAGCGCGGTACGCAGCGCAGTCTGGATGTTCTCCGCGGTCCACTCCTCGATTGGCTCCAAGGCAGCCAGCGCCGCGTCCAGGACTTCGGCCAGATTTTCCGGCAGTCCCTTGCGGGCGTCATCCGCGATGTCGATTTCGTCGTCCTTCTTGAACAGGAAGGCGATCATGTCCGGGGCCTCCCCCAGCAAGGTGATGCGTTCCTGGATCAGCGGGGCGGCTTCGGCCAGAACCATGTGGTCCCGCTCGGTGAGGGTCTCCCCAATCAGGGAGGCATGCTGCAGGTACGGGACCAGACGCAGCCTGAAGTCCCCCGGTTCCAGCAGCCGCACGTGGGTTCCGTTGATGGCCTCGGCCTTCTTCAGGTCGAAGCGCGCAGGGTTGGAGAGCACATCGTGGATGTCGAAGTTCTCCACCAACTGGTCCACCGTGAAGATGTCTTCGTCCGCGGACAGGCTCCAGCCCAGCAGCGACAGGTAGTTCAGCAGCCCCTCGCGGATGAAGCCGCGTTCGCGGTGCAGGAAGAGGTTGGACTCCGGATCACGCTTGGATAGCTTTTTGTTGCCCTGGCCCATGACATAGGGCAGGTGGCCGAACAGCGGCATGTAGCGCGCCACGCCGATGTCCACCAGCGCCCTGTACAGGGCGATCTGGCGCGGCGTGGAGGAGAGCAGATCCTCGCCGCGCAGGACATGGGTGATGCCCATCAACGCATCATCCACCGGGTTCACCAGTGTGTAGAGGGGCTTGCCATTGGCGCGGACAACGACGAAGTCCGGTACGGTCCCGGCCTTGAACGTGATTTCGCCCCGGACCAGATCGTTAAAGGTCAGGTCCTCGTCCGGCATCCGCACACGCAGCACGGGCTCGCGTCCCTCTGCCTTGAACGCGGCGACCTGTTCCTCGGTCAGGTCCCGGTCGAAGTTGTCGTAACCGAGTTTGGCGTCGCGGTCGGCGGCCTTGTGCCGGGACTCGACCTCTTCCGGCGTCGAGTAGGACTCATAGATGTGGCCGGCTTCCTTCAGCTTGCTGATGACATCCTGGTAGATGTCGGCACGCTGGGACTGGCGGTAGGGCTCGTGCGGACCGCCGACTTCGACGCCCTCGTCCCAGGTGATCCCGAGCCACTTCATCGCTTCCAGCAACTGCTGGTAGCTTTCCTCGCTGTCGCGGGCGGCGTCCGTGTCTTCGATCCGGAAGACCATGGTGCCGCCGGTGTGCCGGGCATAGGCCCAGTTGAACAGGGCGGTGCGGATGAGGCCGACGTGCGGGGTTCCCGTGGGCGACGGGCAGAACCGTACCCGGACGGGTGTTTCGGCATCGACAGTGGGCAGGTCAGCGGGAAGCGCAGATGCATTAGTCATGATGGACACCAGTTTAGCCCGTGCAGGAACGCCGCCTCCGGCACACCCGACGCTAGGGCACTGCCTGCTCAAGAAGAGCGTAGATTCCGCCGCAGACCGCCGCTCCGGCCAGCGCCGAAACCACGAAACGCCCGGCCCGCCGGGGTCGCAGAGCCGTCTGGGCCCAGACGCCGAGGGCGAGGAGCGCAGCCCCGATCAGGCCGGGCATTCCAGCCATCAGGACCAGGATGACCGCGGCTCCGCCATAGGTCATGCAGGTCCAATCCGGGCCGGCTCGGTGGAAGATCAGCAGCAGGGCAAAGCCGCCGTAGATGGCGAAGATTACGGCGGCCAGACCCAGCGGACCGTTCAGCCACTGGATGGCACGCAGTGTCCCGTACATCAACACCCCGGTGCAGATCATCAGCGGGCCTAAGCCGAGCCGTTTAATGCCCCGGTGCAGGTCCCCTCGCTTGTCCAGCCACGTGACGATGGCCCACGGCACGAGACAGAGCAGGAACGCCGCCCCGGCTCCCCACCAGGCCAGCCGGCCGAGACCGTACTCGAGCACAGGGCTCAAGATCAGGACCACGGCCCAGACGACGGCGGGCGGCAGCATCGCTGTGATGGTGCGGGCAGCGGCCGGGCCGCGTGGCGCCGTCGTCGTCATCGTGCGTATCGGCTAGCGGCGCGCGGTGTTGGACAGCCGTCCGATGCCCTCGATCTCGACCTCGTACCGCTGCCCGGCCTCGATCGTCCCGACGCCGGCCGGGGTGCCGGTCATGATGATGTCGCCCGGCAGCAGGGTGAAGGCCTGGGAGACGTAGGAGACGAGCTCCTTGACGCTCCAGATCATCTGGGCCGTGTTGCCATCCTGCTTCAGTTCGCCGTCGAGCCACCCCTTGACCGCAAGGTCTTCGGTGTCCAGTTCGGTCTCGATCCACGGTCCGATCGGCGCCGAGCCGTCGAAGCCCTTGGCGCGGGCCCACTGGTTGTCCGTGCGCTGGGCATCGCGGGCGGTCAGGTCGTTGCCGCAGGTGTAGCCGAAGATCACGTCGTCGACCCGCTCGGCGGGGACGTCCTTGCAGATGCGGCCGATCACTACACACAGCTCTGCCTCGTAGGACACCTCTTCGGAGAATTCCGGCAGCACCATCGGCTCATTCGGACCGATGACCGAGGTGTTGGGCTTCAGGAACATCAGCGGTGCGGCCGGGGTTTCGTTGCCCATTTCCTTGATGTGTTCGGCGTAGTTGCGGCCGATGCCGACCACCTTGCTGCGCGGAATAATGGGGGCCAGCAGCCGCACGTCCTCGAGCTTGTGGCGGGCGCCGGTGAGCTGGATTCCGGAGAAGAACGGGTCACCGGCGATGACCGCAACCTCTTCATTTCCTTCGTCACCTTCGACGATGCCGAAAGCAGGGTCAGAGTCAAGTACAAATCGGGCGATACGCATAGGAACTACCCTATCGGCTCGGGCGCTGGTTTCCGGAGCGCAGATAATCCAGCTGTGCCGCGACGGATGCTTCGGCGGCCCCGCGCACGGACGGATCGACGTCGTTGTAGACGTGGTCGGTGACCGCGCCGACGCCGGCTTGCTCGCCGAGTTCTTTCAGGGCGGCGCGGATCTGGTCCAGCCGCAGCTGGCGGTGCTCCGCATATTCGCGGCAGATGGCTGAGAGATCAGGCAGGAGAGGGCCATGGGCCGGCAGGACTTTCGCCGGGCCGAGCGCGGCCAGTTTCTCCAGTGATTCAAGATAAGGTCCCAGCCTCCCGTCCGGGTAGGCGATGATGGTTGTCCCCCGGCCCAAAATGGTGTCGCCGGTCAGCACGGACCCGTCCGGACCGTCCTCGGGAAGGTGGAAAGACACGGAGTCTGCCGTGTGCCCGGGAGTGGCGAGAACCGAGATGTCCACGCCGGCGGCGCGGATGGTTTCGCCGTCGGTGAGCGGATCGCCGCCATGGCACTGCGCCTGGTCCAAGGCGCGCACGGGTGCTCCGGTCAGCTCGCGGAAGCGGGTACTGGCCTCGGTGTGGTCGATGTGGTGGTGCGTAATCAGTACCAGCTCGACATTGCCGGCGGCGGCCAGTTCCTGCAGGTGCGTCTCGTCGAGCGGCCCCGGATCCACGACGACGACGCCCGGCTCGCCCGGAGCACTGATCAGGTAGGACTGGGTCCCCTCCAGGCTCATCGGCCCCGGATTCGGCGCCAGCCGGTAGCGCGTGAGCGTGCTGCTGCGGACCAGGTTCGGATTCGATGCTGCGTTCACGTCCCTATCCTTGCATCCCGGGCACCGGAACCGGGATTTCCGACGGGATCAAGGAACGAGGAGCAACGACGGCGGTGACCGGCTCCCACAAGCCGGGCACCGCCGTCGGACTTTACGATGTTGCCTACATGCCGGCCGGGGTTACTCGCTGCGGGTGTTCTGCTCGGCGAGTGAATCCCAGAAGGAGGTGTCCGCATCGTCGATGGAGCGGTCCGAAATGGCTCGGACGGCAGCGTCGAGCGTGGTCACGGTCTGCTTGATCAAGTAGCCGTTCGACTTCTGGCCCAGCACGTAGTCCTCGTAGAAGTGATCGCTCATGCCGCGCATCTCGAACAGCAGCGTAGAGATGCCGTATTCGACGGCGATGCCGTTGCGGCTGATGGTCTCGGCGGTCCCGCCGACGTACTTGCCCAAGTGGCCCCAGCCCGTGGAGTCGACGGCGTTGAAGACGACGGCGCCAAGCTTCTTCGAGCCTTCCAGCACGTCCGCATCCACGTTCTCTGTGGTCGGGTACAGGATGGAGCCGGACACGAGCTGCCCGTCACGTTCACTTTGGGCACCCTGGTGGTGCAGGTCGATCATGTAGTCGATGTTGTACTTGCCCAGGACATTGTCGTGCAGGGCCTGGGTTTCCGGCTGGATCCTGGTGATGTGATCCCTGTTGATGTCCGCTTCATTGGCGTTGTAGCGGGTCAGATGTCGGTCTCCGGCGGCAATGTAATCGTCCAGCGGAAAGTTGACGTCCCCCATGGCACCGTCCGCGTTGAGCATCGGCACGATCAGGACATTGACCCCGTCCAGCACGCCCTTGGTCTTGCCCGTGCCCAGATGCTTGATGAATTCCAGGGCGCCTTCCGTGGTCAGCTGCTCGTTGCCATGCTGCTGCGTGAGGAAGAGGACCGTGGGGTTCTCCGGGTTGGTGATGTACTTCGCCAGGAAGATGTCGCGGCCCTTGACGGTCTGGCCGATGACGTCAACGTCCAGCCGGGGCTGTTTGGCGTCCTGCACCTTGAGCTCAGCCGCCAGTTCCTCATAGGTATGGAGAATGGAAGTGTTAACGGTTTCGTTGCCCCCGTAGTTAGGCCCTTCGCCGGCTGCTACCGCGGCGGGTGCAGTGACGGCGGTCAGGGCGAGGGCTCCGGCTAGGGCTGCTGCGGCAAGTGGTTTTCTCACGGACGAGGTTCCTCCTGGTTCGATGTGCGGGTGATGTTTGCAAGCTATCCGCCCACGCCGCGGAGCGGTAGGTTAAACGATCAAAACCGCCCCTCCAGACCCAAATCTCCTCAACGCCAGGGGCGCATGCAAAGCAAAGGGCCCCGTCCGCGCTGTGCGAACGGGGCCCTGGAAACCTGATCCGGGCAGGCTGTGGCTGTGCTTACGCTAGGCGGGTCAGCCAGCCGTGCGTGTCCTCCACGGCACCGGTCTGGATACCCAGCAGCTGCTTGCGGATGGACATCGATACTTCACCGGCGTTGCTGCCCGGGGAGCCGATGGAGCCGTCCTTGGTCTTGAGTTCCCCGATGGGCGTGATGACCGCTGCCGTGCCGCAGGCGAACGCCTCCGTGATGTCGCCGGAAGCAACGCCGTCGCGCCACTCATCGATGGTGATCTTGCGTTCCTGGACATCCAGGCCACGGTCCTTGGCCAGCTGGATGATGGAGGAGCGCGTGACGCCGTGCAGAATGTTCCCGTTCAGCTCGGGCGTGACCAGCCTGCCGTCCTTGAACACAAAGAAAATGTTCATTCCGCCGAGCTCTTCCACGGCATTGTCATTGAAGGGGTCCAGGAACAATACCTGCTTGCAGCCGTGCGCCTCGGCTTCCATCTGCGGGGCCAGCGAGGCCGCATAGTTGCCGCCGCATTTGGCTTCCCCGGTACCGCCGCGGCCTGCCCGGGCATACTGTTCGGACAGCCAGATCGACACCGGCTTCAGCTCGCCGCCGAAGTAGTTGCCGACCGGCGAGGCGATGACACGGAAGGAAACTTCCCGCGCCGGCCGCACACCGAGGAACGCCTCCGTGGCGATCATGAACGGGCGCAGGTAGAGCGCTTCGCCGTCGCCGTTGGGTACCCAGTCCTTGTCCACCTCCACCAGCTGCCGCAGGGATTCCAGGAACGTCTCCTCGGGAATCTCCGGCAGCGCCAGCCGGCGGGCGGAGCGGTTCATCCGCTTCGCGTTGGCCTCAGGGCGGAAGGTCCAGACCGAGCCGTCCGCGTGCTTGTAGGCCTTCATCCCCTCGAAGATTTCCTGGCCGTAGTGCAGCACGGCGGCGGAGGGATCGAGGGCGATGGGCCCGTAAGGCTCGATCCGCGCGCCGGACCAGCCGCCGTTGCCTTCTGCATCGACTTTGTAATCGACGACGGCCGTGTGGTCCGTGAAGTAGTTGCCGAAACCCGGGTCGGCCAGAATGGCAGCACGTTCTTCGGCGCTCTTCGGATGGTCCGAGAGCTGCTGGGTGAATTCCAGCGTTTGGGTCATGGTTCCTCCACGGTCTTTGGGCACGCCGTTGTGATTCGAGTTAAGGGCTATTAACTAGCCTACTGCCAAAAGTGAGGCAATCGCATCGCCGATCTCCGACGTCGTACGCGGTTCGGTGCCGCGGCCGGCGATGTCCTTCTCCACCGCATCCTGCACCCGGGCGGCCGCAGCGTCCATGCCCAGGTGCTCCAGCAGCAGGGCCACGGACAGAATGGCGGCGGTCGGATCTGCCTTCTGCTGGCCGGCAATATCCGGGGCTGAGCCATGGACCGGTTCGAACATGGACGGTGCGGTGCGGTCCATGTTGATGTTGCCCGACGCGGCGAGCCCGATGCCGCCGGTGATGGCGGCGGCCAGATCGGTGATGATGTCGCCGAAGAGGTTGTCCGTGACGATAACGTCGAAGCGGGCCGGGTCGGTGACCATGAAGATGGTGGCCGCATCAATGTGCAGGTAGTCGACGGCGACCTCCGGGAATTCGCGTCCCACTGCCTCGACCTGGCGGCGCCACAGGTGGCCGGCGTGGACGAGCACATTGTGCTTATGGACCAGCGTCAGCTTCTTGCGGCGGGCCGATGCGCGGCGGAAGGCGTCGCGGACCACGCGCTCCACGCCGTGGGCGGTGTTGACCGAGACTTCGGTGGCGATCTCGTGCGGCGTGCCTACGCGCAGGGCGCCGCCATTGCCGACGTACGGGCCTTCGGTGCCTTCACGTACGACGACGAAATCCACCTCGCCGGGGTTGGCCAGCGGGCTGGGCACGCCGGGGAAGAGCTTGGACGGGCGCAGGTTGACGAAGTGGTCCAGGCTGAAGCGCAGCTTGAGCAGCATCTCGCGTTCGATGATGCCGGAGGGAATGCGGGTGTCCCCCGGGGCGGCACCGACGGCACCGAACAGAATGGCGTCGTGGCTGCGCAGTTTGTCCAGCGTGTCCTCGGGCAGGGTCTCCCCCGTGGCCAGCCAGTGCTCGGCACCGAGCTTGTACTCCGTCAACTCAAAGGTGGCGTCTTCGTTGGCGGTCGCCGCTTTGAGCACCTTGACTCCTTCGGCCACCACCTCCGGACCGATTCCGTCTCCGGGGATGATTGCCAGTGAAAATGCCTGTGACTCTGCTGCGTTCATGCGTCCAGTCTAGGGAACGATCCCACATCTTGAGCAAGCCATCTCACTTTGTGAACACCGTAAATCAGACCTGGGCATGACGCGGGCAGCAGCGGCCGCGGCATAGAGTTTTGAATCATGCGCGTGCACCACAGGATCTACAACTGGTTCCAGGAGAATCCCGGCAAGGTAGACCTCATCATTATGCTGTCGGCCTTCGCCGTCTCTGCCCTGCCCTATGTTGCCGCCGCGGATCTGCCGGCCTTTGCACTCTCGGCCCTGCTGATCATCCCGCTGGCATGGCGGCGCACGCATCCGTGGCAGTCCGGCGCGGCGATGGCAGTGGCGGCACTGCTCAATGTTGTCTTCCTGTCCGTGCCCGTCCCCGCGCAATCCCTGGTGCTGGTCATGGTGTTTTCGCTGGCCGCCTACGCCCCGCGCTGGGCCAGCCTGGGCGGTCTGGTGCTGGCCCTGCTGGGCGGCGCCATGTTCGTTGTCCGCTTCTCGTTCATTCCCAACGGCCCTGCCGGCAGCATCTCCGCCTTCCTGATGACGCTGGTGGCGATCGACGCCGTGGTGCTGGTTTCCTGGACTTTGGGCGATCTGGTGCGCAACCGCCGGCTGACCGTGCAGGCGCTGCAGGACCGGGCGCACCGGCTGGAGATCGAGCGGCAGCAGGAACGCGATCTGGCCGCCGCCGACGAGCGGAGCCACATCGCCCGCGAGATGCATGACATCGTGGCGCACTCGCTCTCGGTCATCATCACCCAGGCCGACGGCGCACGGTATGCGAGCGCGCAGGATCCGGCGGTGGCGACCGAGACCCTGGGCACCATCGCGGAAACCGGCCGCGCCTCGCTGCGGGACATGCGACGGCTGCTCGGCGTGCTGCGTAGGGACGACGTCGCCTCCGTCCGCCCGCTCCCCACGCTGGCGGACGTGGAGACACTGGTGGACACGGTCCGCCGCTCCGGCCTGGAAGTTGCGCTGGAGCGGGCGGGCGAACCGCGGCGTGCAATGCCAAGCGGAGCGGAACTCACCGGCTACCGCGTGGTGCAGGAGGGCCTGACCAATGTCCTCAAGCATGCCGGGCCGAACGCCTCGGCACAGGTGCTGCTTGAATGGACCGGCCGTGGCCTGCAGATCCGGATTGACGACGACGGACGCGGCGCCGGCGCGGATCCTGCCACCGCGGGCAGCGGACAGGGCATCACCGGCATGGCCGAACGCCTGTCGCTCTACGATGGGACGGTGGAAGCCGCCCCGAAGCCCGGCGGTGGATTCCGCGTCCACGCATTCATTCCCTACACGGAGGCCTAAAGAGTGAGCTTTCCAGCTGCCGAAGCCGAAACCAGCCGCGCCGGCCAGGCACCGATCCGCGTGGCCTTGGTCGATGACCAGCAGCTGGTCCGCGGCGGCTTCAAAATGCTGATCAATTCCCAGCCTGACCTTGAAGTGGTGGCAGAAGCCGGCAACGGACAGGAAGCGGTGAACGCACTCGCGGTGGTTCGTGCCGACGTCGTTCTTATGGATGTCCGGATGCCGGGCATGGACGGCATCGAGGCCACCCGCCAACTGCTGGCGCGGGCCGCCCGGAACGGTGCACCGGAGGGGCAGGACCTGAAGGTCGTGGTGCTCACCACCTTCGATCTCGATGAGTATGCGCTTTCGGCCATCCAGGCCGGGGCCAGCGGCTTCCTGCTCAAGGACGCGCCGCCGGAGGAACTCCTCGAAGCCATCCGGACGGTGTACCGGGGCGACGCCGTGATCGCGCCGTCCACCACCCGCCGGCTGCTGGACCACGTTGCCCCGCTGCTGCGCGCTCCGAGTCCCGAGGTCAGCCGCCATGCCGCCGCGGTGGACACGCTTACGGTCCGCGAGCGCGAGGTGTTCACGCTGATTGCCCAGGGGCTGTCCAACCCGGAGATCGCTACCACCCTGTTCCTCTCCGAGGCCACGGTGAAGACGCACGTGGGGCACATCCTGGCCAAGCTCAACGCCCGGGACAGGGTGCAGGCCGTGGTCATCGCC
Organism: Crystallibacter permensis; assembly: GCF_025960875.1. GTDB lineage: Bacteria > Actinomycetota > Actinomycetes > Actinomycetales > Micrococcaceae > Crystallibacter > Crystallibacter permensis. The sequence continues at coordinate 63,981 of NZ_JAODLR010000003.1, read as the reverse complement.
TACGAAACCGGGATTGTCAGCCCCTGACTTCTCAACCCTGGGTATGAGACGGGGCTGCAGAACACCAGACCGGGGGCCGATCCGCCGGGGCGACCTGCGTACGTAGCGTTGGAGTATGACAACCAGCACTGAGCAATCACTCGCCTCCGGGGCCCCGAACGGCTCCGGGAATTCCACCGCCGCGGCGGCCACACAGGCCCTCAACAAGACCTACGGCACGGGCGATACCCGCGTCCATGCCCTCAAGAATGTGGATGTGGCGTTCCAGAGCGGCAAGTTCACAGCCATCATGGGCCCGTCCGGCTCCGGCAAATCCACGCTGATGCACTGCCTGGCCGGCTTGGACACCGCCGATTCGGGAAAGATCTGGATCGGCGGCACCGAGATCACCGCCCTGAACGACAACCAGCTGACCAAGCTGCGCCGCGAGCGCGTGGGCTTCGTCTTCCAGGCCTTCAACCTGGTCTCCACCCTGACGGCCGAACAGAACATCACGCTGCCGATCGCACTGGCCGGCGGCACCGTGGACAAGGAATGGTTCCGCTACGTGACCTCCACCCTGGGCCTGGCCGACCGGCTCACGCACCGCCCGCACGAGCTATCCGGCGGCCAGCAGCAGCGCGTGGCCGTAGCCCGGGCGTTGCTCACCCGGCCCGATGTCATCTTCGGCGACGAGCCCACCGGAAACCTCGATTCCAAGGTCGGCGCCGAAGTACTCTCCCTGCTGCGCCGCTCCGCTACCGAGATGGGCCAGAGCATCATCATGGTCACCCACGATCCGGTCGCCGCGTCGTACGCGGACCGCGTAGTCCTGATGAACGACGGCGCGCTGGTGGGCGAGCTCGAGCGCCCGGGCACCGAGCAGATCCTGGCCGCGCTGGCAAAGCTGGGGGCCTGAACCATGCTGCAAGTAGCACTCGCACAGGTGAAGCAGCATGCGCGGCGGTTCATCGCCGTGGCACTGGCCGTGGTGATGGCCGTCGGCTTCCTCACCGCCACCCTGATGGTCAACGCCTCCACCGAGGCCTCGCTGGGCAACAGCGTTGGGGCCGGTTTCCGCAACGCCGACCTGGTGCTCAGCTCCGGTCCGGACAAGCCGCTGGATGAGCAGGCCGCCGAGGCCGTTGCGGACGCTGACGGCGTCGCCGAGGTTTACGTCCAGCAGCAGACCCACGTCGCCTTCGGCACGGCAGGTGAAGCCGGCTACGGCGCGCTGCAGAACACCGCGCCGTCGGCCGGCCTGGACAACCTGGAACTGATCGAAGGTGCGCTGCCCGGCAGTGGCGAAGTGGCGGTGGATGACGCCACCGCCGAACGCCTCGCCCTGACCGTCGGCAGCAAGCTCGAATTCGCCCCGGGCGCCGGCATGGCGGCCGCCGAGGACGTGGCGGCCAGCGGCATCCCCGCCACCGTCTCAGCCATCGTGAAGGCGTCCAAGGACCCGCTCATGATGGGCCAGCCGCAGTTCTTCGGCACAAGCGGATTCATCGCCGCGCTCGCCGACGAACAAGCTCCGGTCCAGGTGCGCAGCATCCAGCTGGATCTGGCCGCCGGCACCGACACCGCCGCGGCGAAGGACGCCGTCGCCGCTGCCCTGACCGCCGCCGGATTCGCGGAATCGACTGTCAACACCGCGGCCGAGCAGACCAAGGAAGTCGTGGCCGGCTTCACCGGGGGCACGGACCAGCTGACCATTGTGCTGCTGGCGTTCGCCCTGGTGGCGGTCCTGGTGTCCGCCCTGGTGGTTGCCAACACCTTCTCGGTGCTGATCGCCCAGCGCACCCGGGAGCTGGCGCTGCTGCGCTGCATCGGTGCCGGCCGCGGTCAGATCCGCCGCTCGGTGCTGGTGGAGGCGCTGCTGGTGGGCGTTGTGGCCTCCGTCATCGGCGTGCTCGGAGCCGTGGGTTTGATGGCCGGCATCATTGCCGTGCTGCAGGGCCGTCCGGACACTGAATTCGCTGCCCTGGCCGTCCCGCCGCTGGCTGTCGCCGTAGGCCTGGTCACCGGAGTGGTCATGACGGTCCTCGCTGCCCTTGCCCCGGCCCGCGCCGCCACCACCGTCGCCCCGCTGGCGGCCCTCCGCCCGGCCGAGGATGTCCGCGTGGGCAACCGGAAAGGCAAGGTCAGGCTCGGGTTCGGCATCGCGCTTGTGGTGGGCGGCGCCGTCGTACTTGGCTTGGGCGCGCTCAATGCCAACCTGCTCATCGCGCTGCCCGGCGGCGCCATGTCCTTCATCGGCCTGCTGCTGTGCGCCACGCTCTTTGTGCCGCCGCTGGTCACCGCAGTCGGTGCCCTGGCCAGGCCGCTGGGCGTGCCCGGCAAGCTGGCGGCCGTCAACGCAGTCCGCAATCCCGGCCGCACTTCCGCCACCGCTACCGCCCTGCTCATCGGCGTGACGCTGGTGGTCATGATGATGACCGGCGCGCAGACCGCACGGACGGCGTTCGAATCCGAGCTCAGTGCGCAGTACCCGGTGGACATCAGCATCGGCAACCTCGCCGAAGACGGCGGCCAGCTCGATGAGGCAGCCGCGGAAACCGCCCTGACGTACGACGGCGTGGCTGCCGCCGGCTTGATCACAACCGGCGGCTACGCCACGGTGAACGGCCAGCGGACGGGCGTTTACCAGCTCACGCCGGCACAGCGGGAGCTGCTGCAGGACCAGTCCCTGACGCTGGACGCCGATACCGTGCTGCTGGCCGAAGGCTCGGGCCTGGACACGCTCACCGTCACCGGCAGCAGCGGCTCCAAAGAGTTCCAGGTGGTGGAGGTGAGCAGTTTTTCCTTCCCGCCGCTGATGTCCTCCGCCGTGGCCGAAGAGATCGGTGTCCCGGCCCCCGCTGCCGCCGACAGCGAGGAGTACTTCTCGGCCCTGCCGCAGCTGTGGCTGTCCGTGGACCGGGATCTCGACGCCACGGCGTTGATGGAACTGCGCAGCGAACTGGCCGCCGGGCTGAACGTGCAGGACTACCAGATCTCCGGGGCGGCCATTGAGCGGGCCGCGTTCAACCAGATCATCGACGTGCTGCTGCTGGTGGTCACCGGGCTGCTGGCCGTGGCGGTGCTGATCGCACTGGTGGGCGTGGCGAACACGCTATCGCTCTCGGTGCTGGAACGGACCCAGGAGTCTTCGCTGCTGCGGGCGCTGGGCCTGACCCGGAACCAGCTGCGCGGCATGCTGGCCCTTGAGGCCGTCCTGATCGCCGGCGTGGCTGCCCTGATCGGGTCCGGGCTGGGCAGTCTGTACGGCAGGCTCGGCGCGCAGTCCGCGCTGGGCACGTTCACCGCCGTCGTGCCGGACGTTCCGTGGCTGCAGCTGGCCGCCGTGCTGGCAGTGGCCGTGGTCGCCGGGCTGCTGGCTTCCGTCATGCCGGCCCGCCGCGCGGCACGGCTCTCCCCCGTCGAGGGGCTGGCAACGGTCTGACCTGTCCTGAACCATCAGGACTGCCGGCGTCGTTTCCGCAAGGACTACGCCGCCGGCGGTCCCCTTCCTGCCGTCAGCCGGAAGGACTTCAGGCTCCGGCAAACCCGTCACCGCTGACCCCGAGACATGGCCGGGGCTGCGTGCTACGTTGACTGTGAAGTCTCTGACCGTAGGCACCACGCTTGGACGGGAGTTCAACGATGAGCAGCACCACCGAAACCGAAGAACAACCGGAACTCAAACGGGCCATAGGTCCCAAGCTCCTGCTGCTGTTCATAGTCGGGGACATCCTCGGCACCGGCGTGTATGCGCTCACCGGGCGCATTGCGGGCGAGGTGGGAGGCGCGGCCTGGGCACCGATCCTGCTGGCCTTCATCGTGGCCACCATCACCGCTTTTTCCTATCTGGAACTCGTCACCAAATACCCGCAGGCCGCAGGCGCCGCGCTCTACACGCACAAGGCCTTCGGCATCCATTTCCTGACCTTCCTGGTCACCTTTGCGGTGCTCAGTTCCGGCATAACGTCTGCTTCCACCGCGTCCAAGTTCCTGGCCGAGAACTTCATCGTAGGGTTCAACCTTGACTGGGACCAGGGCGGCGTCACCTGGGTCGCGGTGATCTTCATGGTCGTGCTGGCGCTGATCAACCTCCGCGGCGTCGCCGAGAGCATCAAGTTCAATGTGGTCCTGACCCTGGTTGAGTTCACCGGCCTGATGATCGTGATCTTCATCGGATTCTGGGCGATGTCCCAGGGCAACGTGGACTTCAGCCGGGTGCTGATCTTCGAAACGTCCGCGGACAAGGGTGCCTTCCTCTCCATCACGGCGGCAACCTCGCTTGCCTTCTTCTCGATGGTGGGTTTCGAGGACTCGGTCAATATGGCGGAGGAAACCAAGGATCCGGTCAAGATTTTCCCCAAGGTCATGCTGACGGGCCTGGGCATCACCGTGCTGATCTACATCCTGGTATCCATCGCCGCGGTGGCGATTGTCCCTATCGGCGTCCTGTCCGAAAGCACCACGCCGCTGCTCGAAGTAGTGCAGACCGGGGCGCCGGGACTGCCGGTGGACGTCATCTATCCGTTCCTGTCCATGTTCGCGGTGGCCAATACCGCGCTGATCAACATGCTGATGGCCAGCCGCCTGCTTTACGGCATGGCAAAACAGGACGTGCTGCCCCGCTCGCTCGGCAAAGTGCTGCCGAACCGCCGCTCGCCGTGGGCCTCCATCATCTTTACAACGCTGATCGCCGTGGGGCTGATCATCACGGTCACCAACTTCATGGGCACCGACACGGTCAGCGCGCTGGGCGGCACCACGGCCCTGCTGCTGCTGTGCGTCTTCACCGTAGTGAACGTCGCCGTGCTCGTCCTTCGCCGCCGGCCGATCGACCGGAAACACTTCCGCGCGCCGAAGTTCCTCCCGTACCTGGGCGTTCTGACCTGCGGATTCCTGGTCGGGCCGTGGGCGCAGGATCCCGTCGAATACCAGATCGCCGGCGTGATGATCGGCGTGGGCATCGTGCTGTGGCTGCTGACGTGGCTGTGGAACCGGGGTGTGCGGGCGAAGAAGACCCGCATCAGGCATCCCGAGGACCTGGGCGGCTGAGGCCTTTCCCCGCCGGATCCACCACAACCCGATCAGGATCTGCAAAAATAGCAAGCATGCTGATGACCGACGCTCGGGAGGAACACACGATGGACCAGGACCACAAACAGCCGGGCCGAATGGACGACGACGAATTTGCCGCCTACTTGGACGATCATCTGCTGGGGGCCAAGACCGGAATCAAACTCTTCGGCTCAGCCCGGGAATCCTGGGCCGGAACCGAGTTCGAGGCGGACCTCCAGCGGCTGCGCAATGAGGTCATTGCCGAACGCCGCGAGGTCAAGGAGCTGATGGGACAGTTCGGCTACCGGCGGAGCACCTTCAAGAAAGTCGCTGCCGCCGGGGGCGCAGTGGTGGCCAAGATCAATCCGCTCAATCCGCTGCGCATGGGCGGCGGCGCCGGAGCGCAGCTGGAACTGGAAACGCTCCAGTCCGCGCTCCGCGGCAAGGAATGCCTCTGGCGGACCCTGATCGTACTCGCCGAAGCGGAGCCCCGGCTCGACGCCCAGCGTTTCCGGCAGTTGCTGGACCAGACCCACCGCCAGCTGGACACGATGGCCCGCATCATGGAGCGGACGGCCAAGGACCGCTTCCTGGCCAGGCCAGAGGCTTCCTAAGCCACTGCTATTCGGCCGGCTCTTCGTATTTCGGGAAGATCGGTGTAGGCGCCGGCAATTCCGTACCCGGCACCAAAGCCTTGGCGATGGCGGCAAAGTCGCGGGCGCCGTCGTCGTTCTGACCCAGCACCTCGAGCAGCTTGGCGGCCGAACCAGGCATCACCGGCTGGACCAGGATGGAGACAATCCGCAGCACCTCCAGGGTCACGTAGAGCACGGTGTTCATCCGCTCCACGTCGGTCTTGCGCAGCACCCAGGGGGCCTGCTCGGCGAAGTAGGCGTTGGTGTCTCCCAGGACGGTCCAGATCGCCTCGAGCGATGCGTGGAAATCCTGCAGCTCGTAGGCCGCGCGGGACTTCTCCAGCAACCGCTCGGCCTGCGCCAGCAGCTCGTGGTCCTCGGCAGCCAGCGTTCCGGGCTGCGGGACCTTGCCTTCGCAGTTCTTGGCCACCATGGACAGGGAGCGCTGGGCCAGGTTGCCCAGGTTGTTGGCTAGATCCGCGTTCATCCGGCCCACAATTGCCTCGTGGCTGTAGGAGCCGTCCGCGCCGAACGGCACTTCGCGCAGCAGGAAGAAGCGCATCTGGTCCAGGCCGTACTGCTCCACCCAGTCGGCGGGCGCTATCACGTTGCCCAGCGACTTGGACATCTTCACGCCCTGGTTGTACAGATGGCCGTGGATCATCACGCGCTTGGGCAGTTCCAGCCCGGCGGACATCAGGAAGGCCGGCCAGTAGATGGCGTGGAAGCGGGAGATGTCCTTGCCGATCACGTGCACATCGGCCGGCCACCACTTGCGGAACGCTTCCGCCTCGGTGTCCGGGAAGCCGGCGCCGGTGAGGTAGTTGGTCAGCGCGTCCACCCACACGTACATCACGTGCCTAGAGTTGCCCGGCACCGGAACACCCCAGTCGAAGGTGGTGCGGGAGATGGACAGGTCCGTCAGGCCGTGCTTGACGAAGCTGATGACCTCGTTGAAACGGGTGCGGGGTGCGGCGAATTCCGGCTGGTCTTCGTAAAGCTTGAGCAGCTTGTCCTGGTAGGCCGTCAGCCGGAAAAAGTAGGACTCTTCTTCGGTCCAGGTGACTTCGGTGTCGGTCTGGGTCGAGTAGCGCTTGCCGTCCTCGCGGACCTCGGTCTCGTCTTCGCCGTAGTAGGCCTCGTCACGGACGGAGTACCAGCCCTCGTACTTGTCGAGGTAGATGTCCCCGGCCTCTTCCATCCGCTTCCAGATGGCCTGCGCGGCATTGTAGTGGTCTTCGTCCGTGGTGCGGATGAAGCGGTCGTAGCTGATGCCCAGGCCGTCCTGGGTTGCCTGGAAGACGTCCGAGTTGCGCTTGGCCAGGGCCAGCGGGGTGATGCCTTCCTTCTCCGCGGTGTGGAGCATCTTCTGCCCGTGCTCGTCCGTTCCGGTCAGGAAGTAGACGTCGTAGCCGTCCAGCCGCTTGAACCGCGCCATGGCATCAGTGGCAATGAATTCGTAGGCATGCCCGATGTGGGGCACACCGTTGGGGTAAGAAATTGCCGTGGTGATGTAGTACGGGGGCTTGTCAGCAGAAGAGGTCACCTATAGAAATTACCGCGTGTGCTCGGCGCTTGTCGAAAGCGGCCGGCCGCCGCCGTCTTCTTGACAACGACGGCGGCACCCGGCTCATCCGGTTACGCCGCCTTTCGGCGGTGGTTGCCCGCCTCAGTACATGTGGGTGCGGCTGTCCGCCACCTTGATCAGTTCCTGGTCGTGGGACGCGACCAGGACCGCGATCCCGTCCTTGGTGGTGTCCTTGAGGATGCCGATGATCTGGTTGGCGTGCTCGCGGTCCAGGCTGGCCGTCGGCTCATCCACCACGAGCACACGCGTGCCCAGGATCAGCGCGCGCGCAATCGCCACCCGCTGCCGTTCGCCGCCGGACAACTGTGCCGGGTAATGCCGCATCCGGCGTCCCAGCCCCACCAGGTCCAGTAGGTCCCTCGCCATCTCGGTTTTCGCTTCAACCTGTTTGTCCGGCACCGCGGGCAGCAGCACGTTTTCAAGCGCGCTCATCCCGTCGATCAGCGCCCCGCCCTGGTCCACGTACCCGATAAGGGCTCGGCGCCGGTCGGAGATTTCGTCGTCGTCCATCTCATCGAGCGAATCGCCCTGCCAGAACACCTCTCCCGAGGTCGGCAGCGTCAGGCCGGCCGCCACGGTCAGGATGCTGGTCTTGCCCGAGCCGCTTCGTCCGGCCAGGCAGTGCATGCTCCCCGCCTCGAGGCCAAGGTCGAAGTCCTCCGCGACCACCAGCGGCTCGCCGCCGCCGCCATCATAGCGGATGGTGATGCCACGCAGCTCCAGCGGCATGGCATGGTCCGCGGTACGCCCGATTTGCTCGGCGCGCGTCTGCGGTTGTTCAATCATTTCCGTGTCCTTGTCATCAGGATGAACCAGAGAATCACTGCCAGCACGCCTGCGGCCACTGCACGCAGCGCGGCATGCGGCGCCACGGCGAGGGAAACGCCGACGGCGCCGAGGACGGCCAGCGGCAGGGCCATCACCGCCAGCAGCCCCGCTTCACTGCGCCGGAGCGAGAGCAGCAGCGTGGGAGTCCAGCCCATCGCCTCGAGAATGTCCCACTGCTCGCGTTTGCGGGCCAGGTCGAAACGGCCGGTCATCAGCGTCAGCACCAGTGCCGTCACCACGCCGAGCACCGCCAGCGCGATGTTCACGCCGCCGGTCTGGCTGAGCGCCAGCGAGCCGAGCGCCGTGCTGCCGGCCGCCCGCGGGAGGTCAAGGATGACCGCCGCCAGCGCGCCCGCCGCCGCACCGAGCACACCCACGCCCACAACAACAGCTCCGGCGTTGAACCGGTTGGTGTTTACCTGCCGCACGGCGAATTTCAGCGGCGTATCGACCATCGGCGCCGTGCCCGACGACGACGGCGCATCCCCGGCCGGCGGGACCGGCTTCAGCAAGGCTGAGGAGATGAAGGACGCGGCGACATAGACCATGAGTACGACGCCGGAAACCACCAGCGTGGTCAGCGTGCGGCTGAAGGCGTTGACCACTACCGCCACCGCCAGCAGCGCCGCGGCGCCGACGAGCAGTTCGGCCAGGAACCAGGACCGGATCCTGGGCCGCGTCCAGCCCATGGCGCGCAGCGTTACCGCTTCGGTACGGCGCGAGCGGGTGAACGCCACCGTGCTCGCTGCGGTCAGCAGCGCGGCCCCGCCCAGGGTCAGGAAGAGCAGTGCCGAGCTGGCCTGGCCCAGTGAGCTCTGGACCGCAGAGGCAGCGCCCTGGCGGACCCAGGACTGGCTGACCGTGCCCAGGTCGGTGACCGTCCCATCGGCTTCCTGGTGGTACTCGGGCACATAGATGGAGACGTCCTCGCGGGCGGAGCCGGCAACAACCTGGACATCCAGGCCCAGGTCGCCGATGGCGGCGGCGACGGCATCGATGTTCGGTGCGGCGTCGGCCCAGCTGCCGGCGGCATCCACCCGGACGCGGACGGCGTCGATCACCGGATCCGTGTCCGAGGTCCCGCGCACGGCGGCCAGCCCGTTGAAGTCCGTGATGGCGCCGGCGGACTGCACTGCCAGGCCGGCACCGCTGAGGCCCGGCTTGAGCTCGGTGTCCTCGACGTCGTTGCCTTCGGCATCCTCCGTCAGGGTCACCGGTGCCGGGTCGTAGCCGCCCAGCGGCAGGTAGTTCACGTCGCCGGCAGCATCGCGCACGGCATCGGCGCCGAAGGTGCCATAGACAAACGGAAGGGGTGCGGCGGCGTCGGCCGGGTCATCGAGGCTGGTCCGGTAGGACTGCTCCTTGACCGGCTCCCGCTGGCTCTGGTCCGGTTCCAGCTGCCACTGCAGCGTCTTTTCGGGCAGCTCGTTCACGGTGACCCAGCCCTGTGGGGTGACCGTCTGGTCCACGCTGCCGTCCGGGTTGGCTTCGCCGGCCACGTACTCGGGGGTGGAGAGGAAGTCGGTGGTCCATTCGGCCGGCTGGTGCAGCCCCGCCACAACCTGGACCCCGCCGGAGCCCAGCAGGTAGTTGTAGTCCTCGCCTCCGGGCCAGCGCAGCTGGAAGGGCTTGGAGGACGCAAACGGGAGGTACTCCTCCCCCAGCTCCTTGCTGACGGTACCGACCTCCGCAACGGTATTGCCGGCGTCGTCAATCTCTTCGATGTCAACGGAGTACGTCAGATCCAGGTCGGTGCCGGAGCGGACCACCAGCGGGATCACCTTCGAATCCTCGGTGAGTGTTCCCGCTTCCACCGCCGAGCGGTACTGGGTCAGGAACGGGCTCCAGAACCTGAAAGGATGCCCGTCTATTTCAGCTGATTCGGTGCCTCCGGCAAAAAGACCTGGCGTCATCTGCTGCGAAAACTTATCGCCCAGTTCCATGGCGCTGCGGCCGGACGCGGGAGCCTTGGCCAGGGGCGCGAGGAAGCCGCCGGCCTCGCCCAGCAGTGCCTGCTCCGCGGCGGGGTCAACGGCAACAACGGTCTCGGTGATCTGGGGCAGCATCGGCAGGGCAATGGTGAGGTCGAAATCGCCGTGGGCACTGCCGCCGGCGGGATCCGGGAACTTGATGCCCGTCTCCCCTTCCGGGGCCACGGTACGCAGGCTGGTGCCGCCGGGAACCTTCAGTTCCTCCAGCTGGGCCTGGCCGAGCGAGCCCTCCGCCGCGGTTTCGAACAGGACGGTATCGCTGACGCCGTTGGAGGTGACGGCCTTGGCCGTGATCCGGTAGTTCTTCGGTTCCTCGCTGAGCACGGAATCCGGCTCAGGCCATTCCTCGGCGGGCACGGCGTCGGTGATGTTCTGCTGTTCGAGGTAGCCTTCGATGTTTTCGTTGTAGCCCACGTAGTCAGTGGCCTTCAGCTGGGGAAACTCGATGTCCTGGACCACCTTGGAGACCAGGCTGATCGGGGCGGCGACGCCGACATCGGCGAGGCCGCGGATCTGCCCGAGCTGTTCCTGGGTGATGCCGCCGGTACCGGAAACGTAGTCCGGCTGTTTCAGCGTGTCCGCGTCCGGGCCCTTGCCTTCTGGCAGCACCAGGATGTCGTAGAGTCCCCGGGAGTTGGTATCCACTACTTGTCCCAAGGAGGACTGGGCGCGGTCCTGGATGAACACCGATAGCAGCATGGCCGCGACCAGGACCACTACCGTGACTACGAGCGAGCGGCTACGTAAGAATCGTGCTGCTGCGTTCAACTGGATTCCCCCACATAAGGACTTGACGGTACGAAAAAGAGAGGAGACAAGCGCAAAGGCCCGTTGAGCCGAAGCGAAAGCCAACTGCTCAACGGGCCTGCACTACAGCCGGATTAGTCCTGCAGGTCGACTTCCCGGGCCAGCGTGGCACCGATGGTCTGGCGCAGTTGCTCCAGGACGTCCTGCGGCACCGAGCTGTCCACGGCCAGCAGCGCCAGGGCCTGCTTTTTGTCTTCGTTGCGGGATACCTGCATGCCGGCGATGTTGATGTTGTGATTGCCGAGCAGCTGGCCGAGGGTGCCGATGACGCCGGGGCGGTCTTCGTAAGTGAAGACCAGCAGGTGCTCGCTGATCGGAATTTCAACTTCGTAGCCGTTGACGCCCACGAGCTTCTGGATCTGCTTAGGGCCGGTCAGCGTGCCGGCGACCGAGATCCGGCTGCCGTCGGAGAGCGCGCCGCGGACGGTCAGGACGTTGCGGTACTCCTCGGACTCGGTGGTGGTGATCAGGCGGGTACTGATCCCGCGCTGTTCGGCCAGCACCGGCGCGTTGACATAGGAAACCTGTTCCGAGACGATGTCCTTGAAGACCCCCTTCAACGCGGCCAGCTCCAGGGCCTTCACGTCCAGTTCGGCGATTTCGCCGGCTACCTCGACGTCGATCTGGGTGACGGAGTCGTGTGTCAGCGCAGTGAAGATGCGGCCGATCTTCTCGATCAGCGGGATGCCCGGGCGGACCTCGGGAGCAATGACGCCGCCGGCAACGTTGACGGCGTCGGGTACGAGCTCACCGGCGAGGGCCAGGCGCACGGACTTGGCCACGGAGACGCCGGCCTTTTCCTGTGCCTCCTCCGTGGACGCACCCAGGTGCGGCGTGACCACAACATTGTCGAGGGCAAAGAACGGCAGGTCGGTGCTGGGCTCCTTGACGAAGACATCAATGGCAGCGCCGGCGATCTTGCCTTCCTTGAGGGCGGTGTACAGCTCGTCCTCGTCGATCAGACCGCCGCGGGCAACGTTGACGATGTAGGCAGAAGCCTTCATCTTCTCGAAGGCCTCGGCGCCGATCATGCCGATGGTTTCGGGCGTCTTGGGCATGTGGATGGAGATGAAGTCGGACTGCTCAAGCAGTTCGTCGAGGCTCACCAGCTGGACGCCGAGCTGGGCAGCACGTGCGCTCGTGACGTACGGGTCGTAAGCGAGAATCTGGGTTTCGAAGGCCTGCAGGCGCGCAGCGATCAGGGCGCCGATCCGGCCCAGGCCGATGATGCCGACCTTCTTTTCGTAGAGCTCGGCACCGGTGTACTTCGAGCGCTTCCACTCGCCGTTCTTCAGGGCAGCGTTGGCGGCCGGAATGTGGCGTGCCAGCGAGAGGATATGCCCGACGGTCAGCTCCGCCGCGGAGACAATGTTCGACGTCGGCGCGTTGACCACCATGACGCCCGCCTGCGTCGCCGCCTTGATGTCCACGTTGTCCAGGCCGACGCCCGCGCGGGCGATGACCTTCAGGTTCTTGGCTGCAGCGATGGCTTCCGCGTCCACCTTGGTGGCGGAACGGACCAGGATGGCGTCAACGTCGGCAATGGCGGAGAGCAGCTGGGAGCGGTCTGCCCCGTCTGTCTGGCGGATCTCGAAGTCGGGACCCAGTGCCTCGACGGTCGCTGGCGACAGTTCTTCGGCAAGGAGAACTACAGGTTTTTCCACAGGGGTGTTCCTTCGCTGCGTTGCATGGTGGGGTGAGTACAGTCTAAGACCGACAAGGGGGCCGGACGCGCATTGTTAAGAATACCAATGTGCGCCCGGCCCCCTTACCGGTTAATTCAGGTGTGCGTGCGGCGCGGTACGCCGCGTGCGTTCCTTAGCGGGCTACGGAGCCCTCGGTGTAGTCATCGTTGGTCTTGATCCACGAGAACAGCTTGCGCAGTTCGCGGCCGGTGGCCTCGATCGGGTGGTCTTCGCCCTTCTTGCGCAGCGCGGCGAATTCCGGCGCGCCGGCATCCTGGTCGTCGATGAAGCGCTTGGCGAAGGCTCCGGACTGGATGTCGGCCAGCACGGCCTTCATGTTTTCCTTCACATGCTCGTCGATGACGCGCGGCCCGGAGACGTAGTCTCCGTACTCTGCGGTGTCCGAGACGGACCAGCGCTGCTTGGCGATGCCGCCCTCAACCATCAGGTCCACGATGAGCTTGAGCTCGTGCAGTACCTCGAAGTAAGCAACCTCCGGCTTGTAGCCGGCCTCGGTCAGGGTTTCGAAACCGTACTGGATCAGCTGGGAAGCACCGCCGCAGAGCACAGCCTGCTCGCCGAACAGGTCGGTCTCGGTCTCTTCGGTGAAGGTGGTTTCGATGACGCCCGCACGGGTGCCGCCGATGGCCTTCGCGTAGGACAGTGCCAGTTCCTTGGCCTTGCCGGAGGCGTTCTGCTCCACGGCGATCAGGTCCGGCACGCCGCGGCCTGCTTCGAATTCGCGGCGGACAATGTGGCCCGGTCCCTTGGGAGCAACGAGGGCAACGTCGACGTCGGCCGGCGGCTTGATGTAGCCGTAGCGGATGTTGAAGCCGTGGCCGAAGAACAGGGCGTCGCCGGACTGCAGGTTCGGTGCGATGTCCTCGGCGTAGACGTGGCGCTGGACCTGGTCCGGGGTCAGCACCATGATCAGGTCGGCTTCGGCGACGGCCTCGGCAACGCCGAGCACGCGCAGGCCCTCGGCCTCAGCCTTCTCGCGGGACTTGGAACCTTCCTTGAGTCCGACGCGGACGTCCACGCCCGAGTCGCGCAGGCTCAGCGCGTGGGCGTGGCCCTGGCTGCCGTAACCGATGACGGCAACGGTGCGCCCCTGGATGATCGAGAGGTCGGCGTCGTCGTCATAGTAGAGCTCAGTCACTTGTATTTCTCCTGTTTGAGGTTTCTTGATAAGGGTCTAGGCGGAACGCAGGGCGCGGTCGCTCATGGACCGGGAGCCGCGGCCGATGGCCAGCGTTCCTGATTGAACAATTTCGCGGATGCCAAACGGCTCAAGCACCGACAGCAGTGCGTTGAGCTTTTCGGCGGTGCCAGTGGCTTCCAGGACCAACGAGTCGGTAGACACGTCGACCACGGAAGCGCGGAATAGATCTGCTGCCTGGGTTACTTGCAGCCGAGTCGCGGCATCCGCACGAACCTTGACCAAGATGTGGTCGCGTTGCACGGAGGATTCGGGAACCAGCTCGACAATCTTGATGACATTGATGAGCTTGTTCAGTTGCTTGGTGACCTGCTCCAGCAGATCACCTTCAGCTTCAACCACCACGGTGATGCGGGAGAACCCGGACGTTTCCGTGGGGCCTACGGCCAAAGAATGGATGTTGAACGCCCGGCGGGCAAAGAGGCTGGCGACGCGGGTCAGGACACCCGGAACGTCTTCAACCAGCACTGAAAGGGTATGGCGTGCCATTGGCTAGTCCTCTTCTTCCCATTCCGGGGTCATGTCGCGGGCGATCTGGATCAGGTCGTTGCTGACGCCCGAGGGCACCATCGGCCAGACCATGGAGTTCGGGCTGACGACGAAGTCGATCACTACCGGACGGTCGTTGATTTCCAGCGCCTGCTTGATCGTTGCGTCGATGTCCTCGGCGCGTTCGCAGCGCAGGCCGACACAGCCGTAGGCATCGGCCATCTTGACGAAATCCGGGATCCGGACCGTCTCGTGGCCGGTGTGCAGGTCAGTGTTGGAGTAGCGGCCGTCGTAGAACAGCGTCTGCCACTGCCGGACCATGCCGAGCGAGGAGTTGTTGATGACAGCAACCTTGATCGGGATGTTGTTCAGGGCGCAGGTGGCCAACTCCTGGTTGGTCATCTGGAAGCAGCCGTCGCCGTCGATCGACCAGACCACCCGGTCCGGGTTGCCGACCTTGGCGCCCATGGCGGCAGGCACGGAGTAGCCCATGGTGCCCAGGCCGCCCGAGTTCAGCCAGGCCCGCGGCCGCTCGTACTTAATGAACTGTGCGCTCCACATCTGGTGCTGGCCCACGCCGGCGACGTACACGGCCTCCGGACCGGTGAGTTCGCCGATGCGCTCGATGACCTGCTGGGGGGCCATCAGGCCGTCGTCGGGCTCGGTGAAGCCCAGCGGGTAGGTGTTCTTGAGCCGGTTCAGCTGGGTCCACCACTCGGTCAGATCCGGCGTTCCCTCGGCGGCAAACCGTTCCCGGCAGGCTTGGGCAAGCTCCGGAATAATTTCCTTGACCGAACCGACGATCGGCACATCCGCGGTACGGTTCTTCGAGATTTCGGCCGGGTCGATGTCGGCGTGGATGACCTTGGCGTCCGGGGCAAAAGTGCTCAGGACACCGGTCACGCGGTCATCAAACCGGGCGCCCAGGGTGATGAGCAGATCCGACTGCTGCAGCGCCGTGACGGCCGAAACCGCGCCGTGCATGCCCGGCATGCCGACGTGCTGCAGGTGTGAATCGGGGAAAACGCCGCGGGCCATCAGCGTGGTGGCAACCGGTGCGCCAACCAGTTCCGCCAGTTCGAGCAGGTCCGGGGACGCCTGGGCCTTGAGCACGCCGCCGCCGACGTAGAAGACGGGACGTTCCGCGGCGGCAATCAGCTTGGCTGCCTCGCGGACCTGCTTGGAGTGTCCGCGGACCACCGTGCGGTAGCCGGGAATGTCGATCTTCGGCGGCCACGAGAACGTCATCTTGGCCTGCTGGGCATCCTTGGGGATGTCCACCAGCACGGGGCCGGGACGGCCGGTAGTGGCGATGTGGAACGCCTCGGCCAGCACCCGCGGAATGTCTTCCGGGTTCGTGACCAGGTAGGAGTGCTTGGTGATCGGCATGGTGATGCCGACAATGTCCGCTTCCTGGAAGGCGTCTGAGCCGATAACGCTGGTGGCTACCTGCCCGGTAATCGCGACCATCGGGACGGAGTCCATATGGGCGTCCGCGATGGCGGTCACCAGATTGGTGGCGCCGGGGCCGGACGTGGCGATGCAGACGCCTGCCTTGCCGGTGACCATGGCATAGCCCTGAGCGGCATGGCCTGCTCCCTGTTCATGGCGGACCAGGATGTGGTTAATCTTGGTCGAGTCCATGAGCGGGTCGTAGGTGGGGAGGATGGCCCCGCCCGGCAACCCGAAGACGTCATCGACGCCCAGTTCTTCCAGTGAACGGACAACGGCTTGTGAGCCGGTCATTTCTGTGGGCGGCACGATGTTGTTGGGCCCCTGAACGGGGTTGACCGCATCCACGATGGAAGAGACAGAAGCAGCGACATCTTTGTTCTTGACAGCGTCGCCGGCCGCGGCCGGCGCTTTTTGGGCCATCAGCGAGGGGCTGATTGGCGATCCCTTACTCATCGGATTTCCTTTGCGGATCTTCTGTAATTTCGGATGTGCCTGCCGGTTCCCTGTAGCGGGACCGGCTCTGTTCTCTTCTGCAAATAAAAAAACCCCGTCGAGCCGGTTGGCTCCGATGGGGTTTCGCGCGTGACGTGGTCTTACCAGCCGGGGCTTACGCCACGCGCTTGATAAGGACGACCACGGATACGTTCTGCATGACTTCAGTGTTCTACCACACAGATATCAGTGTCAACCGGAGACAGCGTTGTCTCATTATACGGACATTTCTGTCCAGTTAGTGGACTCTAACCGGGTCCACCGGAAGGCGCACGACGGCGGGTGGTTCCCCGCCGCCGTCGTTCTTCGGTTAGCCGCAGTATGCGCCGGTGGAGGCCGAGTGCACCAGCTTGGCGTACTTGGCCAGAACGCCGGTGGTGAACTTGGCCGGCAGCGGCTCCCAGCCGATCTTGCGGCCTTCGAGCTCGGCCTCGTCGACCAGCAGGTCGAAGCTGCGGGCGGCAATGTCCACGCGGATCCGGTCGCCGTCCTTGACGAACGCGATCGGACCGCCGTCCACTGCTTCCGGTGCCACGTGGCCGATGCACAGGCCGGTGGTGCCGCCGGAGAAGCGTCCGTCGGTCAGCAGGAGGACATCCTTGCCCAGGCCGGCACCCTTGATGGCACCGGTGATGGCGAGCATTTCGCGCATGCCCGGACCGCCCTTGGGACCCTCGTAGCGGATAACGACGACGTCGCCCGCCTTGATTTCGCCGCGGTCCAGCGCCTCGAGCGCACCCTGCTCGCGTTCGAAGACGCGCGCTGTGCCTTCGAAGACGTCGGCGTCGAAGCCTGCGCTCTTGACGACGGCGCCTTCCGGAGCCATGGAACCGTGCAGGACCGTGATGCCGCCGGTCTTGTGGATCGGGTTGTCCAGGGCGCGCAGGATTTTGCCGTCCAGGTCCGGCGGATTGATCTCGGCCAGGTTCTCGGCAACGGTCTTGCCCGTCACGGTCAGGCAGTCGCCGTGCAGCAGGCCGGCGTCCAACAGGGCCTTCATGATGACCGGCACGCCGCCTATCTTGTCCACGTCGAACATGACGTAGCGGCCGAACGGCTTCAGGTCGCCCAGGTGCGGGATCTTGTCGCCGATGCGGTTGAAGTCCTCGAGCGTCAGGTCCACCTGAGCTTCGCGCGCGATCGCCAGCAGGTGCAGCACGGCGTTGGTGGAGCCGCCGAAGGCCATGGTGACGGCGATGGCGTTCTCGAAGGCCTTCTTGGTCATGATGTCGCGCGCGGTGATGCCCAGGCGCAGCAGGTTGACCACGGCCTCGCCGGACTGACGGGCGAACATGTCGCGGCGGCGGTCGGCCGAGGGCGGGGCGGCGGAGCCGGGCAGGGACATGCCAAGGGCTTCGCCGATGCAGGCCATGGTGTTGGCGGTGTACATGCCGCCGCAAGCGCCTTCGCCCGGGCAGATCGCCCGCTCGATGGCGTCCAGGTCCTTCAGGCTCATCTTGCCGGCAGCACAGGCTCCGACGGCCTCGAAGGCGTCGATCAGTGTGACTTCCTTCTCCGAGCCATCCTCCAGCTTGGCGAAGCCGGGCATGATCGAGCCCGCGTAGAGGAAGACGCTGGCAAGGTCCAGGCGTGCGGCAGCCATCAGCATGCCCGGCAGGGACTTGTCGCAGCCGGCCAGCAGCACCGAGCCGTCGATCCGTTCGGCCTGCATCACCGTCTCCACCGAGTCGGCGATGACCTCGCGGGAAACCAGCGAGAAGTGCATGCCCTCGTGCCCCATCGAAATGCCGTCCGAAACGGAGATGGTGCCGAACTGCATCGGGAACCCGCCGCCGGAGTGGACGCCTTCCTTGGCGCCCTGGGCCAGCCGGTTCAGCGACAGGTTGCAGGGGGTGATTTCATTCCAGGAACTGGCGACGCCGATCTGCGGCTTGGCAAAATCGTCATCCCCCATTCCCACTGCTCGGAACATTCCGCGTGCCGGGGCTGCGTGAATGCCGTCGGTGACTACCCGGCTACGGGGCTTGATATCAGGAGTTACGTCCGCGCTCATGACTTCGATTCTATGACCAGCCCCGCTGCCCCCATGACCATGTGACACGGGGGCGCAACACAACGGAGTGGTTCCCTAGGATGGAAACATGCACTCCACCACGCCCACCAGCGACGAACTCAAGGACATCCTGAGCGGCATTTTCGACGCCCAGATCCCCAACCACGGCGACTACAATCTGGTTTTTGGCAGTGCAGGGGCGGACCGGACGGCCCAGTTTCCGACGGTTTCGAGGAAAGGCCGGTATTACGTCATCGGCTATCGCTGGCGTCCGCAGGAGCTGATCCTCGCCCCGTTCAACGGGCCCACGCTCACGGCGGGAAGCGCCCCGGTGGCAATCAACATGACCAATCTCTCCCACGCCGTCCAGTTGGCGGAGAGTGACTACGAAGTAGGCACGAGCACGGGGAAAACCTTCCGGTTCACGGTCCAGGGCCGTGGCCTGCTGCCGATTCCCGGGCACGTTATCGAGCAGGAAGAGGACGAAGCGGATTTCCGCAGCTTCATGGCCGGCCTGCTCGAAGTCGCTTGAGTACTCGAGGCCGCCTGAGCACTTAGGCGAAGGGCCCGGGCTGAACCAGGTTTTCCGGCAGCTCCCCCGCGGACAGCCGCTGCAGCTGGCCCTGCAGAAGCTTGACGATCCGGGGCCAGAACGCTGTGGTGTTACCGCCCACGTGCGGGGCGATGATGATGTTTTCGGACTGCCAGAGCGGGTGGTCGCGCGGGATCGGTTCCGGGTCGAAAACATCGACGGCGGCTTTGAGCCTGCCGCTGAGAACCTCGGCGGTCAGCGCTGCCGAATCGACCACCGCACCCCGGGCAACGTTGACCAGCAAGGCGCCGTCGGGCATCGCGGCCAGGACTTCGGCGTCGATCAGCTGATGGGTGGAAGCGTTGAGCGGGGTGATGACGATCATCACGTCGCACTTTGCTGCCAGCGCGGTGAGTTCGTCCGCGCTGTGCACCCGGCCCTCGGCGTCGGTCCGGGCGGTGTTCCCCACGCGCGTGAGTTCAACCTCGAAGGGCTGGAGCCGCCTGGCAATCTCCCTGCCGATGCCGCCGATCCCGACCAGCAGGACCCGGCTGTCGGCCAGGGACTGCCGCCGCACCGAATTCCACACCGCCTTGGGTTGGTCCCGGACCATCTGGTCCACGCCGCGCAGCGACGCCAGCGTCAGCCCCACCGCCAGTTCCGCCGTGGCGGCGGCGTGGACACCGGCAGCACTGACCACGGCGACATCCGGCCCCACCAGCTCAGGCAGACCGTCATAGCCCGTTGACTGGGTGTGGACCAGCTTCAGTCGTGGCAGGTCCTTCAACGCGTCCCAGTCGGTGCCCGCGGCATACGGCAGAATTACGGCTTCGATTTCGGCGGCGGCAATCCCTTCCGGCGGCCCCTGCAGGTCCCACACTCCCGCCCGAAGTCCGAAAGGCAGCGGCCCCACCGCCTCCAAGAGGGATGAATCCGGAAAGGTGACGGAGTTGATCAAAGTCTGCTGAGCCATGTTCGGAACTTTAGCCCGGCGGCCGCAGTGCGCCCAAAGCAGCCGGGCCTGCTGGCCCGACTGCCCAGCTATGGACATGCTCTGGGGCGGGAACTAACGTACGCATCAGACGATCCACGCCGCCAACCGAAGAAGGTCCCGTCATGGAATGGTTCATCTGGGTACTGATTGTCGTCATCGTGGCTGCGTTGTTGTGGTGGCTTTTCACCCGGGGCTCCTCGGCAGGGCAGGTGCCGGCCTCGAGCGGGCCTCTGGGCCACGCACCGACCAACATGGCGCACGGACCATCCGATGCGGCCGCCCAGGCCCCTACTGTCGGCAGGATGGGCGTGACGGAGGACGACCCGAAGCCGCGGCAAGGCAATGTAGCTCACCGCTCCGAACCGGCAGCCGGCGGGGTTGCGGCCGGTGCAGCTACGGGCGGTCTCATTGCCGGACATACCAATGAGACAGGCTCGAATGACAAGGGCCCCGAACCCATCGACGGCTGGACCGAGAGCGCCGCGGAAACAGCACACTCCGAGCCCGCCGTTGAGGACAAATACATTGAAGACTCCGACGCTCCGGCACCTACGCACGGCAAGCATGCGGCACCGGTAGAGCCGGATGCGCCCGCCGGTTCCTTCACCGGGACCGAGCCGAAGCCACAGGAACGCGGCAACACCGTGGACAGCCAGGACCCGCTTTACGATGAAACGCAGTGGCCTTCGCACGACGGCGAAACCGTCATCGAGCCGCGGGTGGACAAGATTGAGGACAACGACGGCGACCGCGGCACGAATGCGACCTAAGCCGCAGCCTCCCACTGGCACCTCCGACCGGGCCGACCGGCGCCGCAAGAGCATTCTTCGGCGCGGCCGGCTCCCAGCCACCGCTGCGGTCCTGGCGCTGGGCCTGGCGGCTTGCACCGGTCCATCCGATAACGCCGCCCCAGACGCCGGGAGCACCTCGTCATCAGGGGGCCCGGTCACAACGGCAGCTACGGACCTGGAGTCGCCCTGGTCCATCGCAGTGCTGCCGGATGGGAGTGCGCTCATTTCGGAAAACGACACCGGGCTGATCAAACACGTCAGGGACGGACGCACCGTGGCTTCCGTGCCAATTGACTCCCCGCTCGAAACAACGGGAGAGGGCGGCCTGATGGGTCTCGCCATAGGCCCGGACTTCGCCGAAAACCAGCGCCTCTTTGTCTATCTGACGTCCCCTCAGGACAACCGGCTCATCAGCTACCACTGGAACGAGGGCACCCTCTCGGACATGCGCGAAGTTGTCACCGGGATCCCCAAATCGCGGATCCACAACGGCGGACGGCTGGAGTTCGGCCCGGACGGCTACCTCTATATCTCCACCGGGGACGCGAGCAATTCCGAAACGGCGCAGAACCTGGATTCTTTGGGCGGCAAGATTCTCCGGGTCACTACCGACGGGGAGCCGGTCCCGGGCAATCCCTTCCCGGACAGTCCCGTGTACAGCTACGGGCACAGAAACGTCCAGGGCATGGATTGGGATTCGCAGGGCCGCATGTGGGCCACCGAATTCGGCCCCACCGAGGACGACGAGCTCAACCTCATCGAGCCGGGGCAGAACTACGGCTGGCCCGCCGTTACCGGCGCCCCTGGAGACGAAAGGTTTGTGGACGCCGTCGTTGTTTGGCCTTCGACGGCGGAAGCCTCCCCCAGCGGCATGGCCATTGTGGAGGATGTCGCCTGGATAGCGGCCCTGCGGGGCGAACGGCTGTGGCGCGTAGAACTGACCGAGGAAGGCGCAGGCGAACCTACGGCGCTCCTGACGGACAAGTACGGCAGGCTCCGCGACGTGGCGCTCTCTCCCGAAGGCGACCTGTGGGTACTGACAAATGGAGGCGATCCGGACCGCATGTTGGCCGTTTCTGTGAAGTAGCCAACAATCGCCCGCTGGATTTCGCATTCACCAAAAAGTCCTGCTAGAGTTACATGTCGTTGCGAGGGAGAGAACGGAAACGAAAAAGTCCGAAACTCTCCCAAACACACTGCACCTCTAGCTCAACTGGCAGAGCAATTGACTCTTAATCAATGGGTTCCGGGTTCGAGTCCCGGGGGGTGCACTGACAAACCCCGTCTGACTAGGCAAAACGCTTGGACAGACGGGGTTTTTGTTTGCCCAAAAGCGGCTCAAGGGCTATTTACGGGATATTTATTTTCCGCGCGGGGGCTGGGATGCCGCCCAGCAACCAACCATCTAATATTCACCATTCGACGGTGAAAGACTGGCGTACAGCTTCCACAACCGACTCCGTGGCTTCCTCAAATAGATCCACCGGCCGGGCACCATCAAGGTAGCCCGTGGGAGTGTTCAGCCATAGGGTCAAGCTGGCGTCGCTGCGACCTGCATTGCGAGCCGCGCTTATCAGATCCTTCATAACACGGCGGACCGTCCTGTTGACCGGATCAAATTGGAAGCCGGGGATAGCGTAGTCCCTCCGGACGCGAGGCCGCTATCAGTCTTCCTGCCTTCCTCTGGTCGTAGGCGAAGCTGCGATTCGGTGTTGAGCAGCCTACAGCGGTCGATACTTCGATGCTGGAGAGCAGACCGAATTCTGCCTCAATTGCACGCCAGGCATTCTCAGTGGCTTGGATGCTTTGGACGACCTCGGGCGAAACAGACGTCTCGATCGCGGCGCCTCCAAAGACTTTGAGGTTCTTTTGCATCTTGACCGCGGCCCTCAACGGCCGTGACCCGATGAGGCTGGAACCGGCTGTCGGACTTGGTTTCACCTCCAACTTCGCGATGCGCGCGTGTTTCAACTCCCGGCGGGCGGATTCGCCCGTCGATGCAAAGCGCCTCTTGCGACGCATATTGCCCCCCTATCGGTCATACTCTCTGGACAGCCAGTGGCGGCACACTTTCAGGTGGTAGCCGATCAACCTGTAGGCGCACACCGTTCATCTGCCAGTTTGACGATGCTCATTATGGGCGAGGTTCGGCGCCACGTGAGGACTCCGCCACGCACGATTACATAGAATCCCGCGCACTCCCCCACCCTCAAAGTATCCAGAAACACAAGAGGCAAAGGCTCTCCGTCTCGACGCAGAACCTTTGCCGGGTCCAAATCAAATCCAGAACGTTGATCGTGCTCAAATGGAAGGCGCGTCAACGTGCGGCCGGGCAGCGTGAGATCTAGGCGATAGAAGGAGCCTGAGGCAGAGACCAAGCGATAAGCGCCAGTTTCGGCATCAGTCAGTTCGTAGACAGCGGTCATACAGCAAAGGTATCAATAGATGTGAACACATGTAATTGGACATGTCTAACACGTTTTAGCAGCAAGACCCGTATGCTCTCGCCTTGAGAACCGCTCCCCGAACCGTGTTCTCGTGCCTCTGTAGAAACGCCCAAAACCGTTATCTGAAGTAGCGCATGAACAAGGTAACCCGCGTCCACCACAGAATGGCCACCCCCGCTTACTGTCAGACCCGGCTCCTACAATCCGTCTGTATGAATGACCTCTCTCGCTTGGGCCCGATCGAACACGCTATTCAGACGAAGGATGCGGTCGCTCTGTTGGCCGTCATACGCAATCGATCAGAGTTCGATCCAGGCAATGGTTGCCACTTGTGGCGCGGATCGAAAAGGGTAAATGGCTACGCCTATTCAGGGAGACATCAGACGAACCGTCTCGTCCACCGCCTCGTCTACTGGGCAGCGCAAATGGACTTGCGGGGCGAATATCACGAAGTACCCAAGCCGCTGCACCACAGGTGTGGGGTCGCCGCCTGCGTCAACCCCGAGCACATCTCCCTGACGAGTCAGGCAGCAAATGCTGTCGAATCACTCGCACGAAACTTTCATGTGAAGCTCATCGCAGATCTGGCCAGCGCGTTGACTGTTCACGAGCCGGATCACCCGCTGATCTCCGTTGCTGAAGCCGCGCAAGTAACCCTGCCTGCGCTACCAGGAACGTATTCTCAATCATCTTCAGCCTCGTCAAGGTTCCTGGCGCGACGGGCTGTTGCAAATGCTCAATATGCTGCCAATCGCAAGGCTCACGAGGTAAGTCGCTTTGAACAAGTGCTGGAGGTGGACCGGCTCCGGAACCGAGGGACAACACTCAAGAAGGCCTTGGAAAAGGTCCGAATCAGCCGTTCCGTTTATCAAGATTGGACCATCCGCTTGCGTCAGGCAATGCAGAGATGAACCGTTAGGCAAAACAGTACGCCCCCGACTCGCTGCACGGGACCTCCCCCGCGACCAGGCGTGGCGAAACAATGGCGGGTGGAGACCGTGAAGCTGGAGGACTCCATCCGGGACGACTACCGGCACACCGCCTAAGTGATCGCTGCAGGATTACTGGACTACGGAGCCCCTGAAGCCGGGGAAGAGGAACCGTAAACAGAAATCGCGAATAAATTAGATCCGGGCCAGCAATTCCGCCTTCTTGGCGTCGAATTCCTCCGATGTCACAATCCCGGCATCCCGCAGCTCGCCGAGCTTACGCAGCCGGTCGAATACCTCGTCTGCCTGGTTCGCTGCCTGAGCCGGTGCGGGAGCCTGTACCGCGGGACCCGGGGCACTTTGGCCGATCCGGGACTTGAACACCTGCGTGAACTTCTCGAAGGCAGGAAGGTCCGAAATCCACTTGAGGTTGACCTTGTTGCCGGAGGCGAAGAACGACATCTGGTGGCCCATCATCGACTTCGACTGCTCGAAGGATGAGATGTTGCCGTAGGCGAAGGACTCCAGATCGTAGCCGCCGAGTTTCTTCGCAAAGAAAACGATGCGCCGGTCCGTCGCCAGCATGACACCGGTGCGCACCGAATCGCTACCCAGGATTTTGGTCTCGTACGTGCCCATGACGGCGGCCTGGATGGTTTCGCCGGGCTGAAGATGCGGCTGGGCCTGTTCGATGAGCTTTTCGATCTTGGCCATGTTTCCCCTAGTTGCTTGGTTATTGGTTACATCTTATTCCGGAAGAGGACGGCGCCCCGCTGTCGGTAACAAAAGAATGCTGTCGTAGGCCTTGCCGTCGCCGTGGCTGCCGTTATGCTCGGTCGTGGGGCCGCTTCCGCCGGCGCCGGACGAGGCTACGACTGCTGAGGGGATTCCGGAGAATGCGCGAAAAAGATGTGTGGAACCGGGCACTGGACGACGACTATGAGGGTCCGCGGGCCGAGGGAGACCGGGCACTCTACGACCTGCTGATGCTGGACAACGACGCCCAGAACGGCGGCCTGATGCACGGCATCCAGGTCCTCGACCAGGATGAACTCACTGCGGCCGTGGCCGGCTACCGATGGTTCGGCCTCGATGCCCTGGCCGACGGTATCGTGTCGATCGCCACTGAGGCCGCAGGCATCGATGTCGATGACCCTGATAGCTTGGACGCGCAAAGCGAGCTGGAGGAGCGCGCGGACGAACTCTTCTTCGGCGAGCAGGGCAGCGACCTCCTGGGCAGGGCCTTCAACAAGAAGCTGGCCGATCAGCCGGACGCCTTCGCTGACCCGGCACCTGTCGGCCCGTAGCTACAGCCAGCTGAAGGGCTCGGATTCCCGCAATGAGTCCAACAAACTGGGACGGGGTTCCCGACGGCGCCCGCAGCAGCGAATGGGCCGAGGTACCCGAAACCGGGCGAGGCATGCTCGCCGCATGGGCAGCCGGCACCGAAAACATCTGCAAGCTGCCCGCCGATGACACCGGCAGGGAAATGCGGGTCACGATCGAAACCGGCGGTGTCACCGAAACACGCACTGAACCGTTCACGGTGAATGACCGTCAGATAGTGGACAAGTGCATCGAGGACTACCTGCGTGCCGCCGGCGTACCGGTGCCACCTCGGGGAACTGCGGCACTGTGGAAAATGGCTTGAAGTGAGTTGGCTTGGGGAGGCCTGACTTCAGGCCATTTCGCCTTTTCGGGCCAAGCCCAGGCAAGCTCTTCGGGAACGCTCCGAAGCCCGCCTGTCAGCGGACCACGCGCGCGTCGGCGGGGAGGGCCGGCCGGACATTCGCGGAATGGAACAGCAGCTTCACGCCGGGATGGGCCTGACCCGACGCGATGTACTCCTCGAGCGCGTCGGCGGTATGGGGCCGCTTGGCGTGGTTGTCCAGTACACAGAAGTAGCAAGACGTTCAAGGATTCCCCCAACTGGAATTAGAATGATTCACCAAAGGTCTGGCATTCGGTGTTGTTTCCTCGGCAGCGGTCGGTGCCCTGACCCTAATCGACCCGGCCAGGCTTCAAGATGCCGGACGCACCGCGGTCCGTGCCGCTATGGCTGGGCTGACTGGTTGGACCGTCGCGGTCTCCGTACCGGGCGACAGCCCGTTCTCGTATCCTTGAGAGCGGCCGTCGGGCTGACTGCCGCCGGTGCCATCTTCGCCTTGGCCGACAAATCCGACAGGCTGGACACACGCATGGTCCAGGCACTCCGCTCGGCGGGTACCCGTCACCCGCGTTGGTGGCTGGCGGCCGGCGCCACGGCGCTCATGTTCGGTTCCTACCTGCTGGACCGGGCCACGAGGTCCGAGCCGGAATACCTATCCACCTGAGCGGGTGCGGCCCGTGAGCCCGGCCGTACGCAGCCTGATCGAAGGCATCCTGAGGGCTGCAGACGTTTCGGGGGCCGACCCCTGCTCGTGCAGCTGGACGACGCGCAGGAGATCTATAGGGACGAAGAGTCGCCTCGACGGCTCAGTTCCTGGTGTCGGACGAGGCGCCCCGGCACCGCTATCTGAAGGCAAAACCCGGGACCGACTTTCACGGGGCTGAGGCCGAAGCCAGGGCCATGGCAGATGAAGCATACGAAGCGGCAGGGAAGAAGTTTCACTACGAATCAGAGCGGCTCGAATCCGTGGCCCGCCAGGCCGACGCCATGGCCCGCGTAGTCACCCGCAAGAAGTAGGAAATGGCAGGAGCAATCAATCTGGCACTATTCAGCAAGGGCATTGAAGCAGCACAGGCAGCCGTTTGAAGAGTGCGGGTTGGAACGCGGGCCGATCACGGACAGCATCACCGGCGAACGGTCAGGCCAGCAGATCGGCAAGGGCGGAGGATGAGACTTCCAAGTGTTCCAACACAGCACGCGGGTAGCAGTCATCCGATACTTCGTGTCTACTGGCAAGCTGCCCCGCGACTGGTATGACCTGAATACAGAGCTTGGGACCCGCTTGACTCTGCTCTCGACCCCGCTCTATGAGGTTCAGGGAGTCGTGCCGGAATCCGTGTACGCCGCCCTGTCTTTCGTGGGAGCGTGAAACGTGGACTCAGAAGACGGCCTTGCGCCCACAAGCGGGCTTGGCGCCACACCAGCCGGCTAGCCTAGCTCGTCAGCCAATGTCTCATGGTCGTAATAGTAATCCTTCAACTCTTGTTCCGCTTGGCGGTCAGCCACGGAAAACTCCTGTCCGGCGTCTGGAGTGTCCTTCGGGTCTTTCTCATCAGATGTCATGACGCAAGCATAGCGACCAGTAAAAGTTCTCGGCACTGGTTTCGGTAAACGATTCACATACCCAGAGGCAAGGCATACGCTACCTTCATGGCAAACAATTTCAAGCTGAACAAGGCTGGCATGAAGAAGCTTGAGCAAGAGGCGGCGCGCAGGCTCAAACCACAGAGCGACGAGCAGATACAGGACATTGTGCGCGGCGTCAGGGATGGCATGAACCGTCAGCCCTCGAGCAAGGTGTATGCAGAGCTGGTGAAGCGCGTGAGGGCGGCTGGCTTCGAGCCGAACACCCGCAACCTGCAAGTCGTAGCCCGTGAAATTGAAACGGGAACACTCAAAGATTAGGCGTCAGAATGACGCTGGTCCTCAGTGCCATACATTTGCGGTGAGTAAACGGTGGATTGGAGGCTGACAGAGACAATCCGCCCTCCAATCCCCCTACTGCATGGCTGGATAACCTGATAGGACCTGCGATTGGTGTCTTAGCAGCCCGTGAACTCGAGCAGCTCCGCCTGCTTGTACCACAGCTGTCCCACATTCCCGTAGAATGTATGCATCCCCTGTGGATAAACCTGTTGACGAAGCAATCCGATTAGAGAATGAATGAGGTGATTCCGATGACGTCAGCAATCTCAATCCTTGCCTACATTCGGGAGAACTTCGACACTCTCGGGCTGCTACAACGGCAGAAGCTTCTGTATTACGCGCAGGCATGGCACACCGTATGGCATGGCACCCCGCTCTTTAGCGAGCCTATCGAGGCGTGGGTTAATGGCCCAGTAACCCCCAAGGCATGGCGTGCTGACAAGACTTGGAGCAGCGCAATTTCCGCGTCTGCCGAAGATCTTACTGACGCCGAAAAGGCGACGGTCAATGCCGTCGTGTCGTTCTATGGACAGCTGAACGGCTCCCAGTTGAGCGAGCTCTCCCACAGTGAGAATCCGTGGCGTGAAGCCTACGTTGAGGTATCTCCAATAATGCGTGGATCGGTAGAGATCCGCCCGTCGGATATGCGAACGTACTACTCACTTCTCGCAATCGAGAAGGGGAGCCGGCCCGCTAAACCTCAGCTACCCATGGCTGATTTCGGTGAGGCGGATCTGGACTCGGTTATCGACGCGGAACTGGACCGCTGGGACGGACTGCTGCGAATCCTGGCTGATCGGTGATTCGCTACCTGTCCACTGGGCAGGTCGTGAAGATCCACAACCGGATTATCGACTGCCCCGTGCACTCGATGGATGCGTTAGAGTCGGCAGTTCATAAACCGAAGACCAGCTTCGGCGGTGCAGAGTTGTACGAAACCTTGCCGCAGAAGGCTGGGGCACTGATGTCCGGGCTGGCCATGAATCATGCTTTCCTCGACGGGAACAAGAGGGCGGCATGGGCCTCTACCCAAATCTTCTTGGCAGCTAACGAGTCACCGATTTATAAGATCGATGACCTTCAGGGCGTCGACTTCGTCCTGAAGGTCATCACCGATCGGCTCGAAGTGGATGAGATCGCTGCATGGTTGGCCTACCGCTTCCAAAAATAGGCCGAAATCCAAGGATAGTCACATCATGCACATTGAATACGGGTAGATCCTAGGCTGGGCTAAGCATGCCGCGCACAAATCGGGAACGGCTTGGTATCGCCGCTGAATAAGGGCAGGATTGCAGCGCAACATGGCTCTAGTCGTGACCTGCGGAGAGTAAAAATATGGCTAAGCATTTCAATTCTTCCAGCAGTGGAAACCCGGAAGCAGTCAGCAGGACGTGCCATTGACACTGGATGAATGGCGATCACACCTGAAACACGCCGGCTGTCTGATGATGCGCGGGCAGCGCTGCTCCGGATTTCAGACGAGCACATCCCTCAGCTCGCGGAAGCGTGGGTGAACGCTTGGGACGAGATCGGGCCAGAACTCGCGGATTCCATCCTGCTGCTGGCCGCCGATGCCAAGGACGGACGCGTTTCCTGCGCACAGGTTCAGCGCAGCCGGCGCCTCACTGCCGCACTGGCGCTGATACAGGAGCGCATAGGCGAACTAGCAGACAGTGTCGGGGTCATCCTTGAGCCGAACCTGTCCACGGCCGCCACGACGGGCCACGCAGCGCAGACGGCGATGATCGGTTCGCAGCTGCCTGCAGTTAGTGCCAGACTAGTCACGGACAAGTTGACCGCCGCACCCATCGACGCGATGGTGGCCAGAACTCTGGAGCAGATCCACAAGGGCACCCGCCCACTCGCTGACGAAGTCGTGCGGATCATGAAAACCGAGCTGGTCCGCGGCATCGCCGTGGGCGACAACCCGAAGACCACGGCAAGGCGCATTGTTCGCCGGGCAGAGGGCCGCTTCAACGGAGGTCTCACCCGGGCAGCGATGATCGCACGCAACGAAGTCCTGGACATGCACCGGGCTGGCGCCAAACTGTCCGACGAAGCCAACGCGGACGTCATGGCGGGATGGCGCTGGTCAGCGTCCCAAACAGCGCGCACGTGCCCCAGCTGCCTAGCCAACCATGGGTCCCTGCACCCGATCACCGAGCCAGGACCGCTCGATCATCACCAAGGCCGATGCGCCCGGGTGCCCGTCACCAAGTCGTGGAAGGAACTCGGGTTCGACGTTGCCGACTCCAAGGACACGTTCCCCGATGCTCAGGAATGGTCCGGTAACCTGACACTGGACACGCAGAAGACCATCATGGGTAAGGACCGGCTCGACCTGCTCAACAGCGGCAAGATCCGGTGGGCTGACCTAACGACGCGCAGCAAAAACGAGGGATGGCGCGACTCGATGACCATCACACCCGTCAAAGTTTTGCAGCAGCGGGCCGGCTAGGCAGTTTTGATGGATAGCTTTTTTACCAGACCTGCAACAAGAGCCAACAGGCCGGTCACGAAACCGAACATGCCCAGAAGCATCAACAGCGCAACGGACGTCGGGATAAACAGGAAGAACAGGACGATACTCACAGGCAGGGCGATCACCGCGTAGATGAGTGGCGTGCTGCCAGGTTTGCGGCCGTCCTCCCTGTAGACGAACAAAGCCACCGTGAGTGCAGCAGCCGCGGCGATCAGCAGAAGGATGAACGCAGTGATGACGAAGGTGCCAGCTGAGCCTCCTGCATCACTTCCCACGAAATACAGGACGACCGCTAAAAGCAGTGTCGCCAGCGCCGTGAGCGCGGAAGTCTTGAATAAGTTCCCCTGATTATTCATGAGCCCATCTAAACACCGGACAATGACATTCTGCCGTTCTCGGTGGGTACGCGGTGGATTCGTTACCCAACCGTACTGATGCATCCCCGCATTACGGCCAGAGTACGCCCGTCCGTGGATTGAAGCCCGAGATTCGGGAGTTCGCAGTGGCCGTACCAACCTCCTAGCGTGTCGCCTTTCACGGCACATAATCTGTTCGAGTCGATCCCAACGCATGCCAGCACTCACTCTGCTATTGGGCACGGGACGGCAGGCCCGGCCGGTTATTCGTTCCCGGCCGGGTCCTTAAGATGCAAAAAGAGCCCGTCGGCATGGGGATGCGGTCGGGCTCTTCCTGTATGAGGTTGTCGGCCATCGATTCAAGGGAATGGGCCGACGGCTGCCCTCCGGTTACGGATGGGCCGGGTGCGGGCAACATTGCTCATCCTCGCACGTCAAACGCTTGATCCCAAATTAGTGCGCGGAGAGGCGGAAAGCGCCCTCGAGAACGTTGTTTCCGTTACCGTATGAGTGCCCGTGGCGATCGACCTACTGCTGAACGGCGGTGAGTCTCTGGAGTCTTGATCAGATCGCGTCATCATCCAATCGTTACTGGGCAGGACTTCCACTCGGCAACGGCACCGGCAACGGGTGGAGTCCTAAGTTCCGGAGGTGCCCCGGTTCATGAACTACCTTGGCGGCCACGGGCGGGCGCCGCTTGCAGCGCAGCGCCCGCCCTCTAATGACCCAAATCAGCAGGCGTTTCATGCTTGCCGACGACACACATTACCGCCTACCGTTTCACCTAGGCAGCGGGAACGGTGTTTGCATATGGAACACGCGAAGCAGGCCTAGAAGGAAGCAACATGGCAACTGGCACTGTGAAATGGTTCAACTCGGAAAAGGGCTTCGGCTTCATCGCCCCGGATAACGGAGGCGAGGATCTTTTCGCTCACTTCTCCGGCATCTCCGGCGGCGGCTACAAATCCCTCGAAGAAGGCCAGAAGGTCGAATTCGAAACGACCCAGGGCCAGAAGGGCCTGCAGGCGGTCGACATCCGCCCTCTCTAGGACAAACAAGTGCCCGGGCGCGGCTGGCAGTAGTCAGCTCCGCCCGGGCATTTTTGTGCCTGGACATGCATGCGGACAGCCCTGAGCCTTGCCCTCTACATGCAGGGCACGACTGTTCTCCTGCTGTTTCCTGAACTAGACTAGAATGCAGGAAACACAGGAAGGAGCGGCCGTGAACACCGAAATCCACCACCGGGAAGACCAGCTGGGAGCAGATTCAGCCGCGCTGCAGGCTGCGCTCGTGAACCTGCACCGCAGCATGGAGGCCATCCGCCCCGCTCTCGCCTCACTCCCACTGCCGGTCAGCCCCGAAGTCGTCGCCGGCATGCAGTCGACGGAAAACTCGTGGCGCGCTATTGAGGCCGAGTTCGGCATGCTCACCGGAAGCCAGGTCGGCGAACTGCTCGGTTCCCGAGCCACCGGACGCAGCTCCTACGCCTTGGACAAACGGAAGGCCGGCCAGCTCATCGGCGTCCGGCGCCGCAACGCTGTGGTCTACCCGGGCTTCCAGTTCGACCAGGATGCCGGCCGGATCCGGGAAGCCATCCCCGGGCTGATCAGCGTCATCCGGGAACACGGGCGCACCGACGAAGACCTCGCCCAGTGGATGTGCGACCCCAGCGGCTACCTGGACGGTGACCGCCCCGTCGATTACCTGGACGAGCCCGAGCAGGTTCTGGCCGCGGCCGAAGGCCACTACGGGGTCGAGTGGTGACCTCGAAGGATCTATGGAGTCAGCTTGAGGACCAGGCCAATCCGTCCTACGACCAAATCTTGGAGCAGCAGCGCGGGGAGCGGCTTGAGAAGTTTCGACGCGGGGAAGTAGAAGCCCAGCAGTGGATCCTGCCCTCCGGATCACACTTGTACCGGCTGTTCGCCAACCGGCCCAAGCGCCACGCCAACACCTTCAACCCGGGAAGGGGCAAGCCCACCCGTTTCGCCTTCTTCGGCGATCCGCCCGTGCCCACGCTCTACGCCGCCCAAACCGATGAAGCGGCGGTGTGCGAAACGCTGCTGCACGACGTTCCGATTTCCGGCGGCGCCCTGCGGCCCGGCGACTACGAGGACAAAGTGATGGGCCGCCTGCTGCCGCGCCGGGAGCTGCGGCTGGCCTCCTTCATGGGAACCGGGCTGCGCACCCTGGGCGTCGAGGCCAGTAACCTCACGGGGACCGAGGCCGACCGCTACCGGGAAACCGTGCTGTGGGCCGCCGCCGCACATGCCCGACCGGAAGGATTCGACGGCCTGGTCTGGATGAGCAGGCAATGCAACACCGACAGGGCGTACATGTTCTTCGGCGACCGGGTGAGCGAAGACGACCTGGTTATCGACAGCGGGTTCGCCAGGGTTTTCGCCCTGCCGGCCGACTACGCGTGGCTGCACCGGTTCTGCGCTCCCCTGAACGTGGAAGTGCGGCGCTAGCCGGCCCTCGGGTCCGTGCCGTCGGGCCGCATGCTTGGAGCCGTCCTTGCCCGGGGCGTACCGGCGCCTGCTCGTCCATAGGGCGTCGCCGTACATTTTCAGCTTCTCGCGATAGTTCGGCCGAAGGTTCCCCCTGGCTGCATCCCCGGAATCTGGCCGGAGGGCAACTGCAAACAGGGGCTACTCGCAGCCAACCCCGTCACCATCTCTGTCGAACTTTGTATCCCATCCAGGATCCCCGGCCCGTATGGGGGCAGCCCCGGCGGCTCGCACCGCAGAACAGTTCTGGTAGAAAGGGTTCGCCCCGGTCGCCTGCTTAGGGGCAGCGGCTTCCTGCGGTGGGGCCGGCGCTTGGGCTTCAGGTGCAGGCTCGGCAGCGACAGGCACACTTACTCCCCCGTCATCTGCACGCACAGGCTGGTCCGGACACGAAGCGATAAGAATCCTGCGGATCGCGTCGTGCTCCGCCTGCGTCATCCATAGCCCGTATTTGGCTTTCACAGCCGTCTGCAGACCCACGTATTCGCACCGGAATGACTTATTCGGCGGCAGCCAAGTGGCAGCGTCACCGTCCCCCTTGGAGCCGTTGGTTGGCCCATCGACGGCCAACAAATTTAGAGGGTCATTGCCGAACGCCTCACGTTGATTCGGCGCTAACTGCTGAGCGCCTTTCTGCCAAGCATCGGAGAGAGCTACAACATGGTCAATCTGCACCTCGGTACTCGTGGCGTTGCCGCGAACGAAGTTGATCGTCGTTGCTGTGAAGGGATCAGCAAGGACACCAGAAGTAACGACACAGCCCTGAGTTCCTGGCTTGTGCGCCTTATCCGTAAGGTCACGGTTGAGCATATCGTTGCGTGCATCGCAGCCATTGCGGTCAGGGTCCTTCCATCCGTTGCCAAACAAGTCGCGGTCATAACCGGTTTTCGGTGCACGCCCCTTGATCGGAACCGTTTCCAGTTGGGCAAGAACAGTACCTGCCGATGCCACCGGTTTTGCGGGCTCTTCGGAAGGAGTCGGTTCCTGGATATTCGTCGGCGCGACATCCTCGGCTACCGGCGACGGCGTGGTGGCCGATACGGAAGGAGCCGGCGATGCGGATTGTGTGCTTTCGACTACTGGCGGCGTTGCATTGACCGCTTGCGGTTCGCAAGCGGTGGCAGCCAGCAGGACAAGGGCAGCGGCGAATGACGTTACGAAGCCATTTCGGAGGTTGATCATGATGGGAGTGCTTTCTTATGCTGCTGCCTCCCGATGGCTATTGCACATCAGGAGGCAGCTACTTGAACGGTAGGCAGGTCAGCCGTTATCGCAGCCGATTCCGTCCCCGTCGCGGTCAAGGTGGGACCCATAGCCAGGTTGCCCGGCGTAAACGGGGGCCGCTCCAGCCGCCCGAGCGGCTGAACAGTTCTCAAATCCGCCAGCAGGTGCTGCAGGGGCTGGTGCGGGAGCAGGTACGAACGGCTCTGCTTCCTGCTGTGCCTGCTCTTCAGCTAGCCTTCGGGCTTCTTCAGCCTGGCGGTCGGCCTCGGCCTGCCGCTCGGCCTCAGCTTGCCGGTCAGCTTCTTCCTGAGCCTTCTTCTCAGCCGCTTCCTTCTTCGCTGCTTCTTCGTTGGCCTTCTTCTCAGCCGCTTCCTTCTTCGCTGCCTCTTCCTCGGCCTTCTTCTCAGCAGCGGCCTTCTTCGCCGCTTCTTCCTTCGCCTTTAGCTCTGCTGCCTCTGCTGCGCGGTCAGCAACGATCGTGTCGTGCGAATCCCGATCCATCCACACGAGGACTCCGTCCTCGTCCTCAGTGCAGAAGAAGATTTCCGATTGGAATCCGCGCCGCATATCTTCGTCGTCGCAGGAGGTCAAGGCAATGCTGCTGGCACTCGGCGACGGAGTCGCCGTCGCCGTTGCGAATGGCTCGTCTTCATTGACCGCTGTGGCTGAAGTACCGGAAATAGCTAGCCCGACGACAAGAACAACAACCCCGCTCCAAATGGTCGTCTTCGCGCCCTTTCGATTTTGCAATCCAATCCAGGACCTGCGTTTGAAGATCAGCGCAAAGAGCCCGGTAATGAGGGAAATAATGCCCAGCAGAGTAAGGAATACGCCGAATCCCCCTAACCCGGCGGCAAAGGAAAACAGGACCAACAGGAGGAAGAGGATGCTCGCGGTAATCCAGAAGGATGCCGTCGGAACCCACTTCCTATACTGAATTTGGGCAGGATGAGACTGATGGCCTGACATTTTTCCCCCAGCTAAGGCGCGGATGATGAAGCGTTTAGACGCTAGGCAAATCCTAGCATCGGGCCACTCAAACTGGTACAGCGCATGCGGGAATAGTACCTGAGGTGTGTGGTGCTATTTGCTCTTATGAGCGGCCTGACCCTCTCCACCAATTTCCCTAGGCGATGGGATTGGAAAGCCGACGCCAGCGCCTAAGAGTGATAGTTAAATTTCGCCCCGAGTGTTGCCATAGCCCAAATGAAACAACGGACTCGGGCCGTACGGTTGCCGTGCTATCCCTGGGACACTCAGGTCGCGATTGTCGGGCTGCTGTGGAAAGGACATGACCTGGCCAACCGCCTTCAGCAAATTAGACGCTCTCTCCATAGATGCCTACTTGCGCATTCTTATCTGTAGGTTTAGTAGGGTTAGGCACCTACTGCAGAAGGAACGTACCAGCATGAAGTTTGACCCCTCGATTTCGGACAAGATCGCGGCCGGCCAGTTGACGGCCAGGAAACTGGGACGCGGCATCACGGCTGTCGAGGACGGCACGGTGATCATGGGTGAGCTGCGAGAGCTAAGGTTCAGCGACCTGCGGACCCAGGGCAAGAGCGCCGGCACCTTCAGCGTCGATTTGATGATCGGCAACTTCAGGGTCAGCGTCACCTCCGTTGACGAAGTTTGGGTGACCAAGGAACCCGTAAGCGCTTAGAGCAAAGAGTGGCCTGTGGCCGGCAGCTGACACGATTAGATGTGGGCCACAGGTGTCACTCAGCCTCACATACTCCGGTACTTGGCCGAAAGGAGAGCTGAAGGGTCTCGCCTCCGGCAATCTGGCGACAGACTGTGGCCAGAGTTAATATGGCGCCGTCGGCCAATTGCCGCCATGAGCGGCACGTACTGCCGATCCCGTTTGTACCAAAATGAGGGACCGGGATCGGTGAAGCTCCGGCCGGGGCTTGATGTTGCCAGTCTCATCAGATGCAACATTTCGAGTTTATCTCGAACCGAACGGCAAACGCCGATTCCACCGTGACGTTCATTCATTGGACCGTCGGCATACTCACCGCGGGCTCAGGATTCCTGGGACTCATTCTGCCGTCCGATGAGTCATCAACCGTGCAGCTGATCGCGATGCTTATTGTCATGGCCTCGGTGCCGGCATCTTCGTCGCGGCGCCGCATGTGAAGGCGAAGGCAATCGTCACGGCAGATGAGGTAGCACTCTCCAGCTCAGGCTTCCGCACCCGGATCTTCCTCGGCGATAATGAGTCCATCGACCGGTCCTACTTTCCGACCCTCGGGTACGGGTACCGACATCTGGGCAAAGACCACCGAGGCTTCATTGCCTGCGGCCCGCAGGCGCGGATCCTCCTGCACTCCGGGAATCAGTACGAGGTCAGCGTCGAATCCGTGGACGACTTTCGCTCGGGGGTCAGCGCGGCCAAGAACGGAAACACCCGGCGGTAGCCGCTGTCAAAGAGGATGCTGTGATGGGACCTACCGGTTGCGCCACGGGAGTCTACAATCCAAGGCATGGGGAAAATGAGCCGGATTGAGCTCGCGATGCTTGGCATCCTGGCCGTCGCGGTTGCCGTTGCACTTGCATTGGGTCTGATCTGGCTGACCGGCCCGGACGACTCGGCGAATAACCAGGCGGCGCAAACATCGGTCAAGGCTCCGACCTCGCCGCCTCCCGCTGCATCAGCTACAGAGAAGAACGAGACCCCGACGCCCGAGGAGTCCCAGCTGGCTGCCCGACCCGAGCTGCAAACGCCGGCTCCCGCTCCACCAGCAGAGCAACAGCCTGAACAATTTCAGCCGCCGCTCCCCACGCCGAATGCGCCGCAGCCTGGTTCCGCTCCTTTCGAGGAGCCTGCCGCTCCGGCTGATGATCCGGACCCGCTTGAGTATGACGACTGGCCGGAGCTTTCATGCCCGGCCGGTCAGGCAACCCTGATCCTGGAAGACGTCAATGTGATCGCCGAAGGCGACTCGGAAGCCACACGGATGGTGGAAGTCTCCGGGCATCTGACCAATGACACCGTTGCCGCCGTCGAAGCCTACCTTTGGAATTCGGTAGCCGTCATTGGAATCGACCGTGACGGTGAACGCGCAGCCGAATTCCGGCCCGAGTACAAGTACAAGACCGCGCCAGGTGAGCTGCGGCCATTCCACATCTCGCTTAAGCCCGGGGCCACACTGCAGTTTGATTCGCCCTACGACGTCTATTCGGACGAGTGGGAGTCGATCACGCACTGGATGCTCGATCCGATTTCCACCGACCCCACCCTGCAGTTCACCGAAGATAGCTTTTGCGATGCGCCGGTGATGCTGACGGGAGAACCTGTCCCCGCCGGCAGCCACCTGCCCTAAGCCATCCGGCAGGCCGGCGGTAGCCGCAAGCCCAGGCCAAGCGAACGCGCGGGCCGGACGACGGCGATAGCCGCAGGACCGAGTACGGAAACCGAACGGGAGCTACGGCCGGGCCATCGGGAAATTTTTGTCAGCCGAATGCAGCGGTGGCCCATATGTTAAGAGGGTTCGGCGCTGGCGCGCCTCACCCGAAAGCGAACCGTTCCGTGTTGCTGTCCGGGTCCCGATGCGTTCACCTTGGTGTCGTGTCGTCTTCGTCTCGGTTGTCCTTTGTGGTGAACTGGCGGCTGCGCCGCCGGGTCTCCTTCGCTTTGGTCGCTGGCGCTCCCGTCGCTTTGGTGACCCCGTGCATCGTGACGCCTCCCCTGCATGGTGACGTTCCGCTTTCCAGCCCGCTGCGCGGGCGGTCCCGCTTCGTTTCCCTTTTCGTTTCACTCCCCGGTTTGCTGTGCGTATGACGTGCGGCTGCGCCGCATGGATGCTTCTTGGTTGCTTTGGCTCCTTGCTGGCCGTGCCTGTTGTTGTCTCGGGCTTCGCGTTGATTCGGGCAGCGGCCTGCTGCGCAACTAGCGGAGCCTCTTTGTGCAGAGAGTGTCTGCACGATTGGCGTGGCTCTATTTGTCCAGACGGTGTCTGGACTATTGGCGTCCTTCTCGAATTGTCCAGAGAACTTTGGACCATTGGGTGATCCCGAAGGTGCCACGGCTTGTGGCACTTTTAGTGCCCCGATTAGTGCAACGGCTTGTTGCACTCTTGATGGGGAATCTCCCGCAGCCTGTGGGACATTTGCGCCGCACGTAGTGCGGTGCTTCATGGTGTCTTGCGGCTTCGCCGCAGGGTGGGTGCCTAGCCGGGTGTTGCTGCAGGTCCCTGGCCTGCTCGTGGTGGATGCCGCTGCGCGGCAGGGGACGCTGTTCGTTCCCTTATCGTCTGGCTGAACGTTGGCTGGTCGCTGTGCAGGGCTCCGCCCTGCCGGAGAGGATGCTGCTTGATGGGCAGCCTATCCGTCATCCGGGTCGCAGACCGGTCCGGTCGTCGATGAGACGACCCCGCTCCTTCATGGCCGAAGGCCACATCTCCCAAGTGCACATTCATGCACAAGCTGACCACTGCCCCGTGCAATACTGCACCCTCTTCATCGACCCCGTCTTGGCCGACACGCACCCCCGCCAGGACGCACGGCACGGAGCGTTGCGCAGCAACCGACAGCCGGGCGGCCGGACACCAACCCACACATCAAGGCCGCTTGCGGCCGGACCCACCGACTCCCGCGGCGCAGCCGCCCTTACGGTCCTGAGCTTCTGCGAAGCAAAGGTCAGGGGCAGGCGATGATTCATCATTGTCCTGGCGTAGCCGTACAGATAAGCTTCATGCTTTACAGGGTGCCCAGCTGCAGGCTGGACGATTGACAGGTTGTACAACTGGGAGAAAATCCCGGACAAAGTCCGCGCCAACCCCTCCGCCCGCCGCCCCGGCCGCACACACAAGATCAGATACCCAAGATGACCAGGCCGGGACCGCCCCCGGCAAGGTGAAGTAGGTCCTCGCGGCCGCTGCACGTGATGACAGAGAAATGCCTACTGAAGGGGTCGGGAGCCGCCGATAACCGGCTTCCGGGGATTTGCAGGGTCCGTATCCGAAATCTCAGCGGATTTCAGGCCGCAAATCACCGGTCCTGGGCCTGAGTGCCACGGGAGCGTCGTCTACGCATGTTCAAGGGTATGGAACAGCGCATTTTCCGGATGGCCCGCGCCGGCGGGATCGACACCAATCCGACCACCTTCATGCAGCGGGCGAACACCTTCGCCTCGGCCGCAACCCAGTACGGCACGACGACGCTGCTGACCCGGCGGGAGAAGTCCGGGCTCAACGGATACGTGATCATGCCGGCCGAAGCCGCCCGGTCGAAAGCGGCCCTGGCGCTGGCGCACACGGTGGGCGCGAAGTCCGAGGAGACGCAGCTGCCGGAGGATCTGGGCGACACCCCGGTCATCGGAACGCTGACCTTCCGCCCGTCGCCGGTGCTGCGCGAAACCCAGAACGGCATCGACCCGTCCGAGTTCCCGAAGCTGCTGGCCAACACGATGCCCGAGGGCTCCTGGGTCGCCGCGTCCATCCGCAAGCCGTCCGGCAAGGAGCGCAAGCACCACACCAAGTGGCACAACTACCGGCTGGGCAACGCCAACCCGCAGCACCACTCCTACTCGCCGAGCGCGATCATGATCTCGGTGACCGCCGGTGGCGCCAGCCAGGACGAAGTCCGCGCGCTGCTGGGCCAGTTCACCTCCGGCATGCCGGGCTTCGACCTGGACACCGACGTGCGCTTCCCAAAGACGAAGCACAGCTCCTGGCTCGGCGTCCCGGCCGGCCTGCTGCTCGCGGCCGCGACCATCTTCGGCCTGCCGCAGATCCCGCTCGGCCTGCCCGCCTCCACGGCTCCGTCGTTGTTCGCCGTCGCCGGGCTCCTGCTCATCACCGGCATCGCCGGGCTCACCGGCCGGATGCGCTCCCCCGAGGTGAAGCTGCGCGCCAAACTATCGGCCGCCGGGTTCCCGCCGCCGCCGCACCGCAGGAGGAAACCGCGGCCGCCGCACAAGGAAGAGACGATCAAGCGGACCATCAACGAGGGCGGCGAGAAGAAGACCATCGAGAAACACATCAAGGCGTTCGACGGCGACTACCCGTTCGCCCCCGATGTGTTCCTGGTCGGCCCCACCGTCATCGTCGGGATGGTCTCCCCGCACGCCGGCGCCATCTCCGGCGAGACAGTCTCGCGCGAACGCGCCACCCCGCCGGCAATGCTGCAGGGCATCGGTCCGCTCATCGGCACCAACCAGGACGGTAGCGCGTATCTCTCCGCGCCTGCGCAATTATTTGGTACGGCTATCGTCGGCAAACCCGGGTCAGGGAAGAGCGTGGTTACCCGCACATTGTTCGGCTGGAACTGCCTGGAGCGCGTGGCACCGTGCGGCCGGCCCGGCTACCCCGGGCGCAACAACACGCTCATCGCGTTCGAGTCAAAAGGCGACGGCGTCGCAAAATACCAAGCTTGGGCGCACAACATGGGCGACCGCACGCTCGTCATCGACGTCGCCGACCCGGACACCCCGGGCATCGACCTGTTCGCCGTCCCCGGCAGCAACGAAGAGAAGGCGCTCTTCTTCACCAACGCGATGACCTACACATTCGGCAAAGACGCCATCGGCTACCGCTCGTCCACCACCCTGAAGGCGGTGCTCACCGCGGCGCTGGCCGTCAACGACGAACTCATCGAATCCATCGAAGGCCGCGACCCGGCAGTCATCCGCACCGGCATGTCGCCGATGTACTACGCCTACCTGCTGCTCGCCGGCCGCTCCGACAAAGTCGGCGTCGAACTCGCCGAAGGCATCAAGGCGCGCTCAGTGAAGCTGCGCGAACGCGGCAACCCCGACCCGGTCATCGAAGCCGGCTGGGCCGCCATCGCGTTCCTATACGACGGCACCACCCCGTCGAAACGTGCCGGCCTGGTCGAAGCCCCGTTCTCCAAGATCGAGGACCTGCTCGCCCTCGAACAGTGGTGGTCGCCCTCGCGCCGTAAGGTCACCTGGGACCAGATCATCGAAGGCCACAAGTCGGTCATCATCAACACCGGCACGTCCGCTACCGGCGCCGTCCTGGACGACTCCGTCAACCACGCCATCTCGTCGCTGCTGATGTTCTCGCTGCAGAACGCACTCAAGCGCCTGACCTCCGGCTGGCTCGAACAGCAGCGGTACGTGACCATCTTCGCCGACGAACTTTCACTGCTCTCCGGCTCCAGCCCCGAGGTGATCGGATGGATCCGCGACCAGGGCCGCTCCTACGGCATCCGCGCCATCCTGGCGACGCAGCGGCCCGAGCAGCTGGGCCCGCAGCTGCGCTCCAACTTCCTCACCTACGCGACACTGATCTCGTTCTCCCAGACCGACGTCGGCACCGCCCAGGAGATCGCCGCCAACCTCGGCGGCCACGGCGAATGGACGCAGGAAGACATCCAGTTCCTCGAACCCTTCCACGTCGTCATCCGCTCCGAAGTCGACCAGAAGCGGCAGTCAGCATTCATCGTGAAGCTGCCCAACTTCGAAGCGAACATGGCCTCCTACCCGGCGGCCCAGGGATACACGGAGGCGGCAGCCTGATGACCACCACTGCCCTCGACGGGCGCAAAGTTTCCGCCGTTGCACCGTTCCGCCGCGAACCCGAAGGCGTACTGCACGCGGAGATGATTCCTTCGGCCTGTCCCGATCCCAAGCTGGCTGCCGACATGCGCCGCGATCCGTACTGGGACCGCCTCTGGGCTCCCGGCTCGCAAGCGGTTTGGACGACTGCAGCGATGGCACGTCAGCGCGCCGGTGATGCGACCGCCGGTCTTCGCAAAGAGATGCAGCTGAACCAGGATGAGGCTTTGGAAAAGCTGATGCACGGCTACAACTGGAAGGAGAAGCTCGCCTGTTGGGCCGTGCTTGATTCTTGGCGCACGGTCACCGCCGAGCAGATGGCAGCCATCACCGGGCGCAGCTACCTCGCGGATGAGAACGGCTCCACCGTTGCCGCTTCCTTCGCCCTCGGGCTGATGGACATTGGCACTTTCCGTGACCCACTGGCCATCCGGACCTCCCGGCGCGGCGCACTTTACCGGCCGGCCCACCCGGACGCCTTCGAGAACCTCATCCGCCCCCGGCTGACCTGGCCCGAGGAACTCTCCGTTACCGGCGGCACCGAATGGTCGAACGTCGGACTGCACGACCGGCACAACGTGCTGGCCACCGAGCTGTGCCTGCGCGCAGCCGAGTATCTGCCTTTGGGCGCGGTGCTCGGGGAGAAGTACGCGACCGTCGATCTGCTGGCCGGTTCGGGCCTCGGCAAGAAACTGCCGGAGACCTATCAGCGCCGCGCGGACGGCGTCCTGGTACGCGCGGACGGACTGCGCATCGCGGTCGAACTCACCGCGACCACCGGCGACTCGTTCAAGAACAAGGTCCGCAAGTGGGCGCAGCTGATGACCGAACGGCCGCTGGAAACCTCCGGCCTGACCGTCCTGTTCGTCGCCGCACCGCACCCGGACCGCACGGCCGGAGGCAAGGACCCGCGCGCCGGCATCTACCGCACCCTGGCCGAAGTACTGCGCTCCTTCCCCGGCACCGGCGAAGACTCCCCGGCCTCACGCATCGGCGTCGCCAACTGGGAGGAATGGTTTCCCGGCAGGCACCTGATGAGCGAAGCCTTCTTCACGCTGCGCGCCGACTTCGCCCTCAACGACGCCAAAGGCCCAGGCAAGTGGGCATCCCGCGAACTGCTCGGCGACTACCCCTTCACGCCCTGGGAAACCTTCGACGCCACCGCAGTCATCGAGAACGCCCCGTTGCTCGCGGCAACCCCGTATTGGATGCGCAACGGCGACCACACGCGGCTGATCGGATCCCCGTCCTCCCGTGCCGGGTCACGCCTGGTGCACAAGTCCCCGGCACGTCCCGAGAAGACCAAGGGCCGGGCATTGGGCGAAGCGGTCGGCGCCGCAGGCAAGGCCAAGCTGCCGGAGCGGCTGCGCATCACCGGGTAGGGCTGTCCTCCCGCTTTTCGGCGAGCATGGGCCTGATGACCAGGCCGTGCAAGGAAGAAGCACATCCTGAGGCCCCACGAGTTCCGATCCAAGTGGCCGTGCCGTGCCGTAACTTGTGGCACCTGAACCGGTGTCTGCCCGGCAGGCTGCCGGCTGCGTCTTCGATCCTGTTGCCTACACCAGTCCCTTCCCCCTCGATGTGTACCCGCTCGTACCTGCGGCGGCCACACCGCAGGTACGGAAGGGAAGTCAGAGGTCCAGTTTTTCCAGGGCAGCGTGGTAGGCCTCGTGGTAGGTGGGGAATTGTGCGACCTGGTCCAGGAGGGTGTCGACGGGTATCTGGGCCCGGATGGCCAGGGAAGCCTGATGGATCCATTCGCCGGCCATCGGCCCGACTGCCCAGGCGCCGATGAGGATTTTCCGGTCCGGATCGGCCAGCAGGCCTAAGTGTCCGCGCGGATCTTTCTCGTAGGTCCAGGGCCGGGCGATGGCGTTGGCGAGGTCCAGCTCGGCCGAGGCAACCCGGTGTCCGCGTTGTTGTGCCTGGCGGACGGTCAGCCCGGCGGCAGCGATTTCGGGGTCGGCGAACACTACACGCGGTATGCCGTCATAGGTGGCGGCACGGGGCTGGCCGAGAATGGCGTCGGCGGCGATTCTTCCCTGGTATTTGGCCACGTGGGTGAACGGCATGATGCCTGTGACGTCCCCGATGGCCCAGATGTTCTCCGCGGCGCGGCAGTTCTCATCGACCAGCACTTCGCCGCGATCCCCCAGACTGATTCCGGAATGTTCAAAGCCCAGGCCTTCGGTGCGTGGCTTTCGACCGGTGCCGAAGATCACGACGTCGGCGGCGACTTCGCCGCCATCTTCGCCGTCCGCTTTCTTGAGTCTGATGATGCTGTCTGCGCCCTCGTGCCTGGCGTGGGCAGCGGTTGCGCCGAGGCGGACGCTGACGCCGGCTTCCTGAAGGTAGGTGTGGGCCAGTTCCCCGACGCGAGGATCTTCCCGGTCGATCAGCCGCTGTCCGCGGTGGACCAGTGTGACTTTGACGCCGAAGCGTGCCAGGAACGTCGCGGTTTCAACCCCGACCGCGCTGCCGCCGATGATCACCGCCCGCCCGGGCAGGGTCGAGGCGGTGTAGGTCTCCCGGTTGGTCCATGCGGTGATCTGTTCGATGCCTTCCAGGGGAGGTATCACCGCGTCGGCCCCGGTGGCGATGATGATGTGCTCGGCGGTGATGTCCCGGCCTCCGGCGCGGATCCGGCGCGGCCCGGTCAGCCGTGCCTCTTCCTTGACGACCTCCGC
This sequence comes from Crystallibacter permensis, assembly GCF_025960875.1. GTDB lineage: Bacteria > Actinomycetota > Actinomycetes > Actinomycetales > Micrococcaceae > Crystallibacter > Crystallibacter permensis. The sequence continues at coordinate 19,672 of NZ_JAODLR010000003.1, read as the reverse complement.
CCCGTGCTTCGCATAACCGTCCACCTGGGCTTTGTCGTCCAGGTTCCGGATCATGTGGTCCCGGTATTTAGCCGATTCTTCCCAGTCCAGTTCGGCGCCGCTGACGCCGGCGGCTTTTTGTACCTCCGCGCGTGCCTCCGGCGGCCGCAGGACCGTTTTGGACGGGATGCAGGCCCAGTATGCGCACTCCCCGCCGATCAGTTCCCGCTCGAAGATGACGACTTTCTTTCCTGCCTTCAGCAGGCGGTCTGCGGCGACCTCACCGCCGGGACCCATGCCAAGTACGGCAACATCGAAATGTTCGTTCACGGTGATCTCCTTCAGATTGGCTTGATCTTTCGGGTTCTTCTCGTCAAACGTCTTTTCGGCGCATACTGTGGTGCCCGGGGTGCGCCTTGTCAGCAGTTGCAGTTGTGCACCCGGTTCCCTGGTTTTCGGGTGATTTGCGCTTCGCTTTCGGCGAGCATTTTTCCGGCCATGTCCGAAGCGAGCCGGTACGCGTCCTTCACGGGGATCACGGTGCCCTCGGGATGGGCCCTGAGCCAAGGTTCGGCTTCTGAGGGTGAGGCGAAGAAATGGACCTGGTTGCAGAAAGAAGTGCGCACAGAACTGATGTCGTTCGGCTTGATCAGGGACACGACTGCGGTGGCCGGTTCAACATCGGTGACCCCGGAGCTGCCGGCATGCAGACGCACGGGGGTGCTGGCGGAGTCATAGGCGGATTCGATCCGTGCGGAGGCGCCCAGAAGGGTAGGGAAGATCAGGGTGTCCAGCGCGCACCAGGTGTAGAGCTGTTCGCCGTCCACTTCGAAGCGGTGCCTGGTCGGGCGCTGGGTCAATCCCATGCCGACGATCCGGCCTGATCCGTCGTACTCGGCATCGGTCATAGCCGCAAGGGCGGCCCGGACGTCCGCGGCGGGCCGCCCGGTGGCAGTGGTGAGGTCACTCACATCGACCGAATCGCCCAGTGAGACGAGTTTCAGCAGCGGCAGCCACAGCCAGGGCTGCATGCCGGTTTCGGCGGAGGCGAGGCGGTCGGTGACCTGGCTGACGTTGTTCGGCATCGTTGTTTCCTTCAGATGGGGATTGGGGCCTTCTGCGGTCAGGAGGCGCAGCAGGAGAGTTTGGAGACGTCGGTGGTGAAGGATTGCGCGGCGATTTTGATCCCTTCGGCCATGGTCAGGTACGGGGACCAGAGGTTCGCGACCTGCTCCACAGTCATGCCGGCTTCCAGGATGTACACCCCGGCAGCTGCCAGATCCCCGGCTTCCTTGCCGACTGCGGTGATCCCGACAATGCGGCCGGCGCTGTTCTCGGCGACGATTTTGATGAAACCGCGGGTGTCCCGGTTCACCAGTGCACGCGGAACGTATTCCAGGGGCAGGACCCGGCATTCACACCGGATGCCCGCTTCATTCGCCTCCTTGTCGGTCATGCCGACCGCGGCCAGCGCCGGGCTGGTGAACGTCACCCGGGGCAGGTGCCGGTAGTCGACCCGGCGGCCAGCGTTGTTGAAAGCGTTCTCCACCATCAGGGTCCCGTGGGCGGACGCTACGTAAACGAATTCCCGGTGCCCGGTCACATCCCCTGCGGCCCAGATCCTGGGATTGGAGCTGGCCAGGGTGTTCTCGACCAGGATCTGGCCGGTATCGCCGGTTTTAACGCCGACGGCGTCCAGATTCAACCCGTCAGTGACGGCGCGGCGCCCGGTGGCCACCATCAGCTTCGCGGCCCGGAACTCCTCCTGGCCCCCAGCCACCGTGGCGGTAACAGTCACTTCTGCCCCGGCGGGATCTGTCCGGACCGATGTCACGGCTGCGCGGCGGACCACACGGATGCCCTCGTCGGCGAAGACACCCATCAACGCGCGGGATGCTTCCGGTTCCTCGCGCGAGGCAAGCCGGGAGCGGACCAGCACGGTCACTTTTGATCCGAGGCGGGCAAAAAGCTGGGCCTGTTCCAGGGCAACGTACCCGCCGCCGAAGACGATCAGGGACTCGGGCACCTCATCCAGTTCCATGGCGGTGGTCGAGGTCAGGTAGTCAACCTCATCCAGTCCCGGCAACGGGGGCGCCCACGGGGCCGAACCGGTCGCGACCAGATAATGGGCAGCAGTCACGGAATCGCGGGCCCCGTCAGGTCCGTTGATCTCCAGGACCGGTTCCTCCGGGGTGCCGGCGAACACCGCGGTACCCTGACGCAGGTCCCACCCATACTCGGCGGCCAGATCCACGTACTTACCCGCGCGCATGCCCTCAACCAAAGAGCGTTTACCGTCGATCAGTGCGCCCATGTCCACCGGGGCGGCCGAAGTGCTGATCCCGGGGAATCTTCCGGATGCGTCCAACGCGACGTGCCGGGCTTCGGCGGCGGCCAGCAGGGCCTTGGAGGGAACGCAGCCGGTGTTCACACAGGTCCCGCCCACCGTGGAGCGTTCGATCATCACGACCCGCTTGCCCAGGTTGGTGGCCCGGATGGCGGCGGCGAAGGCACCGCCGCCGGAACCGATCACGGCCAAATCAAAATCCGGTGCTGCCTCAGGCATGAATCCTCCATCAAGTCTTGGATGAACAGCCCAAGGGCGTTCATGCGGTACGTGCTGGCCCCAGTCTGCACCTTCCCCTGCACTGGAAGGTCAAGAGCCGTAGGCGAATAGCTGGCTATTTTCCGCTGTTATGAAAGCGCTGTGTCCAGAAATGCCTCCAGGGCATCGGCCTTCATGGGCCGGGAGTCGGCCCGGCGCAGGACTTCACCGTCAGGTGCGACGACGACGGTGCTGTCCAGGGACATGGCGCCGGGGTCAGAACCAATGAAGTACGCCAGATAGGTTGGCAGCATCGCAAAACCCGCGAGGATTCACGTGGCAAGCATCCCGGTCAGAAACGCCAGACCCAAAACCGCCGTCATGCCTCCGGCCCCCCGCATCCTCAGCGACAGGGGCAGTGAGCCGGGAGAGCCGGGAGTGCGCCTGCTCCAGCGGTGAATGCCTTGTTGCAGCAGCACCTCCCGCAGACGGGCTGGTCCCCGGATGGGAACGGGTGCAACAATCCGCCCCCGGGCTGGCGCGGCACAGCGCCAGCAGGAGCAGGACCCCCGCGATAGGGGCAGCGGCGGCAATGAACCAAAGGTTTCCGCGGAAGCTTCCAGTAAGATGGAAGGGTTATGGACGCTTTTGGAACGAGATAAGGACCTGACATGCGAATCGGTGAAGCTGCGGCCGCTGTCGGTATGACAACCAAGACGATCAGGTTTTATGAGGACCGGGGGCTGCTCCCCCCGTCTGAACGCTCGGCCAACGGCTATCGTAACTACGCGCAAGACACCCTCAGCCGTCTTGAATTCATCCGCCGCAGCCAGATTGCGGGGCTGACCCTGGCGCAGATCCAGGGCATTCTGCGGGTCCGCGATAACGGCATAACGCCATGCAGCCACGTACGGGACGTCCTGGGGAAACAGCTGGTGGATCTGGACCAGCAAATCGCGGAACTCACCGCGCTGCGGGCGACCGTGGCCGAACACTATGCAAATGCTGAAGCAGCGGACCCGGAGTGTTGCGATGCGGAACAGATCTGCAGTTACGTCTGACCCATCTTCATGCGTGACCGCTTAGCGGTCTCGCGGCAGCCAGTGCCGTCTGCAGTTCCGCATCGCCTGGCTCCACGGCCCGGAAGACCTCCCTGCCGACGGCGTTCCAGGCCACCTTCAATGACGTTGTAGGCAACGGTGAATTGCGCGAGGCGCCGGCCTTTGCGTGTGAGCCGTTCGCTTCCTGCTCGGAGCGTCCTTCCGCGCTCATCAAGCTCTCCTTCCGGGTTCCATATTTCGGACACAGCGCGACCTTGTTCCCGGTTGCGGCGGGCAACGCTTCGGCGGAGGCCAGAGTATTCATCAGCTCCGGGCGGCTGAGTAGAACACGCAGCAATCCCCCCTCGCGGGATCGCAGACGTTGATTGCATGCGGGCCAAACCCAGAAAAACTGACAGGCATCAGTCGGCACCTGTGCGGTGGTCACCTGCCCGAATGGCCGGACAGGTGACCACGGACGTCAGCTCGATGCATCGCTCAGGGCCCGGCTTCGGTGGAGAGACTGGCTAGGAGCTTTTTGACGCGTTGGTCGAGCTGGTCCCTGATGGTGAGTACATCCTGCAGGGTCCCACCTTCGGGGTCCTCGATTTTCCTGTCTTCGTACCGTTTCCCCGGGTAGATGGGGCAGGCGTCGCCGCAGCCCATGGTCACCACGACGTCTGCGGCGCGGACAACGTCATCGGTCAAGGGTTTCGGAAACTCGTGTTCGAGGTTGATGCCGAGGTCGTTCATGGCGGCGGTGACGTTGGGCAGGAGGTGCTCGGCGGGCATGGAGCCGGCCGAACGGACGTTGACGGTTTCTCCGGCGTGGTGTTTGAGCAGTGCTGCGGCCATTTGGGACCGGCCTGCGTTCTGCACGCAGACGAAGAGTACTTCGGGCTTGCCGCTGGGGCGGGTTCCCTGCGAGTGGGCCAGGGCAGTGAGCCGGTCGTAGGCGAAGTGCCGGGTGATGGAGGGCAGGTAGGTTTTGATCCGGGCCGTCCGGGCCAGGGCGGTGTAGGACTCGAAGACGTAGCGGTCGACCATTTCAGCGGTGAAGACACCGTCGAACTTGACGGCGAGCTCTCTACTGATCCTGCCGAGGACGTGCTCGGCGTGGTTCAGGCCGTTGGCCCAAGTGCCGTGTTCGTTATCCATGCTGTTCTCCTGTGGCTCCGATGATTGCGCGTGCTGGGCGTGGGCTCGCTTAAGAGTGTCCCTGGGTGGAAGCCGGCCGATTCAGCCGCCGATGAGTTCGGCGTGGAGCGCCTTCACCCGTTGGCAGATGTCGTCGCGAACCAGGCGCATCCGCTCGATGCCTTCGATGCCGCGTTCGGAGGGCTCATCGATGTCCCAGTTCTGGTAACGCGTGCCCTCGGGTACCGTGACCTTCGCTTCGCTGCCGAGAGTCACGACGACGTCGGCCGCCCGCAGTGCTTCCTCGGTGACGGCTTTCGGCTTTTCGGCGCTGATGTCAATGCCGAGCTCGGCCAGGGATTCGGCCGAGAGCGCGTTGATGGCCTTGCCGGGTTTGGTACCGGCCGAGTGCACCTCAATGGTTCCGCGGGCGAGATCGCGCATCAGGCCCGCGGCCATCTGGGACTTGCCGCCGTTTTTCACGCAGATGAACAGGACACGGGTGCCGTGGGCATTTGCTGCTCCTTCTTCTCTGCAGGGCGCTCCTGGTCGGGCCGCAATGACGGGAACTGACCGCTCTCGGCGCTGCGGTCAGGCATGGGTGCTCTCCTCAACGAGTGCGGTGGCGATGCTGTCGCTGTCTTCCAGGGCGGCGAGGTAGCGTTCGGCGTCCAGCGCCGCGGCGCAGCCGGTGCCCGCGGCGGTGATGGCCTGCCGGTAGCGGTGATCGACGGCGTCGCCGCAGGCGAAGACACCCGGGAGGTTGGTCACGGTTGTGGGCGCGTCAACCTTGATGTAGCCCTCCTCGTCCAGGTCGATCTGGCCCTTCACCAGTTCGGTCCGGGGCAGGTGTCCGATGGCCACGAAGATCCCGGTCGCCGCCAGCTCACGTGTATCCCCGGCGACGGTGTCGGTCAGAGTGACGCCGGTGACCTTGGCATCGCCATGGATGGCGGTAACGGCGCTGTTGTATTCGAACCGGATCTTCTCGTTGTCGCGGGCGCGCTGGGCCATGATCTTTGAAGCGCGCAGGGTGGCGCGGCGGACGACGACGGTGACCGTCTTGCCGAACCGGGTCAAAAAGAGTGCTTCTTCCATGGCGGAGTCGCCGCCGCCGACAACGATGATGTCCTGGTTGCGGAAGAAGAAGCCGTCGCAGGTGGCGCACCAGGACAGGCCATGGCCGGAAAATTTCTTTTCCTCGGGCAGGCCGAGGTCCTTATAGGCGGAGCCGGTGGAGAGAATCACTGCCTGGGCTTGGTAGCTCTTGCCGGAGCCGGTGGTCACGCGCTTGGAATGTCCGGCGAGTTCGACCTCGGTGACGTCCTCGTACTCGATGACAGCGCCGAAGTTTTCGGCCTGCTTCTGCAGGCCGGCCATCAGGTCCGGGCCCTGGATGCCGTCCGGGAACCCGGGGAAGTTTTCGACTTCGGTGGTGTTCATCAGGGCGCCGCCGGCGGTGACGGATCCGGCGAGGACAAGGGGTTTCAATCCTGCACGGGCGGCATAGATGGCAGCGGTGTAGCCGGAGGGGCCGGAGCCGATGATGATGAGCTGTTCAGGCATGTGGGTTCCTTCAGGTGGGTTCGGGTTACGTGGCAGGCAGGAGCTCGGAGATGAGCTTTTCGATGCGGCCCTTGATCTCGTCGCGGATGGGGCGGACGAAGTCAACGCCCTTGCCGGCCGGGTCTTCGAGAACCCAGTCCTCGTAGCGTTTGCCGGGGAAGTAGGGGCACTCGTCGCCGCAGCCCATAGTGATAACGACGTCGGAATCCTTGACGGCCTCGGTAGTCAGGACCTTGGGCAGTTCGGCCGAAATGTCGATGCCTTCTTCACGCATCGCATCCACGGCCGCAGTATTCACCTGCTCTGCGGGCTGGGAGCCGGCGGAACGGACTTCGATGGCGCCCTTAGCAAGGTGGGTGAGGTAGGCGGCAGCCATCTGGGAACGTCCCGCGTTGTGGACGCAGACGAAGAGGACGGAGGGCTTCCTGGTGGTTTCGGCGCTCATGATCGTGGTGCTCCTTAGAGGGTGGTCTGATGTTGGGGCCGGGGCCGACCCGTCACGGCTTTCAGTTGGTGGAGGCCGGGGCCAGGAGCGGGGCGAAGGTTTCTACCCTGCGGCTGAGCTCTTCGAAGGCCCGGTCGAAGGCTTCGGGAGTACCGGCCCGGACCGGATCCGGGACCGACCAGTGCAGGTCGGCTCCGAGGCCGGGCTCCTCATGGGCCCGGTCGCACACGGTCACAACCAGGTCGCTGTCACAGCGGACGTCGCCGACGCGTTGGGGACGCACGTGCGGCAGACTGCAGCTGCTGGAAATCTCGATCACGACAGCCCTTGGCCTGGCCGTACTCATCGTGGTGCTCGCCCCGGTCTCCGGGGCGCATTTCAACCCCGTCGTTTCGCTGGCAGACTGGTACTTTGGGCGGCACCTGCACCACGGCCCGACCCTGTCGGTTGCGGCCGCCTACATCGGTGCACAGGTACCGGGCGGCGTTGCCGGCGCCCTTCTCGCGAACCTAATGTTCGACGTTCCGACAGCGATCTCCACGACGGTACGCAGCAGCCCCGGGCTATTTCTGGCAGAAGCCGTCGCCACCGCCGGACTTGTCGCGGTGATCTTCCTCCTCGTCCGCACCGGCCGTCCCGGGCTGGCCGGGCCCGCCGTGGGCGCCTACATCGGCGCGGCCTACTGGTTCACCAGTTCAACGTCGTTCGCCAATCCCGCTGTCACCGTCGGCCGCATCTTCAGCGACACTTTCGCCGGTATCGCCCCCGGCTCTGTCCTGCCGTTCGTCCTGGCGCAAGTCCTCGGCTGCGCCATCGGGATCGCCGTTGTCGCCGCTCTCTATCCGATGCCCGCCCGGGACGAGGCAGCGAAATAGCTGGCCAGGGAACAGTCTCCACACTGACTTGGCGCACCCGATATTGACGCTGGGGCAACCGGTCATCTTTGCGGATTTTCAAGTCCAGCGTTCTCGAAATTCGTCGAAACCTTGGCGCTCCAGAATTCTTGTTGCTGGCGACCGGCCCGCTCCCGTTCGTTTTCTCGAAGGCAATCCCATGTCCAAGCGTTCTACGCCAGCCCTCTCCCTGGCCGCCTCACAGATACTTTGACCCTGACCGCCTGCGGAGGCAGCGGCGAATCCGCAGCCCCGCCGGAGGACGCCTCGCTCGTGTTCGCGATGCCGCCCGGTACTGATGATCCGGACATCCTCGCCGGATCCGAGATCATCGAACAGATGATCGCCGATGCGACCGGCAAGGAAGTGCAGCGGGAAATGCCCGAGGGCGTGGTGGAAGCAGTGCGCCAGGGCCAGGCGGATGTGGCATTGATGAGTCCGTTCTCCACTGCCCTGGCTGTCAAATACGGTTCAGTGGCCCCCTGGTGGTCTGGAAGGGCGATGACTAGCCGGCGTCGTTCTGCTATTCACGGCCGGACAGCGGCATCGACTCCATCGCTGACGTCGCCGGCCAGCAGGTTGCTTTCGTTGATCCGGGTTCCACCACAGGCTATTTCATGCCGAAGTCCCTTACTTGCCGATAACGGGCTGACGGACGGAGAGGACTACGAATTCACGTTCGCGGGCGGCCATGACTCGGCGATGCTGGCCATGAGCGCCTACTTAGGCGTGCCTTGGACCTCGGTGATGCCGGCTTCCTTGCCGAGGCCGTTGGCGGTGATGGTGTTGTCGCCGGTGAGCATCGCGGTCGTGTAGCCGGACCGGGTGACCTCGCGATGACCTCGCGGGCCTCGGAGCGCAGCTCGTGATACGCCGGCATGAACGAATGCCATCACGAGGTTACCCGCGTCGGAAAGCTTGATCTTCACAAGGGTTTGGACAGCGTTCCGAAATTCGGGGTTGATCAATAGGTCTTCCCGTCGGATCGAGGGGCCGTCCCGCTTGCGTTCGACGGGACGGCCCGATGGTGCAATGGGATGCTGCTTAGTGATGGTGTGCTGCGTGACCGTGTCCGGCGGTGGCCGGTCCGGCTGGCGCCATCGTGTCGCTGTGGTGGTCATGCCTTTCGCCGGCTGAGCTTTGCTCGCGCTCGTGGGCGCGATCATGCGTCGTGACGTTGGCGCGCCTGTCGAGCAGCGCCCAGGTGACCACCGCGATGATGAGCCCGGTTGCAGTGATGAGGCCGCCGATCCAGTTCACCGACGCCAGCCCGAGTCCGCCGTCAATGGCTGCGCCACCGAGGCTGATGCCGATGGCGCTGCCGAGGGTGAACGCGGAGATGTTCGCCGCGGACGCCACGTCGGGGGCGTGGCCGGCAGCCTTCATGACGCGCAGTTGCAGGGGTGCGACGACCGCGAACGCGGTCACACCGAACACGAAGGTCATGATCACTGCGGAAATCGGATTTTGGATGGCGAAGGTCATCCCGAAGAGCACCACTGCCAGGGTTGCGAGTGCGCCGAGCACGGTGGGCATGAGTGCCTTGTCGGCGAGCTTTCCTCCGAGCGCATTCCCGACGAAGAGACCGGCGCCGAACAGCAGCAGGAGCGGGGTGATCCAGGCCGCGTCGAACCCGGTGACCTCGGTGTATTGCGGCGCGAGGTAAACGAAGCTGGTGAACACACCGCCGTAACCGAAGAGTGTGGTGAGCAAAGCTCCCCAGACAGCCGGCCGGGCGAGTGCCTTGAGTTGCTCTCGCAGAGTAGGCCCGTTTCCGGCGCCGCCGAGGTGGGCCAGAGCGTGGGCATCGAGCCCCTCAAATTCGCTGCCGACTGCTGGAGAGGCGTGCCCGTGCCCGTGCGACGCCTCCGAGGTGTCGACGGGCTCGACGAGGCTCTGCCCTACCGTCGGTTCATGGGTATGTGCGTGCACACCTGCGGAATCGTGGGCGTGGTGCGCATCGTACGCGTGCACCCCCTTCTTGGCGGTTCGCGGCAGTGAGATGAGCAGTCCCAGCAGCGCGATTCCCCCGAAGACGACCAGCGTCCAGAAGGTGAACCGCCATCCGAATGCCTGACCAACCGCGGCACCGAGCGGGGCGCCCAGCACCGTGGACGCCGTGAGACCGGAGAAGACGATCGCGACAGCCCGTCCCTTCCTCGCCGCATCGACAAGTTCCGCGGCAAAGACGGCGGCGATGCCGAGGAATGCGCCGTGTGCTGTGGCGGAGATCACGCGTCCGACCATGATCAGCTCGTAGCTGGGCCCCAGCGCCGACACCACGTTGCCAAAGAGGAATACTGCGGTTGTCAGTAGCAGCATGGACCGGCGCCCGAACTTGGTACCGATCGCGGTGAACACTGGGGCGCCGATTGCGACGCCGAGCGCGTAGATGCTTTCGAGTGCGCCGACCTGCCCGTAAGTGACGTTGAGGTCTTCGGCGATCTCTCTGACGACCCCGGCGACGATGAACTCATCGGCTCCCATTGCGAATGCGCCGATGACCATCGCCCAGATTGCGAGTGGCAACGTTTTCATTTCTGCAGCTCCTTTCCGTTGCGGTTCATGGTGCCCGGGTCGACCTGTATCGGCTCATCGCGCCATGCACATCAGAACCGCATTACCCCCCGGGGGTATTCCCGATTTGACGAACTATTGTTGCGGAGGCAGTTTCGGGCCACCGGAGCCGCGGCGCCCCTCGGCGGGAGAGGCAGGTGCACTCGGGTTCACCCTGGGGGCAACCCGCCCTAGCAACCTGGCAAGCAGGCAAGCAATGACGATCCCTGGCACGGGACAACCGACCGTGGATCTGCTCAACGGCCTTCGCCCGGACGGCGAAGTCGACGTCGGCCGGAATGGCGCCACATTCCGGTTGCGGGAGCTGCCACTGAAGACCGGGGTGACCTTGATGAAGCGCCGGACGGACGGCCAGCCCGCCGACAACGTCGTGACGGCCATCCTGATCTCCGGCTTCTTCGTGCACCGGGGTTCACTGTTAACCTCACGAATCGTCTAAATCAGGAGTTTCACACTGTAGAGGAATACCCCGTAGGGGTATACAGTTCTAGTAATGGGCAGACACTCCAAAGGTGCCGATCCAAGGAACGAACAGAGATTTCCCGCCTACATCCTGGCGGACTGCTCCTTCGAATCAGAGCTGACAACAAAAGGTGGGAATGACATGACAAACGAACTCGATCACACAAACCACGAAAGCCACGGGGGCCACAGCCCCCAGGGACACCGTGCCGGGCACGATGCCGGTCACCGCAATACCCAGCCCGGCGGAGTGCTCGTGTCCGAGCATGGCTACACTCTCGAGCTGGACGCCCCGATCCTGGGCAGCGGACTGCAGACCGTGAGCTTCAGGATCATCGGACCCGATGGGCAGCCGGTCACTGAGTACCAGAACGTGCATGACAAGGAACTGCACCTGATCGCCGTCCGTCGCGACATGGCCCACTTCCAGCACGTACATCCGGTGCGGGACGCTTCCGGAACCTGGATCATCGACCTGAACCTAAGCCCCGGTGTCTGGCGGATCTTCGCCGACTTCCACCCTGCCGGGCGCGGTCAGCCGATGACCCTGGGTATCGATGCCTCCGTCGGCGGCACGTATGAGCCGCAGCAACTGCCCGCCGCGGACCGGACGGTGCAGCTGGGCACCTACACCGTGACGCTCGAGGGCGAGCTCATGGCTAACGAGGCCAGCGAACTGACGTTCACCGTCAACAGGAACGATGAACCCGTAACCGACCTCCAGCCTTATCTGGGAGCATTCGGTCACCTGGTGGCACTGCGAATAGGCGATCTCGCCTACCTCCACGTACACCCGGAAGGCGCCCCGGGCGACGGGCAGACGGCGCCGGGACCGAAGGTATCGTTCTTCACTATCGCCCCATCGGGCGGTACCTACCGTCTCCACCTGGACTTCCAGCACGAGGACACCGTCCGGACAGCACAGTTCACCGTGCACGCGACTGCGGCCGCCACATCCTGATGTAACACGACCCGCCGGGCGCACCGCACGACCTATAGCACCGGTGCGCCCCGACAGGCATCGGCCGGACCGGACGCCCCGGGCCCCCGCCGCCTGGCCGTCGATGCTCCTCCGCCTCACAACAACTTCATCACCTTGCACAGCCCGCCAAAGGATCAGATCACCATGCCTCGCCTCGCTCGACTAACTCCCCAGACAGCAACCGGCGCCTCCCGCGACCTTCTGACCGACCTGGTATCTCGACACGGCCAGATCGGCGACATGGTCGCAACCATGGCGCACTCCCCCGCCGTCCTGACCGGCTACCTGCAGCTCAGCCGTGCCATGAAGCGGGCCAAGCTCAGCCGGAAGGTCAGCGAACTGATCTCGATCGCCGTCCAAACCCAGCAAGGGTGCGGCCTGTGCCTGGAATCGCACATCAGTGCCGCTTTCGCGCTCGGGATCGACGACGAGGAAATCGATCGCGCCCGGACCGGAACGTCCGCGGACCCCGGTGTCGCGGCGATGATCACCCTAGGGCTCCAGGTTTACCGGGAGCCGACGTCCATCACCGACGAGCAAATCCTCGCCCTGTACGATCACGGCTACAGCGAACGCGAGATCACCGACGTCGTCGGTGTCGTGTCATTGAACATTCTCACGGGAGCGTTCAACCTTATTGCCGGCCTGACCCCGCACAGCCCCTCCTCCGGCCGCAGGCCCTAGCCCCGGTTCGGCTGCGGATACCAGCCGAACCGCACATGGAAAGGGAACAGGACTATGCGCTTGTTCGCCATCCGCGACTATCGCCATCTCTTCAGCGCCCAAGTCATCGCCCTTTTCGGGACCGGCCTGGCGACCGTCGCCCTCGCATTGCTCGCCTACGATCTCGCCGGTCCCAACGCCGGCGCCGTTCTCGGCACCGCTTTGACCATCAAGATGGTCCTCTACGTGATCATCGCCCCGCTCGCAGCGGCCTACTTAGACAGGACTCCACGTCGGGCGTTCCTGGTGACCTTGGACGTCCTGCGAGCAGGTGTGGTCCTGGGACTGCCGTTCGTCACCGAAATCTGGCAGATCTACGTCCTCATCGCCTTGCTCCAGGCAGCATCCGCCGCTTTCACCCCGACTTTCCAGGTCGTGATTCCCGACATTGTACCGATAAGGACGCGTATACGCGCACCCTTTCGGCCTCCCAGGTTGCCTACACCATGGAAGGCCTTCTGAGCCCGGTGCTCGCAGCGGTCGCCTTGAGCTTCATGACCTTCAACTGGCTGTTCGCCGGGACCTCAGCCGGGTTCATCGTCTCGGCTGTGCTGGTGCTCTCCACCCGCATCCCCAACGCGCGTCTCAGCGCCCACACCAAAGCGTGGGACCGGGCTGCCGCAGGAATCAGGACCTTCGTCCGGACGCCAATGCTCCGCGGCATCATGGCGCTAAACCTGGTCGTGGCCGCGGCAGGATCCATCGCGATCGTGAACACCGTCAACTGTGTGCGCGACGAACTCGGCGGCTCACAAGCCGACGTCAGCTGGATGCTCGCCGCCTCTGGCGGCGGGACGCTGTTGACGGCACTTCCTTCCGCGAGTCCTGGATCGCGTCGCCGAACGTACTGTAATGATCACCGGAGCATTAGTGCTCGTTGCCGGGACGGCAGGAGCCGTGATTTTCACGGCGACGGGCGCCGCGACCTATCTCGGCACAACGTCGGTCTGGGCAGTGCTCGGCGGCGGCATGACCTTGATCGTCACGCCTACGGGCAGGATCCTGCGCGCGTCGATTGAACCGAACCGCATAGCCGAAGTCTTCGCCGCCCAGTTCTCGCTCTCCCACCTCGCGTGGCTCCTGACCTATCCCATCGCGGGCTGGATCGGTACGAGCCTGGGCTTCACGACCACCTGGTTCATCTTGGCAGTGCTCGCCGTACTGGGTGCCGTCACAGCCGTCGCACTCTGGCCACGCACCGACACCGGAGAAAACGAAGCTCCGGCACGCCGCGGCCGTGTGACTCCCGAACCGCGCAACCTTGCGTAGGCAGAGGCGGCCCAAGGAACCGTTGCCGCTTACCAGTGCGCCTCCGCACGCACGGCGTAAAAACCTCGTGCGGTTACCTCAATCCCTCCGTGACGGCTTGGTATTCCGATGACCCGTTTCCCACCGGCTGCGCTGTCCGGTGATTACTTCATGAAAGTAGGCTCTGCGGACGCTTTCCAGGTCGGAATGATTACAATCGTCCCGATATTTGGCACCGACCCTCTGATTGCTTGTTCCACCAACTGGCTCCGCTCCTTCAATGCTGAAACAGACGGGACATTAGCCACGGGAGTCGTGACCTCCACATGGAGCTTGTGCCCCATCCAACGCATGCGAACACTGGATTCCGCGGGCACGATAGGCTCAATAGCCTTCTCTGCCCGGCTGACCAGATCAGGATCAATACCGTCCATGAGCCGCCGGCCGATGTTCCGCGCCGTTCCCCAGAGCAATATGGCAATCGCCGCCGATATAAGCAGGCCAATAATGGGGTCTGCCAGCGGAAAGCCCAGCCAGACACCAGCAACGCCGAGAACCACCGCCAGTGAGGTGAACCCATCGGTGCGGGCATGGACCCCATCCGCGACAAGGGCGGCGGATCCAATCTGCCGACCCACACGAATGCGGTAGATCGCTACCAGTTCGTTGCCCACGAAGCCGACCACGCCCGCTGCCAGAACCCAGCCGAGATTCTCCAAAGGCTGGGGCTCGAAGAACCTACGGATCGACTCGACGGCGGCCACGACTGCGGAGAGGGCGATCATCGCAACGATGAACAGCCCCGCCAGGTCCTCGGCACGCCCGTACCCGAACGTGTAGCGGCGCGTCGCAGCCCGTCTGCCCAGCAGAAACGCTATCCATAACGGGACAGCGGTCAACGCATCGGAGAAATTATGGACGGTATCGGCCAACAACGCGACGGATCCGCTGATCAGCACCACGACGAGTTGAAAGGCCGCAGTCAGGCCAAGGCCAAGAAGGGAGATCTTGACGGCCCGGATACCCTTGGCGCTGCTCTGCATCGCGTCGTCGATCGAGTCCGAGACGTCATGGCTGTGGGGAAAGATCAGGCCGTGGATGGCGCCGCGCAACCCCGATTGATGCTCGTGGCCGTGCTCGTGGTCATCAGATGCAGGTCCGTGGTGAGTGCGGCCATCCTGGCGGTGATCGTTAGCATGGTGGTGGCTTGCAGACGGTTTCATCGGTTGTCCTCCGCTTCCTTGTGATGGTGCAGCGGTGTGCCGCCCAGGGCATGTTCTGCTTGGAAAATGGCATCAGTGACCAGTTGCCGGGCGTGTTCGTTCGCCAATCGATAGAAGACTTTGGTTCCGTCCTGCCTGCTGGAAACCATTCTCGCCAGACGCATTTTCGCCAAGTGCTGTGACACAGCCGCCGGGGACTTACCTACGATGCCGGCCAACTGGTTGACGGACAATTCCGCGTCACGCAACGCCAGAATCAACCGCACACGCGTGGCATCGGCCAGCATCGAAAAAATCTCTACCGCCAATTCGACGTATTGGCTATCGGTATCACGGCCACACACTTCCTTACCTGCATTCATACGCAGATTATTACATAAGTCTGGGCACAGCAGGATCACCCTGGATGGAGATAGCCGCAGGGAACAGGGCAGCGGACCGCCCCTCCTGAAGCCGACAGGCGGCGCTGCGCGAAAACGACCGCTGCCCCACCTTGACAGCATATACCCAATGGGGGTATATCTATCGACAAAGGAGTACCCCCAAGGGGTATATGAAGGGAAGGAATAGATCATGCCAACCACTACCGAATTCGAAGTGACGGGAATGACCTGCGGACACTGCGAACTCTCCGTTCGCGAAGAGGTCCAGGAGGTTCCTGGTGTCGGGACCGTCGAAGTAAGCGCGAAGACCGGGAAACTCGTCATCGGCAGCGAAGGGCCTGTCGATGAGGTTGCTGTCATCGCCGCGGTTGAGGAAGCCGGTTACCAGGCGGTGAAGCAGCAGTGAATACCGCCGGCCGGCTGGGCGCTTACGGTGCGGCTCTGGCCGTGGTGTTCGCCGGAGCCTTCGCTTCCGCGGGCGCCCTCGCGCCGGCAGAGGTTGCCGCCGGCTGGACCCAGTCGGCAGCGCAGGGACACAAAACAGCACCCGAAGGAGAAGAAATGAAGCAGACGGCAGCCGCCGGCGGCGAACATTCCGCCCACGCCGTGCGGGGCGTGACAGCCGAACAGGGCGGATACATTCTGCAGGGGGTATCCGCGCCTGCAACGACCGGTAATGAGGGGCAGCTCTCCTTCATGATCACCACAGCTGATGGCCAGCCGGTCACAAAGTTTGAGACCTCCCACGAGATGGACCTGCATCTGATCGTGGTGCGCTCCGACGGAAAACATTTCCGCCACGCCCATCCCGTGATGGACGATGCGGGGCGCTGGTCACTGCCGTGGCAGTGGGAAGAGGCTGGAACCTACCGGGTCTACGCCGACATTGTTCCCGCAGCAACCAGGGAGCCTTTGACGCTGACCCGCACCGTGCATGTTGCCGGCTCTTTCGAACCGGCCGAAGCAACGAAGGTCTCCACCCGTGACGAAGTCGACGGTTACGACGTGACCTTGGAGGGGAACCTGACCGCCGGCGGTGCGTCCGCCCTGTCGATCAGCGTCACCCGTGACGGACAACCGGTGACGGCCCTCGAACCCTATCTGGGCGCCTACGGGCACCTGGTCGCGTTGCGGGCGGGTGACCTTGCATATCTGCATGTTCACCCCGAAGGCGACAGCCCCGTTGAGGGGCAGACCTCCGGGCCCGCGGTCGAATTCGCTGTTGCGGCGCCGAGCCCGGGGCCGTACTACCTCTACTTCGACTTCCAGATTGACGGCCAGGTCCGCACCGCACCGTTCGTCGTCGACACCAGTGCATCTTCCGGCACCGCCACCGACGCCGGCACGGCCGCCGACGGACACAGCGGCCACTGACCCGGCGTACGGCACGCGTGCCGGAACCGGCTTCGAACAGAAAGAAGGAAACCAATGTCTGCATCCCCGGCCCAGCCGGATGCCCCCGGCACCAATGTCGAGCTTGAGATCGGCGGGATGACCTGCGCCTCGTGCGCCAACCGGATCGAGCGCAAGCTCAACAAGCTCGACGGCGTCAGCGCCACCGTGAACTATGCGACCGAAAAGGCGCGGATCACCGCGCCGGCAGGCTATGACCCGCAGGCCCTGATCAAGGAAGTCGAGAAGACCGGCTACACCGCCGCGCTCCCGGCAGCAAGGCAGGAGCAAGCCGCGGAGGCCGGCGCGGAGCAGCCGGATACCGAACTGGTCTCGCTGCGGCACCGGCTGGCCGGCAGCATCATCCTGTCGGTGCCGGTGATCGTGCTGGCCATGGTCCCGGCGCTACAGTTCATCTACTGGCAGTGGGCCTCGCTGGCCCTGGCGGCCCCGGTCGTCGTCTGGGCGGCCTGGCCCTTCCACAAAGCCGCCTGGACGAACCTGCGGCACGGCACCGCCACGATGGATACCCTCGTTTCCCTCGGCACCATCGCTGCGCTGCTCTGGTCGCTCTATGCCCTGTTCCTGGGTACCGCCGGCACCCCGGGCATGACCCACGGCTTCGAGTTCTCCATCGCCCCGAGCGACGGCGCGGCGAACATCTACCTTGAGGTTGCCGCCGGTGTCACCATGTTCATCCTGGCAGGGCGCTACTTCGAGAAACGCTCCAAACGGCAGGCCGGCGCCGCGCTGCGCGCCCTGCTCGAACTGGGAGCCAAAGACGTCGCCGTTATCCGTAACGGCACCGAGACGAGGATCCCCGTCGAGGAGCTGTCCGTGGGCGACGAATTCATCGTCCGGCCCGGTGAAAAGATCGCCACCGACGGCGTCATCGTCAATGGCCGCAGCGCCGTCGACCAGTCGATGCTTACCGGCGAATCCGTCCCGGTCGAGGTCGCCGAGGGTGACCCTGTCGTCGGCGCCGCCGTCAACGTCGGCGGACGCCTCGTGGTCCGCGCCACCAGGATCGGTTCCGACACCCAGCTGGCACAGATGGCCCGGCTCGTCGAGGACGCCCAATCAGGCAAGGCCGAAGTGCAGCGCCTCGCCGACCGCGTCTCCGGCATCTTCGTCCCGATCGTGATCGCCGTCGCCGTCGCGGCGCTCGGAGCCTGGATCGGCGCGGGCTTCCCGCTCGAAGCAGCCTTCACCGCGGCCGTAGCCGTACTCATCATTGCCTGCCCCTGCGCGCTTGGCCTGGCCACCCCGACCGCGCTGCTGGTCGGCACCGGACGCGGCGCACAGCTGGGCATCCTGATCAAGGGCCCGGAGGTCCTCGAAAGCACCCGGAAAATCGACACCGTCGTACTGGACAAGACCGGCACCGTCACCACCGGCAAAATGACCCTGCTGGGCATCCACGCGGCAGCAGGCACCGACGAGGACGAACTGCTGCGCCTCGCCGGCGCAGTCGAAGACTCCTCCGAACATCCGATCGCCCAGGCCATCGCCAAGGGCGCCGTCGAACGTACCGGACAGCTCCCGGTCCCCGAGTCCTTCAAGAATATCGAAGGCAAGGGCGTGCAGGGAATCGTCGACGGGCATCTCGTTCTGGTCGGACGCACCTCCCTGATGGCCGACTGGTCCCTGGACATCGACGCGGACCTCGCCGCCGCAAAGGCCGGCGCCGAAGCGGCCGGGCAAACCGCCGTGGTCGTAGCCTGGGACGGCGCAGTACGCGGCGTGCTGACCGTGGCCGACGCTGTCAAGGCCACCAGCGCCGAAGCGATCCGGCAGCTGAAGGACCTGGGCCTGACTCCGGTACTGCTGACCGGCGACAACCAGGCCGTGGCCGAACAGATCGCCGCGCAGGTCGGTATCAACGAGGTCATCGCCGAAGTCCTCCCCCAGGACAAAGTCGAGGTGGTCGCCCGGCTCCAGAAAGAAGGCAAGGTTGTGGCCATGGTCGGCGACGGCGTCAACGATGCCCCCGCCCTGGCCCAGGCCGACCTCGGCCTGGCCATGGGCACCGGCACCGACGCTGCCATCGAGGCCGCCGACCTGACCCTGGTCCGCGGAGACCTGCGCGCGGCAGCCGACGCGATCCGCCTGTCCCGCAAGACCCTGGGCACGATCAAGACCAACCTGTTCTGGGCTTTCGCCTATAACGTCGCCGCGATCCCGCTGGCGGCGCTAGGACTGCTGAACCCGATGCTCGCCGGTGCTGCCATGGCGTTCTCCAGCGTCTTCGTCGTCGGCAACAGCCTGCGCCTGCGCTCCTTCAAGAGCAAGGCAACCGATCGGCAGCCGGCACCGGCTGCTCCGCGCACCCCCGCGCATGCATCCATCAACGCCTGAACCACCCCACACCAACGAAAGGAAACCACACACCATGGGAAGCTGCTGCAGCTCAAAGACCACGACCGAGGACCTGACCCTCACCGCCCGCCCCGAACAGACAGATGACACGATCGCCCGGTGCCCCGTCATGGCCGGCACCCCGGTCGTCAAGGTGGACGCCGAAGCCAAGGGATTGTTCCGCGACTACAACGGCCAGCGGTACTGGTTCTGCTGCGCCGGCTGCGGCCCGGCCTTCGACGCCGACCCTGCCCGCTACGCCGTAACCGCCTGACGACCCTCCCGACTGTGCCCCTGGCTTAGGTCAGGGGCACAGTCGGCCGAGGAACAGTGAGACCCGGACCGCGACTCGGTCTGCTGACTGAACCGCTGATGTAAGGACCCATGCAGTTGTCCTGGCCCGTGACGCAGACAGGAAGCCATAACAACGGATCTGCCAAGACCAGCAAGGTCGGGGCCGCTGCGCCTTCCGCCCTGGAGGACCAATCAAGCCCTCCGGTAGTGGCCCCAGGGCCTACGGTCGGGCTCACTTCTCAACAGTGGAAAGACGGCGCTGGCGGCGGTTACGGACTGCATGCGCCGTTCGGGCGGGAAGATGGAAGCAGGGCTGCCGGGAGGGGCGTTGAGGGCGGTTTTCCGGCCACATGCTACGCCCTCGACTCCGCCGCCAGGTTCGCAAGCTCACGCTACGTCTTCAGCGTAGCATGTGCGGTCAAACG
>NZ_JAODLR010000002.1 GCF_025960875.1 Crystallibacter permensis | reverse complement strand
GTGATGAATGCGTCGAGAACATCCATCACAGCAGGGCTACGGGCCCTTCACATAACTGGGCCCGTACCCGTTTTCACCACCAACCACGGAGAGCCATTTAATCCGGCGGCCCGTCGTTCGGGGTGGTCGTGACGCGGCGGCATTTTTGCGTGAGCAGTGGATCCGCGATATTCCTTTCACCTGAGCGATGGAAATCCTCCGGTCCCGGTACTGTTTCTTCTGTGATGAGCTCGAATGCCCGCGGCGGACATCCGCGAAATCGTCCTCGGGAGTGCCGAGCCGGACCTGCTCGACCCACCGGCCGCCCGACGGACTGGTCGCAGCCGGGATCCACTCCGGACTGGCCGCAACCGAAACAGCGATCGCCTTCGGGGTCTCGTTGCGGCTGGTCCAGCGCTTCCTGAAAAATCGCCATGACTGAACTGCCGAACGTCAATAACCTGTAACCGAAGAAGTTCGAGATCGATGATTACCGCTCCCGGTCTTTCCGCTATTTCAGAGACACCCGCGCCAATGCCTGGAAGCGTTGATAACCGTGGATGACGACCTTGGTGGGCCTCAGCAGCGGGCAGATGCCGGGCGTCGTCGACGGCCGGAACAACAGGAGCGTGAGTGACCGGCTGTTCGCCCGCCCATTGGAGCGACGTCTCGTCAGCGACGTTTCGCGAGGCTCTTCGTATATGGCTGCCCTGCACTGCGAAGTCCTCATCCTCACCCGCGCCATCCCCATCAGGGTCGAAGCGACCTGCGTTCCGGCATGTCAAATGAACAGGCCCGGCATTCGTCAATAGCGACTATCAGGCGACACATATCGTGCTCAGAATGCCGCCAAAACAGCGGTCTGATGATGCGTCGCCACGGCGGATGCACTACGAAACGCGGAGAACCCGAGAAACTCGATGGAGGTGATCAGGTTCGGTAGCAGTCGGACGTCATCTAACGGGGGAGGGGGAGGTACCTGCGGAGGCGTGCAGAACCATATTCGATGATTTGGTGCGAAATACCTGGCGCCAAGTGATTGGGAAGAAAGTCACGTTCCCGAAGCGAAAGCAGAAGCGGCTCAGGACAGTAAACTCAGTAAATAATTTCCGTAGCCGCTCTTGATGAGGGGTGTGGCTAGGGCGCGTAGCTCCTCATCATTGACGAAGCCGTTTCGCCACGCGATTTCTTCGGGAGCACCGATTTTGAGCCCTTGTCGGGCTTCAATAGTCCGGATGTAGTTAGACGCGTCGTTGAGGGAGTCGAAGGTTCCTGTGTCGAGCCAGGCTGTACCGCGGGGTAGTACAGATACCGAAAGCCTGTCCTGATTTAAGTAGACGCGGTTGATGTCTGTGATTTCGAGTTCGCCTCGAGGCGATGGGCGGAGCCCTTTTGCGATACCAATAACGTCGTTGTCATAGAAATAGAGGCCGGGAATGGCGTAGTTGCTCTTTGGATTTGTGGGTTTCTCTTCTAGAGACAGGGCTTGACCGTTTGGGGAGAATTCGACAACGCCGTACGCTGTGGGGTCTGCGACCCAGTAGCCGAAAACGGCCCCGCCGTCGACATTGGTGAATTTTTGCAGCTGCGTGCCCATCCCTGGGCCGTAGAAGATGTTATCGCCGAGGACAAGGGCAACAGACTCGTGCCCAATGTGGTCTTCGCCGATAATGAAGGCTTGTGCCAAGCCATCCGGTGAGGGCTGGCTCCTGTACGTGAGGCTTACACCGTAGCGTGAGCCGTCGCCGAGCAGACGCTCGAACTGGTCCTGATCCTGAGGAGTGGTAATAATCAGGATGTCCTGGATACCGGCCAGCATAAGGGTAGAGAGGGGGTAGTAGATCATCGGCTTGTCGTAGACCGGGACCAACTGTTTGCTGATGCCGTGCGTGATCGGATGAAGACGTGAGCCGGTTCCACCGGCAAGAATGATTCCCCGCATGGTACTCATGTATATAGGGGGCGCAGCTTAAGCCGCAACCTGAGCCGAAATGAACGGGTATCGTTCTAGATGTGAAGAAACTGTTGGTTACCGGGGGCGCCGGGTTTATTGGATCAAACTTCGTACACTATGTGCTTGAAAACACCGATCTGCATGTGACCGTTCTCGACAAACTGACCTATGCCGGGAATAAGGCGTCGTTAGACGGCGTGCCTGGGAAGCGGCTGAGGTTTGTTCAAGGAGACATCGTTAATGCTGCCGCTGTTGAAGATCTTGTCCAGGAGACGGATGCGATAGTGCATTATGCGGCGGAGTCGCATAATGACAACTCCCTACAGGATCCGCGCCCCTTTCTGGAAACTAATATTATCGGCACCTACACTCTTCTTGAAGCCGCTCGCAGGCATAACAAACGGTTTCACCACATCAGCACGGACGAAGTTTACGGGGACCTTGAACTGGATGATCCAGAGAGGTTTAACGATCTGACACCTTACAATCCATCGAGTCCCTACTCGGCGACGAAGGCAAGCTCCGATCTGTTGGTCCGGGCATGGGTGCGTTCCTTCGGTCTGCAGGCAACCATCAGTAACTGCTCGAACAACTACGGTCCGTACCAGCACGTGGAGAAGTTCATTCCGCGCCAGATTACAAACGTCATCGACGGCATCCGCCCCAAGCTTTATGGCAGCGGCGAGAACGTGCGCGACTGGATACATGCGAACGACCACTCTTCCGCCGTGTTGACGATCCTCGAACAGGGCCGCATTGGAGAGACCTATCTGATCGGCGCCGACGGTGAGAAGAACAACAAAGACGTCGTGGAGTTGATCCTCACTGCCATGGGCGAGTCGGCTGAGAGCTACGACCATGTTGTCGACCGTCCTGGCCACGACCTGCGCTATGCAATCGATTCCACAAAACTCCGAACCGAATTAGGATGGACGCCGAAGTTCCCCGATTTTGAATCCGGGCTCGCGAGCACTGTCGAATGGTATCGGAACAACGAAGCTTGGTGGCGGCCGCAAAAAGCTGTGACCGAAGCCAAATACGCAGCCCAAGGACAGTGATCCGAGTGGGCATCGAATTCTCAAAGCAACTGACAGTAACCGAATCACCTATCCCCGGCGTGCTGCTGTTCGATCTGCCGGTGCACGGCGATAACCGTGGCTGGTTCAAGGAAAACTGGCAGCGCGAGAAAATGGTCGCCGCCGGGTTGCCCGATTTTCAGCCGGTGCAGAATAACATTTCGTTCAATCAAAAAGCGGGCACGACGCGTGGCATCCACGCTGAACCGTGGGACAAGTTTATTTCCGTCGCTTCCGGACGCATTTTCGGTGCATGGGTGGACTTGCGGGAAGGCTCGACCTTCGGCACCCTGTTCACCGCCAGCCTGGATCCCTCGCGCGCCATCTTCATTCCTCGCGGAGTCGGCAACGCCTTTCAGACCCTGGAGGACAACACTGCCTACTCCTACCTGGTCAATGACCACTGGTCTGCCGATGCCCAGGGCCAGTACACGTTCCTGAACCTCGCCGATGAAACCGTCAACATCCCTTGGCCTATACCGCTGGAGCGGGCGGAGCTCTCTGACAAAGACCGCGTCCACCCACATCTGGCCGATGTGTCAGCCGTGCCGCAGCGGAAAATCCTGGTTCTCGGTGCCGACGGGCAGTTAGGCAAAGCCATCCGAAAGGAGTACGGAGACCTGGAACATGTCGAGTTTACTGGCCGAGCGGACTTCGATCTGTCCGATCCGGAGGCGTATCGAACCAGGAACTGGCGCGACTACGACACCATCATTAACGCCGCGGCGTACACCGCTGTCGACCAGGCCGAAACCTGTGACGGCCGACAGACCGCCTGGGCGATCAATGTGACAGCCGTCGCCGAACTGGCCAAAATTGCTACCCGTTACAATCTCACGCTGGTTCACGTCTCAAGCGACTACGTTTTCGACGGTACGACGGGGATACACGCAGAAGACGAACCTCTGACGCCGCTTGGTGTATATGGGCAGACCAAGGCCGCAGGCGATGCAATCGTTTCGGTAGTGCCCAGACACTACATCGTCCGCACTAGCTGGGTCATCGGCGACGGTAACAACTTCGTCCGCACTATGGCGAACCTTGCGGCGAAGGGCGTGAGGCCCACTGTTGTCGATGACCAAATTGGCCGTCTCACCTTCACCCCCGATATCGCGGCTGGGATTCGTCATTTGCTCGAGTCGGGCGCTAGCTACGGCGCATACAACCTGACCAACAGTGGAGAGCCGCAGTCATGGGCCGACATCGCCAAAGATGTGTATCAGTTAGCTGGAAGTGATGCGGGGGCAGTCACAGGTGCGACGACGGCCGAGTATTTCGAAGGCAAACTGGCAGCACCGCGTCCTCTGAACAGCTCCCTTGATCTGGACAAGATCCAATCGATAGGATTCTGTCCTGAGGCCTCTAATGTCCGTCTCAAAGAGTATCTAGGTAGTTATTGGGGACGATGAGGCCTCCCCGCTTGTGGATTTATGTGTCGAGGATGGAGCCGTACTAGGTACATGCGGCAACTCTAGGGCGGGGTTCCACCGCGGTGCTGAGTTCTCGCAGCCGGAAGGCTACAAGAGCAGCGTGAAAACAGGGGCTACGGTGTAGAGGAGCCACAACCTGGTCATCGCACCAGGCGACTTCAACGGTGAAGGACGGGACGCCCTCATCTCCCGCAAGCCCGCCGGACACTTTGGTTCGCCCCGGCAGCGGCAGGGGCAGCTACAGCAGCCTGGTCCGGATCGGTACCGGTTGGCAGACCTGCAAGCAGCAGACTGCTGTTGGGGACTGCAACTCGGACGGAAAGAACGCTCTGCTGGCAGTACGCCCCGATGGCAAGACCTACTTCTACTTGGGGCCCGGCACAGGCCGGAGACACGGTCCCCGGAGGGTGGTCGCCTCCGGTTGGAACGCCTACACCGAGATTGCACCCGTCTGTGACTACGACGGCAACGGAACGGACGACGTCGTATTCCACAAGAAGGACGGAACGCTGTGGCTGCGCACCGGCCTCGCGAAACGCGCCGGCAGCCCGTGGTTCTCTGCTGCGCGGAAGATGGGCAGCGGCGGCTGGAACGGATGCTACCGGATCCTCGGCGCCAGCGACTTCAACCGCGACCGCAAGGCCGACATGCTGGTCACCGAGAGCGACGGTTCGGCCTGGTTCTACGCCAGTATGCAGTTCAAGGATGCCGGTGCTGTTGAAAGCGGGGTCTACACGGACAAGCTCTGACTGTCCGGAGGGAACGGTGCCCGGCCTCGTTGGGGAAAGGCCGGGCACCGAAACTTGACCGTTCTCCTGCGGTTGTCAGCTCCCGCCGATCAAGATGAGGTAAGTCTGCCGGGGAGTGCTGGGAAAAATCCGAGTCACCAAGACGGGGGATAGCCAATCCCCATTGGGTACCTAAAGTTGGGTGTGGCTGGTCTTCTGTACAGCGTTGCTCCACTGTTTTCGTTCCACCGGACATATCCGGAATTGAGACCGGCCAATAGGGTTCAAGGTGGCCCGCGGCCGACCGTGATCGGGGCAGGCAACGTCAGCATGAAAGGCAGCACTATGAGCAGCGCTCTGTACGGAGACTGGAACGAATTGACCGGTCTTGACGTCGAGATCAAGAAGGACGGTCGAAGCGTCCGCATCGGCCACGTTGGTGCGGTCACCCGTGGGGCCGATGCACTGTGGCTGGAAAACCACGGGGCGCAGATGCGGACCCTCTTTGAGAAGGCCGAAGGCTATACCGCCTGGCCGCTGTCCGGCTCGACCGAGATGGCTGCCCGATGAACGCTCCGTGTGACACCACCATCGAGGTTCGGGCAGAGAGCCGGGCAGCCAGGGACGAGAGGCTCAATGCCGCCGTCGAAGAAATGACGGGGCTGGCGAAGATGTGCCGGACCGGTGGCATCCTCGTCACCCGGCACGAGCCCGGACGGTTCACCGTAGCAATTAGCGATTCGGTTCCCTACGGCTACACGGAGCAGCTCGACTTCTGCAACTGATTTCGCTCAGTTTGGCCGGTCCACGGCGTGATGTTGTAGATCCATCGTCTGATGGATCTGCAACGCAAACCACAGCTGGGCCAAGGACGATGTCTCGGCCATGTCCAGCCCGGTCAGCTCGCTGATCTTCCGGATCCGGTATATGACGGTCTGCCGGTGGGTGAATAGTGCTGCGGCGGTCTTCTGCCACGACCGTTGCTGGTCCAGGTAAGTCTTCAAGGTCTTGAGCAGATCCGGCTGCTTGCCCCTTTCATACTCCAGGATTGGTCCGAGCAGGCGCTGCACCATAGCCTGTCCTTCCTCCATGCTGGTCAAGCCCAACCACGAGGGGCCGTCCCCGTAGCGAACCAAGGTTTCACCTGTGCTGCCTGCGGTGCCGAGCGCCCACAGCGATTCCAGCAAGGCGCGCTGCATTCCGGTTGCGATGGTGGGCCGGCTCATGCCGATTCTGGCGTCGTCGGGGAGCGTGTGCCGCAGCTGGTCCTCGGTGCAGTCGGGCGGCAGGACGATGTGCAGCGTTTTGAACTGGCGCAGACTGACGTGCGCCAGTCCGTGGCGCCACAGTTCGGTATGGATGGTGGCGAAACTTTCTTCATCCAGCTCCGAGATAGACACGATGAGAAACTTCTCGGCCGGCAGCTGGAAACTCGTGAGCCGGCTTTCCAAATCCGCAAGGGCATAGCGGCCTTCGAGCGCTTGGGCTAGGAACTCCGCTCCCAGACGTCGCTGGTCTTCCAGCGCGAGCATGGTGCGGGAAAGCTCCAGGCCAAGGACGGAAGCCGCGTGCAGCAGCACCACTGCGTCCGGGTGCGGCTCCGACAGCGGCAGGACCAGCAGCAGCGCGTTGTCATGGGTAGGAACGTCCATCATGAGGACGTGGCTGCCGTCTACGTGATGCCACTGGAATTTCTTGCCCGACGCCGGAGCGGCTGCGATCAGCGGCTGCAGCTGCCCGGCGAGCTCTGCTGACAGGGCGTCTCCGCCGGGGTGCCAGGGGTGGAGGCACCGGCGGTCCACTACATAAAGCTGGGCATCCAGCTGTGCGGCCACCCCTTGGACCAGGGCCTGCCACTGTTCGGCAAGCGGGCCGGCCAGCCGCAGCAGGTCATAGATCCTTGCCGTTTGCCGCAGCCGGCGCGACTCCTCCAGCAAGGAGGACTCGGCCACGGACCGCGCGATGGAAATAAACGGCAGCGGGTACGGCACATTGATGACCGGCAGCGGCAGCCGGTCGCAGGCTTCCAGGAATTCAGGCGTGAGCTCTGGTGCATGCATCTTTTCGCCGATGGCCAGGGCGCTCGCCCCGGCGGCGACCAAGGCCTCGGCCAGCCCAACCTGACCCGTGGGGTCCGCCGGAATGGAGAGCCCGTTGGTCATCATGATCTCCCCGCCGGTCACCCACTCCCACAACCTCGGCAGGTCAGACGTGTGCGCCCAGGTGACCCGGTGCTGCAGACCGTCCTCACCGGCCAGCAGGCTCAAACCTAGCTGCGGCTCGGCCAGCAGTTCGGCGACCGTTATCGACATGCCCGCTCCTGGAAGCTGGCAGGACGCCGTCGTTGTTTGTTGCTTTTATACATATGTCTAAGCGTCCTCTTCTTTTGTAGTCATTCTATGGGTTTTGGTAGTGAGCCGGATCACGAATGATTGAACCATCACGATCCAGCTCAACGATGAGCATTCACGAGAGAGGGCGGCCATGAGCGCAACGAGCAATCTCATTGACGATGCCCCGCTGACCACATTCCATAAGAAACTGACCTTCTTTGCCTCGGGCGGTCCGTTCATTGACGGGTACGCGCTGTCGATCATCGGGATTGCCTTCATCACGATGACGCCGGGGCTGCAGCTGAGCACCGGGGAGATCGGGCTGATCGGCGCGGCGAGCCTGATCGGCATCTTCTTCGGCGGCGCCATCTTCGGCTGGCTGACGGATAAGATCGGCCGGCACAAGATGTATATTGCCGACCTGATCGCGCTGGCGCTGTTCTCGCTGCTGAACGGCTTCGCCACCGAGGTCTGGCACGTTGTCCTGTGCCGGTTCCTCCTGGGTATGGCGATCGGGGCGGACTATCCGATTGCCACCTCGCTGCTCGCGGAGTTTCTGCCGCGCAAGGTGCGCGGGCGCCTGCTCGGCGCGACGTTTGTGGTCTGGGCCGTTGGCGCTGCGGCGGCTTTCGCCGTGGGCTACCTACTGCGTGACATGGGCCCGGACGCCTGGCGGTTCATGGTGGCGAGCCCGGCGATCTTCGCCGTCGTTACTTTGCTCTGCCGGCTGGGAACGCCGGAATCCCCGCGCTGGCTGCTCTCCCGCGGCCGGCAGGACGAAGCCCGTGCGGTGATCAAGAAGGTCTACGGCGAGCAGTACGACATCAGCGACATTTCCTCCGACGTTGAGGCGGGCGCCAAACAGGCCAGGTTTACCGATATTTTCAAGGGCCAGTTGTGGAAGCGCACGCTGTTCGTTTCCATCTTCTGGACGGCCCAGGTAATTCCGCTGTTCGCCGTGTACACCTTCGCCCCGGACCTGCTGGCTTCCTTCGGCCTGACCGGCGATGCCAACCTCTACGGCGGCTCCTTCCTGATCTCCATGCTGTTTGTGATCGGTGGAATACCAGGACTCTGGCTGGTGGAGAAGATCGGGCGGCGCAAGTTGCTGCTGGGGTCCTTCGGCGTCATCGCCGTGGCACTGGCCATCCCCGCCTTCATCCCGGATGTGCAGGCCGGCCCGCTGTTCCTGGCGCTCGCCATCTTCGCGATTGCCTCCGGTGCCTCCAGCTTCCTCGAGGTGGTCTACCCGAACGAGCTCTTCCCCACGGAAATCCGGGCGACGGCGGTCGGCTTCGGCACCGCGATCAGCCGGGTGGGGTCCGCCGCCAGTACGTACCTGATGCCCGTGGCGATCATCAGCTTCGGTGCCGCGGGCTCGCTGCTGATCGGGGCCGTTATCTCCCTGGTGGGGCTGGTGGCCACGTTCCTGCTCGCGCCGGAAACCGCTAACAAGACACTTTCCGAACTCACCTCTGACAAAAAGCCGGCGTTTCCGGCAGAACGTACCAAGGAAGGATCCTCGCTATGACCACCCACGATCCCATCGGACCCGTCGACGCCACTAAAGTTCCGCGCTACGCAGGCCTGGGCACCTTCGCCCGGCTGCCCCAGATCGACCGGGTGCCCGACTACGACATCGCCATTGTCGGCGTACCGTTCGACGGCGGAACCTCCTTCCGTCCCGGCGCCCGATTTGGTCCGGCCGGCGTCCGCGAAGCCTCGCGGCTGCTGCGTCCGGGCTACCACGTGGAACTCGACGTCGAACCGGTGAACGAGACCCAGGTAGTGGATGCCGGCGACATCGCCTGCACGCCGTACGACATCACCCGGGCTGTGCGTGAGATTGAGGAGCAGGCGCTGCCGCTGCTGGGGCTGGACAAGAGGCTCATCTCCATCGGCGGGGACCACACGATTGCCTTGCCCATGCTGCGGGCGCTGAACAAGGTGCACGGGCCTGCGGCGCTGCTGCACTTCGACGCGCACCTGGACACCTGGGATACCTACTTCGACCAGCCGGTCACGCACGGCACGATGTTCCGCCGCGCGTTTGAGGAGGGGCTGCTGGTGGAGGACAGCTCGATGCATGTGGGCATCCGCGGGCCGGTGTATGACCGGAACGATTTCCTGCGGGACCACGAATTCGGCTTCCAGATCCTGCGCTGCTCGGACCTGGATGTCATTGGGGTTCCCGCCGCGATCCAGCGGGTCAAGGACCGGCTGGGGGACACTCCCGTCTACGTCTCCATCGACATCGACGTGCTTGACCCGGCCTTCGCCCCGGGGACGGGGACGCCGGAAATGGGAGGACTGCACTCACGCGAACTGCTGGCGCTGCTGCGCGGGCTGAACGGCATCAACATTGTCGGCGCCGACGTGGTTGAAGTGGCACCGGCTTACGACCATGCCGACGTCACCACTCTTGCCG
The DNA here is from genome assembly GCF_025960875.1 of Crystallibacter permensis. Classification (GTDB taxonomy): domain Bacteria; phylum Actinomycetota; class Actinomycetes; order Actinomycetales; family Micrococcaceae; genus Crystallibacter; species Crystallibacter permensis. Next base: position 373,888 of record NZ_JAODLR010000002.1, on the reverse strand, counting down.
CAGCCACGGTGGTCTTCGACCTGCTGGCGCTGATGGTCAACCGGGACAAGGGCGCTTCGTTTGTAGGGGAGGAGGACTTGCAGGCAGCTGCTGTCTGATCTGCCTTGTGTTCTGATTGCTGGCTGCGGGCCGGTGGGGTTTTCCCACCGGCCCGCAGCCATGTCCGGAGCTGCCATTGCTTCGTGTCTGACGCTGCCGTGTCCGAAAGCAGGTCTTCCGTTTCCGGTTGAACACCATAAACCCTGTACTGGGCGGGCATCCGGCAGGAGGGGAGACGCGCCGTCGTCGTCGTAAATCTTGGAAACAGTAGAATGACCACACACTTTCCGGCGGATAGGCGGCACGAATGAGCGACACCGAAGGCGATGCACGCCGGCGGGAACTTGGCGATAATTCAGGCCCGGTTGAGGAGGAGGTGGAGGAATCCTTCGACCGCACGGTTGAGGAAGGCGCGCAGCGGCTGAACCGCTCCTTTCGGGACGTGCTCATCACCGGCTTGTTCGGCGGGTTTGAGATAGGCATTGGCATTATGGCCTACCTCGGCGTGCTCCACGAGACCGGGAACCATCTTCTCGCGGGACTGGCGTTCAGCGCAGGCCTCATCGCCCTCCTGCTAGCCAAGAGCGAGCTGTTCACGGAGGGCTTCCTGGTGCCCATAGCGGCCGTTGTCGCACGGGAGGCAAGCTACGCGCAGCTCGGGAAGCTCTGGGGCGGCACCCTCATTGCCAACCTGGTGGGCGGTTGGCTGTTCATGGCGTTGATCATGACGGCGTTCCCGCAGTGGAGCGAGACCATCACGAAGGAAGCCAACCACTTTCTCGACGCCGGGTTTAACTGGCAGACCGTATGTCTTGCCGTGTTGGCGGGGAGCACCATTACGTTGATGACCCGCATGCAGCACGGGACGGACAGCGTCACCGGCAAGATCGCGGCCGCCGTCGTCGGTGCTTTCCTGCTCTACGGGCTGCAACTCTTCCACTCGATCCTGGACTCGCTGCTGATCTTCGGCGCCATCCACGCGGGTGCTGACATCAGCTACCTTGAGTGGCTCGGCTGGTTTTCCTATGTGGTGGTTTTCAACGTGCTCGGCGGGATTGTGCTGGTGACCGCGCTGCGGCTGGTGAGCGCCAGCAAGCTAGTGAAGGAACGGCGCGAGGACTCACCTGAGAACCCGGAGGACGCGCACCATTCCGGCTAGGTTCCGGTGAACAGGCTTATGTGCGCAATGCCCCGCGTGGGATTATGCGACCGACTCGGCCCCTCGACGGCGGGAACAATACGTCGGAGAATGAAGCCATGAAAAAGATAAGGTTGCTTTCTTTGTTTTCGGTTGCCGCTGGTGTGGTCTTGGTTGCGACAGGGTGCGATGGGGCGGAAGATGGGCCCGCGACCACAGGCGAAGGCACGCAAACCCAGGTGGCTCCGGAGGCGACGAGTCCGTCTCCTGCGGCTACTTCGCCGGGCGCGGAGAGTGCGTCTCCCGGGCAAGCGAGTCCGGGAGCCGGGGCAGCGACCGGCACTCCGCCAACCGGAGATTCCAACGGTCGCGCCGCCGTCGAAACTGCGGTAACGGCCGTGCCGGGCAGCGCCGCAGTGGATGTCGACTACAGCGACGATCGGCAGGGCTGGGAAGTCGAGCTCATCAGCGGTGGCACCGAGCATGAGGTGTTGGTGCTGGCGGACGGCAGCGAGGTACTGGATCAACGGGATAAAGGCCCCGCAGACGAGGAAGACCGGCTCGCTGTCGAATCTGCGACGGTTTCCCTGACCGAGGCGATCGAGACCGCGCAACGGGCCGCCGCCGGCGACCTTGAGGAAGCGTCGCTGGAGGACGAGGGCGACAAACCGGTGTGGGAAGTGGAAATCCGTGCTGAGGGCGGTGGACTTACGGAAGTGGTCATCGATGCCGTCAGCGGGGAGCAGATCCGCTGACCCACCCGGTGGACGCCTATGGAACGAGTAGGAAATAGCTCATGTACACCTTGCAGATAGAGCATCAGGTGCGGGACTTTTCGATGTGGCGGCGGGCCTTCGATACTGACCCGCTCGACCGGGCAGGGTCCGGCGTTCGTGCCTTCAGGATTTACCGTCCCGTGGGCGACAACTCCGTCATGATTGAGCTGGACTTCGAGACTCAGGAAGGCGCCGTCGTGTTTCTGGCCAGGCTTGAGGAAGAGGTATGGAAGTCTGTTCCGGCTGCCCCGGCGCTGGTGGGAACGCCTGAAACTCGAATTGTCGAGATCGTTGAGAATACGACCGTGGCGTGGTGAACAGCTAACGAAAGACGCTGTGCCTAGTTGTTGGATTGGCTTGCTGGGTGGATAAGCCGAGCTGACATTCGGAGGCTCAGAGCACGAGTGCTGGACTAGCGGGTACGCGGAGAAGCCGATGGCGCCGGGCAGCAGATTGGTATCCGGGATGCGCACCTCATCAAGAACAATGTCCGCGTTCTGCATGACCCGCGGCCCGACTTTGTTGGAGGTCTTCGCAGGTCCAGGAGGGCCCGAAGCTGGAGATAGTCCCGGCCCCGATGGCCAAGTCAACCTTCACCTGGCTGGCATGCTCCTCGGTGCCGACGGGCACACCGCTCCTGGGCAGCTACGACATCAACTCGCTCATCGTGGCGCGGGCGATGACGGGCTGCTCCGCGTTTGTGTAGTTGGCTACAGCGGTACAACGTCGGCGTGGACGAGCCGACGGGTCGCAACCAAGCTGGCGGCCGGTCCGGCGCTGAGGTCGTCAGCGGGGTGCAGTTCATACTCGCGAACGGCCAGACGTAGTTTCCTTCCCGCCGAGGCGGGTACCTGTATGGGGCCGGACCAAGTGGTGGTTCCGTCCTGGTTCGCTATGGCGGCGAGTTCAGTGTCAGCGCTAACGGCCTCCCAGCCGACGTACGGGTCTTCGATGCGCAGGTCCTGCTCCTCCACAACGGCGATCACGAGATTTGTCCCTGCGATAGTGTCTCCTTGGGCGTCGCGGTACGACGACGGGGCCGGACCGGTCAATGACACGGTGATGGTGCCGTCTGAGGCTGGAAAGATGGTGAGGCTCCGGTGGGGCACGGTCTGGACGAATGCGGTGGGAACAAGTGGGGACAATTCGCAGCCGGCAACTGACATTGGCTGGTATCTGGCCAGCCCTAGCCGGACGAACGGGAAGTAGGCGCTCCCGGTGTCGAACTGGATGTCGCAATACCAGGCATCGCTGTCTTCATCCCACTGTGGGGTGAAGAGCGCCGTGTCGCTGGTATGGCCGGACACGATGACCTGTCCCCATAGTGGTGCGTCTGCGGTGGGGAAAGACCGTGCAGTCAGTGGCTGCGGCATCGGCGAGCCATGGGCAGGATCTTGGGCTATGAACGTTATTTCGCGTGCTTGGGTGCTTTCATGCGTCAGCGGTCCTCCACCGTTGCAGACTACGGCAAGCTTTTCGCCGGCGCCGGAGGAGAACCACGGACGTGCCAGCCACACGCGCAAGCCGAGCGCGTTGCGTGTGCTGGTAGTTCCACCGCCGTTCTCCTGCGTTTGGGCGTAGCCCATGAGCGGCAAGACCTGCTGCACCACGGGCTTTGCCGGCGGCGCACTGCTGAGGATATCGATGGTCACAGGTACGCCGGCCGCCTGGCCGTCTGCGGCAGGCATGGCCGGATCAAAGTATTCCCGGAACCGGGTAGCTGCGGTGGGCAGGTAGGAGACCCGCCGGTACTTGGTGTCGCCGAACTCGTGGGACCGCAGCTTCTCGAGCTGGGATGCGCCGGCTTCGAGCCTGCGGCGCTCAGCGGCCGGCAGACCCGGCTGTCCGCTGTCGGCGAGAAGCTGCAGGCGCCGTGACTCGGGGGATTCGTTCTCCCACCCGTGGGTCCGGAAGGCAACAGTACGTTCGTCGCGTGGTTCGATCAGCGGGGCCAATTCAGGGATCCATGGCGTGCCGAACGGCTCGGGTATCGGGAGGGAGAAGACATCCCCGTGCACCGAATGGACCATGTGCTGTGCGCTTGAGTAGCTTTTCTGCGGGTCGTCCACAACGTCGTCCCATGAGGCGGAGAGGTCCAGCTGGGCCGTGGACGGCAGGTCAAAGTACAGTTCACCTTCCAAATCCGCAGCAGCGCTACCTCTGTTTCGTGCTACGGACCTGAAGCCGTGGAAATCGGCTGCGTTCAGTACCAGGGACGGGGGGTCCAGAGGGCGCTGGACGGCGTGGACCAGGACCAGGTCCCGCCATGGGGTTGTCATCCAGTGGGTGCTGTTCCTTATCGCCTCGTACACGACGTCGGACTCGGCTTGTCCGAGTTCACTGCGGCACCAGCCCATGATCCCGAACAAGTCCGGGTCTCCGCCAAGCAGCGAGGATAGCCGGAGCCGGCAGGTGCGGCCAGCTGGAAGCCGGACCGTAACCAGATTCCCGTCATAGCCGGCATAGTAATCGCCTTCCTCCAGCCGAAGGCGCAGCGGCGACGGCTGATGCACGCCGGTTCCGGCGGCGAAGCTGAAGGGAACGTCAAGCACAGTTTCAGCTTCGCCGGGGTGCAGCCATACCCGAATCTTGGCGCCCGCGCAGAGCGGGTCAGGCAGGTAGGGAAGGTCCACCGCGTCAGCGTCGATCGTGACGTACCCCTGGGGTTCCCCATTGTGGCTTCCGATGGTGTTGAACTCTGCCCCCGGGCTGTCGTGAAATGTGCCGCTCTCCCGGACCGCAATGTCATAAAAACGCTGCACCCGTGATTCGGCCTCGGACGCGGACAGGCCGCGGGCGGCGTCGATGGCCTCGTCAAGCATGCCGTGGGTCTCGAACATTTGTAGGGAGGATTTCGCTGCAGCCAGGTGCCGGTCGCTGAATTCGTGGAAGCGGTAGGCCGTGCCTGCGGCTACTTCGCCGGAGCGCGCGTAGTCGCTTGCAGATTGTCCGGGCGTGCTGCGGATGACAAGCCGTTCCAGACCTTCGCCGGGATTAAACGGATGCCTGGGTACAAGTTCCGGCGGTGGAACCGGCTCGAAGCGGAGGTACGGCAACGCATCGGCCGGGGCCGTCGTGACGTATTCCGGGCGCCCGGTTCCGTCCAGGAGGTCGCTGGAACTGGTGGCGCCCGGCAGGCTGTACGAGTTGCCGGCCAGATCCACGACCCGGAGCCGGGTCCGGTATCCGTCCTGGAACCGAAGCCGGGGCAGCGTTCCAGGGGCTGGAGACGTGGAGATGGACAGCTGCATGCTGCCAATATCCGTCCCAGCCTCCGGTGCCGCCGGTTCCTGCAGGACGGCGTCTCCGGGCCGCGGAACGGACAGGCTCCAGCCGTCCCATGTGACCAGGGCTTCATGAACGTAGAGCGCGCCATCAGGGTCGGCGGGTTGGCCCGGGGAACCCATATCGGTGGTCAGCGAGAGCTCGACGTTTCCTTCGTCGTCGGTATCGAAGGACAGGCCCGGATCCCGTGCCGGGGTGTAAGTCATATGCCGCTGGTGCAAGGACCGCCAATGCCCGGCGGCCCAGATGTCCATCCGGTAGCCTCGGATCAGGTCCTCTGCGGCAAGGACCGGCGGATGGTCCGGTTCTTGCTCCAAGATGTCGTTGTTTGCGCGGGCCTGATAGAAGTCGTTATGCAGGTCCTCTGCATGGCCGGCGTGCACCAGGGCGACACCGCCGGTCCGCGCGGCGGGGACACCGTCACGCTCCGGTTCCTCAAGGGGACGCTGCTCCCGGTTCTCCTGGTTCTGCAAGGTGGCTGCCATGTTCAGGGCTTTGAGCGCCAGGCCGTCGACATCCACCGCCGCCGCTTCGTACCGCTGCGGGTCCAGATGCAGGAACCCATGGGCGAAATCCTTGCGCTGGGTCCGATCGGCTGCATTGAAGAAGGCGGAGCCGTCGATTTCCGCTAACCGGCAGCTGGTCCACGGGGTGACGTCGCAGTTCCATGTTTCCGCATTTGAATCTTCCCTTGCCGGGAAGGAAGACGGCCGCTCCACCCTTAGCCGGAGCATAGTCGGCGGACCGTCATCGCTGTTCACTGGCACAAAATTGGGGTCGACCACCAGATCCAGGACTAGGCCGAGGCTACGGAGCACCGCAGGGTGGCCGCCTAGCGACGAGAGATGATCGTGGAAATCCAGCTTCTCTTCGAGTATGGCTCTTGCCTGTTCCCGGTCCGCTGGAAAATCTGCGGGTTCTCTCAGCGGCCGTGCATGGAACCCGGCCAGTGCATAGAACGCTTCGGCAGGACTTCCCCCACTACCGAACGGACGGATCAGTTCCTGCGGCTCGTAGCTGTGCTGTCCGCGCAGTTCACGGGCCCGAGCCGCCGAGTCGCGGAGCCTCTCATCCAGTCTGGCCGAAAGCTGCTCGCCGTTCCTGACCCCTTCGAAAATATCCATGCGGCCGGCGTCGAGCAGCTCTTCAAAGTGTCCCGCGAGGTTAGGCACGTCCCGGTGCTCCCGCCCAGAACCCATCGGCGAGGCATTCGAACTGGTCAGCGGAAGGTCGTCCACATTGCGTGCCGCCAGGGTTGCCCATCGGTTGCGTAAATGGTTCAGCACTTCCTTCACCGGGTAGCTGACCAGCGGCCGGTCCGCGAAGTCAGCGAAGGCGAAGGCACGGACCTTGGTAGCTGGGACAAAAAGCGCCTGCCACAGCTGGCTGCTTCTATGAACCATGACCTGCCGCGGTGCCGTAGTGGCGCCGTCACCCCGCTCCAAATTTAGAGTCAATCCTCGGAGCGTGTCCGGCCAGTCTTCAAAGTCCGGAAAATCAGCCAGCGTGGCCGCCTGCCCGGGACGTAGCCTTGGTGCAATAAACACGGATGCCGCCAGGAGCCCGTCAGAGGTAAGCCCGTTAGGCAGCAGAATCCACTGCACGAGCTGATGTCGAATCATGCGCTGACTCCGATATTCGTCTGGACCGGTTTCAGGCGAACGCCTGAAGATAGCCGACCCAATCGGAAGGCCGGACAGACTGTGCGAACGTCGGATCCCCGCCGGATCCAGCGAACCGGCGTTCCACCGATAAGCTGATCGACTTGCTGATGAATGCGATCTTCACGCTCACAGTCAGGCTCGCCTGGCCCCAAACCTCGCTGCCAGGGTCTTTCTTGCGGAAGGTGAATGCCAGATAGAACTCCAGCGAGATGGAAATCAGCCCCAGCACATCCAGATACCCGCCGCACCGCAGGTAACCGGTGAGAGTGACGCTGGTACCGGTCAGCCCGAAGTAAATTCCAGCCATCACGGAGACGCCGCCTGAAGCGACTCCCAGATTCAGACTAATGTTGCCGCCGAACTCCAGAGAAGCCTCGACCTGTTCCAGACCGTTGGCGCTAACACCGGCAGCGAAGAACCCGCCTCCGCCGAAGAGGCTGACGGTGAGCAGGAAAGGCTTGTGCCGTTCGCAGACCGCAAACCGCACTCCCGCCGGACGGTCCGTGAAGGGGATTGATAGTGCGGCGGTGAGGGCGATGTTCTGGATGCTGAAGATGCCCACGCCGATACTCGGCACACCGAGGGTGTATCCGGCGACAACCCCTTGCGAGTCGACGGTCAGGAACGGAGGGTCGTCGAACCCGTCGGAGGGCAGGATGCTTTGCAGGGCGTTGACGAATTCCAGTGGACCAGCGAAAGCGATCTTGACATCCTTGGCGCCGACCTCCATCTTCCTGCCGGCTTCGGCACGGAAAGAGAGCGTGCCGAATACCGCGCTCAGTGCCTCCGCAAAGGTCAGCTCTATATTCCGCAGCCGTCCGATAACGACGGCACCGCCCTCGCCTTCCTGGGTCAGCAGGGTGGTGGCATCCAGCAGCAGATCCGCCTGTTGCATGCCGATCTTGAGGAAGCCGAAATCATATTCCGGCAGCAGTGTAGGTTTCCAGATAAACCGGGACTCAACGGTCGGGGCGGCACCCGTCGCGGCGGGAATACGGCGGGATGTGAGCCGGGGCGGATTGACCTTGAACTGAGGATTATCCAGCTCGGCCTGACTTGGAGGGGCAGCCGCGGCTGCTGCGGAGCCATCGAATGGAAGGTCGGCCGGTAGTAGATCGAGCAGCCGGATAGTGCCCAGGAACTTCGTATCCTTGAACGCGGACAGATCCAGTTTTCCCTGCTGCAGTTGTTCCGGGGACGAGACAGGTCCCAGCGTCCGGGATAAGGCCTTCGCATTCTGTGCGGGGCTGGCCAAGCCGCCGCCGCGTTGCGATGGAAGTGCGATCGGCAGTTCGTCACGCATCCGCACAAAAGTCTGTGCAGGGTTGCCGGCATTATCGAACCCCTGCTTCAGATAGTCGGGGTCGGGGACAAGCTCGGAGACCGTGCCTGTTCCGAGGAGATCATCCACAGCAGGGATGGAGGCAGTTATGGAGGCGACGCGGGGCAGGAAACGCGGAATGTAGGACCGCGGAGCGCCGGCGGCGTTCATGGGAAAATCGGGTGCCGGGTCGGCGGTGTGGGGTGGCTGCTCAATGTCATAGCGGATAGTGTCCACCTTCAAGACCGTAGAACCAGGCCTGTCGCCAGGCGGAGCAACGGCCAGATGCCGACCGGAAAACCCGATGGTGGCCACCATGCCGGGATCCTGGTTATGGAATACGGCGGCGATGGTCCGGTGATGGTCGATCCAATCGTAGGGGACGAACATCAAGGGAAGGGTGAAATCCAGGGCACTGCCGACAAGATCGGTGCCCGTGGCGTTGAAGCGCAGCAGATTCCGCTCCAGATCCAGCAGCCAGAACGGCCCGTCACCTTCCGCCCACGGATAAATTACTGCAGATGTTGTAGTGAGGCGAATGCTGCTCAGCGGAAATTCGCGGCCTTCATAGGCATATGCCTTGGCCAGTGGGCCGTAGTTGATGACGGGTTCCTGGACCACCACTTCCAATTTCCGCAGCAGGTAGCCCTTGGAGCTGAAAAGCGCGCCGCCGCCTGGCGCCTGTCCTACTACTTCGATACCGTCAGGGAGTCGCTCGACGGTTTTCACCAGTACGGCCCGGTGCCCGGTTCCGCACAGAAAGCCGAGCCGCACCGTCCGGACGAAATGGTCGCGGCCCAATGTAGCAACATGCTGATATTGGCGAAGCCCCAAAGGCTCGATGCCGCTGCCTTGCAACTCTTCGGGAGGTAGCAGGGGAAACTCCCACTCGCTCTCGAGGTCTGCGTTTGCGCCCAGCGCGGTCAGCTCCAGTCTGTTCGCCTTGATCGGAACCGGTCTGTACCGGGAGACGCCCGCAGCTGGGGGGAGTTCTATGCGGAAGTTGGAGCTGAGCTGAACAATCTCGTGCCGCTCGTCCTCGGTCAGTGAAGAGATGAACGGGGTGGGTCCAGTGCGGTCCGCAAGCGCGCGGACGTCGGCACCCGGGCTGGTACTGCCGTCACTATTCTGTGTACAAAGCACCGCGCTCCACAGTTGGTGCACGTCCTCGACATCGGTAGTGCCGTGCAGCGTCCGCCACTGCCCCAGAGCATCCGGTGAGAGCTGCAGACGATGGGGGAACTCGATGGCCGTTTCCAGATCATCCGGTGGCACCAACTCCGGGCTTGTTTCTCCCGGTTCTGTTCCGCGCGGTAGCGCCGCCGCGGAGAGCGCTGGCTCCCACGTTTTCCAATCGAGCAGTCCCTCGACGGTCAACGGGATCGGCGCACCGGTTGTGGGTAGACGAAACACCAAACGTGTAGGACCCGAAAGGGCGGTGCGGATAGGCGGCCTGGCTACAGGTCCATCCCATACCTCTTCGGCTATCGCCTGAGGTGGAAAACGTACGACGGCGAATGCACCGCCCGGGTCCACATGGGGTACGACCGCGCGGCCATCGTCAGCCAGATCCACGTTATGGAACTCGAATTCAAGCACCAGGAGGTCGTCGGGACGAAAGACACCGAAACGGAAGCTGCCGCTCATGATGCGCTCCTCGGATAGTGGCAGGAGGGTTGAAGGACCGGTGACCAGCTCAGCCCGGGATTAGACCTGCGGCAACCAAAGCCGCGCCCATAGCGGCGCGGGTTATCGGACCCATCAATCCATCGGCAACGAGGCCATTGGCCGTTTGGAATTGCATGATGGCCGCTGTCGTTCGGGGCCCGCTGATGCCGTCCCGTGCGCCGGGATCATACCCGAGCGCGATCAGGGCACCTTGAATCTCATACACAGTGGATAGCGTGCCGAACTCCCCGAACTCGCCGGTTCCGCCGTTGGTTCCGCCTGCGTAGGAAGGCGGCGTTGTGCCGTTCTGGTGGAAGGTGACGGTGAAAGTGTCCGTCGTGTTCGCCGTTGACTGGAACAACTGGTACAAATCGACACCCACATACTGGCCGTTGACGATCTCAACCAAGGCCATATGTACGTGAGGAGTAGATGTGGCGATGACTCGTCCCAGCGGCTGGCCCAGGGTGATTTGCGAACCTTGTGACAGACTCGAGGGCAGATCGTTCAGATGCGTGAAGAACGCTCCCATTCGGTCATTGTGGGAGCGCATAAAGACTTCCGCCCCATAGACCTTGCCGGTTGAGAGATTGATATTCTGTGTATTCAGCTTGGTGATATGTCCGTCGAAGGCTGCGTGAACCCCTGTGCCACCGGGAGCGCCGAGATCCATGCCGTACTGAATGTACCAGTGCTCCGAAACATGTCCTCCCTGCCCCGGGCCTCCATAGGAACGGTCGTATCCGGCAGGGAAGGGATTGCTCATTTCCAAGTCGAAGGCGTTCATCCTTCAGCCTCCATTTACCGATTGAATGCCGAGCTGACCAAGCGCTGCGGCCAAAGCAGTGCGCGTATTAGGGCCGGCGATACCGTCTGAGGCCAGACCCTGATCTGTCTGGAATTGCCGTATAGCTGCGGTGGTCCGGCTACCGCTTATGCCATCGATTGAGCCCGGATCGTATCCGAGCGCTATAAGGGCCGACTGGACTCCGGCTATCGTCGCCAAGTCAATCAGAGTGTCGGGGCCCACAGGCCCCTGCGAACCGCCTCTGATCAGCAGCACTTCTGGGTCGAGACCTTCTGCATCTACACGGGCTGCATTCCGGAAACATTGCTGATTGAGATTGTTGCGTGTGACGATCGTTCCGACTTCCGGATTGAATCGGCACTCTGCCTCAGCACCTGTCCAGTTCCTCTGCGATACAAACGCTTGAAACCTGGGAAATCTGAACATAGGACCCATGCCCCAGGACATGCTGAGCAAGGCCAATTGCGCGTCTGCAGGCCAGGCATCGAAAGAGGAAAAATCCGACCGGCCCTTGAGCACGGTCTCCATCTGATGCAGCTTTTCATCCACGATCCGATCAATTTCCTCGTTCGTGATGTGCAGGGAAGTTACTGGGGGAGCGAAATGCCCGCCGCCTCTCGGCGCCAGATCCATGCGGGACTTTACTCTGTCCCACTCAGCGTCGATCTCAGCAGGGTCAGCAGGGCCGCCGCCGTTTCGTTGCCATGCGATAGCCCGGGTAATCCGCAATGATGCATCGCGTTCGGCGGGAGTCGGCGGCGAGAGTTCCCGTGCAGTAGCATCTATCAGGTTTCCGACGCCGGTACTGACGAAGCCTTTGACGTCGAGATACATGAACGGAACGCGGCCCTCAAGCGGAGCATTAAAAGCGGACCAATAATCTTGAACGCTGGCGCGCATAATTTTTTCCCTGGACTCAGCGAAATAAAGTGCAGCAAGGCCGCTGCCGGATACAGGGACTTTCACAATCACCAGATGGCGTGTTCGGGTCACCTAACAGAGTGGAAAATGACCATAAAAGACATGGATTACGTTCGTTCCCATATTGTCCAGCCGCCCATCTGACGCTGTCAATAATCAGTTTTGGTGTCCTTTGTGGCAGCCCCGGTAGCTGCTGTTGGAGGGCTGTGACTGAACGGAAGGCTGGCCTGCCCTCGTTGAAGGTAAGTCCTTCGAGGGGGTGCGGCTTTACGAATGCCGGCCGGCGTGCGAGCGCAGCGAGGATCCGCAGGTTGGCGCGTGTCCGGGACTGCGCGCCGCGTTGCTGCCAGCCGGGCCGCCCGCCGTCATATACTCAAAGCATGCTGATCATGCGCGTCAACTGTGACCTCCACGACCATCAGTCCGCCGTCGTGCATTGCGGAGACGATCTGTGAGCGGCGGCCTTGTTGCCCTGCTGGACGACGTCGCAGCCCTGGCCCGCATAGCGGCCGCCTCGGTGGACGACGTCGCTGCCGGTGCCGCCAGGGCCGGGACCAAGGCCGCCGGTGTGGTGATCGACGACGCCGCTGTGACTCCGCAGTACGTATCCGGGGCGGACCCGTCCCGCGAACTGCCGATGATCAAAAAGATCTTCTGGGGCTCGCTCCGGAACAAGCTGTTGATCATCCTTCCGGCGCTGCTGCTTATCAGCGCCTTCATCCCGGTGATCATCCCGTTCATCCTCATGCTGGGCGGCACCTACCTTTGCTACGAGGGTGCGGAGAAGGTCTGGCACAAGGTCCGTGGTGACCATGAGGCCGAGCACACACCGGCGGTCGAACGGGGCCCTGAGGCGGAGGCTAAGGTCACCAAGGGCGCGATCACCACCGACTTCATCCTGTCCTGCGAGATCATGGTCATCTCGATGAACGAGGTAGCCACCGAGTCGCTGTGGGTCCGGGCGTTCATCCTGGTTGTCGTGGCGATTGCGATTACGGCGATCGTTTACGGCGCCGTCGGGCTCATCGTCAAGATGGACGACATCGGCCTGCACCTGACCACCAAAAACTCCGCGGGCGCGAAACGCTTTGGCGCGCTGCTCGTCAAGGGCATGCCCGCCGTGCTCGCTGCGATCACCTTCGTCGGGACGATTGCTATGCTCTGGGTTGGTGGGCACATCATGCTCCAGGGGGTATATTCCCTCGGCTGGCACGCGCCGTACGACCTGGTCCACGTCCTCGAGGGCCCGTTCGCCGGGATCCCGGTGGCCGGTGGCTTCCTAGCCTGGCTCGTGAACACCCTGTGCTCGGCTGTCCTCGGACTCGCGTGGGGCCTCGTTATCATGGCCATCCTGCACCCGCTGCTGAAGGTGCTGCCGTTCGGCAAGAAGAAGGGCGGGCACGAAGAGGGCGATATCCGCGCCGCTGTCGCCGGCTACCGGCCGCCGGAGCGCGACTCCGCAGGAGATGGCGGTAAAAGACATACGGAATAGGGCCGGGCAGGAGTTCCTGCCGGTGTGCCAGGAACTCGGTGCGATGCTCATAATGTTGGGCATTTAGGTCCACACCAGCGAATGTCCATTATCTTGGACATTCGCGCTTCTTTGTCGTAATGTTCAAAATAGGCGACAAAGTGAGAGGGCAGTATGTGGGTACCGGGCTACGGTGCGGCCGATTTTGGCCGCTACGTGCGCCAGCAGCGCAAGGCGCAGGGTATGACCCAGGGCGAACTGGCCGAATGGGTAGGCGTTTCGCGCGGAACCATCATCGCTTTCGAGAACGGATCCGGCAGTGTCTCCCTTGATACTGCGCTGAAGGCCTTGGAGATCCTGGGCAGCTACTTTGCCCTCGCTCCAAAAGGCACGCCGGCCTCCGGCAACGGAGCGGAGGGCAGCTGATGCCTGCCGTCCGCCGGCTCGACGTCCTCCTGCACGGCCAGCTGACCGGACGCATCGAGATCCACCGCAACCGCAGCGCCACCTTCAGCTACACTCCCGAAACCGTGACCCGCCATGCCGGCCAGCCTCTGCTCTCCTGCTCCCTGCCGGTGGCCGCCGAGCCAGTCGGGCCCGTGCCAACGCGGAACTGGTTCGCGAACCTGCTGCCTGAAGGCGAACAGCGGGCTTCCGCAGCGGCAGCGGCAGGAGTTCCCGCCTACGATGACTTCGCCCTGTTGGAAGCCATCGGCTGGGAGTGTGCCGGCGCCGTCGCCGTCGGACCGGAAGGCTTCAAGCCGAACAGAGGCGGGCATTACCAGCCCCTTACCGACGATGAGGTGGCCGCACGGCTGGATACCCTGCCGCAGTGGCCCGTGGCCGGTGGCGGCGTGGTCCGCAGCTCGCTCGGCGGGGTCCAGTCCAAGCTGCTGCTTGCCCGGACACTGGAGGGGTGGGCACTGCCGCTTGAAGGGGCGCTGTCCACCCACATCATCAAGCCGGAGAAGATCGAGTATCCGGGCATGGCCGCCGCAGAGGGCTGGGCGATGACCGTCGCGTCCGCCGCAACGCCGGCCGCCGAGGTCTCCCTGCAAGCCAGCGCCCAAGGCAGGCCGGCGTTGATGGTCACCCGCTACGACCGGGAACCCGGGAACGGGGGCACCAGACGGATCCACCAGGAAGACGGCTGCCAGATGCTCGGCTCACCGCCGCTGGCCAAGTACTCGGACTCGCGCGTGAAAAACGAGGACGGGACTCCGGCCGTCCGGCCGTCCCTGGTCAAGATTTCACGGGTCCTGCGCCAGTATGCCCGCAACCCGCGTGAACAGCTGCAGGTGTTGCTGCGCCAGGTCATCGTCAACATAGCACTATGCAATGCCGATGCCCATGCCAAGAACACCTCTGTTCTCTTGACGCCGGGTGGGCTGACGGTCTCACCGCTTTACGATGTCGTGCCCACTCTGGCCTTCCTTCCCGCGACCGTGACCGCGGGCCTCTGGGTTGGCGGAATGGAGAACATCACGCGGATGACCCGCAGCCATCTGGCCGATGAAGGGGCTACCTGGGGTATCCCGCGGCGGATGGCGGAAAAGACGGTCGACGAGACCCTTGACCGGCTGGACGCTGCGCTCGACACGGCGACGGAGCGGTTCCCGTCCGTACCGGCGGACATTCCCACGCTGGTCAAAGGCCAGATCGATCGGCTCCGGCAGGACTAGACAGGCTCACCAGCCGGAACATACTGGGCGGCCGAGGCGTGCGTGAGGGCCCGGCGTTGTCGAGGACGCGCTTGTTCACCGCTACCGTATGTTGGCGCAAGGAGGGGCCGTAACGCCCCAGTAACGCTCCCCTGATGAACTGAACGGTGGTACCCGCTCGCGGTTGCCACCGCTAGAAGTGCTTCTGCGCACGGAACCAGGGGTGAGAACATGTCTCGCGTCTTCTTGAGCCATTCGAGCAGAGACAGCCTCCAGGCCATCGCGTTGAAACGCTGGCTCGTGGAGCAGGTGCCGGGGCTGGAGGACGAGATCTTCCTGGACCTGGATCCTTACACAGGCATCGCACCGGGCGAGCGCTGGAAGGAGGCACTGCGTCGGGCCAACGAGCGCTGCGAGGTGGTGATCTGCCTGATCTCGGCTCATTGGGAATCCTCGCGCGAATGCCTGACCGAGTACCGGACGGCGGAGAACCTCGGCAAACTGATCCTGTGCGCACGGCTCGAACCTGTGGAGAGCATCACCCGCGAGTGGCAGCGCTGCGACCTGTTCGGTGATGGTCCGGCTAGCGAGATCCCGGTCAACACAAACGGAAGGGCCGGCGTCGTCGTCTTTCGTACGGAGGCGTTGCAGCAGTTGCGCCGGGGGTTGCGGAAGGCCGGGATCGGGGCGGAACATTTCGCTTGGCCGCCGTCGAGCGATCCGGACCGGGCCCCTTACCGGGGATGGGAGCCGCTGCAGGAAACGGACGCGGCGGTGTTTTTCGGCAGGGACGGTCAGATTGTCCGGGGCCTCGACGCGCTGCGGGGGATGCGCAGTTCCGGGGTGGAGTCCCTGTTCGTGATCCTCGGCCCCTCCGGGACAGGCAAGTCCTCATTCCTGCGGGCGGGACTGCTGCCGCGGTTGCGGCGGGAGGACCGTCATTTCCTGCCGCTGGAGATTGTGCGTCCGGAGCGCAGCGCACTCACCGGAGAGCAGGGGTTCGCCCGCGCCGTACAGGAGCTGCGCACGGGGCTGGGGCTGAGGCATCCGTCGCTGGGGCAGATCAAGGAAGCCTGCGTGCGAAACAACACCGACCGCATCCGGGAATGGCTGCTGGAAGCCCGGAACGTCGCTGCGGAACGGCTGCAGGAGGCTCCGGAGGAAACTGAGGACCCTGAATCATTGGAGGAATCACCGGCGCCCACCCTTGTTCTGCCGCTCGACCAGGCCGAGGAACTTTTCAACGCGGACGCGGGTCCAGAGGCCGCTGGCTTCCTGGACTTGGTGGCGCGGCTGCTTGAGTACGACGACGGTACGGGGCCGGCGCTCATCGTGGCCAGCACCATCCGTGCGGATTTCTACGAGGCGCTGCAGACCGCCCCGCAACTGGTCGGCATTAAAAGCGTTGTGTTCGACGAGCTAAAACCGATGCCTGTGGTCCAATTCAAAGAAGTCATCCTCGGCCCCGCTGCCCGGGCCACGGCGGCCGGACATCCGCTGACGCTGGAGCCGGCCCTGGTGGACCGCCTGTTGGCCGACTGCACTGCAGGGGCAGACACTTTGCCGCTGCTTGCCCTGACCCTTGCGCGCCTCTATCAGGACTATGGCGCCAGCGGCCAACTTACCCTTGCCGAGTACCAGGCGATGGGCGGTCTGCAGCGGGTGGTGCAGACGGAGGTCGACGCGCTGCTATCCCATCACCCTGAGCAGCGGCAGCGGCAGCTGGCGCTGCTGCGGTCTGCCTTCATTCCGTGGCTGGCGACGATCAATCCGGACAACGATCAGCCCATCC
This sequence comes from Crystallibacter permensis, assembly GCF_025960875.1. Lineage (GTDB taxonomy): Bacteria > Actinomycetota > Actinomycetes > Actinomycetales > Micrococcaceae > Crystallibacter > Crystallibacter permensis. The sequence goes on along the minus strand of NZ_JAODLR010000002.1, from coordinate 357,344 downwards.
GCAGGGTGGCAAGTCTGGCCGATCTGCCGGGCGATGCCCGCCCGCTGGTCGATGCGATGGTGGACAAGCGCCTGCTGGTTCAGGACAACCGCGGCGGGGAAACCGTTATCGAGGTGGCGCTGGAGAGCCTCTTGCGCCAGTGGGACGAGTTGGCCGGGTGGCTCGCCGCCGAGCGGGAGGACCTCAAAGAGGCGGACAACCTTGAGCGTGCAGCAGCCGCTTGGGAACGCAGCTCCCGCAATGAAGCGTGGCTCTTCGAAGGGGGAAGACTCATCGGTGCCGAACGGCTGTCCGCTCGACCCGGATTCCGGAACCGGCTGGATCCGAACCGCGCTTTCCTCCTGGCATCACGTGCCCGGGAAGAGAAACGGAGTGCGGCGGAGAAGCGGCGGAAGGAAGCCGAGCTGCGGTCCGCCCGGGAGAAACAGGAAGCAGCCGAGGCGCACGCGGCGGTGCTGCGGAAACGGTCGAAGGTGCTCAGAATGGTGCTGGCGGTAACGGCTGTCATCGCACTCGTTGCTGTGCTCGGCTTCGTCCTCGCCTCCATTGCCCAAAAGGAAGCCCGCGCGAACGCAAACGAAGCCATAGCACACAACAAGGAGGCCACCGCCTTGCAGCTGGCTGCCGAAGGCCAGTCCATGTTGGCCGGGGCCCGCCCCGGAGGCGAGCTACGTGGCATGCAGCAAATGCTGGCCGCGCAGTCGCTGGTGCAAACATCGGAAGGCGAGAGGGTCATTGTGGGCGCTGTCGTTGCCCAGCGCGATGTCCACAAGATGGTGCAGGTGACTCCCGCCTCCGAGGAGAGGCCGGCATCTCCTGTCAACAGTGCAGCGTTCAGCCCGGACGGAAAGCTGGCGGTTTCCGGCAGCGCCAATGGCTCTATTCGGCTGTGGGACGCGGAGACCGGTGAGCAGGTGTGGGAGCAGGCGAAGGCGCACGAGGGCGCAGTGAAGAGCGTGGCTTTCAGTCCCGACGACGACGGCGGCGCACGCATTGTTTCCGGCGGCGAGGATGGGACGATCCGGCTGTGGGACACGGAGACGGGCAAGTCTCGAGGGGAGCCCCTGACCGGGCACGACGGGTTTATCAACAGTGTTGCTTTCAGCCCCAACGACGGCGGGGCGCGCATTGTTTCGGGCGGCGAAGACGGCACGGTACGGCTGTGGGACGCGGAGAGTGGCGAGCAGCTCATGGGGCCGATGGGAGTCCCCGGCAGCCCGGTGAAGAGTGTCGCGATCGATCCAGCGGGGACAAGGATTGCGTCCGGCGGCGCCGACAACATTGTCCGTGTCTGGGGCGCGATCAGCGGCCAGCAGTTGTTCGTACTGGAGGCGCACGGCGGACAGGTCAACGGCGTCGCGTTCAGCCCCGATGGAAACCGGCTCGCCTCGGCCAGTAACGACCGCAGGGTAGTGTTGTGGGATTTGGCTACAGGCCAGCCTTCCGCAACGATGACCGGGCACACCAACTGGGTGCTAAGTGTTGCTTTCAGCCCGGACGGAGAACGGCTGGTTTCCGGAAGTACGGACTACACCCTGCAAATGTGGAATGTGGAAACGGGCGAGCCGATCGGCGCGGCGATGACCGGTCACGGGCTGGAAGTGTGGAGCGTGGACTTCAGCTCGAACGGCCGGCGGATCCTTTCAGGCATGGGTGACGGCACCATCCGTCTCTGGAACGCGGCCAGCGTCCCGATGGAGCAGGCCAGCTGGGTCCTGAGCCTGGGGATCAGCCCCGAAGCAGACCGCGCCGTTTCCGGCGGTGGTGACGGCACCATGACGATCTGGAACCTGGGCACCAGAACGGCCGAAGGGGAGATGAGCGGGCATCAGGGCCCGGTGCTCGGGATTGCCTTCAGCCCGGATGGAAATCAAGTGGTCTCTGCCGGCGCGGATGGGACCGTGCGCCTGTGGAACTCGGAGACAGGAGATCCGGTAGGGGAGCCCATGACTGGCCATGAAGGACACGTAAACAGTGTCGCCTTCAGTCCCGACGGGAAGCTGATCGTCTCCGGCGGCGCGGACAAGACCGTGCGCCTGTGGAACGCGGAGACCAACGAGCCGGTGGGGGAGCCGATGATCGGCCATGAAGGCGACGTAAACGGCGTCGCCTTCAGTCCCAAGGGGCAACTGATAGTCTCCGGCGGCGATGACAAGACGGTGCGGCTCTGGGACGCGAAGACCGGAAAACAACGGGGCGATGCGCTTGCCGGGCATGAAGCAGCGGTGAACGGGGTGGCATTCAGCCACGACGGAAAGCGGGTTGCCTCGGCCAGCAGTGACAAGACGGTACGCCTGTGGGACGCGAACACCGGCGAGCCGGCGGCGGAACCTATGCGCGGACATGAGAGCGCGGTGAACCACGTAGCTTTCAGCCCGGACGGCCGGTACATAGCGTCCGGGGGAGCCGACCGGATGGTGCGTCTGTGGGATGCGACCGGCAAGTCGATCGGTGATCCGATGGCAGGACACTGGGACGCAGTGAAAACTGTTGCCTTCAGCAGCGACAGCCGGCAGGTCATTTCGGGCAGTCAGGACAACAGTGTGCGCGTGTGGCCGGTCCCTAAAGACTGGACGAACGCCTTGTGCGCCAAGCTGACCAGGAATATCAGCGAGCAGGAGTGGCGCCAATGGATATCGTCGGATTTCGATTATGACCCGCCCTGCCCGGAGCTTCCGGTCCCAGGCGGCAAAGCCGGCTGACGCAACACCAACGCGATAGGAGGGAGCTCCAGGACCATGGCATACCAGACTTTGACCCTTGACGAACATTTCCATCCGGACGGCCTACCCAAGCGCATTCTCGCCCTCGACGGCGGGGGCCTGCGCGGGATTCTGAGCCTCGGCATCCTGGAAAAGGTCGAGGACCTGCTCCGGGACCGCCATGGCGGCGGGAAGGATTTCCGGCTGTGCCATTACTTCGACCTGATCGCCGGGACCTCCACCGGGGCGATCATCGCAGCGGCTCTGGCCCAGGGACTGAGCGTCGCAGAGTTGCGGGAAAAGTACTTCAACCTCGGGCACCGCGTGTTTGAGCGGAGCCTGTTCCGCCAGGGTCTGCTGCGCGCCAAGTACAGCGAGGCAGGGCTGACCGACGAGCTGAAACAGTTGTTCGGCGCGGACACCACCTTGTGCGGCTCTGAATTGCTGACCGGACTGCTGGTGGTACTCAAACGTCTGGATACCGGGAGTCCTTGGCCGGTGAGTAACAACCCCGGCGGCAGGTATTTCGCGGCAGGGGAGAACGGCAGGATGGGAAACGGTGATTATCACCTGTGGCAGGTGGTCCGCGCGTCTACTGCGGCGCCGTCGTACTTTGAACCGGAGACCATCACCATAACGGGCGCTTCTGGTCGGGAGTCCATTACCGGCAACTTTGTGGACGGCGGCGTCAGCCCGTACAACAATCCCGCGCTGCAGGCATTCATGTATGCCTCGCTCAAAGGCTACGGGGTGGGCTGGGAGACCGGCGCAGACAAGCTCCTGATCGTCTCAGTCGGCACCGGGGCGTCGGATCCCTCGGTCCGCAAGGCAAGACTGGCCGCAAGCCACGCCATCAGCGCGCTGATGTCCGTGATGCAGGACTGCGCGGTGCTGCAGGAGACGATGCTCCAGTGGATGTCTACCAGTCCCACCGCCAGGGTGCTGGACCGGGAAGTGGGCGAGCTCGACGGCGATCTGCTCGCCGGCACGCCGTTGATGAGCTACCTGCGGTACAACGTGGACCTGCGCCCTGAGAGCATCCGGACCCTGGATGAAGCACTGGCTGCACCGGAGAACGTCCGCTCGCTGAGTGCCATGGACGCTCCGGAAAACATGGAAACGCTGCACCGGCTCGGCAGGCTGGCCGGGGAGCGGGATGTGCGCGACACTGATTTCGGCACCGTCTTTGACTTGCCGCACGCCTGACCGAAAGGGACCGATGTGAGTGAACTCCGCAGCTACCGACGCAGGCCGGACCAGTACGTCGTTGCCGTTCCGCTGCGTCTGGAGACCCAGGGCCTTACCTACCGCAAGTGGGGTGCAGAGCAGCACGGCAAACCCGGGGACTGGCTAGTAGATAACGACGGCGACATCTATACGGTCGATGCCGACGTCTTCACCGCCACCTATCGCCAGATCCGACGGGGGGCCTATGTGAAATCGGCCCCGGTCTGGGCCGAGGTCGCGCGGGAATCGGGCAGCGTGGCCACCAAGGAAGGCCGCACCCATTACAACAGCGGCGACTATCTGGTCTACAACAACGAGGACGGCACTGACGGCTACGCGATGAGCGCGGAGAAGTTCGAATCGCATTACGAGCCGGACGACTGATAGTCCCGGACTGCGTCGCGGTTGGCCGTGCGGTTGGAACTCGTCTACGCGCCTAGATAATATTTGTCTAGCTTTCTAGACAAGAAGAACGTTCGAGCTTAGATTGGATTGTGTGGTCAAACTTCGAGTGCTGCTGAGGGAGCTGAAGAGGTTTGCCAAGGAGGAGGGCCTGAACTTAACGTCCTCACGGCGGACTCGATCGGTAAGCAGTTAGGGAAGTGATCGCATTGAAAGTCACTGCAAAGGCGTTCCGTTCGGGCAGTTGGTGGGCTATCGAAGTGCCGGAAGTTGCGGGCGTATTTAGCCAAGCAAAACGACTCGACCAGGTGGCCGGAATGGCCGCCGATGCTGTTGCGGTAATGAAGGGCCTCGATCCGAAGTCGATCGAAGTTACCGTCATTCCAGATTTGCCTCAGGCCCAGGCGGATGTCGTTGAGGCGTCACGTCAAATGGCCAAGCAGGCAGAAGAGTCACGCTTTGAGGCATTGCTTCTGTCTCGTCGGGCCATCAAAGAGCTCAAAGCATCAGGCCTGACAGTGCGGGACATCGGGTTCATGCTTGGCCTTAGCCCTCAGCGCATTTCTCAGCTCGTTCCCGAAGGATCGAAGCAGCGTCATTCCACGCGAATTAATGCCGCTGGGTAAAGGAGGGCGCGCCGATGCTTTCCGCGGCGACTCCTGTTCGTTCTTGCAGTCAGGGTAGAGGATAGTGTTGTGTTGAAAGTGAAGCATCAAGTGATGCAGAATGTAGGCATGCCGGCACAAGAGATTGAATCGTATTCTGCGGGACGCCTTTCCGTTCCCTTGTCTGCCCGCGACCGGCGTGACCTCGAGATGATACGGCGCTCGCCTGAGCGGCTGGAGGCGCTGTCAGAGAAAATTGACCGCGATGCGAGCGAGGCCAAACTCGTGCATGCTGTGTTCGAGGCGGGGTTGAAGGCGCTGAATGAAGCTGCTGAAGAAAGGGCTTACCGGGAACTGGCACGGGATTCTGAATACCGCCGGGATTCGGAGTCTCGACGCGGGGGCCGGCGCAACTCCCGCATGCCGCTAAATGCTGCGGACGACTGAGCCGAATGCAAGTGCTGCGAGGTCAGGTTTGCGCCGCGACCATTCCTCCGATGGAAGACGAAAAGTACTACGTCATCGTTTCGAATAATCAACGCAACAGAGCTCTGCCAACAGTGCTGGTGGCTCGCATCACGAGTTCCGACAAACCAGAGCTCCGCTCCATTGTTGCCATACCTGAGAACGAGTGCGTTTACGGTCGGATCCTCTGTGACGACATCGTGGAGATGTGGCCCGAGGACGATGTCCGGCAGATTCTGGGTGGATTATCTGTGACCACCATGGCTGCCGTTGACGACGGATTGAAAGCTGCGTTTGGGCTGGACTGATTGTTTTCGGCAGCACGGCCGTCGTGCTTTGCTTGAGCCGACGCGTGTGGCGGTCGATGCCGAACTTGTTAGCTGATCCCCGACCGGCTTCCGGCTCTGAACGTCAGTCGTTGGCGGTAAACTTTTATCCGTGACCCCGGAGTTCTGCTGAACTTCGGGTATTCGTGTTGCGCCCTGCCGGGGAAGAGAAGGATGAAAGACCATGAGCCTGAACGGACTGCGGACTGCCCTCGCTGAAGATAAGTCCTTCGAGCGGGTACGGCTTTACGCGTCCCGGCCGACGGGGGAGCGCAGCGAGGATCTGCAGATCGGCGCGCCTCCCGGGCTGCGTGCGGCGTTGCTGGCGGAGATGGTCGAGGGGCAGGAATCCGGCGTCGTTCTTGCGGTTACCGCTACCGGGCGCGAGGCCGAGGACCTGGCGACGGCGCTGCGCTGCTACCTGCCGGGCGAGTCCATCGAGGAGTTCCCCAGCTGGGAGACGCTCCCGCACGAGCGGCTTTCCCCGCGCTCGGACACGGTGGGCCGGCGTCTGTCCGTACTGCGCCGGCTCAAGTACGACGACGGCGCCAGGCCGCTCCGCGTAGTCATCGCTCCAGTGCGCGCGGTGCTGCAGCCGCTGGTCAAGGGCCTGGGCGAGCTGAAGCCGGTGTCGCTGAAGGTGGGGGACGAGGTCTCCTTCGAGTCCGTGGTCCGGCGGCTGGCTGATGCCGCCTACGCGCGGGTGGACATGGTCACGCACCGGGGCGAGTTCGCTGTGCGCGGCGGCATCCTGGATGTCTTCCCGCCCACCGAGGACCATCCGGTGCGCATCGATTTCTTCGGCGACGAGGTGGACCAGATGCGCTGGTTCGCGGTGGCCGACCAGCGCAGCCTCTCCGGGGAGAACGTCAAACACCCGAACGCGCTGTACGCCCCGCCGTGCCGCGAGCTGCTGATCACCCCGGACGTGATGAGCCGGGCGGCGAGGCTGAAATCCCAGATGCCAGCCGCGGCGGACATGCTGGAAAAGATAGCCGGCGGCATCGCCGTCGAGGGCATGGAGTCGCTGGCCCCGGTGCTGGTGGACGCCATGGTCCCGTTCCTGGGCGAGCTGCCGGAAGGCTCCCTCGCCGTCGTTATTGAGCCGGAAAAGGTGCGCGCCCGCGCCCACGATCTCGAAGCGACCAACGCGGAGTTCCTCGCCGCGGCGTGGGCCACGGCGTCCGACGGCGGCGACGCCCCGCTGGACCTGGCGCTGCAGGGGGACCTGGACGAGGCGAGCTTCCGCTCCCTGGCCGACACCCGCACCACCGCGCTGGACCGCAAGGTCTCCTGGTGGTCCATCACCTCCTTCAACCCGGACGATGAAACCGTGCTGGACGTGGACACGCTGACCGTCAGCGCGCGCGAACCCCGCGGCTACCAGGGCGACGTGGCCGAAATGATGGAGTTCATCGGCTCCCGCGTCCGCGACCAGTGGCGCGTCGTGGTCGCCACTGAAGGCCCCGGCCCCGCGCAGCGCCTGGCCGAGCTCTTCCACGACAATGACATCCCCGCCACCCGCGTCGACTCCCTCGAGGACCAGCCGCAGCCGGGCATCATCGAAATTACGACGGCGAGTGCGGGCAAGGGGTTCGTCTTCGACGGACTGAAGCTCGGGCTGCTCACCGAAGCGGACCTGCTGGGCCGGACCTCGGCTGCCGGCACCCGCGACATGCGCAAGATGCCCTCGAAGCGCCGCAACGCCGTCGATCCTTTGCAGCTGACCGCGGGCGACTTCGTGGTGCACGAGCAGCACGGCGTGGGCAAGTTCATCGAGTTGCTGCAGCGCTCTTCCGGAGCCGGACCCACCAAGACCATGCGCGAATACCTGGTGCTGGAGTACGCGCCGTCCAAGCGCGGGGCGCCGGGGGACCGGCTGTTTGTGCCCACGGACCAGCTGGACCAGGTCACCCGCTATGTCGGCGGCGAGGCGCCCGCGTTGTCCAAGATGGGCGGCTCGGACTGGGCGAATACCAAGAACAAGGCGCGCAAGGCGGTCAAGGAGATTGCCGGCGAGCTCATCCGGCTTTACTCGGCGCGGATGGCCTCGCGCGGACACGCCTTCGCCCCGGACACCCCTTGGCAGCGCGAGCTGGAGGAGGCATTCCCCTACATCGAGACGCCGGACCAGCTGACCACCATCAACGAGGTCAAGCAGGACATGGAGCGCGAGATCCCCATGGACCGCCTGGTCTCCGGCGACGTGGGCTACGGCAAGACCGAGATCGCCGTCCGCGCCGCGTTCAAGGCGGTGCAGGACGGCAAGCAGGTGGCGCTGCTGGTGCCCACCACCCTGCTCTCGCAGCAGCACTACGAGACATTCTCCGAGCGGTTCAGCGGTTTCCCCATCCGGGTCAAGGCGCTCTCCCGCTTCCAGACCGCCAAGGAATCCAAGGAGACCATCGAGGGCGTGAAGAACGGCACGGTGGACGTGGTCATCGGCACGCATCGGCTGCTGTCCAAGGAAGTGGACTTCAAGGATCTGGGCCTGGTCGTCGTGGATGAGGAGCAGCGCTTCGGCGTAGAGCACAAGGAGGCGCTGAAAAAGATGCGCACCAATGTGGACGTCCTGGCCATGAGTGCGACGCCGATTCCGCGGACCTTGGAGATGTCGCTGACCGGGATCCGCGAGACCTCCACCTTGGCCACGCCCCCTGAAGAGCGGCATCCGGTGCTGACCTACGTCGGCGGGTACACGGACAAGCAGGCCTCGGCGGCCATCCGGCGAGAGCTGATGCGCGAGGGCCAGGTGTTCTTCGTGCACAACCGCGTCTCCTCCATTGACGCCACCGCCGCGCACATCCGCGAACTCGTGCCGGAAGCCCGGGTGGAAGTGGCGCACGGGCGGATGAGCGAATCCAAGCTCGAGCAGATCATCGTGGACTTCTGGGAGAAGCGCTTCGACGTACTGGTCTGCACCACCATCATCGAAACCGGCTTGGACATCTCCAACGCCAACACGCTGATTGTGGACCGTGCGGACAACTACGGACTGTCCCAGCTGCACCAGCTGCGCGGCCGCGTGGGCCGTGGCCGCGAGCGGGCGTACGCGTACTTCCTCTACCCGGCGGAGAAGCCGCTGGGCGAAGTGGCGCTGGAGCGGCTCAAGGCCGTGGCGTCCCACAACGAGCTTGGCGCCGGCATGCAGCTGGCCCTGAAGGACCTCGAGATCCGCGGCGCCGGCAACCTGCTCGGCGGCGAGCAGTCCGGCCACATCCAGGGCGTCGGGTTCGACCTGTACATCCGGCTGGTCGGCGAGGCCGTGGCGGACTACCGCGGCGAGGCCGAAGAGAAGGCCGCCGAGATGAAGATCGAGCTGCCCGTCAACGCGCACCTCCCGCACGACTACGTCCCGGGAGAGCGGCTGCGGCTGGAGGCCTACCGCAAGCTGGCCTCCGCGACGACTCTTGAGGGTATCGACGAGGTTGTGGAGGAGCTGACGGACCGTTATGGCGAACCGCCCCTGCCCGTGCAGAACCTCATTGCCGTGGCACGCTTTCGGGTTGGTGCCCGCGAGGTTGGTCTGACTGATGTGGCGCTGCAAGGCAACTTCATCAAGTTCGCCCCCGCATCCCTGCCCGAGTCCAAGACCATGCGCCTGAACCGCATGTACCCCGGCTCCCAGGTCAAACCCAACCTCGACTTCATCCTCATCCCCAAGCCCAAAACCTCCCGCATCGGCGGCCGCGACCTCTCCGACCAAGCCGTCCTCGAATGGGCCCAAGGCGTCATCGACGCGGTGTTTAAGGGCTGAAAGCCAGTTCTGAAAAAGTAACCATCCGACGTCGTACTCCTGCAGATGAGGGGACGCCGTCACATCCGAGCGGCAGTCGCAGCGCATTGGATAGGATCCAGCAATGAGACTTCTGTATGTGGCTGAAAGCGTGCCCAACCGGGACCCTGTCCGGGGAGACGGCAGTTCAATGATCCCTTACGAGGTCATCCGTAACTTGCCCTCGGACGTGGCGGTCACCCTCCTCACGTACTCCGGCTCTGTAGAGTTGCCGGACGAGGTGCGCTCCCGCTGCGAAGCCGTTCATGTACTAACTCCGCGGGCACAACGGGCCGCCATCCTTCACTCTTTGGCCAGCCGGTTTGATGTGGGTGCATGTGAACGTGCCACCCTGGAAGCGGTCAGTACCGCCACGAGGCTGTCTCGACAGTGCGATGCCACGCTGATGCATGGTCCGCACGTTTTGTTCCTGGCGAATCACTTGTATGGACCGATGGCCCTGCAGACGGTCGATCCTTGGTCGAAGAGGTTGCGGATGGACAGCGGGATGGTGGGCGGTTGGCGGTCCTACTACCGGAGGTTTAAGAGCGTGGCCGTGTTGCAGACCGAACGCCGCTTACCGGAACGGGCACGTCTTCTCACGGTTGGCGCTCAGGACGCCGCTGAATGGACGGAGGCACTGAACCGCCCGGTCCGGAGCATTCCCAACGGCGTCGAACACACCGCACATACCGGCAGGAAGGGGAATAGCCGCACAGTCTGCTTCGTCGGCAGCCTCAACTACGGGCCTAACATCGACAGCGTCCAGGTGCTCATCGGCAAAATTGCACCCAGAGTATGGCAGCGCGTACCAGAGGCCAAGTTCGTGATCGCCGGTCGGCAGCCGACACCGGAAGTGCTGTCACTCGCTACCGAGAGAGTCCAGATCCTTGCGAATGTTCCATCTGTCACTGACATATTCCACTCGGCTGACGTTGCGGTGTTCCCAGATGAGCATGGAGTAGGCATCAGAAATTCCGTCCGGGAGGCGTTGGCCGCAGGCCTTCCTGTTGTGGCGAGCCCGGTAGCCGCGCGTGAACAAGACGCTCACCCTCTGTTGACTGTAGAAGAAGACCAGCAAGCGCTTGTCGACCATATTGTTCATCGCCTGACTAATGACCGAATGCCTACGGCCGATGGCCTTAGCGAAGCCGCGACCAGGACATGGCAAACGGTAGCGCAGGAGTACCTCGAAGAGTTAGACAATGCCCTTCGGGCCTGATCCGTCTGCCGCTACTTGCCGGATTTGCATAGTCTCAGGACATCATGGCTCAACGGCGGAGAAATAACTGCAGGACTTCGTCATGCAGCGGGCGGAACGCGAACCTGATGAGCAAATAGACGCCTGCAACGCCAGCCGTAATGAGAGCGGTTAGCGCTGCTAGTTCACTCTCGATAGGAACGAGTCCGGCCAAGCCCACGACAGCGACCACCACACCGCAGGAGAGCCCCGGGACCACCGCGCGCAGCAGTTGAGACGGTCGAAGGTCCAGGACCTTAGCCGCCACGATCTGCATTCCCAGTGCAAACACCAAAGCGACGCAGAACTGGGCACAGGCAACGCCCACGATGCCCCATTGGGTGGCGTAAAGCAGAACCGGAACCAAAATTAGCAGCCGAATGAGCGAGATCTTTATCGAGATCCCAGGCCGGCCTAGGGCCTTGTACACATCGTTGGCGCCGACTCCCAGCGACCGCGCCGCCGCGTAGAGCGCCAGAAATACGAGCGGCAGCACCGCATCCATCCATCGCCCGCCGAAGAGAACCGGGACAAGGACCGGGGCCACTACTGCAAGCCCCACGCCGGCACTGACGCCAAAAACGGCCTGGATCTGAACGCTCTTGAGATAGCCGCTCCGAAGCCTGTCCGGATCGTTCCGAGCACGAGAATACAGTGGAAATGTCACTGTGGAGAGAACAAAGAACACGTTGAGGATGACGAACTCCGGCAAGCGGAATGCCAAAGTGTAATAGCCTAATGCCTGCGCGCCAAGCATTCCGCCGATGATAAGGTAATCGATGTCGAAAATGAGCTTGGCCAACAGGGTGCTTCCTGCTGCTGGGATGCCAAAATGAAGATTCGCCTTCAGGTCCTGCCTGCGCACCCGCCAGATCTGCATGGGCACTCGGTCCGGTAACAGGATCCAGCATGCGATTGCGTATAAGAGCGAACCCGCCACTGTTCCTATGGCGAGGGACCACGCTCCATAACCGGCAAATGCAAATCCAACCGTGACCGCACCGGTGCCCGTCGCCCGGATAACCGTTGCTACGGTTATCCGCTGAAAATCCAATTCCCGGCGTAGCAAGGCATCCGGGACCGCGGATAGTGACGTTGCCAGTAGGGACACGGCAAGGACTTGTACGAGCGGTCCCACTTCGGGACTCTTAAAGTAGCCGGCGATGGCCGGCGCTGAGGCAAACGCAATGCCTGACAACAGGCCACCGACCACGACGGATATGAACAGCGCCGCCCGCGCTGCTTCCTTTGTTCGCGGCAAATAGACCAGAGCCTGGGCAACGCCGGCGTCCGCAAGGGTTTCCGCGTAGGCGATAAGGACCAGCGCCAGCGCCACCAGCCCATACTCCTCTGGCGACAGCAGCCGTGCGAGAACGATGGTCGTGGCCAAAACAATGGCTTTGGCGACACCTTGCGCCAGCCCCTGCCACATCGCGCCCTTCGCTCCGGCGCGCGCCAGGGCTCCGGGCCTCTCCAGGCTCTCTTCGGCAGCGTCTTTGCCTCTCAAGGCAGCCCGCGTTCCACCGCATGCCGCCACAGCCAGTAGTCCCTATCGTTGACAACGGCGTCCCGCACCTGTGCTTCGGACTGTCCCCGGGACTGCGGGCCATCCAGACGATACGCCAACGTCGCAGCAGAACGGGCCCAGGTGGCGATCACCAGAGCTGGCAAGAGGTCCGGATCCACTTCTCTCCGCCGCAATTCGTTCCGCACCGGCGCAAGAGCCCACCCCGATGGCCCGAATGCTGCGTCAAACGCTTCAACCTGTTGCTCGCGCGCAAAGGCCTTAACGGCGGACTCACCCACGTACTGAAGGTAGAACACCAGGTCATGTCCAGGCAGTCCGTCGATTGACGATCTCTCCCAATCGACTACCTGAAGCGAACCGTCGGATTGAATGAAGATATTTGGATGGCTCAAGTCAGCATGCTCGAAGACCGCTGGCAGTTGGACAGAACGAAGCGGCGAGAGCAATTGGTGGGTACGCTCAACCAATGACGCTACCTCGGGCTCTGAGGGCACGAGGTTGGCGAGCGCTTGCAGGGGCTGGGCGACAGTCCGCCCATACCAGTCCGTGTTAGCTGATGCCGGTCGAGTTGTGGGCAGCAGGGCGACGAACTCATTCCCAGCGCGTTGGGCATCGGCAACGTCTGTCGCTACCCTATCCGGATCAAGTTGCAGCCCATGGACAGCAGTTTCGACAAGGACCGTGTGGTCGCCGACGTCGACGGCGGCGACTACTTCTGGGATGCCGGCAACGTTGCCGCTATGCAGCGATTGGAGCGTCCGCAGCATATCCGCTTCCCGCTGCACCCCTTTATTGTCGCCGGGTTGCCGCGGTACCTTCACCACCAGACGTGCGCGCAGTTCACCAGCCGGATAAATAAGGGCAACGACGTGACGCGAAGTGACGAACTGGGGAGTGAGCAGGACACTCGTCCAGTCTCGCCCTATCCCGTGGCGGTCCAAGCCGAATTCCTGGTAGCGCTCGTGAAGAACATGATCGATGAGGTTCAATTCAGATCCCCACGACAAGGACGTCGTCCTATAACCGTTCCTTCCGGAACTGCTGCGGCGAACAGCCCCAGTGCCAGCGCCGTTCGGCCAATCAGTTCTTTCGCCTTTCCCATGCGGACCTGCTGGTGCCGCGAGAGGGCGTCCCGCACCGCCATGGCTGAGGCGACAGGTACTATCCGCGAGGGGAATTCCAGCCCCGGTGCATGCCAGTGCACGCCAACGTCCTGCAGCCCGGCCCGGACAAAGGTGCGTTCCCACCCCAGCAAAGTGCGGGACCCGGATGTGCGGAGCAACGAACTGCGGACTTCCGCACACATCCAGCCGCCCGGCTTCATGGCCGCCACTGCCGATTCGAAGGTGCGTCGGTCTGGGGAATGCAACAGTATGACGTCGAACTCGTTCTCATATGTCTGGCTTCCGTCAACGGGTACAAAGTCCGCGTCCGGATCGAGCAGACGCAACGCGGCAACTGTTTCGGCGTCGACGGCTCCTGCATATCCGACCCTCCCAGGCTCCAGCACCGGGAGCAGGAAACGGAAATCGAGCCGCCGCCACAGGTGTAGGGTGAGCGCATCGGCGTCTGCTGTATCCAGCCCTGGGTGCGCCGCAGAAGCGGCCTTCGTCTGGTCCCAAATGGTCATAGCAGCAGCTCCGTCACGCCCGCTTGCTGCTCCGCCACATTCGCGCCCCGCTCCGTCAGTGCCTTTTTCGAAGCCGAGGGGGAGTGATCGCCAATGAAGCAGCGCCAGGCAATGTCGGTGGCGAGCCGGCGAACCTGCTCCTGGGGGGCGCTAGCATCGAGCACTTTGGAACCCGGGAGTTGCTCCGCTAATTCCAAATAGGCCTTCCGCCAGGTTTCGAGCACGTCGACCGAATGCTCGCCCTTGCGCGCAAACATGACCTCTCCTGGAGCATCGAGCACCAGGAGGACCTCGGGCACCGGCGCTAAGGCGAATGCAAGATTTCTCGTCAGTCTGCCACCGACGGTGTTGTCGATGGACCCCGGTAACAACGCATCATAGGCGACCCTGTCCAGCAGAACCAGCCGACCGCGAAGGAACTGGTATCTGGCCATAACCCCGCCGCGAAGCAGGCGCAGTACCTTCTGGCCGGTCCGCCCGCCTGGCACGCGATGCAGCCAATTGTCCCAAGGGCCAGCGGCCCACATTCCCATGTAGACGTACTTGGCCGGAACGGGAAAGCCGACGCCGACGCCCTGCAGCAGGCTGGTTTTTCCTGCGCCGTCCGGTCCCATCACGGCCATCATCATGCCCTTGGCGCACCGGTCTTTCAAGACCGGACTAACCAGCCTCAGGACTTTGTTTGTTCCCCGACGCAGACGGGCACGTGCAGGTGCTTTGCGAGTCCAGTGGTCCCGCAGGCGGGCTGCGTATTCGGGGAGATCGGACGGATTCCCGGCCCGGACCCAATCGACCAGCCAGGCAGCAGTGCGCGGCCCCGCCACTTCCTCAAGGAACATCGCAACCGGATTTTTCACCGTCGCCACCGCGGCTGCAAACAAAGCGGCTTCGGCCCTTCCGCAAGGAATCTCATCCTTGTCCAGCAGCAGATGGAGCAACTCCAGCCAAGCCTGATCATTTTCGTCGGGAAGCCACAGGGACCCCTGCCGCGCACGCCTGCGAAGGCAGGAAGCCGCCAGGGGAGTCGGCCATTGCTGGGCGCGGCCGAACGCGACTTGTGAGACGACGTCGATCTTAACCCACGCGTCTTGCCCGGGATCGAAACTGAAATAGAAACGATGGCTTCCATGGCCCGGAGCGACTACCCGGTGCACGCCAGCCTCGCGAAGCAACCCATCCAGTCTCGGCAGCATGTCCTCGGACACGAGGATATCGACGTCGCCCTGAGGCTGAGCCAAGTCATCTTGGCCCCGCAGCAGCAACCACGGAAAACCTGATCGGTCGAGCGCTTCGAAGACCTTGGCCAGCGCCGGGTGAAGCGGGGCCGCCTTTGCAGTGCCCTCCACGTGGTCTCCTTCCTGGCCTGACATCGAATCAAATGTCCCCGTCATCGTTGAGAATCCTTTCCTGCAGATCTTCGATGCGCTTCGCAGGCACCCCCGCATACAAGCCGTCCGGCTGGCAATCTTTGTTGACCACAGCGCCTGCTGCAATGACGCAGCCGGGACCTATGTTGACCCCCGGTAGGATTAGGGCGCGCGCCCCGATCCACGTTCCGGAACCGATCGTCACGGGCTTTTCCACCGATACTCCGGAACCGGCCCGGCACGATGATGGACCTACCTCATGGGTTGAAGTGATAATCATTGCGTCATGTCCGATGGCGACTTTTTCGCCAATCCGGATTGCTGCCGATCCGCCAAGCAGCACCCCATGGTTGAGGTAGGAGCCGCGGCCCACGCTGACATTCTGGTTGCTGATCCTGACACCCGATTCCATGCTCACTCCGGTGACATCCAAGCCCGATGCCACGAGCAGGCGCCACCGAGCGAACTTGGGCACGACCGGCAGCAAACAGAGGCTGTACCACCAATACGCGATGGGCGAGATGGGTGTGCCCTCCGCAGATGACTTAAGACTGATTTCACGGAGCGTAGGCATATTGAACTACCCAATCTATTTCTATGTGCCCGGAAGCACTCGTATTTGCCGCATCCTTCGCCGCATCCCTGGTCTCCGCCTGTAACGTCCACCGAAGATCCGTGTCGGGAACGCCCGAAGGCACACCCGTTTCGCCGATCAGTTGGTCATCCCAAAACCACCTGACTTTGCCCGGAGTCCATTCCGTGGTTGCCACATGCCAGCCCGTGGCAGCATCGGATGCGTAGACCTTTTGCGGCGGGTCAAACCGCATCCCGCTTTTGCCCAGCGAGCCCTTTACAGCGGAACTTGCATAGAGGGGCCGATCGAGTGTTCCTTCGGGGAAATCGATCTCGCCTTCGTTCCATTCGTCACTCACCGGCCACAGCATGAAGGCAATTTTGTAGTCGGGAAGGCTGTCAGCCCGGAACCGGATCGAATACCGGCCATAGGTCTGTCCTGCATACCCGAAGGGAATCACCGATGCCACGTGAGGAGTCCCGTCCTGTACATGAAGGAAGTAGTCCAGTTTGCCGTTGGCGACCGAGAGGACCGAATCCGGCGAGTAGGTGCCAATTCCCGACGTATCCGAGAACCCGGCATAGCCCCTCATCTCAGGCCCGTAAACAGCCCCAACCTTGCCCTTTGCCGCGGGAGTCGAGAAATCCTGGGTGTGGGTCTGCTTCCAGCCCGGAAGGTCCCCGACCGGCATGCGGCCGAAACTCTCATTGGCCCAGGCGAGCCCCAGACTGACAACGAGGATGGCTCCGCCCATCCAGACTAGCTTGGCTTTGGGCCCACTCTTTTTGATGCTTGGCATTTATTGCATGCCCCCGAGCCGGTAGATGCGGACGGCGCCGTTGTCGAACACCTTGTCGGCGTCGGCGCTGAGGAACATCTCCTGCTCAAGCTTCGGTAGCGTCTCCGCTTCGAACAGCTTGTGCGCATCCGCGTGCCTATACTGCCTGTCGGAGAAGACAAGATAGATGTTCTCGGCAGACCGGATGCCCTTGGCATGGTTTTCGACGTCTTGGGCTGTCACGCGGCCAGGGTGGGCGGCAAGGAATTCCGTCAAGGAGGTAATCGTCCCTCCCTCGAGGTAGTGCGGGTAGTTTGGCCCGATCAGAAGGGGGAAGAAGTAGTTCGTCTCGAAGACAAGGTCGTTCTGCCGCACCTGCTGATCCAGCCATTTACCAGCCACCACGTCTTCTCGGGATACCCGGTAGTCCGCCTCGGGCCGGAAATATACCGTAGTAAAAAGCGTAGTCATGATTGCCAAGCAAGCGGTCAGCTTTACTGCAGTCTTACGGGTTCGTACGCTTGCCGACCAGAAAAGCCAGGCAACACCTATCGCCAGCCAGGGCAGTGCAAACAGGTAGACCCGAAAACGCGCTTCCCCGCCGTAGGACTGCCCCAGCAACCCGAAAGCTGGGGCGACCGCGAGCCACGCCACCATCAAAGTCGTTCGGACTTCCCCTCGGAGCAGCCGCCGGACATAGCCTGCCACGCCCAGTAATCCCGTTAGGATCGACAACACGATGGCGCCGTGAGCTGCGAGTCGGCCTGCATTGGTCAAGGGTTCGGCCCGTGGCGTGTTGCTGGCATTAGAGAACACATCGAACCCGGAGAAGAGTCCGTAGTTCTTTTCGACGTATTCGAAATTGGGCACCAGATACGCGATGGCCATAAGGAGCAACACGGGTCCTAGCCAGCGCGGCCGGAAGTAGCCCGCTATAAATAGGGGAAAGAGGCCAAGGATCGCTAGGTAGGGGGTCAATTGGTGTCCGACGACGATAACCGCTTGAAGGACGATCATCGCGGTGATAGCAGCCGTTCCTAGCCTGCGGTTGGAAGCCGTCGCGGCGTCTGCTTTCGGCAGCGCACGGTGCCGCCGGAGCAAACGGCGCTCAACCGCCCCAACCCACCGGATGGGATTTCCGCGAAGGAAGGTGAGCGCAATGAGGCACATCGTCAGGTAAAGGGTGAACGAAAATGCCTGAGGGGAGTAGTAATTCTGGTTGACCCAGTTAGTCACCACGAAAACGAGAGCTGAGGTCCAATAGACCCGCGGGTTTTTTGACAGGGTCCGCGCAATGGCGAGAACGAGCGTGACGTCTACCAGCGCGAAGCCAATTTCGGCCCAGGATGCGTAGCTGACGGCATCGGAATAGCCGCTCATTTCGCCCAGAAAGGCGCTGGTGGCGAAGAAACCGGGCCACCTGTTGTAGATGTCGATCGAGGGATCCACTTGACCAGCCGCACTGATGAAGTCGGTCACTGCAATATGCTTATAAACCCAAGGCAGGCGGGGAACCTCCGCCAGTAGGCTGGCGGTGGCATAAAGCATGACCGTCAGACCGGTAATCGCTGTAGCCAGGAACCAGCGGCCGCTGATACGTGGTTTAGCAATTCCCCAGACGCACAGACCCAAATTGAGCGCGACGGCCAGGTACCAGACCACCGGCAGCTCGGTCAGCAGTCCCAAATCGCCCAGCAGCTGCGCATCGGCCATCGGGAGGGCAATGGCCCACAGCAGTACAGCCGCAGCCAGGAAGAACCAGGGAAGGTAGCTCTTGAAGCCCTTTGTTTGGGACAGTGTGGCAACGGCGGCTTGTTTCCTACGCTTGGGATCTGCCGGCTTGAGCACGAGGAGCGCGCAAGACGCGATTAATACCGACACCGCCACGGAGCGCGGATGCCAGATTTCCGCCCATCCCATGAGGACCGCCAGGAGCGACGACGTCACCGCGCTGGCCACCGCGGTGCAGACCAACCGCCCTGCCGGATCGGGGATCGGAAATCGCCGGACGATCGCCCATCCGGGCAGTACCATCCAAACGATGAATCTGAAGGCTCCCGAGACAGGGTCGCTGGCATCCAGTGCGATCAGGGCGGCGGCCAACAATCCACAAGCTGCCAAAACGAGTTCCCACGACATCCGGCGCGAAGATATGGCCGGCCTGTGGGAACGGAATTGGTCTTGCTCTGACAGGGTCATGTGGTCTTAACTTCCTTGGCTGAGTTTTTGGTCCGTTGCGGGAGGGCTGATGCCCGGATCCGGAAAGCTTTCGAGTGAACTGCGCGCGGACCTGAGTGACCTGATAAACCACGGCAGGCAAGCAAACGCGAAGGCCAGCCGGACCAGGTTCCACTCAGGGGATTGCGGTATGAGCGTGGTGGCGCTGGCGAGCAGTATGACAGCGAGAACGGCAGCGATCAGGTTTGGCGTAGGCCTCCGCCAAACCTGTGTCTTGGGAAGCCCGATCCGTTGCAGGAAGGCCAGAAGCATGTAAGCAGCGACGGCGGCTGTGGCCGCACCGAAGATTCCCCATAGAGGCACCAACAGGAGGTTTAGGCCGATGCTACCCATTGCCGCAACGCCGGTCATCAAGCCGATCACGCTGCCTCGGCGCTGGGTTAGCAGCAGTTGGCAGGATGCAGCGCCGGCAGCAACAGGGAAGGCCGACAGCGCAATCAGGAAAACCACGCCTGTGAGGGTCTCCGGCCGGAAGGACTGCGGCACGACGATCTGCAGGGCAAATGGGGCCGCGAGGGTGACTCCCAAGATCACGGGCATCAATACCCGATATAGTTCGTCGCGGGCACGGGTCGCCAGCTCCCAGCGTTCAGCATTATCGACCAAGGCCGCGAACCGCGGAGTCCATGCCGTGCCGGTGAAAGTAATCAGAAGAACGACGATCGAGCCGATGACGTACGCTGCCTGGTAGCGGCCTACTTCCTCGGCTCCCAAAATCATCTGGACGATGATACGGTCGCCGGCGCTGAGTTGGAAGTAGGCGATGCCGGCCAGGGTCAAGGGCAGACCGAGCTTGAGCGCTCGTCGAGTAACCCGCCAATTGGCCAATCCGCGCAACGACGGACGGGTGAGGACGATGCCTACCAGCATGGCCGCGATCTGGCTTCCCACTGCGCCTAGGGCATAGGTCCCGGCGTCATTACGGAGACCGAAAAGCAGGATGAGGCCAACGACTTGGCCACCTATCGCGGCCAGCCCGCTGACCAGCGCGAAGGGACGGAACTTGTCTTCCGCCAGCAGCAGGGAGAGCATTACCTGGACGGAGGCAGCCGGTACCGTCCAGAGGATGACCGCATAAACTAACTCGGCGTGCTGACCGAACCCGAGGGCGCCCCTCCACAGCGGCGCGGTCAAAGCGAAGACAACGGTGACCAGCAACGCGAACGACATCCCCACGGCAATGAGACCCCGGGCATTGTCGTTATTGTTGTCTTCGGCCCGCTGAAGCACCAGTGCCCGGTCAAAACCAAAAAGGGCGAGCGCGGCAATCGCTTGATGGAGTGCAATTCCTGCTGCCAGTGCCCCGAACTCGGCCGGAGCTAGCGTATGGGCGAGGACCGGCGACACTATGATGCCGGCGACGAGCTGCAGGGACCAAACCACGACGTAGAGCAGGCCACGACCGAAGAGGCTCGGGCCGATGACCTTCTCCCGTTGCCGCCGGGTTGCGGTGCTGTCCGCGTGGAAGTGTCCCTCGGGCCGAACCATCAGACGGTATCCTTGGCGGCACGGCGTTGCAGCAGGTAGTTGAACGGCCCGCGCATGACCCACAGAAGCTCGAGCCTGAGGACCTTGCGGACTTCCGGATCCTTCGTGGGGTCCGGAGCCGTGCTGCCGGCGCCGTTGCCCTTCGTAACTCGGGCGTTCCGGAGTAGATTGCGTACGGCTCGAGGACTCCTGACCAAGGCTAGGCGGGCTGTCCGCGGGTTCATCATGATTTTGGCCAACCACGCTCCCAGCCCGTTGCCATATCCGCGGGCCTGCACCCGCAGCGCCTCCATATCGTCGCGATGGCGGTGCCAGACGATAGCGGACGGCTGGACTACGAGGGAATGCCCTGCAAGGATCACCCGGGTGAACATGTCGATATCTTCGCCACCGCCCGTCCGTGTCCCCACACCCAGGGCCGCATCAAAACCGCCCAGCTCTAAGGCTGCGCGGCGATCGATGGCGAAATTGGCTCCCGTTCCGTAGGCCCCGATGCAGAAGGGGAAAGTCGGCATGTTTGTAGGTGGCTTGGTTAGCGAGTAGACCTGCGGAACCACGCTCTTCGACCAGCTGACCCGCTCGTCGAAGTAGTGCTGGGCGCGCGATCGCACCTCGCCTGCGGGCACCAAGCCTGTGACGCAGACGGCAGCCGGGTCCTTATCGAATCCGGCGGCGATCTCCCGGAGCCATGCCCCGTCGACGATGACATCGTCGTCGGTGAAGGCGACGATGTCTCCCTTGGCAAGGCCAAGTCCGGTGTTGCGGGCGTTGGATAGCCCCGGTACGGGTTCAAGGACAAAACCGACGCGAGGGTCCGCGAATTCCTCGTGGACCAAATCCCTCGTCTCAGTGGTCTTCGACGCGTTGTCCACAACGACTACGTCGAAATTAGGGTAGTCGAGACGCAGTATTGCCTGCAGGGCGCCGCGCAGCAACGGCGCCCTGTCCCGTGTGCACACAACCACCGTGATCGACGGACTCGAGCCCGCCGGATGAATCGACGTAACCTGCGGGAGGGAGGCGATGGCGGCGTCGAGGGCCTGCCGATCAAGCACCCCCCCGACAGCGTCCACATCGACGAAACCGCGAACCGCTGCACCTTCGCGGATGAGCAGCCGAGCGCGGTCATAGCCCTTGGACTTGAGGAGCCGCAGCTGCGAATGCTGCGAGAGGGAGCCCAGTTCGACTTCACCGACCCATCTCACTCCCACCCACTGCTCCGGAGGACTACTGTCCATGGCCGGCGCGAGCTCGAACATCTCGCCTGTGCCGCTACTCACCAGGCGTCCCCACAATGGCCGTCCCGGAGGCCACATTGACGCGCTTTCGCGCGGCATGTGCGAGGACACGGCCACGAATATATCCTGCCGTCGTGGCTGCGAGGACGGCGAGAATGGTCCCCGCCTGACGAGGCCCGTTGAAGTCCCCGCGCTTCACACCCTGGCGAACTCCGGACAGGACCGCACGGGAAAGCACGCTGCGAACATACCGCCGTTCTTGTTTCAGCGCCCTTTTGTGGCCTACCACGTGGCTGACTTGGGCCTTTGAAATCCCCTCCGACCAGGATCTGGCCAACATGTATTGAAGCGTCCCCCGCTGGGCAGGTACATGGTGGCGCACGACGGCCTCAGGCTGGTAGACAATCCGCGATCCGGGGGAGCCCATTGTGGCCCTGATGCACAGTTCGGTCTCTTCACAACCCAGCGGAACGGACCCTAGCCGGCCGAGGGAAAGGTTAAACCCTCCAACCTGCTGCAGCACGTATTGCCGGAAGGACATATTGGCCCCAATGACGTTCCGGACCTCCGTCGCGACCTTGGGTAGGCCTCGGTAGCTGCACCCGACAATCCAGTCGAGTTCCTCGGGAAAATGGGCAGGCCTGCCGTTTGTCCAGTTCGGTTCGACGAGTCCTCCCACGGCCAGGACATCCGGATCGTCATAAAAGGACGTTAAGTTCGCCAGCCAGTCGGGTGCCGCTTCGGCGTCATCATCGATGAAGGCAACAATATCCGAGCTGGCCAGACGGATCGCGGTATTCCTCGCACCGGACAGGCCTCGTTTCTCCGCGTTCTCCACGAGCATGACGTCCTGGACGGTGCCGACCAGGCGCTTGTACAGGTCCGCATCGTGATCGACGACGACGATAACTTGACTTGGTGCCAACGTCTGATTCTGGACGGAGGCAATGACCTTGATCAACAGATCCCAACGTTCCTCCGTGTAGCAGCAGATGACGACCGAGACTGTGGATGCTTGCGCGATGCTTGACATGTTATTTTCCTTCCACGCCGGTCAGAAGGCTCCGGGGATCCGTTGGCGTCCGCGGGACCGTTAGGTTCGGATACGTGTACTTCACACGCCGCAGGGCCTCTGGCCTGGCTCCGGCAGTGGGAGCATCCCAAGAGGCGAACTCCCGCGCCATTGTCCGTAGAACCCGCCAACCGTCCCGAAAAGTCTGTAGATTCGAATCGCCCGAGATCCTGTTGAGCTCGATGCTGGGTACTTCGGCAATGCGTAGGCCTGCCTTGGCTGCGCGCACAATCAGCTCTGTTTCAATTTCAAATCCGTCGGACTCCAGATTGAGGACCGAAAGACACTCACGTCGGAAGGCGATGTATCCGTAGCAAAGATCCGAGTAGTTGCTGCGCAGGACCGTGTTGGCCAGTTCGGTCAGCGCCCTGTTTCCTGCATTTCGCAGCCACGTCAGATCCTCGGACCCACCGCCCGTGACATAGCGCGACCCCTTAACGAAGTCGTAGTCGTGTTGGAGAGGAGCGACAAACCAGCCGATTTCCTGGGGATCCATGCTGCCGTCTGCATCAAGCATGACCACGACGTCAGAGGAGGCCGCAGCGAAACCGGCGCGCAGTGCTACTCCTTTGCCCGGACGCGGCTCCTCAACTATGACCACATCCTCCCTCACGGCCTTGGCAACACCGGCCGTGTTGTCGTGCGATCGCCCATCCACAATGACCACTTCATCCACGTAGGACGGCATGCGGTTAAGGACCCAAGGTATGTTCTTGGCCTCGTTCAGGGTGGGAATAACCACACTGACTGTTGGCGCCTGCCACTCAGTCGAAACCGAAAAAAAATGAGGAATAGACATAGAAAATCACCACATGCTTTGTTTGCTGACATTCGAACTGCTGTTGGCTTTGAAGGGCGAACAGCAGAAATAAGGCCTAAAAGAATGATTTAGCCCTTTAGGACACACTTCTGTGTCCAATTGCAGGGCATCGCCCTGAAGGGTTGTTGCGGTAGCTCCGCCGTATAGCCGGCAATGAAATGGCCGGTATTTAAAGCTGACCCTATGTGTCGACGTATACCGTAGCCCGCGAATAATTAAGGCAGAAAAAGTGTGGTTCAGCCCCCATAAACTGCCGAGAAATCCACCCGCGCATGTCTCTCCATCCCCAATATTAGTACTACCTGCGATTCGCCAGCAGCCAATACTCAATAACACTCCCCAAAGCTGTAGCGATGAGCGATAGCTGAATGATGAGTCACGATAGCAGTGATCCTGGAATGCTTGTGCCACCGCAAATTGGGTATTGACTTCGTGGGATGGGCGTGCTGAGAGACGCACTTCGAACTGTCACTGACCACAGTTCCCTATTGGCAAAAGAACTTAAACGATTCCTTAAAACGCACTCGCCGCAGGAGATGCAATGAGCTCTCCGTACCCGATTTGTTTTTCATCGTTTGGTTTATCAGTTCATCCAGCCCGAGTAGTCCGTAATGGATTCGTAATCTTAGTCAGTAATGGGACTTTTTGGCCGCAGGACCTCCAACACCAGGTTTAAGGAAGGAGGAAGGAAAAATGTAAAGTTATTCGTGACCGTATCGACTTGTATTGATAGCATCAGCATTCAGCTACCTTCGGATGAGTACTGGGACCACCCATGCCGGGTGGCTAAATAATTCCTATTCATGAAAGTACGATGATGAAGATAAATGCCGGAGCACCCCGCTTGCTGGGGCAGTTTCTTGTTATGTGCCTAGTGGCCGCGGGGATGGCTTTTGCGACACCGGCTTACGCTTCGGCAGTTGCTGACTACGGGCATCCGAGTATTAGCTACTCAGGCGTCAAGAATCCGCCTACATCAGACAAGCCGCAAAGTAAGCTCTGGTGGAACGATGGCTCATGGTGGGCGAATATGTGGGAGTCCAACAGAGGATGGGTGATACACAAGCTGGACCGAAGTCAAGACACTTGGGTGAATACCGGCGTCTTGGTCGATAGCCGTAGCAACACGTTGTCGGACACGTTATGGGACGGCAGTCACCTTTACATCGCCTCACACATTGTCACAGTATCGAATGACACGTCGCCCGTGGCGTCCGTTTCGGGCCAGCCCGCCAAGCTTTATCGTTATAGCTACTCGGGCGGTACCTACACACTGGACGCCGGATTTCCCACCACGATAACGAACAACAGCAGCGAGTCGATGACTATCGACGAGGACACGACGGGTGCAATTTGGGCGACGTGGACCCAAGTGTCCGGCAATTCAACTACGGGGTTCACCAACACTGTCTACGTCAACCAGTCCGCGCCCGGGGGCATCAGTTGGGCTGCTCCCTTCATCCTTCCAGTCGCTGATCCGAATCCTTCGCCCGATGATCTTTCGGCGGTCGTGGCGTTCAAGAACAAGATCGGTGTGATGTGGAGCGACCAGAGCGATGGATCCGTCTACTGGGCGACCCGCACGGATGGAACTACCCCTACATCGCCGTCATCATGGAATTTTAAACCGGCGATTCAAGGCAAAGGTCAGGCGGACGACCACCTGAATCTCAAGACGTTGCAGTCCGATAATGCCGGCCGGGTGTATGCAGCAGTTAAGACCGGGCTCAACGATACGTCTACCGATAAGACGCTGCCTCAATTGTTATTGCTGGTGTTCAAGCCTGGTACAGGAGCATTCACGCAGTCCACCATTTCGACGACCGGTGATTGTGTATCGCGCCCCCAAGTAGTCTTAGACAGTCACAATAGTGCGGTGCATGTTTTCCAGACAGCACCGAGTACATCGGTTACCGGTTGTGCCTATTCGGGTGTAGCCGGCAGCATTTACCGCAAGACGGCCTCGATGGATAACCCGGTTTTTGGGCAGGGACGTGGCACTCCCGTCATCCAGAGCTCCGCCTCGCCCAACATGAACAACGTGACGACCTCCAAGCAAAGCGTCAACAGCCAAACCGGCTTGGTCGTCCTGGCGAGCGATAATGTGAATAAGCGGTACTGGTATTCAGACGAGCCGATTGGCACAGCTCAAGCGCCACCCGCCGCGTCTTTTACCGCCACTCCGACATCGGGTACTGCCCCTTTGCCAGTAACGTTTACCAACACATCGACGGGTGCGCCGACGTCATATGAATGGACGTTTGGGGACGGAACGACATCCACATCGCAGAACCCATCACATACTTATACTGACGCCGGCACCTATACCGTGCAGATGACTGCGTCTAACAGTGCAGGCATGACGTCCAGCACTTCGACGGTAACAGTTAGTCCCGGCGCTCCACAGACCGGTGTGACCGTCGGAAATTCAACGACGTCCTACCAGGCTGCGTCGACTAACGTCACCCTGAGTCCGCCGGCCGGAACTAAAGCCGGGGATGTGCTGGTTGCGACAATAACTGCTGATCTCGCGCCTTCTATGGCTTCCATTCCGACGGGGTGGACCCCACTAGTGGAGGGCCTCTCAATCAACAGTTCTTCGACGTCGGGTGCAAGAGTATTCGCTTACTATCGCGTGGTGGGTTCGTCTGAGCCGACAAGCCATATTTGGGCCATGGACAAGGCCGCGAAGTGGGGCGCAGGAGTAACCGCCTATGGCGGCGTCGATAACGCCGAACCATTAGACAGTTCAGCCGTCACAGCCGTCGACGCCTCATATGCGGCTACCAGTATCAGTGTTCCAAGCATCACTACGGCCAGCAGTGGCGCCATGCTTATTGGCGGAATCGGCTTTGATTCAGGTACGCCGGGAGCTACTCCGCCGAACGGGTGGATCGAACGTTGGGAATCAGCTGGCGGCCAGATTGCCGTGTTAGCTGATCGCCCACAAGCAGAAGCCGGAGTAAGTGGTACCACCACCTGGACGTTGAGTTCTGCGCGAGCGGTGGGTGCATGGCAGGCCGCCCTGAGGCCGGCCAGCTGACAACTGCACAGCCAGGACGCAATGGCGGATGGGCGTCTCCAGCTTAACCACCCGCCAACTGCGTTCGTTCAGCAGGGGGCATTTTCTCAGAGGTGTGAGAAGCAAAGAGGCTTAACTGTCGGCCTATTGCAAATTCGTTGTTTAAGGAGGAGTGGGCAGGGGACACCTGGAATCGTGATGGTCTCGAGACCACAACGTTGGTACCCGTTCGCAAGTGATTTCGATCGACGGGAGCCGTCATCGCAAATCCATAGGATATAGTCCGGCAACGCATCACGCTCGGGAGACCGGAGCTCATGGCGGGGTCTAAGGGGGACCAATCACTGGTGCCAAGCGAATATGGGGACCTTCAGACTGCCGCCAATCGAGATAGTGTAGCCGTCACCCATATGGAGGAGACGACGGCTGTCTTCGCGTATGTAGTGGCCGCTGATCTCGAGATTCAGGCGGGCAGTTTAGGGCGTTGGATATTCTGCGTCAGGCAGTTTGCGGCGGAGTTCCGCCCAGTGTTCCGCCACTGCCAAGTGTCTAATCGCCGCGGCCACGACGGCCTCTGGCAGCGGATTGCTCCAAGCCTGCACAAGCTCGGCGAGCGTTTGCGCGGCAGAGCGACGTGCCAAAGCCAGTTCCATGGAATCGGCGATGCCAATACAGATGGCTGGTGTTGCGGTCATGCCCTGTATTCGTAGCAGGGTGGGTACGCGGATTGTTTCCGCCATGCTCAGAGCAGTTCCTGAAGGTGCAGGCTCAGCCACAAAACCAGGGTGTCTTCGGGCTGGTCCAGGTCAATGCCGAAGAGTTCGCTGAGGCGCCGTAGGCGGTAGCGGAGGGTGTTCTGGTGCAGCGAAAGAGCGGCGGCAGTCTTGGCGGAGTCACGGGAGAAATCGAGGTAGGTCCGCAACGTCTTGGCGTACTCGGTGCCGGACTTGGCATCGAACTCCAGCATTCTGGTTGCTGCTGGGGACATGAGGCGCGGGGTGTTCCGGAACTGTGCCGCGAGTTCCAGCAGGGTCAGCCGGCTGCGTACTTCCTCGGCGCTGGCATAGTCACCTGCGCTGCGACCGGAAGCGAGCATCAACAGAACAAGGTCGGCGTCGTGCCGTGAACGGCTGATGCCTGCGACGGTTGCGGCCATAGACCCGGTAGACGCCCGCAGCTGGACCGACAGAGTGGCGGCGGACCGTTCGATAAGGCGGCGGGTAAGGGCTTCGATGGACGCTATGGCCGACGCAGCGGCGTCGGTGAAAAGGGCATAGATGGTGGTGCCGATGAGGACGCAGTGGGCGCCTTGCCGGTGGGACTCGCACTGCGTGGTGACAAGGTCTACGAGGCGGATCAGCGAGATTTCATCGGCTTGCCCGAGCTCCGGCTGGAAAGCGGCGACGACGAAGGGGCCAGACGGCTTGAGCCCAAGCTGTTCCGCGATGAGCTGGACGTCGTCGCCGCCTTCGAGAAGACGGCGGAGGAGCTCTGCCCGTTGCTGCCGCGCCAGATCGTTTGTGCTGCGGGCCCGCAGCATATGGAGGGCAGCGATATCGGCCGCGCGCTCCAGTGCCTGCTCCGCCTCGGAATCCAGATCTCCGTTGGAGTCGACCACCCAAATGGAACCCAACGGTTGGTTCCCCGCGCGGACAGCGATGGCCAACCGGTCCAGCGCCGGGCCGATGCCCTTGATGTGCACGGCGCCGCGGGACTGGAACACAGACGCGTACTGCTCGGCGTTTTCCGGCAAGTAGGGAACCTGCCGCCCCAGAATTCCGTTCCGTCGGTCCTCGTCGATGGGCTGGTCGGGGAGGGCGGAGTAGGCCAGTACCTGTTCCTGGAGATTTTCGATGGTGGTGGCGCCGCCGACCATGGCTGCGATGGCATTGGCCAAGGCAAACAGGTCACCTGCCCCCAACGGCGAGGGCGATCTGCTGGTTTCTGCCGCGGTACTCAGCGCCGATTCCAGGAGGGCGTAGAGCTGCCGCCAGCCGACGGCGTCGTCCACCACTAACAGAGCGATACCGGCTTCGACGGCAGTATTGACGAGTTCGTCGATGTCCTGGGAGAGCTGCTTCAGGACGATCGCGCCGAAACCAGCGCTGGCGGCGCTTCGAACGACGTCGTTGGTCCCTGGATCTGCAGGATGGAGGCCTATCCCCAGCAGGATCTCGCCGCGGAACCCTTCGAGGGGCGCGAGCGGGTCGTAGAGGGCCGGGCTGGTCAGGGACAGCTTGGGGGAGTTGTCATACGAGCGGACCAGCAGTCCGGAACGCTCCAGTACTTGCAGGAGGTCGGACAAGCCGATGCTGTCCGGGGTTTTCGCGAGGGTGACCACTTCGTGCACGTTACCGGCGGTTTGTGCTGGACCACAAGGCAAAGGATGAAGGTTGGTGCCGGGCGCTGAAGTCACGGCTAGCCCGCTCAGACCATAGTTGACGCATGTCACTTACAGTTGAAGCCAACCCGGCAGCACGCCAGGCCGAGGAAGCGGCGGCCGCTGCCGCCGCCAGAGCCGGCGTCCGGGTTGTCGATGAACACGACCGCGAAAGACTCCGGGACGTTGAAGAGTTGCTCATCTCGATCTGGGGAATGTCTCCCCACGGAGCGCCCGTTCCCTTCGATCTCCTCCGGAGCATCTCCCACGCCGGCTGCAATGTTTCCGCCGCCTATAGGGCGGACGGGGTGCTGTGCGGGGCCGCCGTCGGCATCGTCTCCCCGGGAGGGCGGACAACCTATTCGCTGATCGCCGGCGTCCTTCCCGGGACTGCTGACAAAGGCGTGGGCTTCGCCCTCAAACAGCACCAGCGGGCCTGGTCCCTTGCCCGCGGCATCGACACGATGACCTGGACGTTCGACCCGCTGGTCAGCCGGAACGCGCGCTTCAACCTGACGAAACTCGGCGCCCACGCCACGGAGTACGCCCGTGATTTCTATGGCGAAATGCAGGACGACATTAACGCCAACGACGAAAGCGACCGGCTCGTCGCCATCTGGCCGCTGACCTCCACGCGGAGCATCAACTGCAGCGAAGGTTCAGTCGAAGAGCCGCAGCTGCCCGAATCGGACCTGGTCCACATTCTTGAATACGGCCCTGACTCCCTGCCACTGCTCCGCGAAACCCCGAGCACCCTCTGGTGCCGTGCACCGCAGGACATCGTCGCCTTGAGGGCCGCGAAGCCCGCCGAAGCAAGCCAATGGCGGTTGACGATCCGCGGGATCTTCGAATCCGCCTTCACGTCCGGCTACAGCGCCACCGGAGTCACCCGGACCGGCTGGTACCGGCTGACCAAACCCAGCCAGGCATGACCTACACCCAACACCAGGAGTAAACAATGCGCCACAAAAATCGAGCAGTTACCGTGCGCCACGTCCTCGGCGTCGCCAGCCTGAGCCTCCTCGTCGGACTCACCGGGTGTGCGGGAGGAGCCGCCCCGGCTGCAGCGCCGCAGCCAATCTCCACCGCCGAGATCGACCCCGCCGCCGCAGCGGCCCTGCCGGAGGAATACAAATCGGCCGGCGTGATCAAGGTGGCATCGGACATTCCCTATCCGCCGCTGGAGATGTTCGATGAAAACCAGCAACTCACGGGCCTGGACTACGACCTTGCCCAGGCGATGGGCGCCAAGCTGGGCGTGCGGCTGGAACTGCAGACGCAGGCATTCGATAGCATCATTCCGTCACTGCAGTCCGGCAAGAACGACATCATCATGTCCGGTATGAACGACACCGTTGAGCGCCAGGAGACGCTGGACTTCGTGGACTACCTCCACGCCGGGTTCTCCATCCTGGTCCCGGAGGGCAATCCGGAGAACATCACCACCGTGCTGGACCTGTGCGGCAAGAACGTCGCCGTGCAGAAGGCCACGGTGCAGGGCGAGATCCTCCGCAGCTACGACCAGCAGTGCAAGGACAAGGGCTCCGAGCCGGTGAACGTTGCCGAGCTGCCGCTGGAAACCGATGTGCAGACAGCAGTCCGTTCCGGCAAGGCCTCCGCCGATGTCGTCGATTCCGCAGTGGCAGCCTATGCCGCCAAAACCGCCGGGGACGGCAAGATCTTCGACATCGTGAAGGACCCCGCGAATCCGGCCGGCTACAACCCCGTCTACACCGGGATCGGCATCCTCAAGGAGGACAAGGAACTGAGCCAGGCCATCCTCGCAGCCCTCGAGGCGGTCATCGCCGACGGCACCTATGACAAGATCCTGGCGAAGTACGACCTGTCCGATTACACGGTCAAGGAAACCGGGCTCAACCTGGGCGGGACCAAACCATGAAGCAGGTGAGCACCCTCCCCGCCCCGCATGTAGGAGAAACGGGTAGCACCACGGCCAGCACGGCGGACGACGTCGTCGCTGTTCCCTTGCGGCATCCGTGGCGGTGGATCGTCGCGGGGGCACTCGCCCTGGGGTTCGTCGCTCTCTTCTCGTCCCTGTGGACCAACCCCAATATCGACCACGCCACCATCAGCAGCTACGTCTTCCACCCGCGCATCCTCAGCGGAATCGGCCTCACCCTGGTGGTGACCGTCGTTTCCATGCTCGTCTCGACCGTCCTCGGCGTGCTGCTGGCGGTGATGCGGCTGTCGAAAAACCCCGTGATGAACGCCTTCGCCTGGTTCTACGTCTGGGTATTCCGCGGCACCCCGCTGCTGATCCAGATTGTCTTCTGGGGCTACCTGGGGCTGCTGTACTCGCAGATATCCCTGGGCATCCCGTTCACGGACTTCACGGTGTTCTCGGTAGACACCAACACGCTGGTGCCGGCCTTCACCGCCGGGCTGCTGGCCATGACCCTGAACCAGGCCGCGTATTCCGCGGAGATCATCAGGGGCGGGCTGGTCTCGGTGGATGCGGGCCAACAAGAGGCGGCCGCCTCGCTAGGAATGTCTCCGGCCTACACCCTCTTTCGGGTAGTGCTGCCGCAGGCGATGCGCGTGATCACTCCGCCGATGGGCAACGAGACCATCTCGATGCTGAAGAACACGTCCCTGCTGTCCGTCATCGCGGTTCTTGAGCTCTACACCGTGGCCACCCAGATCTCCTCGCAAAACCTCCGCCAGGTGGAGCTGCTCGTCGTCGTTAGTTGCTGGTATCTCTTCCTGACCTCGGTGCTGTCCGTGCCGCAGTACTACCTGGAACGGCACTACGGCCGCGGAAGCGCACGGCAGCCGGGGCCCACGCCGTTGGGCCGGCTCATGTCCTCGTTCCGCAAAGGCAAGCAGCCAGAATCGAAAGGACCGGTCAATGACTGACGCCCTCGCAACCCACCGGACCCGACCCGCCGCCGCAACGGCGTCACCGCTTCTGGTTGCCAGCAACGTCCGCAAGCAGTACGGCAGCGTGGAGGTGCTGAAAGGCATCTCACTGACCGTCAATGCCGGTGAGGTGATGTGCCTCCTGGGCCCATCCGGCTCCGGCAAGTCCACGTTCCTGCGCTGCATCAACCATTTGGAGAGGATCGACGGCGGCCGCATCTCTGTGGCCGGCGAACTGATCGGCTACGCCCAGCGCCAGGACCGGGTCTTCGAAATGAACCCGCGCGAGGTAGCCCGGCAACGCCGCAGCATCGGCATGGTGTTCCAGCGGTTCAACCTGTTCCCCCACATGAGCGCTTTGGAGAACATCTGGGCCGCGCCCGTGGGAGTGAAGAAGGTGCCCAAGCAGCAGGCGCTCAAGCGCGGAATGGAGTTGCTGGACCGGGTGGGCCTCGCCCACCTGGCGAAGGCTTATCCGGCGCAGCTTTCGGGCGGGCAGCAACAGCGCGTCGCGATTGCCCGGGCGCTCGCCATGGACCCCCAGCTCCTGCTGTT
Organism: Crystallibacter permensis; assembly: GCF_025960875.1. Taxonomy (GTDB): domain Bacteria; phylum Actinomycetota; class Actinomycetes; order Actinomycetales; family Micrococcaceae; genus Crystallibacter; species Crystallibacter permensis. The sequence continues at coordinate 325,032 of NZ_JAODLR010000002.1, read as the reverse complement.
CGATGAGCCAACGAGCGCACTGGACCCCGAGCTTGTCGGCGATGTCCTGGACGTGATGCGGACACTCGCCGCCGACGGGATGACCATGATTGTCGTGACCCACGAGATCGGCTTCGCCCGCAGCGCCGCGGACAACGTCGTCTTTATGGATGGAGGCGTGGTGGTGGAATCGGGTGTGCCGGCCGCGGTGTTCGACAATCCGCAGCATCCCCGGACCACAGCCTTCCTCAACAGCGTCATGTAGCCGGGCGTACCGTCAGCGTCCCTGGTCAGTCCCACCCCTATCCCTCTCTTGAATGCGAGTTTCGAATGAAAATCTCCCGCGCCACCATCGCGCTCATCGATGTTCCGCTGCTGGAACCCTTCGTTGTTTCGTATGCCACCTACGATTCGATGCCGAGCATCATCCTGACCCTTGAGACCGACGACGGACTGGTGGGCTACGGCGAGAGCGTTCCGGATGGGCACATCACCGGAGAAACGCCGACCGGAACGGTCGAAGCGCTCAAGACCGAGCTGATTCCGGCCATCCTGGGAATGGATCCGCGGGACATCACGGCCATCCATCAGCGGCTCGACCAGTCGTTGAAGGGATGCGGTGCGGCGAAGGCGGCCGTCGACATTGCCTGTTGGGATCTGGCCGGAAAAGCTGCCGGGCGACCCATCTACGCACTCCTGGGAGGCCGCCGGCCAGAGCAGCCGACGATCGCGCGGGTGATGAGCATTCTGGAGCCCGAAGTGCTCGCCGAACAAGCAGTCCAAGCGCGCGGCGAAGGCTACCGGCACCTCAAGATGAAGCTCGGCAGCGACGACGGGCAGGACGTGGAGCGCGTTCGGGCCGTTAGGACGGCGATCGGGGACGACCTCGCCATCCGGGTGGATGCGAACCAGGGGTGGGGCGATCCGGCCACGGCGCGCGTCATGATCCGGGCCCTTGAGCCGTTCGGCATCGATTGGATAGAGCAGCCAATCCTCGCCGACGACATTGACGGATTCCGCCTGCTCCGACAGGACACGAGCGCGCGGCTCATGGCCGACGAATCCGTGGTGGATGCCGGCGACCTTGCACGGTTCGTCCGCGACCGCTCGGTGGACATGGTCAACCTGAAGCTCATGAAGAGCGGCGGCATCACGCCCTGCCACCGCTTGGCGACGCAGGCTGAACTCGGGGGACTCAAAGTGCAGATCGGCTCCATGCTCGAGTCAAGTATCGCTTCGGCTGCGGGGTTCCATCTGGCCCTTAGCCATCCCAACATCGTTTCCACTGAACTGTCCGGGCCGATGAAGTTCGCGAAGGAACTGGGGGACCTGCAGTACGTTCTGCCCGACGTCCAGATCACCGAACGGCCTGGTCTCGGCGTCGACGTGGACACCGACATCCTTGCCGAGCTTACGGTGACCGAGTGCGAAGTGTTTGCGTGACGGTTGGCGCTGGTTCTCAATAAGCAGACCGAGCGAAACGGCGGGTGGAAGCGCAACGCAACCACTCGCCGTCGTTGGTTGTAGGTCCCTTGGAACCGGACACCCTCAGGGCAGACAATGTTGATACCGTCCTCCAGAGGCGTCAAAGCGAATTCCGGGAGTCACCATGACAACTCCTCAAAAGGTAGTCAGACATCCGATCGTGGTGGGGAGCCCGGAGTTCCTGGCCGACCCCTATGCTCACTACGCATGGCTGCGGGAAAACGCGCCGGTCTACCGCGGGCGGTTGGCCTATCTGGGCGACCAGGATCTGTGGATGGTCTCCCGCTATGCCGACTGCCGGACGTTATTGACCGATGAGCGATTCCAGCGGTCGCCGGGCGGGAAAGGGCCGGGGTTCCTGGAGCAATTCCCGGTGGCGGCACGGGAGCCGATGAAGCTGCTGACTACCTACAGCATGATCATGATGGACGATCCGGCTCACCGGCGGTTGCGTATGCTCGTGGTCAAGCCGTTCACGCCGCGGGCAATCGCCCGGATTGGCGAGCGGGTGGCTGAGCTGGCCAACGGCCTGCTTGATCGGCTCGAACCGGGCGGACCTGTAGATCTGCGCGAACAGTTCGCGCTGCCGATCCCGTCGACGGTGATCAACGAGATGATGGGGGTTCCGGACGCCGACCGGGACCGCTTCCAGAAGGGCACGCAGGCCCTGATTGCGGGTGCGGCCGACTATGGCCAGGACAGCTGGATCCGGGAAATCAACGAGCTGACCGAGCTGGTCCGTGAGCTGATCGAACATAAGCGGTCCGAGCCGGGCGATGACATCCTGACCGGGCTGATCCATGCTGAAGAAGAAGGCGACCGCCTCGATGAGAACGAACTGGTCGCCATGGCGTTCCTGCTGATCACTGCAGGGTACGAGACCACCTACAACCTGATCACCAACGCCGTGGTCACCCTGCTTGACCACCCGGATCAGCTCGACCGGCTACGCGGCGCCTCGGGTGATGAGGAACTCTGGCGTGGGGCTGTCGAAGAAGTTCTGCGCTACAACAGCCCGGTCGGGGGAACTGAACCGGTCACCGCGACCGAAGAAGTGGTCTGGCACGACACCACCATTCCGGCCGGTGCGTCGGTGGTTCCGCTGACGCAGGCGGCCAACCGCGACCCGGACATGTTCGAGGATCCGGACCGCTTCGATATTGACCGCCGCCCCAACAACCACCTCTCGTTCGGCCATGGCGTGCACTACTGCCTCGGGGCGAACCTGGCGCGGCTGGAGACCCGGGTGGCGCTGGGCATCCTGTTTGAACGCAATCCCAACCTGCGGCTGGCCGTGGACCGCTCCGAGCTCGCGCTCGAACCGCTGCCGTTGTGGACGCGCTACCAAACGCTGCCTGTCCGCTTCGGGTAGGCCTCGCGTATTGGAGGCCCGCAACGCAACCACCCGCCGTCGTTGTTTGGATGAGGCTGTGGGGCCGAGGGATTCCGCGTTATGGCGCTCTGCGGGAGTCAGCTTCGGCATTCTCCTGAGCGGTGCGGGACCGTGTCTCGACGGTGACGCAGATCTGGTCGCCGTTGTACGCGTCACGCCACACGAAACCTTGAAGGCAAGTGTTTATTCCGTACGGGCCGCCGGGCGGATTGGGCTTGCGCCGGAGCTGCGTGATTTCCTCGTTATCGACCAGGACCTGCGCCGCGGATTCCGGTGTTACGCAAATCTCGTCGTCGGGAACAACAAGTCGGTAGACGTAGCCGGGCAGACAGTCATCCGCCGGTTCGATTGCCACCTCAAGGGACACCAAGGACTCGCGTTCGACTTTGGTCCCAGCCGTCGGATCCTGCGTGAGGACCGTGTCAGGGGCGCGGTCGCTTTCAACCGTCTGGACCTTTGGCTGGAGGTCTGCTTTCTCCAGTAGCTCAACTGCCTGGCTCAGCGTTCCGTCCGCCACCTGGGGTACCTCGGTACCTCTGGGCCACATGAAGAAAACGACGGCGCCGATCACCACGAGCAGGCCGGCTCCGGCCGCAACCATCCACCAAGGGAACGGTTTCGGCTTGGCAGGTTCTTTGGTCGGCGGGATGGCTATTTCCAAGCCGAGTACTTCACCGCTGTTAGCCTCCGGTGGCTCGTCGGCTGAATAGGCGTTGAGTTTGACCGAATAGGTTCCGCTGGGCGCGCCCTTCGCGTCGAACTCGACTTTGTACTGTTCGGTTGCGCCCGCGGGAATGGTGCGTAGACTTTCATCGATAGTCGCCCAGCTTGCTGGTTGCTGGCGCTCGCCGGTTGCCGGGGGAGCAGTTCCGTTCCCGTCGTAGACGCGCAGCACCACGCGCTGTGATTCAGCCGCCGTGTTTGTCACCGACGCGGCCACCGCCCCCACTCCTTGTTCGAGCTTAATGCTGCCGGCGCTCAAGGTCATCTCGATCCCGCTCATCGGAGCCCCCTCCTCATAGTTTCAGTTATGTCTCGCTATCGGCGCCGCCGGACGTGGGCGCGAGATTAATAAGGTCCTGGCGGCTCTGCCGACGGAACGGTCCGTTGTAGCTGCCCATCCTGGTCTGAGACGGGATCGGGGGGAGATGCTGATGTTCTCGGGAACTGCGCGGAGGGTTAAGCGGGCGGTGCTTTCCTCGCCTCACACATGACCGCTACCAAAGTCCCACACAGCCGCCTCCAGAACACTTCAGAAGCTCCCGCCGCTGGCCCGTCAATTGCGACGGCCCTTGGCGTCAAACAATCGTCATGGTACGCCTCGGAACCGGCCGCCACCAGAGTCTGTTTGCCCCGCTGATAGCGGATCCGGAGGAGTCTTTTTGGGCCCGCTGTCGGGCTGCATCGTGCAGAGGTCGGCTGCCCGGCGGAAGGTAACGTTTTGGAAACGCCCGGCGTCGCTGGAGCGGTGCAAGAGCGGCCTGATCGTGACTGTTTTCCGATCGCCTGCGGGGGACGAAGACCTTAAAATTGCGGCTACGGACGCCGGAATCCCGGCGCCGAAGAAGGGGGATTGAAATGCCGCAATATACCGTTCCGCTGTTCACCGCCCGGGGCAGGATCGCTTGGTTCTGCGCGATCGGGCTCGGACTGGTACTCCTGGTGCTGGGCTTGGTCCTGAACCAGTTGTGGCTGACCGTCGCCGGTATCGCGTTCATGGTGTTCGGCGGGGTGTTCCTGATCCTGTCCTACGTCACGCACGGCCGGACGGATTAGGCCAGGCCGGGTCACTGCGGGCATGGCGGGTGCAGCCGGCGGTCTCCGCCGGCCGTTGTACTTCCTTGCGGTAGTCGCTGCTGTCCTGGTGGTCCTGGTGGAAGTTGGGTTGCCCGTCCTCCTGTTGGACGGGCCGCCTTCACGTGCGTCCAGCGGCGCGGCGTTGGAGCTGGGGGTGCCTGAAGAACTGTTGGCGGGCTCCGGCAGCGAGGTCCCGCAGCCGCCCGGCGCCGGCATAGGTTTCCTGGCCTTCATCGATGGGCTGCTGCTGTTCAGCGTGCTCATGGTGGGGCTGAGCCTGCTGATTCCCCTGCGCATTTATGGCAGGCTTCAAGGCGTTGTCACACTGGTGGTTTCGCTGCTGTGGGTGGTGATGTGCCTGCTGGCCGGGCTCGCGGCGCTGGCCACGCTGATGCTGATGATCGGGCTGTTCGTCGCCGCGCCCTTCGGCACGCTGGCCTACCTGGCGATCTGGGGCAGCTTTTCCACGGGGCAGGCGGCGGCTTTGCTGGGGTTGTTGCTCTTCCTGAAAATCTGTTTCGGTGTTTTCCTGGTGCTGTCCCAGCCGAGGTTCCTGCGCGTCAAAGGTCTGATGGCGCTGGTCGTGGTGTCCGTGGTGCTGCAACTGGTGCTCGGCTTCATCCACGGCTTCCTGCCCGGCCCGGTGGTGGCCATCGGCGATCACTTATGGGCCATCGTGACGGCGGTGGTGGCGCTGGTCTGGGCCCTGGTGATGCTCATCTACTCGCTGCCGGCGATCATCAATGCCATCCGCTCCTCGGGATCCGCGGCAGATTAGCGGCCGAGGTCCGGCAGCTCTATCCGCTCCAACTCGTCCACCTCCAGCCGTTCGCAGAAAATCACCGTGCAAACGTCGGTGGGCCAGGGGAAGGTGAACACGAACGGGCTGATAGTGAGCATCACCGTGGAGCCGACCGGCACGCGTTCGCCACCCTCCGGCAGCTGGCCACGCACGATGCAGCCGCTGTCGTTGATGCTGCAGGTCGATGCCGGATTCAGCGCCACCTGGAGGCCGCTGTCCTGAAGTCCTGACCGGGCAGCACCGGCCGGCTGGCCAATCACGTTGGGCACCTCGACAGTCTGCTCGACTGCGAAGCCAACCGTAACGATGGATTCGGGTTCGACCTCCGTACCGGCCTCCGGATCCTGGCTCAGCACGGTCTCCGGCGGCTCCGTGCTTTCCACCGGGTTGAATTGCCCGCCCAGTCCCGCTGCCACCAGCGCTGCCTGCGCCTGTTCCAGGGTTCCGCCGGTCAGCAGCGGCACTTCCGTCTTGCGGGGCCAAAGGAAGAAAACAACGACGGCGATCACCACCACGAGTCCGGCGGCTGCGGCGACAATCCACCAGGGGAATTTCTTCGGTTCCGGCTTGGCCGGTTGCGCCGGAACCACCAGCTCCAGCGTCAGCACCTGCCCGCTGTTGGCCTCCGGCGGCTCATCGGCGGAGTAGGCGTTGAGCTTGACGGAGTAGGAGCCGCCTGGCGCGGACTTCGCGTCGAAGGAGACCGTGTACTGCTCGGTGGCGCTGGCGGGAATGGTCCGCAGGCTCTCGTCGATGGTGGCCCACTCCGTAGGGTCGGGCGGTGGATCCGGCGGCGGCACGCTGGGACGGTGGGACGGCGGGTGCTCCGATTCCGGGGCGCCGCCGGTAGCTGGTTTGGGCGGTGCAACGAACTCGCCGCCGAAGACCCGCAGCACCACGCGCTGGGGTTTGGCAGCGGCGTTGGTGACCGAAGCCGTCACAGCACCCGTCCCGTCCTCCAACTCGATGCGGGATGAACTCAGCGTCATTTCGATTTGGCTCATCGGTGCGTCCTGGTCCGTCATTCTGACTCCTTCGAGCAGTCTCTGCCTTGTCCCAGCTCAACAGCGCACGGGACAGTGATGAGCTGGCAGGTGAGGGTGAAAGCGCCGCCGGAGCGGCCGAACACGAGATTAATCCGGCAGCCCGCCCCTACATCCTGCCGGGTGCTGGTGCCTTCTACCGCGAGCCTCAGGTTCACCGGCGCGGCCGGCACCAATTCCGCGCGCTTGGTGGCCTGCAGGGAGAAAGGCCCGCCGAACTCACCGACCGTCAGTGTGCAGGACCCGGTGATGGTGATGCCGTCTCCGTCAACACGGCAGTTTCCACCCGCGGGCTGCAGCTCGTTGATGTCCAGGCCGGCGCTGAGTTCCATACCGTCGAAGCGGTCCTGCCAACCCGCGGCGCCGTCCGCGTCGCGGCCCCCGAACCCGGCACCCAGGGCGAAAATAACGACGGCGACGGCAGCACAGACCGCGGCAATAATGAGCGGCTTGCGGTTCCCTGTGCTCATGATCCGGCTTCCTCCGGCTCGGTTTCTTCCGGTTCGGGTTCCTGCGGCTCCGGCCCGGCGGCTTCGATCTCGATCCGGCAGGTCGTGTGGGCCGGCTTGCTGCCCTCCACAATCCGCCTGATCAGCAGCAGCTGGTCCGCCGCGGCCGCCGGCACGGCAACGTTCAGGTGGAACGCGCCGGGAACGTCGTCGATGCTGAAGCCGGGGACGCCGGTGGCCAGGTGGAGGAAACGCCGCAGCCCGCCGGCGGTGCCGCGGCTGGCCGAGAGCTCGGCGGCGTTGGCCACCAGGTCCCGCAGCCGGTCCGGTCGAAGGGTTCCGCCCACGCTGCCGGCCGTGCCCGGAACGCCGGTGGCCAGCCAATCAAGATCCACCCACCGCGCGAGGTAGGGCAGCATGCGCTCCGGCGCCCGGTAGGGATCGAAGTACTCGGGCAAGTCAGCCAGCACCCGGTGCGCCGGCGCATGCATGTCCGCGGCCGCGGCGGCCAGCGCTTGCAGCGGGCGGTTGGTGTGCGCCGCCGTGCGGAAGACCTCCGGCAGGATGTTCAGCAACGGGTCAGCCATCGGAATGCACCACCTCGATCTGGTGGTCGCCCGAGCAGAAGAGCCAGGTGTCGGGCAGCGTGACAACATCGTCGACCACGCGTCTGGAACGGCTATGCCAAAGCTGTGCGGCATCGTCGGAACCAAAGATGCCGCGCGGGCCGGCAGCGAGAACCAGCTGCCCGCCGTCGTCGTCAATGGCCCCCGAGACAGACTCCACCGGTTCGAATCTGGCCCGGTCCCGCAGCGGCAGGCCGCAGTTGACTTCGCGATGGTCCCAGCTGCCGCCGCCGGACAGATCCAGCGCGATCACGCCGCTGCTGTACGTTGCTGCGTAGGCCGTGCTCCCGAGGATGTGCAGGCTGGAACAACTGCCGCCGCTCCAGCCGTCGGTGAGTTCCTCCCAGGAGGCGGCCAGGGCCTCATCGAACCGTGTGCGGTCCAGTTCCACCAATTTGAGCCGGGCACAGCCTGCGCCGGACCCCTCGGGCACAGCGCGGCCCAGCCACAGCCAGGTGGCCGGGCCGTCGTACTGAATGGCCATGCAGCGCACGTCGTCGCCTTTGGTCTTGATGCGGTGGAATGACTCGGGGGCGCCGTCGCGCGGGGAAAGCCAGATGCCGGCGGCGGCTTCCGCGGCGAGCACCACGCCGGTCTGCCCCCGCACATCCATGAAGGCGTCCACCGTGTAGAAGCCGCGGTCTGGGTCCGTCGGGTCCACCACGTTCTGGACAGGTCCGGCGCCCGGCTCATCCGGGAGTTCGTAGAGCCCGCGGGCTCCGGCCATGAGCAGGACCGGCCTGCCGGCGCGGGAGACCCAGGACAGATCCGCAATGGCGAAACCGAGTTCGGCCGCCCGGCGCCAGCTTTCGCCCAGGTCATCGCTGAGGTAGATCCGCGAGCCGCGGTCCGTGGTGGTGGCCACGGCGACTTTGCCGGGGAAGGCAGCGGCTGTCCGGCCGGGGCCCGGCTCGGGGTACGGGACGACGACACGGATGGTCTCGCCGTCGAAATCGGCGCAAGCCTCCCAGCCCCGGCCCCAGTTGAGCGTGCGGAAGAGCGTATCGCCGCCCGCGACGAACCAGCTGCCGGGGCGGCCCGCGGCGCGCACCAGGGAAACGGCGTCCTGGTCCGGGACCTGCTCCACTTCCAGCTGCACGCGGTCCACATACTCGACGCCGGGTTCGGCCTCCTCCATCACGCGGTACAGGTTGGACACGCGCAGCGGATTCCCGAAGCCGGAACCGTACCCGGTGCCGCCCTCGGGAAGCGGGTTGATCGCCGAGTGCAGCCGCTGCAGGATCCGGCGCTGGACGCCGGCGGCGTCCTCATCCGGACGCACGTGCACGCGGGCCCGGACCAGCACCTGCTTGCTGCGCGCAAACCGCACCACCGGCACCGCGCCGATGGTGGCCCGCTCGCGCAGGTGGGCGGCTACTTCCTCGACCACCTGGTCCCGGGCGTAGCTGCGCAGCTGGTCCTCCGTGACGCTGCCGTCCCGGCGGTCCGTCTCCGGAACGTGCGGAACCAGCACCACTTCAACCTCGCCCGGATTGGCGAATTCCCAGATTTCGCGCCGGGTGATCGCGCGTACCCGGCCGACGCCGCCGTGGCGCGCCGCCAGCGATTCGTAGTCGCGGGCGGTGACGGCGCGGTCGCGGGCCTGGAAGTCCTGCGGTGCCCGGCGCAGCGCCTCCGAGAGCGGTTCGGCGTCCCTGCCGCCGGTAGCCGGTTCCGGATTGGTGCAGGTCAGCCCGTCCAACGGGGTACGCAGTACGGTCAGCGAGCCGGCCGGCACGTTGCCCTGGGCGCCACCGCCGGAGCGGAACCAGGCGATGATGCGCGCGCCTGCGGCCGGGGCCGGCGGCGGCTGGGCATCGCCTTCGGGCCACCACGGGAAGACCAACGTTCCGGAGAAGCGGTCCACGCGGACCGCGGACTCGCCGGGACCGGCATCGGCGAAGGCCTGCACATCGCGGCAGGTCCGGTACGCGACGCCGTCAACCAGTACGGCATTGCCGCTGCGGAGCCGGGCTCCTGCGGGTACCTCGACACCGACGGCCAGACCCTCGCCGGCGACGGCGGGCGCGGCGGGTAGTTGCAGGACCTGGCCGGGCCGCCCGGTCCCGGTGCCGACAGGGACGGCCTCGTGCAGCGTGGCGTCGACGGCGGCGACCCGGACGATGGCCTGCCCGGCTTCGAGGACGGCGTCCTCGATGGTGCTGAACACCGGTTGCGGGGCGCCGGGGATGCCCGGCGGGCAGCCGGCCTGGGTCCCCTTGGGGATGGTGAGCGGACCGCCGTCGGGCTCCTGGCGGGTGAACTCGAGCAGCGTCCGGGCCGCGTGCGGCGGCCGCAGCGACGTGCCCAGCAGGTTCAGATAGACCGTGTAGAGCTTCTCCGGTACCCGGTTGAGCCGGTAGAGCAGCATGTCGGTCAGATGCGCGAAGGCCTCCACGAGGACCATGCCCGGGTCATGCACGGTCGGCTCCCAGGACGGGTCCACCTGCCTGATGCGCTCGCGGGCGCTGGCCACCAGCTCCATGAAGGAGCGGTCGTCGAGGTTGGGGACCGGGATGCTCACGAGGGGCCTCCGTTGCCGAGGGGTACCACCACGGTCAGCTGCTCTTCCTGCGAGGTGGCGCGGATGCGGTAGTGCAGCCGGATCTCCAGCAGCGCCGGCTCCTCGGGGGTCCGGCCGGCGTCGAGCGAGACAATGCTGATCCGGTCCTCCCAGCGTTCGATGGCCCGGGCCACGTAGTGCACGGCGAGTCCGGCGGTGGTATCGCCGGCCGGTTCGAAGACCAGCTGGAAGAGCCGGCAGCCGTAGTCCGGACGGTTGACGCGCTCGCCGGGGCGGGTGCTCAGCAGGAGCAGCAGCGACTGGCGGACCGAGGCCGCATCCGTCACGCTGGCCAGCCCGCCGCCCGGAGCCAGCCGCAGCCCGGCGGGACCGGCGTCGGCGTCGAAATCTGGATGCACCATGGCCAGCGAGCGGTAGCGGGGCATGCTCATGACGCCGCCACCGTGAAGGATTGGCCGGGGGAGCGGACCGTGTACTTGACCGCTCCCGGCGGTGTGCCGTCGGTGAATCCGGTGACCGAGTCCAGGCAGACGGCGCGTTCGCCGATACAGATGAAGCCGGAATAGCCTGTGTGGACGGTGAGCGTATTGGTGCACGGCTTGATGTTCAGGCCGATGTTCGGGCAGCCAGCGATCGGCCTGCCTTCCGGATCGTGGGCGACCAGGACGGGCGAGCCGCCGATCCGCACCCAGGTCTGGGAGGCCTTGGGCCCGACCAGGCCGTCATGGCCGCACCGGGTGGTGCCAGCCAGTACCAGGATTTTCACGGTGCCTCCTCGAAGTCCACGGTGCGCGCGCGGATCCGCAGCCCCTTGCCCGGAGCCTCGATGACCAGGTCCGTCGCGGCGCTGATCCGCAGTAAGTCAGGTCCCATTTCGACGGCGGAACCGTGGCCGTCGGTAGCGGTGAAGCTGTGGGCGGCGCCGTCGAGCATCAGCTGCTGGCCGTCCGCGGTTCGCACGGTGTACCGGCCGCCGCGGGGCCCGCGAACCGTGGCATCCGGGGGCTGCCGCATCCCGTAAAGGCCGCCGAGAATAACGGCGTTGGCCGGGTCCGAGGCCAGCAGCAGCATCAGCACGTGGTCGCCGGCTGCCGGCAGGATGACCGCTCCCTTGTCCGGCCCGGCCCCGGCGACCAGGACCGGAGACCACCCGGTGACCAGGTCGGGGTAGGCCGGCAGCGAGACCCGGGCGCGGCCGAGCTGCTGCGGGTCTTCGGTGTCCGTGACAATGCCGAGCGTGGCCACATCGGCGGCCCGGTCCGGCGGCGGCCCCGGCGGCCGGGTGGAAACGGCGGTCTCATAGCCGGTCCGGTCGATCATATGGGCAGCGGCGCACACGGCGTAGGTGCCTTCGAACTCCGCGGCGACTCCCCGCAGGCGGATCCGGCGGCCCGGCCGGAGCGCAGGATCTCCCTCCACGACCAGCTCCGCCGTGGCTTCACCGGCCGCACGCACGTCCAGTTCGGCCTGGGCCAGTGCCTCCGCACCGGCGCGGTCGGAGAACAAGCCGTTGCGCCGGTGTAGCGCTCCGCCGCCACCCACGGTGGCGGGCGCGGCATCCGCTTTGACGTGTGCGCGGGCGGTGTCCTCCGTAGCGCGGGCGCGGACGGCGGTGGCCGGGGCAGGATGCCAGCCGGCCACATCGGCGCTGCGGAAGGCCGGCTCCTGGCTGAGTTCCAATTCGGCCGAATGCAGGTTGCCGCCCAGTTCCAGCTCAAGCGGTTCGCCGTCGTCGTCCCCGGCCAGCGGGACCAGCAGGAGTTCCCGCCCGGCGACCACAGGGTACCGTCCTGCCTGGGCGCAGCATTCGGCGAGCACCGCCAGGTCCGACCGCCCGCACTGGTACACCGGTCCGACTTTCTGCGTGCCGCCCTTGACCTGCAGTCCGGTGCCCTGGCAGAGTGTCATGGCCAAGGCGGCCAGGTCCGTGGCTTCCAGCAGCCGGGTGACCTGGCTCTTGCGCAGCCGGTGCAGCGCGTCATAGGCGCGCAACCGCAGCAGCCGGGTGGCATCCGCGGCGTAGCTGCGCTCCACCACGGTCACGTCCCCGGCGAAGAGCGTCTCCGGCCGGCCGGCGACCTCCACTTTCAGGGCGTCGCCGGTTGCCGGTGCCAGCTCCCGCGCTCCGGCAAAGACCGAATCCGCCTGAAAGGTGAGCTGGCATTGTGTGGGACTGCCGAGGACGGACCGGACCTCCACCGAGATGACGGCGCCCGTTTCGGCTGCCGACAGCCGCCTACGTCCCAGCGAGATGATCAATTCCGGCAGCCCCTGGACCTGTTGCACGGGTCAGCCTTCGGAGAGCGGCGGCACGGCCAGCGGCCCGGTGAAATGGAAAGGATCATCGACCCCGTTGTAGTCCAGCAGTTCCTTCCACAGCAGCGGGGTTCCGAAGGCCGCCTGCGAGAGCAGCCCCAGGTCCGTGGGATGGACAGCGGGTACGCCCTCCTCGTTGGTTTCATCCGTCCCGCTGCCCAGGACTTCCACGGAGCCGACGGCGGGTGCCGTGACGTCCACCGGCGGCAGCCGCTGGGCGAGCTCGTAGCTCTCACCGCCGGGCTCGTCCGCGGCGGAACCCACCCGGACAAAGAGCAGCTTCATCCACGACCGCAGCGGCGAGCCGTCCGGTGCGAAGCGGTCGAAGCGTTCGGCTACCTCGGTCACGATGCCCGGGATAAACCACGCCATTCCCCATGCCAGGCAGGCCAGCGGAGGACGACGGCGGCGCGCGGCTTCAGCGGAGTTTTCGGCGAGTTTCCAGATGGACCGGGTCATCTGCCGAACGTCGGATACCGGAACGCCTTCGGGCGCCAGATCGACGTCGAAGAGCAGCTCCAGCTGCAGCTCGGTCCGGCCGCCGCCGGTGAACAGCAGCGGATCATCGGCCAGCGACGTCCCGGTCAGCCGGCCGCCGGAGGACCGGCGGGTTTCTACGCCTGCGGTTCGCGTCATGACCAGGGATTCGGGGTTGAGCAGGCAGCTCAGGTGCTCGCCGGTTTCCTCGATCAGGAAGGACACATGTTCCATCAGCGGGCTCCTTGTTCGGCCGCCAGCCGGGAGGCCCGGGCGAGGGCATCCAGCCATTGTCCTTGCGCCGCCTGGACGGCCGCTGCCGATCCGGCCAACCGGTTCTGCCCTGGCAGGTCCGGCCAGGGCGGCGCCGCCGGGAGCACCGCGGGAACGTTCGGCCCCACCGGCGATGCGGCGCCGGAGGCGGGAAAAGCGTCCTGCTTCTGGCCGGTGTCCGCGTTGGCCTGCTGCGCCGGTGCAAGGAGCGACGACGACTGGTAGGGGACTGCTGACCCGTTGATATCGAATCCGGCAGGACTTCCTGTGCTACCCGGGCGTTGCCCTGCAACAGCCTCGTTGGCGCCGTCCTTGCCTGCCGTCTCGGCGCCGTTGGCGTTGCCGTTGCCAGGGACTGTGGGACGGCTGGTCCCGTCGCCGGACCGGAAAACGGCGGCCCGGTACCGTGGAACGGCTCCCGGCACGGAGCGGTCTTCCGGTCCGCGGCCGACGTTCAAGACCAGGCGGCCGCTGGCAACCGGCGGGTGCAGCCCTGGACTCCTGCCTTCAGGATCCGTGCTCCGGGGATCGGCCGTACTTCGGGGAACGGCGTCATCCGTCCGCTGGGCCGGATCGGCTGGTCCCGGAGGAGGCGCCGGCGTGCCCGGAGACGGTTCCGCCGCATTCCTCGGGGCAACCGGACTGCGGCCCCACGCTTCCGGAACCGGACTGGTGGCCCCCGTGGGCAGATGCAGCGAACTGCCTCTCGCCCCGGTTTCCGCCGGGGAACCGGGAGGTGCTGCGCCCGCTGCCTGCCTCGGCCGGGGTTGTGCGTCCTGCGGCGGGAACGTCACTGCGCTGGGTTTCCCGGCCCTTTTCGGCTCGGCGTATCCGGCGCGCCGCACCGGTGCTCCGTAGTCTTGGCGTTGCTCCGCTCCGGCCGCGGTTGGTGCCGTCCGTGCCTGCGTTCGTTCGGACGCTGGTACCGGTGCCTCCGCCGTCGTTATTCCTGCTTCCTGCTGTCCGGGCTTGTGGGCGAAGAGGCGGGCAAGATGTCGCAGTCCGGTGGCGAGGATCCCGCCCGATGAACGCACGGAATCCTTTTCGTTCCGGGCAGCCCCTTCCGGCTCCGCTCCCGTTCGATAGGCGGCGGTGGATACGCCGGCCTCTTCCAGCCTGGCCAGCCAATGCTCCGGGGCACCGGGTTTAGCCGCGGCAGCAGGCGCCGCCGCCACGTCTTTCGGTTGCGGGGCCGGGTCGAGGGCGTCGGCTATCCGGCGCAGACTCTCGGCCACGGCTTTACGGGGCCTGGTTTCCGTCATCTGCCAGTTCCAGCCGGTCGAACGTGAGGGTCAGGCACTCTATGGCGAGTTCGTCGCCGAGCGCGTCCAGCGGGGTGCCTTGCCATTCGCAGGGCCAGGCGCCGATGAAGTCCCAGCGGCGGACATGGTCCGTGCCGGCCTCATTGAGCAGGGCCAGGGACACATCGCGGCGTTCCACCCGGCCCTTGACCGCGGTGAAGAGCCAGCGTAGCAGTTCGTCCGAATCCGTGACGCCGTACCAGAGCTTCACCGGCGGGTAACTCACCTGCATGGGGATGGCCCGGACCACGCTGTTTTCGCCGCCGGCACGGAACAGCGCGCGGTTGACCACGATGCCCAGCCCCTCGACCCGGGTGAACGCGGCCTGCATGATGCCGTGGTCGATGAGCTTGAAATTGTACGCGCGGTACGGGTCGACGACGTTGCCCGGCTGCGCGCTGGGGGCTTTGTTGGATCCCGGCATGTCAGGCTCCTGTGCTTTCGATTTCGGTCATGTTGGCGGACTGCATGAGCTTGAAGATGACGAACTCTGCGGGCCGCACCACGGAGAGGCCGACAATGGCCACAATCTGGCCTTCGTTGCGCACCTCCGGAGGGTTGGTCTCCTCATCGCATTTCACGAAGAAGGCCTCTTCCGGCGTCCGGCCGAGCAGGCCGCCATCGCGCCAGACATTGGTCAGGAACGAACCGATGTCCCTGCGGAGCGAGCCCCAGAGTGCGTAGTCGTTGGGTTCGAACACGGCCCATTTGGTGCCTTCGGCGATGGACTCCTTGATCATGTTGGTCAGGCGGCGGACGTTGATATACCGGTACTCGCCGGACTGCGGTGCGCGGGTGCGGGCGCCCCAGACCAGGAAGCCCTCCGGGAAGCGACGGATGCAGTTGACGCCGGCCGGATTGAGGACCTCCTGCTCCCCTCGGGTCACTTGGTGGACCAGGTTCACCGCGCCCTGGACCGGCTCGTTGGCAGGTGCTTTATGGACGCCGCGGGAGGAATCCACCCGCGCCCAGATGCCGGCGATATGGCCCGACGGCGGCTGGGCCACCAAGGCGCCTGTGACAGCGTCCTGCACGACGATCCACGGGAAGTACTGTGCCGCGTAGCCGCCGGGGGACTGGGGTGCCCCGATCGGACCGTTGTCCTCGGAGCTGGGAGGCGGGCTCCCGCCGTCGTCGTCTTCACCGGCATCGCTGCCTGAATCCGTGCCGCCAATGTTGTCCGGCTCCGGAACCGTTGCGCCGCCTGCCGCAGTCAGATCGTCGATGTCAGCCACGTCTTCTGGCGTGTCCATCACGGCAAGGCGGTCCTGCCGTAACGGGTGCTCGCAGTGCTCCAGCAGGGCGGCGTAGTCCTGTGGCCGGTGGAACCCTGGGGCGGCGACCATCGACACATTGTCCAGGGCTTCGAGCAGCCGTACGCCGGTGGGCTTGGCCGAGGTCCCGGTGAGATTGTCGCCGTCGCCGATATTGACGACGTAGCAACGCCCGCCGCCGTTGGCGAAAAAGCCATAGACGGCGTTGGCCAGGTGGGTCCCGGCGCTGGCGTCGCCGATGTAGAGGTCGGCGAACTGTGTCCAGTTGTCGATCGCGACCGCTTCGTCCAGCCGGGCTTGGGACTTCGGGGCCTTGCCGATGAAGGCCGCGATGCTGGTACTGACCCGGCCGATGGTGCGCGGCCCGCTGGGCACTTCCTTAACGTAGACGCCGGGCGCCAGGTAGCTGGTCATCAGGTTCCTCTTTCATCATCTGGTGGTTCCCAGCGGAGGGTAAGCGGAACGTCCCGGCTGCTGGCACTTATCCGGCGGGCGGCGCCGTCGAACTCCACGGTGAAGTGCTGGGTGTCATCATGCGTGGTCAGCAGCTCGAACCCGCCGTCCAATCCGGTGGTGGCGGTTCTTGCCGATGCGTGGGCGCGGACGCGGGCGCCAGCCAGCGGCTTGCCGTCCCGGCCCCGCAGGGTGCCCTGCAACAGACGGCCGGTTCCCATCCGCAGCTGCAGCGGCTCGCGGACCGGAGGCCCCGCCGGAATGTCGAGCCGGACAGCCACCGGGATCCGGACGAGGAAACTGAACACGGTCGGAACCGCAGGCGGCCCCTGCCTATCCAGCGGGGCCACCCGATAGCGCCCGACCGATTCGAGGGCTGTCAGCAGGGTCTCGGTGTTTTCCAGTCCGCGCTGGCCGGAGCTGCTGACGGCGACGGTGAGTTCGAGGTCCAGGACGGGACCGTCCCGCTGGGAGCGGCTCGTCCGGTCGAGGGCGACGGGTCGGATCCTGATGGGACCCTCTGGTTGTGGCGGGGGATGGTCCGGCCCCGCAGTGTCTTCTTCAAGGGTGGCGGCGTCGGGAGACACGGCCGCCGAAACAAACGCCGCAAACTCCGTCAACGCCGCCCGTGCAAGGCTCATCGTGGCTCTCCCCTCACAGCCAGAGATCGTGCTCGTGTGCTAAAGGCTACTCCTGAAAGACAGGGCCGTCACGGGATAATTTCCCGGCCGTTTCCGCCGCCGGTACGTATGGAAAGGTTTGATCTGCGGCACCGCCCGGGGAATCATGTCAAGATGCCCGCTTCGATTGATTCGAGGAATCATTTGATTTTGCCCGGATAGCAGGCTTGGGCTTTGGCCCTTGTTTTGACGTGGTGAGGGTCAGCAGTTCGGCCGTGAGGGCCTGGACCTGGCGTTGAATGGCCGCCGGATTCAGGGGGCTCGTTTTCCTTGGCCAACCGTGTCTTGACTCTCTTGGCGACAGTGCCGGTATCGGCCAGGACGCGCTGGTACGGCGTGGCCGGTTTGTCGTATTTCTTGGTGGTCTTCGCGCCGTTGCGTTCCTTGGAGACGAGTTTTTGCTGCGGCGCGAAATGGTTGGTCAGCAGCCGCTGCAGCGCCCCAGATCCGGTTCAGCAGCTCCAGCTCGCCTGCGGTGTCGTAGCGGTGGTAGCCGACCGTCTGGCGCACGATATGCCAGTTCTTCTGCTCGACGTGGGCGCCGTCGTTCTTGTTCCCCGACCGGGACCTGGTGAACGTCAGGTTCTCCTGCTCGCACCAGCGGAACAGTCCCCAGTTGATGAATTCAGAGCCGTTATCCGAGTCGATTCCCAGGATCGGGAACGGGAACTTCGCCGTGGCCTCCTTGATCGCGGCGAACACCCATTTCTGGGCCTTGTTCTTCACCGAGACGGTTTCCGTCCAGCCCGTGGCGATGTCCGTGATGTCAAGGGTGAAGCAGAACTCGCCCCGCGAATTCCCGCCTTCGTGGCCGACTAGGTCGATCTCCACGAAACCCGGCCGGGCGTCGTCCCATTCGGCCCAGGTCCGCATCGGAATCGAGTCCTTGAGCAGTGAGCCGGGCTTGGTCTGCGACCTGCCGTGGACGGTGAGTTTGGCCCGGTCCCCGGCAAGCCGCCGGTCGATCGTGGCCGGCGCGATGCGCAGCAGCAGCGCGGCTGTCTGGTCGTCGATCCGGAGCTCTTCGAACCGGCGCAGCCGCGGGACCAGGTCCGGCAGCGCCGCGGCCAGCAGCCGCCCGCACGGGGTGCCCTGGACCGCCCAGCACCGCCGCAGGGCTTCGATCACCTGTTCCCCGTACACGGGCGGCCGCGGCGGCCTGGGCTTGACCGGCTTGAGCACCAGTGCCAGGCGCAGTGCCTTCCGGGCGTGGTCGCGGTGCCAGCCGGTCACCGCGCACAGCTCATCCAGGATGGACTTCTTCGAGGCCCGGTCCGCCCTGGCATAGCGGGTGGCGATGGTCTTCGTGACGGCTCTGCGTTGGCTCATCGTAAGCTCCATGGCTCAGAGTGCCGGGCAGGCAACAGCGTGCCCGGCAGACACACCGCTACGCGGGCATTATCAAATGATTCTTCGATAGCAGCTACGCGGGCATCTTTGACGAGTCAACGCGCACCGTTGACGAACGGTGCCGGCAGGGTCAGACTGCAAGGTAGAGAACGGCCTAGGGGCGTCATTGGAGGCAAGCGTGTTCTCTCCGCAGGGGCTGCCGGGGCGGCCCAATAGACATTGGTCTGCGCAGGTGCGGGCTGCTTGGCTGGCGCTTGCCCTCCTGGTTTTCGGACTGGCCGGAGCCGGCAGTGCAACGGCCGTCGGCCCGGCGCCGGACGCACCATCGGCCAGCTCAGCGCAGGATCCCACCCCCGAGTCGGCTCCATCCGATCCGGCCGAGCCTCCCCAAACGGCGTCCGAGGCACCACGTGCAGACTTCGTGGTGCTGTGCGAGGGCTTCACCTGCACGATGGACGCCTCGGCTTCCGTGGATCCGGACGGCGGCATCATCGAGACCTTCCTGTGGGAGGTGGCGGACGGCAGCCAGGGCGAAGGGATGTTCTGGGGCCATACCTTCACCGCGCCGGGCGTCTATACCGTGCGGCTGACGGTGATCGACGACAGCGGCGCCGCGGGAGTGCTGGAACAATCCGTCAAATTCGACGGACCGACGGAGAGCAATCCACCGCCTCCGTCGGAGACCGCCGGGTCGCCGCCGACCACAGGCGGCGCAGTTCCCGGCCCTACCGGGTCGGAAACCGGAGGTCCCTCGGAGACAGGAACTCCGGAACCGACAGCAACTGAACCCTCCGATTCGGAAGCGCCACCGCCGTCGACCCCTGGAGTGGATCCCACGGTCACCGAACCTCCTGGCTCCGACACCCAGGAAATCCTCGATAAGTGTTTCGAGGGGACGCTGGTGTTCAGGCCGCCGTCACCGATGGTCCAGGGGGAAACCAAGGCCTTCCCGATCCGCGTTGCATTCAAGGACTCGCCCGTCGACCCGGCTGAGGAGCTGCCAGGTGAAGGCCCTATAGAAACTGAATCGCCCAAGCTGTGTGAATTCATGCGGGCAGATCTCACCAGCGACGGCCTGGATATTGAGCTCACCAGCGGCAACACCGGGCTTATCGCGTTGCCGTCTGAGGGCGTGGGGATGTGGAGCTGGAACATCACCGCCCGCGAGGCCGGCACGAAGCAGATGGTCCTGACAATCTGGACCAAGGGACCGGACGGCGCCGATGTGTTGGTCAAGACGTTCGAGAAGTCGATCGAAGTCAAGATCGGCATCGGCTACGTCCTGGGCAACGCGGTCAAGGAATGGGGCGAACCGCTCGGTATCACCATTCCGGTGGTGGTCGGCGCGATCGGCGCTCTCTATCTCTGGTGGCGGCGCCGACGGTATCAGCCCAAGCACGCCGGAAGCGGAAACCCACCGGATCCGCGGGAGCCCCGAGCCCCGCCCCGCTTCCGCCGCCGTCGCGCATAGCCTCAGGGCAGCCGCCAGCCGCCGTAGACGGTCGGCGAGGGGGCGGGAACGCGCTCGCCGCATTCCTGCCGGAAGCGGGAACCGTCCACCAGTTCGACGGCGGTGCTGCGCTGTTCCCGGGCCTGGTCCGGTGCCGGACGGACCACCAGGTGCAGGCGCACCGCCAGCGCTTCCGGCGACCCCGTGTTCCCTCCCGCTGCCGCTGTGCGAGACTCGCGGCACAACGCCAGCCATCCGTCGCCGGGGCGGAGGATGCCGGCCACCTGCGCGGACGGCGGAACCGAAAGCAATTCAACCGGTTGGACCGCCGCAAGGCCGCCGCCGGTCCCAGCGCCGGTCCCAGCGCCGGACAGCCGCGCGCCGGAAAGGACGTCGATCGGGGAGCCGTCGGACAGCTCCGCCAGCACACCGACCAGAACCATGGCGGCTCCGGGCCTGGCCGTCAACCCGATCCAGCACGCCTCGCCGTCCGGCAGTGCGCATACGAAGCCGCCGTCTCCGGCGGGGCAGAGCGGCAGCGCGCCGGCGCTCGGCGGACGGCGGGCCAGCAGGCCGTTGTCGGGGGAAGGGAAGCGCTGGAAGGATGCCGTGATGCCGTCGGCCAGCGGCAGTTCAAACACGGCGGCTGCGCAGTGAGGCCGCGGCCGAAGCCGGAATCTGCAACCGGTTCCCTGCGTCCGGGCCCGCGCCGTTCGCGTCATCGGCCTTGGCATCGAACCAGTGCTGCAGTTGGCGCGCATGCAGACGCTTGGCCCGTTCGTCCGCCGCCCAAGTCAGGTACGGGCCGAAGTTCGTGACGGCGTGGACACGCTGCCAGAGTGCTTCGGGCACCAGCTCCGGGTGGGTGTAACTGGCCTCGACGATCAGCTGCCAGCCGTACCGAAAGATTGGCGGCACGGCCATCGGCGCGGTCCTGCGCAGTGCTGGATCCGAGCAGCGCAACGACAGGGCCGCCACATCCGGGTGCCAGTCACCGACCATGGAGGCGAGGCGGACGACGGCGGCGTCGAACTGGGCATGCTGGGCGGTGGTTCCGCCGTTGGCGCCGTCCATCGCGATCAGCAGCAGGTAGCAGCCGATGATGCCGGCCAAAGGATCTGCGTAGTCCTCCAGCAGTAGTTTCTGCAGCCCGCTGCCGTGCGGCTTGCCGAGCAGGTCCCGCCCCTGGGCGAGGGCCAGCCGCGCCGTTTCCAGGACTTTGTCTTCGCTGGCCGGCGGGGCGCCGGCGTCCGGTCCCCGCATGAACACGGCGGCGTCGACGATCGGCATGATGTCGTCGAGCGGGGTGCCGGGAACGAGCAGGGCAGGGGAGCGCTGCAACGCGATCTGGGTCAACCATCCGTCGCAGACCATGACCGTGGCCTCGCCGGTGCGGCCGCTGCGGAAGGTGTGGCGGAGGAAGTAGGCGCCCGGTTCCAGGGCGCGCTCCCAGATCGCCACGTCCTTGGGCCGGCTGACGTGGCCCGCCCCGAGGTCCACCAGCAGCTGGCCGTCGGCGGAGAACAACCGAAGGCCCTCCAAGGGGTTCCCCGGCGGCTGTACGGGGGCGTCGTCGTCCAGCCAGTACCGCGCCAGTATGGAGAGGCCGCTTGAGGGCTGGCCTGTACCGTGCAACAGGCTGTCCCTTGCCGCGGCATCGAGGAACGGCTCCGCGTGCGCTTTGCTGGCGAGGGCGCTGCCGGGAATCGGCGCCGGCGAGGGAACCTCCGG
Source organism: Crystallibacter permensis (assembly GCF_025960875.1). GTDB lineage: Bacteria > Actinomycetota > Actinomycetes > Actinomycetales > Micrococcaceae > Crystallibacter > Crystallibacter permensis. The sequence goes on along the minus strand of NZ_JAODLR010000002.1, from coordinate 303,629 downwards.
CGCGGAAAGGAAGGCTGTCTCCATGTCCGCATCCAGCAGGATGACCTGTTCGGACACGCTTGAAATGTCCCGGCCCAGCTCGACCCGGATCTTGTAGACCCCGGGCGCATCGAACTCGTGCAGGGCGCCGGTATCGGAGAAGATGCGCTGCAGGTTGTGGTCCAGCACCGAAATGGTCGCCGCCGGATTCGCGGCCCGGACATCGATGCTGAACAGCTGGGTGGGATGCGGCGGCCTGACCGGCTCGCCGAGATCCGACAGGCGGAGGTGCCGCGCCCCCGCACCGGTGACCTGGAAACCGTGCCGCACACCGGCGTCGGCAATTTCCGCCATATACAACCCGCGCACCAGCTCGCCCTGCCAGGAACTCCCCGTCAGCTTTTGGCGGACGACGGCGGCGTGCGGCCTTCCGGTCCACAGTTTCAGTTCCTGATCGACGGCACCTGGCGGGAAGTCGAGGCGCACCGAGTAGGTAGGCCGGCTGCGCAGTCGGCGGAAAAGGATGCCGGAATCGGCCCGAATGTACGGATGCAGGTCCACGGCCGATGCATTGCGGGCCTGATCCGGCAGGAATTCCGGCATGGTGTCGTGCAGAAAGGACTTCAGGCTCTCTGCCGTGATGCGGCCGTGCTCGTCCGTGGCCCCGCCGCGCAGGCCTTGGAGCAGGGTGTAGCTGAAGACCCCGTGCACCCTTCCATCCGGCATCCGGTGTTCCAGCGCGCTCTTGGTCTGGGCGGCGACCGCCACGAAGGCGGGTCCGGGAACGCCGGTGCCGGTGCCGGCGCGGATTACCACGTTGCTGACAGGGATGGTCTGCTGGTGCGTCATGCAGCAGTCCATCCAGAGCACGTACTCGCGGAAGCGCAGCGCCTTGCGGAAGCTGCGCAGCCAGTCGTAGGCGTACACGTAGGTGGGGATGCTCAGGGAGGCCTCGGCGGTGAAGAGCGCCCCTTCCTCCAGCACCGGGGCGAAGCCGTGGCCTGAGAAGTAGAGGTAGAGGCGCCCGCCCATGCGGTCAGCCGTCTGCTCCACGAGCGACGCCAGCGCCTTGCGGATCCGGGCCTCCTCGGGCTGCGGATCCGCCGGGGTAGGGTCGAAGTCCGCCGAGCGGATCATCCGGATGTTCTCCGGGACGAGGCCGCCGCCGTCGTCCGCCGCGAGCCAATTGCGGATGTCCAGCGCATCAGTGTCCGGCCCCACAAGATCCGCGGTGCTACCGGCCGGGGCGAACTTCGGATACCGCGAAATGCCGACGACGACGGCGTAGTCCTCCACGCTGTCTCCTTACGTCGGCGGCCGCCTCACCAAGGATACGCGGACCGGATGAACTCCTTGTCGGTATCGGACAGATCCGAGTTCAGGCCTGCCGAAAAGCCGTCCAGGGTCCAGGACTGCGGGAGGGGATACATCATGATCGAATCCTTGTCCGTGTCCGTCCCCGTGACATCCTGCGCGTTGTACTTCTTGAAAATGTTGTTCTCGATCGTCTGTTCATCCCAATTGTTCGGCGGTCCGGACAAATCCGCAATGACCGCTGCACGGTTCCACTGGATCGGCTTCTCCGGGTTCTGGTGCTCATGGATCAACCCGACCGCGTGGCCGAACTCGTGCAGCACGACCCGCCGGACGTCGTCGTCCGTTGAATCTGGCGTGAGCCACCCATAGTTCATGGTCGGCTCGTCTGCCGGGATCTGCTGGGCATGGGTCCCGAGGAAGGACCATGAGCCGTTGCCCTGCTGGAACGCGATCCGGATATCCGCTTCCGATCCATCCTCCAGGAACTCCAGGTTCGCCATGTCCGGGCCGGTCCATTCGCGGGCCACATCGATCACGCGCTGCCGCAGCTGGGGGTCGCCTTCCAGGAAGCCCACGGTCAGCCGGGAGACGGTCCATTTAGCTTCGTTGAGCAGCGCCGCCTTGGTATTGCCGGACACGTCCTGAACGGTGCGGATCGTGCAGAAATGGTCCTTGTTGACCCCGTGCTGGTCCATGGCTGTCTCCTTGGGCTGGATTGGGAATGGGCTCGGTGTAGCAGGAAGAGCGTTACTGGCGCGTTACTGCGGCGTTATCGGAGTAGCCGCAGAACGACGGCAAGTGGCTGCGTAACGCAACCACTCGCCGTCGTCCGTCTGGAAGCTGAAGGTCAGGCGCCGCTGCCGTCGGCGTTCCAGTCTGCATAGCCGCTTGCCTCGGTCTGATCGACCTTGCGGTGATAATGCATGCCGGCCTTGCCGCCTAGTACAGCGGCCACAAGCGAGAGCAGCCCGATGCCGATCAGCACCACTATTCCGCCGGTTGTCATCGTCCCCTCATTGAGAGGAACCCCGGGGAAGCTGGCAAGGAGGGCCGGGACATCCAGTTGCGCTCCGGACACCGTGCCGGTCACGGTTCCGAGCGCGGCGATAATCCCCGCTACGACGACGGCCCAAAGCCAGACGGCGACACCCTGCCTGGCTCCGTCGTAACGCGCCATGCGGCCGGCGACGTAACCGCCGGAAAAGTAGGCGAGGAAGGTGATGACGGCCAGAATCACCGCACCGATGATGCTAATGCTCTGCAGGCCTTGTCCCGCTTGTTCGGCAAGGAGGCTCGGGTCGGCGCTGCCGGCGATGCCGAAGAGGGCGCCGATCGCGGCGGCGAGTCCGGCCAGCAGGACGAAAATGCCGGTGGCTGTCATCCAACCGAAGAAAGCGGAGCCGATCTTCACCCCGCCAAGCCTGGTTGGCCGTGCCGGATGGTCCCGGTGGCTTTCGTAGTGGCCTGCCCCAGCGGCTTCTGCTTTCATGGCAATCTCTCCTACGGGTCAAGGGCCTCACAGCCCTGCTGCACGTCCCTAAATTCCAGATTAGGCGCGCCCGAATAGGGCCCACAAGCACAGTTATGCAGTCGTGATTCGCGCTGGAATTCTTGATGCGGCCGTGACGCCGAGCAGAACGCAGCGGCGGATGGCTGCGAAACGCAACCACCCGTCGTCGTACTTAGTTTGTGGCGAAGTCCAGGGTCACTTCATTCCCGACGCGAGCTCGTCTAGCGGATGCTCGCCAATTCACCTGTGGCCGGGGCAAGGTTGGTGGTGTTTGGGCGAAACATCTGCTTGCCACAGTGTTCTTCCACGAATGATCCCAATGTTCGGTGACCAAAATTTTTGTAATCTCCGTCAGGCCAACGTTTACGGAGTAGAGTGCCTAACCCAGCGCCTTGTACGCGACCATTAACAGTGAGTGTGGGATCCTTTTTCAGGAATGCGTCGATCGACTGTTTGTATTCGGTAATGGTCGGAATGCGACTGGTCTCGGCCGTTACGCTACTTTCCGCTACCGCTCCGTCATCCAGCTGAATCGTGTGAAAGTGATCGGCCGCTGAGCGTAAGAGCTTACTGACCCTGCCAGAAGCAAAATGGGATGTGGTGACAACCATCGTGTATTTGCCCAAGACGTGAAGCCGCCTTATCAGAGGGATATACCCGCCATCACCGCTGACGATGACAAAAACGTCGACCCACGGGGAATCGGTTGCGACCTCAAGGGCATCAACCACGAGTTCAATGTCTGCAGCGTTTTTGACATCTTGATTGAACGAAAAGACCTGAACGGGCTCGACGCCGTTTTCCAGCATTTCCCGTCGATAGGCCGCCATGTCAGCTCTGCCCCAGTTGGCGTACGCCCTCGTTAAAGCAACGAGTGATCCTACGCCGTGGCTTTGAACCACATTTTGTACTTCTCTAACTATGCTGCCGATGGGAACCGATTTGACGTCCTTTTGATACCCACCCATGAGGTTTTCCATGTCTAGGAAAACCGCAACGTTGCGCTTGGGCGGTGCCCCCGAGTGATCCATATTTATTCTGCCCCCACATTGAAATAAATGTTCTTTGGATCGTACATGGGGCAGGCGGAAGCTGGCTAAGTCCAAGGATGGCGACACGTTGTGTGGGCATGACTGCGGCGTTCCAAGATGTGCGCAGTGGGTTGCGCTGCTCGGGGGTCGGCTGGTGAGCGGCAGGGTTGCGTGGAGCCTGTTGTTCCCCAACACGCCAGGCTCCACACGGATTCCCCCCAACCTTCATCAACAAAGCCGCGGCCTCCCCAACGAAGCCGTGGTTTTGTTGATGCGTCACGTTCAGGATAACGATTCAGCACTGCGGATTACTAGGGACTTTGGTCCTAGGCATGACGCGCCGTCATGTGGGAGCCGAAGTGTGGCGGAAGGCCTATTGTCTGCTCGGCGGCACAGGGCCACCATTGGTTCATTCCAACAGTCGAAGGAGGCACTAATGGAAACGTCGGCCTATGCAATCGTGCATTTCTTTCCCGGCGGCACCAAGGACCAGTACGAGGCGTCAGTGGCCGCGGCGCATCCGGGCGAGGGCCAGCGACCGCCGGGGCAGATCTTCCACGCCGCGGGACCGTCCGACGGCGGCTGGAGGGTCATTGCCGTCCACGAGTCGAAGGAAAGCTGGGAGTCTTTCCGTGACAGCACTCTCATGCCCTTGCTGCAGAAGGGTGTGGAGGGCGGGTTCACAACCATGCCGGACGCCACGGAGATCCCGCTCCACAACCTGCTGATGTAGGTGCGCAGAGACGGAGGCGGTGCCCGGCGGAAAGCCGGGCACCGTCGTCGTTATGGCATGGAGGCCAACTCGGGTTAGCGGCCGGTCCAGGCTCGGTCGTTGATGAATTCGCCGGGCCGGAAGTCGACGAAGGCAGCGCCGTCGAGACCCATTGCCTCGGCGTTCTTCTGCAGTACGGAGGTCTTGGCCACGCTGCCCCAGTTGCCGGTCTCCAGCCGCTGGTCCATGGCTTCGACCGAGGCGACGTTCTCGGCGACGGTGAAGCTGCAGTGTCCCTCGCGGTCCACGAAGGCCTGGCGGAACAAGGAGTGCTCGCCGGCCCGGCGGACTGTTTCGGCGTACTCCTCCTGGTACTCCACCGGCGCCAGCAGGTCCACGAGGGTGTGCGTTGCCAGCAGCGGCACCTGCAGTTCGCCGGTCGGGGTGGAGGTGCGCAGCATCCACTCAAGGCCGCGTTCATCGGGCTTGATGTCGGCGGTGGCCGTGATGGTGGCGACGTCCTCCGACAGGTCGAGATCTGTCAGACCGTACATATGCTTCACCTGCTTGCGCTGGTCCGAGGAGCGCAGAAGCTTGGCGTAGTCGACGCCCGCGGTCCAGCCGCTGTCCCCGCCTGCCGCGTTCACGATGGTGTGCCGGCGCTCGATGACGGTCGGCAGGGTGTCCAGCACCAGATTTGCCTGGGCGGCTGCCAGCGCTTCCGGATCCGTCAGGTCGACGTCGTCGAGCTCGGTGGGAGTGTTCAGCAGCGCCGCCACGAGTGCGATCCGCGCCCTTCCCTCGGTTGAATCCGTGGCTTCCTGCAGCGCTGCCTTTAGGCTGGTGATGGCCGCGTCGGACTGCTCCGGCGCGGTGAAGCCGGTCAGCCGGATGTCCTGCCGGGGGAGGAGGAGCGCTGCCGCCGCGTGCGCCGCATCGAGCTGGTAGTTGTTCAGGGCCACACCGCCGCCGACCAGGCCGCAGGTGCTCACGGCGCCGTCGATGCCGGCTCCCGGAATCTCGGCCATCATGCTGGTCACGAGGCCGCCCATGGACCGGCCCACGGCAATCACGCGGTCCGCTTCGCCAAACTGCTTCTCGAACGCGGCCATAGTGTCGAGCTGGTCCTGCGCGGCCGTCTCCAGCGCCCAGCCGGTTTCAGAGTACGACGACGATGCGACGGCGTACCCGCGCTTGATCAATTCTGTCGCGGTGGGGGCGAAACCTTTGTCCCAGGCTGGGTTGTCGATGCCGCCGCGGAAGCCATGGGCGAAGAGCACCAGCTTGCCGTTCCAGTCCCCGGGCACCTCGGCGCGCCAGGTAGCTCCGTTGTCGAGCGTCCCGGTGGCGACGGTGGACGGTACTTGCTGCGCATCGGTGTCGGTTGCGGTGCCGGCGTCGGATGCCGGCGGAGCAGCAACGGCGGCAGGGGAGAAGGACGCGGCGGCGAGCAGGACTGAAAGTGCGGAAGTTGAAACAATCGTGCGGCAGCGTTGACGCATGGTGCGGGGCATAGGTGACCTCACTGTTTGATCGTTTAATCGGACAACTAATGCTTATCCGAATGGTTGAAGAAGTCAATGGTTGGCCGAGGCTCTCTTGTGCTCTGGCTTGCGGCAGGATGGAGGGCATGTTCTCCGACCTCCGGCGTGGCCGTACGGTCGTTTTGTCCGTGGCACATGATCTACTGGCTGGAAATCATCGGAGGAGGAGAAGTGTCGCGTACGGTCAGCAGGTCAAACTCGACTCTTAAGTTAGACCGCGAACGGATTCTGGCACGGCTGGGACTGTCGCTAAAGGAGTTCAGAATCGCGGTCTATTCACGACCTCTGACCCCAGGGGAGTGGCGAGCCAGAGAAGAACTTGAGGAGATCCAATTTCTCTTAGGGCATGCCGGCTTTGCTGAGTGACTAACACGCGGTCAAGGAAGGGAAAGACTGGGGTTTAACTGGGGTATGAAAGCTTTAAGTGAAACGTTACGCTTCTCCCGGGGGAAGGGTCTCGGCTTGCCGGGCACTCACCTGCGGATCGGAGCCGGCATCGCGGTTCCGCTGTTCTATGAGGGGCGAAACTGTGAAAGAACGTTTTGTTGCGCTGGCGGCTGCCGGAATACTGGCAGCGGGGTTCATCATCCCGGCTGCGACGCCGGCCTACGCGGGTGACCAGGCAACCGGCTCGACCACAACCGACTCGACGTCGGTGGCCACGGACGATGCGGCTGGCAGCTCTGCTCCGGCATCTGTCCTCGCCACACCTGATCCTGCGCCGTCCGGAGCAGCGGACGCTGCTGCCGAACCGGTTGTGAAGCTGGAAATCCTTAAGCGCGACGACGGCGACCCGGAGCTCAAGTTCGAAGGCCAAGCCACCAACGCGGCCGGCAATGCCGTGGAACTCCAGGTGCACTGGGACGGCGAGTGGGCGAAGCTATGGACCTCGGACGCTCTGGAATCTGGCGATGAGGCGTTCCAGCGTACGTTCAAGTTCACCGAAGCCGCCGAACTCCGGTTCCGCGCCGCCGTCGAAGGCAGCAAGACGGTGTCCGAGATTGTGGAAGCGGCCTGGATCGATGAGGCGGCGTCGACAAAGCCGGCTCCCGATGCTACCGGGTCCGCTACGGTCCAGCCGGCCAAGGAAGCTCCGCTGATGGAAGTTCCGGAAGCGGACGAATCAGCTCCGGCCGCCGATGCCGCGACGCCTGCCCCGAGCACTGGCGTTCCGGAATCGGAAACGCCGGCACCAGTTCCGACCACGGAGGCTCCCGCGCCGACGCCCACTGAGGAAGCTCCGTCCACGGAGACCCCGGAGACAACACCGACCACCGAAGCACCTGCGCCTGCCCCTTCACCCACCACTACTACCGAAGCCCCGGTCACCGTCAAGGCCACTCCGCAGCCAGTCGTGAACAGTGTCCTTCCCACTATTTCCGGCAGCGCAGTCCTGGGCCAGACCCTGACCGCCAAGGCCGGCACCTGGACCACCGGCGCCACCTTCACCTATCAGTGGCTGCGCGAGGGCCAGCCGATCACGGGCGCCACGGCCACCACTTATAAGGTGACCACCGCCGACGCAGGCAAGCGGATCAGCGTCCGCGTGACCGGAACCAAGTCCGGCATGACCGCCACCTCCGCCACCTCGGCGCTCACGGCCAAGGTCATCCTGGGCACGGTGGCCAACAGTGTGGCCGCGACCATCAGCGGCAGCGCACTCGTGGGCAGCACCCTCACCGCGAAGGGCACCTGGACCACGGGCACCACCCTGGCCTACCAGTGGCTGCGCGACGGCCGGAACATCACCGGTGCCACCGCCGCAGCCTACAAGGTGACCACCACGGACGCCGGGACGAAGCTTTCGGTGCGGATCACGGGCTCGAAGACCAACTACCGGTCCCGGACGGTTACCACGGCCCAGACCGCGATCGTGGCCTACCCGGCCGCGCCGGGCACCTTGACCTACCGGAACTACACCGCGCCCAACGGCCTGACCAGCCAGTACCACGTCCTCGGCAACAACGTGGATACCTCGCAGCCGGTGGGCATTGTGTTCGTCTTCCACGGCGACTACAGCTACCCGGCGCAGTCCTACGTCCACCAGCCCACCGGCTCGATCATGAAGGGCATGGCGGCTGAGGCGGCCAAGAAGAACATGATCATGGTCCCGGTGATCACCCCGGACAAGGTCGGCGGCATCACCTGGTGGGAAGACATCGACCGCAACGGCGACTATTTCCGTTCGCTCGCGGCCATGCTGACTGCAAAGTACGACGTCGACGCGAGCCGGGTCTGGTTCCACGGCTACTCCGGCGGCGCAGAGTTCACCAGCATGGAGGTGCTTTCCGACCGGCAGAACTGGATCAAGGGCGGCGGCGCCACCATCGTCGGCGGCGGCGGATACCGGAGCATGCCCACTGCCCCGTCCACCGCGGTCAAGAACATGAACGTTAACTGGATCGCCGGCAGCCTGGACGGCCTGGGCGGCACCACGCTGGCCACCTGGTCCGCGCTTGGCACTGCCCAGCGTGCCGAGCAGATCTACTCCGACAAGGGCTTCACCAAGACCACCATGACGGTCCTGCCCGGCGTCAACCATTGGTCCTACGACATGCCGGCACTGCTGGCCCGTGACCTGCGGGTGCTGCCGGACCGCCTCCCGGCGGCCAACAAGACCGCGAAGATGCTGCCCGGCGACATTGCCGCGGTAGCCGGCGACGGTTCCTTGTACTCGTACCCCTCCGCCAAGGGCGGCGACCTCGCCCGGCGGACCTTCGTGTCCGCAGGCTGGCAGAGCGCGCTCAAGGTGGATGTGGCGGACTGGAACAACGACGGCGTCCAGGACCTCGTGGCGAACTGGAAGAACGGCCAGCTGACCGTCGACTACGGCCGGGCAACCGGCGGCTTCCAGCGCGCGGTGATCGGCAGCGGCGGCTGGCAGGGCTACGACGTGCTGGTGGCCGACTGGCGCAGGGGCGATAAGTTCCCCGGCGTTATCGCCAAGAACCTGCGCGACGGCAAGCTCTACGCCTACACCAACCCGGCGGGCGAGAAGCACGGGCCGCGCACGCTGATCGGCTCCTCGGGCTGGCGGAACCTGGACCTGATGGCGATGGACTATGACCAGGACGCCAAGATGGACCTGGTGGTCAAGATGACGAACGGGCAGTTGAAGCTGTACCGCTCCAACGGAGCCGGCCGCTTCATTTCCGAAGAGCGCCGGGTGGTCGGCCGGTCCGGTTGGAACGCCATGGGCCACCTCTCGGCCATTCCGAACCATGCGGCCGACGGCGGGATGGGTATCCTCGCCCGGGACATGAACGGAACGCTGTACCACTACGCGGTGACCAAGAACCGGATCAACAAGCGGATCGTCATCGGCCAGGGCGGCTGGGAGACCCTGCGGCTCGGTTCCTGAGCCCAAGCTCATCTATAAATGACGCGCGGTTGCGGTAGGGCAACCAGCGCAACGCATAGGCGGGCGGTTGGCAATTAGCCGGCCGCCCGCCGTCGTGCGCTGAACTGCCCTGGGCAGGCCGCGAACCTACGCGAAGACCGAAGCATCTTCGATTCCGTCATCCTCGTTGCGGAGGTCTTCAAACTCCTTGGAATCGAATTCCTCAGGCTTGATCATCGGCTTTTTTGGACGATCATCGAAGATCAGGCGAGTGACGTCTGCGCGAGCATAGTGACCCGCGGGGTCAACCGTGTTCTTCGCGAGAGCGATCTGGGCGAGGTCAAGGTCTGCATAGACGAGGCCTTCCTCCGTTGGATCCATCGGCTGGCTGATCAGGCCGGAATGCGGACCAAAGATCCGGGCGAATCCGCCGCCACCGGTGTACACCGGAGTGGGACCGCCCTCGGCATCCGGGAACTTTCGGGCGCCCTCGTCGGACATGATCTGGGTGGCCATAATGACGAAGGCGCTGCCCTCCAGAGCATAGGTCTGGGACGCGGCGATGATCGATTCCGGGCTTAGCGCCGGCACATTGCCCAAGATGCCCAGGCATGGCCAACCTGCGACGTGAATTTGCTCGTTCTGTGCGTACATGGCGTACTTGGTCAGCGGCTGAATGTGCTCAAAGCAGTTCAAAGCACCGACGCGGCCGATGGCAGTTTCGACGACCTTGATTCCGCTGCCGTCGCTTTCACCGAAAAGGGTGCGCTCCGCATGGGTGGGCTTGAGTTTGCGGCGGTGTAGGATGATCTCCCCATCCGGCCCGATGATGGCTTGCGCCATGTAAAGGGAGCCGCCGTCCTTCTCGCTAAAGCCCAAAACCACGCTGATCTGGTTCTCACGAGCGGCTTCGCGGATGCGGAGCAACTGGTCGCCGTCCACCGTGATCGAGTTGGCATGGTAGCGAGCCACAAACTCCATCTGCTGATAGACAGGGTAGGACCAGAGGAAGACCGGGTAGCCCGGGATCCAAGTCTCGGGAAACGCCACCAGTTCGGCACCTTCAGCTGCAGCCTGGCCAATCAGGTCGATGGTCTTTTTAGTGGTGCCTTCCGCGTCGAGCCAGACAGGCTCGGCTTGGACTGCTGCTACACGGATTGTCTTTCCCACGATTACTCCTTGTTCATCCCTGATGGATCGGATATTCCGAGACTATGACGCAGCACACTTGCCTGTCGTTGGCGTTTTCTGCACGACATGGTGCATTTCCTGCAGGCGTTGGTACCCTCGTAGGCATTGAACGTCCGCAGTGACGGCGCTTGGGGAAGCAAGAGGGATGAAGATGGCAGCCATTTATGCCTCAGACATTGCGGGATGGCAGGATATTTCCAGTAGCCATTTCGTACCGCTTCGCTGTGCCTCGCCCGATGAGACTTTTAGGGGCAGCCTGGTTCCGCTGCGGTTGGCTGAGGACGTCTCCCTCTGCAGAGTCAGTACGGGGCCGGTTCTGGTGGAGCGGACGGACCGTTTGGCGCAGCGTTCAGACAACGACGACGTTCTTCTCTCGCTTCAGTTGGCGTCCTCAGGAACGGTAAGGCAGCACGGCAGGGCGGCGCAGATCAGTCCCGGTTGTGCCACTCTCTACGAGACCAACCGGCCATATGTCTTGGACCACCTGCAAGCCGGTCAGGAACTGCTGGTGTTGCGTGTCGGCAGAGACCGACTGGGCGTCCGGGACAGGCTGATCTCCGAGCTATGCGGTCGCACGCTCGACGGCCGGATACCGGGCATGGCCGCTTTCAGCGGTTATCTGCGTGGTTTGGCCGAAGATACGGGGATCGATGACTTCGTACGGCCGGACATGGCTCGGGCTGGTGCCGAACTGCTGACCATGGTCCTGCGCTCATTCGCGGGCTTGGAGAGAAACGGCTGGGACAGCGACGCAGCGTTGCTGGCCGCAATGCGTTCCTATATAAAGGATCACTTGGGTAACCCGGCGCTGACTGTGGAAATGCTCGCCCGGGAACACCACGTATCGGTGCGCAAGGTCCATTCAATCTTTTCCGATATCGGGCAAACTCCCGCTGCTGTTGTCCGGGGCCTTCGCCTGAGCCGAGCGGCCTCGATGCTGACTTCCCGTGCTCCTGGGCAAACCGTTGCTTCCATCGGTGCCGCTTGTGGCATTCCGGATCCTACGACATTCAACCGCGCGTTCCTGCGTGAGTTCGGCTGCCCGCCTTCGAAGTGGAAACCTCACGCGTAAACGTACGCGCGGGATTCGAAGCAGGGCGGCTGGGAGACCCTGCGGCTCGGTTCCTGAGCCTAACCAGGACGACATGTAGGCGGGTGGCTGCGCAACGCAGCCACCCGCCGTCGTTGTTTTACGCCGCAGTGTCCGCCGCGAGCCACGAAGTCTTTCCACCCTCCGCATTCCCTGTCATTCTGTAATTGCGGTGCGGAATCCTGGACGAAGGAGAGCGGCGATGGGGTCGGCAGACGGCAAAATTGTGGTTGGTGTGGATGGTTCCGAGGGCTCGGTGGAGGCGCTGCGCATGGCCGCGCGGCTGGCGCCGGCCCTTGACGCTTCCATCCACGCGGTTTCCTGCTGGCATTTTCCCGCGATCTACGAGGGGTATGTGCCGCCGGATTTCGAGGCGTTCGAGGCCTCGACAAAGAAGGAACTCGAGGCCGCCTTGGATCAGGCCTTCGGTGGGAATAGGCCGGCAGACCTGACCACCGAGCTATTGCGCGGTCCGGCGCCCGAGCTACTGGTCGAGGCAGGCCGGGAGGCCGTCATGCTGGTGGTCGGGCGGCGGGGACACGGCGGCTTCCTCGGCATGCACCTCGGTTCGGTGAGCTCCGCCTGCGTATCCCATGCCGCGTGTCCGGTCCTGGTGCTGCACGAGGACGGGAAGATTCACGGCCGCTCCGACCGCGGCCGACGACATCGGGAGCATGACTGATCGAGCGGTATCTAGGCGGTCGCAGTGATGCCCGCGCCCTACCAGCCGGATGCCTTACTGCGGCGATTCGCCCGCCGGAAACTGAGTATGCCTCCGACGATCGCCGCGAGCCCGCCAAGCATTCCGCCCGCAACGGCGCCCTGCGCCATCCCACCTAGGAATCCTTCGCCCGGGATTACCTCGAGCGACGGTGCGGTCAGTATCGGCTGGCCGGTGAACACGGTGTAGGACATTGCGGCGAAGGTCAGCACCATCGCGGTGCCGAAGACGAGGATCCCGACCATCGTCGACCGGGAGCCGGCGTGCTCGGCCAGTTCCTGCATATTGACGCCCCTCCGCTTCGCGTACCAATGGGCCGCGGCCGACGGAATGATCGTCATGACCAGCAGGGCCACAGGTAGGAGCACCAGCCCGAAGACCGAGGCAACGACGGCACCCACGACACCGAGATAGAGTCCGGTCGTCAGCCCGAATGAACTCGACTCCATGAACACGGCCCGTTCACGCTCGTCCCCGTAGGCCGGGCTGTCGAGATCCATGACCTGCTCCGCGACCCGGTCCAGCACGTTCCGTCTGCGTTTCATCTGTCTTCTCCCGTCTCATTCGTGAAGAGTTCCTCAACGGTCCTGCCCAGAGTGCGGGCGATCCGCAGCGCGAGGTATACCGAAGGGGCGTAGTCGCCCTGCTCGACGGCGATGATCGTTTGCCTGCTCACGCCTACCTGCTCGGCGAGCTCGGCTTGGGTGATGCGTTGCTCCTTGCGGCGCTCCCGTATCGGGCTTGCCTCGGCGGCGTCGGACAGTCGGGGAACCATGATCTGATGTTAAGGACCCTTGACATCTAATGTCAAGAATTATTTACATTTCACTGGGAGCCCTCCATTCGGTCATCGGGGCGCCTCTTCTTCAGATCAGAACCGCGTGATTATTCAAAAGCAGCTTTTGGCGTGACGAAGCCGTCCGCCCAGCCGGGTTGGCGGGGCACGGCTCAGTTTGTGTGCAACTACTTGGTGACCTGGAACGTCAAGGTCTGGATGAACTCGCGGCCGTGTTCGTCGGCGACGGTGACTTCGGCGGTGTGCTCTCCGACGGCGAGGTCACTGGGCAGTTCCAGCCGCCACAGGTGCAACGACCGATCGGCAAGGGCGCCGCCAGGCGAACTGCTCCTGGATGAGGCAGGCAGGGAGGCCGTCATGCTGGTGGTCGGGCGGCGGGGACACGGCGGCTTCCTCGGCATGCACCTCGGCTCGGTCAGCACGCCTGCGTATCCCATGCCGCGTGTCCGGTCCTGGTGCTGCACGAGGACGGGAAGGTTCACGGCCGCTCCGGCCAGGGTCGGAGGCGTTGGGAGCACGACTGATTCAGCAACGGGCGTGGAGTCGCTGCCGCTCCGTTCCGAGGTCAAGGACGGCGAACTCTGAGGGCGGACGTCATGCGCTCAGGAGAGGTTGGATGCGCTTGAGTTCTTGTTCGTGTTTGATGGCTTCCACACTGAGGTCATAGCGCGTCTGCAGATTCATCCAGAACCGCTCAGAAGTGCCTAGGGCTCGAGCCAAGCGCAGGGCAGTGTCAGGGCTGATGCCGCGCTTTCCATGAACAATCTCGTTGATGCGGCGGGGTGGAACGGAAATCGCCGTCGCAAGACGATATTGACTAATTCCCAGAGGCTTCAAAAACTCTTCCAGCAGTATCTCACCCGGGTGGATGGGGTCATGAGTGGTGGCCATGGCGGTGTCTCTTTCAGTGATAATCGGTGATCTCGACGTCTGCTGGTCCGGCTGGTGTCCATACGAAGCAGATACGCCATTGATCGTTGACACGGATGCTGTGCTGGCCTTTGCGGTCGCCCTGTAGCTGTTCGAGCCGGTTGCCGGGAGGGATGCGCAGATCGTTGATGTTTTCGGCGGCGTCAAGAAGAAGCAGCTTTCTGTTGGCCGCTCGCTGCAAATCAGGTCCGAGTCGGCGCACATGCATCCGTTGCCATACGCGTTCTGAGTCTTTGTCCGCGAATGACAGGATCATACAACCATAATAACGCTTCGCGTTATTACCGGCAAGCGTTATTAGGGGCCCTGGCAGAAGTCCAGTCGGCCCGTCGCGGTGCTGTAATCCGGATCAAGGGGCGGCCTTCACTATGTAGGCCATCCCGTTCCCGCCGAGGTCAGGGAAAGCACCAATTCCGTCGCCGGAGACGGCGGCGGGCAGCACCGTCTCATTGCCCTCGTGCCAGGGGCGAGGTTCCGTCCCCAGCGCGGGGTCATAGCTGGCCGCCTGCCCCTCACCGGTGCCAGGTGCCGCGTACTTGCCATAGACGATGCGGTCGGCGCCGACAAAGTAAGGGCGGAAGTCCTCCGACTCGGTGTCGCGAGGGTCAGCGTTTTCCACCCATTGCCGCCCGGTCTCCGGGTCGAACATGGAAACCAGGACAGTGCCCTCCTCAAAGGACGCGAAACCGCGGCCCCGATGCCCCACGAACAGGAGCCCGTTGAAGCCATGGATGTGGTTGGAGCCCGTCCGTAGGCACCCGTTGTTCAACTGCTCCGAGGCGCCGATGCTTTCACCGGTATGCACGTTGACGACACGGCACCTGTCCGTCGCGACGCCACCGTTCCCGATGGCCAAATTGATATACGGGCCAACCGCGTTCGGGATGGCTATGAGCCCCTCATGGCGCCAGTCCCCGGTGAACGCCTCGTATCCCTGCTGGCGGCGGTTACCAAGGTCCATAGTTGGCAGGTCATCGACCCGGTTGAACACGTCTACCCCGTCCACCCGCAGGATCCATTCATCGCCGTCGGGAACCTCAACGGTTTCGAACTCGCCGCTGACCGGATCGAAGACCAGCGGAGCCTCGGTGACAGGCAGATGCAGGGAACCGCTGTGGCCGAGCAGCCCGGTGTCATGGTCGCCGTCGGATGGGAATGTGTGGACCGTCCGGTGCAGCAGCTTGCCGTTTTCGCCGTCGAACACGGTGATCACGGCAGTGAGGGCGGCGGGGGAGGGACTTGTACTTTCTGCCTCCGGTGGAGTTCCTTGGTTGAAGACGGCGAGGAACTTTTTCCCGCCCTCATAGAGTTGTGCCACCTCGGTCCCCCTGGTCTGCTCGGGCGTTAGCTCCCTAGGCTCCTCCGACTGCGAGACTACGCCGCCGCGTCTGTCGTAGACGGTCATGATGCCGTCCTCGGACAGCGCGGCAATGCCGGTGTCCAAGCCGTACGTGCCGATCACCCCGCCCTCGGTCACCCACGAGGCTCCGCCCGTCCATGGATCCGGCAGCTGGGCGTCAAAGGAATTGGTGGAGCGGTAGGACTCGTGGGGCTCTCGCGTGGGCTCGCTTGTAGAAGTAGAGGGGACGGTATCGGGTGGTTCCGGTCCGCCCGGGGTGCAGGAGGACAATGCCGTCACAGCGGCTGTTGCAAGTGCGACGGCCGTGGAGGCGTGAAAAATCCTCATGACGCGTCCTTCCCCAAGGCGGCGCACCTTCGCGTCGCGTGCGTTCAGAGTTACCCACCGCAGCCCGCGCGTCAATCCACCAAACAGGGGGTGGATTACGACGACGGTGTGAAGTACCACGACGGCACGACGAAGCCGTCCGTCAAGCCGGGTTTGGCTGGACGGACGGCTTCGGTGGGTAGGACTACTCGGTTACCTCGAAGGTCAGCGTTTCGGTGAACTCGCGGCCGTGGACGTCGGTCGCGGTGACCTGGGCGGTGTGCTTGCCGGCGGCGAGGTCGGTGGGCAGTTCAAGGCGCCACAGGTGCATCGACCGGTCGGCGAGGCCGCCGCCGTGGACGAACTGCTCCTGGATAGCGACGGGATCGGACCATTCGGCGCCGACGCGGACGGTCTCGCCCCGCAGTTGCTGGGTGCGGGTTGCCGGAACGGTTTCGCCGCCGTAAAGCTTTGCCTCAACGGTGGAGCCGGTGCTGCCCATCCAGAAGTTGGTGGTCAGCCAGGTCTCGCCTGCCAGGTCTTCCTGCGAGACGGTCAGCGGGTTCCCGAACTCCGGCGCCGAGCCGCGGGGCTTGCTGACGTTCTCGGCGTACCAGGTCCGGTAGCGCGGGCTGTTCAGGCCGACTGCCAGCTGCTGCGACTCGTCGCCGCCCCGGACGGTGAAGCGCTCGGTGACGTCTGTATTCATAATGTCCAGCGTCACGACGCCGGGCGGGGTGCCGTCACGCTGGATGGATGTCGGGTAGCCCTCCTCGACCACGCGTCCGCCGTACCAGTGGCCGGACACGGCCGGGACGGTCAGGTGCGTGAACGGCAGGCCCTTTTCGCCCACTTCGTCCATCCAGCCCGCCATCAGGTCGCCTTCGCGCAGGTTCTCCGACATGTGGGTGTGGCCGCCCAACGCGATGACCTCGCGGCCCTCGAGGATTTCGTAAATCTCCTTGAGCTGCTTGGTGGTGTGAGAGTTGCTGTAGAAGAACTCGAGTAGCGGGCTGTGCGAAGCCAGCACGATCACCTTGTTCTTGGGCACCTGTGCGATGTCGTTGCGCAGCCATTCGAGCTGCCGCTCGCCGAGGCCGTACGTGTAGTTGCTCTTCTTTGCCGGCACCTTCGTGGGGTACTCGATGGTACTCAGCGCCACGACGTGGGCCTTGCCGGCGTCGTAGGAGTAGTACTCCGGGCCCAGCTTGGCGCGGAAGGTGTCGAACTCGTGCTCCCCGTCCAGGGCATCGAAGTCGAGGTCGTGGTTGCCGGGCAGAAAGCGGGCGGGGCCATTCAGCATCCCAGTCAGTTCCCGGGTCTGGCTGAACAGGGACAGATCATCGCCCACCACGTCGCCGATGAAGAGGGCACCGCATCCGGCGTAGTCCTCGCGCGCGGCCAGATCGGCGAAGACGCCCGCCTTGGCGAACTCCACCTCTTCCTGGTCGTAGGTCTGGACGTCGGCGCCGATCACGCAGTGCTGCTCAGGCGACTGCGTGAGCTTGCTCTGGGCGAGCGGGAAGTTCACGGCGTCGGGCAGCGCGCCGGTCGGGGCGATGCCGCCGTACTTCAGCTCCGGCGAACCCTCGGGCAGGTGGTTGTACGAGAACTGCGCAACGTTATCGCCATCCACCGGAACCTGGTAGCCGCGGGGCTGGGTGACGAAGACGGTCATGTTGTTGAACGCGGGCAGCTCGTAGCGGCCCTGCTCGTCGGTGGCCACGACGTCGCGGCCGTTGGACACGGTGGCGCCGGCGACGCCCGGCTCGTTGGTGTCCTGTTTGGAGTTGCGGTTCTTGTCGTTGAACACTGTGCCATCGAGGACATTTTGGTCCTCATCAGCGCCAATAATGACGTCGACGGCGCCCTGGTAGGCGGCGGTTCCGCCGGTATCTACGGGTCCGCCTTCGGGTGCTGCGGTGGCCGCGGGGGAGAGCAGGACACCGCCGAAAATCAGCGCCAGCGTGCCGGCGGTGAGGGCGATGGGTCTGGCAGAAGGTGATGTGGACGGGGTGGTAATGGGGTTCACCATGATCCTTCGGTCGAGTGATGTTGGCAGCGGTTCTCGCCGCCAATGGCACTGTTCCAGCGTCCGGTGAACGTTTCACTACCGGCAGACGACGGGGAGGGGAAGCAGGCGTAGCGAAGCGGATCTGGTCTAGGGGTGCGAAACCTGAGATTAAACGTACAATCAATAGCGGAAGCGTGTGCGGCGCTTCCGTTTTGAAGTGCTTTTCTGCACCGTCTCCCCATGGTGCACCATTGACAGGATGCCTATGTCTCAGCTCCGTCCCCGCCCGCTCTCCTCTGGAGTCGCCTCGTTCTGCGCAGCTGCACTGCTGGGCGGCTTGCTGTTCCCCACCGCGGCAGTTGCCGCCGAAGAACCACGTCCCACAGCCGCCGAGCAGCCCCGCCCCGCGGGCACCGAAGCACCTCTTCCGGTAGCGCCGGAAGCCGGACTCGAGCGGGAAGATGTGCCGGCGTCGGGACGGTTCGTCGTCAAGTTCAAGGAGAAGGCCGGCCGCAGTTCCGCCGGCCGCAGCCACGCCTACGGGAAGACGGCCAAAGACCTGGGCATCTCCGTCAAGGAAGTGCGGACCACCGCCACCGGGGCACAGGTGATCGAAACCGCCGCGACGCTGGACTCCACCGCATCCGAGGACCTCGTGGCCGGGCTGGAGGCCAATCCGGATGTTGCGTACGTTGAGCCGGACCCGCTGCTGCAGCCGGCCGCGGCGGCGCCGGATGACGAGCTGTACGAACTGCAGTGGAACTTCTGGGAAGAGCAGGCGGGACTGCGCGTGCCCGGCGCCTGGGATGCCGGCCGGGGCGAAGGCGCGGTGGTCGCCGTCGTCGATACCGGCATTACCAACCACAGCGACCTGAACGCCAACGTACTGCCGGGGTACGACATGATCTCCGATCCCGCGATGTCCCGCGACGGGAACGGCCGCGACCCCGACGCGCATGACGCGGGGGACTGGTACGGTGCCTACGAGTGCGGCTCCAACACCGGCGGCTCGGGCTCGTCCTGGCACGGCACCCACGTGGCCGGGATCGTGGCCGCGGTGACCGGCAACGGCCAGGGCGTGGCCGGCGTGGCCCCCGGCGCCAAGGTCCTTCCGGTCCGCGCGCTGGGCGCCTGCGGCGGCTACATGTCCGACATCGCCGACGGCATTATCTGGGCAGCCGGTGGCACGGTGCCCGGTGTGCCGGCGAACACGAATCCGGCTGATGTGGTCAACATGTCCCTCGGCGGCAGCGGAGCCTGCTCTATAACATCGCAGGCCGCGATCGACTACGCCTACAACGCCGGAGCCGCCGTGGTGGTCGCCGCCGGCAACGAGAACCAGGACGCGCTGAACTCCAACCCGGCGAACTGCGAGCATGTCATCACCGTGGCCGCCAGCGGCCGCGAGGGCAACCGCGCCGACTACTCGAACTACGGTTCCGTGGTGGACGTGACCGCGCCGGGCGGGGACATGAGTACGGACTTCACCAGCGGCATCGCTTCCACGCTGAACGACGGCGCCACCGTGCCCGCCGCCGAATCGTACTTCTACTCGCAGGGCACCTCCATGGCGGCACCGCACGTGGCCGGGGTGGCTGCGCTGATGATAGCAGGCTCCGGCGGAACCATGACACCGGCCGCCGTCGAGCAGCGGCTCAAGGACACCGCCCGGCCGCTGCCGGCCTCCTGCACCGCCGGCTGCGGCGCCGGGCTGGTGGATGCTGCCGCCGCGGTGGGGTCCGCCCCGTCGCCGACCCCGGAGCCGCCCGTCGTCCAAGTGGTGCCGAAAGACGTGGTTTTCACCGACAAGGACGGCACCGCCGCCGATAGCTACACGGTTCCGTCGGTCGAGGGGGTCCGCTACCAGTCAAACGGCAAGACCGTGGCTGCCGGCAGCCACCCGGGAACCGGCACGGTGGTGGTCACCGCGGCCGCGCAGCCGGGCTACGGGCTGCAGCAGGGCTCAACCACCGAATGGTCCCACGCCTTCAGCGCGGCCGCCATCAAGGTGGACACCGCAGCACCGGCACTGGCCGGCTCCACGGTGACGCCGGAATCGCTCAACCCGGCGGACGGCACGGAGACCGTCACCGTGAAGGTGCAGTTGACCGACGCAACCGGAACCGTGGCACCGTCGGTCTCCTTGGAGCACGCGGGGACGGATGAAACCGTGGGCTTCGGCGAAATGAAACTCGTTTCCGGCGACGTCAAGAACGGCACCTGGGAACGGGCCATGACGCTTCCCGACGGAGCGTCCGCCGGCACGTGGGACGCCACGCTGTATCCGCTGCGGGACACCCTGGGCAACTCGTCCGGTGACTTCCAAAATCTGGGCAGCGTCGAGGTCACAGCGGGCAACTCCGCGCCGGAGCCCAGCCCCTCGATCACGTCCCAGGGCGAGATCGTGGCCTTCGATTCGCACGGCCAGCTCTGGAACTACGGGCACAGCGGAACCGGTTCCACCCGGGTCATGATCGGTGCCTCCGGTTGGACCACCATGGACGAGATCCACACGGTGGACTGGAACGCCGATGGCTACATTGACATCATCGCCCAGTCCAAGTCCGGCAGGCTCTACTACTACCAGGCCAAGCGCGACGGCGGCTTCAGCCGCCACACCATCGGCAGCAGCGGCTGGGCGCCCTATGACCTGACCGTCACCAAGTGGCGGACCGGCGATAAGTACTCGGTGGTGATCGCCAAGAACAGCTCCACCGGAAAGCTCTACGTGTATCCCAACGAAACCGGCACCGGGCTTTCCCCGCGGTACGTGCTGGGCAGCAGCGGCTGGAGCGATTACACGCTGACCGCGATGGACTGGGACCGCGACGGGCAGCAAGACGTCGTTGCCAAAACCCCGGCCGGGCAGCTCAAGCTCTACCGCGGCAATGGCTCCGGGACGTTCATCAGCGAAACCCGCCGGATTGTGGGCAGCTCCGGCTGGAACTCGATGAGCAACATCGTCACCTCCAACGGCTACGCGGGGGAGGGGACCGCCGGGCTGATCGCCAGGGGCAGCGACGGCCGGCTCTGGTACTACCAGGCGAACAAGGGCAGCTGGGCTTCGCGCGAGCTCATCGGCACGGGCTGGTCGAGCTACACTGTGGCGGCCCAGTAGAACCGAAGAACGACGGCGGTGCTCCGCGACACGGAAAGCTAACGTTTAATCCTGCATCTATCGCGCGGGTATGAGGATGCTGTAGTTTTGTTGTCAGCGGTGAAGGAAAATGTTGGTGCAGTTTCCTTCATCTGCTGGCGCAGTTGGGGCGTTGGGGAACGATACTTCCTTGTTGGGGAATGATATTTTCTTGCCGTGCCCGAGTGCGTGTAAGTACTGGGAGGCTCTCAGTTCTGTTACCGCCGGGCACGTGCTTCACTTGATCCCCCGAAATCGGGTCAGCGCGTGCCCGGCTCAGCAGACTGTTGTGCTCCCCGTTTGGAAATAAGCGATAGACAGTTGGGGAACTGCATGAATCTACGACGTTTGCGGCGCAAATGGCGCCGGATGAAACCCGAAGCGCAGCGCGGCATTGCGAACGCAACAGTAGCGGTCCTGGGCGTGATGGTCCTGGCCGCCGGAGTTTACTCCATCACTCTTTAGCGCCGGCCAGCACTTTTGTGCCGGCCCGCACTTTTGTTCAGTACCCAGTCGGATCGGCCGGCGCCCGCTCCCGCCGTCAGCAGGCTCGCGCACGTATGTTTAGAAATGCGCGAGCTGCTGCGGCTGCGGATGCTCCGCCGGGAGTCAGAGTGGACGGATGTTCTCCGCCTGCAGGCCTTTCTGGCCCTGGACAACGTCGTATTCGACCTTCTGGTTTTCTTCCAAGGACTTGTATCCACTGCTGGCAATGGCTGAGAAGTGGGCGAAGACATCCGGCGAACCGTCGTCCGGCTCAATGAAGCCGAAGCCCTTGTCTGCGTTAAACCATTTGACGGTTCCTGTTGCCATGATTCTTCTCCCAATGCTCTTTCGGCGGACCGGTTGGGACAGCCCCATTCGGTCTTCGCTTCTCAACCTAGAGGCAGGCAGCAGAAGTCGCAAGGGTCCGTGTAATCCCGCGCGGCCGTCATGCGGGTGAGTGCAGCCCGTCGGCTTCGACGGGCAATCCGGCGGCGACCCATTCAGGGTATCCGTCCTCCAGCCTGGCTGCCGGGAGGCCGCGTGCGTGCATCATGCGTACGGCTTCGTCGGCGAACACGCAGTACTGTCCGCGGCAGTAGGCGACGACGGTGCGTCCGTCGGGCAATTCCTTCAGTCGGCCAGCCAGTTCCCGGACCGGGACGGAGACCGCTCCGGCGATGTGGCCGGAGCGGAATTCCGGTTCCGGCCGCACATCCAGGACAACGACGTCGCCGGCGGCCATCCGCTCGGCCAGCTCGGAGCGCGTTAGGACGTCCAGGCCGGAACGGGTACCCAGGTAGGCGGCCGCAAGTTCGTCAAGCTCCTCGACGTGCTCAGCAGCTACTTGACGGACTGCGGCCCAGAGCCGCACTACGGAGGGGCCGCTGAGCCGGTAATAGATTCGGGTTCCCTGCCGGCGGGCGCTTACCAGGCCCGGCCGCAGCAGCTGTTGGAGATGCTGCGAGGTGTTGGCCACGGTCTGCCCGATCTCCCGCGCGAGCTCGTCAACGGGGCGTTCTCCCTGAGCCAGGACGTCTACGATCTCGGCCCGCCGCCCGCTGCCGAGCACCTTCGCCACTGAGGCGAACGTGTCAAACAGCATGTCCTTCTCGGCCCTGCCACCCATCGCGTCTCCTCACAAAGTCACACTAAGCATATTCAAGTAAGTACTTGACAACATATACCGCGGGGGTGTGGTATTCAAGTATCTACTTGAATAGAGTTCACAGGGCCTATCCGGGCCCGGTTCCATCGGAAAGAGGCGAACCACGATGGGAACTTCAGCAACCACGCGCAACGGAATCGACGTGGACACTCTTGTCGGGACGGTCGAGGCAATCAAGGCTGATCCCGCACAGGGCAGCTTCACCTTTAGAGCCTCCAGCGCCTGGCGCGGAGGCACACACAACACCGGCCGTGTCCCCGGATTCACCCACGCCGGAGCGGCCGACACTACCCGGAAGTCCGCCTTTGAGCTCGAGGGGGATGAACCGCCCGTGCTTCTGGGAAACAACGCCGGGCCCAACGCCGTCGAGCTGCTGCTGCAGGCCCTGGGCTTCTGTTACGCCGTCGGCTATGCAGCCAATGCGGCCGCACAGGGAATCGATATCAGTTCCATGGAGTTCGAGGTCGAAGGCGACCTGGACGTCCGGCCGTTCCTAGGTCTGGATGGTCCCCGCCCCGGATTCACCGCCATCCGCGCCCATGCCCGTGTCTCCAGCCCGAACGCCGGGCCGGAGCAGCTGCAGGAACTGTGCCGGTACGTGCAGGACACCTCGCCCGTGCGAGACTGCCTGACCAGCCCGGTGCCGATCGAAACCACGCTCGAAATCGTCTGAAATGCAGGCAGAACCATGACCACCACCACCGCAATTGACCGAATTGAACTCGAGGCCAAGGTCAAGCAGGTCTACCGGGCCGTCGCCCAGGACCCCGCGGGTAAATACCACTTCAAGATGGGCCGCGACCTTGCCGAGCAGCTGGGCTACCCGCCCGGGCTGCTGGACCAAGTCCCGTCCAGCGCCGTCGATTCCTTCGCCGGTGTCGGATACTTCTTCGACCTTGCGGACCTGGTTCCGGGAGAAAAGGTCCTGGACCTGGGCTCCGGTTCCGGCATGGACGTCTTCGTCGCCGCCGTCAGCGTCGGCAGCGGCGGGCAGGTAGTTGGCCTGGACATGACCGAGGAACAACTGGACAAGGCCGAAAGCCTCCGAAAGCAGGCGGGATTCAACCAGGTCAGCTTCACGCGCGGACACATCGAGCAACTCGCGTTCCCGGACGGCAGCTTCGACTGCGTTATCTCCAATGGGGTCATCAACCTGTCCGCGGATAAGCCGGCGGTCTTCACGGAAGCCTCCCGCGTGCTGCGCGCCGGCGGGCGACTGGCCATCGCCGACATCGTCACCCGGAAACCGCTGACCGACCGGATCGTCTGCAATACCGACCTCTGGGCCGCCTGCATCGGCGGCGCGGCCCTGGCCGACGATTACCAACAGGCCATCGTCGACAACGGGTTCGACCTACAACGTCTCAGGAGGAACGATTACGAATTCCTATCCGACAGCGCGCGCGCCGCGACGGCCAAGTACGGTGTGATGAGCCTCTCGCTCCTCGCGCGCCTTCACTCCGGGGAATGATGGCACCGTAGCCGGCCATCCGCCGTCGTGCTTTGACTGTTTTTCCTGCTCAGGGGCAAGGTTCAGTGTGGGGTAGGTTCTGGCGGGAGGCCGGGAACCGTGCCTAGGATGTGAGGAACAGCCCAGCGTCGGGCAGGTGAGGTGGTTCCTATGGCACTGAATCATGGGTACGGGGTGGTCGCGGGGGTCAAAGAGGACTACTTCCGGGATCCACCGAACGACTACGGGCAGTACTTCCACGGGAACCTGCGGCTGCGCACGCCGGCGGGTGTGTACCACTGTGCGATCGACGTCGACAGCAAGGCCGTCCCGAACGGCGTGCAGTGGCGGGTCATCGAGCTGCGGCCCTCGATGCTCAAGGGCGTGGACAAGCTCGGCGACGGCTGGCATCCGCTGGAGTCCACGCCGGATTCCGGTGCGCTGGACTTCATCCGCAACAAGGACCTGAACTGGCGGCACCACCTGGGGTGCATTCCGGGCCTGCTGGCCGCGGTGTTCCGGGTGCATTTCCCCGTGCAGTGGAAGTCGGGCGTGAGCACCGAGGCGCTCGCCGACCTCGAGCCGCTGCTTGAAGTGTCGCAGCGGATCTGGGTCTTCGGGGAACCGTTCCAGGACGGGCTGGGCTTGCACAACATCCACCAGAACCAGGGGGACCCGCTCGATTCGCCGTGGTCGGCGGAAAACGGGATCTGGCAGGACGGTGCCACCCTGGTGCAGCGGCAGGATGGCTCGTTTGCGATGTTCTGCAACAAGTTCGTCACCCAGTCGGTTCGGACGGACGAGAACGGCAAGCCGCGGAAATAGCGCAACCCATTGTCCGGTCCTTGAAGCGGGGTTAGTGTCGGAAGCAGGATCCATTCCATCCGAGACCGCAATCAATATCGGGCGGGGCGCGGCTGCGCGGCTGCCCGAGGCAAGGAGGCTGGCATGGCTGAACGCCGGACTGAGAGGAGCCTGCGATGGGCTCCGTAGTGATATTTGCGCCCTCGCCGGTGCTGACCGTGACCGTGGAGGATGTCGAAGGGACCGCCGACATCCACCTCCACGCCGGAGGCCAGGGCGTGTGGCAGGCGCGGATGCTCACCGCCCTGGGCGCTTCGGTCACGATGTGCGGCGTGTTTTCCGGCGAAACCGGCCGCATAGTGCGCCATCTGATCGCCGACGAAGGAGTCCACGTGCTCTCGGTAGAGGGCCAGGGCAACGGCGGCGCCTACATCCACGACCGGCGGGACGGTGGCCGGAAAGTGGTCGCCGAATCTCCGGGCGACAAGCTCTCCCGCCACGAGCTCGATGAGCTGTACGGCCTGACGATCAAGGCGGGAATGGACGCCGGAACGGTGATCCTCAGCGGCGCAGCCAGGGAAGACGCGGTGCCGGCCGACGTGTACCGGCGGCTGGCGGCGGACCTCCGAACCGCCGGGTGCCGGGTCATTACCGACCTGACGGGGGAGCGGCTGTCCGCTTCTTTGGCCGGCGGCCTGGCCGTGGTCAAGATCGCCGACGACGAGCTCGTGGAGTCCGGCCGCGCCGCCGGCTCCAGCCCCGCCGACATCGTCAAAGCGATGCGCAAGCTGAACGAAGAAGGCGCGGAAACGGTCATTGTCACCCGCGCCCACCTGCCGTCCCTGCTGCTGGAGGAGGGCGAGGTCAGCGAAATACACATGCCGGAGATGCAGAGCGTGGACACCAGCGGCGCCGGCGATTCGCTGACTGCCGGTGTCGCCGCAACGTTGTCCGACGGCGGCTCGATGCATGAAGCGGTGGTGCTGGGAACGGCTGCCGGCGCGCTGAACGTGACCCGGCACGGGCTGGGCACCGGCGAAGCGGCGGCGATCCACAAGCTGAGCACCCTGGTGAAGGTGGCTCCCTTCGAGGGCGAGGCTGAAGCAGATCAGTCGCAGCAAATTAGTCCGGACGAGCTGGCGCAGAAGATACGGAAACAATGAACAAGCCGAAGATGGTCCTGATCACGAACGACGACGGCATCGACTCCCCGGGTCTGCATGCCTTGGCTGCCGGTGCCGTGGAGGCCGGCCTCAAGGTCACGGTTGCCGCACCGGTGGTGGAAGCCAGCGGCAGCAGCGCCTCCATCACCGCCCGGGAGGACGAGGGCCGCATCCGCATCGAGGAGCGGAAACTGGAAGGCCTCGACGGTGTTCCGGCGTATGCGGTCCACGGCGCGCCGGGCTTCATTGCCATGATTGCTACCCATGGCGCCTTCGGCGACCCGCCCGACGTCGTACTTTCCGGGGTGAACCGCGGCGCGAACGTCGGCCGCGTGATCCTGCACTCGGGCACGGTAGGCGCAGCGCTGACCGCGGGCATCAACGGCGGCCACGGGATGGCGGTCTCCCTGGACACCGGCATGCATCCGGCCCACCTGTACTGGGACAACGCCGCGCGGCTGGCCACCGGGCTGCTGCCGTTCCTGCTGGAGCAGGAGGCCGGCACCGTGCTGAACCTCAACGTGCCGAACACGGACTCTCCGGAGCTGCCCGAATACCGCACGGCCACGCTGGCCGAATTCGGTATCGTGCAGACCACCATGGCCGAACGCGGGCAGCAGCATCTGCGCCTGGCCATTGCCGACAGCAAGGAGGAGGCGCCGCCGGAGAGCGACTTCGCGCTGCTGGCCGCGGGTTTCGCTACGGTGACAAGCATCCAGCCGGTGACCGAAAGCAAGCTGCCGGACCTGGAGCGGAGCCTGCCGAAGCCAGCCGGATCCTAAGATGGACTTTCTTGCCCGTTCAGGTCCGGCACGATGGCGGCGGGCGTATGCTCGGCCTATGGGTATTCCACGGGGATTGGCTGTTCTCGCCATGGCCGCGCTGGCTCTGACCGGTTGCGGCGAGGGCAGTGGCAACGAATCCGCCGGTTGCATGGAAGCTTTCGCCGCGGCCGACAAGGAACGGGAGCTGCAGGACACCGATAAGTTCCTGGAGCCGGCCTTCACCGCATGCTCGAATTTGAGCGAGTTCGAGGCGGCTTCGGAGGCGCATCAGGGCGTTCTGGGCAATACGCTACCCAGCAGGTATGTGACGGAGCGTTGCCAGAACGAAACTGCGCTGGCAGAGACGCCTCTGTGCACGTCGTTGGGCAGCGGTTACTAGGACGCGCGCTTAAATCTGTTCCGGAGTCGGACGCCGGAAGCACCCTAGTGCGCAGGTGGGGTGTATTTCAGCGGCACCGAAGAGTACAGCGAAGCCAACGACTGACTGCAGGAGGTCCTGGAGCGCGAACTGCGCTGACTCGATTACGGTGGACACACCGGATCGGACCGCATCGGATCCGGAGAGGCGAGCTTCAACGGCGGAGAGTCATCGGCCGCCGGCGAGATCGTTCAAACTGGGGCTCACAGTCGTTCCCTTTCACAGCGTCGTGAGTCACGCTAGACCGGATCGAGTGGTATTCTGCAGGAGAAACTTAAACGAATAATGGGGGCGTGTGGAATGGATCGGATTACTAAGTCTTACCTAGAAGTTTTTCGTAAAGAGCAGAGCCTAACTGGCCTTACTGAGAGCGATTTGTTCGAACATTTCGCGGCCTTTTGTGTCGTCTCATCCGTATATGAAGAAGAATTCGACATTTCCACAGTAACAGTTGGCGGAGACGGTGACTTAGGCATCGACGGCCTTGCGATATTGGTCAACGGCGTTCTGGTGGACTCCGTCGACGCCGCGCAGGACCTTCTCACAACGAACGGTTTTCTCGACGTCAAGTTCATCTTCATCCAAGCGAAAACTAGCAGTGGCTTCAGCGGAGAACAAATGATGACGTTCTTCGATGGCGTAGACGAGTATTTCGAGGAGACACCGACGCTCCCGATGAATGAGCAAATCAAGGTTTCTCGAGAAATAATGCAATGGATATTCAACAACAGCGTGAAGTTCAAGCGCCAAAAGCCTGTTCTTAGTATGGCATTTGTGACTACGGGCGATTGGCAAAGCGATGACCACCTAGAAGCTAAGGTGGCCAAACGCCGGGAGGTGCTCACAAAGACAGGATTGTTTAGTCAGGTTGTTTTCGAGCCATACGGCGCCGACGAAATTCAAGCAGCTTATCAGCGTAGTAAGAACAACGTGACAGTTGAATTCTCATTTGCCAGTAAAGTCACCCTTCCTGAAATTACTGGCGTCACTCAGGCGTATCTGGGTGTGGTACCTCTCAAGGAGTACCTTACGCTCATTACAGACCAAACCGGAAACATCAGGAAGCCGCTATTTTACGATAACGTGCGTGATTTCAAAGGCGATAACCCGGTCAACGACGAAATTCGAGCAACTTTAGAGGACAAATCGGGCCAACAGCGCTTTGCAGTGCTGAATAACGGAATCACTCTTGTTACTCGCGGTCTAAAGACAACTGGCAATAAATTTGTTGTAACCGACTATCAAATCGTCAACGGCTGCCAGACCAGCCATGTGCTCTTCAATGCAAAGGCATCGATAAACGAAGACACATTTATTCCGCTTAAGGTTATTGACACAGCGGATGAGGACCTCATTACGTCCATCATCACGGCTACGAACAGACAGACGGAGGTAACAGCCGATGATTTATACGCGACGAGTTCCTTCCAGAAAAAACTTGAAGCCTTTTTCAATGCATATCCGGATAGGAAGAAACTCTATTACGAGCGGCGCTCGATGCAATACGCGTCGGTAAGCGGGATAGAAAAGGTTCGAATAATAAGCAAGACTCTCATGCTACGTTCATTCGCGGCAATGTTCCTTGACGATCCTCATCGTGCGGCTCGCTATCTCTCTGACCTGCATGGTCTCGTCGGTTCCAAGGTCTTCAATCTGGAACACAAATTTGAGCCTTATTATGCCGCCGCCTATGGGTACTACAAACTTGAGTTTCTTTTTCGGAATGCATCAATACCTGTTTATTACAAACCTGCCCGGTACCATCTCCTCATGGCTCTCCGGTATGTCACCGCGGGCGAACCAACGCCTTTAGTAAGTAGCAACAAGGTGACTAAGTACGCAAACGGGATCGCGGAAGTCCTCTGGTCTGACAACGCAGCGACCAAGGCGTTCAGTCGTGCTGTAGAGGCAGTCGACGCAGCGCTGAACGGCGCGGCGCTGACTCGTGACGTGATCAAGACTCAGGCCTTCACTGACGCAGTGAAATCGGCGGCAAAAGCATTGGCGCAAACGCCGACTCCGACGGTCGTATGAGTATGTCACCGCTCACAAATCGGACTCGTTGAGCGACTAGCCAGCGAACGATAGCCATGCTGTAGCTTGTCCTTTGCAGAAGGTGTTGGTGAAGGACAAGCGCCGCTAGGTTGCCAGATCTAATGCCTATCGGGTCTCGATAATGCGACTTCCAGTTTACCGCTCAGAACTCCACATTTCGATCGCGCAGCTTCCATGCTTAGTCATCGAAGTATGTTTGCGCCGCTCCCTGGCCGATGGAGGCCACAATTCCGGCTGCGATCTCGCGGAGCTTGATGTTCCGGCTGCTGGAGGCGTTCTTCAGGATGCTGAACGCCTCGTCCTGGCTGCAGCGGTTCTGGCCCATGATGATGCCGACGGCGAGATCGATAGTGGTCCGCGAGTCCATGGCCCGCTTGAGATGGTCTGCCGTTTCCGTGCGGTGGGCAAGACGCAGCGCCAGCTGCAGCGTGCGCGAGGCTTGGGCTGCGTAGCCTTCGGCAATCCGGACCGAAGCGGGTCCGAAAGTGCCCGGTTCCCGCGCATAGAAGTTCAAGGCAGCACCGCCGCTTTCGCCCAGGATCAGCGGCACTCCCATCATGGAGTAAAAGCCATACTCGGCAACGGCCGCGAAGTAGTCCGGCCACCGGTTATCCGTGCGGACATCGGCAATGACCGTTGTTTGCTCGGTGGCAATGGCATGCAGGCACGGCCCGTCGCCGAATCCGTACTGGACTTCATCCAGCAGCTTGGCCTGGGCGCTGCTGCTGGCCACCGTGAGCGCCCGCTTCTCCCGCTTCAGGGTCACGCCGCAGTGCACCTCGACAACCCCGCCGAGGATGTTGGAGGAAAAGACGGCCAGATCCTCGAGGAAGTCGTCAACATCCTCGTTGCTGAGGATCAGGTTTTGGAGTTGTTCCGCGACGGGAGTCCGGGCGTAATTCTCTGTCATCGCTCAAGTCTAAGTTCCGGCCGGCCTAAATGCAGCGCCCAACTTTCGCCATCAGGTCCTGCGGACCTTGAGCGGTCAGGGCAGGCGCCGGCCCTTGTAGACCGAATCCGTGTTCAACTCGGGCACGCGTTCGCCGCAGTCCCGCTCAAAATCCTGGACACCGGCGAAACGGATTTCCACAGTAACAGCACCGGGCTGGCCAGCAGCGCCGGCAGGATCAGGTCCCACCACTAGCACCAGGTCTCCCGACGCCGGTAGTCCGTCCAAACCCGGCTCAAGGCAAAAAGGCAACCACCCGCCGTCGTTCTTTGGAAAGCCGATCACCTGCCGCGACGGCGGGACACGCGTTGACGTGTGGGCGGTGAAGTTCCGGAGCTCGACGCCGGAAAGCAAATCCAACCAGGTATTCCCGCCGGTTCGTGCCAGCAAGCCGATCAACGCGGGAGCGGCATGGCGTCCGCCGGTGATGCCGATCCAGCAGGCCTCATCGGCGGGCAGGGCGACGAGGAGACGGGCCGCGGCATCTGCGGCACCTACGATGCAGAGGGGCAGCGCTCCGGCACTTGTGGGCAGCGCAGTGAGTCCGTCAGCGGCGGGGCAGCGGTAGCGCTGGAACGATACGAACACCCCCTCCGCCACAGCATATTCAAACATTCGATCCCTGCCCTGTTACGCCGATTGCCCGGGCGGGAATGAGAAGCCTGCGTGCGGCGTCCTGGCTGTCCGTCGCGCCGCTGCGCTGGATCCAGTGCTCCAGTTGGCGGGCGTGCACACGTTTTGACCCGGGGTCGGAGGCCCAGGCCAGGAACGGACCGAAATTCGTCACCGCATGCACCCGTTCCCAGAGCGATGCCGGTAGCAGTTCGGGGTTTGCATAGCTGGCTTGCGTCATGAGCTGCCAGCCGGCCCTGAAAATCGGCGGTACGGTGAAGGGCTCGGTGGTGTGTAGGGCGGGGTCCCTGCAGCGCAGCGACAGGGCGGCTACGTCCGGGTGCACGTATCCCACCATTTTCCCGAGCCGGACCACGGCAGCGTCGAAGGCGGCTTGCCGGGCTTCCGCCCCGCGCTGGCTGTGTTCCATGGCGATGAGCAGCAGATAGCAACCGAGGATGCCGGCAATTGGATCGTTGTACTCTTCCAGCAAGAGCCGCTGCAGATTCATTCCGTGGCTCTTGCCGAGCAGATCCCGCCCCTGCGCTAGTCCCAGGCGGGCTGACTCCACGACGCGGTCCTGCTCTACTGAGCCTGCCACGCCGTAGGGGCGCATAAAGACGGCCGCGTCCACCAGCGGTACAACGTCATTGGCAGCGAGCCCGGGCACCAGCTCCGCCGGGGAGCGTTGCAAGGCAATCTGGGTGAGCCATTCTCCGCAAGCTATAACGCTGGCCTCTCCCGTGCGGCCGCTGCGGAAGGTCTGGCGGAGGTAGTAGGCGCCGGGCGCCACCCGTCGTGCCCACACAGCAACCGGGTCCGTAGGGGAGGAGCTATCCAGACTGCTGTCCTCGAGCAGGGAGGCGATGACTGTTCCGTCCGGCGAGATCAGTTCCAGCCCCTCCATCGGGTGGGCCAGGGGAAGCTGCGGGCGGTCCTCCGGATCCAGCCAGTAACGGACCAGCACGGAAATGGTAGGGGCGTCCAAGGCGGCGCCGGCGCGGCTGTCGGCCTGGGCCCCCTCGCGAAAGCGCGCTACATGCGATTCGTGGATCAGCGCGGTTCCGGGGATGGGCGCAGGGGAGGGTACCTCAGGCGAAGCGGACATCGCGGGTTGCATGTCCTGGTCCAACAAAATGATGCGTTCGAGCACCGTTGATATGTCGCGCCCGAGTTCAGTCCTGATCTTGTAAACGCCAGGGGCGTCGAACTCGTGCAGCGCCCCGGTGTCCGAGAAGATTCGCTTGAGCGTGTGGTCCATGATGGAGACCGAGGCAGCGGGATTGGCTGTCTGCACATCGAGGGTGAAAAGCCGGGTGGGATGAGGCGGCAGAACCCGCGGCCCGGTATCGCGCACTTCCACTTCCATCGGCCCGGATCCGGTGACCTGAAAACCGTGACGGAAGCCTGCGTCCGGAACTTCCGCGACGTACAGGCCGCGGACAAAATCACCGGTCCAACTCCTTCCGGTGATCTTTTCCATAACGACGGCGGCGTGCGGCCTTCCGGTCCAGACCTTTAGTTCCAGTCCGGTGAGGTCCCGGGGGAAGGCCAGCGTGACCAGATAGGCCGGCCGGTTGCGGAACCGGCGGAAGGTGATGCCGGCATCCGCCCGGATGAAGGGGTGCAGGTCCACCGCGGAGGCATTGCGCACGTCCTCCGGAAGGAACTGCGGCATGGTGTCATGCAGGAAGGCCTTGAGGCTTTCGGAAGTCACCCGGCCGTGTTCGTCCGTGGCGCCACCCCGCAGCCCGTGCAGCAGCGTCCAGCTGAAGACGCCGTGAACTTGTCCATCCGCCATCTGGTGTTCCAAGGCGCTCTTTGTCTGGGCGGCAACGGCCACGAAGGCAGGACCCGGCACGCCGGTTCCCACACCGGCGCGGATGGGAACACTGCTGACCGGGATGGTCTGGTGGTGGGTCATGCAGCAGTCCATCCACAGGACGACGTCCCTGAAACGCCGGGCCTTGCGGAAATTGCGCATCCAGTCATAGGCATACACGTAGGACGGGATGGTGTTGGTAGCCTCGGCGGTAAACAGCGCTCCTTCTTCAAGCACCGGGGCGAAACCGTGCCCGGAGAAGTACAGGTACAACCGGTCCCCCGGCCGGTCCGCGGTCTCCTCCTCGAGCCAGGTCAAGGCACGCCTGATGGTGGCTTCTTCCGGCTCCGGTTCGTCAGGCTTGGGCGGATGGAAGTCCGCCGAACGGATCAACCGCACGTTCTCGGAGCTCAGCCCTCCGCCGTCGGCATCGATGAGCCAGTCATGGATGTCCTTCGCATCCGTGTCCGGTCCCTGCAGGTCGGCCGTGGTGTCTGCGGTAGCGAACTTGGGATAGTGCGAGATGCCGACGACGATGGCGTAGTCAGCCATGCTCTGGCCCCCTTTTTAGGCTGAACCGCTCACCAAGGATAGGCGCCACGGATAAATTCGATGTCGGTCCCGGACAACCTGGAGTTGAAGCCGGCGGAGAAGCCGTCGGTGGTCCAGGACAGCGGAATGGGATACATCATGATGGAAGAACTGTCCGTGTCCGTTCCGGTGACCTGCGCCGTGTTGTACTTGCCGAAGATATTGTGCTCGATGGTCTGCTCATCCCAGTTGTTCGGTGGGCCGGACAGATCGGCGATGACAGCCGCGCGGTTCCACTGGATTGGCCGTTGGGGATTCTGGTGCTCATGGATCAGCCCGATGGCGTGGCCGAACTCGTGAAGTACCACCTCATCGACTTCGTCGTCGGTCGATTCAGGCGTCAGCCAACCGAAGTTCATGGTCGGCTCGCCGGTGGCGATGTGCTGGGCCTGGGTTCCGAGATAGGACCAGGATCCGTCACCTTGCAGGAAGGCGACCCGGATATCGCTCGGGCCATCAGTGGCCTCCAGAAATTTCAGATTCGCGACGTCCGGACCGGTCCATTTACGCGCCGACGTCAACACGCGCTGCTGCAGATCAGCGTCACCCTCGAGGAAGCCGACAGTGAGTTGGGTGGCGTTCCACTTTGTATCATTCAGCAGCGCGGCCTTGGTATTGCCGGTGGGCGGCCGGACTGTCCGTATGGTGCAAAAATGATTCCGGTTAGTTCCGGTTCCCTGGTTCTGTTCCACGAGTTTCTCCTGCTGGCGGCCGTATCAATCGATGGCGCCTTGCCCCGCTTATTGCCGGGCAGAACGTTTACCCGGTATAGCCCGTGAAGTGTTACTGGAGCATTACCATCTGTTGCGTTGCAAGCCTGGCCTACCTGTGAACTTGCTGAAAATCATTGACTCCTTTGCTTCAAGTGAGGATCGTCGAGTCAAAGGTTGGTATCGGGGGATTGCCGGCGATCGACAGTGGGGGGCTTATGTCTTCGGCCGCAGTAAGCAAAGGAAAAACGTCCAGGGAATACAGTCTGTCTCTGCTGCAATGCTGGCGCCTGAGCCGCGACGACGAGGTGGTTTCCGTGGCCTTGCGCCAGCAAAGGCTTATCGCCGCCGTGGCCATAGCCGGACCGGCACCGCGGAATTATCTGAGCGGGTTGCTGTGGCCGGACAGCCCCGAACTCCGGTCTTCCGAGAACCTTCGGGTCAGCGTCCACTACGTCACCCGCGACCTTCCGGGACTGCTGGATGTTGACGGCCGGACCCTGGGGCTTGGGCCGCGGGTTCAGGTTGATCTCCATGACTTGTGGCACGAACTTTCACGCCCGGAGCCGGAAACTAACGCCATGGCCTTTTCCCGCGTCAAACAGTGGGCGGAGCTATTGCCGGGCTGGTACGACGAGTGGGTAACCCAGGAACAGCGGCGGCTGCTGCAGATGCGGGTGTCCTATCTGGAACGGCTTGCGGCGTGGTTTCTTGAGGTGGGCAAGCCTCCTAAAGCACTGGAGGCGGCTGCGTCTACCCTGAGCCTTGAACCCGTGAATGAGATCGCTTTGACGCTGTTGGTCAGGGCCCATTTGGCCCTCGGAAACCGTGGTTCTGCCCTGCGTGCACTGGATGAATTCGAGGAGACGCTGTACCGGGAATTCGGAGTCAGTCCCTCTATTCAGATCTCCGGTCTGATGGATTCCATCCGATGGGCTTAGTGCAGGGTTGACCACGGAAACTGTCGCTTTGTTCCATGGAGTTAGAAGACCGGTAGCGGGATAATCGGTACAGCGGTAAGGAAGCTAGTAATGGACACTACGGAACAGTTTTGCCAGCCTTTCGTCTCAATACAGAAGCCGGGGCCGGCGGATGTGGAAGAGCGGCATACGGTCTGGGGGACGCTGATCAGCGATAGCCTTGTGCTCTGCCGGGACAGTTCGTGGACCCAAGATGTGGATCGGGACTGGGAAGTGCTTCTGGCCACCGACCCCCGCAATGGCAGCGCCGCAGTGGAGCGGATCAAGATGGATGAAATCGACATCCTCGGGCACGACGGCGCAGGCAGCGGGTCCGTTGCAATGATCAGGCTGGCCCACACACCCCGGTATCCCGTGCGCACGCACGTCAACCTGGACGATATCGACGAGGACGTCTTCACCCAGGGACTCGGCGACAACTGGGATGTCTGTGCCGCCTTGCAGGCCGCCGGTGCGTTGCCGTCCGAACCACAGGATGGGCCGGTGGGCCAAGTATTGGGTCCGGTGGCGGATTGGGAAGCCGCGGATGAAAAGCCCCGGATCAAGAGATACGATCCCGCCGCGGATCAGCCCTCCGGTCGGACCAGAACCTTTGCGCAGAGTGCGCAGGACGCGGAGAAGCCGGCAGAGGAACCGGAACCGCCGAGCCGGATCCTGCTCTGTTTCTTCAAGAGATGCGGGTAGCCCGCCATGCGTCGCCCCCACCTTCCCACAAGCGTCTCACCGGCTCTGGATGTGGTGGTGCTGACCCTGCTGTACGTGCTGGACCTGCTGATTTCCTGGGACCCCGCGACCAGTCCGCCGGGCTTGGGCACGTATGCTGTCCCGCTGCTGGGTATGGCAGTGTATGTGCCGTTGATGTGGCGGCGCCAGCACCCGCTGCTGATGCTGCTCTTGACCGTGTTAGCCAGCGTCGTTTTTGCTATTCTTATGCCGCCCACCGTCCTGATGCTGGGTGCATTCCTCGGCCTCTTCAGCGTGGCGCGGCATTGCCGACTGCGTCCCTCGTATACGGGCTTCGCGTTGGCAATGGTCTTGGTAATGGTCAATGTGGTGGCGCAGCTGGACTACATGCCTGCCGGAGAGCCGGGCCAGATCATTCTGGTCGGTGGCCTTCTGGGTACCATGATGGCCATTGCCTCGTTCGCCGCCGGCCGCTGGGCACGCAGTGCTGCCCGGCAACGCCGGCTGACGGCTCAGCTGGCAGCAGCAGATGAACGCAGCCGCATTGCTCGGGAGCTGCATGATGTGGTGGCCCATGCCGTGAGCTTGATGGTGCTGCAGGCAGCTGGCGCCGAAAAGATGCTGGACAGCAATCCGGAACGGGCCCGCGCTGCGTTGGGGAGCGTTAACCAACTCGGCACGCAGGCGATCACCGAGCTGCGCCGGATGCTCGGTCTGCTGGTGCCTGCGGGGCCTTCCGGGCCAGCAGATGCCCTGATGCCGGCTGAAGCCGCCCCGCCAAGTCGGCTGGATGATGTTGGCGGGCTCGTCGAAGCGCTTCGGGAAACGGGTCGGAAAGTGTTGCTGGAAGTAGTCGGTGCCCCCGTTCCGCTCGAAGCAGGTGTGGATTTTTCCGCGTACAGGATAGCCCAGGAAGCACTGACCAATGCGGCAAAATACGCGGATGCCAGCCGCCCCGTTATGGTGCAGATAACCTGGCAGCAGGACGAGGTCCGTCTATCGGTCCGCTCCCAGGGGGCCGGTCCCGCGGCCCCGCAGAACCTGTCCACAGGACACGGCCTGCTCGGAATGCAGGAACGCGCCAGAGCTGCTTCCGGCAGCCTTGCGGCAGGCCCTACACCGGATGGCGGCTTCCTCGTGTCGGCCGCATTTCCGACCGCCGCGCCTACCAATACCGGCACCGCCGACCGGCACAGCAGGTTCCGCCGGCTGCATCTGGGTAGGATCTGATGGCCCAAACTGCCGGCGACGGGATTCGCGTTCTCTTGGCCGATGACGAGGCCTTGGTCCGCGCCGGGCTGACAATGCTGTTGGAGTCTGAACCGGACGTCACCGTGGTTGGGGAAGCACAGGACGGTGAAGCCGCCGTCGATATGGCACGGAACCTGCAGCCTGACGTGGTGGTCATGGACATCCGCATGCCGGTGATGAGCGGCGTGGAGGCCACGGAGATTCTCACCTCTGACGATTTCCTGAACGGTGTGGAGAACGTGCCTTCCGTGCTCGTCTTGACCACATTCGGCGATGACGAGGCCGTCCGGGCCGCACTGCGCTCCGGTGCGTCGGGCTTCATTCTCAAGAGCTCGGCTCCCAAAGGCCTCGGCGACGCCGTACGCTCGCTGGCGGAAGGGGACGGTTGGCTGGATCCTGCCGTCACACGGGGCCTGCTGGTCGATTTCGCCGGCCGGCCCGATGCCCGGCTGCCCACCACAAAGGAGATGGGGCGGTTGACCGCCCGTGAACGTGAAGTGCTCGCCGTCGCAGCACACGGATTGAATAATGCGCAGATTGCGGCTCACTTGTTCCTCAGCGAAGCGACCGTCAAGACGCACCTGCACAGGATCTTCCTCAAACTCGGCATCACCGACCGTGCCCAGGCAGTTGCCGCCGCCTATAAGTGCGGTCTCGTGAAGTCGGAGGACAAGCTGTAAGACCATTCCGTCCAGGCTGCCTGCTGCCTGACTGGCCCTCACGGCCTACACCGCTGGTGGTATGCCACTTTTGCATCACCCGGAGGACGCTGAGTTGCCCCTGCTGGGCGCATTCTGATTCCGAACCTGAACAAAGGTTGGGAGAGGAACAGGACATGCTCGGCACAGATACGGCCACTGGTCGCAAGGTAAACGCGGACTCGGCCAGCGGGAATGCAGTACGTGTGGATATATTCCTCTGGGCGGCAACGTTGTGCGCTGACCGGAGCTGCGATCCTTCACCGGCGTTGCTCCACGATAAGTATGCGGAAAAGGTACGGTTCTGCGACGGATTCGGGCATCTCGAGGCAGCGCAGGCCGAGAACCCGGACGAGACCTCTGTTTACCTGCCCTGGTACTGGCAGGTTTCGGAAGCCTGCACGCTGGATGCCTTGGCCACGGGTTACCGCACTGAACTGGAACGGGCACAGGGGGAGACGGGTTCGGAGAGCCGAATGCTGGCCCTGGCGGTCGAACTGCGCGACCGGGTTGCAGCAGACCTGCGGACGGCGCAGCGGAACTACTGCAGCTACTTGGCGGAGGCTTTGAACTGGTGGCTGGGCAAACTCAACGGGCTGGTCAGCCACTTTGCCGAAGAGCGGTTTGCGTCCATGTCTGAAATCAGTCGATGAACGCCGCCTTCGAAATGTACTCCTGGTACATCCGCACAGCATCCTCCAACGGAAGGTGACCGAATCTTAAGGCAGTCTGCAGCCCTTCCAACTCGATGTTGCAGGCTTCTGCAGCCGTTATTTGCGCGGCCACGTTATTGGAATTGGCCAGACCGGTGGCCACTGCGGATGCTACCGAAAGCAGCGCAGCCAGAACGCAGATGACTTGCCAGACGACGGAGGGGTCCGGAAGTGAGAACAGCCGGGCCACCGCCGCGGTGAAGCCTTCCTGGCCAAAGCCCGGACCAGCGGTCAGGGCAGCAACCACGGCGCTTCCAACAACGCTGGTTATGGTTAATCTGGTCCGGCGGGGACGGGCACGCCGCAGGTACGTCTTGATGTCACGGCGCCG
Organism: Crystallibacter permensis; assembly: GCF_025960875.1. Lineage (GTDB taxonomy): Bacteria > Actinomycetota > Actinomycetes > Actinomycetales > Micrococcaceae > Crystallibacter > Crystallibacter permensis. The sequence goes on along the minus strand of NZ_JAODLR010000002.1, from coordinate 264,985 downwards.
TTTGTCAATCTCGCGGAATAAGTTATCGCGGGTTCCTGACGTATTCATGTCCCATCCTTGCCCAGCACCTACCGGGACGCCGGACGCGGCATCCGCAGCAGACCGCTGCTTGGCCCAAAGCTATAAACCACCTGTTACTGGGCCGTTACCCAGAAGCCTGTCTTGCCGACCTTGCAGGACCGGATCTCCTGCACCTGAAGTCAGCAGATGGACGGTCATTTCATTGGCGCGTAGCGTGGAGACTATGAGCGAGATCCGTGTCAACGGCGTGTCCCTCTACTACGAGGAACACGGCGACGGCGTTCCCATCCTCTGCATCCACGGAACCGGCAGCTCGGCGAAGGTCTGGGGCGAGGCGACGGCGCAGCTTGCCAAGCGTGGGCGGTCGATCATCTACGACCGGCGCGGCTGCACCCGCAGCGAGCGGCCGGAACCGTACTCGATGACCTCGGTGGGGGAGCATACCGAGGACGCCGCGGCGCTGCTGCAGGCACTCAAGGCGACCCCCGCCGTCGTTATTGGACGCAGTTACGGCGGCGAGATCGCCGTTGACCTCGTACAGCGCTATCCCGGACTGGTCCGGGCCCTGGTCCTGCTGGAACCGGCGATCGTGACGATGACGGCGGAAGCACATGCCTGGGAAGGCGCCCTGGAGGCGAACGTCGCCGCGGCTGCCGCGGTCGGGGGACCGGAAGCCGGAGCGGACTGTTTCTACCGGGAAATCCTCGGCGACGGGGGCTGGGCGCAGTTACCCGAAACCTGGCGGCGCATGGTGCTCGATAACGCGCCCGCCATCCTGGCCGAGCTCAAAGGCGGATCCTCCCGGCCGGACCAGGAGCAGCTCGTCCGCGTGCGAAAGCCAGTGCTGATTGTTTCCGGTGCTGGGTCGCCGCCGGTCTTCCGCGCAGTCGACAACGTGCTGGCCGACCTGATTCCCGGGTCGCGGCACGAAGTGGTGGAAGGCGGGCACCTCATCGATCCGGCTTCCGCGGAGGTGCTGGCGTTTCTCGACGAGCAGCTGGCAGGAGGTGGCGGGCGTTAGGACCGGTCCGCGTTCGGCCGGGAAGGTCCAGAGGACTGGGTATCAGTCCCGGTGGCCGTGGTCCGCCTCGAACGCACGGAAGACATCCCGGGTGGTGGTGCCTTCGAGCGCAAACTCGTCCCGCAGATAACCGGCCAGTTCCGTCAGCGAGGTTTCCAGGACTTCGGCGGTGAGGTTGACATCCTTACTGGGAGACCGCTGTCCGGCCGCGGAAAGGTCCAGTGCGTAGGAGAGGGAAACGGCCAGCGAGACGTCAGGGGACATGTCCCGAAAGTAGTACGTCTCCGTGGTCTGGCTGAGGTCGATGCGGGCGTGGGAAATGCTGTCCGATACCGATTCCAGCGCACTGCAGGCCACTGAAGGTTCCAATTGGCATAGTTTGTCCACGTACCCGCTCTTGCTCATCGAGGACAGCTTTAGCGCCAGCGTACGGCGGCGTGAAAGGGCAGGATAGATCTGCATGAACCACGAAACCGCTGCGGTGAGCAGGCCGAATCCCGTGACTGCCTGAAAGGTAGAGGCCCAGCGAATCCAGTTGTCGATAGGAACGACGTCGCCGTACCCCAGCGTGGACAGCGTCATGACCGAGACGTAGAGCGCCTCCGCGGCGTTGGAGTACCTGGTTTCATCCAGTCCGGCGGAATAGGAGAACCCGTCCGGAAAATGCGGGTAGTAGATCAGCGCCCATCCGACGGCCTGCAGCGCCGTCCACGTGAGGATCACGCAGACGATGGCCAAGGGGCCGGCGTACTTCCGGAAGCCTCCCTTGCCCCTGAAGGCCTTCCACATTCCGTTGACCACGAAGTGGCTCAAATGGCCGCGTCCGGTCGGCCGGAGCAGGGTATGGAATATGTCGTTCAGCCCGGCAACAATCAGAACGACGCCCAGCAGGGTGAAGAGCCACATCATCCTTACTGTCTAGCACGCCGGCCCTGCGGGTGGGGCAGATCGGTGAAGCGGGCGTGCTTCCAAGGACCAGGGGTCCTTCCCCCAACATCCCTCACGCACTCCCGTTCCCGGGTCGGCAGACTTCAGTCCCTGCCCGCTGTCTTCCTGTCCTGCCCACGCGTGAAGATGCGTGGGCAGGACAGGACGACAGCGTTTTGTTTAGGAACCTGCAGGCGCAAGGACAATATCAAAGTGAACTTTTGCCCAGGTGGTCTCGCCTAGCTCACGGCTATCCGGTGTCGGAGCGCCAGCAGGCTGCTGGATAAATTCTTTGACCAAAGACTGCTTTACCCCGAATACCGTGTCATATTTTAACAGCTCGTCACCGTTCACGAAGATGTGCGTGACGAGGGTGCGCATCTGAGGAGCCGTGGCCATGAAGTGTAAGTGGCTGGCTCGCATCGGTGAGCGTCCTGTTGCCTGCAGCATCCGGCCCACTGGTCCATCATGTGGGATCGGGTACGGTGTGGGGGTTAATCCCCAGAACCGGTAGTTGCCTTTGTCGTCGCTGAAGAGATGTGCCCGCCCATAGACGCGTCCGTCGGCGTGCTGGACATCGTAGAAGCCCTCGTCATCCGCCTCCCATACCTCGATCCGTGCACCCGGGATGGGGTTGCCATCGAGATCACGTACTGTTCCCTCTACCCAGCAGGGCTCCCCCGCAGCGCCCCCGGCGATATCCCCGCCATTTTCAATCAGCGGGGCATCATCGACAAAGAACGGGCCGAACACGGTTGCCTCGGTAGCATCGCCGCGCGCCTCGTTGTTCACATTGATGGTCTGCATGGACGCGCCGAGCACGTCCGAGAGCAGGATGAATTCCTGTCGCTTGTCATCGGTGATGTGTCCGACCTCGGTCAAAAATCCGATGGCCTGGTTCCATTCCGCCTCGCTCAGACGCACGTCTCGAATGAATGCATGCAGGTGACACACCAGGGCTTGCATGATCTGCTTCAAGCGTTCATCGGTGCATCCCTCGAACGAGGCCAGTACGTTGGCAATCAGCCTTTCCTCCACAGCCTGCTGCGCTTCGGAAACGGCTGTGTTCTCCTGCTGACTATTCATGATTCCATTCCTAGGTTCTGCGAGGCAGCGGTCAGTAGTGATAGTTCGTCGTCGTTGAGCACCAGATCGATGGTTTCCAGCAGCGGTTCAAGCTGTTCGACGGTACGCCCGCTGGCAATCGGTGCGGTAATGCCTGGCTGGGACCGTAGCCACGCCAGCGCAATCGGCGCGTAGGGCAGGCGGCGGTCGGCGGCGATTGCCCCCAACGCTTCAAGCACCCGTTTGCCGCGCCCATCGAGATAACGTGTGGCATCGTCGGCCCGGGCACTGTCCACCGAAACACCGGGACGGTATTTCCCGGTCAGGAATCCGTGAGCCAGCGAGTAATAAGGGAATACCTCAAGGCGGTGCTCCCTGGCCAGCGGAAGCAGACGCTCCTCTATGCCGCGCTCCATCAAGTTGTACTGGGGCTCCAACGCTACTGGGATGTGGTATCCGCCCGACTTGGTGATTTCCATCCATTCGGTCAACCGCTCGGCGCTGTAGTTCGAGACCCCGATCGCGCGGATCTTGCCTTCATCTACCAGTTCGGAGAATGTCGCAATGGTCTGTTCCAACGGGGTTTCAGGGTCATCGAAGTGGGCATAGTAGACGTCCACATACTCCAGTCCCAGGCGCCGGAGCGTACCGTCGATTCCTTGGCGGATCGTAGCCGGGGCCAGCCCGAACAGCTCCGGATGGTAGCTGACTTTCGAAGCGATCAGAACCTCTTCGCGTACGGTCCGTTTGGCCAGCCACGTACCAATGATCGTTTCGGATTCACCGCCTGTATTGCCCTCAACCCAGAAAGAATATGAATCAGCAGTGTCGATGAAGTTACCGCCCGCGGCGGTGAAGGCATCCAGGATCTGGTGTGATTGGGCCTCGTCGGCGGTCCAACCGAAAACATTTGTCCCCAGCACCAGCGGCGCCACCCGCAACCCGGTGGCTTCGGCTGTGGTCAATGACATTTCAGTCCTCCTCTTGTCCCGGATTCTCGCGGGGAGCGCGGCCGTGCAATGCGTCAGTCAGCAGAGCGCGTACGGTCGCTGCATCAATGGGACGCGGGTTTCCGTAGGAGTAGCCGGTGACCTCTTCGACGATGCGTTCCACATCGGATTCCTTCATGCCCAATTCAGCGAGGGTACGTGGGGCGCCTAGTTCTCCAGTCAGGTTCCACAGGGCCAACGCCGGATCTTCTACCCCGCCCAAGGCTCGGGACAGTGCAGCCTTGGCAGCCGGAGCGGCGGGCTGGTTGAAAGCCAGTGCGTAGGGAAGAACCACGGTGTGGGTCTGGGCGTGGGGAAGGTTCAACGTGCCGCCCAGGGCGTGGCACAGCTTGTGGTGCAGCGACATCGTCGTGGCCCCGAGGCACGCCCCACACAACCAGGACCCGTACAGTGCGTCACTACGGGCATCCAGATCGGCGGAATCTTTGACAATTTTCGGCAGAGCACCGCTCAGGGAACGGACCCCTTCCTCAGCCATCAGAGAGATAATGGGTGTGGCATCCGGGGCGTACAGTGCTTCGACCGCATGCGCGATGGCGTTGATGCCGCTGGTGACGGACATTCCAACCGGCAAGGTGGCAGATAAGGTGGGGTCATAGACAACACTTCGCGGCAGCACCCGGGCGTCCCGGCCGGTCTCCTTCCGGCCATCAGTGGTGAGCCCCCACACCGGGGTCATTTCCGAACCCGCATAGGTTGTTGGAACCGCGATGATCGGCAGCGAGTGGTTCAACGCGATCGCCTTGCCCAAACCGATCGCCGATCCTCCGCCCACTGCCACGCAACCATCGGCACCGACCCGCTTGGCTTCATCGCTGGCCTTTTGTGCCGCTTCGGCGGGCACATGCATCACAGCTTCGGGCAAGACACCTACGGCCCGGGAGCCCAGGGCCTGGGCGACCTCCCGCCCGGTTGCTTCCTGCTCCGGCGAGCAGAGCACCAGCACGCGCTTGAGCCCGATCGCGTCGAGTTCGGCCGGAAGATCGGCCAGCGAACCGATTCCGAACCGCACCCGCATGGGCAACGTCTGGTAGGTGAATCCGCGGTCCTTGGTTTTCTGTGTGTGCATCGTCTTTGCCGTCATCGTCAAACTCCTTCGCATGTGGTTACGTTCTTTGCTTGCTTTTCGGGTGCTTATTGCGCGCCGGCGCGGCGCTTGTTCCAGATGTCGAAGGCCACGGCGAGCAGCAGTACCAGACCCTTGACCACGGACTGCACCGACTGGTCGATACCCATCAATTGCATGCCATTGCTCATCACCGCCATGATCAAGCCACCGGCCATCGCCCCGACAACCCTGCCCACGCCGCCGGTGACTGCTGCACCACCGATAAACGCCGCAGCGATCGCATCCAGCTCGAACATGTTTCCAGCGCCAGGCTGGGCCCCATTGGTGCGCGAAGAAAACACGATGCCGGCTACGGCTGAGAGCAGACCCATATTCACAAAGATCCAGAAATTCACTGCCTTGACCTTCACGCCCGACAACGCCGCCGCGGAGAGGTTCCCGCCGATCGCGTAGATCTGTCGGCCGAACACGGTGTGCTGCATGATCAGCGAGTAAGCCATGATGAGGATCGCCAGCATGATCAGTACCACCGGCAAACCGCGGGCGGTGGCCAGCTGCCAGGCAAGGGCCATGACGACCACACCGACGGCCGCGATTTTCGCGGCGAAGAGCCACAGCGGGGGGACCGGTTGCCGGTAGGACCGGCGTGTCTTGCGCGTACGGTATTCGTTTACCGCGAAACCGATGACTCCGATTGCAAACACGAGCAAGGTGAATGTGTCATACCCGTACCCGCCCAGTAGCCCGTTGACGAATCCGGAAGCAATGACTCCGTACTCGGAAGGGAAGGGAGAGAGCGAAATATTGTCCAGCACCCAGAGGGTCATACCGCGGAAGAGCAACATGCCGGCCAGCGTCACGATGAATGCAGGGATTCCGACATAGGCGACCCAGAAGCCGTGCCATGCGCCGATAGCCAGCCCTGCCGCCAGGGCAGCGAGAACGCCAACCCACCAGGGCATCCCGTATTTGATCACCGTGATCGCCGAAATAGCGCTGGTCAGCGCCACCACCGAACCGACCGATAGATCGATATGGCCGGCGATGATCACAATGACCATGCCTATGGCGAGGATCAAAATGTAGGAGTACTGCAGCACAATGTTCGTGATATTTCCCGGGGAGAGCGACGCCCCGCCGGTGAACACAGCGAACAGCACTACCAAGGCCACCAGAGCCATGTAGATCCCGCTGGTGCGCAGATTTCGGGTCAATGCCAGCCGCAGCTCGGTCAGCGTTGAGGAGCCCGAGCCGCCGGGGTCTTGTAACGGTTTGTCGGTGCGTTGGGCCATTGTAGTCATCGCACTGTTTCCTTCTCTTTGGTCATCAATGTCATCAGGTTTTCCTCGGTCGCCTGGCCGACCGGAACTTCACCGGTGATCCGCCCCTGGGACAGGGTGTAGATCCGGTCGCAGGTGCCCAGGATCTCCAGGAGGTCCGAGGAGATCACCACTACTGCCTTGCCCGCCGCAACAAATTCGTTGATCAATTGGTAAATCTCGTATTTGGCACCAACATCAATGCCGCGTGTCGGCTCGTCAATAATCAACAATTCGGGTCCGGTCAACAGCCACTTGGAAAGCACCACTTTTTGCTGGTTTCCACCCGAGAGCTGACCAACCACGGACTGCACACTCGGTGCCTTGATCCGCATCTTCTCCATAGCCTGTTCGGCCAGCCTGTTCTCCCTGTGTTGGTTAACCCAACCGAACCGCGCCAGCTTGGGTAAAGCAGCGCCGGAAATATTCCGGGCAATAGTGTCCAGCAGGTTCAAGCCGTACTGCTTACGATCCTCACTGACATAGGCCATTCCGTAATCGATCGCCTCGGCGACACTGCGGGGCTTGATTTCCCGACCACGCATCAAGGCACGTCCCGAAATGAACCGGCCATAGGATTTCCCAAACAAGCTCATGGCCAGCTCCGTGCGCCCGGCTCCCATCAATCCGGCGATCCCCACGACTTCACCGGCCCGCACCGTGAAGGAAGCCCCTTCGACCACGAGCCGATCCTGCACCGGGTGGCGCACCGTCCAGTCCTGGACTTCCAGAACAACCTCGCCTGGGTTCGAGACCCGATCGGGATAGAACGATTCCAGATCGCGGCCAACCATTGAACGGATGATGCGGTCAATGCTGGCGGAGTCATCGGCCATGTCCATGGACTCCACCGTCTGCCCGTCCCGGATCACCGTGGTGGTGTTCGCCGATGCCTCGATTTCGTTGAGCTTGTGGGAAATGATGATCGAGGTGATCCCTTGATCCTGCAGCTGACGCACCAAACCCAGCAAGTGTGCTGAGTCCGTATCGTTCAAGGCGGCTGTGGGCTCATCCAGGATCAGTAACTTCACGTCCTTTGACAACGCCTTGGCGATCTCGACAAGCTGCTGCTTGCCCACGCCCAACTGCCCCACAGGTGTCGTGGACTTCTCGCGAAGGCCAACCCTGTCCAGCAGCTCACTCGCTTCGGCATGGGCGCGATGCCAGTCAATCAGACCGCCAGACCCGCGCCGCTCATTTCCAAGGAAAATGTTCTCCGCGATCGATAAGTGCGGCACCAGCGCCAGTTCCTGGTGAATGATGACAATTCCGGCCCGTTCCGAATCACGAATAGATGAGAATTGGCACTCGGTTCCCTCAAAGATGATCTGGCCGCCGTAGCTGCCATGGGGATATACACCCGAGAGTACCTTCATCAAGGTGGACTTTCCCGCACCGTTCTCACCGCAGATCGCGTGTACTTCACCGCGCCGGGCGGACAGGGTTACCCCCGAGAGTGCTTTAACCCCGGGAAAGCTCTTTTCAATTGAACGCATTTCAAGGATGTAGTCGTCCATGGCGCCCATTCCTTCCAGCTTCATTAATTCCGTTACCGGGCAGCTACAGCTGCCCGGCTTTAACCTGCTCGGCGGTGTAGTAGCCGGACTCCACCAAGACATCGCCGATGTTCTTTTCCTTGACTACCTCGATGGGCATCAGGAAGGAAGGCACCACCATGGCGCCGTTATCGTAGGATTCGGAGTCGTTGACTTCGGGTTCCTCGCCGTTGAGCAGCTTCACGGCAGAGTCCACGGTCTGGGCGGCCAGCAGCTTGGTGTTTTTGAAAACCGTGGCGTATTGCACCTGGTCCTCGATGAGCTTAACCGAGGCAATTTCCGCGTCCTGTCCGGTGGCCACCGGCATCGGCTTGCCCTTGGACGACAGGGTGGGTCCGTAGCCGGCGTTACGCAACGAAGTGATGACTCCACGAGCCACGGCATCGTTCGGGGTCAGTACCGCATCTACGCTGCGGCTGCCCGTGTAGGTGGAGGTGATCAGGTTATCCATGCGTGCCTGGGCTTCCTGCTGCGACCAGTCCTTCGTGGCGATCTGCGACAGCTCTGTCTGCTTGGAGGCAATCACGATGGTGCCATCGTCAATAAACGGTTGCAGGACTTCCATGGCCCCTCCGTAGACAAAGGTGGCGTTGTTGTCATCGAGCGAACCGCCGAATAATTCAACGTTGAAGGGGCCCTTTTCCGAGGTGCGCTGCCCCTGTTCGTCAAGCACGCCCAGACCGGTCAACAAGGCCGTGGCCTGCTCAGATCCGACCTTGTAGTTGTCGAACGTGACATACAGGTCTACATCAGGGCTATTACGAATCAGCCGGTCGTAGGAAATGATCGGCACATCGGCACCGACTGCCGCTTGGATCTGCGGGGCGAGGGCCGTGCCATCCAGGGGAGCCAAAATCAGCAGGTCCGCACCGCTGGTGATCATTTGATCAACCTGCTGCTGCTGGGTGGGAATGTCGTTGTTGGCGTACTGCAGATCCACCTGGTAGCCCAGTTCCTCGAGGCCCTGCTGAATTGCCTTCCCATCTGTGAGCCAGCGTTCTTCGTCCTGGCTGGTGAGGGAGACGCCAATACGCGTATCTGCCGGCTCCTGTGTACCGCCCCCCTGAACGCCGCCCCCGGCACCATCTCCGCCACAACCGGTAGCCAGCAATGCCGCGGCGAGTGCCGCCGAGACCAATAGGGTTTTTCTCTGCATGATGTCCCCTCCCTGAGGGAAAAGCGAAGTAATGTGGATCGCTGTCATTGAGATGTTGGCCAAGTGTCCGCTTGTGCCATAGGATGGACAACGTGTTCAGACAGTACCACATGATTTGGATCACTGCGAGTGGAATGATGGGATTAAAAACCTTTGCGACGCTCGCAATCTGCCCCACACCGGCCAGCGTTGAACCTATCCGGACCCATACGGCCCAGGCCAAACACAGGCCTTAACGGCCCTCATTCGAGGAGCATTCAGATGAAGACGGTAAACCCGATCCAGCTGGTCATGAAGGCGAGCCAGTTGGTCGACGATTTATCCATTTTGGGCCGCTCAACCCCGGCAGACTTGGCCAAGGTTATGAACGAACCCCGCCCCTCCATCTACCGGATTATCTCCACATTGGAACAGGCCGAGATTGTGCGGCGCACTCCGGAGGGACTGGTGGAAATGGGCACCGGAATCCTGCGCTTGGGTGAGGCCGCCGGTGACGCTTTGGTCGATCGGCACGCACTGAAGAAGGTGCTTGACGACGTGCAGGCCCAACTCGGACTGACCGCCGCCTTCTGGATCCCCCGCAACGGTACGGCCGTGTGCCTGGACCAGGTTGATGCCACGGATGTAGATCTTTACGAACTGTCCTCCGGGCGCATCCTTCCACTGCACGCCGGAGCGGCGTCGCACGTGCTGCTCGCCTGGCAGCCCGGGGAAGTGCTCCAGCAGGTACTTGCTTCCGAACCCTACGCACAGCTCTCTGCCCAGACCCCTACCGACGCTCAAACTCTGGCGCGACTGGTGGAGGCTACTCGACGAGACGGGTGGCGGCTGGAGGCCAATGAGGTGGTCAACGGCATTGCAGCCCTCGGCTTCCCGGTCTTCAATCCCGATGGAAGCATCTTCGGGGCCCTAACCGCCGCTGGCCTGGTGGAACACGTCATGGGCCAGCAAGCAGAAGCAAAGGCGGTCCTGTCCGCCGCAGCTCAAGCCCTCACCGAGGTCATGGCCTCGTTCCAGCCCGAACCGACGGGCAGTCAATTTGAGGCCCCGGATTCCCAGGGGTCGGTACTCACCAAGGCCAATGCCCTCATGCGCGCATTGGCCAGTGAGCGGGTCTCCACATCCTCCAGGCTGACCGAACTGCTCGGCGAGCCGGTCAGCTCCGTTTACCGCATGCTCGCCACCCTCATCGAAGCCGGCTGGGTCGAGCAGTTGGGCCACCGCGGATCGTACCGGGTGGGTAGCAAGATGCTTTCGCTCTCGGGAAAGATGCTCAACTCCCTGGACCTGCGCCGCGCAGCACTGCCCGTGCTGCGCAGTATCCACGACGCCACCGGCGAAACGGCTTTCTTGTGTATTCGGCGCAACACCCGGGCTGTATGCATTGAGCGGATCGACGGCAAGAGGGTAAACAGCCGTCGGCTGGCATTGGGAAGTTCGTTGCCACTGCACGTTGGAGCCGCTCCGCGGGCGCTCCTGGCCTTCGAAGACCAGCAGGCTTGGGAGGATTATGCAGGGATGCTAGCCCAGAGTGCCGACTCCCGATTCGATGTGCGCTCACGTTCCAAGTTCTTCAGTGAACTGACAGCTATCCGGGAGAGGGGCTATGCCCTGAGCGACGATGAGCTGACCCCCGGCATCGCCGCGGTCGGGGCACCGATCTTTGATCACCGAGGTCATGTGGTCGCTTCCCTGTCGGTCAGCGGGTTACGCGACGGGATTCTTACCGCAACACCTGAGTCTGCCGGTGCAATCGCCTTGGCCAGCGAGGGGGCCCGGGAGCTGTCAACCTACCTCGGTGCCCCTTCCATGTCTTGAACGGCCCCGGCTACCGGCGCGCCTGCGGATGCGTGATGTGACCCGGCGTACTTGACCGGCGAGGTGTGAGATGAAATACTTTGGACAAGTTGTCCATCCAGTGGCACTTTGGGAATGAAGAATCAAATTCCTCCCCCTCATCTTTCCCCCTCGGTCCCGGACGCCGGTTCCATGGGAACCCTTTGACCAAACAAACAGGAGACACCTCATGAAGCCCATCGTTGTCGGACTGCTGGGTATCACACACCCCCACGCATCAGCACGGGTTCGGGCCCTGCGGGCGATCGAAAACGTTGAAGTCGTCGCCGCGGCCGACACCGATCCCCGGCTGACATACTTCACCGAAAAGTACGATGTTGAAGCCCGCAGCATCGAGGACGTGCTGGGCGATGATCGAATCAACGCAATTATGGTTCATTCCAAGAGCAAGGACATGATTCCTCATGCCCTCCGCGCACTTGCCGCTGGAAAATCGGTGGTCGTGGAGAAGCCCGGGGGCGGGACCGTGGAGGACCTTCTTGAACTGGCCGAGGCAGAACGTGCGGCTGCTCAGGACCAGGTTGTCCAGGTCGGATACAACGTGCGTCTTGCCCCAAGTATCGAGCGGGCACGCGAGCTCATCGCTGGAGGCACCATAGGAGAGGTCGTCACTGTGTCGGCCCGGGGAGCGGCAATGGTCGGTGAACATCTGACTGACCACTTGAACCAGCCGGCTGACATGGGGGGAGTGCTGTGGATTCTTGGGTGCCATATGCTCGATTCGCTGGTACACATGTTCGGCGCTCCGCAGTCAGTCAACGCTCGCGTTCATAAGTCCCCCAGATTGTCCGACGGGAAGAGCCGCGAAGACTCGGCGTCGGTGCTATTGAATTACCCGGATCTATCCGTCACGTTCAGCTTTGACGGGCATGACAGCCTGGAATGGTTCGAAAGCTCGCGGATCTTCGTTTACGGCACACGCGGAATGCTCGAAATTGGTGTTCTGCCGCAAACGTTGCGCGTACACGTTGATCAGGCCCGGGACGGCTACTTGCCCGGTTGGAATGAATGGACCGAATCCCATTTCACACCACCATTTGCCCGCACCGAAGCCAATAAGTTCTCTGAACTCCCGGAGTTGGGGAACATCTCGAATTTCCATACCGAGATGCGAGGCTGGGTGAATTCGATGCGAACCGGAGCGCCAATCGTAGCTCCGGTCGCCGACGCACTAAGCGTCGCTCAAATCGTTGAAGCCAGCTACCGATCCAACAACGCCCAAGGCGCCGAAGTTTCACTGGCCGCCCAGGTCCCCGTCAGCTAGGAGCATGATGAACACGCATTCCCCCACCAGCGCTCCCGCGCTGATCGCCACCTGCTGGACCAGCGCGGGAGACGCTGCTCCACTACGCCCCAGTGAGTCGAGTCCAATTGCCCTCAGCGACCGCATTGCGGCTATCGCCGCAACCGGGTGGGCGGGCATTGGTTTGGTTCATGCCGATTTGATACTGGCCCGGGAAACTATCGGTTACCCGGAACTGGCCCGACAGATCAGCGAGGCAGGGTTGTCAATCACCGAAATTGAGTTTCTCAACGACTGGTGGGCCACAGGTAGCGCCCGTGAATCCTCCGACACGATCCGTGCAGATCTGTTCGAAGCGGCCACCGCGCTGGGGGCCCGCCACATAAAGATCGGCGCCGGCAACGCCGACGTGCCGCTCCCCATCTCCGTGCTCACCGATGCCTTCGGCGAGCTGGCAGACGATGCATCCTCCCTGGGCATCCAACTTGCTCTGGAAGCCACCCCTTTCTCAAACCTGCGCACCACACCGGACGCAATCAAGGTAGTCACGGCAACCGATAGCCCATCGGCCGGACTGATGATCGACATCTGGCACACCGCGAAGACCGGACTGTCGCATGAGGAACTATGGTCCATCGTCCCGATGGACCGGGTAGCTGCCGTAGAGATTGACGACGGCTACTACGACACCCTGGGCACGATCTTCGAGGACACCATCAATCGGCGGACCTATTGTGGCGAGGGCGAGTTCGACACCGCTGGTTTCGTGCGACATGCCCTTAAAGCAGGCTATCGCGGCCCCTGGGGCGTGGAAATTATCTCCGAAACCCACCGCAACACCCCGGTATATGAAGGCCTGCAACACGCCTTCAACACCGCTGTTGCCAGCTTCCCCAACCTCTCCTCCTAAGCGCCATAACCGAAGGAATACACAATCATGAGTTCATCTCGTCCTCTCCGCCTTGCGCTGTTCGGCTCAGGCCGCATCGGACAGGTCCATGCCCGCAACCTCGCGGCAGATCCCGATATCGAATTGGTACTGATTGCCGATCCGTTTATCGATGCAGCCCGTGCCTTGGCTTCCCAAACAGGAGCCCGCGCAGTCCAGGACCCCGAAGAGGTTTTCGCCGCACAGGATCTTGACGGGGTCATCATCGGCTCACCCACCAACACTCACGTGGACCTCATGACCCGTGCTGCGGAGCGGGGCCTAGCAGTCCTCTGCGAGAAACCCATTGACCTGGACCTAGACACAGTCCTGGCCTGCCGTGATCGAGTCAAGAACGCCACAGCCCCCATCATGCTCGGATTCAACCGCAGATTCGACCCGGGTTTCGCGGCGGTCAACGCGCGTGTGGCAGCTGGCGAGATCGGGCCTCTGGAACAGCTGACCATTATCAGCCGGGATCCGGCGCCGGCCCCACGCGGCTACCTCGAGACTTCCGGAGGAATTTTCCGGGATATGACCATTCACGATCTCGATATGGCACGTTTCTTCGTGCCGGATATCGTCGAGGTTACGGCTGTTGGCGCCAACCAGTTCAGTGATGAAATTCGAGAGCTTGGCGACTACGATTCCGTGGTCGTGACACTGCGTGGACGCGGCGGCGAGCTCATATCGATCACCAATTCGCGCCATTGTTCCTACGGATACGATCAGCGTCTGGAGGCTTTCGGCCCTGAAGGCATGCTCGAAGCGCGCAACTTGACTCCAACTGCTGTGCGCAAGCACGACGCCAGCGGTACAGAGCTACAAGACCCCATCATGAATTTCTTCCTGGAACGATATGCCGAGGCATATCGCTTGGAGTTGCAAGCTTTTGCTCGGGCAATCCGGAGCGGGACCGCGCCGAGTCCTGGATTCGCGGATGGGCTAGCTGCGTTGGTGTTGGCCGATGCCGCCGTCGAGTCTGCTCAGATTGGAAAAACCGTTAAGGTCGAACAGATTTGGTAACCGTTCTTCCTCCACCAGTCGAAGCAGGCGGCAAAGGTGAAAACTACCTGTCAGGGTGAAGTCGGCGAGAAGCATGGCACATCCGTTCACAGTGCGTGAGATTGCACGTCAGGCGGGTGTCAGTGATGCAACGGTTGACCGGGTACTACACGGTCGACCGGGAGTGCAGTCCGGGACTGCCGGGCAAGTGCAGCAGGCAATTCAGGACTTGGAAGCGCAGCGACACTAAATGGAGCTGGTGGGACGACGTTTCATGATTGACGTCGTGGCAGCTGCGCCGGCCTGGTTCCATACGACGGTTCGCAGGGCGCTAGAAGACGAGCTACCCTTCCTCCTGCCAGGGGTTTTCCGAACACGTTTCCATCTGTATGAACGCTGGTCACAGGAGGAATGTGTTACCCGGATGGATCGAATCGCGGCCAAAGGCAGCCACGGTGTGGTGCTTATGGCACCGGACGTACAAGAGGCGGTTGCGGCCGTCGATCGATTACAAGCGGTTGGCATTCCTGTGATCACCCTAGCCTCTGACCTGCCGGTAAGCCGGCGGTTAGCCTACGTAGGCATCGACAATCGTTCCGGTGTCACCGCAGCATATCTCCTTTCCTAGTGGTTGCGAGGACAGCCGGGCGACATCGCAGCGATCGGGGGCAGCGATTCCTTCCGCGGTGAAGAGGAACGGGAGATGTGATTCCGGGCGGCGCTACGCCGTATGGAACCGGAGCGCCCGTGCACTACCTGGACGGTTCGCACGGATTGAATGAGAACCCGCGGGAGATCATGATGGGGGAGCTGAACGAGGATCAGTGCTTGGCTGGCGTCTACTCCATCGGAGGTGGCAATTCGGGAATCTTGGCCTTCGACGCTGCAGGGCGCCAGCCAACCGTGTTTATTGGACATGACCTGAACGACGATAATCTTACGCTGCTGCGGACCGGCAGAATCGACGCGCTGCTGCGGCAGGATCTCAACCGATGCTGCAGGATCCTGATGCACGACCACGGGGCCTTGTCCAATGAGCCGCCGATCGAGGCTTCGAAAATATTACCCTATACAACATCCCGGTCGGCCTGTAGCAGCCGGTCCCACGGCCTGATACCTCAGGACCCGCAGGCTCATAATCCGTGAGCGATGGTTTCGTATGGCGTGCGCCTGCGTTAATGCCAACTGCTCGTCAACCACGAACTTGGGCGTCTCTTCAATAAGATCCATTCGATCCGAAGCCGCTTGCCTCTTCTCGCCTGGCAGTTCTGCCATGTTCGTCGCGGAACCACAGGGCACGCGTAACTCGGGTCAGGGCTCGGCTCTGGCAGTGGCCGGCCAGGAGCGTCTCATCCCGGAAGCTGACGGAACGTACGCAGAGAAGTAAGGAATAATGGAGTATCAGGGACCATGGGGAGATCTTCAGGGCACCACTGCGTCCAGTTGATGCAACGCCAAGTGTTCGAGTTTCTCCGCGTGACCCTCTAGGATCAGGCGCTCAGCATCTTCATGGGTGAGGTGACCGATATGCCGACCAAGCAGACGCCTGCGGGATGTCGAGCATGCCTCTACTGCGTGTCCTGGGTCCGGGGCGCGCGCAGCGTCTTCTACACAGCTTTCTCGACGTTTTTGCCGTTCGTCGTCTCGGTTCTCTCGATCCGCTCGACCGCTTGTGCCCTGATCTGTTGACGGCCAGCTCTGTTGACGGCCAGCACGAAGCGATATCTGGGCCGTGATCAGTGCGATGCAGACAGGCAGGGCCACGTCCCTCGCAATCTCTAAGATCGAGGTAAGCACTTCCATTGCTCGCTGCTCTCGTGCTGGCACACCGAGCAGCTACTTCGACGTGCGGCTTGGCGGTAATTCCGATTAGAAGGAGGGCCACAGTGCCAAGTGGTGTCAATCGTCTATTGGCTTGATGCCAGCGTTCCTTGGGCGCGCTTAAAGGGCGGCTAGCCATAGATATGGTTCTCCGTCGACGGATGCCCATTGGGCCTTTGCTTTTAGGGCATCGGGCAGACTGATCCTTCCGTCGAAGATAACCGCCAAGTCCTCACCGCTCATTAGGACGAGCTTGGACTGATGTGAGAGTCGGTAAAGCGCTTCGACTTCTTCCTGGAAACCGGCCATGGAGATGAAAAGACCCAGGGTGGAATCGATACCCCGGTTCGCCTCATGCGCGAGGTCGGCGAGGTCTCCATCGACAGCAGGAGCATGACGCCACCTAGCTTCGACGAGGTACGTGTGTCCCTTTGTTGTTGGAAGGTCCCTCTCATGGAATGCATGTGCGCCTCCATGGCAATCGAGCTATTGGACCGGGACCATCGAGAGCAGCAGCTGGCCACCGGTCAGGCCACGGCGCGTTCTTTGACTACACCGATGAAAGCGTCCAAGGGCTAAGCCATGGGCACTTATCCGATCAGATTCGTCCTCCCGGAGGATCCATTGCTCGCGGATCCTCCGGGTCAGAACAGGCGACCGTAGTACTAGGCGGGGAACGGCACCAGATCGACGGCGGGGACCGGATCGGCCGTGCCGTCGAGGACATCGCGCAGCGCCGGGACGGCTACCGGCTCACTACGGACGAGGGACAATTGAGCTGCATCTGCCACGAGGGACGCGGCTACGGCGTCGAACGGCGTGCACGGGTTGTCACGCTCCCCTAGAACTAGTTCGACAAACGCGACCAGCTCGGCCACGTACGCGTCGACGAACCGCTCGGCAAACGTCTGATGGGCGGTCCCGGCCGGGAACCCCACGTCGGGTTCCGCGGAACGCAGGGCCGACCGGTCGTCGAGGCCAACGACCACGGTGTCCTTGGATCCCTGTACGTCTAGGCGTACATCGTGCCCCGCCCCGTTGTAGCGGGTGGCCGTGGCCATGGCGACGGTGCCGTCGGCGAGGGTGAGCGTGGCCTGCGCCGTGTCTACGTCACCCACAGCGCCGATTTCAGGATCGCCGTTGTTGGTGCCCCGTGCGTAAACCTCGACGATCTCCTGGCCGGTCAACCAGCGGATCACGTCGAAATCGTGCACGGCCATATCGCGGAAGATCCCACCGGAGGTCGCGAGGTACTCCACCGCGGGTGGAAATGCGTCCCCTGACACGGCCCGAAGGCCGTGGAGCCATCCGAGATCGCCGGCGTCGAACCGGCGTTTGGCCTCCTGATAGCCCACGTCGAAGCGGCGCTGATGGCCGATCTGTACGACGCCGGAAACTGCCTCGATTTCTTTCAGTAGAGGTAGCGCGCCGACGACGCCGGAGGATACTGGCTTCTCACAGAACACCGGCAGTCCGGCGGCGAGGCCAACACGAATCAGGTCGGGGTGGGTTGCGGTGTTGGTCGCGATGATGAGGCCGTCGATGCCTTCGCTGATCAGTGTGTCGACACTCTCGGTGGCGCGCAGACCGAGCCGATCGGCAACCTGGCGGGCCGTCTCCGGCGCGGCATCCGCAATCACGATTTCGAGCTGCACGCCGCGAGCTGCCACTTGGTCGCGAACCGTCAGCAGGTTTTGGGCATGCATCTGGCCGATCCGGCCGACGCCGACGAGTCCCAGGGTCAAAGTGTTCATTTGTCTCTCTCTTCTCTCAAGTCTCTTCGATAAGCGAGTCGTCCGTGACTACGGACGCATCTCGAACGGGTCTCCTGCAGCCTTAGCCCGCACTGGCTGCGGCGACCCCGGCGATCGCCACCGTCCGGCCGGTGGCGGCGGATTTGGCGAAGGCTTGCAGGTCGGCGTTGTAGCCTGTGCGTAACGCTCGAGGAAGAACGGCATGTATGGCTCTGCCTGCTCCGTGCCCCGTCGAGTTGTACTTCTTGACGAAAGTTGGCGTGACGTTTCCGACGGACAGCATGCCCTCGGGGCCGAAGGCCTCGAGTCGCTGGTCATAACCGAAGGAACAGTGGCGTGCGCCGGGGTCAAATTCCGGTGGGTTCTCTAGCCAGCCACCGGGAAGCAGGCGAGTGCGGTGTCCTGGGCTTTCTTCAGACCATCGAGGACGGGGAGGGAACGGTGCTCCGCCGAGATTATCTCGACACCCCACGGTCCCGTCCATCCCGCTTCCAGAGTGCGCTCGACGAACGTCCGCGAATCGAAGTCGCCCTCGCCGCAATATGCACGGTTGTTGATGGTGTCCTCGAAGATGGTCCCGACGGTTTTGTGGTAGCCGTCGTCGACCTCGATCGCCGCAACGCGTTCCATCGGTACCACCTTCCACAGCTCCTCGTGGGATAGGCCGGTCTTGGCGGTGTGCCAGATGTCGATCAACAAGCCCGCGGATGGGCTGCTGGAACGTCCCACGACCTCCACGGCTTCCTGCGTGGTACGAAGGTGGGAGAACGGGGTGGCCTCCAAAGCCAGCTGGATGCCCGCTTCGGCGGCCTCGTCCGCGAGGTCGGCGAAGGCGCCAGCGATTGTCGATAGGGGCAGCGGCTGTTCGGTCATACCCGCTCCGACTTTCATATGCCGGGCTCCCAGCACCTTTGCGGCCTCGAACAGGTCTGCACGGATACCATCAGCTGCAGCACGCTCTTCACCGGTGGTCCACCAGTCGTTGAGGAACTCGACCTCGACGATTCCGATGCCGGCGTCGCGGATCATGCGCGATAGTTCGGCGTAGCCGATCGTATCGCGAGCCGCAACAAGGTCGGCATGCACCAGGCCGATGCCGGACCACCCGGTCTGGGCGACAGCGGCAATGCGCTTGGCCAGGGGCACTGGGCTTGTCTCATCGGCCCGCATTGGCGCGGCGTCGCCGGCGCTGGTCCAACAGGTGGCGATCAGTTGAGGGGTCATGGTCTCTTCTTTCGTCGTGCTCATGCTGGGTCCACCTCGATCGAGGTGCCCTGCTGGTTTTCGGATCGGTAGCAGGTATCGACGGCGGGCCACGGCCAGTGCATCCGTGACCGGGGACATGATGGGCCGGCCGGCGCGGATGCAGTCGACTCCATCCGCGCATGCCAAGTGCGCTTGGCGACCGGGAGTGACCGGCGTCCGCCTATCTTCGAGCAGTAGTGCCGCCTAATGGACAATGTGTCCAAAGCATGTCACGAACACTGTACGAGGTCAAACTATGACCCAGAACACTTCGGATGCCTCCGATCCCTAGCCCATGAAATACGCTTTTGCCTGTGGGGCGCCCGAGGTGCCGGTTGGCCTCCATGCTTACTTGACGCACCGGCTCGGCGACAGGGGGGGGTGTTTGGCGGCGGGGGCCAGGATGCCTTCGCCTGGTCCGCTGATCGACAGGGAGGCGTCGGACTCCTCCATGGTGGCGCTATCGTCACTACCCACGGCCAATCATTGAGCTAGGCCGGCCTTGCTTGACGGCTGAATGGCCGGCCCCTGCTCACTCCGCTCTTCGTAACAGATTCGATCGAGAAGTAATCTGGATCACTTTTACGTGTGTTTATGCTACGGTGTGAACATGTTGTCCGGTGTGCGGTACTCGGAGCATCCCGGTCATAGGCTCAAAGTGGACATGTTCACCGTTGCCTTCGGCAAGGGCGGGGTGCCGCTGCTGGCCGTGGTCTTCGACACCCACAACAAGCGCCGCGCCGGCTCCCGCTGAACCACCAGGCCACCCACCCGTTCGTTCCGTCGGAAGGTCCCCACATGTTCGCCCGAACGTTCGAGCCGCCCTCCACCCGCACCCGCCGCAGCACCACGTAGCATCCTGCGCGGCGGAACCGCCGCATTTGAATTACGACCAATCCATCGTTTGAGGGCGCCATGCGCGATTCACAAAGGCATCATCCAGGCAGCGACAAAGGAGTTAAAATGTCTCAAAAATCTACAGTCGACAGACAGGTCACCCTTCCGCCGTTGACCGGTGGACCGCATCGGAAGCGGCTCGGATTGATCTCGACCGTGGCCTGCCTGGGCGGCCTGCTGTTCGGGTATGACACGGGTGTGACCAACGGGGCCGAGGGGCCGATGGCCCAGGACCTGGGGTTGAACCTGATCCAGTTGGGCGTGGTGATCAGTTCGCTGATCTTCGCGGCGGCGGTTGGAGCTCTGGTCTGCGGCCGGATCTCGGATGGATGGGGCCGACGTAAAACGATCATCATGCTGGCGGTGCTGTTCTTCGTTGGCACCCTGCTGGTGGTCTTCTCGCCCGCGCCTCCGGAGCCGGGAACCTTCTCCCTTACGGGGTTCGCGGTCTTGGTATGCGGGCGGATCATGATCGGCCTAGCCGTCGGTGGGGCCTCGACGGTGGTGCCGGTGTATCTGGCCGAGCTGGCCCCATTCGAGATCCGTGGGTCGATCACGGGCCGGAACGAGCTGGCGATCGTGATTGGTCAGCTGTCCGCATTCGCCATGAATGCGATCATCGCCACCTCGCTCGGCGGCATCGTGGACGGCGTGTGGCGAATCATGTTCTCCGTCTCCGCGGTGCCGGCGATCGCACTGTTCATCGGCATGCTGCGCATGCCCGAATCCCCACGCTGGTTGACCGAGAAGGGTCGGTACGGTGAAGCTTTGGCAGTGCTGGAGTCGGTCCGTCCGGCCGAGCGCGCGAAAGCTGAGCTACGGGAGATCGAGCACGTAGCGGTCAAGGAAGTCGAGGAGCACCAGATCGGCTTGAAGGCAGTTCTGACGAACAAGTGGCTGCGGCGGATCGTCCTGGTTGGCATCGGATTGTCCGTGACCCAGCAACTGACCGGCATTAACTCAGTCATGTACTACGGCACGCGCATTCTGGAGGAGTCCGGGATGTCAGCGCAGCAGGCCGTACTCGCGAACATCGCGTTCGGCGTCGTGGCCGTTATCGGCGGCATCATTGCCTTGTGCAACATGGACCGGCTTAACCGCCGCACCACGTTTATCATCGGATTGTCGTTGACCACGACCTGCCACCTGCTGATTGGGGTCGCCGGCATGCTGCTTCCCGAAGGCAACCCGGCCCGCCCAATCGTGATCCTGATCCTCGTGGTCGCATTCGTGCTCTCGATGCAGACGTTCCTGAACATCGCTATCTGGGTGTGGCTTGCAGAGATCTTCCCGCTGCACATGCGCGGGCTGGGTATCGGCGTCTCGGTGTTCTTCGGCTGGACCATGAACGGCTTCCTAGCCCTGTACTTCCCGACGCTTGTTGGCGCGGTCGGCATTTCCGGCTCGTTCTTCCTCTTCGCGGGAATCGGCCTGCTGGCCCTGCTCTTCGTAATCACCCAGGTCCCCGAAACCCGGGGCCGCTCCCTCGAAGACCTCGAGGAAGACGTCTCCACCGGAACGATCTACCACGTCGTCAAGCCCGCCGACGCCCGACATTCCTGACGCCCAGAGCTTTACCCTCCGGAGCTCAATCCCCCGGACCCGTGAAGTGGCCGCCAGCGAGTTCGCCGCAAGCCAACCTGCCTTGCACCGGTCACCGTGGAAGTCCTTCCAGCCGTTGCCGTACTGGGGGCTTGCGGCCCACGTGGAGCGGGGGAAACTCGTACCTTTCGGTCACCTGTCAACGCTGGTGTCGAAACCCTGCAAACCCTCGTGGCGGGGAACGTTGAAGCCATGAGTGGGGATGACTGGCGTTTCTACCTGAACGAGGAAGGCAAGATCCTGAACCTTGTCCATACCGCCGCGTCCGCGCTGCTGGTCCTTGAAGAAACCTGGGTCCTGGCCGACGTGCCCGGGCACCTGATCGACCTCGCATAGCAACTCTTCGGACTGCACCAAACGGCCGCCTAATCACCGAATCCTTGCCGGGCGGAAACCCCGCCCGGCAAGGCCCGGCTCCGCCCCGCCCGCGCGTTCAGGCAAAAGGATAAAGCACCATGGCTGGCAGCAACAGGAGCAGTGAAAGCACCGCCCGGACAGCCGTGCTCACATAGACCCCCCAGGGCTTACCGCCAGGAGAAGCGGGCAATGTCGGCAGCCCCGATGAGCCCCGCCTTCGGTCCCAGTGCCGCCACCTCGATGGGCGCTGCGGGACGGAAACCGCGACCGGTCAGGTTGCGGCCGAACGCGCGGCGGGTCGGCTCCAGCAGCAGCTCGCCTGCTTCGGAGAGTCCACCACCGATCACGAACATCCCGGGGTCCAGGGCCGCGGCAAGGTTGGCCAGGCCCAAACCGAGCCACTCGCCGATGTCCTCGATCAACTGGATGCTGGCCGGATCGCCCTCGCGGGCCAGGGAGGTGACGACGGCGCCCGTGATGTCCTCCGCCCGGCCATCCACCGCGCGGAGCCATTCCTGGGCAACCGGGGAATTTGCCCGGGCAAGTTCGCGTGCCTCGCGGCCGAGGGCGTTGCCGGAGGCATATTGTTCCCAACAGCCGCGGTTCCCGCATTCACAGCGATGGCCGTGCGGGACGATGACCTGGTGGCCGAACTCGCCGGCCACACCCCAGTTTCCCCGCTCCAGCCGGCCGTCGATGACGATGGAACCGCCGATGCCGGTTCCCAAGGTGATGCACACCAAGCGGCTCTGGCCGGTTCCCGCTCCGAAGCGGCATTCCGCCCAGGCCGCGGCGTCGGCGTCGTTGGCCAGTGAAACCCTTCGGTGCAGCAGCTTTTCAAGATTGGTGCGCACCGGCTCGTTGCGCCAGGCCAGATGCGGGCTGAACAGCACAGTGCTTCCGCTGCGGTCCATCCACCCGGCCGCGCCGATGCCGACTGACAGGATGCGGTGGTTAGCGGACAAGGAGCGGACGAGCGAAACGATGACCTGCTCCACTTCGCGGGGATCCTGCCCAGGGGTGGCACGGATTTCTTCGGCGAGGATGCGGCCGTCCGCGTCGACGACGCCGGCAGCAACCTTGGTGCCCCCAATGTCGATCCCGATGGACAGCCCACGGCGCGTCAGCCGGCTGGGCAGCCGGAGCTGGGCGCGTGCACGCGGGACCCGGCCATTACGTAGGGCCGCGGCATGGATCCTGATGGTGCGCGGGCGGTCCGGATCAGCTCTCATCTGTTTCATATTAGGGGTACTTCTGCCAGCTGACCGTGACCGGTGGCTTCGATGACGGAGTATTGGGCCCTGTTAGACCCAGTGGGGCGGCATCTCGACGATGCCGCCCACTAGCCCGTACTTGATGTCGAATGCGTCCTACCGCTTAACCAAAGAGGCCGTCAATGCAGCATCGGCATCCTTCAGGACACTGGCTGCGGCTTCAAGGCCTTCGATCCGGCCAAGCGAGACATCCTCATGCTCGATGTTTACGAGCATTTCGGGATCGACTTCGTAGAGCGCCCGCAGGAACTCCGTCCAATAGGCAGTGTCATGCCCCTTGCCCAGTGCCACAAAGTCCCACGCGGATTCCTTCGGCCATTCGTTGGCCCATTCGTCGCCACCCAGATTCGTGCGCTCCTCCTCGGGCGAGAGGCGCCGGAACCTGTTATCGAGAACCCCGTAGAGGGCAGCCGTCTCCGTGTTAACGCGAACGTCCTTGGCTGCGGCCTGCACCACCAGAGGTCCCAGATGGCGAACCACGGCGACGGGGTCCATCTGCTGCCAGAACAGGTGCGAAGCATCGAGTTCGACGCCGATATGTGTTGCCTTGGTCAGTTCCAGCAGCTTGTATACGTCGGCAGGGTTGAACACGAGGTTCTGCGGGTGGAGTTCCAGCGCGACCTTGACGTCGAGTTCCCGGGCAAGCTGGTCGGTTTCCTTCCAGAACTCCGCCGCGACTTCCCATTGGTAATCCAGCACGTCCAGGGCAGCGGAGTTCCAGGCGTTGACGATCCAGTTGGGACGGGTGGCCTCGGGTTCGCCGCCGGGAAGGCCGGACATGGTCACAACACGATTCTGCCCAAGGCGATGGGCGAGCTGGATCGAACACCGAATGTCCTCGGCGTGCTTGTCTGCGATGGCGCGGTTGGGGTGCAGGGGATTGCCGTTGCAGTTCAGCCCTGCAATCGACACGCCGGTGCCGTCAAAGATGGCCAGATAGTCGTCGCGCGCGGCGTCGCTTTCCAAGATCTCGTCGATGTTGGGCATGTGGACGGGCGGCAGGAAACCGCCGGTGTTGATCTCGATGCCGGTCAGCCCGAGGTCAGCGATGACCTTCAGTGCTTCGGGCAGGGGACGGTCGTGCAGAACTGCGTTGTAGACACCGAGTTTCACAGCGAGACCTGCTTTCCGCCGTTGAGGGCCGATTCGCTGACGGCTGCCAGCAGTTCCATGTTGTGCACACCTTCGTCGAAAGTGGCGCAGCGAGGCAGCGAGGAGGCCTCGTCGATGCCGGCCACCTCTTCGAGGAATGCACGGGCCTGGTAGCCAAAGGCATCGTTCTGGCCGAAACCGACGCTCGGGGCGTCCATAGCAAGGCCGCCTGCCAGGTAGGGGTGCTCAGGGCCGAGGATGACTTGGCGGTAGCCGTTTTCGGACGAGGAACCGTCGTTGAGGAATAGCCCTATCTCGGGCGGCCGGCGCTGGTCGAACTTGGCTGCGCCGTTTTCGCAGAACACCTCGAAGGTGAGGCTGTTGGCGTGGCCTGCTGCTACACGGGAGACTTCAAATCCGCCGCTGCCGTTTTCGAAGACGGCCGAGAATGCGGCGTAGTCGTCGTTTTCAACTACCTCGAAGGTCTCGCTGACCTCAACGTGGTCGTGGCCCATGACAGCGCCCAAGGGAACCGGTCGCTTGCCGATGACTGTGCTCAGTTGGCCGCCGCTGACAGACTGGGCCTGGCCGCAGAGGAATTCGGCGACGTAAGCAAGATGGCTTCCGACGTCGGCGAGGGCGCCGGAGCCGGGACAGCCCTTGTAACGCCAACTCATCGGCGCGGAGGGGCTGAAGCCGTAGTCGGTCCAGTACCGGCCACTGAAGTGCAACACCTTGCCCAGGACACCGGACTGGATAAGGTTGCGGATGTAGGCGATACCGGGCGTGCGCCGGAAAGTGAACCCGATGCGGGCGATGGTCTCGGCGCTGCGGGCAGCGTCGGCCATGGCGCGGGCGTCTTCAAGAGTGTCGGTCAAGGGCTTTTCGCAGAGCACGTGCTTGCCAGCCGCCAGCAGCCCCTCGACAACTTCGCGGTGCAGCGAGTTGGCGATGACCACGCTGACCACGTCGATGTCGTCAGCTTCGGCGATTGCCTGCCAGGAACTGTCATGCCGCTCATAGCCAAACCGTTTGGCGGCAAGAGAGCCGAACTCGGCGTTGACGTCACCGATGGATACTAGCCGGACCTGGGGAAGAGTTGGGCTGTAAAGCGTGGAGGCAGTACGGTAGGCGGCTGCATGGGCCTTTCCCGCCATGCCGGCACCGATAACGGCGACTCCGATATCTTTGGACATTTTCCTTCTCCTTTGAAATTCCGCCGAGCTTGGAAGGGGACTCGGGGTGGTCTGAGGCTGCGCCTTTTGGAGCGCTCCATGTGAGATTACGGCCACACATTTGTCCTGTCAATAGATCTTTTGCTGCGACTCGCGTTTCGATTGCACCTGGAGGGTTGAAGGTGGGATGGCCGCTCCGTTGTTCTGTCCGCAAAGGTGGACTTCGATCGTCCGGGGTGCGACGATTCTGCCTGCCGTCGTAGTTTGGAGCGTTCCACGGTTATACCGGAGTCGGAGCCAGAAACTGTCGGCGGGCAATGCGCTATTTCCGGAAAACCGGAAGGAAGGATGTCATGACTACTGCTAATTCCCGGAAGGGGCAGCGCCCTACGATCTACGATGTCGCCCAGAGGGCGGGGGTCTCCAAGTCGCTGGTGTCGTTGGTGCTGACAGGTTCACCTCTGGTCAAGCCGGACAAGAGGGTGGCCGTGCTGGCTGCTATCCAGGAACTTGGCTACCGGCCCAACCGGGCAGCTTCCACCTTGGCCAGCCGGCAAACCAAAAGCATCGGTTTGGTCATCGATGACTATCGGAATCTATGGTTTGTCAGCCTGCTTAACGGAATGCAGTCCGAGCTGGAGTCTCAGGGTTACCGAGTGGCGGTGGCGGACGCCCGTGCCGATGCCGGCCCCGGCGGAGGGGCTGTCGACCGATTCCTTTCCATGCGGGTGGATGGCCTGGTCATTGCCATGGAGCCGCTGGACTCAATGCTGCAGGCGACGGGAACGCCCACCGTCGTGGCCGGCTGGCGCGATCGGCTGCCCGAAGGCGCAGAGTTCATTGCGAACGACGACGAAGCCGGCGGGCGGCTTGCCGCTGAGCACCTGCTGGAGCTCGGCCATCGGCGGATCGGACATCTGACCGGCACCGGCGGCGCTGCAACCCACCGGAGGAGCGGCTTCAGTGCTGCCTGTGACAGTGCAGGGATAGGTTTTCGCATGCAAGGGGAAGGGCATGGGACAACAGAAGAAGATGGCTACCAGGCGGCACTCGCCCTGCTCGCGGATTATCCCGGCGCTACGGCCATCTTTGCCGCGAACGACACAATGGCAGTGGGTGCCCTCGCTGCGATCAAAGGCCGGGGCCTTTCCGTCCCTCACGACATTTCTGTCATTGGCTACGACAACTCGCCGCTGGCACAGTCCCGCTACCTGGACCTCACTTCCATAGACGGTAAGAGCGAGGAGATCGGCGTCCTGACGGCTCAGGCGTTGTTGGCGCGGATTGACGACCCCAGCCGAAAGCCGCAACGTACTCTCGTCCAGCCGGCAGCGGTTATTCGGGGCACGACGGCGCCTGCCCCAGCCTAAGTCTGCCGACTATATTGCGTCTCCGGCAGGGCCGGAAGCGCCCCTCTATCCACAATCTTTACGTTGAATGTAAGTATGTCAGTACAAACGTTTGACAGGACATATTCTTCTCGTGCAAAGTAGTTGATGTGGTTCGGCTCACAGCCAGCCAGCAGGCGGCCGCGAATGGCCCGCCCCGAAACAGAGAGGCCGAGGATCTTAAGTGGCTCACGATTTGCTTACCATGGGACGGATCAGCGTCGACATATATCCGAATGAAATCGGGGTCGGGCTGGCAGACGTCAGTACGTTCGGCAAGTACCTGGGCGGCTCCCCGTCCAACGTTGCTGTAGCCGCCGCGCGGCACGGCCGCCGCAGTGCCATCATCACCCGTACCGGCGAGGATCCGTTCGGCGAGTACCTGCACCGCGAGCTGCACAAGTTCGGTGTGGACGACAGCTTCATCACGGCGGTTCCGGGCCTCCAGACCCCGGCGACGTTCTGCGCCATCATGCCGCCGGAAGATTTTCCGCTCTACTTCTACGGCCGTTTCCCCACGGCTCCCGACCTGCAGATCGCGGCCGGCGAGCTGGACTTGGACGCCATCCGCGACGCCGGCATCTTCTGGTCCACTGTCACCGGACTGTGTCAGGAGCCCAGCCGCTCTGCCCATCTGGCCGCCCACGAAGCGCGGCGCCGCGAGGACCTGCAGGCCGGCCAGTTCACGGTTCTTGACCTGGACTACCGCCCGATGTTCTGGGCCTCCGAAGAGGAAGCCCGCGAGCAGGTTGCGCGCATCCTGCCGCACGTGAGCGTGGCCATCGGCAACGACAAGGAATGCGCCGTCGCAGTGGGCGAAGGTACTCCCGACGAGCAAGCGGACCGGCTGCTTGAGGCAGGCGTGGAGATTGCTGTGGTCAAGCTTGGACCGGAGGGCGTGATGGCGAAGACCCGCTCGGAACGCGTGGTCTCGGCCCCGGTCCCGGTGGAGACCGTAAACGGCCTCGGCGCCGGCGATGCCTTCGGCGGTGCTTTCTGCCACGGACTGCTGGCGGGCTGGCCGCTCGAGGCGGTCCTGGACTATGCCAACGCCTCCGGCGCCTTGGTGGCCTCCCGACTCTCCTGCGCGGATGCGATGCCGACGCCGAAAGAGGTCAATTCGCTACTGGCCGAACGCGGGCGCAACGTTCCGGCTCCCGTGGAGGCAGTCCGATGAGCGAGTTTGACGACAATCCTCGCCGCTACGAGCACCTCTCGCGCATTCGGCTGGAAGATCCGGACGCTGTGGCACGGGCGGCAGCCGTACGCCGGCGGCACCCGGGGCTCAAGCTGGGCGAGCAGAACTTTATCGTAGCCGCGGATCATCCCGCCCGCGGCGCTCTCGCTGTCGGGGAAAATCCCACGGCGATGGCCGATCGGCGCGATCTGCTGGACCGGATGCAGGAGGCTTTGGCCAACCCGGCCGTGGACGGGGTGCTGGCCAGCCCCGACATTATGGATGACCTGCTGCTGCTCGGAGCGCTGGAGGGCAAGCTGCTTTTCGGTTCGATGAACCGCGGCGGCCTCGCCGGCTACGTCAACGAGATGGATGACCGCTTTACTGGCCACAGCGCCGCCGCACTGGAAGCCCTCGGCGCCACCGGCGGCAAGATGCTCACCCGCATCTGCCTGGGCGACCCGGCTACCGTAGCCACGCTGGAATCCACGGCCAAGGCCATCGACAGCCTGGCCGAACGCCGACTGGTCGCCATGGTGGAGCCCTTCATTTCGGTGTGGGACAACGGCCGGGTCCGCAACGACCTGAGCACCGACGCCGTGATCAAGTCCATCGCGATCGCCTCCGGCCTCGGTGCCACCAGTGCCTACACGTGGATGAAGCTGCCGGTGGTCCAGGACATGGAGCGCGTTATGGCTGCCACCACCATGCCCACGGTCCTGCTGGGGGGGGACCCGTCCGGCACGGCCGAGGAGATCTATTCGAGCTGGGGTGCTGCGCTGCGCCTGCCCGGCGTGCAGGGCCTGACCGTTGGCCGCACCTTGTTGTACCCGAAGCAGGGCAGCGTGGGAGAGGCCGTGGCCACCGCCGCATCGCTGCTGAAGAGCCGTACCGAACAGGAGATCGCCAGCTGATGGCAACCCGCAGAATGACCGTGGCCCAGGCGGTCGTAGAGTTCCTGGGCAAGCAGTACACCGTCGATAACGTCGGGGGAGCAGAGTACCGCGAGCGGCTGATCCCGGGCATGTTCGGCATTTTCGGCCACGGCAACGTTGCCGGCGTCGGCCAGGCCCTGAAACAGTGGCAGGTCCAGGATCCGACTCTCATGCCGTACTACCAGGGCCGAAACGAGCAGGCCCAGGTACATCAGTCAGTGGGTTACGCCCGGCACATGCGGCGCCGCGCCACTTTCGCGATCTCCAGCTCGATCGGTCCGGGTTCCTCGAACCTGCTGACCGGTGCTGCCCTGGCCACCACCAACCGCCTGCCCGTGCTGCTGCTGCCTTCGGATACCTTCGCCACCCGTGCGGCGGACCCGGTGCTGCAGCAGCTGGAGCGCCCGGACGCCTACGACATCACGGTTAATGACGCCTTCCGACCGCTGTCCAAGTACTTCGACCGCGTCACCCGCCCGGAGCAGTTGTTTTCCGCCTTCCATCACGGGCTTCGCGTCCTGACGGACCCGGCCGAAACCGGAACCGTGACCATCTCGCTGCCGCAGGACGTGCAGGCCGAGGTGCTGGATGTGCCGGAGGAATTCCTCGCCGAGCGGGAGTGGCGAATCCGCCGCCCCGAGCCGGAAGAGGGCGACATCCGCCGTGGCGCCCAGCTGATCCGCGCGGCCAAGCGTCCGCTGATCATCGCCGGCGGTGGCGTGCTGTACTCCTTCGCAAACGAGCAGCTCGCCCGGTTGGCCGAGCAGACCGGCATCCCGGTGGCCTACACGCAGGCCGGCGTGGGAGTACTCCCATGGGACGCCCCGTACTGCCTCGGTGCGGTCGGCTCCACTGGAACGACGGCGGCTAACGCTCTCGCCCGTGAAGCGGATCTGATCATCGGCATCGGCACCCGTTACGAGGACTTCACCACCGCCTCGCGCACGGCGTTCCAGAACCCGGACGTGCAGTTCGTCAACATCAACATTGCCCCGATCGACGCGTACAAGCAGGGCACCAGCCTGCCGATCGTCGCCGACGCCCGCAAGAGCCTGGTCAAGCTGGTGGAGAGCCTCTCCGGCTACCGGGTGGCCGGCGATTTGGAGCAGCAGGTGGCCGCAGAGAAGGACCGCTGGAACAAGACGGTGGACGAGGCGTTCGACAGCCGGCACACTCCGCTACCAAGCCAGAACGAGATCATCGGCGCCGTCAATCGCACCATGGACGCCCGCGACGTGGTCATCTGCGCGGCCGGTTCGCTGCCCGGGGACCTGCACAAGATGTGGCGTGTGCGGGACCCGTTCGGCTACCACGTGGAATACGCATACTCCTGCATGGGCTACGAGATTCCCGGCGGCCTGGGCGTGAAGCGAGCGGCCATCGACGAGGCCGACCGCGCCGCGGAGGGCTCGGCCGACGCCGAGCCGCGCGACGTAGTCGTTATGGTCGGTGACGGCTCCTACTTGATGATGCACACGGAGCTGGTCACGGCAGTTGCCGAGGGGATCAAGCTCATCACGGTGCTCATCCAGAACCACGGCTACGCCTCCATCGGCGCGTTGTCCGAATCGCTCGGCTCGCAGCGGTTCGGCACCAAGTACCGCACGCTGGACAAGAAACACCACACATTCGACGACGGCGAAAAGCTGCCGATCGACCTAGCCACCAATGCCGAATCACTCGGCGTGCGGGTGATCCGGGTCGAGCCCGGCGAGAACGTCATCGCCGACCTGGAGGCGGCGGTCGCCAAGGCCAAAGCCGAGCCGGAAGGAACCGGACCTGTGCTGATCCATATCGAATCAGACCCGCTGATCGACGCGCCGGATTCCGAGTCCTGGTGGGATGTGCCGGTGGCCTCGGTCTCCGAGCTGGACTCCACCAAAAACGCCTACCGCACCTATGCGGACCACAAGGCCCAACAGAAGCCCCTGATCTAGTAATTTTCCACTGCAACACCGAGGAGCAACCATGACCACCACCATCACGCACTTCATCAACGGAGCGGAGACCGCCGGCGAGGGCGACCGCACCCAGCCCGTCTACAACCCGGCCACCGGCGAGGCCACCGGAGAACTGCGACTGGCCAACCGTGCGGATATTGACGCCGTCGTCGCCTCGGCTAAAGCCGCCTCCGAAATCTGGGCCGAAACCTCGCTGACCAAGCGCACCGCCGTGCTGTTCAAGTTCCGCGAACTGCTGGCAGCCAACGTGCAGGAACTGGCCAAGATCGTCACCAGCGAGCATGGCAAGGTCGTCTCCGACGCCGCCGGCGAAATAGGCCGCGGCCTCGAGGTTGTCGAGTATGCGTGCGGTGCCTCGCAGTCGCTCAAGGGTGAGTACTCGGACCAGGTCTCGGGCGGGATCGACGTCTTCTCCTTCCGCCAGCCGCTCGGTGTGGTTGCCGGCATCACGCCGTTCAACTTCCCCGTCATGGTGCCGTTGTGGATGGCCCCGGTAGCCATCGTCACCGGCAACGCCTTCATCCTCAAGCCGTCTGAGCGCGACCCCTCCGCCAGCCTCTTCATGGCTCGGCTGTGGAAGGAAGCCGGACTGCCCGACGGCGTCTTCAACGTGCTTCAGGGTGATAAGGAAGCCGTGGACGGCCTGCTGACTCACCCGGACGTGGACGGCATCTCCTTTGTCGGTTCCACCCCGATTGCCAAGTATGTGCACGAGACCGGCACCAAGCACGGCAAGCGAGTGCAGGCCCTGGGCGGCGCAAAGAACCACGCGGTGGTGATGCCGGACGCGGACATGGACCTCGCCGCAGACCACATCAACGCCGCGGCCTTCGGCTCCGCCGGCCAGCGCTGCATGGCCATCTCCGTGGCTGTTGCCGTCGGAGATGCCGCCGAGGACCTCGTGGCCAAGCTCAAGGAACGCGCAGAGGCGGTCAAGGTAGCCAACGGCCTGGAGCCGGACACGGACATGGGACCGGTCATCACCCCGCAGTCCAAGGCCCGCCTGCAGAAGATTGTCGGTGAGGCCCAGGATGACGGCGCCGCGCTGATCGTGGACGGCCGCGAACTAATGGTCAAGGACCATGAAAACGGATTCTTCGTCGGCCCGACCATCATCGACCACGTCCGCCGCGAGATGAGCGCCTACCAGGAGGAGATCTTCGGACCCGTCCTCGCCGTGGTGCGCGTGGCCAACATGGCCGAGGCCCTTGAGGTCATCAACTCCAACCCCTACGGCAATGGCACCGCTATCTTCACGTCCTCCGGTGCGTACGCTCGTGCCTTCACCCGCGGCGTCACCGTGGGCATGGTCGGCGTGAATATCCCGCTGCCGGTGCCGGTGGCCTGGCACTCGTTCGGCGGCTGGAAGGACTCGCTGTTCGGCGACCACCACATCTACGGCCCCGACGGCGTGCGCTTCTACACCCGCGGCAAGGTTGTCACCCAGCGCTGGCCCGAACCGAAGCAGGCCTCCAACGCGTCCTTCGCGTTCCCGTCCAACTGACGCGCGCCCATCCGGCCCGCCGATTAACCCCGCCAAGCACAAGGCTGAAAGGACTGATTCATGTCCGAGGTTGAGAACAAGCTGATCATCGGGACCGCTCCCGATTCCTGGGGCGTCTGGTTTGCAGATGACCCCAAGCAGACACCATGGGAGCGCTTTTTGGACGAGGTCGTGGAATCCGGCTATAAGTGGATCGAACTCGGTCCCTACGGTTACCTGCCCACCGACCCGTCCAGGCTGGCAGATGAGCTGAAGGCGCGCGACCTGAAGGTCTCCGCCGGCACCGTCTTCACGGCCTTCCACCGGGGCGTGGACCAGTGGGACATCGCGTGGGAACCTGCCCGCAGGGTAGCGGAACTGACCGCGGCCGTCGGCGGGGAGCACATCGTGGTCATCCCCGCCATGTGGCGCGACGACGTCACCGGCGAGGCCGTGGAGAACGGCGAACTCACGGTGGAGCAGTGGGATGACCTGTTCAACGGACACAACCGCCTGGGCAAGGTCCTCTCCGAGGAGTACGGCCTGCAGCAGCAGTTCCACTCCCACGCAGATTCGCATGTTTGCGTGCAGCCGGACATCGAGCGCTTCCTGCAGAACACGGACCCGCAGCTGGTCACGCTGTGCCTGGACACCGGCCACGCTGAATACGGCGGAGCCAGCAGCCTGGACCTGATCGAAAAGTATCCGGAGCGGATCGGCTACCTGCACCTGAAGCAAATCGACCCGAGCGTGCTCAAGACCGTCCGCGAGCTGAACATGACCTGGGCCGCCGCCAACCTGGCCGGCGTCATGATCGAGCCGCCGAACGGCCTGCCGGACCTGTCGAAGGTGATCGACGCCATCGAGAAGCTGGACAAGCCCATCTTCGGCATCGTCGAGCAGGACATGTACCCGGTGGCGGACTTCGGTGTGCCGATGCCCATCGCCAAGCGGACCTGCAGCTATCTGCTCTCCTGCGGTTCCCGGACCCGCGTCCAGTAGCCCGTCCCACATCGCTCGCAACCACCATCAGCCAGAAGGAAACACCATGAGCCTGAACCTGCGCGTTGCCGTGATCGGCGCCGGACGCATGGGCATTGACCACATCCAGCGCATCCACCGCCGCATTCACGGCGCCGAGGTGGCCGCCGTCGTCGATATCGACCTGGAGCGTGCCACAGCCGCCATCGCCGACATTCCCGGCGCCGTGGCGCTGACGGATGCCCAGGCTGTCTTGGACAACCCGGAAATCAACGCCGTACTGATTGCCACCCCGGGCTTCCTGCACGAGGAGATCCTGCATGCGGCGCTGGCCAAGGACATTCCCATCCTCTGCGAAAAGCCGCTGACTCCGGACGCCGAGTCCGCCTGGAAGGTTGTTCAAGCGGAGGAGAAGCTTGGCCGCAAGCGGATCCAGGTAGGCTTCATGCGCCGTTACGATGCCGAATACGCGCAGCTCGGCGACATCATCCGCGCCGGCGAACTCGGCGAACTGCTGGTGCTGCACCACCAGCACCGCAACCCGACCACCCCGCCCGGCTTCACCAACGAGATGCTGATCAATGACTCCGTCGTCCACGAATTCGACGCCGTCCGCTTCTTCACCGGCGAGGAAATCACCTCGGTCCAGGTCCGGATGGGCAAGCGCACCCGCAACGCCCCCGAGGGCCAGCACGATCCGCAGCATGTGCTGCTCGAGACCGAGTCCGGCGTCCTGGCCGACGTGGAGATCTACGTCAACGCGCAGTACGGCTACGAGGTCGGCACGCAGGCATCCTTCGAGGATGGCGTGGTCAGCATCGGCGGCGACTCCGGGCCCTCTGTGCGGACGCAGGGCCGCTGGGGCGGCAAGGTGACCCCAGGCTTCGAGGAGCGCTTCGGCGCAGCGTACGACGTCGAAATCCAGGCGTGGGTCGATGCCGCGCTGAAGGATGAAATCGGCGGCCCGAGCGCATGGGACGGCTACGCCACGGCTGCCTGCTGCGAAGCGGGCGTCGAGGCGCAGAAGACGGGCGGCAAGGTCGCCGTCGAGCTGAACCCGAAGCCCGCGCTGTACAACTAAACCTCCGCATGGCGGGAGGCGCCTGGAACCAACGGCCCTCCCGCCATTCCCATGTCCCGTCTACTCCGGGCCCAAATCCGCAAGGAGCGCTATCGATGAAGATCGCCCTAGATCCCACCCCGTTCCATCACAGCCACTCGGTGCTCGAGTTCCCGAAACTCGCCGCCGAACTCGGCTACAAGTACATTCAGCTCACCCCGCACAAGGACGTTATCCCCTTCTTCACCCATCCGAAGGCCGACGACGCCTTGATCGCGGACCTGAAGAAGGCCTGCGTTGAGGCCAGCGTCGAAATCGCATCGGTGCTGCCGGTGCTGCGCTGGTCCTCTCCGGACGAGAACTTGCGTGCAGCCGCAGTCCGTTACTGGAAGCGCGCGGTACAGATCGCCGTCGACCTCGGCGTGACGCAGATGAATACAGAATTCAGCGGCCGGCCGGAGCAGCCCGAAGAATCCGAGGCGGCGTTCTACCGGTCCATCGAAGAGCTCGTGCCCGTCTTCGAACGCGAAGGTGTGCACGTAGCCATCGATCCGCACCCGGACGACTTCGTCGAGGAAGGCCTGGCCGCCTGGCGGGTCATCCGCGGCGTCAACTCACCGAACCTGGGCTTCGTCTACGTCGCGGCCCATTCCTTCCACATGAAGGATGATCCGGCCGAGATCATGCAGGCTGTGGGGGACCGGCTCCGCGTTGTCCATGTTGCGGACACCATGAGCCACCACGCCTCACACGGCCTGCGTTACATCACGAACCCGCCCGGCAACCCGGTGCGCGTTCACCAGCACCTGAAGATCGGCGACGGCGACGTGGACTGGCAAGACTTCTTCGGCGGACTCGCCGAGAACGGCTTCCTGGACCGGCCGGATTCGGTCATGGTCTCCAGCGTGTTTGGCGAAAACGAGAATGCTGTCGACGTGGCCCGTTACCAACTCCAGACGATGAAGGAATTCGTCGGCGGTTTCCAGTGACCGGCAGGCGCTCCGATGGAGGAAATGTGAGCTCTACAGAAACGGAAAAGACTGAGGTGTCCTCGGGGCCGGCTCGAGCTGCCGGATCGGAAAACAAGCCAAACAAGGCGCTCAAGCGCATCACCGCCATCAGCACGCTGGGCGGCCTGCTCTTCGGCTACGACACCGGCGTCATCAACGGCGCCCTGCCCTTCATGGAGCAGGACCTGGGGCTAACACCGTTCACTACCGGACTGGTCACCAGCGCCCTGCTCTTCGGCGCGGCATTTGGTGCGCTAATGGGCGGCCGGCTGGCCGATCGGTACGGCCGCCGCCGCATGATCATTGCTCTCGCCGGCGTGTTCCTGATCGGCACCCTGGGTGTTTCTTTTGCGCCGAACGTGGAGATCATGGTCCCGTTCCGCTTCGTTCTCGGGCTGGCCGTGGGCGGGGCCTCGGCCATGGTTCCGGTGTTCCTGGCGGAGATGTCTCCCGCGCACATGCGCGGGCAGATGGTGACCCGCAACGAACTGATGATTGTCAGCGGGCAGTTGCTGGCGTTCGTGACCAACGCGGTCCTCGGCAACGTGTGGGCGGACGAGCTGCACATCTGGCGCTGGATGCTGGTGCTGGCCACCCTGCCCGCGATCGCCCTGTGGCTTGGCATGCTCCGGGTGCCGGAGAGCCCGCGATGGCTGGCCTCGATCGGCAGCTTCGAAGAGGCCTTCGAGGTGCTCAAGAGAATCCGGTCCGCCGCGACAGCCCGGAGGGAATTCGATGAGGTCCGCCACCTGGCCCGCGAAGACTACGAGTCCAAGAAGGGCTCCTTCAAAGACCTGACCGTCCCGTGGATGCGCCGGATCTTCCTGATCGGTGTGGGCATTGCCATCTGCCAGCAGATCACGGGCGTGAACTCGATCATGTACTACGGCACGGAGATCTTGAAGGAATCCGGGTTCGGCACCGAGGCCGCCTTGACAGCGAACATCGCCAACGGCGTGATCTCGGTTCTGGCAACCTTCGTAGGCATCTGGCTGTTGGGACGTGTGGGCCGCCGGCCGATGCTGATGGTCGGCCAGATCGGCACGATTGTGGCTTTGGCTCTCATTGGTATCTTCTCCCTGGTGCTGCCGGAGGGGACTACGAGGGGTTTCGTCATCCTGGGTCTGACCGTGACCTTCCTGGCCTTCCAGCAGGGGGCGATCTCCCCGGTCACCTGGCTGATGCTCTCCGAGATCTTCCCGCTGAGGATCCGTGGTCTCGGCATGGGAAGCACCGCATTCATCCTTTGGATGGTCAACTTCGCCGTAGGCTTCAGCTTCCCGGTTCTCGCGGAGGGGATTGGTATCGCGGGTACGTTCTTCATGTTCGCGTTCTTCGGAATCTTCGCCGTCGTCTTCGTAAAGGCGTACCTGCCGGAGACGCGCGGCAAGACCCTGGAGGAACTCGAGGAGCAATTCCATGCGGGCGACACTGCCGCGCTTCGCCGGGAAGGCGCTTCGGTACTGGTCAACCGGCACTAGGCGACCGCACCATCTACCCCGGCCATCGTGAGTTCCTTTCAGGACTTGGAGGACTGCCCACCGGGAACGGTCGGAAGAAGAAGGGCCCGGGCACGGCAGAACAGCCGATCCCGGCCCCTCGTCATGTCCGGCCCTTTACCCCACGTGGTCAATTTGTTAGTATGTCAGGACAAACCAACCCTGAAGGAGGCGCACATGCCGCTGATCCGTATTGATGTCATCGAAGGCCGTTCCGAGCAGGAGCTCGAAGCCGTCAGCCAGGCCATCCACACCGCCGTCGTCGCGGAGTACGGGATTCCGGAACGGGACTACTTCCACATCCTGACCGTGCACCCTTCCGGCCAGATTGTTGCCCAGGACGCCGGCCTTGGGTTCGAGCGGTCCCGCGGCGTCGTCATGATCCAGATCTTCACCCAGGAAGGCCGCAGCGCCGTCGCCAAGACGAGCCTGTTCGAGGCCGTCCACAACTCGTTGGCCGAGGTCGGCGTCGCCAGCGAAGACGTCTTTATCGGCTACATGGAAAACGGGCCGGGGGACTGGTCCTTCGGCTTCGGGCGCGCCCAGTACGTCACCGGGGAACTGGCTGTCCCCAAGCGCTGACACCCCTGCAGTTACTCCAACGGCGGCCATCCTTCCACAGGGCACCGCCCTCCGCCGGCCTGCGGGACATGGTTTAGTGAACGGGACGATGCGGCTCCAGCCTGCGCATCGCGGCCCGGAACCCCATTTCCCGTTCTTCTTCGCTACGGAACGCATCGTTGCTGACTGTCACGGCGACGTTCCCCGGCCGCCCGCCAGCGCCGCTTCCATGATGCCGGCGACGACTGGCTGGAGAAGGCCGGCCGGCCGCAGCCGATGGGCAAGCTCGGTCAGCGGACTTCGTGGTATTCCTGCTGTCCGAACAGCCTCCGGCACATCCGGCGCCTTGAGAACCACGCCATGGCTCCAGCAGTGGCCGGCGATTC
This sequence comes from Crystallibacter permensis, assembly GCF_025960875.1. Lineage (GTDB taxonomy): Bacteria > Actinomycetota > Actinomycetes > Actinomycetales > Micrococcaceae > Crystallibacter > Crystallibacter permensis. Next base: position 227,150 of record NZ_JAODLR010000002.1, on the reverse strand, counting down.
GGTCCAGCTGCGCCACACAACCGGCCGGCGTCCAATCCTCGTTGGAGGTGGAAGCGCGCGCGGAATATAGATGCTGGACCGAGACCGAGGGCGAGGACACTATCAGTTGGCTGTCTTCATCGGGCACGACCTGAATCCGGACAACGTCCACCTGCTGCGCGAAGGCCGGATCAGCGCATTGCTGCACCATGACCTGCGCCAAGACGTCAACCGGTGCTGCCGCATTCTGATGCGCCATCATGGTGCTCTGCCCGTGGACCCGGTGTCGGATGCGTCAAAGATCGACGTCGTCACCCCGCACAACATTCCGGCCGGACTGTAGGCAGTCCGGCCGGAATAACCCGGGATTTGCGTGCCCTGTTCCTTGAGTGGTCAGGCGGTAAAGGGCAGCCGGGGATCCATCTGCTGGCCCTCCCAGGTCTGGCGGATCCAGCCGTGGTGCGGGTCGTCGCTGATCAGCCATTCCCGGACGCGGCCGGGGCCGGCCATCACGTTCAGGTAATACAGGTCGTAGCCCGGGGCGGCCATGGCCGGTCCGTGCCAGCCGTAAGGGACCAGGACCACGTCGCCGGTGCGGACCTCGGCATTGACATCGATGGGCCGATCATCCGAGGCATAGACACGGGCATACCCGATAGCGTCCGCCTCGGCAGGAGCCGGCGCGTCCTTAGCCGGCCGGGTCTCAAAGTAGTAGATCTCCTCAAGGCTGGTCTCGCCGTCCTTCTCCTCGTCATGCTTGTGCGGGGGATACGACGACCAGTTGCCTGCCGGCGTAATGACCTCGCACACAATAAAGCGGTCCGCTTCCAATGCCGCGGGGGTGCCGAAGTTGTGCACTTGTCGGGAGCAGATCCCGGAGCCGCGCAGTTCCACCGGGGTATCTTCGGCTTTGATCAAGCGCACCGGGTAGCTGGCCTTGGCGGGCGCCAGCGCCACCGCCACCCGTCCGCCGTCGGACGAGGAGATGGCGATAGAGGTTTCGATGCCGGTGTACAGCACATCCGAGGGGCCTGCGAAAACGGATCCTCGCCCGCGGAGTGCGTAGTCAAAGCCGTCCACGGTTACGGTGAAGGCACCTTCAAGCGGGATCACGATGCGCTCCTCGGCATCGGCCGCCAGCTTCACGGCCTCGCCCGGGGCGAGCCGGGCCATTTTGATGCCGGTGTGGGCCCAGCCGTCCACCTGGATAGGGCTGTCGCCGGCGCCGAGCGAGACCTGCCAGGGGCCGTCGCCCGCGGTTCCTAGCGGGTACACCCATTGCGTAGATTCGGGCATGGCTATGCTGCCTTTCGTTGCGGGAACGGAGTCGGTCTGTGTGTAACGGAAGCTGCTTATGCGGTCTGCCGACCTGTCCGGTGTGTCAGCGTTGGACCAGGGTCATCTCGAAGCTGTAGGAATCGGCGCGGTAGACATGATGCCCGGTTTCGACATTACGCCCGGTGTCATCTACCGCGGTTCGTTCCATGGTGACCAGTGCGGAACCTGTCTCGGCGTCGAGCAGGCCGGCCTGCCTAGTATCCGCCACCATGGCACCGATACGCTGGCTGGCCAAGCGGAAGTTCACTCCGGCATCTCGCAGAATCTGGTAAAGCCCGAGCTGCCGCAAGCCTTCTTCGGTGATCTCGGTAATGTCATCCCGGACCCAGTTCTCCATCAGCGCCAGTGGTTTGCCACCCACGCTCCGCAGTCGGGTGAAATGGTAGACGTTCACACCGGAGGTCAGGTCAAGGGCCTGTGCGATGGACTCATCGGCCTTGCCATGACGGAACTCAAGGACCTCGGTGGTCGGCTCCTGGCCCGTGCGCTTAAGGTCGTCGAAAAGGCTGGACAGCTCGAGGTGGCGGCGGACCTGGTTGGAAACCACCTGTGTTCCCACGCCGCGTTTACGGACCAGCAGGCCGGAGCGGACCAACTCGTCCATGGCCTTGCGCATGGTCGGCCTCGAAAGCTTGAGTTTGCTGGCCAGCTCGATCTCGTTGTCCAAGCGGGAGCCGGACTCGAGTGTTCCGCTGTGAATGGCCGCCTCAATGCCCTGCACTACCTGGTGATACAGAGGCACCGGCGAGGACCGGTCTATAGGGATATTGAGGTCTGTGCTCATTACTCCTCCTCCGACTGCTTCCGGGTCTTGGGTGATGTTGTTAAAGATGATAGGACAAATGGCCTTGCCGTGATGGTATCAGCGATTTCTCTCGCGCCCACGGGTAGTCCCAGGAGTGAGGAGAGATCTAACGTCACAGTTTTTTCTTATTGTAAATATGTCCTTACATACTATTGACTTCTGTGACTCCTGTCACCATGCTTGTTCCCAAGGAACTGAACCGGGGCGAAGGCAATGCTTCGGGAAGCGGTCCACCGGCCTTCGGGGAAGGCCGGTCCACGAAAACAAAGGAGATTCTCGTGTCACAAAAGCTTTCCTGGCGGAAACTGGCGGCTACGTCGGTACTGGTTCCCGCCCTGGCCCTCTCCGCTTGCTCCAGCACTGGCGGACGCGCCCCGGAAGCGGGCAGCGAAGGCGGAGGCGGCGAAGTTGCCAGCACCGAGCGCATGAAGGTCGCGTTGATCACCCATGCTCCGGCGGGCGATACGTTCTGGGACATTGTACGAAAGGGTGCAGAAGAAGCTGCCGCTAAGGACAACATCGAACTGCAATACCTCAACGATGAGGACGGCGGCCGTCAAGCGCAGCTGCTCGAGCAGGCCGTGGACCAGGGGGTGGACGGTATTGCGATCACCCTCGCCAAGCCGGATGCCATGGCCTCGGCGCTGAAGGAGGCGACCGATGCTGGTATCCCCATCGTGTCGCTCAACGCGGGCGAGGACCAGTCAGCCGAACTCGGGGCGTTCACCCACTTCGGTTCCAACGAGAAGCTCGCCGGCGAGACGGTCGGCGAGCGCTTGAAGGAAGAGGGCTACGAGAATCCCATCTGTGTCATCCAGGCTCAGGGCCACGTCGGCTTGGAGAACCGTTGCGCAGGCGTTAAGTCCCAGGTGCCGGGCACAGAGATTCTTTACGTCCAGGGTACGGACATGACGCAGGTCCAGTCCACGGTGACGGCAAAGCTGCAGTCGGCAGCCGACGCCGACGTCATCATCGGCCTAGGTGCCCCCATCACCATGACCATCCTGCAGTCCGCTGCCACGGCTAACAACGACATCAAGGTGGCTTCCTTCGACCTTAACGCCGAACTGGCCCAGAAGATCGTTGACGGCGAGGTCATCTTCACCGTTGACCAGCAGCCGTGGCTGCAGGGTTACGGCGCCGTCGACGCGCTGTGGCAGAACAAGCGCGGAGGATTTGAAATCGGAGGTGGCCAGCCGGTCCTGACCGGTCCGACCGTGATCGACTCCACGAATGCCGAGGAGGTGCTGGCGTTCGCCGAGGAAGGCCTCCGCTAACCCGTTTTGATCAGCCCGGGGCGGCGGTGCTGCCGCCGCCCCGGGCCCACAGAAAGTGACATAGACATGACAAGTACAGCGACTATCAAAGCACCGGTGTCCGACGAACGGGTTGCCATCAAGAGCACGTTGGCCAAGCTTCTCGGCCGCCCTGAGATCGGCGCCCTGGTCGGTGCCGTCGCACTCTTCATCTTCTTTTCCGCTGTGGCACCCGTCTTCCTGCAGCCCGGTTCCATCGCGACGGTACTCTACGGTGCCTCGACCATTGGCATCATGGCGGTGGGCGTGTCCCTGCTGATGATCGGAGGGGAGTTCGACCTCTCCACCGGCGTGGCCGTGATCAGCTCGGCGCTGACTGCGTCGCTGTTCAGCTGGTACTTCTCCATGAACATTTGGGTTGGCGTGCTCCTGGCATTGGCCGTGTCTCTCGGAATCGGCTTTATCAATGGGTGGATCCTGGTCAAAACCAAGCTGCCCTCCTTCATCGTCACCCTGGCGACCTTCTTGATGCTGACCGGCCTGAACCTTGGCCTGACAAGGGCGATCGGCGGAAGTGTTTCCACTCCCTCCATTTCCACCATGGACGGTTTCGAGTCGGCGCACGCCATCTTCGCTTCCTCGGTGAACATTGCCGGCGTCGACGTCAAGATCACCGTCTTCATCTGGATCGCGATGGTGGCCGTGGCCTCCTGGCTGCTGCTGCGCACCAAGGTGGGGAACTGGATTTTTGCTTCCGGCGGCGATGCCAACGCGGCGCGTGCGGTAGGTGTGCCGGTGGTCCGGACCAAGATCGGACTGTTCATGGGGGTGGGCTTCTGCGCCTGGGTGGCCGGCATGCACAACCTTTTCGCCTTCTCCACGGTCCAGTCCGGCGAAGGCATAGGCAACGAATTCCTCTACATCATCGCTGCCGTTATCGGCGGTTGCCTGCTGACCGGTGGTTACGGTTCTGCCATTGGCGGCGCGATTGGCGCCTTCATCTTCGGCATGGCCAACAAGGGCATTGTTTACGCCGATTGGAACCCTGACTGGTTCAAATTCTTCCTGGGTCTGATGCTGCTCCTGGCCACGATCGTCAACCTCGTGGTCAAGCGCCGGGCCGAGCAGAAGTAAACGAACGATACAGGTACGTCCAGGTTGGAGCTAAGGAAATGACAATCATGAAAAACAGGGACATCACCCAGGACACGCTGCTCAAAGGCGAAAAAGACCCCCTGACCAGCACCCCCGTCCACCTGTTGGAACTGGACAAGGTCGGCAAGCATTACGGCAACATCATTGCATTGACCGACGTAACCATGGCGGTGGACGCTGGCCGTGTGACCTGCGTCCTCGGTGACAACGGCGCCGGCAAGTCCACGCTGATCAAGATTATCGCCGGACTGCATAAGCATGATGAGGGAACCTTCTCCATCTTCGGCGAGCCGCGGCACCTGAATTCGCCGAGGGAAGCACTGGATGCGGGCATCGCCGCCGTGTACCAGGACCTCGCCGTCGTGTCCTTGATGCCGATCTGGCGCAATTTCTTCCTCGGCTCCGAGCTGACGACCGGCTTCGGTCCGTTCAAACGGCTGGACGTCGAGACGATGAAGCAGATCACCAAGAAAGAGCTTCAGGAGATGGGCATCGACCTGCGCGACGTGGAGCAGCCCATCGGTCAGCTCTCCGGCGGCGAGCGGCAGTGTGTGGCCATCGCCCGCGCCGTCCATTTCGGGGCCAAGGTCCTGATCCTGGACGAGCCGACCGCCGCACTGGGCGTGAAGCAGTCCGGGGTGGTGCTTCGCTACATCCTGCAGGCACGCGATCGCGGCCTCGGCGTCATCTTCATCACCCATAATCCGCACCACGCGTTCCCCGTGGGCGACCGGTTCTTGCTGCTTAAGCGCGGTAAGTCCATCGGCTACTACAACAAGAAGGACATCACGCTGGAGGAGCTCACGGCCCAGATGGCCGGCGGTGCGGAACTGGCGGAGCTGGCCCACGAACTGGAGTCGCTCGGTGGCCACGGCGACGTCGTCGCAGAGGTCGAGGCCGAGGTCGCGAACACCGAAGCGCACCGCGGCTAAGCACAGTTAGACCAATCTAATCCGCAGTCACCAGGAACCAACAGGAAAGAGGACCATGACCATCCGCACAGGAGTGATTGGCGCCGGCATCATGGGAGCCGATCACGCGCAGAACCTGGCACGGAACATTGGCGGTGCCTCGCTCGCCTGTATCGCAGATATCGATGGCGAACGAGCGCAGGCGGTGGCGTCCACGTTTGGTGCCCGCGCAGTGACCGATCCGCTGGAGCTGATCAAAGCGGACGACGTGGATGCCGTGGTCATCGCGTCCCACGATTCCACGCACGCGGAACTGGTTCAGGCCTGCCTGGATGCCGGCAAGCCTGTGCTCTGCGAGAAACCGCTGGCCCCGACGGCGGCGGAAGCGCGCGAGGTCGTGGAGGCCGAGCGCAGGGTCAGCGGCGAGCACGGAAGGTCCCTGGTCAGCGTGGGCTTCATGCGCCGTTTCGACCCGGGGCACTTGGAGGTCCGCGAGGCCATTGAGGACGGCCGGCTGGGCCAGACGCTGCTGGTGCACGGTGTCAGCCGCAATGTCTCTGCGGCGCCGGGCGCCACGAGCGAGTCCGCCGTCACGAACTCGGCGATCCACGAACTGGACTCCTTCCCGTGGCTGCTGGACAGCCCGATCACGGAGGTGGCCTGGGTACCCGGCATCCTCCCGACATCGAAGGCGGCGGGCGGGTTGCGGGATCCGGCATTCATGATGTTGCGCCTGCGCTCGGGGGTGCTCGCCACGCTGGAGCTGTTCCTCAACGCCGGGCACGGCTACTCGACCCAATGCGAGGTTGTCGGTGAGCACGGCACTGGCCGCTTCCTGGAGCCAGCGTCCGTGGCCTACAACTCGGACCTGAAAAGCTACACGCAGTACCCGCAAGACTGGCGGCCGCGCTTCGCTGAGGCCTACCGACGGCAGCTGCAGGCCTGGATTCACTCCCTGCAGGAGGGGACAGGGTCCCCGCTGGCCAGCGCCGAGGACGGCCTGCGGGCCACTCTGGCTGCCGAGGCCATGGTCCGGTCCATGCACAACGGAGGAGCTTTCACCCCGGTGGGGCAGGCATGAGCCCGACATCAAACGCGCGCTTTCCTGACGCGCTTCCCGGCAGCCGCGTGCCGGACTCCCGGGACGCGCCCCCGCTACGGTGGGGCATCGCCGGACCGGGCTGGATCGGGGAGCGCTTCGCCGCTTCCTTGCAGCAACACACCCGCCAGATTGTGGCCGCCGTCGGTTCACGGTCTCAGGAGCGTTCCGGAGATTTCGCCGGACGGTTCAGCATCCCTGCGGCCTACGGCAGCTACGAGGAGCTGGCCGCTTCGCAGGACGTGGATATTGTCTACGTGGCCACGCCGCACAACCACCACCATTCCGTCGCGCGACTGGCGCTCGAGGCGGGTAAGCATGTCCTGATCGAGAAGCCCATCGGCGTCGACGCCCGGCAGGCCGAGGACATCGCTGGTCTGGCGGCGTCGCGGGGGCTGCTGGCTGCCGAGGCGCTTTGGACGTTCTTCCTGCCAAAGTACGACGTCGTGCGGCAGTTGCTCGAGTCCGGCGCGCTGGGACGGTTGGTCACCGTGCAGGCCGAGTACGGCGAGTACTTCGAGCCAGGCCACCGGATCTTCGACCCGGAGCTGGCTGGCGGGCCGCTGCTGGACCTGGGCACGTATCCGCTAGCGTTCATCTCCTCGGTCCTTGGCGTGCCCGAGACCGTGCACGCCCTCGGGACTCCGCACCCGGCCGGCGTCAACGGCCAGATCTCCGCGGTGATGGACTTCCCCAGTGGTGCGCACGCTGTGCTGAACACCAACCTCTTCGGATTCACACCCACCACGGCCACCATCGTGGGGACTGAAGCAACGCTCACCTTGGACGGACCTTTCAACGTACCCGGCGGTTTCACGGTCCGCACGGCGGATGGGCGGGAACTGCGCTACGGGGAACCGCCCGGTGATCACGTGGCGGGGCTACACTTCCAGGCCGCGGCAGTGGCCCGTGCGGTGGCCGCAGGGAAGCTCGAAGTGGCAGAGCGGCCGCTGGGCGAATCCATCAAAACGATGCGGCTGGCCGACGAACTGCGCGCCCAGCTGGGAATCAGTTTTCCCGACGCGCGGGATAGCGCGGCCGCGGCGGCGCGTACCAACTAGCAGCCCCGACCACCACCAGCAGCCTTATCAACCAGCAAAGGAAACAATGAAGAAGTTACCCCTCGGCCTGGCCGGCGTCGGCCGAATCGGCACCATGCACGCAAAGAACATCTCCGCCCTCAACGAGGGCCTGAGAGAGCAGGGCATTCAGATCCGGCTGCAGATTACCGACGTTGCCGCGGACCACGCGCGCGCGGTGGCCGAATCGGTGGGTGCGGAATTCGTCCCTAGCGTCCGGGAGATGCTCGACGGCGGGGTCGACGGCCTGGTCATCGCCACCGGCACCGCAACCCACCCTGAGCTCATCCGTGGAGGGGTGGATGCGGGCGTGCCGGTTTTCTGCGAGAAGCCGGTGGCCGGCAACGTGGCGGACTCGCAGCCCGTGCTGGAGTACATCCGGGAACACAACGGCGTGGTGCAGATCGGCCACCAGCGCCGCTTCGATGCGGGTTACCTGGAAGCCAAGCGCCGCCTCGATGCGGGGGAGCTAGGTTGGATCCACTCGCTCCGGGCCATCACCGGCGATATGTTTCCGCCGTCTGTGGAATTCCTGGCGACGTCGGGCGGGCTGTTCCGCGACTGTTCGGTGCACGACTTCGACATTCTCCGCTGGCTGACCGGCCGCGAGATCGTGGAGGTGTATGCCCGCGGCTCGAACAACGGAGATCCCGCCATCGGCGCCGTGGGCGACGTGGACACCGCGCTCGCCGTCGTTACTTTCGATGACGGAACGGTGGGCACGGTCTCCGCCACCCGCTACAACGGGGCCGGCCACGACGTGCGGCTCGAAATCCAGGGATCCAAGTCATCCGTGATGGTGGGGCTGGACGAGAAGACTGCGCTGCGGTCGACCGAGGCCGGAGTGGAGTTCCCGCAGGGGGAGACCCACAAGACTTTCGCTGAGCGGTTCGACGCTGCCTACCGGGCCGAGATGCTGGCGTTTCTCGAACTGATCCAGGGCCAGCGGGAAAACCCATGCACGCCCGAGGACGCCGTCGCTGCCTCCAAGGTAGCCGACGCTGCACAGCTGTCCTTGGAGACCGGCATCCCGGTCAAAGTGGAGCTCTGACTCTCCCAGTCACGAGGCCCGGACAAGGCCTCGCGGCCAGGACCCCCGATCGGTGATCGGGGGTCCTGGTTGCGGTACGCCCGGCATGGGCATTTGCTTGGAGGTGGAAGTCCTCTGGAGGAGAAGGTGGTTTAACTCCTAGCCAATGGCAACTGCGTCACCGCGAGGTGGGGTGGGAAGGAAGCCGGAGGCAAATCCCTGCACCGAGGGACACAAATCGCATATAAGGCATTCCGGTCGGGGTAAGGCCGCCGCAGAGGCTGAAGCCCGTTCCACCGAAACGGCCGGGGTGTAAATGCGGCGGGGGCAGGGGGAAAGTAAATGTTCTTATCCGGGGAGGTCTGTCCCGGTGCGCCGGTACCCGTCACGGGTGCTGGAGCGGGTCAGCCTTAAGGGCTGGTCTGACGGGGCAGAAGTCAGCCGAGGCCGTAGTACCGGCGGGAATCGTTATGGTTTGCCGGGAAGGGCCGAACGTTGGGAAATGACATGTTGAACGGGCATTGCTCGTGGACATTACGTTGATCGCAGCCATCCCGCCGTGCGCGGGCCAGAGCAGACGGAGGTATCGGTGAATCCGAAAGGGCCCCTGCCTGAGCGTAGTGATGTCCCGGCGCGTGTCGGTAATACTGTCAGCGGCGGGCAGGACCTGTGGGGACTGGTGTTCTCGCGGGATAACCTGCTGGCCGCGTTACGCCGTGTCGAGGCGAACCGGGGTGCTCCTGGTGCTGACGGACTGCGTACGGACGAGCTCCGTTCGTGGTGCTTAGGACATTGGGCAGGTATCCGAAAACAACTCGATGCGGGCACGTACCGCCCGCAGCCGGTGCGTCAGGTGATGATTCCCAAGCCTGACGGCGGTGAGCGGATGCTGGGCGTGCCGGCCGTGCTGGATCGGTTGATCCAGCAGGCGATCGCGCAGGTGCTCGTCCCGGTCTTTGATCCGGGGTTCGTGCCGGTCTCGTACGGGTTCCGGCCTAACAAGAGCGCCCACAACGCGGTCCGGGTCGCCCGGACCGTGATTGAGCAGGGCTATCGGTGGGTGATTGAGGTTGATCTGGATGCGTTCTTCGACCGGGTTAACCACGACGCTTTGATGGCCCGGGTTGCGCGGAAAGTGAAGGACAAGCGGTTGCTGGGCCTGATCCGCCGTTATCTTGAGGCGGGGATCATGGCAGGTGGTGTGAAGCGGCCGACGGAGGAGGGCACCCCGCAGGGGTCGCCGTTGTCTCCGTTGCTGTCGAACATCATGCTTGATGATTTCGACCAGTTGATGTGGTCGCGCGGCCACCGGTTCGTCCGGTACGCCGACGACATCCGGGTCTTCGTCAGGAGCAAACGCGCCGCGGGAAGGGTGCTGGACCAGTGCACGAAAGTGCTGGAGCAGGACCTGTTGCTGAAGGTGAACCGGGAGAAGTCGAAGATCAGTCCGGCAAAGGCAGCTACGTTGCTGGGCTATGCCTTCTTCTTCACGGCGAAGGGGGTGAAGCTGCGGGTCGCGCCGAAGGCCCTGAAACGGGCCAAGATGCGGATCAAGCAGCTCACGTCCCGGAAGTGGAGTATCTCGATGGGTGAGCGCATCACGCTGTTGAACCGCTATATCCGGGGCTGGATGGGGTATTTCCGTCTGGCCGATACGCCGCGGAAGTTCGCGGATCTGGATGAGTGGTTCAGGCGGCGGATGCGCCAGATCCGGTGGAAGGAATGGAAGCGACCGCGTACCCGCGTGGCTAACCTGCGAAAGCTCGGCATCTCTGCGCGCAACGCGTATGAATGGGGCATGAGCAGCAAGGGCTACTGGCGGATCGCCGGATCGGCTGTCCTCCAACGGAGCCTCACCAACGAATACTGGGAAACCTCGGGTTTGCTGTTCCTTCACGACGCCTGGCGTCGCTACAGGACAACCTGACGAACCGCCGTATGCGAGGCCCGCACCTACGGTGGTGTGAGAGGAGGGCCGGGAAACCCGGCCCTCCTACTCGATCTGCTGCTAACCGGTGGAGATTCCAGCACCGAAAGGAACCGAGCGCCGTAGCGTGAACGCTTCACGGAAGCGTGCCAGGGCCAGCTCGCTGTCGGATTCGGCCCACGCCTCCATCCCTACCGTCCCCTTGTACCCGATCTCGTCCAGCGCGCGGGCAATGGCAGGGAAATGGATCTCTCCAGTGCCCGGTTCGCAGCGCCCCGGAACGTCCGCTACCTGGATCTCGCCAATGTGCGGCAGAGCGCGGCCGAGCAGGTCGATCAGGTTCCCTTCGCCGATCTGCGCGTGATAAATATCGAGCATCATCTTCACATTGGGGTGCTTAATCGCCTCGACGAGGGCCAGCGTGTCCTTGGCCCTGGCGAGCGGAATACCCGGGTGGTCAATAATGGTGTTGAGGTTCTCGAGCGCGAATGTGACGCCGTGCTCCGCGCCGAGCTCGCCCAGCTTTTCAAGAGTCCGCAGTCCCGTGAGCCACATCTGGCCGGTAGCGCGGAAGGCCGGACGTGCAGCCTGCCCGTTGATCAGCTCCGCCGGGTGGACCACCATGCGGCTGACGCCCAGTTCCAGTGCCGTGGGAATGAGCTCGGCGGCCGTGCGGAGGACATCGGGCGCGGTGTCCGGATCGATGACGCTGCCAGCCGAGTAGCCGGTCATCGAGGAGAACTTGGCGCCGGTGGCGACGAGCTGTTCGACGTCGTGCTTGCGGGTATCCCATAGCTCGACGTCGAAGCCAGCGTCGGCGATCCGGCGGACACGTTCCTCGATGGGCAGGTCCAGGAAAACCATCTCTGCGCAGACAGCCAGGCGGATGTCGACTGGGCCCCGGCTCGGCGCGGCCTGCTCGCTCATCGGGCGTCCGCCGGAAGTGCGCCGGCCGGGACGGCGGCGGGGAGAACATCGGCGACGTTCACGGGGGCACCGGTCTCGACTGATTGGATGCAAGCCAGGGCGAGGGCTAGGGCCGCACGGGCATCGGCGCCGCCGGGTGCGGCAAGCTCAGGAGCGGGCGTGCCGTCGCGCCGGCTTCGGATGACCTCCGCGAAGTGGGCGATTTCCGCGGTGTAGGCCTCGTGGAACAGCTCTACGTTCAGACGCGGGGTTTCGCCGCCGAAGCCGTGCGCGGTGTAGCTTGTGGCTGATGTCTCGTGCAGCGAACCGGCCTGGACCATGCCGGCCGACCCGAATACCTCGCCGCGTACGTCGTAGCCGTATAGGGCGCTGAAGTTTGCTTCGGCGACGGCGATCGCTCCATTGCTGTAGCGGATGGTGACGACGGCGGTATCCAGATAGCCCGCATCCTTGAGGGAAGGTTCCACCAGCGCATCGGCCATCACATGGACCTGCTCCGGGACGCCTCCTTGGTTGAACCAGTTGAGAGTGTCGAAGTCGTGAATCAGCGTCTCGAGAAAAATGGTCCACTGCGGGGTCCGATCCGCGTTTAGGATGGCGTCCGTCGTGTTGGGATCGCGGGTAAGCGAACGTAGCAGGCGTGGCTCGCCCACTGTTCCGGCGTCGATGGTGCGCTTGGCAGCCGCGAAATCCGCCGCGAATCGGCGGTTGAAGCCGATCTGGAGCTCGACGCCGGCCTCGTCTACGGCGGCCAGCGCCTCGTCCAACTCTTCGAGGGTTCGGGCGGCCGGCTTCTCGCAGAACACATGCTTACCGGCGGCAGCGGCTGCTGCGATCAGGGACGAGTGGAAGCGGGCCGGTGCTGCGATGATGACGCCGTCGATGTCCGGATCGGCAAACAGGTCGGCTGGATGGGCAGTCACCTTTGCGACGCCGAGCCGGTCCGCCAGTTCGGTGGCGGGTCCAAGGGCAGGATCGGCGATCGCCTCGAGGCGGGTTCCGCCGATCCGGGTGGCGGCGCTTTCGGCATGGAAAGCTCCCATCCAGCCGGAACCGATCAGGGCAAGCCTGATGGGGTATGCCGAGATTGGGCTGCGCTCAACGTAGGCCATGGATGCTCCTTCAGCGAGGTTGTCCGGCGGCAAAGGCACGGACTAGAACGATCTAGTTAATGGGACGAGTCCACTGTGGCATACGTGGACAGCACTGTCTAGATCGTTCTAGTATCAATTTTGGGTCGAGGAAGAACTGAAACGGCGGCTGGAAAAGCCAGCTGATGTATCGGACGGGAACGCAGGCCGAAAACGAAGGAGCATGGTGCAAGTAACGTCTGAGGGCACACCAGGACGCAGGACCACCCTGGCGGACGTCGCCGCGGCGGCCGGAGTTTCGCGAGCGTTGGCTTCGATCGTGATGCGCGGCGCCGAAGGTGCCGGCGAGGCCACCCGCCGCCGCGTGCTCGAGGTGGCCAGCGAGCTCGGCTACCGTCCGGATTCCCGGGCGCGCCTGCTGCGTAGCAGCCGGACCAGGCTGCTTGGCGTCACCTTCACACTCTCCGAGCCGTTCCACGGCGAGGTGGTCGAGTCCATTTATGCCGCGGCAGAGGCGGCCGGTTTCGACGTGACACTCAGCGCTGTCGGCCCGCGACGGCCGGAATCCCGCGCACTGGAGTCGCTGCTGGACGCGGGCATTGAGGCCGCGCTGATGATCTCGCCGTCCTCCGCCCCGGAGGAATTGGCTGCCTATGCCCGTCAGGTGCCGGTGGTCAGCCTCCTCAGCCCGACGTCGGCTGAAGGTGTTGACGTAGTCCGCAGCGACGACGGCGCTGGCGTTCGTGCGGCCGTGGAACATCTGGTGTCGCTGGGGCATCGCAATATTGTGCACATTGATGGTGCCGGCGCAGTGGCCGCTGAGGAACGCAGCGCCGCCTACCGGTTGACCATGCAGGAGTACGGGCTCTCGGCCAATATCCGGGTGCTCCATGGCGGAGCCCACGAAGAAGACGGGCTGCGCGCGGGTGGCGAATTGGTGGCCGGTTCGGTCCCTGACGCCGTAGTGGCCTTCAACGACCGGTGTGCACTGGGCGTGCTCGAGGCGGTCCGACGAGCGGGACTGAATGTTCCTGAGGACCTCTCTGTAGCCGGGTACGACGACAGTCAGCTTGCCCGCCTCAGCCACGTGCAGTTGACCAGCGTCAGCCAGGACGCGCCGCGGTTGGCTGAAGCCGCCGTCGGGTGCGCGGCCGCGCGGCTGGCCTCCAAGGAGCCCGCCGGCCTGGTCCACCAGCCACAACTGGTGGTCCGGGCTACTACAGGCCCCGCTCCCGCCGCGTCTAGCGTCCGCTGACAGCGGGCGTCGCCGTCGTCGTAATCCTGGTGAGGTCTCGGGAGACGGGTACCGCCAGGAGGAGAGCCGCCGCGCACAGTCCCGCCAGGAGGAAGAAGCCGGCGTCGAACGAGCCAAGCGCATCTTTCGCCGACCCGAGCAGGTACAGCGAGAACAGGGCGCCGATGTTCGCCCAAAAATTAGAGAAGCCACTTATCGTGCCCGCAAATTCGCGTCCCAGTGCGCGGACAGGAATGTCGAAAAGCGGACCGAAGTAGATCTGGACCAGGAATTGGTTGACGGCCACCAGGACCAGCAGGGCAGCGGGGGACTGGGCCTGCACGATCAGCAGCAACGTTCCGCCGATCAGCACCAGTGCTGTGGAGATGACCGCCACGGGACGGTTGAAACGGTCCGCGATGTAGCCGCCGAGGAAGTTTGCCGGGGCAGAAAGCAGAGCGCCCGCGGCGAGCACCAGCCCTGCGGCCTGCAGCGACATGCCCTTGTCCGCGACCAGATACGTTGGCAGCCACATCGCCGTTCCGCCGGTGACAGCCAAGCGCACGAATTGGATACCTGCGCAGAGCCACAGGATGCGCTCGCGCATGATGGCCGCGAGCTCGTGGAGCCGGACGGGCCGGCTGTCCTGCCCGGTGCCAGGTGCCTCCGGCGTCTTCCAGAACAGGACCAGGAACAGCAGGCCCAACGCGGCAAAGATGAGGAATAGATTTCGCCAGCCAAGCGGGCCCACCAAGACCGGACCGAGGGTGTTCAGGAAGATGTTGGAGGTGAAACCCAGTGCCACGAACAGTCCCATTGCGGTTGCGCGGCGCTCGGGCGGGAACTGGCGTGACATCAGCACCATGCCTGGCGCGAACATAAGTGACCGGAATACCCCTGATACTGCCTGGTCCAGGAGTAGCCAGCCAAATGTCGGCAGCAATGCAAAACCTAGGGCTGTCAGGTTCACCCCGAGGGTGCCGATCAGGAATACCCGCTTGGCGCCGAACCGGTCCGCGAGATATCCCGCGGGAATCTGCATCGCCGCATAAGTGGCCGTGGTCGCAATGGCGAACAAACCGGACTCGGTAAAGGTCAGTCCAAGTTCCGTCCGGATCAGCGGAAGGAACAGCGCGATGCCTGCGTATGCCAAGGACTGGGAGCTTTGGCAGAGCACGATCAAACCGGCGATAAAACCGCGGGAACTTCTCATCGGACCAGTGTTGCAGGTCCGCCGTGTGGTGAAACATGTTGCAGGTAATGCTGAGTCGCAGATTGGCTTGCCAATCCCGCCCTCAGGGGTCGGACCGGCGGATAGCGGCGCTGACGGCAAACGCCCAGCCGAGGATGCCGACTAAACAGATCCGCTCCGCCAAGCCGAGCAGTTCCGGTGCAAAGCCGATGGTCAGGCCAAGGGACGCGAGCCCGGCGCCGGCGAGCAGGGTGAAGGCCAAGGCTGCCGGATACGCGTTGCGCAGTTCCGTGCTGGTCCGGATCCACAGTGTCAGCAGGACGAAGGCCGCCAACGCTGCGAGGAACCCGAAGGCCGCGACATAAAGATGGATGGTGCCTTCGGTGGTGGAAACCCGCAGACCGGATGCGCCGGCAGCATGGACGTCGGCCGAGAAGAACGCCAGCACCCCCGAGCACACACCTCCGACGCCCAGAAGCCAAGAGCCGGTGCGCCGCAGCCTCGTCGCCGGCCCCGTCCGGCTGATCGCGGCTATCACGCAGAAAGTCATGACGGCGCGGCCGAGGAAATTGAGGTTCATAATCCAGCCGAACGGACCCACCGCGAGGTTGCTTTCGGCGTCGCTGATCGGGTTGTAGTGCGGCGGCAGCAAATGAAGGACAACGTCCACCACGGCATAAATCACGGCGCCGGCCATGGCAGCCGCCGCGTATCGGCGTCGACCTGCGGTGAGCGGCTGCGTTGTCATAGGGCCCAGCATTCCACTAAGCGGGCATCAGCTTGTAGTTGGTCACCGCTAGGCCTAGCTGTAGGCGACTGACCCGGAAAGGTGAGCCCCGCCGTCGTCGGCCCACTACGCTGGAAGAAAATTCCAACGACGACGACGAAAGGCGGGGCGACGTTGAACCCACAGCAGCAGGTACAGCAGACCCGGATGATCAGCGCGGACGACAAGGGACTGCCCGGCGATGCGGCCGGGCGCACCGTTGAGGAGTACGTCGCGGCCGGTCCGGGCCTGGCCGATTTCTGGACTCCCTTGCTGGTTTTGGACGAGGAAGCCCTGGCGCACAATGTCGCGTTCATGGCCGGCTGGCTGGGCGAGCGCGATCTGGAGCTGATGCCGCACGGCAAGACCACCATGGCGCCGCAGCTCTGGCAGCAGCAGCTCGATGCCGGTGCCACGGGCATCACCGTGGCCAATCCCAGCCAGCTGCGGGTGGGGCGGGCGCGTTCCTTCAACGCGCTCCTGCTGGCCAACCAGCTCACGGACCCGAACGCGATCCGCTGGGTCGCCAGGGAGCTAGCTGATCCAGAGTGCTCCATCTGGTCCTGGCTCGACAATCCCGCTGCCATCGGTGTTGCCGAAGAAGCCCTGGCCGGGGTCACGCTGGCCCGGCCGCTGTCCGTGCTGGTTGAGCTCGGTGCGCCGGGAGGGCGGACCGGTTGCCGCAGCGTGGACGAGGCCGTTGCGCTCGCCGAAGCGGTTGCCGCGTCACCGGTTCTGCGGCTGGCCGGGGTGGCCGGCTACGAGGGGGCGCTCGGGCATGACCGGGACAAGGCGACGCTGGACTTCCTCCACCGGTACGTTGCGGATCTGTTGGAGCTGCACCAGCGGATCGGACACCTGTACGACGACGCCGACGTGCTGGTGACCTGCGGCGGCAGCAACTATCCCGACGTCGTGAGTGAGCTGTTCGCGCAGGCGCGGAAGTCCGACACTGCCCGGTACGTCCTGAGGTCCGGTGCCTACATCACCCATGACCACGGGATCTACCATGCGCTGTCGCCCTTCGACCCGGACCGCGCGTCCACTGGTGACGAGACACTGGTGCCGGCAGCCCGCGCCGTCTGCCGGGTGCTGTCCCAGCCGGAGCCCGGGCTGGCCCTGCTCGACGGCGGCAAGCGGGACTTTCCCTACGACGAGGGCTTCCCCATCCCGCTGACCGCCGTATCCCGGACAACGGGACAAACTTCAGACCTGCGCGGGGCTACCGTGAGCGGGATGAATGACCAGCACTCGTTCCTGCGGACGGCCGACGGCGCCGAGCCCGCCGTGGGGGACCTGGTGGTGCTGGGACTCTCGCACCCGTGCACCATGTTCGACAAATGGCGGCTCATCCCCGCAGTTGAAAGCTTCACCCCTGGGGCCAGCGCCAAGGTTACCCGGCTGATCGAGACATTCTTTTAGGAACACCACGTGCCCGGAAGCTGTGGGCTTCCGGGCACCCGGTGTTCCTGATGGCGCGATCTTGACGGGTTAGTACTTGTAGATGTACTCGTAGTGGCTCTTCTCCCAGCCGTACCACTTGGACCAGTCATATCCGTGCTTGTGCGTCCTGTAGTTCACGCTGTGGTAGACCTTCTCGCCATGCCTGTAATGGTCCGGGGCGTGGTACCGCACGGTGTAAGTTTCGTAGCCTTCATGGTCGAACTTGTCCTTGTGCTTCCATCCGCCCATGTACTGGTCGCCGCCGTGGCCCTTCTTCCAGGTCTTCTGGTGCAGATCGATCCAGTAGCCATCTTCGCAATGGACCTTGAGCTTGTAGTCGATGTAGTGGGCCTTCTTGTAGTAGTTGCCGTGGTGGTCCTTGTGCTTCTTGTAGTAAACCTTCGGCTTCATCGGTTCCACCTCGCACCCGTACTTGTAGCCGTGGTGGCCCTGGCTCTGCGTGACGGCTGCAGTTTGGGCGACGACGTTTGCCTGAGCCGGTCCGGCGAGGGCAAGAGGCACGGCCGATGCGGCGATTGCCAGGCCCGCGGCAGTGGTGGCTGCCTTGACCAGCGTGCCCTTGCTGCGTACTGATGCTGCTCCGTTACCGGAGTTCTTCTTAGCGAACATTGATTTTGCTCCTGCATGTCTTGGCTGATTCGTTGCGTCCCGTCGGGGTACGCCATCAGTTTCGCCTCGGCAGGGCATCCGGCGGATCCATCTGCAAGTTGGTTCGCGCGGTACATCTGCAGGTGTAGCACGATGCCCGTGGCGGTGCCGGCTACATCCCGGGAAGTACGGCGGTTTTACGCCCTGCGGTGGACGCTGCCGGAGCTGTTGCAAGCGCATTCTGGTTCAGCATCTATCGGACCTCAGGAGCGGATATGGACATCTTCGGCATAGGACCAAACGGCAGCGTCAATGATGAGGACCAGTGGAGTCTGGGGTTGATCGGCTGCTGGCGCTTGCGGCGCGGCATGGTTGACCACACACCCTCACGACGCGAGCAGCGCCTGATCGCCTTGCTGGCATTCCAAGGGCCAATGCCACGTTCCACTGCGGCACGCATACTATGGCCGGAGGCTAGCAAAAAGCAGGCTTCAGGATCGTTGCGCATCAGTTTGTGCCAGGTATCCCGGGACTTGCCGGGCGTCCTGGTTGCCGAATTCGGGCGGGTCGGCCTGGCACCGGACGTCCGGGTGGATGTCCAGGAACTCCGGCAGCAGCTGAGCGGAACCTCTGAAATCGAAGGCGCCGCGGCCATCGCCTGCAGCCACCTGCTGTGCCACGGTGAATTCTTGCCCGGCTGGTATGACGACTGGGTAGTGGAAGCGCAGGACGAATGGCGCAGCGTACGCACGCAAGCCCTTCAGCAGCTGGCCTGGAGACTTTTCCGGCTGGAGGACATGTATGGCGCCGTGGAAGCAGCCCGTTCCGCGATGGAAATCGATCCACTCAATGAAGAGGCCCAACGGCTGGCTATGCAGGCACAGTTGGCGGAAGGGAACTACGCCGAAGCCTTGCGCGGGTACAAGGAGTTCAGCTCCAGGTACCGCGAAGAACTTGGCGTTGCACCTTCCCGGCGCCTGGCCGACCTGCTGGTTGCTGTGCCCCGGTCCGGGGAGAGAAGCGACTCTCTGGCTGTCGGCGCCCGGGCTGGCCAGCTGATAGGTGAGCCGGCGTAACTAAGCCGCGCCGCCGCCGTCGTACGTCAACAGCCCCTCATCTTCCTCGATGGCCTTCAAGGCCAGGTCCCGGTAGCCCACCGAGTCGAAGAGCACGGTGATGCGGTCCGGCTGGGTCCCCATGACAATGCCGTGGCCCCACTCGCGGTGCGTGACCGGCCGCTGGATCTCGTAGCCTTCCGGCATGGCGGCCTCGTGTGCCTCTGCCTCGGCCCGGGAGCCCTCTTCGCAGTTGTCGCAGTTGCCGCAGTAGCCGTCCGTCTCCTCGCCGAAGTAGTTGAGCAGCCAGTCCCTCCGGCAGCTGTCCGTCTCGGCGTAGCCGCGCGCCATTTCAATCCGGGACTTGTCGATCAGCCGGCGCGATTCCGATTCCGCCAGGGCCTTCTCCACCGCTTCCTCAGTGCTGACGGAGCCGACGGCGCGGTAGCCCCTGCGGTTAACCGCGATGCTGCCGCTGTGCTCGAGCAGGTTCAGCACCCGGGTCTGTTTCCGCGGCGTCAGCCCGGTGTGTTCGCGCAGGCCGGCGGCGCGGATGGGGGAGTGGTCCCGGACGGCCCCGAACACCGCAGCCAGGTCCTCTTCGGCCGGGGTGCCGCCGACAAAGAACTGCTGCATCCCCAGGTCCTCGGAGCGGTAGTGCAGCACGGCGCGGGCGGGCTCGCCGTCCCGACCGGCCCGGCCGATCTCCTGGTAGTAGCTGTCCAGCGAGTCGGTGATGTCCGCGTGCACCACAAACCGCACGTCCGGCTTGTCGATGCCCATGCCGAACGCGGTGGTGGCCACCACGACGTCCACCTCGTTGGCGTGGAAGCGCTCATGGATGGCCTTCCGCTCCGAGGCCTTGCGGCCGGCGTGGTAGGCGTCCGTCCGCAGTCCGCGCTCGGCGAGCTCCGCGGCGTAGAACTCGGTGTCTTTGCGCGTGGCGGCGTAGAGCAGCCCCGGTCCCTGGAGCTCCGCGAGCTGGTCCAGCACGGCGTCCTGCTTGCCTCGTTCCTCGTGGTGGCGCTGCACGCTCAGGTTCAGGTTGGGCCGGTCAAAACTGTGCACAAAGGTGTGCGGATCGCGCATGCCCAGCCGGTCCACAATCTCGTTGCGGGTCTGCGGCGAGGCGGTGGCGGTCAGCGCGATCACCGGGGGATGGCCCAGCCGCTTCACCACCGCGGTCAGGGTGAGATAGTCCGGCCGGAAGTCGTGCCCCCAGGACGAGATGCAGTGCGCCTCGTCCACCACAAACAGGCTGATGTCCTGCTTGGCCAGCCGCGTCATGGTTTCCTCGCGGGCCAACTGCTCCGGCGCCAGGAAAATGAACTTGGCCTCCCCGTTCTCCAGCGCCTCCCACGCGGCCCGCTCGGCCTTGGCCCGCACCTGCGAGTTGATCGCGAAAGCCCGCTCCGCCTGCAGGTCCGCATTGATGGCCTCCACCTGGTCGCGCTGGAGTGCCAAAAGCGGCGAAACAACGACGGCGGTGCCCGGCATTGCCACGCCCGGCACCTGGTACACGGCCGACTTTCCGTGCCCGGTGGGCATGACGGCGAGAACGTCCCTGCCGCCGACGGCTGCCTCCATGGCTTCGAGCTGGCCCTCGCGGAGGGTCTCCATGCCGAAGGAGTGCTCGGCGATGTCCCGCAGTTGCTCCGCCGTCGGCTGTTCTGAAGTTTTTTGATCTACGTTTGCCACTTCTCGATCTTCTCCCGTGGACGTCCGGGATGGGGGAATAGGGCGATATTGGGCCTCGCGCTGAACATTACGAGGTTTGTAACAAACGATTCACCATAGTGTGCGGTGAATTGGCAGACTGTACACGGCACAGCTGGCCGCGATTATCTTCCCCCAAGATATTGGCCGCTCCCGGACCGGATGCTTTCCCCCATTCATCCGTCCGGGACGCCCGAAGACCCCCGCTCCGAGACTGGCGGGGGTCTTCACTTTTAACTCACGCGAGACTTTTAGCTCATCCGCGGTTGATCTGCACCTTGCGCGGCGGACTTCCGGCCGGCTTGGGTGGCATCGGCGTCCGCACTTCCAGTACGCCGTCGCGGTAGGTGGCGTTGATGTCGTCCGCGTTCACGCCATCGGGCAACGTGACGTCCCGCGTGAACGAGCCGTACCTGAACTCCGAGCGGTAACTGTCCTTGTCCCGGTGCTCGGTCTGTTCCCGGCGCTCGGCCTTGATGTGCAGGACACCGTCCGACACGGAAACGTCCACGTCCTGGTCCGGGTCGATGCCCGGCAGATCGGCGCGCACCACCATGGTCTGGTCGTCCACGAACTCCTCGACACGGATGCCCGAAGAGGACTCCATTTCCGTGTCGAACAAACGCCGGAGCGGTTCCAGCAGTTCGCCGGGGGACCTGCGGGGGTCGAAGGGAAGCCTCTTATGCTGCTCAGCCATGGCCGTGTCCTTTCAGTCGGGTTCCTTACAGATTCCCACCGGAGGCATGCGGTGACAAGGACAAGCCCGACCGTGATGCGGGCCCGGCCGTCAGTCCTGTTCGCGCGTCAGCAGCAGGACGGCGCCGGAGACCACCAGCACGACCAGGCCCACGTAGAGCAGGAACTTCACGGCCTGGACGGCGATGCCCAGCACCAGCAGGACGATGGCCGCAATCAGGAGGACGGTGAGCAATTGCTTCATGGTCCCAGTATGCCGCAGCCCGTCGCCCCGGCCCGTTCAGGCAGCCAGTGCGGCGTAGCGGCCGTTCTCTTCCACCAGCGTGTGGTGGGTTCCGGTCTCAACGATGCGTCCGCCGTCGAGCACTGCTATCTGGTCAGCGTTGCGGACGGTGGAGAGCCGGTGGGCGATGGTGATGGTGGTCCGGCCCTGCGCCAGCCGGTCGAAGGCCTCCTGCACGGCTCGTTCGGTCCGGGTGTCCAGCGCGCTGGTGGCCTCGTCGAGGATGAGCACCTGCGGGTTGCGCAGCAGTGTCCGGGCAATGGCGATGCGCTGCTTTTCGCCGCCGGAGAAGCGGTGGCCGCGGGAGCCGACCATGGTGTCGTAGCCGTCCGGCAGCGCCATGATGTGCTCGTGGATCTGCGCGTCGCGGGCGGCCTGTTCGATCTGCGCATCGGTGGCGTCCGGCTTGGCGTAGCGCAGGTTTTCGCGCACCGTGGTGTGCAGCAGGTAGGTGTCCTGGCTGACAATGCCGACCACGGAGGCCAGATCCGCCAGCGCCATGGTGCGGATGTCCACGCCGTCAATCGTGATGCGGCCGGAGCCGGGATCGTGCAGCCGGGCGGCCATGGAAGCGAGCGTGCTCTTGCCCGAACCGGTCCGCCCCACCAGCGCCAGGGTGGTGCCGGCCGGCACGTCCAGGCTGACGCCGTCGATCGCGGGAAGTTCGCTGCCCGGGTAATTGAAGCTCACCTCCTCGAAGCGGACGTGCCCCTTGAGCTCGGTAGGAACAACGACGGCGGGGGAGTCCGGGTCCTTGATCTCCACCGGCAGGTCGAGGTACTCGAAGATGCGCGCGAACAGGGCCAGCGAGCTGGTCAGCGTGATGCCGACGTTCAGCAGTCCCATCAGGGGCCGGAACAGTCCGCTCTGCAGCGCGGTGAACGCCACCACGGTACCGATGGTCATGTTTCCGGCCGTGGCGGGCAGGCCGGCGGCCAGGTAGATGACGGCGGGGACGGCCGCGAAGATGATGCTCATGGTGGCCATCCGCCAGCGGCCGGCAAGTTCGCTGCGCAGTTCCAGGTCCGTGAGCCGGCCGGAGGACTCGGTGAAGCGGGCGGCCAGCGCCGGTCCGGTGCCCAGGGTCTTGCTCAGCTGGATGCCGCTGACGGAGAGCGACTCTTCGATAGTGACGTTCATGTCCGCCAGCTCGCGCTGCTTGCGGGCGGTGATTTCGCGCCGCATGGTGGCGACCTTGCGGGTGAGGATCACGGCCGGCGGCATCACCAGCAGCGAGATCAGGCTCAGCTGCCAGGACAGTGCCACCATGGCGACGGCGGTGGCCACCACAGTGGTCAGGTTCGCCGCGATGCTCGTGGCAGTGGAGGTGACAACCGTCTGCATGCCGCCGATGTCGTTGGTGATGCGGGATTGGACCTCGCCGCCGCGGCTGCGGGTGAAGAAGCCGATGGACTGGCGCTGCAGGTGCGTGAACACATCCGAGCGCAGCCGGTGCATCACCTGCTGGCCGATCCGGGTGCTGATCCAGGTCTGGACCACGCCGAAGGCGGCCGTGATGACGGCGACGGCCAGCATGCCGGCGGTCAGGAAAACCAGCAGCCGGACGTCCTGCTCGGGCAGCGCGGTGTCGATGACGGCGCGCAGCAGGAAGGGCGAGGCCATCGACACCACGGAGGACGCGATGATGATGGCGGTGACCAGCGTGAGCTGCCAGCGGTAGGGGCGGAACAGTCCCGCAATGCGCCGCAGCGAAACGTGCTGCGCCTGGTCGCGTTCCGCGGCGGTGGGCGCGCGGCCGGGTCCGCCGCCACGGCCGCCGCCGGGGCCCAGGCTGATGGTATTGATGGATTCCGTGGGAACCACCCCGTTTCTCTCGAGGGGTGCCAGGCCGTTCTGATTGGACGGCCGGTTGATGACTGAGGACCAGCAGAATTGCTGAGGTAACCTCACTATGAGGGTACACCGCTACCGCTGATAGTCTATTCCCGTGGCCGATGAAAACTTGCTGGATTCTTTTTGGGCCGTAGCCCGACGGCTGCGGCACCTCTCCCGGGACGCGTTGGCGCCGTGGGATGTTGCACCGTCGCAGTCGCGGGCGCTGGGCATGCTCAGGCGCCACGGCCAGCTGCGGCTGGGGGAACTCTCCGAACGGCTCCACATCGTTCCGCGCTCCGCTACCGAAGTGGTGGATGGCCTGCAGGAGCGCGGCTGGTGCGTGCGCCAGCCGGACCCGGCCGACCGCCGTGCCACCGTGGTAACCCTGACCGACGCCGGCCGCGAGCTGTCCGAGGCCATTCGTGCCGCGCAGCTGGAGCAGGCCGACAAGTTTTTCGCGGTCCTGGCCCACGAGGAGCGCGCCGAGCTCGCCGCCACCCTGGGCCGGCTCCTGCGTGCCGAAGAAGGTGCCGCACTGACCGCCGACAGGGCGTCCGAGGACCGCGCGCAGTAGGTCTCGCCAATGCGGGCTATCCATGCTGTGATGGAATCACTCCAGATCGTCCCAGTTTCGCAGCGGAGCGGATATGTCCAGCCAGGAACTCATCCCCGTAAAGCGTCCGGCGCTCAGTCAGAACGCCAAGAAAACCCTTCTGGTCATCGGCATGTACGGCGTAGGTCTGTGTTGGTTCGGCGCCATCGCCCTGCTGTTCACAGTGCCCGGTCTTGCCCACGCGATACCGCATCTATTGTTCTTCCCCGTCCTGTTCAGCACAGGTCTTTACGCAGCCTGGCGGCTCTGGCTGAAAGAGCCGGTTCCCGCTTCCGCAGACGGGCGGCACCGGAAGCCTCCGCACGGCCAGCACCGGAAGGTTGCGGGGCGGCGGCAGCATCGGCAGTCCGGTCCAAGGACGAAACTCGGCCGGTACCCGGCCAACCACCCCCGCTTCTTCAACGGCCTTGCAGTGGTCGCAGCCTACGCGGCAGTGCTCTGTTGGATCGGCATGATGGGACTGCTAGCCGCCGGGAGCAATGGACTGGCAGGAGTGGGTCCGCTGGTCTTGATTCCCGTGCTGGCAACCCTGTCTGCCGTAGCCATCACGCGCTTCGCGAGAACCAGGAGCGTCAGAGCCAGAAGAGCAACGTCGCGGCGATGAGCCCCGCCACCACGGCTGCGCCGCCGGCAATCCAGAGCGGCTTGCGTCGCGAGGCCGGGTCCGCCGTCGTTGTTTCAGGTTTTGGCGCCGGCACATAGCGCGTTTCCGAGGACGGCTGGCCGTCCGCGGGCGGGACGATCTGGATCATCCCGGTCCGTAGTTCCTTGCGGGCGGGCAGGGCAGGTTGAGCCGGTACGGACAGCTTGGTTGGCAAAGGGACCACGGGGATCATGCCGGTCGGGGGCACGGGGTCCGCTGCCCCGCTGCGGATGTCGCGCCGGCGGGGGTAAGGGGCGTTTTCAGCCGGGGGATTCATCAACTCGACTTTCAGCCGGGCAAGCCGGACGTCGGATGGGAGTGTTTTCTCCATCCTATGGGCCGGGCCTGCTTCAAACGCCCTAGCCAGATAGCGTTTCCATCACATTTCCACACAGGACCTTCGCCACTTGGCGAAACCGGCAGACCCGGTAACAATGAACTAGGGGACCGGACCGTATGACGAGCACATGGGAGTGCCATCGTGAATGGGGAACAGGTGGATGAGGCAGCGCGCGCTCAGCCGGATTCGGCGGACCGCAGCATCAAGGTTTTTATTCTCGATGACCACGAACTGGTCAGGCGCGGACTTCAGGACCTGTTGGAGGGCGAGGGCTTCGAGGTCATCGGCCAGTCAGGCTCGGCGCGGGAGGCAACGGGGCTGATTCCCGTCCTGCGTCCGGACGTGTCCATACTCGACGCGCGGCTGCCGGACGGCACCGGGATCGAGGTCTGCCGGGACGTGCTCTCCGTGGATCCCTCGCTGCGGTGCCTGATTCTGACAAGTTACGACGACGAACGTTCGCTGCGCAGCGCGGTCATCGCCGGGGCGCTGGGCTATGTGCTCAAGCAGATTGTCGGAACGGATCTCGTGGCGGAGCTGCGCAAGGCCGCCAACGGGGAGTCGCTTTTCGAGCCGGACCTGAAGGCCCGGATCCTGCAGGGGCTGGCCCGGCCCGAGGCGGCGGATCCCCGGCTGGATGCGCTGAGCCCGCAGGAGCTGCGCATTCTGGCGCTGATCGGCGAGGGCCTGACCAACCGGCAGATCGGCGACCAGCTGTTCCTGGCGGAGAAGACGGTCAAGAACTACGTGTCCTCCATCCTGGCGAAGCTCGGATTCGAACGCAGGACCCAGGCTGCGGTGTTCGTGGCCAAGGCTGCCGGCGAAGCGCAGCCGGACGGGGTGGGGTAGCGGTCGCCTGATGACTGCCGGCGTTGCTGCGGAGCCTGCTACGCCAGCGGCACTGTCCAGACCAGGCTTGTGCCCTTGCCCGGAGCGCTCTTGATGTCCAGCGTGCCGTGGAGTTCTTCCGCCCGCTGTTCGAGGTTGGCCAGGCCGCTGCGGCGCAGGGGATGGGCGAATCCGCGGCCGTTGTCCTTGATGGCCAGCCGGACGCGGTTGTCGATGGCCGCCACGGCGACCTCGATATGGTCGGCATCCGAATGGCGCACCGAGTTGCTGAGTCCTTCCCGAATAACCGCCAGCAGGTGTTCGGCCACGTTGTCCGGCACATCCGAATCGATGGGACCGGAAATTTCGAGCCGGGGTGTGAAGGCGGACGCCCGGGTGCCTTCCTGCACAACGCGGACAATCCTGCTGCTGAGGACTTCTTCCTGGGCATCGACGCGCAGGGAGTAGATGGTGTCGCGCAGCTCGCGGATG
Organism: Crystallibacter permensis; assembly: GCF_025960875.1. GTDB lineage: Bacteria > Actinomycetota > Actinomycetes > Actinomycetales > Micrococcaceae > Crystallibacter > Crystallibacter permensis. Next base: position 200,807 of record NZ_JAODLR010000002.1, on the reverse strand, counting down.
GCTTCGTCCAGTTCCCGGGTGACGTCGGTGATCCGCTCCTGGGCGCTGTCCTCCATGGTGTAGCGGCGCACGCTTTGCAAGCTCAGACCGGCAGCAAACAAACGTTGGATAACGACGTCGTGCAAATCCCTGGCAATCCGGTCCCGGTCGGCAAAGAGCACCAACTGTTCACGCAGCCGCTGGCCCTGCGCCAGCTCCATGGTGAGCGAAGCATGCGTGCAGAAGATTTCTGCCATGTCCAGATCAACGGGGTGGAAACCATCGGCCCCGGCCTCCCGGCAGAGCACCAGCAGGCTGGGTTCGCCGCCGCGCGGGGACAGCCGGGCTACCAGTGCGGCCCCCAGCCCCTCCGCTTTTTCCGGGTCCACCAGATCTGCCGCTTCGCACAATACGGGCTTTCCGGTATCAAGCACGGAGTGGAGAACGGTGAGTGAGACCGGGACGCTCTGGCGGACAATTTCCCCCGCGCGCTCGCCTGCGGCAGCTTCGCACCGGGCGATCATCCCGTCCTGGGCCGGGGTGGCGAACACCGCCAGCGCAGCCCCGGACGGTGCCAGCGCGTGGTCAACGATCAGATCGCGCGGGTCCTGGGATTTGGAAGGCAACCGCATGCTCAGTTCCATCGAGGCCTGCAGCCACTGCTCACGGCGCGTCATGGCCTCGAATAAGCGCGCATTTTGTATCGCCACGCCCGCCGCCGCGGCAAGGGTGGTGACGAATTCCTCGTCCTGGACCGTGAAGCTGCCGCCGCCCTTCTTCTCCGTCAGGTACAGGCTGCCGAAGACTGCGCCGCGGACGCGGATCGGCACTCCGAGGAAGGACTGCATCGGGGGATGGTTGGGCGGAAAGCCATGGGCGTCCGCGTGTCCGCTGAGCGGATTGAGCCGCAGCGCTACGGGTTCGCGCAGCAGCAGCCCGAGCACGCCGTGTCCGGTTGGCAGATCCCCGATGCGGTGGTGTTCTTCCTCGTCGATGCCGACGGTAATAAAGTGGCTCAGCGATGTGCCGTCTTCACCGGCAACGCCCAGGGCGCCGTATTGGGCATCCACCAACTGGCAGGCCGACTCCACCACTCGCCGAAGGACGGTTTCCAGGCTCAGGTCTTCAGCGAGCGCCATCACGGCGGCCAGCAGGTGTTTCATCCGGTCCTGCCTTCAGCCGGCGAATCCGGAATCCACATACGTCCCCCAACCGATGTTCGTACTCTGCAGCCCGGCCGTTGCGCTAAAGCTCTGGACTGTTATCTAAGTTGCCGGGGACAACTCCCGTCAAGCTCTTAGGCCGCCGGATCGTTCTGCGGGACGGCTGCAGGGCCGTCCTGAACCCGGCAACCATCGCCGTCGTACGTGCTGAATGGTTCAATCAAGGGCCATTTGCGCCTTTGTAACAATTGGGGGACGAAAGGCCCTCCTCTTTCCAAGGTGGCTAGGGCAGACTCTTGATTATGCGGCCTTTGACGGCTGCTGCGCCGGAACAATGACGTCCGGCACAAGTCTTGAGCAAGACCGGAGGAAACCCCTATGGTTCTACCCGCCTGGCAAGAAGACGATGCGGCAACAGCGGTCCCCACAATTGGGATCGGACCGGAACTGCCCTTCTGCGAGACCTGCCGCTCGGACCAGTATCTGATCATTGAGGAGTTCATTCCGCCCCGGCTGCAGCCCGGGACAGGGCTTACGTCCGCCGAAGCCAGCTACAGCTGCCTTAAATGCGGGCAGTTCAGCGGCCATGATGTGCCCTCGGACTGGGAGCCGCCGGGCTGGTTTTGGTACGCCTGACCCGAAGGCGGGACTTTGGGCCCTATTGGCAATGGCCGGGGCACGGGAGCCTATAGGTGGTGCATATCGGGAGCCAGCAGGGGGGACTGGCCGCACCACATAAGTGGTAATCCCGATTCCGTACTGGAACCCCGAGCAAAGGCGCCCGGGGTCCCAGTACGGAAATGCAGCCGTGGACCGCCCAGGCTATCGGCGGTCCACGGCAGCAATCAGCAGTTCCCCGGAGATCTCAGAAGGACGGGTATGACAACCACGCAGCTAGTACGAAATCCCGCGCACCAGACCGGCTTCGCCGGCGCTGCCAGCCGGAAACTCAAGGTGCTGGTGCGCCTGGACACCACGATGCAGTCGGCGCGGATCCAGGTCGGCGGAACGGTGACGATCCAAAACCTCAAAGCGCTTTACGCCATCGCACGGCGTACCAACGCACTGGTGCCCGGGATGGAAATAGTTGTGGATCTGTCCAAGGCCCACGCCGGTGCCGAAGCACTGGCGGATCTGCAGACCGCGGTAGAGCGCGGCTGCCTGCCGGAGAAGTCCGATCCGCTGCATTCCGAATGCCGGCTCCAGGTGCTGGAGCCCCTGGCCGCCTAGGATTTTCGCCAGGCCAGGGCGACGGCGTCCTAAGAGGCCGGGGCCGAGGCCGTCTCCGAGGCGTTGGGGGACGGGGCGCCCGGCGGCAGGTACTGGCGGTAGGGCTCCAATGTGCCGTCGAAGACCGGGACCAGCAGCTCTGCACTCTCGGAGCCCACGGTGACGGTGACCGGCACGCGCGAGCCCGGCGGTTCGGTGACGGTCGGGAGCTGGTGGACGTTCGTGTCGAACCCATAGTCCGTGCCGCCGTCGACCGTCACCGTCACTTCACTGTTGGCGTCCGTGATGGTGACCTCGGTGGGCTCGGCGGCGGTGTTGGAGAGCGTGCCCAGCAGTCGGCCCGGCTGGCCTTCGGCCGTGGCAACGATCAGCAGGCTCCGCACCTGCATGGGCCCGATGTCCGCATTGACCCCGTTGGCCACCGGATCTGTTTCTTCCACGTCCGTTTCTGCGCAGCTTGAGAGCGTGAAGGCCATGGCTAAGGCGGCCAGCACGGCGATCAGATGCCGCAGGGCGGTGCCTGGTTTTCTCATGATGGGGGTCCTAACGCTGGTCGTCCAACAGGTACGTATATGCCCAACATAAGCATACTGATCAATCCGGACAACGGAATTGACCGGATCGTAACCGGCCGGGCGCGGACGCAGAACGGGGAGATAACGCCGCGTGCTGCCTGGTTCCGGTTGCGTTAAGTCCGTTGACCTTTCATCCGGCGCGTTTCTACGGTGAAGACAGCTGAATCAACTGCACACCGAAGGAGCAGGACCATGTCGATTCATCATTCCAAGAGTGAACACGCCAGGAGCTGGACGGTCCGCCTCGGGCTTCCGGGCGCCCTTGTTTTCGCCTCGCTCGGCCTGGCCGGCTGCGGAACGTCGGGACCCGAGAGCGGGGTCGATGTTGAGGACGTCCAGGAGGCAGCCGATGATCCGTTGGGAGCGGAGGCGCCGCGCTCGGCGTCGCCGTCGGTGCCCGGCGGACCCTATGAGGGACTGTATGACCAGAAGTTCGTCGACGAGCTGGACTCGCTCGAAGGCCAGACCGTCACGGTCTCGGCCGACGTGAACGAGGTGGTGGCGCCGGAGGCCTTCACCATCGCCGGTACAGACGATACGACGGTTGAACCGCTGCTGGTGATTTACGACGGCGACCTGGCAGACCTTGAGCCAGGCGAACCGGTGAAGGTCAAGGGCGTGGTCCACACGGTGCTGGACCTGCCGTACGTTGAGGACGACCTCGGCGCGGACCTCGATGACCCCCTCTACGCCACCTGGGACCAGGAGCCCTACATCATGGCGTTGAACGTGGATATGAGTCCCAGCGGCTGACAGCAGCCCCGGCTGGGGCAGAATGAGTGCATGAAGAGGCGCAGCGAACGCATCGGGGACGCCCTGCGGACCCAGCTCTGGCCCGTGCCGGCGGTCGCCGTCGTTCTCTCGGTAGTCCTGGGCATCCTCCTTCCCCGCCTCGATTCAGCTGTCGACGACGACCTGCCGCCGACGGTGACGGCCCTGCTGTTCGGTGGCGGGCCTGAGGCCGCGCGTTCGGTGCTGGAGGCCATTTCCGGGTCGCTGATCACGGTCACCTCGCTGACCTTTTCCCTCACGGTGGTCACGCTGCAGCTGGCCAGCAGCCAGTTCTCCCCGCGCCTGCTGCGCACGTTCACGCGCGACCGGTTTGTGCACGTGACGCTTGCCTTGTTCCTGGCCACCTTTGTCTTCGCGCTGACCGTGCTGCGCAGCGTGCGGACGCAGCAGGACGAGGACGGGCCATTTGTCCCGGAAATCTCCGTCACCGTCTCGTTTGTACTGTCGCTGGCCAGCGTGATGGGGCTGGTCCTGTTCCTGGCCCACCTGACGCGCGAGATCCGGGTGGAGACGATGATGCGCAACGTGCACGAGGAAACCAAGATCACCATTGACCGGATCTTTCCCGCAGGCGCCCCGCCCCAGCCGCAGGAACCGGAACCGGGTCCGGGCAGCATTCCCATTGTGTCCGCCCGCTCCGGATTCCTGACCAGCATTGACGAAGACGCGCTGCTGCAGACTGCGCGGGAGACCGGCGCGGTAGTCAAGATCGACCGGGAGCCGGGCAGCTCGCTGATCGAAGGAGTGCCCTTTGCCCGCGCCTGGAAGACCGGTTCCGGCGGCGCACTAAGTGCCGAGGAAGCCGCCGAGCTGGGGAAGCTGGTGAACGAGGCGGTGGCCACCGGCTTCGAGCGCACCAACGTGCAGGATGTGGCGTTCGGCTTCCGCCAGCTGGTGGACGTGGCGGCCCGCGCGCTGTCCCCGGGGATCAACGACCCGACCACGGCGATCCACGTGCTGGGCCACCTCTCCAGCCTGCTGTGCTGCCTCGTGGACCGGAACCCGGGACCGCGCATGATGATCGACAAAGACAACGACCGGGACAACGACGACGGCGGCCCGGTCCGCGTGGTGCTGGCGTTGCCCGACATCGAGGAGCTGCTGGATCTGGCCGTCACCCAGCCGCGCCTGTACGGCGCCAAGGACCCGATGGTGGCCGCCCGGCTGGTGGAGCTGCTGCGGGAAGTAGCCTGGTGCGATAAGGACCGGCGCTACCGTGGCACCCTGGCACTGCAGCTCGAACAGTTGCGCAGCGCCATCGAAGCGGCCTCGTTGGAGCAGGCCGAGCGCACCCGCCTGATGCAGGCCGCGAACGAAACTGCCGCCCTGCTCGCAAACTGAACGTCCCGCCGTCGTTCTCGGATTGTAATTCACAGCGGTTGCTTACTCGAAGCAAACGGTCAGGGTTGCACCTTACAGTTAAAACCATGCGCATTCACAAGACTCCTTTGCTGGACAGCTCGACGAAGCTGGGCAAACTGGCCCTCTTCTTCGGCGTGAGCGTGCTGTGCGGCGTCCTGGCGGCCGGGCTCCTGGTCCCGTCCGTCGCCGTGGCCGCCGCGGGAGCCAACACGTCGGTGGACATTTTCGACCAGCTGCCAAGCGATCTCGAGACCAACCCCATGGATGAGCCTTCCACCATCTACTCCGCGGACGGGGAGCTCATTGCCACCTTCTACGCCGAGAACCGGGTGCCGGTGACGCTGGACGAGGTGTCGCAGCACATGCAGGATGCCATCATCTCCATCGAGGACACGCGGTACTACGAGCACAACGGCGTGGACCTGCAGGGCATCATGCGCGCCGCGGCCAGCAACCTCGCCGGCGGCAGTTTGCAAGGAGCGTCCACGCTGACCATGCAGTACGTGAACAACGTGCTGATCGACAATGGCGTGGAAGCGGGCAAGAGTGCCGATGAGCTGACCATCAGCGGCACCAAGAACATCACGGACAAGCTGCGGGAGGCCAAGCTGGCCATCGCCGTCGAACGGGAGTACTCGAAAGAGGAAATCCTGCAGGGCTACCTGAACATTGTCCTGTTCAGCGGCCAGACCTACGGCGTGGAGGCCGCTGCGCAGACCTACTTCGGGATTCCGGCCACCGAGCTGAACATCGCGCAGTCCGCCATGCTCGCCGGCATGGTGCAGTCGCCCAACTACTTCAACCCGGTCACCAACCCGGAGGCCACCAAGGAGCGCCGGGATACGGTGCTGGGTGCCATGCTGCGCAACGGGAAGATCACCCAGAACGAGTACGACGACGCCGTCGCCTCGGATCTGGAGATTGACCTGCAGCCGGTGCACTCGGGCTGCGTGGGGGCCGAGTTCGCCGCCTACTTCTGCAACTACGTGGAAAACCTGGTCATGCAGTCCGACGCCTTCGGCGAAGATGCCGCCGAGCGCGCCAAACTGCTGGTCCGCGGCGGCCTCAAGATCCAGACCACGCTGGATTCCCGGCTGCAGGAGGAGGCGCAGGAACAGATTGAGGAGCAGGTTCCGGTGGGGGACACGTCCGGCGCTGGCTCGGCCATGATCTCGGTTGAACCGGGTACCGGCAAGATCCTCGCGATGGCGCAGAACACCAACTACACGCCCGAGGCAGGCGAGGGTAACACCGAGTTGAACTTCAACGTGGATCCGGGCATGGGCGGAACGCCGTATGGCTTCCAGCCGGGCTCCACCGTGAAGCCGTTCACCACCGTTGCTTGGCTGGAGGCCGGGAACGCCCTGAGCGACGTAGTGGACGCCAGCCGCACCTACTATCCCGGCGGGTACAACTGGACGGCCAGCTGTCTGCCGGACACTGCGTACTTCAGTGAATGGGATTTCAAGAACGCGCTGCCCGGCTATGCCCGCCCGATGACCGTGAGCGAGGGTCTGACCTCGTCGGTCAACTCGGCGACCGCGGCCCAGGCCGCCATGCTGGACCTGTGCGAGATCCGCGACGTGTACAACAGGCTCGGCGTCCACCGTGCGGTGGACGGCGAGCCGATGGTCGTGAACAACCCGTCCTTCGTGATCGGCGGGCAGGAGGTCTCCCCGCTGACCATGGCCGCCGCGTTCGCCACCTTCGCCAGCGGGGGAGAGTACTGCGAGCCGATCGCCCTGACCGAGGTCACCGACTCCGAAGGCAAGAGCTACGAGATCCCGGAGCCGGCGTGCGAGCAGGTCCTGGAACCGGGTGTGGCGGCAGCCATCAGCAAGCCGCTGCAGGACCTGGTGCAGGAGATGCCGGGCAAAATCACGCCCATCGGTGTGCCGGCCGCGGCGAAGACCGGCACCACCGACCTCTCCGAGCAGACGTGGACCGTTGGCTACACTGAGGGCATTTCCACCGCGTCCTGGGTGGGTAACTGGACGTCCTACTCGTCGCTGAACTACGTCCCGATCAACGGCGTGGTCCGCGACTATGTGGACGGTTCCACTATCGCCGGGGCGCAGTGGACCGAGTACATGCGCGAAGTGGCTCCGCTCTACGAGACCGGGGACTTCGGCGAGATTCCCTTCAGCATGCGCTAATCCTCCACGAGCTCCAGCTCCACGGTGGCAGTCACCTGCTCGCAGGCTCCCACAGTGCAGGTGGCCAGGAAGATGCGGGCGACGGCGGTTCCTTCGGTGAAAGCGAAGAAGCCGCCGGACGCCAGCACGGACACCTCCACGCTTTGCTCCTCGCCGGTGCAGTCGACCGGAGCGGCGAACCCGTTGCCGCTGGCGACACGGTCGTCCTCGACGGTTTGGGCGATTTCGGCGAACACGTTCGCATTCTGCCCGCTGTCGCACTCGTAGGTGATGGTCAGGGTGACAGCAGCGCCGCCGCCAAGGAGCTCGCCCTCGTCGGGAGCGGTGAGGGTGCCTGCCGCGCTTGAGGGCGCGGCGACGGAAAAGGCGGTCAGGAGTGCGGCGGCTCCGGCCGCAGCCAAAGCGCGTGACATGGTTTTCATGATGGGGAAGTCCGATGCGACAAAAGAGCGGGAATTCGGGGAGGTCGCCTAAGAAGGCTTGATCCGCTGAGCCGGAGCGCCGTTTACCACTTGTTCCGTCATTTTATCCGTCCGTTCCGCGCCCGGCGAGGGGTAGGAAAAGCCCTTGTCAGCGGCACACAGACTCCGCCCCGGTGCTGTGCGAATGCACACTGACGGGACGCCTCCGCCTCCCATAGTCTGTGACCAAGACCGCAAATCCCAACCGGAAGACCGGTCCGCACTCCGTCCGGGAGCGCAGGTCCAGGGCCTCGACCGACCTCTTGCCCTGAGGTTCTGGAACCGAACGGTGCCGTGGCAGCAGACCCTGCCACGGCACCGCATCTGGTCCTCCCGGCTGCAGGATGAGAAGCCGCGCTTAAGGACCCGCAATGACGCACACTGTTCTGGAAGAAAAACCGACCGAGAGCACCCTCAAATCCACCACCGGCATGGCCGCAGACGCGTTTCTGGACGCCTGCGGTTTCGGCTCCGGCCGCTGCCCCTACTGCGAAGGTCCTGAAACGGACTGACCCCTGGCGCCTGCTGCCGGGCTCCTCACCCTGGCCCGTGCGCCGCGGGCCTACGTGTCAGAGCTCGGGGACGCATTCGCCTTGGCCGAGGAGGGCAAGGCCGGCACGGTCCCCGTCGGCGAGTTGGGTCTGGGAGTTCCCGCCCGCGTACATCAGCTGGCCCGGATCATCCACATGGTCCAGCCCCAAGACGTGGCCCAGTTCATGCACGACGACGGACCGCGCACCTTCCCAGCCACCGGGGTACTGCAGGACCTCGCGCATCTGCGGGCCGTCCAGCTCAACCTGCCCGGTGACATAAACCATCGTTTCGCCCTCCAGGCCTACCGGCGAGCTGCCGCCTAGGCCGATGGTGTCGCCACCCAGATCCGGATTGTCCTCGGGTGTTGACCAGGCAATGAGCACCGGTGCCCAGCGTTCACCGTAGCGGTCAGGTTGGTACTTCGGCCGGCGAGCCTGGGGCGCTTCGGTGGTTTCGCCGTCGTTAATGAACTGGAGTCCGGAAGCCGCCGAGACAATGCCGACCGCCTCCTCGATCATTTCCGCGCCTCCGGCCGGCGCCCCGTCCGCGCGGACTACATAGTGGATCGGCCGGCAGGGGTCGAAGGCGACGAAGGGCTGGTCCAGCCCGTCGAATTCGAGGAACCTGTACTGGTCGGAGCCGGTGGCGGCCGGCGGGGTGCCCAGCGGCGCATCCGCAGCTTCAACGCCCGACGGCGGCATCTCGGCTGCCGCTAAAATCCCCGGCAAGGCGTTGAGCACCCGGCTCCCCATGGTTGGGGCCAGCAGCAGGGCGCCAACAACAGTGATGGACACCGCCGTGGTCAGCCAGAGAGGGTACCGGCGGTTCCGGGGGAGACCACCCCGGTTCCTGCGGCCTCGAGCGCGCCGTAGAGGGTGCGGGGAAACCGGGGAGGCCGTGGACACCGGGGGAGTCCGCCAGCCTGCCGGGGCCGGCCCCTGTCCAAGGGCCTCATCCAGCGCCCACTGCGGGATGCGTCCGGACACGGAACTGCGCAGGGTCTCCGGTGCCCCGGAGACCCTGCGGCTGACGTTTTCGGCGGGCGGAGGGTGCGGCCCATCCCCACGGCTATATGGCATTTGCTTCCCCCAACTGCCCGATCCACCCGGCCGTAGCCCACGGCCAGGACAATTCTGCGGCCGGCTGCTACCGGCCCAGCAGCAGCCAAAGGGCCCCGACGCACGCAGCGACGGCGAACGCTGCCGTGACGGTCCGCATCTGCCGCAGCCGCGGGCCCGTCCGCAGGTCCCGGCGCATCGGCAGCGGGCTGCCCGAGGGTACTGTGACCAGCGGAACCGCGGCGATCATGCCGGTGGGCGGAACGGGATTGGCGGTGCCGAGGCGGATGTCGCGGCGGCGCGGATAAGCCAAGGTCTTCGTCGTGTAGCTCATGAACCTGTCTTTCAATCGGCGGTCCGGCGTAGGTTGCAGTGGTCAGATGAAAAGTTACTTGGGTCACCTTGTGAATACCTTGAGGCCCCTGACAAGCCAAAACACTTCGGGGCGCCAATCAGCCGCGCGAGCGTGATCAAACCGTAACCCAACGGGTTGGTGAATCGGTTACTCTTATTCGGCGCCGCGTGTCTCGGATTGGGGCGGTGCACCAAGTCTCGCTATCTGGAGTTACCTATGAACACCGTTCATTCGCGCCCGCCTGCCTGCGGCCCTTTATATAAACGATTGACCTCCCGGAAGGCCTGGCAGCGCGCTGTTTCGGGCGCCACCGCCCTGACCATCAGCGTTGCCGGAGTGCTCATCATGCAGCCGGCTGCAGCGGCCGAATCCCTCCCCGCCCCGGCCGTCACGGTGACCGAACCAACCGAAACCCAGGCGCCGCCGTCGACGGTTGACAAGGGCCTGGCCGAGCCGCAAACGCTGCCGGACCTGCTCGGGTCCGCGGAACCGGTGGAAGACGCCGCACCGGCGGAAACACCCGCCGCCGACCCCATCGATGAGCCGTCAGTTGGGCCGGCCACTGAAGCGCCGGAGGTCCCCGAGCCGGGACAGACCGCCACTGAACCCGCCGACGATGAGGGCGCCCCGGCATCGGACACCCCCGTCGAGGTGGACGTGGACAAGCTGACCCAGGCGCAGAAGCTCGCCCTGCTCGAGAAGCTGCAGGGCGAACACGGCGCCGAGATGGGCAAGGGCCTGGAGATGCGGCAGGAACGCGAAGCCGAACTCAAGCAGGAAGACGCGCAGGAGGAGCTCGCCGAAACGCTCGACGTCCTGGAGATCGAGCGGACGGCAGCCGTCACCATCGCCGCGGCCACCAACCGCAACCACTGGCGTGCGCCGGGCGTCCAGGGTATGGACGTCTCCGGCTGGCAGCCGAGCGTGAACTGGCAGACCGAGTGGAACCTCGGCGCCCGCTTCGCTTATGTGAAGGCCACCGAGGCGACCAGCTACAAGAACCCCAGCTACGGCAGCCAGTACTCCGGCTCCTACAAGGTGGGCATGATCCGCGGTGCCTACCACTTCGCCATTCCCAACGTCACCAGCGGCAAGGCCCAGGCGGATTACTTCGTCAACAACGGTGGCGGCTGGTCCGCGGACGGCAGGACGCTGCCGCCGCTGCTGGACATCGAGTTCAACCCGTACCCGGAGCTGGGCAACACCTGCTACAACATGAGCCCCTCGCAGCTGGTCAACTGGGTGCGCGACTTCTCCAACCAGATCAAGGCCCGGACCGGCCGCGTGCCGGCCATCTACACCAACGGCAGCTGGTGGAACCAGTGCCTGGGCTACAGCAGCGCCTTCAAGGACCACCCGCTGCACATCGCGCACTTCTCCACCGGCAATGTCACCTACCCGTGGCTGCCCGCCGGCTGGACCCGCTTCGACATTTGGCAGTACAGCGAATCCGGACCCTTCCTGGGGGACTCCAACGTCTGGCGCGGCACCCAGGCGCAGCTCGTCGCTTTCGCCAAGTACCCCAACGGCGTGAGCGCCCCGGCACCCGCCGTAGCGCCGAAGCCGGCCGGCGACTACACGGTCACCAGTGCGGTCCCCGGCGACCTGAACCGCGACGGCAAGACCGACATGGTCTCGCGCCGCACGGACGGCAGCCTCTGGTACTACCCGGGCAACGGCGCCGGCGGCTACGGCAAGGCCGTGAAGATCGGCGGCGGCTGGTACATCTACAATAAGCTGATCGGCGCAGGAAATTACGACGGCGATGCTTACCCTGACCTGCTGGCCCGCCACCGGGACGGCTCGCTCTGGCTCTACCAGGGCACCGGCGCCGTCGGCACCAAGGCCTTCAAGCCCAAAGTCAAGGTCGGCTCGAGCGGCTGGAACCAGTTCACCGAGGTCATCGCTAGCGGTGATCTGAACGGGGACCGCCGGGCGGACGTGCTGGCCACGCGCCCGGACGGGACCGTGTGGTTCTACCCGGGCCTGGGCACCGGGAAGACCGGCTCCCGGGTCCAGGTCGCCTCGGGCTGGAAGTACACCAGGCTCGCCGCTCCGGGCGACTATTCCGGCGACGGCAAAGCCGACGTCCTCGCGGTCAAGGCCGACGGCACGCTGTGGCTGTACCGGGGAACCGGCCGGAAGGCGGCTCTGAATGCCTCGTTCGGCGTGCCGCAGAAGGTCGGCTCCAGCGGCTGGCAGAAGTTCAGCCAGGTCCTCGGCGCGGGCGACAACAACGGCGACAGGAAGCCGGACCTGCTGGGCATCTACCCGGACAAGTCGCTGCGTTTCTACGCCGGCACCCAGATGCAGGACACCTCCGGCATGCTGCCGCGCGCGGCCGCCGGAACGGGCTGGAACGCCTACAATCTGGTGGCGACGCCGGGCGATTTCAACGGCGACGGCAAGGCCGACCTGGTGGCGAGCAAGTCCAACGGCACGCTGTGGTTCGCCGCCGGCAACGGCCGGGGCGGCCACGCGGCCGCGGTGCGCATCGGCACCGGGTGGCAGATCTACACCGCGCTGGTCGGCGTGGGCGACTTCAACCGGGACGGCGCCAACGACCTGCTGGCCCGCGAAAAGGACGGCTCGCTCTGGCTCTACAAGGGCACCGGCCGGGTCAACTCCGTCAGCGAAGGCTACATGCCCCGGATCCGCATCGGCGCCAGCGGCTGGAACCAGTTCAACACGCTGCTGGGCGCCGGCGACGTCAACCGGGACGGCAAGAAGGACCTGGTCGGCGTGCGCCCGGACGGAACGGCGTGGCTCTACCCGGGAACCGGCACGGGCAAGGTTTCCGCGCGCAGCCGGATCGCCACCGGCTGGAACAAGTACGACCACCTCACCGCAGTCGGAGATTACGACGACGGCGGCACCGGCGACCTGACGGCCAGCAAGCCTGACGGGACGCTGTGGCTGCTGGCCGGACGCACCTCCGCTTCGGGCGGCTGGTACGCCGCGGAGCGCAAGATCGGCAGCAGCGGCTGGTCGCAGTACAACCGGATCCTCGGACCGGGCGATGCCGGCACGGACAACAACGCGGATCTGCTGGCGACCAGGCCAACGGGCGCCATGTACTACTACGCCGGCACGCGATTCACGAACAACGGCGTGAAGCCGGGCGTGGTCAAGGGCTCGTTGTAGGATCCGCCGCTGGAACCAGCAGGATCCGGTAGCACTCAGCGGCAGCACCAGGCGGCGGTTTCGGGCATTGTGCCCGGGGCCGCCGCCTTTGTGTTGCCGGAATCCTTGACCGCACTGCCCGGCAGGCGGATGCTGAACTTCATTAGCGCCCCGCCCGGGGCGCGGCTTTGAAGGAGCTGGCTGTGCAGACTCTGGACCGGGACGAGCTCACTACGTACATCATCGCTGCTCCCGAGGCCGTGTACGGCATCGTCGCGGACATCACCAGAACACCTGAATACAGTCCGGAGGTTGCCGAATGCGTTTGGCTTGACGGCGCTTCAGGACCCAAGGTCGGTGCGAGGTTTAAGGCCCGCAACACGGTCGGCCGGGCCAGCTGGCACAATAAGCCGGTGGTCACCACGGCGGAGCCGGGCCGGGAGTTCGCCTTTGCCCGAACCGAACCGTTCGCCGGTACCCTGGTCTGGCGCTACCGGTTTGAGCCGGAAGGAGCGGGGACACGGGTAACCGAATCCTATGAAGTCGTGCGTCCGATCACCCGGATCGGTTGGTGGATCATCCAGTCCGGCAGCAAGGAAAACAAGAACCGGCGGGCAGTCATGCACGCCGGCATGGCCCAAAGCCTCCAGCGGCTCAAAGCGCTGGCCGAAGGCCAACCGCGCTGACCGGACGATGAACGCGCTGACCGGACGATGAACACGAAGGGCGGGGGCAGGGAACCGGACCATCCGGCTTCAAACCCGCGCTGGTACCAGCGGATAGAGGCAACTGCCCTGCTCTGGCTGCAACGGCTGTTCTTTTTCCTGTCCACGGCGCTGGCGGGATGGGCCGTTTACGAACTGCTGCTCGACGAAATTGACGACGGCGGGCGCCGGTTTTGGCTGTTCCTGCCCATCTGGGTGCTGGCGGCTTACGTGCTGTTGCCGCGGCTGAACCGGGTGCTGACGAGGATCTACGTGCCCAGCTATTTCATCGGCCGGACACGCACTGCGGATGGTTTGCTCGGCGATCCGGTGAACCTGGCGGTCATCGGCACTGCCGCGCAGCTGCGGATCGCCATGCTGTCCGCCGGTTGGGTGGAGGCGGATCCGCTGACCTGGTGGACGGGCTGGCACATTGTCCGCGCCGCGCTGTTGCGGCGCAGCTATCCCGCCGCGCCTGTCAGCCCGTTGTTCGTTTTCGGGCACAAGCAATCGCTGGTCTTTGAACGGGAGGTAGCAGGCAGCCCGGCGGAGCGGCACCACGTCCGGTTCTGGAACTGTCCACCGGATTGGCGGCTGCCGGGCGGATTCAAAGTGGATCTGGTGGGTGCAGCCACCTACGATCGGCGAGTAGGACTATCCCTGTTCACCTTCCAGATCACCCACAAAATCGCGGAGAACACGGACACTGAGCGGGACCTGGTTGCGACCGCGCTGCATTCATTCGGTGCCGCAGTCCACACGGTCAGGCACTTCTCCACCGGCTACCACAGCAGGAACGGGGGAGGAGACGCCATCGAAACCGACGGCGACCTGCCCATCATCGCCCTGGCTGGTTAAAGCTCCTCGACCTGGTCGGCGACAACAACGAGTTCCTGCTCAAATTCGACAACGCGCTCCGTCTCGTCGTCGTTCAGATCGATGCCCAGCCTTGGCTCGACGTCGCTCATGAGGAAGCTTTGGACGGTTCCATCGACCCTTACGTCGTCTCCTTCTGCCAGGTTTTCGGTCATGCCGGCGGCCAGCACCATGGTGTCCTCGCCGACAATGAAAACGTTCGGTCCGACTACTTCTTCAACTTCGGACTCCATGGTCACGGACTCGCCCAGGATCTTGGCCGCGGCGGCAGGGCCCTCTTCCTCTGCCTCCTGGACCGGTGTTTCATTTCCGCAGCCGGTCAGCAGCGCCGTACCGAGCGCCGCTGCCGAGAGCAGCAGGATTGGCCTGTTCCTTCGTCCCATCATGATTTCATTCCTCGGATTGGAGGTGGCGTACCGATGTCGGGTGCCCTGATGGCTCCAACATAGGCAGGGCGGTCCAGCCCAACAACGGAGTTGGCACGATTGTGACCGGCCGCCCCGCCTCCGAATTAAGCGTTGCACCGGGTTGCCGCCGGTCGTGCCTGCTGAAAGGACTGCGCAGATGCTTTATGCGACTGTGACAAGGATGCACGCCTAGCTGTGACTTGGGCCGTTGCTCTGGCGAGGGCGAACGGTTATCTGTAGCGTGACCGCATGGGAACCGGTAAAACCGTGCCGTTATGGCAGCGGGCCTTGGCGTGGCTGGCCAATCTCGTGCGGCTGGCTGCGCTGCTCAGCTGTGTGGCGGCGGCAGTCTGGTTCGGCCCGGCCGAAGTGTTCCGGTTTGTCGCGGTTTTCCTGGGTTTGCTGCTGCCGCGCTGGGCAAAGGCTCCTGCGGGTTTCGATTTTTCCTTCGGGCTGACTGTGCTGGTGGCCGCGTGGAGCGGAGTCCTTGGGTGGTACGAGGCGCTGCGCTGGTGGGACGTCGGCGTGCATTTCCTGACCACCGGAGCAATCGCAGCCATGGCGTACTTCGTGTGCTCCCGGATCGGCATTGTTCCCGGTATCCGGGAAACGGCCGTGCCACGCCGAAGCGCCCGGCTCGTTCTCCTGCCGCTGGCCTTCGGCGTGGCTACGGCCGCCTGGTGGGAGTTGTGGGAGTGGTTCGGCCACAACTTTCTCAGTGAGGATATTTTTGTCGGCTACGATGACACCATTCTGGATCTGGCCGCGGGAACGCTGGGATCCCTGCTTGCCGGCGGTGTGATGGCATGGTGGTCATCCCGACGGGCCGGGATTGCCGGTCAGGAAAGCAGCACGAGGATCGGTTGATAGGACCATGACATTACCTCGAAGCCGGAGTACTCCGGGGTCCCGCCGGCCCGGACCGCGGTGGCCGGCAAGGCGGAAGGCAGAGGCCCTGGGTACAGCAGCCGGAGGCGGGCCGCGGCGGATCCAGGCATTCCGCTTGGGTCTTGCCGGCGCCTTAGGCGTGGGCGTCGGGCTTGTCGTCTGGGCCGCGGTCTCGTCGCTGGCGACGCTGATCATCTATGTCGGGCTGGCGCTCTTCGCCGCCCTAGGGCTTGACCCCGTGATCAGGTGGCTGGAAAGCATGAAGGTGCCCCGCCCCGCCGCCGTTACTGTAGCGATTGTGGTCCTCGGACTCATCACAGCCGGCCTGCTGTATTGGATCATTCCGCTTTTCATCAGGGAAGTCCGGGACCTGATCGCCTCACTGCCGCTGTTTACCGAACAGGTACTGCGTTCGGACTGGGTGGACAATGTAGAACGCATCCTCTCCGGCTATCTGGACGTGGACCAGCTGGCCGGGGAAGTGACCGGATTCCTGAGCAACCCTGCCAACCTGATCGCCCTCGGCGGCGGAATCCTCGCAGTCGGCGCGGGATTGGCGGGCGGTATTTCCGGCGCGATCCTCGTGTTCATCCTGACCGTCTATTTTGTGGTCTCGCTGGGCCGGATGAAGAAGCTTGCCTATGATCTGGTCCCCGCGAGCCGGAGGCCTGCCTTTATCGAGGTATCGGAAGACATTGCCCATGCCATCAGCCGATATCTGGTCGGGGAGTTCGGGCTCTCCTTCATCAACGGTGTCCTGTCCGCGGTCTTCCTGACAATGATCCAGGCTCCGAGCCCGCTGCTGCTGGCCACGGTGGCCTTTCTGGGTTCCTTCGTGCCGATGGTAGGAACGATCGTCTCCTCCACGATCATCACCCTCGTCTGCCTCGCCGGTTCGCCCCAAACAGCACTGGCAGCCGGAATCTACTATCTGGTGTACATGCAGGTGGAGGCCTACATCCTGACGCCACGGATCATGGACAAGGCCGTGGAAGTGCCCGGCGCCCTTGTCGTCATCGCCGTGGTTGCCGGCGGAACACTGGGCGGTGTCCTCGGCGCGCTGGTGGCAGTGCCCCTGGCGGCATCGGCAGTGATTATCGTGCGGAAAGTGGTCATCCCCAGGCAAAACCTGCATTAGCGTCCCGGCTCTGGCGGCGGCACCGTGCGGGCACTACGCTGGGCTGAACAAACCATCAGTCTGCTTATGAGCGGCGGGAGCCTTGGCTATGAGTGATTTAAGCGACGTGCGCGAAGGAATGGACGTCTTTGATGCGTCCGGAGAAAAAGTCGGGACGGTGAAGTCAGTTAAGTTCGGGGATCCGCAGGCGACCACCGCCGAGGGGCAGACCTTTGAGCGGGAACCCAATATCGTCCAGGCGGTGGCGACGGCGCTGAGCGGGCAGACGGACCTGCCGGAAGAACGCCGGGAACGGCTGCTGCGACTGGGCTATGTAGAGGTGGACGGAAAGGGCTTTGGCAACAACTTCTTTGAAGGCTCCGACGCGGTAAAGCGCGTCTCCGGAAACACCGTTTACCTGAACCACAGTTCGTGAATTCATGGAACTTTCTCCACGTTTTCACGCATTCGCACTGGCGCCTGGGAAGGGGCCGTGGCTAGCCGCACTGCGGAGCGGCGTCGGGAACCGGGAATCCGGCTCCCCGTCGAGCCTCGGGTAGGCGGTGCGCAGCCCCAGCGGGCCTTGAACGCATCGTCCAGCCGTTGGCGGACTGTCCCACGCTGTGACTTGGTTTTCGAGTCGCCTTGGGTATGCCAAGAACGTCTTGACAAAACGACCCGTGCACCGTTGATGTCGGCGTGGGTTTTCCTGCCGCAGAAGCGGCAGGAAAACTTGAGTCCCTTGCGGTTCCCGTCATGGACGAGACCGCAGGAGGAGCATTCCTTCGAGGTGTAGGCAGCGTTGACCTCGATCACGTCGAGGCCGGTGTCCTCGGTCAACGCTGCGAGCTTTTTCCTGATGGCGGCACGGCCGAAGCGGGTGACCAGACGGTTCATCTCCCGGCTCATGCCGCCGCCCCTGGCATCGAGCTTTTCGACGACCAGGCCCTGGATGTCCTCGGTCGAGAGCTTGTTCAGGATGCGGTTGACCTCATTGACGATGTATTCGCGCATGCGTCGCTGGAAGTTGCGGTACCGGCGGTTGGTCTTGAGACGGATACCCTGCCGCTGAAGGCTCTTGGCGAGTTCCAGTGCTTGCCGGTCCAGCTCCGTCAGATGCGGCATCGCGCCGACGCCGAACAGGCGGCCGTCGCTGGCCGCGAACAAGCTCTTCATGCCCCAGTCGAGGCCGAGGTATTCACCCTCGGGGCGCGGTCGGGCGATTGGGGATTTTTTCTGGAGGACGAACTGCAGGCTGCCATCCTTGAGCACGTTGAGTTGCACGAAGTCGGAGACCTCGCCCGGGGAGTCGATGAAGAACCGGTGTGCCTTCAGCGGGATCCATGCCACGTCGCGCTTTACCAGTGTGGAGATGCGTATCCAGTAGTCGAAGGAACTGTTCTTCGAGGGTTCGACCTGTGCGATGGTGCCGTCCATGAGCATCGTGTTCACCCGGGACAGATCCGGCAACGAAACGGCACGTTTGCCTACCTGCTTGACCATATGCCGGCAGAGCTTCAACAGTTCCGCAGGCACCGGAAGTTCCGCCGCGGCCCAGCCTTTGCCAGGCTTCCCGTCGCTATGCCGGACCTCGCCGGTAGCCTTGTTCACCAATATCGGGAGTACCAGTTCCTTGGCGTACCACGCCTTCCGCGCGTTCACCCGGTAGAGGACGGTCCGGGTCTCATCGTCCAGGCCGGAGCCGCCGATAAGCTCCCGAACGGCGTTCCTTACCAGGCCCGTCCAGGAGTTCAGTGCCTGAAACGTCTGGTTGTATACGGACTTGACCTGCCGGGCGGACAGTTCGGTGGTGAACGTCAGGTCCGTTATTTTGGTCGGCATGCGCTTCATCAGTGGCTGGCCGGTAAGGATTTGCCGGTGCAGCTGGGCCTGCATGCCGCCGAGGGCGTCGCGCCACGGACCCAGCAGTGCATGGACCCGGGCGAGTTTGCCCTCGTTCGCGAAAGTAGGCAGCGGGTACGCCCGGACCTTGATGGCCTGCTTCTGCAATGCCCCGGTCGCCGTCATTTACCGGCGGCTTCGTCGTCAAGGGCAACGATGAGCTTCTTGCTCCGGCGTCGTGAACCGCGCAGCCCGTACAAGCCCGCGGTGAACGAGTACATCAGGGACAAGAAGCCATCGCTCTGATCCGAAGTCTGCGCAAGGTCGGCCGCCTCGACGCGGAGCCCTTCCAGGGCGAGGAACACTTCGAAGCGGGTGTGCCCGGCGCGGGCGAGCCGGGCACAGTGTTTGACGACGGGCGCGCCCCGGTCCTCCGAACGGAGCAGCTTCATCAGGTTCGGGCGTTCATCGTGGACGCGACCGGCCGCTTCTCGGGTCACCGACACGACCTGAGGCCCCGCGCCACGCAGTAGCCGGCCATGCACCGTGCACTGACCCTCCCAGCCCGCCTTTTGGGCGCGGAGGAAACCCGGGCGCAAAACGGCGGCCCTGCATGCCCTGAGCGACCCGAACCCGGGCACGTGGATGGTGCCGCGCCCGTCCTGCCACGCACCGGGGAATGTGCCCGGCTTTGCACCGGCTCCACGCAGCACGATATAGCCCGTTCCGGCCTTCGTCGAGTACTGCGACAGTTTCATAACGCTTACGCTAGCGGGAAGGTGAGACATTATTTGTGGATAAAAATCCATAAACAAAGACACTAGTTACTAACACCCGCGGGGACGGACAAAATCCTAACCGGCAACAGCCCTGACGGATCGTGCAGGCGTACAGCCGCCTCCCAGCAGGCATGGAGACCGCGTGAAGTTTGACCGAATAGTGTGATGACCGGCCGCAGCCGGCTGATTACCCACGTGGAAGGTGACCTTCCGCTGCCAAGGCGAGCGGCCGACGTCGTTGTTTGGAAGGACATTATCGTATTGCGCTCAGCGTTCAGGACACTGGTTGCCGTGTTGCTGTTTGGGCTGGCCGTCACCGGATGTTCTTCGATTCCCGACATGGGGCCGGTAGATAAGATCGAACCGCCGACCGAAGGGGCCCCGGTCGGGGACTACACCTTCAATCCGCCGGGACCCGAGCCTGGTGCGGGACCAGAGCAGGTCATCGAAGGCTTCCTGCTGGCGGGCACCGCGGCCCAGGATGATTACGGTACGGCGCGGGAATTCCTGGCTCCGAAGCTCGCGGGCGAATGGCGGCCTACCGAGCGGACGCTGGTCTACGACGGCGGGGTAAAGATCACCAAAGCAGCCGGGGAACACGCCTATGTCCTGAACTTCGAGGTGGCGTCCGTGATTGATTCCCGCGGCATCAGGGTCATTGCGGATCCCGGGACCACGCGTTCCGTGCCCGTGGAGCTCGAACAGGTGGACGGCCAGTGGCGCATTTCCGGCATACCGGATGGGACGATGGTCTCCGCCTCGGACTTCCCCTCGCTGTTTGAGGGGTATACCGCGTATTTCTTCGACCCCACCTACAGCTACGCGGTTCCCGACACCCGGTGGCTTGCCAGCCGCCAGGGAGTCGCGGCGAACCTGGCAACGCTTCTGCTCGAAGGTCCCGCGCCCTATTTGGCCGAAGCCGTGGTGAGCGTTTTCCCCGAAGGCACCCGGCTCGCGCAGCAGGCGGTGCCGGTCGAATCTGGTGTGGCCAGCGTGGACCTGACGTCCGCTGCCCTTGACGGCACGACCTTCTTGGACCGCCAACGGATGCAGCAGCAACTGGAGCTGACCCTTGGTCCGCTGAACACGGTGAGCAGCATCAGGATGACGGTGGGCCAGCGTGATGTTGAAATCGGTGAAAGGGCCGCGGCGGGATTCGAGCCGGCGGTGAAGGATCCGGCGGTCGGAAGCAGGCAGATTGCCGTGCTCGACGGCGAGCTGGTCTTCTACGAAGGATCCGCCGTGCAGAACACGCCACTGCCGAAGGTTTCGCAGCTGCATCCGAGCGAACCCGCGCTGGCTCCCAACGGGGACGAAGCCGCCTTCCTCGGCGACGGCGGACTTTACACGATCGGTGCGGACGGAACGGTCAGGAACGTGGTCGCCGGCACGGAACTGACCGGTCCCAGCATCGGCCCGTTTGGGTGGGTCTGGACCGCATCCGGCCGACGCGGCACGGTCTCGGCGGTTCCGCTGGACCAGGGCGGCGTGCCTGCAGCGCCGGTTGCTGCAGAATGGCTGGCAGGTGCGGAAGTGACCGACTTGAGGATTTCGCGCGACGGAACCCGCGCCCTGCTGGTCACGCAAGAGGACGGGGAGAGCAAGGTGCTGGTGGCGGGCATAGTTCGTGACGGGGAGGGGGTCCCCATCCGGCTGAGCGAGCCGAACGAACTGCCTTCTCCTGTCGCCGCCGACAGCGCAGCCTGGGCAGACGAAACGACCGTAGCGGTCCTGGACTCCGACGGCAGCGAGGCCGCTGTGCTCCGGCTCGACGGCAGCTCCGAGGAACTGGGGAAGCTGGACGGCATGGAAGAAATCAGCGCAGGGAACGGACCGGACAACATCTACGTCCAGGCTTCGGACGCTCTCTACTCGCGCGTGGGGCAGAGCTGGGCGCCGCAGCCGCCACCGCTGGTCCTGGATCCGGCCTTCCCCGGCTAAGCGGGGAATCCCAGCATCAAGGCTTGGGGGAGCTGTGCACGCTCGAGCCCACCGGAATCAGGACTTCCCGCGGCCCAGGTTCTTCGGACCTCTGATCAGACCGATACCGAGCAGCACCCCGCCGAGCACCAGATGGAACCAGTTGTCCGCTTCGCCTGCGGGCACCCACAGGGTAGACCCGTACCTGACGTTGATGAGCCCATAGGCCGCGCAAGCGACATTGAACAACGCCAGCCCGATCAGGGTGGCTTTTGTCGCACCGGCGCTGCGCTGCGCAGCAGCAAAAATGCCGACCGCGAAGAGCAGCATCAGAACATTGTGCGTAATGGTCACCGGTAGCAGCCCGAAGAGGAGGGCATCGGTGCCGATGCCGGTTACCTCCAGCAGGCCATACTCAGTGGTAATGCCCGGGATGAAGCCAAGAATTCCCAGCAGGCCCAGGACTATGGCGACGACCCGCGCGGTTTTCTGCACCGGCGTTGCATGGGCCCGCCGTTCGTCCGGGCGCGGTTTGTTCATGTTGACCATTTTCTTCTCCCTCGGATTGCGACCTGCAAGGCCATGCTTCTGTCTTTGGACCAGCCCCACTGTCTGCTTGTTGGCTTTCCCTCCTTATCCGCTGAGTGCCGTAATGAGAGCCAGGAGGGCCGCATAGAAGAGAACTCCAACCTGCGGCGATCTCCGGGAGCAGGTGCAGAAAAACATAAGTGACCGCCAGACCGCCCGCGAACGACCCCGTGGCACGTTCCGGTACCAGCGGCAGTTTGCGGATGCCCGGTGCGCTTAAATGCAGCGCGGCGAGCAGGACAGCGATAAACAACGACCCGGCCACGCTTTGCGCCACATTCAGTTCAAGGGTCACCCGGAGAACTCCTAACGACGTGCGTGCGGGACGGTCAGGAAGGTACGGCTATCACCTCACCGGAGGATAGGGGTAGCCGGGGTAGATGTATCCGGGAGCCCAGTAGGGGGTGTATCCGTAGTAGCCGTAGAGATCCTCGTAATAGCCGCGTTCCTCGACGATGTCGGGATCGTACGTTGGCGCACCTGCTATCTTGTCTTTTGCCTGGTCAATACGGACTTCATCGGCAGTGATGCCGGAGACGGCTTCAACGGGAATGAACGACTTTGTCTGGCCCAGCCCCAGGAATCCTCCGGAGGCGACCACCAGGAAGCGTACGTTGTTCTCCGTCGGGTCGACCAGGAGGTCGTCGACTTCGCCAAGGTCTTCACCGTCTCTGGCTTTGACGTTCCTGCCACGGATGTCTTCGTCCTCTTGGGAGACGGTCCGGGCAATGTCGCTGAGCTTTTGGAGGCTGGCGGCTTTATCGTCTGTCATGATTTCTCCTCGTCGCAATTCAGTATCGAGCGGGTTCGGTTGCTTGGTCCTGGACTCCTCCATCCAGGGCGGGTTTGTCTGCGCCCTGTTTTTCACGTTACGGACGGTACCGAGGGGCTGCAACGGATGTTATCCACCTGTGACTCCATCCGAGGCCGGGAAGCCGCTACATCGTTTTCCCTGCCGGGCGCGTGATCATCCGCTAATTTTGGGCAGGGAAATGCGCTGGAGCGGTTCAAGGCGACACTCCAGCGCAAGGGCCGAGCTATGGCTACGGCGGTGCCGGAAGCCGGAAGCCGGTCACCGGCAGGCCGGCTAGGGCTTGTGTGCGTAGGTTAGGCAGTCCGCATTGTCGGCTCCCGGGCCGACATGGACTTCGGCTGCGCTGCAGAGCAGGTGGTCGTTGTGGACGCACTCCGCCCGCTGGCAAGCGCCCACCTGGGCGAGAACCTTGGGCAGGCCGCCATGCTTTCCGATGTCTACAAAGGTTGCGCAGGCGGCATGGTCTTCACCTCCGCCTACGGTGATGGCAACCGCGGTACAGCCTTCATGGTCATTGAACCCGCAGCGGGTCACGCTGCAGTCGGCAACACTGGTGGTAACAGTCACGACAGAACCTCCATGTCAGGTCGTCCGGAACGGACGACGCCTCATTCCACGATAAGCCCGGATGGAGCTGAATAATTAGTGCTGATTTTGTGCCCTAATTGTCGCTGTCTGTCCGTGATGGCGGGATCAAGAAAGCCCGTGTGGTCCAGGCTCATGACAGACCTGCCGCCAGGTTTGATGCGGTTGGTGCGGGGCCAGATGTAGTCGCGGGTGAGGTTGATGTGTTCCCATCCCCGGGGCGAGCGGAATCCCAAAAGGTCAGGATCGGTGGTGCCGTCGTCGTTGTTTGGGTAGTGACGGTGCAATCGAGACCGAAGGCAGCCCGGCCGGTGGCAACCCAGGCACGCTGATCACAGGCCCTGCACAGCAACGGCATAAGTAGGACCTAGCCACCCGTGTTGGGCTGGTAAACGAACAAGCCACACGACAAGTCAGACCCAGGAACGTCCCATGACGAACGAGGACAAGGATCCGCGATGAGTGCAGATGAAGTCTCCCAGAAGTTCACTGAGGATCCACCCGCGACGCCATCGGGCCGGGCCGGTAAGCGGTTGATCGGCATCGATGCGGCCCGCGGCCTGGCGCTGGTCGGGCTGATGGCCATCCACCTTTTCCCGTCCGAGGACGAAGTAACGCAGGAGCCGACCCTGGCGTGGAACCTGTTCTCCGGAGACTCGGCTGCGCTGTTCGCGCTGCTGGCCGGGATGGGGCTGGCCCTGTCCTCCGGCGGGTCGGCCCCGCACCGGGGCAAGCGGATGACTGGGGACAGGATTGGCTTGGCGGCGCGGGCCGTGGTGATCGGGTCCATAGGGCTGGTGATCTCGGCGATCCTGCCCTGGGATCCCCCGGCCTACGGCATCCTGGTGTACTACGCGGTGTTCTTCCTGATGACCATTCCGTTCCTGCATTTGCGTCCTCTAATGCTCTTCCTCAGTGCAGCGGCCTTCAGCATCATCGCCCCGATCCTGCACCAACTGCTGGGTCCGGTGTTGCCGGAGTCCTCGGCCTGGAACCACACCGTGGTGAACCTGGTTACCGAACCGCTCGGCACGGCCTCGGAACTGCTGCTCACCGGCTCCTATCCGGCCCTGGCCTATATGACCTATCTCCTGGTCGGGCTGGGCCTGGGCCGGCTGAACTTGCGCAGTATCCGGGTCCAGGGACTCATCACTGGGACCGGTGCCGCCCTGGCCGTCCTGGCCAACCTGGCGTCATCCCTGCTGCTCAAGGTCGCCGGCGGATACGAGGCGTTATTGGCCACCCCGGGCATGACCAGCAGCGATCTTGAGCGGGCTCTCACATTCGGTCCGGACGAAATCTCTGATCCCTCTGCCTGGTGGCTGGCCATCGCTACCCCGCACACCAATACCCCCCTTGCCATCGCCGCCAGCCTGGGCATGGGGCTGCTGGTGACCGGGGTCTTCCTGCTCATAGCACCCAAGGCCGGGCAGTGGCTGAAGCCCCTGGCCGCCATGGGTGCCATGACCCTCACTCTCTACTCCGCCCACCTGATCGCGCTGGCCCCGGAACTCCACTACGACGAACCCGCCCTGTGGTTCGTCCTCCACCTGATCACAGCCGCCGGATTCGCCTGGGTCTGGCACCGGAAGTTCGGTCAAGGGCCGCTAGAGAGAATGGTCGCCGCGGCCGCCCGAAATGCCAAGCAAACAGTGAAGGACGAAACCACCGACGCCACCCCCGCTGCACCAGCAACTGGACTTCCGGATGCGCCCAAGGCCGATCCACTCTTGGGCAGCGGCCGCGACAGACGGGACGGATCCGACAGCGGGCGGCAGTGAGCGGCGGTGTCCATGGAGAACCGACCGGTGATGCCCCGTTAGTAGGCCACGACCTGCAGGACCGCGGCAGCGTGACATCAGCCGCATTTGGGGTGTTGGATCCGGACGGGCGGAACTATGTCGAGGTTCCCTACCGGTGCCTTTCCCATCCGGCCGTCACCTTGTGGGAACACCGCCAGGTACTGTCGCGTTTGAAACAGCGCTGAACCGATAGTAGGGAAAGGCCCTGTCACCAGGCATGGCCATCGGGTCTACCCGGTGGCAGCCGGGCGGGCCGAGGGCTGGCCCGGCCCGGCAGCGCACTTTATTTCTTCGCGAGTTTCCTGCGGACCAGGTAGGCCGCGACGGCGATGAGGGCCAGGAGTATGGCGCCGCCGGCGATGAGTGCGCCGGTGTTAGGTCCTTCGCTGGTCTGGGATGCCGGTGTTGCGTCTGCATCCTCTGTTTCCTGGGGTGCCGGGGTGGTTTCCTGCGGCTGCGTTGTTGCGGCTGGGGATTCTTCCGCCGCTGCACTGGACGTTGCCGGGTCCCCGGTTTCTGCCGCAGGCGTTTCTGCGGCGTAAACGAAGGTGAAGGTGCCTTCGATGGGGTGTCCGTCGGCGGAGACCGTCCGCCAGGCGACCGTGTGTTCGCCTTCATGGTCGATTACGGCGTCGATGCTCAGGACGGCGCCGTCAATGGTGACGTCTCCGCTGCTGACGATGTGTCCGTCGGGGGCGGTGACTTCGATTTGGCTGGACTCGATGCTTTCGCTGGCCAGCGGGGGATTGCTCATGGTCAGGGTCACTTCGCCGGGATTTTCCGTCACGGTCTCCCCGTCGGAGGGGGTGGTCGAGAGCAGGGAGTCGTGGGCCTGGGCCGGCGCGGTCCCGAAGAATGCCGCCAGCGTAAGGGACAGGGCAGCGATCAGGGCTGCGGGGCCGGCGGTTTTCGTGGATCTCTTGGACATGGTGGATGGACCTTTCTGAACTGCTTCCGGGCGTATTCGACCGGGCGCAGGAGGGATGTCGGGAACAGGAATGATCCGGCCGGCACCCCGTCCAAATCGTTCAGAGGGGCAGCAGCGCCGGGACAGGCCTGGATGGTGGCCCACGCCGCCCATGGACATACGGGCAGACGGCGGCGGTCGGACGGAAAACAGGGCCGCCAATGCCCTGGCGCAGCCGGACGGAAGGCATGGGTGTTGGCCGCAGGAGAAGAACGAGCGGCCGGAGCCAAGCGGTCAGCAGCCAGAGCGCTTCCTCGCTTCTGGCCAGCATCAGGACGGTGGCGGCGGTAGCCAGCGCATGGGCTCCGAACATCAGCACTCCCGCTGCATCATTGATGACGTGGCTAGCTGCAGGGGAGCCGGGCAGTTGGCACGCCAGCGACGCCACATGTGCGTGGTGGCCGCGGGTTTCCCCTGCCGAGGGCAGGCAGGCCGCGGACAGAGACATTGCCGTGAAGGCCTGGTGCAGCAGGAACTGTCCGCCGCCGACCAGACCGGAGAGCATGGGGAAGGAAAACCTGCGCGAGGAGAGCATGGTCACCGGGACGAGGCAGAGAACCCCGAGCCCGAGCATGACCGCGGGGGCCGGAAGGGAACCGCCGCCGGCCACATGCGCTCCCGCGGCCAGGGCCATAACGACCGCGACCACGGCGAGGGAGCGGAGAATACGCAGGCGTGCCGTGGCGGGCATACAGATATTCTCCTTCCTCACTTCGGTTGATCTGGTCCTGGCAGACAATAGTAGCGGCGGCGGCCTGTGTATAGCATGTGGAGGTCACCGGGTTTCCGGGCGGAACGCCATCGCCCGGTCCGGGACGGCGGTTAGCGCGGGCTCAGTCGTGGACGGGTTCGCCGGTAATGCGGTGGTCGGCATGGTTCAGGGCTTCCAGGATCAGCCGGTTCAGGTGCCCGTCATGGATGGAATAAACGACCTTCCGCCCGTCCTTGCGGTCATCGACCAGGCCGCTGAGGCGCAGTTTGGCCAGGTGCTGGCTCACCACTGTCCTGCTGGCACCGGTTGCCTCGGTCAGCTCGGTCACATTGGCCGGCCCGGCGGTCAGGACCCAGAGCAGGTGCAGCCGCGTGGGCTCGGCGAGCATCCGGAGCAGGTCCGTGGCCGTTTCCAGCCGGACCCGGTCGGGCTCGACCGGATGCCGGAAACTGGGCACCCGCGCGGGTTCGCTCATGCTGCTGCTTTCATCGACGGGACAAAGGCGGCAGCGTCAGCCGGCCAGGCCTTCCACGCCGCTGCCGCTGCCATTATCGCAAGGATAGCCAGCGCAGCACAGGCGGCGGTCAATCCGATGCCGGCGCCGGCCCACCCGGCCAGCGGGTAGGTGAAGATAAAGCAGGCGTGGGAGAGGGCGAACTGCGCGGTAAAAACATAGGAACGGGTCGACTCCGTGGAGGCCTGGCGCAGCAACCGCGCCGAGGGGGTCAGGACCATCGAATTACCCGCTCCCATGACCAGCCACAGCCCAAGCAGGACCCACCAGCCGCCCCCGGACGCTCCCACGGCGGTCACGCCGGTGGCGGCCAGTAACCCGGCCGGCAGGACCAGGGCGCCGGTGAGCATCAGTCTGCGGTCCCCGACCCGGTCCAGGATCCGCGGTGCCAGCAGCGCCACGATCATCGACCCGGCACCGTAGGCCGCCAGCGCCAGCGCCAGATCGGTATCCGGCCGCCCGTAGACGTCCCGGACGTAGACCACTGAGTTGACCAGTACCATGGCGGTGGCGCACGCAACGACCAGGTTCAGCGCCAGCAGGCTGCGAAGCGTCGGAGTCGCCCGGAAAATCCTCGCCCCGAGCGTGGTGCGGTGCCAGAGCGAGCCTTCTACAGGTGCCGCTGCCGGCACTGGCAGGCGGCAACCGATCACCATCAGCGCCGAGAAAGCGAAGCCGGCAGCGGTTCCGACGAACAGGGAATGATAAGAAATCACGGTCAGCAGCAGTGCCGCCAGCGCCGGGCTGAGCAAAGACTCCAAATCATAGGCCAACCGCGACAGCGACAACGCCTTCGTGTAGTCCTTCTCCTGCGGCAGCACCGCCGGAATCAGCGCCTGGAACGCCGGTGTGAAGGTCGCCGAGGCCGCCTGCAGCAGGAAAACCAGCACGTAAATCTGCCAGACCTCCGTGATGAACGGCAAACACAACGCCATCGCGGCGCGCACCACGTCCGCCCCGACCAGGACGGCCTTCTTCGGCAACCGCTCCACCAGCGCCGCCACGACTGGGGCAACACCCACATACGCGAGCATCTTGATCGTCAACGCCGTGCCGAGCACGGCCCCGGCCATTCCGCCGGCCAGATCGTACGCCAACAGCCCGAGGGCAACAGTCAGCAGTCCCGTGCCGGCCAGCGCCACCACCTGGGCCGCGAACAACCTGCCGTACACCCGGTCACCCAATACAGCCAGCACGGCAATTCTCCCTTTGATCCGCTCCAAGATACATATGTGCATTTATGTGCACATAACTAGTGTAGATCCATGCGCTGGTTGCAACAGGCCTTCACGACTGCCCCAAGAGCAAGGCAAGGCCCGAAGGGCGCAGCAGGGCCAGTTATTTCGCGTTTTTACGTCAGCGCTCCTTGACGTCCTCGGGCAGCTCCTGCCTGCCACTATGGAACTTCCGGCCTCCGTAAGCACAGCAGTCATGGAGCTCTCCATAGAGCTCCTTGCCTGCTGACTCGCGCTCTTCCGGCTCGTGCGCCGCGGTCCTGTGAGCTGCTCCCTCCTACCAGAACAAATTGGCGATGCCAGCGGCGTTCAATTCTGCCGAGTCGTGGATTCGCAGAAGAATGTACCTCTGCGCACATAGAAGCAGTAGGTATCCACTTGGGTCTACAAAACGCACCTGGGTGGCGGTGGTCAGGTCCAAGGAGATGCAACTGCAGGATTCGCTCACGCCGGCCTGCACGTAGATCGGGTAGGACAGGTCCGCCTCCGGCTCCATGTCCGGCAGCCGGTTCTAGTTGATGCCAGCGGCCTGTTGGTAAAGCCTTCCTCATCAGCGTCCACAGATTTTCGCCCGGCTGGGCGCCCTTGCCCTCGAAGTACTGGTTGTAATGCTCGCCCGGACGTCCACCTCAGCGGTAGGACTGGTTGAGCTCGTGGTTTTCCAGGGCAGTCCCGGGACTCCCGCCCAAAGGCCTCGAAGGCTGTGTGGAATCCGGCAGGTGCCTCCAGCGAATCCACCAGCATGTCGCCTGAACGCCTGCACCCCTCGCTGCCTGTGAGGCCATCGTCCTCCCCCCGTTGGCTCCCCGAGTGGGCTTTCGACTTCCCGGGCTGCTCTCTCCTCGCTGCGCCGATTACTCGAGGGCGCTGCTGTCCTCAGCCAGGCTGGTAGCGGCATGTGTGATCGCGTCGGTCATAATGCTCAGCGCCTCCTGATCAACGTTGCTGATGTCATCGCCTGACGTGTGGTAATTGGGATCGCGCGGCTCCCTTGCCTCGCCGCCGAAGAGGTTGGCCTCCTTGCGCGATTTCCTCTCGTCGCCACCGGTGAACAGGCCGCCCACTGCAACGCCTTCCTCAATGAACGCCCTCTGATCGGAATCGAAATTCCACCCAGTAGCCACCCAGGGCTGGTCGCGGGAGTCGAAGTAGTCGGTGAAGAACTCCATGATCTGCCTCGAACCGTCGGGCACTTCGAGCCGGGGCCTGTGATCGGATTCCCGTGCATCATAGACCCCGATGACATAGTTGGGTGAGGCGACCATGTCGAAGTTCAGGTAGGCGGCGATGTTGTCGAGTTCGCCGTCGTCGTCCGCTGCCAAGTCCTCGACGTAGTGCTTGGAACCAGGTGACTTCGAAAATTCCTCCGCTCCCCACCATACAAAGCGCACTTTGTTGTTGGGGTCGTCCTGCTGGCTGAGTTCTTTCGCGGCCTCGAGCAGTGCCGCCGCGCCGGAAGCGTTGTCATTGATCGCCGGGCTGTTCCGCACCCCGTCCAAATGTGCGCCAAGCATGATCACATTGTCCTCGCGGCCGGTTTCGGTCTCGGCAAGGATGTTGAAAGACTCAAAATCTTCGCCGCGACGTTCGAAAGTGAAGTACTGGCGGCTGCTTTGATACCCAATTTTGGCGAGTTGATGTTCGACGTACCGGGCCGCGGCCTCATAACCGGAGGTGCCGGTGGCGCGGTCGCCGTGCTCATCGGCAATTGCTTGAAACACTTTCAGATGGTCATATGCTGTCGGATCCTGCACCTGCGGCTCGGTTGCTGCGGGAACCTGCGACTGCGGCCCGGAGTCGCCCGCTCGCGCAGTGACCAAAACAAGCGCCAAAAGGAGAACAATCGGCACGAGCACGGCGAATACAACAATCATTCTCCGGCGCCAGTACAGTTTCATGTCATCCTTATGACTACAACAATTACGACAGCAGTAGTCTAGCGCGGCGGGGCTGTTGGTCAGCGAATGTCCGAAGGCACATATGCGGTCGTGAGGATCAGGTCCGCGGTGGCCATCCAGCGGCCGTTCAGTTCTTCGATCGTGCTGGCCTGACCCACGCTGGCCGGAGCCGGTAAACGAGCTTGAAACGTCTGGGGATCGTGCTCGATCTGCACCGACACATCGTCGAAATCCAACCATGCCCCCGTGAGGGGGTACCAGGCCTTGTACACTGATTCCTTCGCGCTGAATAACACGCTGGACCATGGCAGCGACGGCTCCTGCCGCGACAGCGCATCGATCATCGACCACTCCTCGGGCCGGCAGATAATCTCACACACCTCCGGCGGCAATACCCTGTTCGACTCCGCATCCAAGCCGATGGCGGCGTAGGTGCTGGACTTGGCCACCACTGCGGCTCGATAGTCCAGGGTATGGGTCATACTGCCGACGATACCGAGGGGCCAGATCGGGGCACCTCGGGCGTCCGGCAGCAGCGGATGGACCTCGTATCGATGGTGGGCTTCCAGGGCGAGTCCTGCCAAGGCACGGCGGGCAAGGGCTCGCACCGTGTGGAACTCACCTCGACGTGCAGCAGTCGCCGTCCTGACTGCCGCGTACTCATCCGGAAGAACCACGTCTGGCAGCAGGTCACCGAAGCACTCCGCCGCGTACGTCCCCGGTGGCAGGAGATCTCTCATCAACGGATGGCCGACCCTGATGCCCCGTCAGAGTCTTCTGCCGGTGCGTATTCGACGATCCGTCGGAAGTTTCTGGCGGCCGCAGCAACCGGTCTCTCCAGCGGGCCTTGTCCCAGCCACTGCTTCCAGATCATGCTGAAAGCGATGGCGACCGTAAGATGCACGAGGAACCACACGTATGGTTCCTGGTAGTGCACCTCAGGGCTGAGCGCGAGCAGGTGCGCAGAGTAGAGGGTCAGGGTCATCGTGCCCATGGCAGCGAGGGGCGCCAGCCAGCGTCCGGCCTTTCGTGCGACCAAGAGGAATAGGCCAGTTACTAGGAGACCGAGACCAAGGCTGTTGGCGATCGACAGCGGCATGTTCGTGTGCGGAGTGACGATGGCGAGCCACCACCCGGAGGTATCCGGAACGGTCTCAGGTCCCCAGAGGATGGCTTCGTCCAGGCCCTCCACAGTCATTCCGGAAGTTGCCAGCAGCTGCTCGTAGCCGCCCGCGAGGTAGAGCAGGATCGAGGACGTCGCGCTGGCCAAGATCGCGAGGGCGGCTCCCGTTCCGGCGACGTAGGCGAGTCTGGAGTTCCTCCGCAGGTCCAGCCGTCCTACCCCCAATCCGACCAGGATGTAGCACATGTACGGTAGTGCCGGGTACGTTCCGGTCAGCAGTAGCTGCGAGGCCACGGCGGCCGGCTCGGAGAAGAGATGCCCCAGAGTGGGGTTGGTGGACGACCAATCAGGCAGCACCGGGGTCAGCCGTTGCAGCAGGATCGGCGAGACGATTGCGAAGACCGCTGCAATAAGGAAGAGTGCTCTGGGTCTTAAATGTAGGAACGGAATGGCCAGCAGGAAGAACACCGAGTAGAAGAGCAGAATGCCATAGGCCGGGGGATCGTCCGTAGGCATGAACTCCGCGATCACTAGGGCTATGACTCCGATAAGGACGGCCCGGACCGCCAGTCCAAGGCGGTTCCCCGCCATCCTCCGCCCCCGGTGCGGCCTCGGTCCACCAGATGACAGTGCCAGGCCCGCCCCGGCCAGGAAAGCGAACAGCGCTGCGGAGTGGCCGAAGAACGGTTGAAACAGCAAAGTTGGGTTGCCGGTGTTCTCATTCTCGCCCGGAAGGATGTGGACGACCATCAACCCAATCAGGGCTAGACCGCGTGCCGCATCGATGCCGGTCAGCCGCGTATTACTCTGTGTCGACGTCACGCCTGCTCGGGCGATGTGGCCTCCTTGGCTGTCCTGAATCAAGCCCATCTTCGTCCTTCTTTCGGGGTCTATGCGATTTCCTGTGCAGGGTTGCCGCCGTACCGGGCGCCTTCCGGCACTTGGCTCCCCTTCATCAAGAAGGAGTCGGCCTCCAGCACCGAACCATCGCCCATGACGACGTCGTAATGCAGGTAGATACCGATCCCCACTGTGACTTCGCGGCCGATAGTGATGGCGTCCAATTTGAAGACGCCGTCCTCCATCGAGTGACACTGCACGATGCTGTGGGCGTTGAGCGTCGTGTCGTCGCCAATACTGACCAGAGTCTTCTCCGGAATGGTGCAGCCGTCGTCGAAGACCCGTCTGCCCATCCGCACGCCCTGCAGGCGCCAGAACAAGGGCTTGAACGGGGTCCCATCCAAGAAAGGCAGCGGATAAGTAATGAACTTCCAGAACCGTTCGTGCCGCCAGAACTTCACGTCATAGACCGAACACATCATCGGACTCAGCGGTTTGAATCCCTGGGCGGCCCGCTCGAGCACGATCAAGAAGGCGATCATGAAGGTGAAGAAACTGACGGTGCCCACATAGAGCCCGAGTCCCTCAACGTCCGGGAATAAGGTAAGCGCGAGCGAGGCCGACAGCAGGCCGGCGAGGACGAGAGCCCACCGGCTGAGCAGGTACAGCCCAATCGTCACTGCATTGTGCCAGTTCTTGGCCGGCAACCTGCGGGCGATCTCGTCCCGGCTGTCTATCTTGAGGAACGCTGCGTCTCGATCGACCGTTCGTGGAATCTCGAATGCCGGTGAACCCAGCAGACCGACATCCCGGCGCACCTCGCCGTGGATAGGGACCATGGCTTTTGTGGCGAAGAGAATGTTGTCGCCGGCACGGGCACTGGCGGGATACGGAACGTCATTGCCGAAGAAATTCTTCGCCCCGATTTTCACCTCGGAGACACGGAAGGACGTGCCCGAGTACTCGGCGTTCATGATCGACAGGCCGTCTGAAACCATGGTCCCGGATCCCACTGTGGTCAGGTATGGATTCTCATGGGTGAGTTCGGGACCGAAGTTCGATCCGGTCTGCTCCAGGTTGGGTTGTTTATAACCCAGTAGTCGGAGGTAGTGCACGACCAGGGAGCTGTCCGCGGTGATATGCATGAATTGGAAGACATTGGTCATCCGGAAGATTGCCCGGTGGACCGCATAGCGTAGGCCATATAGAGGGTAGGTCTGCCCCGGCTTGATCAAGAGGTTGAGCAGCCGAGGAAGCGTCAGCACCCCGACCAAAGCGGTAAGCAGGCCGCCGAACAGCAAGACGAACGAGACCAGCACCAGATCGGCGTAGAACCGCGGGTTCGAATAGTTCAGATGCCCGGTTTGCAGATAGGCCGGCACGAGCTGCGCGATGGCAAACAGACCCAGTGGGCTGAACAGCACCGTGTTGTTGATCAGGACGAAGGCACTGTAGATTACCCGCCGGCGCAGGCTGCTCCGCAGCGGCTCCACCACCCGGTAGTTTACGTCGGTCGGCATGGCAGGTGATCCATGCCAGCTTTCGCCTGGGGGCACGGACTGCAGTCGCTGCAGCGAGGACGAGTGCCCTAACTGCGCCCCGTCACCCATCGCGGAGCCGATATCCAGGACGCACTTCTCGCTTACCTGAACGTCCTTGCCGAGCGTGACCCTCCCCGTCTGAATCCATCCGTTATGGGCGCGATAGCAAAGGTACCGCGTGTCCTTGTTGATCACAGTCCCCTCGCCGATCGTCAACAGATCGGTACACACTGGAATCGTGGGAGTCAGGATGGTGACGTTGGAGCCGATCTTGGCGCCCAGCAAACGCAGATAGAACGGAAGGATGGGAGTGCCGATAAAGAAGACCATCGGGTTGATTCTGAGCAGGACCCGGACGAACCAGAATCGGACATATGACAGACTCCAGATACGGATGTTCTGTTCTTCCCACCGCCCAATGATCATCCATTTAAGCAGGATCGGGACGATGGCGAGGGCGAAAAAGACGCTGGCCCCGAAGATGACCGCACGTCCCCAGACTTCCAGGACACCGGCCCCTGCAGCGACCCAGGTATAACCGACCACCATCGCGGTCATGAAGGCATATGAGTAGCCGATGGTGAACACGGCCTGCAGAAAACCGCAGAGCACGATGTCGAAAGTGGTGGCCCGCCTTCGTTTGGGCCGGGGACGTGGTTCGTGTTCCGCCCATACGTCGGCGGTGGCCGGAGCTGCGATTGCCGCAGCTAGACCTCGAATCGTCGGATGCTCGTAGATGTCCTGGACGCCGACCGGTGGCAGGTCGGAGTTTTTGCGCAGCGCGGCGGAGAAGTGCGCAATCAGCAGGGAGTTCGCCCCGAGGTTGTCGAAGATGTGAGCCTCGACGGAGACGCGTCCCATTCCCAGCACGGCAGCAAGCTGCTCGGCCAGAGCCGCCTCGATATCCGTGGTGGGCTCAGAGTACTCGGCGTCGACTGAAGCGCTCACCCGGTGGCTGGGCGTCGGCAGGTTCTTCCGGTCGGCTTTGTCGCTGGGCAGCATCGGCATGGTCTCAAGCTGCTCGTAGAAGGCCGGGATCATGTAGCTCGGCAGCCGGTCGCGGAGCTCCTCCCTGATCAGCTGCGGCGCGAGATCGGAGACGCCGTTGCGCAACGTATAGAACGCGGCGAGCTCTGTCATCCCCGGTGCTGATTCATGCGTCGCGACCACTGCCTGCGCGATCCCGGGGACTTGCAGGAGCACCGATTCAATCTCGGACAGCTCAATCCGGTATCCGCGGATCTTGACCTGGGTGTCGATCCGGCCGTAGTACTCGATCAACCCGTCGTCCGTGATGCGGCCAAGGTCGCCGCTGCGGTAGATGCGTCCGGAGGGGTTGTTCGGAATGCCCATGAAGTCGGGGATGAAGACTGCATTCGTCTTCTCGGGATGGTTCATGTACCCGACTGCGAGTCCGATCCCGGCGATGCCGATCTCACCCATCTCGCCCCGCGGCAGGGCCCGTGGCTTCTCGGGATCCAGGATCATGGTCGTGTAGGTCGGCAGGGGCTGACCGAGGGTAATGGGCTTGTTGGGGTGCATGACGTCCCACGTGGCGGTCACTGTCGCTTCGGTAGGTCCGTAGACATTGAGGAATCGCCGGCCCGGCCGGTGCCAGCGCTCGGCCAGATCGCGCGGGCAGGCTTCACCGGAGACGAGCAGGAAACGCAGGCCGGGGAGCTCATCCTCCAGCGTGGCCAGCAGGGTTGGTACACAACACATCGCGGAAATACGGTTGTCGGTTACGAAGCGTCCCAGGTCCGCTCCGAGCAGGCTCTTCGAACTCGGCTTGGGCACCAGCGTCGCTCCGACCATCCACGGCACCCACATCTCCTCGACCGAGAAGTCGAAGGCGATCGTCAGCCCCTGATAGACACGGTCGTCGCTCTGATATCCGTAGACCTCGGCGGCGACGCGGACGAAGTTGCAAATGCTGGAGTGTTCGATGCCCACCCCCTTGGGGCGGCCGGTGGACCCCGAAGTATAGATGACGTAGGCCAAGTCCTCGACCGGTTCGGGCTTCTCGATGTCCGTGAGTCGGGAGCCAGGCAGACCCGCCACGTCCGTGGCGGCCGCGTCCAAAGCCAGAGCGCGGCAGCAGACTTCCGGCAAGAGACTGGTCAGGTGGCTCTGGGTCAGCACGCGGCTGGTCCCGGAGTCCTCCATGATGTATCCCATCCGGTCCGTGGGGAACCCGGCGTCCAACGGAACATACGCCGCCTGAATCTTCAGCACCGCCAGCATCGCGACATAGGACCACACCGCGCTGTCGAACAGCAGCGCAATGCGGTCGCCGGCCTGTGCGCCGTCGGCCAGCAAATGACGGGCCAGCTGATTGGCCTGCGCGTCCAGCTGATCGTAGGTCAACGTCGAGTCCCCGGAGTCGACCGCCAACTGGCCTGATCGGCCATCGCGGCGTAACGAGTCGCATTGGCTCTCGAAGAGCGTTTCCAGACGCTCACCCGGTGACCACCGCACACTCTGGTGGTGCGAGGACTGCAGCAGCAACTGGTCCAAAGTAGCTGGCACCGTCTCATGAACTGCGTCAGTTGCGCGTGCCGAAGGGTCCGAGAGCACCTCATACGGCGCTGCGCTGAACTTTGACTCGCTGAGTTCGACGCTCCGTCCGGCGAGTTTGACATGCTCGTCGGCCCGGCCGGCAGAGACCTGGCCTTCACGGTCGCGTGCAGGATAGGAATTATCAGCCAGAGCCATCGGTACCTCTCGTTTTACTGTGCTTTCGGTGTCTGGGGGGGGGCGTGTCTCGGTTAGGGGCCGGCTGAGGTGGTTTTTGACCGCGGGAACGGGCCAGCACGAGCAGGGCGTCCAAGCGTCCGCCTTCCCTTCCAGCCGAATGTCATGGAAATTCCCTTTGCCCCGTTGACGCGGCCGCCTGAACACGAACAGGGGACGTGTGTCTGGCGTGCGGATCGGCCGCCACTTCCTCCTCCGGCGGCGTTAGACCAAAAGCGATCTGGAGCGCGCGGACAGCATCGGCAAGCTGATTGGCAGGCGTCACAGCCGCGATGCACAGTTCCGAAATTGAGATGATTTCCGGACTGATTCCGGCGTCGGCCAGCGCTTGGAAAAATGTGCTGAAGGCAGTGGGGGAAGAGCGCATCCCAAGTCCGGTGAGCGAGACCTTGCCTACTTCGTCGTTGTGGTGGAGGGCTTCGAATCCGATGCGGCTCTGGGCCGCGTCCAGAGCCGCAATCGCTGCCGGCACCTCCGCGGACGGAAGGGTAAAAGTGATATCGGCGAGTTCGGTGCTGGCATCTCGCGGGTTTTGGGCGAGCATTTCAATGCTCAGTCCCGCTGCGGCGAGGTCCTGAAGGAGCCGTGCGGCGGTCCTGGAGCAGTCTGGGATACCAGCGACGGTGACTTGTGCTGCAGAGTTGACGCTTGCCACGTTCGAAACCAGAGTCTGTTCGCCTGCCTGCGCCTCCGAATGGTGCTGGTCGAGACTGGGCAGAATCATTGTGCCCTGCTTTTGCGCGAACGAGGATCGGACATGAATCGGAACGCCGAAGCGGCGAGCGTACTCGATGCATCGGAGGTGGAGAACCTTTGCTCCCGAGGCTGCGAACTCAAGCATTTCCTCGCTGGCGAGCACATCGATCTTGCGGGCATTGGGAACGATCCGCGGATCCGCCGTGTAGATACCGTCGACATCCGTATAGACCTCACAGACGCTTGCGCCTAGTGCTGCGGCGAGCGCGACGGCGGTCAGGTCCGAGCCTCCCCTCCCGAGAGTGGTGACCGTCTTCCCTTTGCGGCTCCTGCCCTGGAAACCTGCCACGACGGCGATCTGACCGTTCTTCAGGCAGGCGCGGATCCGGCGCGGGTCGACATCGACAATGCGGGCTTTGCCATGGAAGTCGTCGGTAATGAGGCCCGCCGCGCTTCCTGTGAATGTCCGAACATCGGCTCCCAGATCCGCCAACGCGATCGCCAGCAAGGCCGCGGAAACGAGTTCACCGGTCGTCAATAAGGTGTCGAGCTCCCGGGCAGGCGGATGAGGCGAAACACTGGCCGCGAGATCCAACAAGTCGTCGGTGGCGTCGCCCATAGCGGAGACCACCGCTACTACCTGATGTCCAGATGCCTGTGTCTCGGCCACCCGCTGAGCAACGCGCCGAATACCTGCGGCATCCGCCACCGATGAGCCGCCGTACTTCTGCACTATGACATTCTTCGAGTGTCCCGCCGTGCCCACCGCTGGCGGCAGTATGTCTAGCGGCAGTGGCCCATCGATCGTCGGGGCGCTGTGCTGCTGGGCGAATGCGTCGTTCGCCATGCGGACAATAGCTTCATCCAGGCGCTTGAAGTTGTTCACCCTGACCCCATCTCTTGGACTGCCGCTACAACTCCGGCCTGTTCTCCTGGTGCATCCGGCGCGCTATCCGCCGCTTGCCAATGTGTGCTCGGACCCGACGTGCTGACCGCCTACTGCAGAACTGAGCTGGACGCCGGTGGCTCAAGGACTTCCCCGCCGAAGTCACTTGATAGTTCTTCGGGCCGTTCACAGCTAACCGAGCGGACCGCCCCTGCGAGAAGGTCGAGCCCGCGGGCCATGTTCTCCGCGCTGATCGTCAGCGCCGGCATGACTTTGACCACTTCTCCCTCCGGTCCGGAGGTTTCTACCAGCAAGCCGCGGGCGAAGGATTCGGCGGCAATTTTTCGTGCCATTGTCCGGTCCGGAAAATAGAGGCCGGCCAGGAGCCCTCGGCCGCGGACGCGAGCGCCTTCTA
Source organism: Crystallibacter permensis (assembly GCF_025960875.1). Taxonomy (GTDB): domain Bacteria; phylum Actinomycetota; class Actinomycetes; order Actinomycetales; family Micrococcaceae; genus Crystallibacter; species Crystallibacter permensis. Next base: position 162,116 of record NZ_JAODLR010000002.1, on the reverse strand, counting down.
TGCCGGCCGCCAGCGTTGCCAGAGCTGCGTGCAGCTGTACGGCCCGGGCGGCGATCTGTTGCTCGAATCCGCGGCCGTTCCAGAAATGCTCCAGCGCAGCAGTCCCGGTCACGAAGGCCGGGTTATGGCCTCGGAATGTGCCGTTGTGCTCCCCGGGCTGCCAGATGTCCAGTTCGGGCTTGAGCAGCGTAATGGCCAGCGGAAGCCCGAAACCGGAAAGCGACTTGGACAGGCAGACAATGTCGGGACGGATGCCTGCTTCCTCGAAACTGAAAAACGTGCCGGTACGCCCGCACCCGGCTTGAACATCGTCCACAATGAGAAGGACACCGTGCTGTTGACAGATATCAGCGAGCCGGCGCAACCAAGCTCCACTGGCTGCCCTGAGCCCTCCCTCGCCCTGAACCGTCTCCACAATGACTGCGGCGGGTTTGTCCAGCCCGGATCCGCTGTCCTCCAATGAGCGCTGCAGCCACAGCAAATCTTCCGTCTGCCGGTCAAGATAGCCATCATAAGGAATGCTGGAGGCGTTGTTGAGCGGAACTCCTGCCCCCTGGCGTTTCATGGAATTGCCGGTTACCGCCAGTGCGCCGAGGGTCATCCCGTGAAACGCGTTGGTGAAGCTCAGCACCTGATGCCGGCCAGTCACCTTGCGAGCCAGTTTCAGCGCCGCTTCAACACTGTTCGTTCCGGTGGGACCGGTGAACATGACCTTATAGTCCATCCCGCGCGGTACTAGGATCAGTTCCAAGAACGTCTCTAAGAATCGCCGCTTCGCCGTCGTCTTCATATCGAGCGAATGAACTACCGAGCCCGAGCGCAAGTACGTGATCAGCGGTTCCAGCAGGAGCGGATTATTGTGCCCATAGTTGAGTGCTCCGGCGCCTGAGAAAAAATCCAGATACTCTGTGCCGTCCTCGCTGTACAACGAGTCCCCGGCAGCATGGTCGAAAACAGTGTCCCAGCCCCGGCTGTAGCTGCGGACCTCGGACTCCAGGGATGCAAAAATATCCGTCATTTTCTCTTCCTTAGGGGTCGCTGGCTGCTCCGGACGCATCTCCTCGGAGCGGGGCAATGAAGTGAACACGACCCTAGGGAGCAGACCTTTGGAAAATGTTGGGGATAGTCTGTAGATGCGGCCCAGGCATTCGGGCAGGGCAAGGGGGTGGAGCCGTTCTCTGGCCATGGGTTTTTATTGCCCCCGGCAGACCGCTCGTCGTGGTCGTTGGGTTGCTGCCTAGGGATGGGATTTACGCTGGCGCCGAAGAATGCGGCGAACTATGGTTTCTGGATCGCTGATGTGCACTTCTCTGAGCTCGCCTCCGCCGGTGCTGATGGGGGCGAAGAGTACCTGGACCAGACGCTGCGAACGGCGCCAGGAATCGGAGAACTGGGTCTAAAATGGTGCCGAACAATTAGTGCGGGCTTATTGTTCCGTGTCCGGGTCCACGAGGGCGCTGGAGGCATCGAGAAAGACCTCGCGGTTCACGCCCATGACAATTCTGTCGCCGGGCACGGCCGTCTTCAGGAAGCGGGTGACGATGGCCAGGTCGGTGGAAAGGCAGCCCCAGGATTCGCTCATGCCCGCGTGCAGGAAGATTGCGTAGGACAGGCCGGGCTCCGGCTCCATATCCGGCAGCCGGTTGTAGTTGATAACAGCGGCCTGTTCGTAAAGACCTATCTCCATCAGCTCCCAGAGATTTTCGTCCGGCCAAGCGCCTCTGCCTTCGAAGTACCGGTTGTGATGCTCGCCCGGACGTCCGCCCCAGCGGGAGAATTCGTTGAGCTCGTGGTATTCCAATGCCGTCCCGGGATCCTTGCGGCCAAAGGCCTCGGTCACCGTGTAGGACCCGGTGGGTGTCTCCAGCGAATCCACCAGCACGTCGCCGGACCGCCCGAACCCCGCGCTGCCCGTGAAGCCGGTTGCTTCCCATTCCTGGACATAGCCGCCCGGCACCTGCACGCAGCTGGTGAGAACAACCTTGGTCTCCTGGTACCGGTCTGCAATGGCAAAGGTGACCCGTTCCGCATCCCCGGTCTCGAACGCAACCAGCCCTTCGCCCAGGCTGTGGCAGGGACCGTCTACGGCTGCCGACGGCGGAGCTGCCGCCGGCGTGGCGGGGCCGCGGAAGTTTGCAGGCGAAGAACAGGCAGCGAGGGCGCAAACCGCCGCCATCCCCATCCCCATCAGTGTTTTGCGAGTTCCCATCGTGCCCATCTTCGCAACAGACTTAGCTACCTAGTTACACATTTGGGTAAGAAGCCGCGGTTTTCACGCCCTCCGGTACGAAACCAAGTAGTGCGCGCCTCTGGCGCCGGTAGGTGAAACCTGCAAGCGAGTAGCTCGGCCTGCAGAACTCCGGTACCCACTACGCACTACAAAACGGTTACGGCTTCGTAGTGTCAGGGACATGGGGGAATTCAGCGTGGGCAAGGTTCGATGCAAAGTTGCGCCTCGAAGCGATTGCACGAGCGCGCCTTGTTGGGCAGCTGCCGGATCGTTCGCTGATGCGTCGAATCCACGCTGACACCATGTTCTGCCAGTAACATCCGGCTTTCACTCAAGCCATAGCCGGCGCTCCGGTGAGCCTAGATGCCCGGTGCGCCTTAAGCAGTCCTTTGCCGCCATGCCTGTCGGGTCGCGCCGGGCAGGCAGGGCTGCGGGGAAAACAACTTTATGGGGGATCTTTTGGACTTGTCATACAGTCCTGCAACAACCGGGGATATCGCAGAAGGCGTTGCAGACAGGCACACGCACCACCGAATACACAACGATGAACGGCCCGGGGGCCGGCACGGCTTCGGCCCCGATGCCGCCATCTTTCCCCGCCGGGCTGCCACAGACGAGCGCACCCTGGTCGACATCATCCAGTCGACCATCGCGGCCTATCCCGCGGCACCGGCGATCGACGACGGCGAACGATGCCTCACCTACGCAACGCTCGGCTTGCATATTGATGAGATAGCGCGGCGACTCTGGGCCGCGGACATCGGAGCGGGGGACCGCGTCGGGGTCAGGGTGCCGTCCGGATCCGTTGACCTCTACATCGCCATCCTGGGGATCCTGGTTTCCGGTGCGGCCTACGTGCCGGTGGACGCGGACGAGCCGGATGAACGGGCCGAAACCGTCTGGGCCGAAGCCGCGGTGTGCGCCGTCGTCGGTGAAGGGTTGTCGATCACGCCGATGCCGGGCGTGCAGACTCTCGGCAACAGCCCGCAGCCGCACCCCGACGACGACGCCTGGATCATCTTTACCTCGGGCTCCACCGGCAAGCCGAAGGGGGTGGCCATCCAGCACCGATCGGCGGCTGCGTGGGCCGATGCGGAGGCGGAAATGTTCCTGCCGAAGCGCCCGCTCACCCGCGGAGACAGGGTGCTGGCGGGGCTGTCCGTGGCCTTCGACGCCTCCTGTGAAGAGATGTGGCTGGCCTGGCGCAACGGTGCCTGCCTGGTTCCGGCACCCCGCTCCCTGGTCCGTTCCGGTGGGGATCTGGGGCCGTGGCTGGCAGAGCGGGACGTCACCGTGGTTTCCACCGTGCCCACGCTGGCGGCAATGTGGCCGGCCGAGGCGCTGGAGAATATCCGGCTGCTGATTTTCGGCGGCGAAGCCTGCCCGGCGGAACTGGTGGCGCGGCTTGCCGGCCCCAACCGCGAGGTCTGGAATACCTACGGTCCCACCGAGGCGACGGTGATCGCCTGCGGCGCGGCGCTGGATGGCAGCGGGCCGGTGCGGATCGGCCTGCCGCTGCGCGGGTGGGAGCTGGCGGTGGTGGACCCGGACGGCAACCCGGTCAGCTGGGGCGAGGAAGGCGAGCTGATCATCGGCGGCGTGGGGCTGGGCCGCTACCTCGACCCGGCGAAGGACGCCGAAAAGTACGCTCCGATGGACACGCTCGGCTGGGAACGCGCCTACCGCAGCGGTGACCTGGTCCTCGCGGACCGGGACGGGCTGATCTTTGTGGGCCGGGCCGACGAACAGGTCAAACTTGGCGGCAGGCGGGTGGAGCTGGGCGAGATCGATGAAGCCCTCGCCCAGCTTCCGGAGGTGGCGACGGCGGCCGCCGCGGTCCAGTCCACGCCGAGCGGCAACAAGGTGCTTGCCGGCTACCTGGTCCTGGAAGATAGCGGGCAGATTGATCTGGCGGCAGCGCGGGCCCGGCTGCAGGAAATGCTGCCGGCGCAGCTGGTGCCGGCGCTCGGCGTCGTCGACCAACTGCCGGTGAAAACGTCGGGCAAGGTGGACCGCAAGGCGCTGCCCTGGCCACTCCCGGGCAATGGGTCCGAAGGAGCCGGGCATACGCTAACCGGAACGGAAGGCTGGATTGCCGACGCGTGGACCAACCTGCTCGGGCCCGTGCCGCTGACCGGGGAGAGCGATTTCTTCGCCCTGGGCGGGGCCAGTGTCGCTGCGGCCCAACTCGTGGCCACCCTGCGCAGCCGGCACCCCGAAGTGTCCATCGCCGACATCTACGACCGGCCAACGCTGGGCAGCATGGCCGCCTACGTGGATAGTCTCGGGACCAGTACCGCCGCAGAGCGCGATGTCCGGCCCACCCCGTGGTGGACGGGCCTGGTCCAAGCCCCGCTGATCGGTGTGCTCTATTCGATCACCGGGCTCCGGTACGTGACGGGCATCGCCGTCGTCTGCTTCCTGATGTTCAATATTACCGATGCCCCGTGGGTGCCCAATCCACCGCTGCTGCCGCTGCTGGCCGCGTGGGTGGTGCTGTTCACGCTGCCGTTCCGGATGCTTTTCGCCGTGGCCTCGGCCCGGTTGCTGCTGTGGGGTGTCCCGCCTGGTGTTTATGCCCGCGGCGGATGGACGCATCTGCGCTTGTGGGCGGTGGACCGGATTGTGACTTTCTGCAAGCTGGAGCCGATGATGGGTACCCCGATGGCCGGCTGGTATGCGCGGGCCTTGGGCTGCAAGGTCGGCAAGGACGTGCATCTGGATGCAATGCCGCCGGTGACGGGGCTGGCCGAATTCGGCAACGGTGCAACCATCGAATACGAAGTAGACTTGGCCGGACACTGGCTCGACGGCGACCGGCTGCACATCGGCCGGATCCGGATCGGCGAGCGGGCCCGGGTGGGTACCCGCTCGCTCCTGATGAACGACGCCCGCATTGGCGACGGTGCGGAAGTTGACCCGGGGACGTGCGTGAGCGGTCTTGTTCCGGATGGTGAGCGCTGGGCCGGATCGCAGATGGAGCGAGTGGGAACGGCCGGCGATGACTGGCCGGCGGACGCCAACGAGCAAAAGCCCAAGCTTCTCGTCCGGTTGCTGTACCCGCTGGGACTGGCCGGCTTGACGCTGATGCCCATTGCCGCCGTCGTACCCGGTGCTCTGCTGGTGATGTTCGTGATCCGCGGCATCGAGAACCTGAGCGTGGCGCTCTGGACGCTGGCGGCGTGGTCGCCCGTGTTCCTGGTGCTGGCCGTTGTCACCTACCTAGGCATGACTGCCGGGCTGGTGCGCCTGCTGAGCCTGCTGCTGAGGCCCGGCTTCCACTCGCTGCATGGCATCGCGGCCTGGGCGGCCTGGCTATCCAACCTGCTGCTGGCCAAGTCGCTGGTTTCGGTCTATCCGCTCTACGCAAGCCTGCTGACACCGTTCTGGCTGCGGGTACTCGGGGCGAAGGTGGGCAAGCATGTGGAGATCTCCACAATGGAGACGATCCCGCATCTGACCACGTTCGAGAGCCGCTCATTCCTGGCGGACCACTCGATGGTCTCGTCGCCGCGTGCCCGGGGCGGCTGGCTGCACCTCGGTCCGGCCAGCGTGGGGGAGAAGTCCTTTGTGGGTAACTCGGGCATTGTCGGTCCGGACACCCATGTGCCGGATAACTCGCTGATTGCCGTGCTCTCCTCGGCGCCGAAGAACATGCCGTCCTCGTCCAACTGGTTTGGCCGTCCCGCGATGGAACTGCCGCGTCCGGTGGACAATGGTGATTCGGCCCTCACCTACAATCCGCCGCGCCGGCTGCTGGCCGCCCGCGCCGCCGTCGAAGTCTGCCGGTTTCTGCCGGCCGTGATCACGGCTTGGCTGGCACTGGCCACGGTCTGGGTGCTGACGCAGATCTACCTGCAGGCGGGCCTGCTCATGACCGCTGTCCTGTCCGGACCGGTGCTGCTGGCCAGCGCGTTCGCGGCTTGCCTGGTGGCGCTAACGGCCAAGTGGGCACTGGTGGGACAATTCAAGCCGTCCGAACATCCGCTGTGGACCTCTTTCATCTGGCGCAACGAGCTGGCCGACGTCTTCTCCGAATCCCTCGCCGTTCCCGGCCTGATCCGGATGAGTCTGGGCACGCCGATGCTCAACTTCTGGATGCGGCTTATGGGTGCCCGGATTGGCCGGCGGGTCTGGTGCGAGACCTGGTGGCTGCCCGAATTCGACCTGATCAGCATCGGCGACGGCGTCAGCATTAACCGCGGCACCGTGCTCCAGACGCACCTGTTCCACGACCGCATCATGCGCATGGACGAAGTGAAGATGGAAGATTACTCCACCCTGGGGCCCAACAGTGTTGTGCTGCCGGGCAGCCTGGTTGAAACGCAGGCCACGGTGGGACCGGGCTCGCTGGTAATGCGCTCGGAGACCGTCCCCGCCGGCGGAACCTGGGCCGGCAACCCGCTTCGCAACTGGGATCCGGTCCAGGCCCGGCAGCGCCAGCAGTTGCTCGCCGATGCCAGCAATGCCTCAGGCACCGGCCACTCGCAGTAAATCAAATAATCAACAGGGGGAAATTGAAATGACAACCATAGAAAACCTCGAGTTTACGACGCCGGCAGGTTGCGTCTTCGGAAGCGTACTGACGGCCATGGTCACGCCTTTTGATGGATGCGGACGGGTGGACCTGCCGGCAGCCGAAGAGCTGGCACGCTGGCTGACCCGGGATGGCTGGAATGACGGCGTGGTGGTCAACGGCACTACCGGCGAGTCCATCGCCACCTCTGACCACGAGAAGTCCAAGATGATCGGCGCCGCCCGCCGCGCGGTGGCAGGAACCGGGAAAAAGGTCATCGCCGGAGTTGGTTCGGGGGACACCCGGCACAGCATCAAGCTGGCGCAGAACGCAGCCGATTGGGGTGCAGACGGGCTGCTGCTGGTGGCGCCGTACTACTCCCGGCCGTCCCAACGCGGGCTGCTGCGCCACTTCCGGGAGATCGCGGACAGCACCGAACTGCCGGTCATGCTCTACGACATTCCCAAACGGACCGGTGTGGCCATCGAACCGGAAACGCTGGTTGCCGCGGCCCAGCACCCGAACATCGTGGCGGTCAAGGATGCCAAGGGAAACCTCGAAGCCAGTTCCTGGGTAATGCGGGAAGCGCCGCTGGCCTACTATTCGGGCGACGACGCGCTGAACCTGCCGCTGCTGTCCATCGGGGCCGTTGGCTTCGTCTCCGTGGTGGGCCATGTGGTGGGGGACCGGCTTCAGGATCTGTTCCACCTGTACTCGCAGGGACAGATTGACCAGGCCCTCGCCGTGCACCGGGAACTGCTGCCGGTCTACCGCGGCATGTTCCGTGCCCCGGCTGCTGCGTCTGTCAAGGCAGCACTGCAGTCGCTGGACCTGCCCGGCGGCAGCGTCCGGTCCCCGATGGTCGAACTGACCACAGACGAAACCAAGGCACTGCTGGCGGATATGGAGGCTTCCGGTGTTCTACGGACGGTCACTGTTTGACCAGAAGACCGCCACCACGGCAGCTAAGAGGAAGGACCGGATCATTGGGGTAGACGCAGCCCGCGGACTGGCCCTGATCGGCATGATGGCCATCCATATTCTGCCCGGCTGGAACGAGGACGGTGAGCCCACGTTCGCCTGGCAGCTCCTCTCCGGGACCTCGGCCGCGCTGTTCGCGTTCCTGGCCGGGATCTCGCTGGCCTTCGTCTCCGGAGGTGCGCGGGCTGTTGGGGGCCGCACACTGACGGCGGCGAAGGCCTCGCTGGCCGTGCGTGCCCTGATCATCGCGGGTATCGGGCTGCTGATCGGCCTGCTGGACCCGCCTGCCGCGATCATCCTGGCGTACTACGGCATGATGTTCCTGCTGGCCATCCCGCTGCTCGGCCTGAGCCCGAGGATGCTTGGCTTTGCAGCAGTGGGCTTCGCCATCCTGGGGCCGATCCTGATGCAGGCACTGCGCCGGCCGCTGCCGGACCTGGAGGGGTACGACCCCTCATTGAGCTTGCTCTTCAGCGACCCGGGAGGGGTGGTCAGTGCCTTGCTGTTCACCGGCTCTTTCCCGGCCGTTCCGTACATGGCCTACATCTGCGCAGGGCTGGCCATCGGCCGGATGAACCTGCGCTTGCGGGATGTCCAAAAGCGGCTGGTAATCGGCGGAGCCATCCTCGCCGTCGCAACCTGGCTGTTCGCCCTGCTGATGCTCGAGCCGATGGGCGGACGGGAAGCATTGGTCGGGAGTTCCCCCCGGCTAGGCGCCGAGGGAGTGGAAGAGGTCCTGATCTGGGGGCCGGAAATAGGGCTGCCGACCTCCTCCGGATGGTGGTTGACCGTTCTTTCGCCCTACTCATCCACCCCGGTGGAAATCCTGAACACGCTGGGAGTCGCCGCCGTCGTTCTTGGATTGATGTTGTGGGTGGGCAGCAAGGTCATGTGGATCATCACTCCGCTGGCTACGGCCGGTGCCATGACCCTGACTCTGTATTCGGTCCATCTGGTGGTGCTGGCTACCGGATTCCTGGCCCAGCAGCCGCGCCTCTCGCTGGCCATCCAGATTGCCGCCGCTGTGCTGTTCGCGGTGTTGTGGCGCAACGTCACCGGCAGGACGCAGGGCCCGCTGGAACGTGTGGTCGCGCAGGCCTCGGACCGCACGCGTCGGCGCATCCTCGCTTCTGCAGGAACAGTCAGCCCGAACCCCGAACACAAACCGTGAAGAGTTTCGCCGAATCCCGCCCGATGCGGGATACTTTTATCCGTGACCACAGACCGGGAGGCCGCCGGCAAGGCCCTGTATGAAGAGCGCATGAAGCTGCTCGACGGCCTTTGGATGCCGGACGCCCCGCCGTGGGCGGAACTCCCCGAAGACGTCAAGGAACGCTGGCGCACCTATACGGACTGAACCGTTCTCTCCGCAAACGGTGGATTTCCGGGCGGCAACGTCATGCGGGACATGATTTTGCCGCAGCTATGGACGGTTCTTCCTCCGGGGGTACATACTGTGATTCCAAAGGGGTTTATAACGATATGGTGAAGCGCTTGGGGGCAGGTGGCCGCATATCGATTTTGGGGATATTGGGATCGAACCTGCTTCGGAGGAAATCATGGGGAGTCTGCATCCAGCAGCGCGCCGTTTGCTGGCCATTGTGGCTGCATCAGCAACCGCTACGGCCGGAATGGCTTTTCTCGGATCGCCGGCACTGGCCGAGACCGAGGACGACTACATCGTTGTTTTAAAGGACTCCGTTGCCGATGTTGAGGACATTGCGGCGGACCACCACGAGGAATTCGACGTCGAGGAGACCTCGACATACAGCGAGGCAATCTCCGGCTACGCCGCGAGCATGACCGCTGCCGACGCCGAGCAGCTGGGCGACGACCCGGCAGTGGCCTACGTTGCCCTGGACCGACAGTTCACCCTCGCGGCGCAGAAGACGCCGGTCAGCGTGACGCGCACCGGGGCTGATCAGTCCAGTGCCAAAGCCGGCGACGGCGCCGGTGACGTCGACGTCAACATTGCCGTCATCGACACCGGCGTGGACGCGACCCACCCGGACCTCAATGTCCGCGGCGGCGTCGACTGCAGCAGCGGCTCCGCGGTAGACGTACCGGCGCCGGTGGACGTGATGGGCCACGGAACTTCGGTGGCGGGCGTGGCGGCGGCACGCGACAATGATCTGGGCGTGGTGGGCATGGCTCCCGGTGCGCCGATCTGGTCCGTGCGGGTGCTGAGCGACGCCGGGACGATCTCGTTGTCCAGCCTGATCTGCGCGTACGACTGGGTGACCGGGACGCGGACCGATAACGATGCGGACAACGACATCGCCGTCGCCAACGTGAGCATTGCCGGACCCGGGACCGACGACGGCGCCTGCGGCAGCGAGAGCGGCGACCCCATGCATGCGGCGATCTGCCGTTCGGTTGAAGCCGGCGTGACCTATGTGGTGGCGGCCGGCAACGGCGCGACGGATATGGCCGGAGTGGTTCCTGCCGCCTATGACGAGGTACTGACCGCGACGGCGATCGGCGACTTTGACGGCAGGCCCGGCGGGGAGGCATCGCCGGTGTGCCTGGGCCAGGACGTGAGTGCTTATGCGAGCGATGACCGGCCCGCGAGCTTCTCCAACTTCGCAACACAGGGTGACGACCTGGAGCACACCGTCGCCGGCCCAGGAGTGTGTGTTGAAACGACGGCCCGTGGCGGTGGCACAGCTTCCCCGCACGGCACCAGCTTCTCCTCGCCTGCTGTGGCCGGAACGGTGGCGCTCTGCCTGAACCAGGGCACCTGCACCGGATCCGTGGCCGAGGTGATGGACAGCTTCGTGGAGGCGACCGAGCAGTACAACAACGACAACCCCGACCACGGCTACGAGGGGGATCCCCAGCGGCCGGGTTCGATCTACTACGGCCACCTCATCCGCGGCTCGTTGTTCTAACCTGAGGCTGGCCTTGACGGAGGGCACCGGCGCAGGGCAGGAAGGAGAGCCGGAGCGCCGCGAAGGATTGCGGGAGCGGCACCGGAAGCTCTTCGGCTCCGGTGCCTCCCTCGAGCGGCTGGTGTTTTTCAGCGACGCGGTCTTTGCCATCGCCATGACGCTGCTGGTGCTGGAAATCATCATTCCCGAAGGACTGGATCAGGAGCACTTGGGCGCTGCCCTGCTGGCGGCCACGCTGGAGTTCTTCGCCTATGCCGTCAGCTTCGCCGTGATCAGCACCGCCTGGATGAACCACCACCGAAAATTCGTTGTCATCCGGCGTTATGATGCCCGTCTGCAGTGGCTGAACCTGCTTCTGCTGTTCTTCATTGCGGTCCTGCCGATGCCTACCAGTTTCCTGAGCAACTATGGCGGGGAGATTTCACCGTGGCCGGCGGTTCTCTATGCGAGCGTGACGGCGGCCGTTTTTGTCATGCTGAACCTGATCTGGATGCATGCGTGGCGGGCAAAGCTAATGACCGAGGACGTGGACCGGGCTATGTACCGGTACGTGTTCTGGTCCATCCTGCCGGTGCCGCTGGTGTTTGTGCTGAGCATCCCGGTAGCGTTCTTCCACACGGATGCGGCCATGTATATGTGGCTGCTCATCATCCCCGCCGTGGTGATCACCCGCAGAATCGGCAGGAAGGGGGCGGACGCCGTATGACCGGCCCCTGGGAAACGCGAGAACGTCCCTGCCGGTACCGCCGCCCTCGTGGGAGGGACGATCTGGTTCGTCAGGGACGTTCTCGTGAAAAATCAGCCAGGCAGAAGAAAAGCTAGCCCGCCATGAGCCGGAAGCCGATGACCAGGGTGGCGATGCCCAGGATCATCGACGTGGTGATGAGCATGAACCGTGTGGTGAGGTAGCTGGTCATATTGCCCTTGTCGTCCTTGGACCGCGGGTCCTTCCAGACTTGGAGCAGGAACGGCACCCAGGCGATGACGCTCCACAAGCCGGCGAAGACCAGGATCCAGGCCAGGGCAGCAGGTACGTTCACAGTCTGTAAGCCCTATGCCCGGCCGGCGATCCAGGCTTCGGCCTGCTCCGCCTGGATCCGCAGCGCCTTGCCCAGCATCGGCTCGGCCGCAGAGGCGATCTTGCCGCCCAGGAACGGGATGCCGGAGGTGACTTCACCTTCGAGATCCACGCGGGTGGAAGCGCCTTCGGAAACCAGCTTCTGCACCGCGGCCACGTCCACGGGAGCACCGGCAATCTTGACGCCGACGTTAACGGTCCGGGAACCGTCGGCCTCCGGGGCCTGCCACTGCTCGGTCTGCGTCACGTTCAGGAACTCGCCCAGCATCTTGCGCGCGATGTCCGGGAGCCGGGTGGTGGGAATGTTCCGGACCACGGTGAGCGTGAAGGGACCATCGACGTCGCCCTCCTGCTGCACGGAGACCAGGCTGCCGCCGACCATCTCGCTGATGTGGCGGAGGAAGTCCGCGCTGACAAAGGTCTCGGTAACCTCGGCAACAGGGTGGGACAGGTTGGTGGAGGCGCTCAAGGCCATAGGTGGACTCCAAAGATCGGTCTCGGTTGGGATCAGAGTCCATCCTACTGGCTGGCACGGATGTGGCGCCCCCGGTGCTAGCTCGACGGGTCGGCCTCCACTGCGGCGTCCGCAAGATAGTCCGCGACCGCCGTCTCGTTGATCCGGAATGAGTGGCCGATGTGGACGGCCGGCATCTCGCCGGAGTGCACCAGGCGGTACACGGTCATCTTGCTGACATTGAGCCGGGCGGCGACGTCCGATACTGTCAGGAAGTTGCCGATGTCCAGGTTTTGTTCATGTGACATTTTTCCTCCCCAGGAAAGGTAAAGCCACTGTAGGCCTTGGCTGTGGCATGGGTGGCGGAAACACGCTGGTGTTGTCGTTTCGATACCGCGGGTGGCCCGCCGTTACCTGATCGCGTCACAGCTCGCCGGGCTTCCCGGGGGTGAAGAGCCAGGTGTCGAAGAGTTCCGTCAGGTCCTGCCCCGAGTACTGCTCGGCAAACTGGATGAACTGTTTCGTGGAGACAACCTTGCCGGCTTTCCCGGTACTCCAGGCCTTCAGCAGCGGGAAGAATGTCTTGTCGCCGAGCTCCTCGCGCAGTGCGTGCAGCACCATCGCGCCGCGGGCCTGCACCGAGGCGTCGAAGACGCGGTCCGCTCCCGGATCGGAGATGCGCAGGTCCCAGAAGGGATCGTCGTCCGGAATGCCGCCGTAGAATTCGAACGCATCCCGGGCCTTGCCGAGATTCTGTTCCTCATTCCACAGCCACTGCGCGTAGGTGGCGAAACCGTCCGCCAGCCAGGCATCCCGCCACGAGGCGAGCGACAGGCTGCCGCCGAACCACTGGTGCGCGAGTTGGTGCACCATCATCGAGTCGGCGCTGGCCGGATCGTAGAACCAGTCTTCGGAGTAGGTCGGCCGGCTCTGGCTCTCCAAGGCAAACCCCAGACCGTCAATTCCACTAACGACGCCGCCCGCGGCCTCCGCGGGATAGTCACCGAAATTGTCGGCCAGGAAACCGATGATTTCGGGCTGGCGGGCCAGTCCCTTTTCCACCCTGGCGCCAATGGAGACCGGAGTGGAAACGCCCGCTTCCCAGTCATCCTCGTTGCCCGGGCTGCCTTCCGGCGCACCGGGAACGGTCCAGCCTTCCAGCCGGTCCCGGTTGCGGTCGTTCTCGAAGGACGTGGTGCCCTCGTCGGTGGAGACGATGATGTCCTCGATCAGCACGCCGTCGCGCTGGCCGTTGATGTCGCTGGCGTAGGTGATGGAGAGCTCCACGTCCGTGCCCTTGTAGGCGGACAGATCGAACTCCCACTTCTCCCAGCCGTCGCTGGTGCCGCTGGCAGCCCACCACTTACCCGAGGTGCCTTCGGCCGTGCAGCCGCCCTCGCCGTCGTCGGTTTGGTAATGCTTGAGGAACGGGTGCACCTCGTGCCAGGCGGGGCAGGCCAGGCCGGTGTCGGCGGTGGCGTGGCCGGTAGTGTCCTTGAGCGTGGTCCAGTCCTCGGTGCCAGCAGTGCGGGCCTCCACGAACGCGAAGTCCCAGCCCGGTTCCGTATCGCGCTCAAGCCAGAAGGACAGCTCGGCGCCGTCGTTGGGAATGCTGATGGTGCGGCTGAGCCGCTTGTAGGAGGCGTCCGAGGTGTGGGACCAGGCCAGGCCGTTGCCGTTGCGCGGCGTGATGACGGACTTCAGTTCCGGATCCAGCGCGTCCCAGTAGTCGATGCCGTCCTTGGCATAGGAATCGATCTCGAACTCGCCGACGCTCATCGAGGCCAGGTACGCCGGCAGCTGCTCCTTGGCTTCCCACGTCCACGTGGTCCGGCCGCTCTTGGACTTCTTGTCGGTCAGCGCGCCGTTGGCGAGGGCTTCCCAGCCGTCCGGCACGGAGATGTTGTAGGTGTAGGTGGCCTTGTCCCGCGGGTGGTTGTTGGACGGGAACCAGGTGGGCGCAGTCAGCGGGTGGCCGGTGACCGTGGCGCCGGTTTCGGTGTGGATGAAGCCGGCCAGGCCTGGCTCCTTGATGGTTTTGGGTACGCCCGAGTACTTGACGGCCACGGTGAACTTGTCGCCCTTGCGGATATTCTGCGGCGACTGTACCTTCAGTTCGCCGTCCTCCGGAACGGACCAGTAGGCAGAGAGGCCGTTGACCTCGACTGACTCCACCGAGAGACCGCGCAGGTCCAGGTGGAAGGAGGAAAGATCCTGGGCGGCACGGGCGCTGATGGTGGCAATGCCGTCCAGCTTGTCCGTGGGCGGATGGTAGGACAGGTCCAATTGGTAGTGCTTGACGTCGTAGCCGCCGTTGCCGGCCTGCGGGAAGTACTTATCGCCCACGCTCGCCGCGCCGGGCTGGGATTCGAACAACCGCGGATCGGGCGCTGCGAGGGCAGCAGTTCCCGGCAGGACAGTCAGGCCCGCGGCCAACGATGCCGCAACGGCCACCGCGATGCCGGTCCGGCGCCATACTGCCGGCCCGGTTGGTTCCGTGCCTGACCTGGATCTGAAACTCATGCTGCCCCCTGAAACAGCGCTGTCGGTGTCTCTACCGTGCGCTGCTTCTGCAAGTGGTGTCAATGAATACGGTGGGTGCAGTTGTTACTGCGCTCCGGTGCCATTCTTCGTCCCGGTGCTTGGGAAAAAGTTATGTTGCAACGTTTACGTTGCGGTGGCACGCGCACCCCTGTATCTCGTCAGCGGAGATGGGTAATCTGGCTATAAGGAATACCGTTCAGGGGCGACATTGTCCGCGGCTCTATGGCAAGGTTGCTTCCGCGTCGAGGGAGATGCATTGCAATGAATGCAGAATGGTTCTTAGTCGGAGGAGCGTGGCTTTTCGGCCTGGTGTTGCTGATGGTTGTGGTGCTGCTGGCTGTCATGGTGGTGCGGGCCTTTGTGACCACCACCCGTGGCGGGCAGGAGCCGTACCTGTTGACCCCGGCAGCAACGCATCATGCGCCGCCGCCCCGAAGCGTGGCACGGCAGATCCTGGACCAGAGGCTGGCCCACGGCCAGATCACGTTGGACGAATACCAGGAGCGGCTGCGGGTCCTCGGCGAAAGCAGCAACGTGTAGCCCGTCGGGTCAGTCCTGGTTTCCGGTGCCCTTGATCTGCAGCAGCCGGGCGGCATCCCGCTGGGCCGATTCTTCCTCCGGGCTCAGCACCGAACCGGAAATGTGCGGCGGGGCCGCCATCAAGCGTCTCAGTTCTGCGGGGGAGTAGGCCACGGGCGTGCGTTGGTGCGCCATCACGTGGCAGTTGGCGCAGAGCGGTACCAGATCGGTCAGCGGATCCAGCTGATAGTCCGCGCCCTGTTCGGCGGCCGGAACGATGTGGTGGACCTGGATGTAGTCTTTGCCGAGCCCGCCGTAGGCCGCTGCGAAATTGAAACCGCAGGCCGCGCAGCTGGATCCGTGGTGGCGGATGCAGGCCGTTCTCGCCTGCGGACCGACTTCGTACCGGTTGGCGGAAACCTTCAGCAGGGCCTCATCCGGAAGCGCACCCGGCACGGCCAGCGTCGGCTCAAACTGCGACGGCCCTGCATAATCGGCCCAGACATCGCGCAGCGCGGGAAGTTCGGCGGGCGGGATAGGCTCGCCCCAGCCGCGGACCGAGTCCCACGGCATGCCGGGAACGCGGCTGGCCAGCTCGTCGCGGGGAACATGTTCGCCCTGGCGCAGGAGGGCGTCGAAAACGACGTCGACGGCGGAGCCTGGTTGGGGGTCCGCGTTGCCATGCCCGGAAGCCCCGTCCGGTCCCACCACGCCATGGCCGATCAGTCCGCGGTCCTTCCCGCCGGTGAGCAGCAGCCACACCTCGGCGCCCGGGGAAGTCTCTGCCTGCCAAACGGGATCCTGAGGAAAGCCAAGGCTCCAGTTGGTCCGGAACCCGCCGGTTTCGGCGACAAGCTCCACTACCTCGGGGAAGGCCGGTTGCCAAGCATCCCAATCGGCAGGATCCCAGCCGAGGACGATCGCGTTCATGGGTTCCTCCCCGGCCGTCGGGGTCAGGGGCGGCCGATTCCCTTGTAGGTCCAGCCGGCCTCGCGCCAGATGGCGGCGTCGAGGACGTTGCGGCCGTCGAGGATGCTCTTCTCGTCGACGAGATTGGCGACGGCGGCCGGGTCCAGTTCGCGGTATTCCTTCCATTCGGTCAGGAGTACCAGGGCGTGGGCCTTGGCCAGCGCAGTCTTGGTGTCGGGTTCGTAGGACAGTTCGGGGAAGCGGCCCTTGGCGTTGGGCAGCGCTTCGGGGTCCGTGACGGTGACGGTGGCGCCCTGGAGCTGGAGCTGCTGGGCGACACTGAGCGCGGGGGAGTCGCGCACGTCGTCGGACTCGGGTTTGAATGCAGCGCCCAGGACGGTGATGCGTTTGCCGATCAGGGAGCCGCCGACGAGTTCGCGGGTCAGCTCGACCACGCGGGAGCGGCGGCGCATGTTGATCGCGTCCACTTCGCGCAGGAAGGTCAGGGCCTGGTCGGCGCCGAGTTCGCCGGCGCGGGCCATAAAGGCGCGGATGTCCTTGGGCAGGCAGCCGCCGCCGAAACCGACGCCGGCGTTGAGGAACTTGCGGCCGATCCGCTCGTCCATGCCGATGGCGTCGGCCAGGGCGGTCACGTCGGCGCCGGCGGCTTCGCAGACCTCGGCCATGGCGTTGATGAAGGAGATCTTCGTGGCCAGGAAGGAGTTCGCGGCGGTCTTGACCAGCTCGGCGGTGGCGTAGTCGACCACGAGGCGCGGGGTGTCGTTGGAGAGCGGGGTGGCGTAGACCTCGTCCAGGGCGGCGGTGGCACGTGCGCCGTTCTCACCGGCCGGGACGCCGTAGACGAAGCGGTCCGGGGTGAGGGTGTCCTTCACGGCGTGGCCTTCGCGCAGGAACTCCGGGTTCCAGGCGAGGACGGCGCCGGGTGCCTTGGCGGCGACCATGTCGGCCAGGCGGGCGGCGGTGCCCACGGGAACGGTGGATTTGCCGACGGCGATGTCGCCTTCGTGCAGGTACGGGATGAGTTCGTAGAACGCGGAGTCGACGTAGGTCAGGTCCGCGGCGTATTCGCCCTTGCGCTGCGGGGTGCCGACGCAGACGAAGTGGACCTGGGCGCCTTCGGCGTCGGCCATTGACGTGCTGAACTTCAGCCGGCCGGTCTCCTGGACCTCGGTCAGCAGTTCCGGCAGGCCGGGCTCGAAGAACGGTGCGCGTCCTGCCTGGAGCTCGGTGATCTTGCGCTGGTCTACATCGATGCCAACGACTTCATGACCGAGCTTGGCCATGGAAGCCGCGTGGACGGCGCCTAGGTAACCACAGCCAATGACGGAGATACGCATACAGATCCTTTGAACGAGACTTCTTGGAAAAACCCTATTGACAGTATCCCGCAAACATGAAGAGAAGATTAAAACGGCACGGAACTTGAGGGGACCTTGAGGTTCATGCTTTAGGGTGTGGACAAGCCTAAACGCTTGTGCCATCTGGGGACGGTCATGCGATGGGCGATTAGTGGGGAGTTGGGGAACTCATATGTCTGTACTTTTTCGCGTCCAAAGTGCCATCCATCCGTCTGGACAGAAGTATCGAACAGCCAGTTGTGCAGAACAGCTGGTGTTGCCATGACCGGATTCATGAGCGCGCGCGTCCATGCCGCCGCGGACAACGGAACGGTCCTGGTCGGTGTGCTGTGTCTGGCCCTGGTGTTCCTGTTTTTCGCGCTGCAGCGCAAACCGCCGCGGCTGCTGAAGACCGATCCTGCCATGCTGCCGTCCACGTTTTTCACCGGCGTCATGGCAACGGCCCTGTTCGCCGGGCTTACCGGCGGCGGGACCTCGGAGATGATCGGGGCAGGCCTGGCGGCCGGCGCTGTTTACGGGCTTTTCTGCAGCTTCGTCCGGCAGCGGCCCGCGCGGTCGGGCAGCCTGCACCTTGTCCGGTCTTTCATCGAGTTCATCATCGCCGCGGCCGCGCTGTTCTACGCGAGCACTGCTTACTTTGAGCTGGCGGTGCAGTCCTCCGCAGCCGGGCTGCCGCGCCCCTTCTGGACGGCGGCGTACATTGCCCTGCTGGCCGCTGCGTTCATCGCGGTCCTGCCCAATACGCTGCACAAAATGGGCAGCCACGGCTGCATCCTTGACGTGGGAATGTGCACTTATGCCGCCCTGGTGTTGCTGACCTTCTGCCTCGCGCCCACCGGCCTGGCGACGCTGGAGCTGCCCGGGGTCGGCTGGATCTGGGCGATCGCAGGCGTGGCCGTGGTCCTGATCGCCAGCGTGCTGGCGCCCGGAGCAGTGACGGCCGCCGGCGGCCTGTTCCTGCTGCTGGGCGGGGTGCTGCAGGACGCCTCGGCCGGGACGGATTTCTCGCCGTCGTCGCTCGTCTCCGCCGCGGTTCTGGGCGCTTATGCGGTGTGCTTCTGGCTGTGCCTGGGTTTGACGCAGAAAGTACTTCCGCCGGTCGTGCAGATGCGCTAAGTTTCATCGCAAGGGGGAACATCCATGAAAATGCATAGAGGTGTCCGGGCAGGTGTTGCCGCAGCGGCCGCGGCCGCCGTCGTTGTTCTTGCAGGTTGTTCCGCCGCTCCGCCGCCGCTGGTTCCCACGCACAGCGCTGACACCGGTGCGCTGCGCGAGGCTGTCAACGCCCGGGACATCATGGACCACCTCGAGGCGCTGCAGGACGTGGCCGATGCCAACGGCGGCCACCGGGCCGCCGGCAGTTCCGGCTACGAGGAATCCGCCCGGTATGTCGAGGAGCAGCTGCGCGCGGCCGGGTATAACCCTGTGCGCCAGCATTTCACATACAGGGACGACGGCGAGGAAGTCGAGACGTTCAACATCCTCGCGGAAACCGGCGGCAGCGACGAGCACGTCATTGTGGTGGGCGGGCATCTGGATTCGGTGCGCCGCGGGCCCGGCATCAACGACAACGCCAGCGGGGTGGGCGCCATCCTCGAAACGGCGCTGCGGATGGCGGACTCCGGGACCGAGCCGGCCAATAAGGTGCGGTTCGCGTTCTGGGGCGGCGAGGAGGAGGGGCTGAACGGATCGCAGCATTACGTGGACGAACTCAGCGGCAGCGAGACCCGGCAGCATGCGGTCTACCTGAACCTGGATATGGTGGCCTCACCCAACGGCGTGCGATTTGTGCACGACGGCGACGGCTCGACTTTCGGCGACAACGCGCCCAATGGTTCGGATGAGATTGAGGACGTTTTCGTCGACTATTTTGCTGACCGCGGACTGGAGGTGCTGCCCACTCCGTTCGAAGACGGCGACTCCGACTACACAGCCTTCGTCAAGGCAGGCATTCCCGCCGGCGGGCTCTTCACCGGCGACGCGGGCACCAAGAGCGGGGCGGAAGTGCAGGACTTCGGCGGCGAGGCGGGAGTGGCATACGACATTTGCTACCACGAGTCCTGCGACACAATCGAGAACGTGGACACGGACCTGCTCGAGGAAATGGCGGACGCCCTGGCACACGCCACCATCGCCTTCGCCACGGCCACTCCCGCGGAGGATTGAGCGGGCTTAGCCCGGATCGCCGCGGCTCGAGTTCGGACTGAGTTTCCGAGTCCGGCACAAGGTTTTGTCAACCCCTGACGGCGATTTTCCCTCCTCGCAGGGCGAACTGGTTGTGCGCTCTTCCGGCCCGGGAATCCCTCGACTAACGTCAGCAACACGACCGGTGTTGGGGGCCATGCCGGGCGACATTCAACCGAAATCAGGGGAATGACGAAAATGAATCATCGTCGCAATAAGCGCATCGGGGCGATAACCGCCGTCGTCGCTTTGGCACTCGGCGCCGGGCTGCCCGCCAACGCGGACAACGGGACGGACACGGAAAAGCTGCGTGAAGCCGTCACTGCTGAGAGCATCATGGACCACCTTGAACAACTCCAGAAAGTGGCCGCGAACAACAACGGGAACCGCGCAGCCGGAACGGAAGGCTACGAGGCAAGTGCCGAGTACATCGAGGACGAACTGGAGGATGCCGGCTACGATCCGGAGCGCCAGTACTTCGACTACGAGCAGTTCGTCGAGCACACGCCATCGGAGCTGGCACAGGTCTCGCCGACGGAGAAGACCTACATCAACGGAACCGACTTTACGACCATGGAGTACTCGGGTGCGGGTGAAGTCGAGGCCGCAGTAACAGCGGTGGATGTGAACTTCACCGATCCGGCGGCCTCGACCAGCGGATGCGAAGCGGCCGACTTCGAAGGCTTCACAGCCGGCCACATCGCGCTCATCCAGCGAGGCACCTGCACCTTCGGAGTGAAGGCACAGCTGGCTGCGGATGCAGGTGCTTCGGCAGCCATCATCTTCAATCAGGGCAACGGGGACGACCGGTCCGGCCTCCTCAACGGCACGCTGGGCGAGGCCGTTAAGATCCCGACCGTGGGTGCCACCTACGCGGTGGGCCAGGCCTTGGCCGCGGAACCGGCGACAACGGTGCGCGTCAACGTTGATGCTGAAGTCAAGCAGTCGAGGACCTTCAATATCCTGGCGGACACCGCCGGGCGCGCGGACCGCACCGTAGTGGCCGGCGCCCACTTGGACAGCGTGGCCGAAGGCGCCGGCATCAATGACAACGGTTCCGGCAGCGCTGCCATCCTGGAGACAGCCATCCAGATGGCTGAGCAGGACGAAGACGGGCCGCGAAACCGCGTGCGCTTTGCATTCTGGGGAGCAGAGGAAAGCGGACTGATCGGGTCCACCCACTATGTCTCCCAGCTGAGCAAGGAGGAGATCAAGCAGCACGCACTCAACCTGAACTTCGACATGGTTGGCTCGCCAAACTTTGTGCGCTTTGTGTACGACGGCGACGGCGATGCTTTCGGCCAGATCGGTCCGAACGGGTCAGCTCATATTGAACACGTCTTCAACGACTACTTCGCCTCGCAGGGGTTGGCCTCAGCGCCGACGGCCTTCGACGGGCGCTCCGACTACTTCGCCTTCATTGAAAACGGCATTCCGGCCGGTGGTCTGTTCACCGGCGCAGAGGGGATCAAGAGCGAAGAGCAGGCCAGGGATTTCGGCGGCACGGCGGGTGCAGCCTACGACCCCTGCTACCACTCGGTCTGCGACGACACTAGCAATATCAGCATGGACGCCTTGGAACAGATGTCCGATGCGATTGCGCACGCCACGCTGACCTTTGCTGAGACCACTTCCGCGGTCAATGGCACGGCCAAGGGTGCCTCCAACAGCGGTGCTGCTGACATGAAGTTCAAGGGCAATGCCGCACAGAAGTAGCCGAAAATAAACCGAGCGCTACAGCTAGCGGTCAGCGCCGCCGTCGTTCATCTGTTTCGGATGTTCGGCGGCGGCGTCCTCTTTGGCCACGCGCCGGTATTCGAGGAACGCATACAGGATCACCAGGCCCAGCGCCGAGCCATGGGTGTTGGCGAGGACATCCTGCATGGTCCCGAAGCGGCCGGGCAGGAACGTGTCCTGGACCAGTTCGATCATGAACGAGACGGCGAAGGCAGCGGGCACGGCGATCCAGCGGTAGCCGGCGCGCAGGAGGGTGCCGCCCAGCAGACCGATCGGCACGAACATCACAATGTTGGCGCTGGTCTCCACCAGGTTGTAGTCGATCCAGTCCGGCGCCCCGAAGGCATGTAGCTTCGCCAGCACCTGCAGGATGGTGCCGCTCGCGTCGCGGTCCACCGGCGTTGGCCACAGGACTACCAAAGCCACCGTCAGCAGGTAACCGATCAGCAGGAAGCCGGGCAGATGCCCGCGCCGGCCGCCGGCTGGTGCCCTCAGCAGCCGGGCGCCGTTCTTGGCGTCGTGCCGTCGCCGGAACCAGGATTCAAGCCTGGCCCAGAGCCGCGACCGGCGCATCGCCAGCACGGCGGAATTCCACCTCGCCGACAACGGTGCCAGCTTCGTCCCGAACTTCTTTCCCAACATCCCCAACTTCGTTGCCCACGTCCCCAGCTTGGTCGCTAACGCCTGCCGCATCAAACCCTGTCCGCCGACGTCGTCTCCGTAGAAGGGACCCGGTCACCGCCGTCGGCCGGAAGCAGGACCGTGAACGTGGTGCCCTTGCCGAGCTTGCTGGTGAAGCTGATCGAGCCTCCGTGCGCCTCCACGATGGCCTTGGTGATCACCAGACCAAGTCCAACTCCGGGGATCGCCGCCCTACGCACCGTGGGGGTGCGGAAGAACTTGGTGAAGACCCCGCCCAGGTCTTCTTCCGCGATGCCCATGCCGTGGTCCTCGACTTCGAAGCCGACCCGGCCCTCTGCCTGCCATGCACGGACGGTAACGTGACCGCCCGCGGGGGAGTACTTGATGGCATTGGAGAGCAGGTTGTCCATCACCTGGCACATTCGGTCATGGTCAATGAACGCCTCGAGATCGCTAGGGCTCTCATTGACCAGTACGACGCCGGCTTCCTCCGCCCGAGGTGTTGCCGAAGCCAGGCAGGATGCGATGACCTCGGCCAGATCGACGTTGCGTTGCTCGATCTTGGCCGGGCCGGAGGCGGTGGTGAGCAGGTCCGAGACTAGCTGGAGCAAACGCTCGGCATTGCGCAGCGCCACACGTAGGGATACGGCCAAGGAGCCGTCCGGATCCTTCAGCTGGGTCTCCTCCAGCGACAGATCGAGGTAGCCGATGATGGAGGTCAGCGGGGTGCGCAGCTCGTGCGACACGCTGGCGACGAAATCGTCTTTGGCAGCAAGGGCGTTCACCAGATCCGTGACATCGCTGAAGGCAACGACAGAACCGGCGAAGGTGCCGTCGTCGTCCCTCATGGACCTGGCGGAGATGGACATTGCCCGTTGCTGCTTGCCCTCGCCGATCCAGACCAATTCGTCGGAGAAGGTCTCCCCGCGCACGGCCCTCAAGACCGGCCGCTCATCCTGCGGAATCGGCGAGGTGCGGTCCGGTTTGTACACGTGCAGCTGGCGTTCGTTGGGATCAGTATTTCCCGGGGGAGCAGCCAGCATATGGTTCTGCTGCTGGCGCCGGTTCATCAGGATGTCATGCCCGTCCTTGTCCACGGCGACCAGACCGACGCCGACCGTGTCCATCATCGTCTGCATGAGTCTGGAACGGTTCCTGGTTTCATCCAGGACAGCCTGAAGTTCGCGGTCTTTGGCTTCAAGCACTGCCTGTTTGTCCGTCTCGCTCAGGCTGAATATCGACGCCGTAACGCAAATGGCGAGCATGATGATAGGTATGAGGAACGGATCGGCCAGCCCGGCTGCGGTAACCGGCTCACGGGAGGTCAGAACGGGTACCCAGACCAGCAGCAAGGGTGCGAAGAAGCTGATGATTCGGGCGGCAACTGGGGCTATGCCGGACCATGCCAACCAGAACACCGGGAAAACCGCCAGCATGCTCAGTCCGCTCAGCGACTCCGCCCCGCCTGTCCTCAGCGCCGCTACGACAACGAAATCCAGCAGCGGGATGACCCAGTAGGTGGGGTAGGGCAGGCGGTCCCAAGGGACCAGAAAGCTGGCAGCCGTCAGAACTGCCAGCATGATGAGCCCCGCCTGGAAAGCGACGTCGTTAAAGCTGTCCGGAAAGAAGATTGCCGCCACCAGGGCCACCAAGGTCACGGAAATCACCAGCGGCATCTGGCTCAGGAAGACCCGGTACCGCAGGTTCAGCTCATGAAACTGCTTCCGCACGCCGATCATGGCCAGCGCGTTCTTGACGACTGCGGACATGTTCCCCGGTTTCCTGTTCCTGCAGCAGATGAGACCTGATACCCGGCACAGTTTTGTTCTACCCGCCGGAAATTCAGTATAAAGGTGGGCCTGTCCCGTTCCGGCCATGGTAGCCCGGCAACGCCGCAAAAAGTGTCCTTGGTGAAAGGTATAATACGAACAGTTGTTGCACCGAGGTGCATCATGGGTGTGCGGGCAAAAAGTTCGGGGGGATTTTGGAAGCATCACGGGTAGCGGTCATCGTCGAAGATGACCGCGACATACGGGACCTTATCGAGGCTGTTCTGATCCAATCTGGCTTCGAGGTCCATGCTGCGGCGAGCGGTGAAGAAGGCGTACAAGCCGTGGAGAAACATGACCCGTCCATCGTGACTCTGGATCTTGGCCTGCCGGATATGGACGGGTTCGAAGTAGCCCGACGGATCCGTCTCTTCAGCGACAGCTACATCATCATGCTCACCGCGCGCGCGGAAGAGTTGGATACCTTGCTGGGACTGGAATCCGGCGCCGATGACTACATCACCAAACCCTTCCGCCCGCGCGAACTGCGGGCCCGCGTCGCAGCGATGCTCCGGCGGCCACGCATGGGCGACACTGGTGCGTCTCCCGTGGGGCAGACACCGGTGCCAGCCGCCCCGGCCAACGGATCAGAGCAACCGGAAGGCAATGGGCAGACTCAGGTAGCCGAACCAGCGACTAATGGAAACCCTCCCGGCACGTACTTGCACAATGGGCTTCTGCTGAACCACCAAACGCGAACTACCGAGGTCAACGGCCAGGAGATTGAGCTCACCCGCACCGAATTCGACCTGCTCCACGCGTTGATGGAAAGCGGGCGAGTGGTGCGCACGAAGACGGACCTTGTCCGCCGGTTGCGCTACGAGGACTATGACACCGGCTCGTTCATCAGCGACGCCGATATGCGCGCTATCGAGGTCCACATCGGTAATCTTCGCAGGAAACTGGGCGATAACTCGCGTGAGCCGCGGTGGCTGGAGACCGTTCGCGGAGTCGGTTACCGGCTAGCCCCCAAGACCCTCCGCTAACCGACCCCGCTATACCAGGCGTCTGGCTTGCCCTCCTGTATCTGACGCCGTTCAGTTCCTCCGACGCTCTGCTTTTGCTTCCAGGTACTCCAGCCGTAGCTGGACCATGGTGGCGCGACCGCACGCAGCGATTTCTTCCAATAGGTTCAACGTGCAGGAAGTCCTGATGTCCTCGCCCAGACGAAGTAGCATCGCTTGCAGGTTTGCTGCCAACTGGGACAGCCTGCCGGCGCCGGCCATCGCACTGGATACCTTCAGGCTCAGGACCACGTCCATGGCAGCCTTTGCATCAGAACCTTGGATAGCCTGGCACAACCGGGCATGTCGTTCCTCCCAATTGCAAATGAAGCCCCGGACGAATGACCGGCATCTCTCTTCATCCTCAAGCTCAGCCGCCAGCTGACGCAGCGTCTCCAGAGAGACTAGCGGCGCAACTTTCGGCATATCGCTACCGCCCTTCTGCCAGTCAATTGACCGCCCGCACTTGTTCCCTGATCCTGTAGTTCGTTACGGGATTCATCGTGCCTTGCCATACTCAGGATGCACGGCAAGAAAGACTCAAGATCGGCTCAAGATTGCTTGAAGTGCAAACTTCGTCCAAATCTTGAGGAAATCTTCCTGTTTTCTTTCGTGTTCCCAAAAGCGATTCTTGAGCCAGCCCTAGCAAGGTGACTTAAGTCAGCAATAAAACGAGTGTTGGGGCTAAACATGAACAAGATGACAAAGGGCTCGATCGCGACCGGGGTGGGAGTAGCGCTGCTTCTCGGAGGCGGCGGAACCCTAGCGATGTGGAACATCAACGAGCCTTCCGACGCCGGTTCCATTAAGTCTGGAAACATGACTCTGGAAGCCAGCGTGGGTGAGTGGACGATCAACGGGGACACTTTCTTATCAGCCGCCCAGATCAGTTCCCATCCCATAGTTCCAGGAGATGTACTCACCTACTCTCAAAACCTCAAGGTGGGTCTTGTCGGTGATCTGAGGGCTCGACTCACTGTTGAAAAGCCACAGGACGACGCGACGAATTTTGACGCCGATACCTTCGAGATTTCGGAGGTCGTCCTGAAAGATGCAATCGGGGGATCAGCCGTCGCCAATCCGCTCACTGCTCCTGAATCCTCCGTCACCGCGACAACGACTTTTACATTCCGTGGCGACACCGGTGAGCTTCCGGGAGACATGGGAAATGAAAGCATGGACGCCACCTACAATTTCGGTACCGTGCAGTACAGGCTGGAGCAACTCGAACTGTAAGCCGTTCGCGGGTTACTCGGGAAACTTAGAATCTGCGTCGAATCACCGTGTATTTGTGTAAAGGGACATCAACATGGGGACTAAGTCGTTGCTGAAGGCCAGCGCTCTCCTCGCTGCCGCCGTCGTGCTTGGCTTGTTGGCGGTCCAGGGGACTTATGCACTGTGGAACAAGATGGTGCCGGTGGGGGCCGGCACCATCCCGACAGCGGATTTCCGTGTGAGCCTGACTGATCTGAGCACTGGCGTTCCGATTGATATGACAGACAGCACCGGGACTTCAGCGCTGGTGTCTTTGAAACCAACCGGCAGTCCTTCTCCAGGGAAACCTGCGTATGCAGGGGTCAGGATCTCTAACGTCACAAATGCTGGCTCGGATTTCGCGGTCCGGGCCAGCACCGGCGAAGTGAGCATTACCAATGTTGCACCCGGCCTCTCGGGGCTCTTGTCAGTCAACATGCAGGCCGTGCTGGTTGAAAAAACGAACTGCTCAGCGGAAGACTTTGCCGGCACAGCGTCCTCGGGCTCTGCCACTGCCAACATTAGCAAGAACAGCTCAGCTGTTTTTTGTTTTCAGATCCTCATGACCGGGGACGCGCCAAGTGGCGGTTCGGCTCGCGTCGACGTCCCCATTATTGTGAATCAGCTCTGAACGGAACATCATGACAGTCACCTATGTTGAGGCGAAGCCACACCAAAGAAAGCACTTCCTGGGCAAGGCCATAGGCATTGTGGCGCTCTGTCTGGCCTTGTTTGCGGCCGGGATTCTGATCGTCATCCCCGCAGCTACGGGCTCACAGCCGTATACCGTCCTGACGAATTCGATGGCTCCGAAGTGTCCACCGGGCACACTGATGATCGTGAAGCCAGCCGACTTCGGTTCCCTGAGCCTCGGCGACGTCATCACCTATCAGCTGGACTCCGGGAAACCAGAAGTCATCACACACCGAATCGTGTCCGTCGGGGTAAATCAGGAAGGCGATCGGACTCTCATCACGAAGGGAGACAATAACTCTGTCGAGGATGAAGTTCCAGTCCAGGAAGTTCAGGTCAGAGGAAAACTCCTATACGCCGTTCCGTACGTGGGGTGGGTATCCAACTGGATGGAAAGCGGTAATCGTAACGGCCTGGTCAAATGGCTGGCTGTAGGGCTAATCGCTTATGGAATGTACAGTATTGCTCGCGGTACCCGAGACTCCCGCCGAAAGAAGAAAGCATCTTGAGCGCTCAGGGCGGGCCATTGCTTTATCGCCTTCGCCGGATGCCGGGCCTTATAGGCGCCGCTGTCATGTTCTGCCTGGTTGTCCTCATGGGTCTTGGCGGAACGTCGGCCGTCGCAAAGTGGTCCCAGTCAGCGACGGTAGGCATCGAGATTGTGGCCGAAAGTTGGTCACCAACTTGTACGGTCTCCACGGACGGAACGACGTTCACGATTCAATGGGCACAAGTTCCGGGAATTGAGTACGTCCTTGAAGCCGTCTGGATGAACGGCGAGGGGCATGCACCACCTGGTCAGCAGAAGCCCTTCGATTTTGTGCCGATAGATTCGGGAACTGGTCTGATGACACTGCAGCTAACACAGTCGGATCTCGACTTGAAGAGCGGCTGGAGGGTTCGCGTGACAGGTGGATCTGCCGGAGAGGAAATTTTCGTCTTCAACCTGACTCAATCCGGAGGAACCGGAACATGCGCGTAGGAGCTTGCCAGCCAACTCAGTTGGGATCTAGCTGCGGCCCTCGCCCTCAAACACATCGGGGATGCCGTCCTGATCCGTGTCCGCCGTCTCGATTTCCTCGACCTTGCGGTAGTGGCGGTTGCGGGCACGGAGGATGACGGTGGCGGCCAACGCGGAAACCAGGGATCCGGTCAGCACCGCCACCTTCGCGTGGTCGTGATGCTCGGACCCGAGGGCGAAACTAAGGTCGTTGACTAGCAGCGATACGGTGAATCCCACGCCAGCGAGAATCGCGATCCCGAAAACGTCGATCCACTTCAAGGTCGGGTCCAGATTGGCCTTGCTGAGTTTGGTCAGGGTCCAGGTGGTCAGCATGATGCCGATCGGCTTGCCGACAAACAAGCCGAGGATGATGCCCAGGGCAACGGTATCCGTGAGGGAGGCACCGAACCCATCCCAGCCGCCCAACGCGACGCCAGCGGAGAAGAATGCAAACACGGGAACGGCGAAACCCGTTGAGAGCGGGCGGAAGCGGTGCTCCAGCTGCTCGGCCAAGCCTGGGCCAGCATCCGGGCCGCCGTCCTTCTTGCTGCGAAGTACCGGCACCATGAAGCCCAGCAGAACGCCGGCCACTGTGGCGTGCACACCGGAGGAGTGCATCAGGCCCCAGGTGATGATGCCCAGCGGGAGGAGGATGACCCACGCAGCGATGTGGTTCTTGGCGAAGAACTTTGCGTACTTCTGCGTCAGGAATGCGAACAGCGCCAGCGGGACAAACATCAGGAGCAGGAACGGGACATGGACTTCTTCGGTGTAGAAGAACGCGATGATGGCGATGGCAATGAGGTCATCCACCACAGCCAGGGTGAGGATGAAGATGCGCAGTGCGCTGGGCAGGTGCGAACTGATGACGGCGAGTACAGCGACGGCGAAGGCGATGTCCGTAGCGGTGGGAATGGCCCAGCCACGCAGCGCCTCGGGGCCGGCTGCAAGGTTGACGATCACATAGATGAGGGCCGGAACTGCCACGCCACCGAAAGCCGCGGCGATAGGCACGATTGCTCGGCTGGGGGAGCGCAAGTCGCCTGCGACGAATTCCCGTTTGAGCTCAAGGCCGGTGAGGAAGAAGAAGATCGCCAGCAGACCGTCGGAAGCCCATTTCCCGATGCTCAGGTCCAGGTGCCAGGGCTCGTAGCCGATCTTGAAGTCGCGGATGGCGAAGTAGCTGTCCGCGGCGGGGGAATTGGCCCAGATCAAGGCTGCCACCGCGGCAATCAGCAGCATGATGCCGCCGACGGTTTCCTTGCGCATCAGATCGCTGAGCCGGACGTATTCCGGATAGCTGCCGCGGCTAAGAATGGTCTTCTTGCCGTTTCCGGGGGCGGGGTTAGTCACTGGTTCTCCAGACGATTTTTGACATCACGGACGTACTCGACGACCAGACTTCCCGTCACACCGTGAGCCAGTTTACATCCCAGGGCGTGAGGTGCGTCATCTGTTACTGCGTCAGCCGGACACTGCGAACGACCGCGACGGATGGCAAGCTGCGGGGCAAATTGGCTTGCCTTAACGAGCTGAGCGCACAGCCTAGCTGTAGGTGCCACCGGGTTTTCGGCCAGAGCCGAGCACCGGAGTTCTCCTACAACCAAAGGCTGTGCGCCCAGGTGTGTGGGGCTGTGAAGCCTGGACTTAGCGGGAAGTGTTGAGTTCTTCGTGCGAGTCCGAGCGCCCAAGGATTTCCTTGGGGATGAAGAATGCGAGGGCAAAGAGCAGCAGCCCGATGCCGAAAGCCGGAATGGCGCCGATCTGGGGCTCCAGGCCAAAGGCGACCAGGCTGGCGCAGAAGAGAACCATCATGATGACGAAGGTGATGATGTTGCTGACCAGATGGCCTTCGCCGGAATGGGAACGCTGCTTGGGGGTTGCCATGGAACTGATTCTCCTCGTTGATGCCGTGCTAAAAGAAGTGCCCAAAATTGAGCGGATTAGTATGCGGAAGTAGCTTGCTCACCGTTAACAATAGCCACTGATGAGCTCGCTCCAATTCTCGTGGCACCGGCTTCGAGCATCGCGCGGGCGTCCTCGAGTGAGCGGATGCCCCCGGAAGCCTTGACTCCGAGCTCCGGACCGACCGCCTTGCGCATCAGGGCAATGTCTTCAACGGTTGCCCCGCCGCCGCTGAAACCGGTGGAAGTTTTCACGAAATCCGCGCCCGCCTCGGCCGCGACCTCGCAGACCAGGGTCTTCTGTTCGTCCGTGAGGAAATGTGTTTCCAGAATGACCTTCAGGGCCGCGCCGCCGGCGTGTACGGCATCGGCGACGGCGGCGATGTCCGTGTAGAGCGAGTTGCGGTCATTGGCGCGGGCCGCGGCGATGTTGATCACCATGTCGATTTCGTCCGCGCCGTCCAGGTTGGCACCGCGGGACTCGTAGACCTTCACATCGGTGGGAGTGGCTCCAAACGGAAAGCCGACGACGGAGCAGGTCTTTACACCGGAACCCTTGAGCGTGCTGTGCACCAGGGCAGTCCAGAGCGGGTTGGTGCAGACCGAGGCGAACTTGTGCTCCACGGCCTCCTTGCACACTGCAAGGATGTCTTCGCGGGAAGCGTCCGGCTTGAGCAGCGTGTGGTCAATGTAGGAGGCAATCCCGGACATAGTCACCCTTTCGACGGCTTGTTCTGGAGCTCCCATCTTTGCATAGAAGCACTGCCCTCGCATGGGTCACGGCGAGTCGCCCGCGGTGGCGGCGAAGGGGTCCTTCGGCAGGCGCAAACGGGCGTGCCGGTAGGTTCCAGCGCCGAACACGTGGTGAGATATTGGGATGACACCTACCGCGGACTCACCGGCCGACGGCGAGCCTGCACCTTTGGCCCTGGTTGCGGGATGTTCCCACGCGCTGGCGGGCATCCCGGCGGCGCTGCGTGCCGCGGGCATCTCGGTGGCTGACGCAGCGGGGGCGGCAGGCGCGGCACCGGATGTCGCCGTCGTTGCCGTGGGTCCGGATGCAAACGGAGCCGACGTGCTGGCCGGACTGTCAGCCGAAACCGCCGAAGGAACCGGTGGGCACCTGCCGGTCATCCTGCTGGCCAGCGAGGGCATGTCCGCAGAGGAAATTGCGGCCCTGGACGTCGCCGATTTCCTGATCGGACCTGCGCCGGAACAGGAACTGGTCCTGCGGATCCGCACCTTGCTGCGGCGGACCAAGCAGCAGCAGCGCCGGCGCGAGTCTACCGCGCAGTTGCGCCAGCGCACCCGGGCGATTTCGGCGGCAATCCGTTCATCAAACGACCCGCAGTTCATGGCCGAACAGGTGATCGCCGGTCTGAGCGAGACTTTCGGAGCTGACCGCAGCTGGATCCGTACCTTCGGCGACGAACGCGTTCCGACGCTGGAAATGGGCTGGGACAGCGACGGCATCAGTGCCTCCGCACCCGCCCTGCCCACGGAGGAGGCCGAGCGGCTGGCAGCGATGCTGTGGGAGGACGAGAGGGTCCTGGCCGTGCCGGACCACGACGGCGCGGAGCTGCCCGATTTGGAATCCTTGAACAAAGCGGCCGGCAAAGACGGGCTCAAGACCTCCGTAGTGGTCCCGCTCGGCCACGGCGGTAAAGCATTCGGGCTGCTCTGGCTCGCCGGGATAGCCACCGCCCGCGAATGGGCGCCGATCGAGCTGTCGCTGATCCAGCATGTCGCCGGCAACCTCGCCCACGGCCTGGTGCAGGGCCAGCTCATCACCGCCCAGCGGCAGGTGCTGAACCGGGTGCGCGAACTGGACCAGGCCAAGAGCGAATTCGTCGCCACGGTCAACCACGAACTGCGCACCCCGCTGAGTTCGATCATCGGCTACCTGGACATGATCATGGACGACGGCGTGGGCGAACTTCCGCACGAAACAGCCAGAATGCTCAAGATTGTGGACCGCAATGCCCACCGGCTGAACGGCCTCGTTGAGGATGTGCTCACGCTCTCCAGGAGCGACGCCGGAAACATCCAGCAGTCCATCCGGCCGGTCAGGCTCTCCGTCTTATTGCAGTCCGTCCTCAGCACGCTGGCGCCTGCGGCAGCGGCCGGCCGGATTGACCTGAGCCTTCGGGAGCCGGCTTCGGACGTCCAAGTGGACGCGGACCAGGAACAGCTGGAGCAGGTGTTCGTAAACATCATCTCGAATGCGGTGAAGTTCACGCCCGCCGGCGGCAGGGTCGCCGTCGACATCAGCAGCAGCGTGAGCGACGCCGGGATCCCGCGGGCCTGCGTCAGGGTGCGTGACACCGGTATCGGCATCCCGGCCGACGAGGTGCCCAAGCTGTACGGCCGGTTCTTCCGTGCGTCCAATGCCACCGCCGCCGCCATCCAGGGCACGGGACTCGGCCTGTCCATCGTGCAGGACCTGGTGCACCAGCACGGCGGGGAACTGCATATTTCGTCCCGGCTGCATGAAGGGACCACGGTCTCCGTCCAGCTGCCAGCGCGCCGCTGAAAGAGCAACCGGTTGAGGTAGCAGCTGAAGGTAAAGGTTTCACATAAACTGGTGGCGTACGTTGCTATTTCGAAGGGGAACCATGGACTCCGCACCCGTTGAGGACCCGCGGCTGCAACAGCTGGTCGAGGGTGTCGTCAAGCTGGCCGCGGGCGATCTCAGCGCCAGGATCCAGCCTTCCGAGAAACGGGATGATATCGACGCCGTCATCACCGGCGTCAACCTGCTGGCCGAAGAGCTCCACTTCATCTACTCGGACCTTGAACAGCGCGTCGAGGAGCGTACCGCGGCGCTGATCGAGGCGCAGTCCAAGCTGCAGCGGATGGCGATGACGGATGCGCTCACCGGGCTGGCCAACCGCTCGGCCCTGCGTGACCGGACCCGGGAAGCGCTTGCCGCGGCCGACGGCGGGAAACGTGCGCCGGCCGTGCTGATGCTGGACCTGGATTCGTTCAAGCCGATCAATGACAGCCTCGGCCACAGTGCCGGGGACGAAGTCCTGGTGGAGGTGGGCCGCCGGCTGTGCTCGGCCGTCCGGGACACGGATACAGTGGCCCGGCTGGGCGGGGACGAGTTTGCCATCCTGATTCCGGAGGCCACCGAGCAGGATGTCGAAGCGATTGCGGACCGCGCGCTGCGGGCACTGCAAAGCAGCATCACCGTGGGCACAGTGAACGTCTGGGCGATGGCCAGCATCGGGGTGAGCATCGGCGCCGAGGGGACTTCGGCCGCGTCCCTGCTCCGCGATGCCGACGTCGCCATGTACGAGGCCAAATCGCGCGGCCGGAACAACGTCCAGGTTTTCCACCCGTCCATGCTCCATGCCACGCAGCAGCGCTCGCGCACAGCCGCCGAGCTGCGCAACGCCATTGAGAACGGTGAACTGCTGCTGTACTACCAGCCCGTGGTGGAGCTGGCGACCGGCAGGATCATTGGCATCGAGGCGCTGGTCCGCTGGGTGCATCCGACCCGCGGCATGATCATGCCGGAGAGTTTTATCCCGGTGGCCGAGGAAACCGGACTCATCGTGGATCTGGGCAGGTGGGTCCTGCAGGAGGCGCTGCAACAGCTTAAGTCTTGGAACGACGTCGTACCCTTGCCTTCGCAGCTCAAGCTCCACCTGAACCTTTCGGCAGCCGAGCTGATGCGGAACGACCTGCTGGAGGACATCGCAAGGTCGCTGGAGCGGCATGGCATCGACCCGGGGCGGCTGGTTTTCGAAATCACCGAGACCGTGCTCATGACCCGGGAAACCGAAGAGGCGCAGGTGCTGGGAAAAATACGCGGACTGGGCGTCGGGCTGCAGATCGACGACTTCGGCACGGGCTATTCCTCCATCAGCTACCTGCGCACGCTGCCCGCCGACACGGTGAAAGTGGACCAGTCCCTGATCGAGGGGATGGACAACGACGCCGGTCAGCAGACCTTCGTGGCGGCCGTCCTGCAACTGATCGCGTCGGCCGGGCTGCAGGCCATTGTCGAGGGCATCGAGACGGCGGAGCAGGTTGCCCAGCTGCGCCGGCTGGGCTGCCGCTTCGGCCAGGGCTATTACTTCGGCAGGCCTGTCCCGGCGGAGGAAACCGTGGCTTTACTCAATTCACCGCTGCCGTCTGCGTAAGGTAACTTCATGCCAAAAATCTGGGATTCGGTTCTGCTGCTCCCCAAGCTCGCCCGCCTGGCTTCCCGCGTACCCAAAAATCCGCACCATGCGTGGGAAAACTACTGGGCCGGCATCACCCGCACCGGCAAAGACGGCGAGGTCCTGTGGGACGCCGCCGCCGAGTCCGAACGCCTAAGCTACCTCGTGCCGATCAAGGAGCACTTTGATCCGGCATTGCCGGTGGTCGACGTGGGCTGCGGCAACGGCACCTTCACACGGTGGCTGGCCACCCTGTTCCCGCAGGTGCTGGGCGTCGACGTTTCCGCCAGCGCCGTCCGCCGTGCCCAGGCCGAGGCCGAAGCGGAAGGCCTGCGCGATGTGGAGTTCGCGGCGATGGACGTGGTGGCCGACGGCGCCGGGGACCTGCTGCGCGAGCGGCTTGGCGGCTCCGCCAACGTGTTCCTCCGCGGCGTGCTGCATGTGCTTAAGCCGGAGGAACAGGCACGGCTGGCGGCGAACCTGCACACTCTGGTGGGGGAGCAGGGCAGCGTGTTCCTCGCCGAAACCAATTTTCAGGGGAACCGGTTCCAGTACGTGGGCCACCTTGGAGCCACCCGCCGCGGCATTCCACATCCGCTGCGGCGGGCCATCGAGGGGCTGCCCATGCCCGGACACTTCGGCCAGCCGGAACTGTCCGAGGTCTTTCCATCCTCGGAGTGGCAGCTGCTAGCTGACGGACCGGCGATCATCGAAGCGGTGCCGATGAAACAGGACTCGGTGACGGAGCAGATTCCCGGCTACTTCGCCGTCCTGCAGACAAACTGAGCCCTGGACGTCACTGCCGTCGCTGATGCGGGTGAGGCTCAATTTACAGAGCGGACATCAAGGTGCAATCCCGCCGGGACACCGTCTCCGTAGCGTTGCTTCACATCAACGAGCAACCGGAGGAAACATGTCCTACGTCAAACCGGAACAGGTAGTCGAGGCAGCCGTCGCGGCGGGCAAGGCCAAGGCCGAAGCAGGCAATCTGCAGTTGCTGATGCGCGGCGTTCTCGGCGGGGCGATCCTGGCCTGCGCGACCACGCTGGCCCTGGCGGCGACCGGCCAGACCACCGGAATTGTCGGCGCGATCGTCTTCCCACTCGGCTTTGTGATCATCGTGATTCTCGGCCTGGAGCTGGTAACCGGCGCTTTCGCGGTCGTCCCGCTGGCCGTTTACCGAAGGCAGGCCACGATGGCGGATATGCTGCGCAATTACGCCGTCGTCATCCTTGGACACCTGGTCGGGTGCCTGGGGTACGCGGCGGCGTATGTCGCGGTGATCACCCGGATGGGAACCTCCGACGCCGATCCGATGGTCGCCACGCTGGTCAACCTCGCGGAGGCCAAAACGCTGGCGTACGCCGAACTGGGCGGAGCCGGGTTTGCGCTCGTGTTCATCAAGGCCGTCCTGTGCAACTGGATGGTCACGCTCGGGGTGGTCATGGCTATGACCTCCACCTCCACCGGCGGCAAGATCCTGGCGATGTGGCTGCCGATCACGTGCTTCTTCGCCCAGGGATTTGAGCACGCGGTGGTGAACATGTTCGTGATCCCGGCGGGCATGATGCTTGGCGCCGACGTGGGTGTGGGGGACTGGTGGCTGTGGAACCAGGCGCCCGTGCTGCTGGGCAATTTCGTCGGCGGCGTGCTGCTGACCGGGTTCGCGCTCTACCTCGCGCACTGGAATACCACCGCTGCGGGGCCGCTGCTGGAGTTGCAAGAGGAGCGGGGGCACGGGCTGGCGGAGCAGCTGGAGAGCGAACTGGAGGAAGAACTGGAAACAATGGCGTCTGCCCAGGGCGAGCCGGCCAAACGCTGACGCGGCTGTGCGCATGCGGACGGCCGGCGATGCTCAAGATCATGTCCCTTGGCCTTGGCCCGGAACTCAGCCGCGTCCGGTCCCAGCCTCGTCTTCGCCGCCGTGCCCCGCAGTGTCCTCGGCTTCCCTGGCCTCCTCCTCGGCCTCTCGCCGGTGCTGCTCGAGCTTTTCCTCAGCCTCGCGCCGCCGCTTCGCCACGGCCCGCGGGTCGTCGACGGGCAAGGCGCCGCCTGGCTTGGCAGGCCCGGCATACGAGCTGCGGTCATGCTCCCGGGGACCGTGGCCAGAGGATTTCGGTTCGTTTTCGTTCATGTGCGCATAGTTCCACATTCGTTACGCCGGCAAAAGGGCGTGTGCATAGAAGGAAAAGTGGTCTCTGACTCCGGGCCGTTCGCGGCCGGGTGCTCCCGGGGCTCCGCGCGGTGTCGGCCCGGCGCACCCGGAGTCAGAGCCTTTTGCCGGCCAGGAGCTTGGCCGCCGCTGTTCCCCGCGCACCGGCGCAGTTCTTGGTGTAGGTGCCGAAGATGAGTTTGCTGTTCACGCCCATCTGGAAAGCCATGCAGTCTGCCGCCTGTTCTATTCCGCCGGTGCCGGTGGTTTTGTAGATCTTGTTCAGTTTGGCCCGCAGTGTGCCCTGCTGCGACGGCGGGTAGAGGCTGAACTCGCGGATGTGCGCGCATTCATGCAGGGCGGCATATTTCAGCAGGTTCCCCGCGGGCCGGCGGGCTACATTCATCCGCAGCGACGTGCTGTAGGTGTAGCTGCGCAGCCGGTCCTCTTCCAGGATGATCACGTTGGGGCAGTATTTCTTGACCTGGTTGTAGACGGTCTTCTTGTAGCCCTTGTATGATCTGGGGTTCTCGTGCCGCAGCGTGACGTGCTTCGACTCCCACCGGGCTTCCTTGCCGCTGGCGTTGACCACCAGGCGGTACTTCTTCTTGACGGTGGCCGCGGTGTGGGTGGTCCGCACGGTGACAGCAGTGGAGCTGGCCTTCCCGGCCTGCTTCTTCCACGTCAGCTTCTGCAGCGTGATCCACTTGCCGTTGCGCGATTCCTGCAGCACACCCGTCCGGTTGGTCTTGATGTTCTTCAGGACATAGTGCTGCGAGAAGCGTTTATAAGAGGCGACGTACCCGCCGGCATTGCTGAACAGCGCCTTCGAGTTCGAGCTTCCCACGGCGATCACGGAAGTAGCAGGCAGGGCGGCGTTCGCCGGCGCCGCGGGAAGCATCACTCCCACTGTGAGGGCACCGGCAAGCAGGGCAGTCGTGCAGCGTTTCACATCGAGATCCTTCTCGAGTGACGGACAAGGCCCTACTGCCCCGCTGAAGGAACTGCCCGCGAATGATTATGGATGAGTCTCCATCGTCGATGCACCGCAAACGTGGGTCAACGCCCCAATAATGGGGGCCCGATTTTGAGTGTTCCGGGGTCAGCCCTGCACAGCCGGCTCCTGCAGCACCCAGAAAATGGCGCCGTGCGGATCCTGCAACATGGCCATCCGCCCCACGCCCGGAATGTCCACCGGCTCCCGCAGGACCGTGCCGCCGCCCTTCTGCGCAATAACGGCGGCGGCGTCCGTGTCTTCGGTGCCGAAGTAGACCTCCCAGCGCGGAGACTTGTCCTCGGTCTCGGGCTCCTTGAAGCCCGCCACATACATCCCCGCGGCCTTGAGCATGGTGAACGTGCCGCCGTCGACCTGCTCCTCGTGTGCCTCGCCGCCCAGAACATCGAGGTAGAACGGAACGGCGTGGTCCCAGTTGTCGGCTGCCAGTTCGTGCCAGACAATGGTGCCGGGCTCGTTGATCAGTCCGGCACCGGTGTGCTGCCCGGACTCCCACAGCAGCAGCGGCGTCCCGACACCGTCCTCGATGGCGGCCATGCGGCCGGACCCGGGGACGTCCGTGGCGGGCATGACGATGAGCCCACCGGCCGGAATCACTTTCTCCAGCGTGGCATCAAGGTCATCGACGGCAAAGTAGGTATTCCAGGCAGTCGGCACACCCGCTTCCACCGCTTCCGGGGTCTGCCCGGCAATCGCGGCGACGGGAACGCCGCCGATCGTGGCCGTGGCGTAGCTGCCTTGGGCCGAACTCGAGCTGTCCGTATACTGCCAGCCGAACAGGGCGCTGTAGAACGTCTTGGACGCCCCCGGATCCGGCGACTGCAGGTCGACCCAGGCCGGGGCGCCCTGCGGAAACTTCTCGACTGTGCTCATGGCTGCTCCTATGATCGGGCGGCTGATGTTGCAGTTCCCGGCCAGTCTAACCGCGCGCACGGACAGGATGGTGCCGGAAGGATGACAGCGGTCTGCCGCTTGCCTTGGGAAGCGCAGAAGGTGGGGCGGACGCACACCTATCTTTCCGCCGTCGTGCGTGATAGCAAGGAAAGTAACCTTACTATTCAATGCAGGCGCGGCTGTGCGTGTTGCAGCGCGTGGGCGCACAGGCCCGGGCGCCTGCCGGACAGGGAGGCACATCATGGCAATTCAGCGTGACCTGATCATCGGCGGAAAGCATGTTGCCGCCGCATCCGGCAAGACCACGGAGGACATCAACCCCTACACGGGCCAGCCCTATGCCACGGTCGCTGCCGCCGGTGTGGAGGATATGACCCGTGCCGTCGACGCCGCCGCCGGTGCCTTCGACCAATGGGCGGGCATGGCCGCCAGCGCACGGCGCAAGATCTTCTTGCGGGCGGCCGACCTCCTCGAGGAACGCGCCGAAGACGGCGTCTCACTGATGGCCGGCGAAGTGGGCGGGGTGCGGAGTTGGGCGCTGTTCAACATCGGCCTGGCCGCGAACATCCTGCGCGAAGCGGCTGCAGCGACCACGGCTCCGCAGGGCGATGTGCTCGCCACGGATATGCCCGGCGCGTACTCGCTGGCGGTCCGGCAACCGTTCGGCGTGGTGGGTGCCATGTCGCCGTGGAATGCGCCGTTCATCCTGGGCATCCGGGCGGTCGCGATTCCGCTGGCCGTGGGAAACACGGTAGTGCTGAAGCCGAGCGAGGACGCGCCGCTGTCCTGCGGGCTGTTCCTGGCCGACGCGCTGCTTGACGCCGGGATCCCGGATGGGGTGCTGAATGTGGTGACGAATGCGCCCGAGGATGCGGCCGACGTCGTTAGCACCATGATCGCCGACGAGCGCGTCCGCTGCGTGAACTTCACCGGTTCTACCGCCGTGGGCCGGAAGATCGGCGTGCAGGCGGCCGAGCACCTGAAACCCGCGATTCTGGAGCTCGGCGGGAAGAACAGCCTCGTGGTGCTCAAGGACGCCGATCTGGACTATGCGGTGGACGCCGCCGCCTTCGGGTCCTTTATGAACGCCGGGCAGATCTGCATGTCGGTGGACCGGGTGGTGGTGGACAAGAGCCTGGCAGCGGAGTTCACCGAAAGGTTCGCGGCGAAGGTCTCCGGGCTGCCGACCGGTGACCCGACCGACCCGGACACCGTGATCGGGCCGGCGGTCAACGCGAAGTCCGCGCAGCGCCAGTACAGCCTGATCGACGACGCGCTGGCCAAGGGTGCCACAGCGGTGGCCGGCGGCCACAAGCTGGAAAACTCGCTGGTTCCCGCGACCGTGCTGACCGGGACGACGCCGGACATGAAGATCTACCACGACGAGATCTTCGGCTCCGCGACCACCGTGCTGGAGGCCGACAGCCCCGAGCATGCGGTCGAACTGTCCAACGACACCAAGTACGGACTGACCGCGGGCGTGATCACCGAGAACATCCACGAGGGTCTGAAGGTGGCGCAGCGGCTGCGCACCGGGATTGTCCACGTGAATGACCAGCCGGTGGCGGACGAGCCGATGGCCCCGTTCGGCGGCGTGCAGAACTCCGGTTACGGCAAGTTCGGCGGGCAGGCCGGGATCGATTCGTTCAGCGAGCTGCGCTGGGTGACGATCCAGCAGTACGGCCACGCGCAGTACCCGTTCTAACGGCAAGTGTCTGTTCTTCTTGCGGTTAGATAACGAGTGAAACGAATGATCGGTAAATCCTTCCATCAACCTGTCCGGCAGGGTAAAGTGTGCCTGTTGTCACTATGAGGATAGTGAACTATGACTCCCTGGAAAGGGGACAAAATGCCGCATGAGGTGGCGATGCTGCGCACCGACGAGCCGGTGGCCACAAGGCCGTCCGACAGCACGTTGGAGCTTGGCGAATTTCTTGGCGCCCACGGGGAATGCCTCCTGCAGGAAATCCAAACCCTGCTGGCGGAACTCGACGGCAAGGTCACCCGGTACACCTGGCTGAAGTCTTCCCAGGACGCGCCGAAGGAACAGCGGGCCGAGAACATGCGCTCCCTGGCGTTCATGCAGACGGCGTTGGAAGACATCACCGCCACGGTGGTCGGCATTTCAGTGAGTTCCCAGAGTGGTCCGGGCATGGAAACTACCGGCAAAGTCTCCAGCTGGGGCTAGCGAGCCTGCTGGAGCGCTGCAGTGCGGGCCGAAGCAAGCTTCATCGCGTTTATGAGCCGGGCTTTCAGTCCTTCGGGATCTGAAAAGTCCGGCCAATACACGCGACAGAAGTTCCAATGAATCTCGGTCAAAGCGTTTTCGCGTTTCCGCTCTTCCAGAAGAACTTGGTCGGTCGGCCCATAATCGAAGTACTTGATCCGGCCATCGAATTCAAGAGCCAGCATGATGTCCTTCCACGCGAAGTCCAACCTATGATCACCGTGTCTCGTTGAAACCCGGAACTGAGGTTCAGGCATCGGAATGCCGAAGGTACCTAGAAGCAGACGAGTGCGCGTTTCGCCTGGTGATTCGGAGCGGCCGTCCAGGAGGCTGAGGACTCGGCCCGCTTTTTTGATGCCGCGCTTACCCGCGTGCGCGTGCACAAGCTCGCGCATCCCCGTTAGGGATGCTCCGCGGTGGAGCGCATGATCACCGATGACCGCAGCCTGATGAAGGTTCAGTGTGCGGGCACAATCAACTACTGTTCGTTCCAGCGTGGTCACCGGAAACAGATTCCCACCGGGGCCTTCAATCCAGGTCACCTGGTCGGGGTCTAGCTTCAATGTGTGGGCCAATGTATCCCTGCTCTGTGATGACCTCGTCCAGGAAAAGTCGAGAGTCACATGCACCTCCGAGGAGACGCCCCAGGTGTGGAGGCCGTGGAGCCGGGCAGCTGTCACGTGGCTGTAGGTGCCGCCATGCCGGGCTGCCAGCAAATGTGCTTGGATCCGGAACAAGTCCCGTTGGTCCGGCAGGCTGTCCCTCCAGACGTCCAGCGGAATGTAGGCGCCTCTGCGTATCCGCACGAGCACGTTATTTCGAACAGCCGCGGCCAGGAAGGCGGTGCTGAGACCCAGGTCCGCCAATTGGGCTGTAGTGGCCACAAGAGAAGAAGGCCAGACATCGAGTGCTTTCATCTTGAGCAAGTCGCGGTCCATTCCTCCAGTCTGGGAAGAACAGGCGTCGAGGCTACGCATGCAGGGACCGAATGTGGAA
Source organism: Crystallibacter permensis (assembly GCF_025960875.1). GTDB lineage: Bacteria > Actinomycetota > Actinomycetes > Actinomycetales > Micrococcaceae > Crystallibacter > Crystallibacter permensis. The sequence goes on along the minus strand of NZ_JAODLR010000002.1, from coordinate 120,909 downwards.
GTCGAGATGTGCTTGTGCCACTGTGGAGGCCAGATGCAGGCCCCCGGTGACGCGCACCGCCGGTCCGATGCGTGTGCTAATTCCGTCGGGGTCTCCTGAATGAGAACTTGCATGCACGAGATCGTTCCTCGGCCGCGAGATCGTGGCTTACAGGAGGGCTGCCAGGCAGGGAGGGACGATCTCGCAGCAGCGCGCACAAGCGAGGCGGGTATGCAGCACATTTTCGGTGCACCGCATGAGGCACCGTACCCGTAACGGCGGCCGTGATGAGGCCCCCCGGAGTGGCTCAGGGGAGGTACCTCGAGCTAGACGTTGAGGCGGTAGCCGCGCTTGATGACGGTGGCTACCAGCGACGGATCTGGCAACGCCTGGCGGAGCCTGCTGATCGCCATGTCGAGCGCGTGCTCGCCGGGGGCGTCGGGCAGGCACTCCAGCAAGGCCTCGCGCGGCAGCACTGCTCCGCCGGCGCCGGCCAGCGCGCGGAAGATCGCCAGGGGCGTGGGGGACAGGTCCACCCGTTCGCCATCCAGGATGACCGAGCGGCCGCGGATCTCAAGCTCCCCGAGGACCGTGTTGAAGCGCTGGATCTGGTTGCCGGACAGGTGCTCCACCACCAGCCGGATGAGCGCGCCCATCCGGTACCGCTCCGGCATGATCGGCCGTACGCCCGCGTCCTCCAGCGGCTTGGCGGTGACCGGTCCCACCGCGGCGGCAACAACGTCGTGCTTGAAGGCGGTGACGAGCGCGTCGAAGAGGCCCAGCTCATGCGCGGTGCTCCACAGCGCATCGACCGCGGGCGCACTGGTAAAGGTGACCACGTCCAGTTGCCGGGTGATGACCGCCTCGATGAGCCGGCCCACCTTGCCATCGGCACCCTCCGGTTTGATCCAGCGGTAGGGAGTGACAGTCAGGATTGTGGCGCCGGCCTCGCGCATCCGGGCCAGCTGTTCGGCATCCGTGTACCCGTGCAGTTGGATGGCGACGGTCAGCCCTTCCACCCCCTCTTCCAGCAGCATGTCCACCATTGTGGCGGTGCGTTCGTCGTGGCTGATGCCGGCGTCGTCGAGTCCAGCCGCCCGCACTGCGCCGCGTGCTTTGGGACCGCGGACGAAGATCCGCGACGCCGCGAGGATGTCCATCAGGTCCTCGCCGAGACCGTGGGCGTCCGCGGCCTCGCACCAGCGGCGCATGCCGTAGGCGGTGGTGATCAGCGTGATGTCGGGGCGGGCGCCGAGAATGGCTGCGGTGTCCTGCATCAGCAGATGGTCTTCCGCCACCGGGGCGATCCGCAACGCGGGGGCATGCAGGACCTGGGCGCCGCGGCGTTCCAGCGCTGAGATCAGGTCTTCGGCCCGGCGGTCGGAGGTGACGCCGACGCGGAAGCCGGCCAGGGCGTGCGCGTTGGGCAGCTCCGCCACGTTGCGGAGGTCCTGGTCCGGAGGTTGGATAACGTCCCGGTCGGGAGCGGGAGCGGGAGCGGGAGCAGCGACTGGCGTGCCCATCATGCTCCCAGTTTGTCGGCGAGCTCGGCTAGCCTGCCGGCGGTCTCTTCGCAGCCATTGGCCAGTCGCACCACTTCACCGATGACCAGGATGGCAGGCGGTTTCACTCCGGCTGCCCCGGCGGCCGTGACGGCACCGGTCAGCGTGGAGATGGTGGTGCGTTGCGAATCGCTGTAGCCGCGCTCGATGATTGCTATCGGCATGTCGGCTTTCATCCCGGCGCGGCGCAGTCCAGCTGTGAGCTGGGGCAGGGTGCCGACACCCATCAGCACCACCACGGTTCCGCCGAGACCGGCGAGGTGTTCGTATTCAGCGTCGGTCAGCGGCGCGTGCCCGGAAACCACCGTGAACAGGTGGCTGACTTCGCGGTGCGTCACGGGGATGCCGGCGGCGGCCGGGACCGAGATGGCGCTGGTGATACCGGGGACCACGGTGACGGGGACACCTGCCTTAGCGCAGCTGATGACTTCCTCGCCGCCGCGGCCGAAGACATACGGGTCCCCGCCCTTGAGCCGGACCACATTGTTGCCGTCCTGCGCGGACTGGATCATCAGCCGTTCGATCTCGCGCTGCGTGACTTTATGGTGCCCGGGGCGCTTGCCGACGTCGATCAGCTCGGCGCCCGGCGCGTACTCGGCCAGGTTCCGGTGCGGGGCCAGCCGGTCAAAGAAGACGACGTCGGCCTCCTGCAGTACCTGCCGTGCCCGCACCGTCAGCAGGTCCCCGGCCCCGGGACCGCCGCCGACCAGGGTGACCTGGCCGCCCGGTGCTGCGGCTTCCTCCCGGGACACGAGCAGCCCCAGCCTGCGGCAGGTTTCCGGCAACGCCGACCAACGGATGTCGCCGTCGTCAATCGCCACCACCAGTGCCACGCCGTCGAGCATTTCCGGTTTGTACGCAGCGGGGGAGGACAGGGTGCGGACGGTGGCGCCGGCGGCACGGTAGCGGCGGATGGCACGCCGCGCAGCCTCGGGAGCGCCGGCGACGAGGACCGTGTAGCCGGTCAGATCCGTATTCGTGAACATAAGGCTTCTCCTTCAGGGGCGGACGTAGGCGTTCGGTTATTCGGCAGTGCGGACAGGGATCGAGGAGCCGAGCAGCACCGGGCCCTCGCCGGCGGCTGCAGCGGCACGTTCGTCCTCGGTTGCGGGGCGGATCATGCCGCGCTCGCTGACGTTGGCGATCGAGTTATCCTGCTGGTCCGGCGCGTTCACAAACGAGCGAAAACGCCGCAGCCGGTCCGGGTTTTTCAGCGTAGCGGCCCACTCATCCTCGTAGTTATCAACGTGACGTGCCATTGCTGCCTCGAGGTCATCGGCGATCCCGAGGACGTCATTGATGACGACGTCCTTGACATGTTCGATGCCGCCGTCCAGGTCTTCGACCCAGCGTGCCGTACGCTGCAACCGGTCCGCCGTGCGGATGTAGTACATCAGGTAGCGGTCGATGTATTTGACCAGCGTTTCGTCGTCCAGGTCCTTGGCCAGCAGCTGGGCATGTGCCGGGTTGGCCCCGCCGTTTCCGCCTACATACAGGTTCCAGCCATCCGCGGTGGCGATCACCCCAACGTCCTTACCTCGGGCCTCCGCGCACTCCCGGGCGCAGCCGGAAACACCCATCTTGAACTTGTGCGGGGCACGCAGCCCCCGGTAGCGCAGCTCCATTCGGGTGCCCATCGCCACCGAGTCCTGCACCCCGAAGCGGCACCAGGTGGAGCCGACACAACTCTTCACATTGCGCAATGCTTTGCCGTACGCCTGGCCCGACTCGAAGCCCGCTTCCACCAGTTCCTTCCAGATCTCCGGCAGCTGCTCCAGCCGGGCACCGAACATGTCAATCCGCAGGGCGCCGGTGATCTTGGTGTAGAGCCCGTACTTCTCCGCCACGCGGGCGATCACGCCGAGCTTCTCCGGGGTGATTTCGCCTCCGGGGATACGCGGGACCACCGAGTAGGTGCCGTTTTTCTGCATGTTGGCCAGTGCGCGGTCGTTGGTGTCCTGCAGCGTGCCGCGGCCGCCGTCGAGCGGGTATTCGGTCAGCTGCGACGCGAGGATGGAGCCGATGGCGGGCTTGCAGATGTCGCAGCCCAGCGGGGCACGCGTGGCCGTGGTGCCGTCCGCAAGCTCCAGCTCCACCGGGGTGCCGAAGCGCAGGAAGATCTCCTCGGCACTGGTCAGCTCCAGGGCGCGCACCGCCTCGAAGAGCTCCGCGCGGGAGAGAGCGAAATGCTCGCACAGGGCTTTCGAAACGGTGATGCCGTTCTTGGTCAGCTCGGTTTCGAGCAGCTTCTTGAGCATCGGGACGCACGAGCCGCACTGGGTGCCCGCGCGGGTGCAGGCCTTCAGTCCGCCGAGGTCCTGGACCGGGTCCTGGCCCTCGCAGGCGCCGCAGCCGTTGACCGCGTCCCGGATGGAGCCGGCCGCCACGTTGTTGCACGAGCACAAGATCGCGTCGTCCGGCAGCTCGGTGTCCGGGGCGTCCCCGCCGCCAGCAGCGGAGAGGTACGCCCCGGGTTCGGCGGGCAGCTCACGGCCCAGCAGCGGGCGCAGGCTCTGGTACGGGGCGGCGTCGCCAACGAAGATGCCGCCGAGCAAGGTCTTGGCGTCGTCGGTGGTGACGATCTTCTGGTAGACGCCGCGGGCCGGATCCGCGTAGACGATTTCCAGCGCGTGCTCCGTCTTCGCGAACGCGTCGCCGAAGCTGGCCACGTCCACGCCGGAGAGCTTGAGCTTGGTGGCGGTGTCGAAGCCGGTGAAGGTGGCTTGCCCGCCGGACAGCCGGTCCGCGACGATCTCGGCCATGGAGTTCGCCGGCGCCACCAGTCCTACACACAGGCCGCCAAAGTTGGCGACTTCGCCCACGGCCCAGATATTCTCGACGTCGGTGGCGCAGGTTTCGTCGATCACGATGCCACCGCGTGCGCCCATCCGGAAGACGGGGACGAAGTCCTCATCGCCCAGCTCCACAGGCTTACCGGCGGCCCGGCTGGCGGCCGCTTCGGCTTCGGCCTTGGTCCGGTTGTTGATGGTCCGCGCCAGTTCGTCGCGTGGCCGGACGCCGATGGATACCACTACCATGTCCGCCGGGATGATCCGGCCGTCGGCCATTTCGACGCCGGTGACTACCGGTTCGCCGTCCGCGCCGGGCTCGGCCAGGACGGCCTTGGGGAAAACGCCGCCATGGACTTCCAGGCCCTTTTCGGCGACGAGCCGTCCCATGGCCTGGCCCGCACCCTCGTCCAGCTGGGTGCCCATCAGCCACTTGCCGCCGTCGATAATCACGGGCTTGGCCCCGAGGCTCTGCAGCCCGGCCGCCGCCTCAAGCCCCAGCAGCCCGCCGCCGATCGTCACCGCGTTGATGGTGCGGCCGTGATTTTTGGTCAGCTCGGCGACCTGTTTGTTGATGCCCCAAACATCCTCCAGCGTGCGGTACACGCTGGTATGCTCGCTGCCGGGAATGGGCAGGGTGGCGGCGTTGGATCCGGTGGCCAGCACCAGTTCGTCGTACGGGTAGCGGCCGCCGCCTGTCGTGATGACTTCTTTGGCTGCCAGGTCCAGATCCACCGCACGTGCCCCGGTAACCAAGGTGACGCCGTCGTTCTCCCAGAGGTTCTTGTCTCCCAGCGTGAGGTCCACGTCCGTTTCGGTCAGCGCCTTGCTCAGCGCCACTCGGTCGTATGGCAGGTGGACTTCCTCGGTCAGCACAGTGATGGCCGTTCCGGCGGCGGCGACGACGTTCCGGGCGCACATGGCCTCGACGAAGCGGTGCGCGGCGGGGCCGCCGCCGATGACCACAATCCGGCGCGGTGCAGTGAATCGCGGTTCAGTGGATTCCGACTGGTTCATGGGCCTACCTCTGGTTAGGGTGCGGTTTCCTGGCGCCGGCCCGAAGGTTGCGGACAACTTGAGTGTTGCGGCCTGCAGGTCCCGGAGCGTTGGATCCCAGCCTAGGAGCCTGCCGTTGCGCCCTAATTTCCCTACTGTTTCCCGCAGTTGACTTTTCCCTGGCCATTTCCCGGGGAGGGCGTGAAGAATCCGAAATCTGCCCGAAACATACGACGGCGGGTCGTCGCCTTCCGCTTGGATTGGCAGTCCGGCGTGGGAGGGCCGGCGCATCACAAATGCCCTCCCTGGCAGTGAGAAGCGTTTTACCAAGCCGAAACAGGGCCGAGGGCCGGCTGAAACACGGGCTCCGTAGCGTGGTAGCCATCGACAACCGATCCAACACCGAACGGGGTTCATGATGACCGTACTTACTGCTCCCGAGATGCACCTTGCCGCGGATACCCTCGACTGGCACACCGTCTGCGGCGTTGCCGATCTGGAAGTTGCCTGGGGCGAGGCCGCGCTGATCGACGGCGAACAGGTGGCCCTGATCAAGGTCTCCGCCAGCGAGGTCTACGCGGTTTCCCACCGGGACCCGGCCACCGGCGCCCACGTCATGGCCCGGGGCATCGTTGGCAACAAGGGCTGGCACCGGACGCTCGCATCGCCCCTGCATAAAGAGGTCTACGACCTGGCGACGGGGGAGTGCTTCACTGATCCGGCCTTGTCCCTGCGGGTCTACCCGGTCCGGCTGCGCGATGGCATGGTCACCGTTGGACTGCCGGCCGGCGCCGCCGTCGGAATCGCCGCATGACTGCCGCCGGTGTGCTGAGCAACCTGGACTGCGAGCCGTGGGGTGGGTTGGTGGATGTCCACGCCGCGAGTTCGCTGGTGGCGGCGTCCCACGGCACCAGTTCGCTGGCCGGCCAGTCAGCCATTGGCAACCTGGTTCGTGCCGTGGCCCGTCGCCGGCCGGACCTAAACGTGGCAGAAGCATTCGTGGACGTGCAGCAGCCCGACGTCTCCACGGTGCTGGGCGGGCTGGCCGAAGACGCGCGGATCGTGCCACTGCTGCTCTCCGCCGGGTACCACGTCCACGTCGACCTGGCCGAGGCCGCTGCCTGCCACGAAAGTGCATCAGTGACCCGTGCACTCGGCCCGGACCCGCGGCTGGTTAAGGTCTTGGCCCGCAGGCTGCAGGAAAGCGGTCTGAGGCGGGGCGACCGCGTCATCCTCGGTGCGGCCGGCTCCACCGATGCCCGGGCCGTGGCCGACTGCGAAACTACGGCGCGCATGCTGGGGAAGTACCTCGGCATGAAGGTGGCCACCGGCTACATCTCCGCCGCGCAGCCTGAACTGAAGTCAGCCGTCGCCGTCGAACGCGCCCGAATCGCTAAGCGGCGCTTCGCCGGCAGGAACGCCCGCGTGGTGGTGGCAGCCTACCTGCTGGCTCCGGGGTATTTCGCCTCGCTGGCTGCCAGCTGCGGAGCCGACATCGTCACCGAACCGCTGCTGGTGCCGGATCAGGAACCGCCCGCCGAGCTGGTCAACCTGGTGCTGGAGCGGTTCACCCGCGGCTGAGTTTTTCCAGAAGCCGGGCTACGTCAACGCGAGAACGTCTCTTAGCCACGAGATCGTTCCTCGGACGAGGACGTGGACGCCGGGAGGAACGATCTCGCGATCGGCAGCTCACACGCACCCGCACCGCTACAGCCCGAGGGCGTCGCTGATGTCTTCCTTGATGGTCTCCAGCGTGCCGCGGACCTTGTCATGCATCCCGGTCAGTTCATCGGCACCGTCCACCGGCTGAACCACTTCGATGTAGCACTTGAGCTTCGGCTCGGTCCCGCTGGGCCGGATGATGACCCGTGAGCCGTCCCGGGTCAGGTACTGCAGCCCGTCGGTCGGCGGCAGGTCCGCGCTGCCTTCGGCAAGATCCAGCGTCGAGTCCACCGGCGAACCACCGAACGACGACGGCGGGTTTTCGCGGAGCCGGTGCATCATGGCGCCCAGCAGATCCAGGCTGCCCACCCGGACGGAGAGCTGGTCTGTGGCGTGGATGCCGTGCGCCAGATGGAGCTCGTCGAGTTCGTCGCGGACGTCGCGGCCCTTGGCAATGGAATCGGCCGCATACTCGGCAACCAGCAGGGCGGCGGAAATACCGTCCTTGTCCTTGACCAGGTCGGGAGCCACGCAATAACCAAGCGCCTCCTCATAGCCGTAAGACAGGCCGGGCACGCGCGAGATCCACTTGAAGCCGGTCAGCGTCTGCACATGCGCGATGCCGTGCCGCTCGGCGATCTTGCCCAGCAGCCGCGAGGACACGATGGAGTTGGCGAAGACCGGCACAGCGCCACCGGCACCCTCGACCGCGAAACCAGTGCTCCCCGAAGCCGCGTCAACGGCGTCGTTGGCTGAATCCATGTCCGCCTGCGCCCTCAGCCGGTCTGCCATGTGCGTGCCCAGCAGGGCGCCCACATCGTCGCCGCGGAGCATGCCCCACTTGCCGGTTTCGGGCCGCTTCACGGCGACGGCGGCGCGGTCCGCATCCGGATCGTTGGCGAGCACGATGTCCGCATCAATCCGCTCGGCCAGTTCGAGGGCCAGGTCCAGCGCGCCGGGTTCCTCCGGGTTCGGAAAGGCCACGGTGGGAAACAGTGGATCCGGCTCGGCCTGCTCCTCGACCAAAGTGACGTCTTCAAATCCGGCCCTCCGCAGTACGTTCAGCGCGGTCTTCCCGCCGACCCCGTGCATGGGCGTCAGCACGATCTTCAGCCGGCGGGACGGGAAATGCCGCGGATCGGCCAGTGCGGTGACGGCGTCCACATAGGCGTCTTCGATGGAATCGGGTTCGCCCGAAGCCGGCAGGACGGTCCAGCCGTCCTCGGCCAGCGCGATGCCTTCCAACCCGTCGAACGCGGCAATCTCGGCGGCAATCTGCTCATCCGCCGGCGCCACAATCTGCGCACCGCGGCCACTTTCCTCCACGGTCCGCCCGCCCAGGTACACCTTGTAGCCGTTGTCCTGCGGCGGATTGTGGCTCGCCGTCACCATCACCCCGCCGTCGCATTCGAGGGCACGCACCGCATAGGCGAGCACCGGCGTCGGAAGCGCCGACGGCAGCAGGAAGGTTTCGATGCCGGACGCGGTGAAGATGGCCGCGGTTTCCTGCGCGAAAATGTCCGAATTGCGCCGCGCGTCATAACCAACGACGGCGCGTGGCCGGCCATGGGTGCCCACCTTGGCTACCAGGAATCTCGCCAGCCCCGCGGCCGCATGGCGCACCACTACCCGGTTCATCCGGTTCGGTCCGGGGCCGAGCGCCGCCCGCAGTCCGGCGGTGCCGAATTCAAGCCGGCCGCTGAAACTGTCCGCCAGTTCCTGCTGCGCCGCGGATCCGGCCTGGCCTTCCTCGCGGGTCCGTTCCAGTAGTTCCCGGAGTTCCTGCACGGTCTGCGGGTCCGGATCCTGCGCCATCCAGGCTTCGGCGGCGGCGGTGAGGGAAGCCAACGGATCCTGTTCGGAGTCAGTCAATGGGGTTACCTAGTCCTTTTAGAGCTTGGCGATGATGTCGGCCAGCAAGCGCGAGATGCGTGCTCCGGCGGCTTGCCCGGCTTCGATCACTTCCTGGTGGCTGAGCGGGACGGGGCTGATGCCGGCAGCCAGGTTGGTGACCAGCGAAATGCCGAAAACTTCCATCCCGGCATGGCGGGCTGCGATTGCCTCCAGCGCAGTGGACATGCCTACCAGATCCGCGCCGATCCGCTTGGAGTACTGCACCTCCGCCGGCGTCTCGTAGTGCGGGCCGGTGAACTGCGCGTAGACGCCCTCGTCCAGGCTCGGGTCCACCTCTTTGGCCAGTGCGCGGATACGAGAGGAGTAAAGATCCGTCAGGTCCACGAACGTCGCGCCTTCAAGCGGCGACCTGGCCGTGAGGTTTATGTGGTCGCTGATCAGGACCGGCGTGCCGGGCGTCCAGTCCGGGTTGAGGCCGCCGCAGCCGTTGGTCAACACCAGTGTTTTCGCGCCGGCCGCCGCTGCCGTGCGCACCCCGTGGACCACCGCGCGCACACCTTTGCCCTCGTAGAAATGCGTGCGGGCACCGAGTACGAGGGCCCGCTTGCCGTCCGGAGTCAACACAGACCGGATGGTGCCGACGTGGCCCTCGACCGTCGGCGCGGAGAAGCCGGGAATCGACCAGGCGTCCAGGGTGTGGGTGGTCTCGCCGATCAGCTCGGCGGCCCCGCCCCAGCCGGAACCGAGCACCAGCGCGACGTCGTGGTTCTGCACGCCGGTCTGTTTGGCTATGTACGAGGCGGCCGCGGAGGCAAGTTCAAACGGATCAATAGTCACACAGATAACCTACCCGCTGCCCGCCGCAGGCTCCATAGCTCACACCGGATGCCGCCGTCGTCTGGCACGATCAGGTTGAGTGGCGTGATCAGGTGCGACAGAATGGCGAGTGTGACGAACCAAATTGATTTCAGCGCCCCCCGTCTGGTGATCCTGGGCGGCGGCCCGGGCGGATACGAAGCCGCCATGGTGGCCAACTCACTCGGGGCGAAGGTGACCGTCATTGAGCGCAAGGGCATGGGCGGCTCGGCCGTGCTCACCGACGTTGTGCCCTCCAAAACCCTGATTGCGACGGCGGACGCCATGCGCCGCGTCGTCGGCGCCCACGATCTGGGTGTGCGGTTCGACGAGGGCTCCCGCGCAGCCTTTGTCGACCTGCAGACCGTCAATTCGCGCCTGCTCAAGCTTGCCGAAAGCCAGTCTTCGGACATCCACCGCGGGCTGGAGCGTGCCGGCGTACGGGTCATCATCGGCAACGGCCGGCTCGCCGATTCGAACACCATCACGGTCGAAACCGAGACCGGTACGGAGACCATCGACGCGGATGCCGTGCTGGTCGCCACCGGTGCCACCCCGCGCGAGCTGCCCTCGGCCAAGCCGGACGGGGAGCGCATCTTCAACTGGACCCAGGTCTACAACCTGACCGAAATTCCGGAGCACCTCATCGTGGTCGGTTCCGGCGTCACGGGCGCCGAGTTCGCCTCCGCCTACCGGATGCTCGGCACCAAGGTCACACTGGTCTCCTCACGCGACCGCGTGCTGCCCGGCGAAGACGCGGATGCCGCCGAGGTGCTGGAAGAGGTTTTCGCCCGCAGCGGGATGACTGTTCTCTCGAAGTCCCGTGCCAACGCAGTGGAAAGGACCGACGACGGCGTCCGGGTCACGCTGAACGACGGACGGATCGTGGATGGTTCGCACTGCCTGCTGGCAGTCGGCGGCGTTCCCAACACCTCGGGCATCGGGCTGGAAGAGGCAGGCGTGGCGCTGTCGGAAAGCGGCCACATCCAGGTGGACGGCGTCTCGCGCACCACTGCCTCGCACATCTACGCTGCCGGTGACTGCACGGGCGTCTTCGCCCTGGCTTCCGTGGCGGCCATGCAGGGCCGGATCGCCGTGGCGCACCTGCTGGGCGATTCGGTGATGCCGCTGAAGCTCAAGCGGGTCGCCTCCAACATCTTCACCAGCCCGGAAATCGCCACCGTCGGTGTGACCGAAGAGGACATCGCGGCCGGCAAGTACCAGGGGGACGTGATCAAGCTGTCGCTGAACACCAACCCGCGGGCCAAAATGATGAACGTGACGGAGGGCTTCGTGAAGATCATTGCCCGCCGCGGTTCGGGCACCGTAATCGGCGGCGTCGTAGTGGCCCCGCGCGCCTCCGAGCTAATCTTCCCGATCGCGCTGGCCGTGACGCAGAAGCTGCACGTGGATGATGTCGCCAACACGTTTACCGTCTACCCGTCGCTGACCGGCTCCATCTCCGAGGCCGCCCGCCGGCTGCACGTCCACCTGTAACGCCGAACCTGCCCTGGTCGCGGAACTGCCGGCCGACATCTGTTCAAGCACGCGCGGATCTTCCCGATAAGGTTATGTCCGGACGGCAAGCGCAATTCATCTGACGAGGGGCGGGGCGGGTGCACAGGCGGAGCAAGATTCTCAAAAACAAGACGTTGCAGAATGTGGGACTGGCGGTCCTGCTGCTGGCCACGCTGGCGGCATTCGTCTACGCCTTCCTGCCCAAGCCGCCTGCAACGCCGGTGGGCGGGACAACGCAGCCAGCGGAAGCCACGTCGTCGTCCGCTCCAACGGAAACCACCACTTCCAGCCCTTCGCCGTCCGCCACGGCCACCGAAACCGAGGAAGCCGAGCCGCCCGTTGCGGCCTTCCTGGGCGATTCCTACACCGAGGGCATCGGCGCTTCCAGCCAGGAGAACCGCTGGAGCACGCTGGTGGCGCTGGAGCTGGGCTGGGAAGAGATGAACCACGGAATCTCGGGCACCGGCTACGCCACCAATGCCCAAGGCCCGGGATACCTGGACCGGCTGGACGACGTTATCGCGGACAATCCGGATGTGGTGGTGGTCTCCGGCGGGCAGAACGATTTCAGCACCTACCAGTTCGATCCGCAGGGCACGATCCAAGCCATTTCCAGCGTCTACGAGGAGTTGCGCGCAGAGCTGCCCGACGCCGAAATTATCGCCGTCGGCCCGTCCACGCCAAGCGCCGCGGACCAGACTGTCTTTGCCCTCAACGCGGCGGTGCAGGAAGCGGCGGAGAGCATCGATGCCACCTATGTGAGCCTGCTGGATCCCGATGTGTTTACGCTCGAGATGATCCAGCCGGACGGAGCCCATGTGGACGACGCCGGCCATGCGGCGATTGCCGAACGCGTCATCAACGCGGTGGAGTAAACGAGCTGCGGAGCGGACCAAGTCCTCTCTGCCTGGCTGAACCTAGACGGTCAGGACCTGGATGAGCCGCCAGCCTTCCGGAATCTGCTGTTCCAGGGCGATTTTCGCCTCGGCATAGTCAACTCCTTCGGCTTCAATTTCTTTGATTTCCACCGGTTGAATTTTCCCTATTACCTTGACCACAAGGCCAGACTAACCTGTTCCGGCGGCGGTCCGGGGGAGCGGCGCAGGTGGTTCCGGTCACCCCACCGGAGCGTGCACTCATTCCGCCGAGATGCTGTTGCCGGAGCCCTCGTCGTCGATCTGCGGATTACCGGCGCTGAAGGTGACCTGATTGCCCTGTCCTTCGAGGGCGATCTTGCCTACCTCGCCGGCATGCAGCGTGTTGTTGCTGCCCTCGGCCCGGAGCTCGCCAGCTTTCTCCACGGTGACATTGTTCCGCGGCCCGTCGACATCGATTTCACTGACCGATTCGGCCCGCACCGTGGTGCCGGAAGACAGGATGTCGATTTCCTGGCAATGGCCCGTGACGGTCAGGGTAATGCCGTTGCCCAGCACTTCGATCTTCCCGCCGCCGTCACAGACAAGTTCCACGTCCGCGTCGGCCAGTGTGAGTTTGCGTTCCCGGCCAGGCGACAGGATCGGCTGCGCCAACGTGGTGCTGCTCGTCGGCGGCGTGGCGGGGGCCTCAACCGCAGCGGGAGCCTCAGCCGCGGTGCGGTCCTCAGCCGGCGCAGGTGCCGCCGGCGCGGGCGCAGACCCATGCACAGCACTGCCGATCGGGGTAGCGGTGTCCGTCGTGGCGTTCGTCGTACAGCCGGACATCAGGAGCACGACGGCGGCAAGACCCACCACGGTGCGCAGGGCCGGCTGGTACTTCATCGGACACTCCCTCGATCAGCGTGCGCGATGGACGCCCGTCCGCTGAGGCCGGCGGAGCCATCGCCCTACCCAGAGGCTAGCCCATGCAGGTTGGAAAATAACTGCAACGGCACAACCCGGTGGCGATATCCGGCAACTCTGCGCCGAAGCCGGCCAACCGCCGTCGTTATTTGCCCAGGCCGGCGCGGCGCAGGGCTTCCGCCATCGCGGTGTTTCCCGGAGCCGGTTCCTTGCCGTTGTCCCGGCCACGCGGCGGATTGGGACGGCCGCCGCGGGAGTTGCTGCGGGATTCCCCGCGGTCACGGGACGGGACGGGCCGGCCACCCTTGCCCGAGCCGCCGTTACCTGAGGATCCCTTGTCCGCGGAGCCGTCCCTGCCCGCACCTGCGCGTCCGCCCTGCTTGGCACCGGCTTCGTCGTCCAGTCGCAGGGTGAGCGAAATGCGCTTGCGGTCCGGGTCGGCCTCGAGCACCTTGACCTTGACTACCTGGCCGGACTTGACCACTTCGTGCGGGTCCGAGATGAACTTGTCGGACATGGCGGAAATGTGGACCAGCCCGTCCTGGTGCACGCCGACGTCGACGAACGCGCCGAACGCGGCCACGTTGGTGACGGTCCCTTCCAAAATCATGCCCGCAACCAGATCGGAGATCTTCTCCACACCCTCGGAGAAGGATGCCGTGGTGAATGTGGGCCGCGGGTCCCGGCCGGGCTTCTCGAGTTCGGAGATGATGTCCCGCACGGTGGGCAGGCCGAAGGAGTCGTCCACGAAGGTCTGCGGGTCCAGCGTTGCCAGTGAGCCCACCCCGCGCGGCACATCGGCGGCCGCGGCGCCGGCGGCCGAAAGGATTTTGCGGGCCACGCCGTAGGCTTCGGGGTGCACGCTGGAGGAGTCCAGCGGCTCGGCGCCGCCGGTGATCCGCAGGAAGCCCGCGCACTGCTCAAACGCCTTGGCGCCCAGCCGCGGAACCTTCTTCAGGTCCGCGCGCTTGGCAAATGGCCCGTTCTCGTTCCGGAAGGACACAATGTTCTCGCTGAGCAGCGGGCCGACGCCGGCCACCCTGGCCAACAGCGACGGCGAAGCGGTGTTCACGTCCACGCCGACGGCGTTCACGCAGTCCTCCACCACTGCGTCCAGCGAACGCTCCAGTTTGGTGGCGGTGATGTCGTGCTGGTACTGGCCGACGCCGATGGATTTCGGATCGATCTTCACCAGTTCGGCCAGCGGATCCTGCAGCCGGCGGGCAATGGACACTGCACCGCGGATCGAGACGTCCAGCTCCGGCAACTCGGCGGAGGCCAGGGCGGACGCCGAGTAGATGGAGGCCCCCGCCTCGGAGACCACCAGTTTCTGGATTTTCTGTTTCGGCGCCAGCAGCTTGATCAGCTCGGTGGCCAGCTTGTCCGTTTCGCGGGAGGCGGTGCCGTTGCCGATGGCCACCAGATCCACGTTGTGCTTTTCGGACAGGCGGGCCAGGGTGACCAGCGCATCGTCCCACTTCTTGGCCGGCGCGTGCGGGTAGATGGTGTCCGTGGCGACCACCTTGCCGGTGCCATCGACCACGGCGACCTTCACACCGGTCCGCAGTCCCGGATCCAGCCCGAGCGTGGCGCGGTTCCCGGCGGGGGCAGCCAGCAGCACGTCGCGCAGGTTGGCCGCGAAGATCCGCACGGCTTCGTCCTCGGCGTCGGTGAAGAGGCGCACGCGCAGGTCGATCGCGAGCTTGACCAGAATCCGGCGCCAGCCCAGCTGTGCCGTCTGCATCAGCCACTTGTCCGCCGGCCGGCCCTGGTCGGCGACACCGAGTTTGTAGGCCACCGCGTTTTCGTAGCGGCCGCGTTTAGCCGCGAACTCTTCCTTGTCCGAAGCGTCGCCCTCGACAATGTTCAGGTCCAGCACGCCTTCCTTCTCGCCGCGCAGCAGCGCCAGGACACGGTGCGAGGGCAGGCCGGACGGGACCTGCGCGAAGTCGAAATAGTCGGCGAACTTCTGCCCCTCGGACTCCAAGCCTTCACGCACCTGGGCGCGGACCAGCCCCTGCTTCCAGAGCCGTTCGCGCAGCTCGGTGACCAGATCCGCGTCCTGGCTGATCCGCTCCACGAGGATGGAGCGCGCCCCGGCCAACGCTTCGACCGCGTCGTTGATGGCATGCTCGGAGTTCAGGTAGCCGGCAGCTTCAGCCTCAGGCTCAAGGCGAGGGTTGGCGAGGAGTGCGTCCGCCAGCGGCTCGAGCCCTGCCTCGCGGGCGATCTGCGCCTTGGTCCGCCGTTTGGACTTGAACGGCAGGTAGATGTCTTCGAGCCGGGCCTTCGTGTCCGCGGCCTTGATGCTCGCTTCCAGCGCGGCGGTCAGCTTGCCCTGCTGCGCAATGCTTTCCAGCACCGAACGACGGCGGTCCTCGAGCTCGCGGAGGTAGCGCAGCCGTTCTTCCAGGTCACGCAGCTGGGCATCATCGAGCGTGCCGGTGACTTCCTTGCGGTAGCGGGCGATGAACGGCACGGTGGAACCGCCGTCGAGCAGCTCCACGGCGGCCTTGACCTGCCAAGGCTTGACGCCGAGTTCTTCGGCAATCTGGGCGTAGATCCGGGCGTTGAGCTGGTCCGGATCAACCGGCTTCAGAGCGGGGCTGGCGGCGGGCACTGCGGAGTTGGGCGTTTGCGTCACCCGATCCATTTTGCCGCATACGGGCGGCAGCGTGGGAAACGGTGGCGGAGTTGGAGCGTCACTGCTCGTCAGGGTAGTAAAAGCCGTAGTCGTCATACGGATCCCGCCAGGCGGACTCGTCCCGGGTAATGCGTCTAACGTCCGACGCCGGAACCCACTGTGTGCGCATGGAACCGTTTTCGTCCACCCACTTGAGCTGGACCGTGGTGCGGTCCCAGGAAATGGCCTTCGCATCCACGGTGTCCTCGGCGCCGGGGCCGAGGCGCGCGCGCACATAGGGCTCACGGCGGTAGGGCGCCCGGGCGACTTTTCCGCGCTTAACCGGGCGTCCGCCGTCGTTCCTTGCGTACTCCCTGGCGGTCACAACATCCACTTTATTCACGAACGCGAGCATGGCAGCCGGCTCGGACACTATTCGTGCGGACCGGCAGCCATTCGGCGAATCCCTGTTATTCCCAGGGCGAGGCACTAGCATGGGGCCAACTGCCAATCATCGGACGTGGGGATCCAATGGGACTAAAACGAAAATGGCGCCGCCTGAGCGACGCAAAGAAGCGGAACATCGCCAATACTGTGGTGGCGGTGCTGGCCGTGCTGGTGCTGGCGGCGGTTGCCTACGCCATGCTGGCGTAAGTGCCGCCGGTCCGGGCGAGGCCTGACTGCCGGTCCGCCGCAGTGCTCAAGCGGTCCGGCGCGCTTCGATCCGGCCGGAGACGAGGAACAGCGCGCTGGCACAGAGGCAGCAGCCAAGCATCAACATGGCCATCGGAGCGGCCGTGAAGCCTCCGCCGATGCCGGCCAGCGGTGTGACCAATGCGCCCAGCACGAACTGGGAGGCGCCCAGGACGGCTGAGCCTTGGCCCGCGGCCTGCCGGACCGTGCCGATGGCCAGGCTGGTGGTGTTTCCCATCAGGAAACCTGAGCAGCTGATGGCAAAGAAGATAGGGACGGCCGCCCAGATGGCTGGCGCGCCCGTTATGACCAGGACGAAGATGGCTCCGGTCATGAACAGCTGCGCCATCAGGGCCGCGGCGATAATGCGCCGCACGGCGAAGCGGCGGATCAGCCGGACCGAGGTCAGGCCGCACGCCATCATCCCCAGCGCGTTGACGGCCGCGGCGGTGCCGTACCCGATGGCGCTGAAGCCCATCAGGTTCTGGTAGACAAAGGACGAGGCCGAAATGTAGGAGATGATCACGCCGAAGGTAAAAGCGAACTGGAGCACGTAGGCCGGGAACAGGCCTCCCTTGAAGGCCCGCCGGACCACCTCGCCGGCGGCGAGCAGGGCGGCCTTGTCGCGGGCATGCGAAGGATGGGTTTCGCGGACCACCAGCAGGACGCCGCCGAGCATCACCGCGAAGATCCCTGCAGATACCCAGAAGATGCTGCGCCAACTGCCGGCGGCGAGCAGGACGCTGCCCAGCAGGGGAGCAAGCACCGGAGCCAGGCTGGAAATGGTCAGTAGCAGGGTGAAAGCCCGCGCCGCGCCGAGACCTGCGTTAAGGTCCGAAATGATGGCCCGGCCAATGACGATTCCGGCCGCAGCGGCAAAACCCTGGACAAAGCGGGCTCCCACCAGGAACCAGATATCCTGGGCCAGCGCAGCGGCAATACAAGCGACGACGGCGATGGCGACGCCGACCATGAGTGGCCGGATGCGCCCGTACCTGTCCGAGAGCGGGCCGAACGCCAGCTGCCCGAGCGCGATGCCGAGCAGCAGCGCCGTCAGAGTGAACTGGGCGCCGGAGGCACGCACGCCAAGGTCGGTGGCGATCATGGGCAGCGAAGCCAGATACATGTCGGAGGACAACGGCGCCGCGGCGGCCAACAGCGCAAGGACAGCCAGCAGCGGTCCCGACATGGCCGGCGTCGTACGTTGTGCAGTCATGGCCATTATCCAAACACGCTCCGGCAGCAAGTCATGGCTGTGTGACGCACAGACGGAGACCGGGAAGCTCGAAGGTATTTCGGCGCGGCCTGTCCAGCACTGTCCAAATATTGGAACAATGTCCGGATGCTGGACGAAGAGGCGTAGAATTTTCGGCGGTAATCATTCGTTTTCATCGAAAGCCGACACCATGTCTTCTGCAGCACCAGCCTCAACAGGTGCGTCCAAGGCCCCGGTCAACTCCCGCGGCCGTGTGATCGTTGCCAGCCTTATTGGCACGTCCGTTGAGTTCTATGACTTCTACGTCTACGCCACGGCCGCCGTGCTCGTTTTCCCGGCCTTGTTCTTCCCCGGGGCCGATGCGGCCACCGCGCTGCTGAGTTCGTTCGCCGTCTTCGGCGTCGCCTTCATCGCGCGGCCGCTCGGGTCCATTGTTTTCGGGCACTTCGGCGACAAGTTCGGCCGCAAGGGCACGCTGGTCGCCTCGCTGCTGACCATGGGCATCGCGACCTTCCTGATCGGCTGCCTGCCCACCGCGCAGGTCACCGGCTGGACGTTCTGGGCTCCGGCCCTGCTGGTGGTCCTGCGCTTTGCCCAGGGCCTGGCCCTGGGCGGCGAATGGAGCGGGGCCGCACTGCTGGCCACCGAGAATGCCCCGGCGAATAAGCGGGCCATCTACGGCACGTTCCCGCAACTGGGCGCCCCGATCGGCTTCATCATTGCCAACTCGCTCTTCCTGGTCCTTAGCCTGAACCTGAGCAACGAGGCGTTCATGTCCTGGGGCTGGCGCATTCCGTTCCTGGGCAGCGCCGTCATGGTCATCATCGGCCTCTGGGTCCGACTGAAGCTGGTGGAGACCCCGGCCTTCCAAAAGGTCGTGGACAAGGGCGAGGTCACCAAGCTGCCGCTCGGCCGCGTCTTCAAGTCCAGCTGGCGCCAGCTGATCCTGGGTACCTTCATCATGCTGGCCACCTACGTGCTGTTCTACCTGATGACCACCTTCACGCTGTCCTACGGCACCGCCGCCAAGACGGTGGACGACGCGGCAGCGGCCGCTGCCGCAGCCGGCAAGGACTTCGATCCCTCGGCGTTCACCGCCGGCCTGGGTTATGCCCGCAACGACTTCCTGCTGATGCTGATCATCGGCGTCGTCTTCTTCGGCATCTTCACGCTGGTGGCCGGACCGCTGGCAGAAAAGTTCGGCCGGCGGAAGACGCTGATCTGGGTATCGCTGGGCATCGTGGCCTTCGGGTTCCTCTGGGTTCCGCTCTTCGGCGGCGGCTTCGCCGGCACCATGCTGCACCTGATCATCGGCTTCACGCTGATGGGCCTGACCTTCGGTCCCATGGGTGCAATGCTGCCCGAGCTGTTCCCGACCAACGTGCGGTACACGGGCTCGGCCGTGGCCTACAACTTCTCCTCGATCCTGGGCGCCTCCGTTGCCCCGTTCATCGCGGTGGCGCTGTGGCAGGCGGCCGGCGGCAGCACCTTCCTGGTAGGCATGTACCTCAGCGGTGCGGCCGTTGTAACCCTGATCGCCCTGTTCCTGACCAAGGAAACCAAGGACATGGATTACGAAGGCCTGAGCAGCTGATTCCCCTCTGATTCCCGTCAAAGAAAGCCCGCGGTTCCAACAGGAACCGCGGGCTTTCTTTCAGTTATGAATTCGGCTGCCCGTTAGTGGACTTCCTTCCGTTTGGTGATGAAGCCCCAAATCAGCAGTACGATGACGGCGCCGGCGATGGCAACGAGCCAGCTCTGGATGCTCCAGAATTCTTCCAGTCCGACACCGAAGATGGCACTGCCGACCCAGCCGCCCAGCAGGGCGCCGATGACGCCGAGTACTAGGGTTGCGATCCAGCCGCCGCCTTGGTCACCCGGCAGGATCAGCTTGGCGATAGCGCCCGCAATTAGTCCGAGAATAAGAAAAGCAAGAAAACCCATGATGCTCTCTCCTTACGGTGATCAATGGTCCCCCGACGGGATTGCCGGGGAGTGTCCCTTACCAATTCCCACGGTACAACAAAGCATGCTTATTGTATTGTCTTTTTGCCAAAGGAATTTATGGCCGGTAGGGTCTCCGCTGCGCGCGCCGTCTCCAAGACAAGCGGGAGTGTCCGCAGCTGGTGGCTGCGGACACTTCCCTCAGGCGCCACGTCTTGCACGTTGCGCGCTGTGAGCGCCTACGGTGCCGCCTGAACCGCATCCGCAGTCGGTTCGGAAACCAACTGGACCGGGGTTCCGTCGCCTCCGGTGTAGGTGACGACCACCTGAACCGTGAAGCCGACTTCAGCTTCGCCGAGCAGGAAATTGCCGGTCGTACCGTCCTGGGTAGTGGCTGCTGCGCCCGTGTCGGGGTCAACGACCTGGAGTTCGAACCGGAGGTCCGTGACCTCTTGATCGGTAATCTCCGCCGTTGCGTTCACCGTCTGTCCTTCCACGAGGTCGCCCACATTGAGGTTGACCGTGCCGGCGGGCAGCTCGACCGGTGCTTCAACACCGTCGGAGACGTCCACCGTTTCATCGCTGAACTGCAGCTGCTCGACGTTGCGCAGAATGTCCTGGCGAATGCCGGGGTTGGCAACACTGGTGACCCGGATAACGCCATCGGAAAGCTGCTCGATCTCGAACTCTTCGCGGGTTTCCGCGTAGACGATCGTATCCGTGGCATCAGCCTGGTTGGCGTCAGCGCCGACAATCCTACGCTCAATGAACAGATCTGCCGGGCTAATGGTCCGGTTGAAGATCCGTTCCGAGAAGGCCGAGATCGACTTGGCCGTTTCGGCTACGGCACCGCCGGCAGGCCGCCAGACAACGTTCACGTCCAGCCATGCGTCGCCGTCGACGAAGTTGCGTCCGAGACGGGGTTCGACGAGGTCGCTGCCCGGACCGGCTAACAGGATGTTGTTGTTGAAATCAGCCGGTGTGGTGGGCTGGCCATCGAGGAACGGCAGGGCGTATTCGGGAAGCTCGCCACCACCCAGCAGGTCGCGAAGACCGGCGATCCGGTCCAGGTTTTCCTGGGTCATGCGGTGGCCGTACCCGAGGGTGCCGATGTCCGGAGCGACGAGATCATCTTCCGATTGGGATCCCCGGATAACGTCGTTGCTGTTCCAGCCGGCGACTGCTTCGACGCCGAGGTACCTGTCGCGGATACCCGACTCGACTTCGGGAACGATCTGCAGCCTGTCCATATCGACCCTGGCCGGGAACCTATTGTCCTTGAATGTCACCCAGTCGAAGCCAAGCATGCCGCCGAACCGCTCCGTCCCCGTGCCGGCGATCATGATGTCGTCGCCGCCTTCGGCATCGTGGTCCGCGTTGCCGGAGCCGCCGTTGAGGACGTCGTGCCCGCCGTGCCACAGGGCAGGATCGTTCATCATGGTGTTGCTCAGGTCGCCGACCAACAGATCGCTGCCGCCCGGACCGCCTTCAATCCAATCGTCCCCTTCATCGCCCCGGAGGTTGTCCGGTCCGGTGGAGCCAAGAATGAAGTCATTACCCAGACCGCCAAAGACCGTGGAATTGTCCTGGCCGCCGAGGATGAAATCCTGTCCGGAGCCGCCGAAGAGCAGGTCCGCTACGCCGGGTCCACCGCTGAGGGCATCGTTGCCGGCCTCACCCTGGAGCCTGTCGTCGCCGTTGAGATCGGTCAGGATGTCATCGCCGTCACCTCCCATCAGGGCATCGACGCCGTCGTCGCCTTCAATCCGGTCATTTCCGGCACGGCCCCAGAACGAGTCATCGCCGATGCCACCCCGGAGACTGTCATTGCTGTCCGTTCCCTGCATGGTCGTATGTTCGCCGCCGGTAAACCGGGACCATCCGTCCAGCGATTGCAGCCCGGCGGCGGAGAGATCCGCTGCCGGCTCGGTCAGGTCGAAGGTCGCCTGGGCTGCAGCGAAGACGTCGTGCGGCAGCTTGTCTGCGGAAGTGTTCCGGAGGATCAACTGGGAGAACGAATTGGCTTCGAGCGTGTGGAACAAGGAGTTGCCCAGGTTCCTGGTCAGGTAGTAGAAACGGTCGCCGTTCTGCAGGTTTTCCAGCTGCTGTTCGAACACCACATTAAATGTGGTGCCGAGCATGCCGCCGAAAACGAACGGCTTTTCAGCCATGCCGCCCATCCAGAAGTCGATGTCGTTGACACCGGTATCTGCGGCCGGAGCGGTCATGAACGCCTCGTCCTCGATGAGCACCGCCGCCGCTGCACGCTTTCCGTCCAGCGTGTCAACGTCCAGCGAGGGGTGGATTCCGTAGGCGGCCACGAAGTTCAGGATGGACTCCGGATTCTTCATCGCCAGCCGGAAGTCTTCCCAGCTGGTGTACGGGGCAAGTTCCGGATGCCGCGAATCTTCGTAGAACGTTTGGCGTGCCACCTGCAGTGACGGAACACCGGTCTCGCGTGCCCGCAGCATATTGATCGTGGCCAGGTCCAGCGGCAGTCCCAGCAACTGGTTGCGCAGCGTATCGGTCACGAATTCGTCGATGGCGTTTGCCGTCTGATGCGTGGTGCCCCGGATGATGGAGCCGGCAGCCTCATCCGGTGACAGTGCAGTGCCGTCAGGAGCTGTCAAGTAACCCTGCGGGTTCAGGAAGCCGTCGAAGAGCGGTATGTCCTCCATCTCGCCGTTGACCTCGCGCCGGATGTCCTCGGTCAGCAATGAATGCCCAAACCGGTAGACCACGTGCGCGAATTCCGCGACGATGGCCGGGTCAACATCCGGCATGTAGGAATTCTCGTTGAGGGTCGTGGCATCGATGTTCGGCTGGATCCGGCGGGCAAACTCTTCGAAAACGAGGTGCTGGTATTGCATCTCGGTGAAGAAGCGCGCCGCCTGGAACAGCCGCTCACCGTAGTCCCAAATACCGTCCTCGGCCATGTACCGCTCCCGAAGTTCGGCGGGTGCCTCGTTCTGCAGGAAGTCGTCGACCTGGTCCATGACCCGGTTGTGTTCCGAATGGAACACGTGGTGCACAGCGGTCAGGGCAATGTTCTCGTTGCCGCGTCCGTCGCCGGTGGCGAAGTGGCTTAACAGCAGCTCGGCGTCGTAACCGCTCGGTGGATTCGGCGTAGCGCCATGTGCAATGTCGTCCAGGAAAGCCTGGTTCACACGGACCACGTTCTCCGGTACGCCAACGCCGCCATTGGCAGGATCGCCTTCAACCATGGTGCCGTCTTCGAGAACCAGTTGCGGATAGCCGTTTGGGCCCGGAACAAAGCGGCCGTACGGATCCACCCGCAGCATCGGTACGTTCAGGACGTCCGTGTCCGTCAGGTTGATGCCGAGGACGGTACGGGCCTGGTTCTTGACGTCGTTCCAGGTAGCCAGGCCCTCACCGCCGACGCCGTTGAGCAGTTTGCCGGTGATCTCGGGTCCGTTTGTTCCGGCCGCATACTCCCGGAGGAACGCCTGGTGCGAGGGGTGCGATGTGTAGGTCTGGTTCTGGTCGACGAACGGTGTGGTGCGGTTGGTATGCTCCTGGCTGCCGTCCTCGCCGATGGTGGCGCGGGAGAGGGTCAGGAAGTTGGTACGGGAGCCCTCGACATACAGCGGATCATCTGGCTGCAGCGGGACTACGATGGTGCCGTTGCCGCCCTTGGATACCTGGTCCAGGCCGTGGTCGAAGAACTGCCCAAAGAACGTGAAGAAGCTGGTTACGGAAGCCGAGAGGCCCTCATCTGTAGCAACGTCGGGGATGAAGATTTCGGAACCCCCGACCAAGCCGGCCAGTTCGGCTTCCACTCCTGCGCTGACGGCCATCGGGCCGCCGAGGACAATGGCTTTCTTGGCCTTGAGCCGCTGCAGTTCGGCAGCGACACTGGCCGGGACTGCGCCGCTCTTGGGAACCAGCAGGATGGGCGCACCCCGCTTCCCCGCGGCAGGCGAACCGGAAAGCGCATCCGGGAAGTTCTCCCCGGTGCTGAGATAAACGGTGTCCACGCCGGATGCGTAGTGTTCGGCCGAGATCATCGCGGCCGTGTCATACAACGTGGTTCCGCCGATCCGGGTGACGGTGGAGTCGGTCCGGCTGTTCAGCTGGTTGAAGACCGGGTCGCTGACCGCCTTTGGCCCGCCGAGAACAACAATCTCAGAGGGATTCAACCGGTCCAGTTCAGTGGCGGTGGACGCAGGGATGCCGTCCCTGGTAACCAGGAGGACGGGATTGCCGTCCCTGGCCGCAGGGGCGGCGGCGGCCAACGCATCCGGGAAGTTCAGGCCCGTTGCGATGAACACCTTGGACGCACCATCGGGATGGTTGGCCCGACTGATGGCCGCCGCGGTGTCGTAGCGGGTTGTCCCGGCCTGGCGGGTCACCGTTCCTGCCGTGAATTGCTGGAGCGTGGTGGCTACATTGGCTGTGACAGCAACATCGCCGCCGACAACCACGATGCGCTGCGGCTGGAGCCGGGCCAGTTCGGTCCGGATGGAGGCGGGAATGCTGTTTGAATTGACCAGCAGCAGCGGTCCGCCGTTGGCCATGGCCGCCGGTCCTGCTGCCAATGCATCAGAGTAGTCATCCGCCCGGGCTATGTAGGCCACGGGGACCCCCGGGTTGTAGTTGGCCTTGCTGATTTCAGCGGACGTGTCGAACAGCGTGGTGCCATACGTTCGGCTGAACGCGGTGCCGTCAACGAGGCCGGATCCTTCAATCCGCTCGGACGCTGCCACTGCGGCGGGATTGTCGATGGTCTCGTCGACGATCAAGTTGCTGATGATGCGCGGTTCCGCGTCGTAGACGAATTCCCCGTCGGTGCTTTTGTACGAGGTCGGCGTCCCCGGAGCGCCGCCTGGTGCGCCGCCGCCGGGAATCGGATCGGCATCCTTGAAGTCGGCCGGAAGCAGCCGCGGAAAATCCTTCCCGCTTGTTCCGTAGCCGTCCTGGCCGGGCATGAGGTTGTTCCAGCGGCCGTCAACGGTCCGCAGCCCGAACGGCAGCGTCGGCGAACCCACGCAAGGGTCGCCGTCGACGTCGAAATGTGTCTGTTTGGCGATGTTGAAGGTGGCGCCGGCCCGGCACAGCGGAGATGAATCCTCGTCTTCAACAATGGTGTCCTCGGCGTGCGCTTCGGATATGTCGATCTGCTTGATAATGAACTCCAGATCACCGGTGGTGACATTGAAGTCCTGACCCGGCGGCGGTGCCGCCGCAGCTTGGCCGGGGAGCATCACCCCGGATAAGACCACCGCGCTGCCGGTGGCCAATGCTGCCAGTTTGGTCCTCGTTTTGCGGCGCGCTGAAATGTGCCGCGGACTCTTGTCCATCGTGTTTCCCCAATTCCGAATGGACCCGCTCTTTGCGCGAAGCCTCCCCAAACGGCCGGGCCGTCCGGTGCGAGTGGATGGAGCCGCTGTGCCGTCTGTGCGAGCCTTACACCAGCACCCTTGGAAAAAGTTGAGGCCCTAGTCGGAGCGTGGTTCGGGGAGTCCACACTGCAGGCGGCACAGCCGTGCGCACCGTCCGTTAACCAGCGGTGCCCGGTCCCTCAACGGAACCGGGCACCTGGACTGGAGCTGCCAGGGGCAAAGCCCGATACTGGCTAGCCGGGGGAATGCGGCCGACGCCGGGCTGCCTAGTCGATAATGGCGGCCAGCACCGCGCCGGCGGAGACCGTGGCGCCCGGCTTCGCCGTCAGTTTGGAAACGGTGCCGGCCTTGTGCGCTGTCAGCGGCTGCTCCATCTTCATGGCCTCAAGCACGACGACGAGATCGCCTTCCGCAACCGTGTCACCTTCGCTGACGGCCACCTTCACGATGGTGCCCTGCATGGGTGAGGACAGATCGTCCCCGCTGGCCGCCGCGCCAGCCGAGCCGCCGGAACGTCCGCGGCCGCGCTTGGGCTTGCCGTTGGACTTGGTGGCGGAGCCGCCGGAGGTATTCAGGCCGGCGGGGAGCACAACTTCCAGCCGTTTGCCGCCCACCTCAACGGTCACGCGCTGGCGCTCGCCGTCGTCGTCGTTGGTTGTTGACGCCGCGGCATCAAAGGCGGGAATCTTGTTGACGAACTCCGTCTCGATCCAGCGGGTGTGGACCTTGAAGGGCTCCAGCGGGTCCGCCGGGGCGAAGTCCGGATCCGCAGTCACGGCGCGGTGGAAGGGCAGGACGGTCGGCATGCCGACGATCTCCATCTCCTCCAGGGCGCGGCGGGCGCGCTGCAGGGCCTGGTTGCGGCTGGCGCCGGTGACCACGAGCTTGGCGAGCAGGGAGTCGAAGTTGCCGCCGACCACCTCGCCGGCTTCGACGCCGGAGTCCACGCGGACACCGGGGCCGGTGGGCAGTTTCATCGATTCCACCGTGCCGGGAGCCGGCATGAAGTTGCGGCCGGCGTCCTCGCCGTTGATGCGGAATTCAAAGGAGTGGCCGCGGATTTCGGGATCGCCGTAGCCCAGTTCCTCGCCGCAGGCCAGCCGGAACTGCTCGCGGACCAGGTCCACGCCGGCAACCTCCTCGGAAATGGGGTGCTCAACCTGCAGCCGCGTGTTGACCTCGAGGAAGGAGATGGTGCCGTCCTGGCCGACCAGGAACTCGCAGGTGCCCGCGCCCTGATACTTCGCTTCGAGCATGATGGCCTTGGACGCTTCGTACAGCCGGTAGTTCTGGTCCGCGCTCAGGAACGGGGCGGGTGCTTCCTCGACGAGCTTCTGATTGCGGCGCTGCAGCGAGCAGTCGCGGGTGGAAATAACGACGACGTTGCCGTGCGCATCGGCGAGGCATTGGGTTTCGACATGCCGGGGTGCATCGAGGAACCGCTCCACGAAGCACTCGCCGCGGCCGAAGGCGGCCGTTGCTTCGCGGACCGCGGACTCGAAGGCTTCGGGGATCTCGTCCCGGTCGCGGACCACTTTGATGCCGCGGCCGCCGCCGCCGTAAGCGGCCTTGATGGCCAGCGGCAGGCCGTAGGTGTCCGCGAAGGCCAGGACCTCGTCCACGCCCTGCACCGGATCCGCGGTGCCGGGAACCAGGGGAGCGCCGACCTTCTCGGCGATGTGCCGGGCCTGGACCTTGTCGCCGAGTTTGGCGATGGCGTCGGGGGAGGGGCCGATCCAGATCAGCCCGGCGTCGATGACCCGCTGGGCGAAGTCCGCGTTTTCGGCGAGGAAGCCGTAGCCGGGGTGCACGGCGTCGGCACCGGAGGCGGCGGCCGCTTCGAGCAGTTTGTCCATGGCCAGATAGGACTCCGTGGCGGTGCTGCCACCCAGAGAGTAGGCCTCGTCGGCCAGACGGACATGCAGCGCATCCCGGTCAGGCTCCGCGTAAACGGCGACGGAGGCGAGGCCTTCATCCCGTGCGGCTCGGATTACGCGGACGGCAATTTCACCACGGTTGGCGATCAGTACCTTGGTGATGCGCTGGGTCATTCAAAGCTCCTTCTATCCTTGAGGAGCCTAGCGCGGTTTTGCGGTTTTCGCCCATGAAGCATGCCATTTCTGCGTGTATGGGCGTGGTTCTTTGTAGGTGTTCTACAAAAGGGGCGGTGGTGGGAGCTGGTCTTGGGTGTCTCCGCCCGCCAGGGAGGTGCGGTCCCACTGTGACGATAATCCATTGAGGCCGATTCGCCGTTTTAGGTACCGTCGGCCGTTCGCCTCCTGTATACCTGTCGGTAACCCGTAGGGAGGATCAAGCGCGCCAAAGCGGTGCCCTTGGGAGCAAAGGATGGCAGTGGGGGACGTGTATTTGGGGCAGGTTCTGCCAGTTAGCCTGGGAGGCCGTTACAAGCTTCAGGAACTGATCGGGCGGGGCGGATCAGCGGCGGTCTATAAGGCCGTGGACGACGTGCTGGGCCGATTCGTCGCGGTAAAGGTTTTCCGCCCTGATGTCAGCGACGAAGGAGAGCTGCGGCGTCAGGAGGCAGAGGTACAACTGCTGTCGACATTCAACCACCCAGGCCTGGTGACTGTTTACGATGCAGGGAGGGAGACCTCCTCCGATGGGACCCGCTCCTTTGTGGTGATGGAGCTCGCGCAAGGCAAGGACCTGCGAAACCGGCTTCGGTTGGGGCCGCTGGAGGCCAGGGATGTAGCAAAGACCGGTCACCAACTGGCGGCTGCACTTCACTATGTCCACGTCCGGGGTGTGATCCACCGCGACCTCAAGCCGGCGAACATCATGCTCGCGTTCGATGAAGATACTGGTGAAGCCATGGCCAAGCTCATGGATTTTGGCATTGCCCGCGTCTTGGAAGGAACACGGCTGACCGCCACCGGGCAGACGGTCGGAACCGCAACCTACCTGAGCCCGGAGCAGGCGCACGGCGGGGCACTCGGAACATCCAGCGATATCTACTCCCTGGGACTGGTCCTGTTGGAGTGCCTGACCGGTCACGTCGAATTCCCCGGCAGTCCGGTCGAATCGGCAGTGGCCCGCCTGCAACGCGGACCGGTTATCCCAGCGGGGATCGGCCCTGGATGGGTTCGCCTTCTCTCGAAGATGACTGCGATGGATCCTGCCGCCCGACCCGACGCCGCCGAAGTAGCTGCCCTGCTGGCCGACCTGGATAACAGGGTGTGGGAGCCAGAGCCCGCCCTGGAGTCGCCGGAGAGGCCGGAGAGCAGTACGGCAGCCATGCCGGCTTCCCCGGTGGCAAGACCTCTGCGGTCGCTGCCCACGCTCAAGTTTGCCGTCTGGACCATCGTTGCTGTCCTCGTGCTCGCTGGTATTGCGGTCCTTGTACCTTCGCTGGCGTCCGGTCCGCAAGAGGCTCAGACCTCTGTCCCGGCACCATCGCCGGCCCTGACCGGAGAGCTCGAAGAGCACATGCGGAACCTTGAACGGAACCTTGTCCCATGAAGAAGCCACAAGGTGTTCGCCGTTTCGCAGCTGCTGCGGCAGTTTCTGCCGTGCTGCTCGGCAGCGCCTGCACTGCGCCGCCACAGCTGAATACAGGAGCCGCCGAAAGAATGCAGACCCACGCGGCCGAGGTCCGGACCGCCGCGGCCGCCGGGGATTATGAGAAAGCGATCGAGGATCTGGGCGACCTGACAGAGGAATTGAGACAGGCAGCCGGGGACGGCGACGTCTCTTTCGCCCGCTACCAGAGCATCGAAGCCGCCATCGAGCAACTCGGCGCAGACCTTGCCGCGGAACTAGCTGCTGCATCGCCTCCTTCGGAAACGCCGAATCCTGAAACAGAAGCGGCTGCGCCGGAGACGCCGAACAGTGTTGGGAAAACGGAACCGATCCAGGGGCAGCCGATTCCTCTTCTGCCGGCCCCGGTGCACGCACCCCCTTCCACAGTCTCTGCCCCGGACCCTTCCGAGACCTCGCCCGTGCCGGCTGAGCCGGACGGCGGCCAGGGAAATGGCAACAGTCAGCGGGACAAAGAACTTCCAGGCCAGGGCAACAACGTCAGCAAGAAGGACAACGGCGCCGGCCGGGACAATGTGACAGGCCCGGGTGGATCCGAGGGTGACGGGCATAAGGGAGGAGCTGGGACAGGTCCTGGTTCCGGCCAGGACAAAGGCAACTCCGGCAGGGACGATAGCTGATTCCCGCGGGGTCCGATACGCGGGCCACGTCGCCCGGGTGGCTGCCGTCTGTTATTGCCCCCAGAGGTCCGTAATCTGCACGTTGGCACTTGCCAGCAGGTGGCGCAGGGTGGAAACCGAAAGACCGACGACGGCGTGCGGGTCTCCGTCGACGCGCTCGATGAAGGCTCCGCCCAGCGAGTCGATAGTGAAGGAACCTGCTACCTGGAGCGGCTCGCCGGTGGCGATGTAGGCGTCGATCTCTGCATCGCTGAGTTGGGCGAAGTAGACGCCGGCCGAGGCAACTGCACCGATGGTGGCGCCGGTCCCGGCGTCGTTGTTCCTCTCTTCATCCTCATCCGAGTCCGCGGGCACGTCCCTGCAGTCGACCAGCCAGTGCCCGGTGTGCAGCACGCCGTGGCGGCCGCTCATCCGGTGCCAGCGCTCTCGGGCAATCTCGGGTTCGTGCGGCTTGCCGTGTGGTTCGCCGTCGAGCTCGAACACGGAGTCGCAGCCCAAAACCAGCGCCCCCTCCGCCTCGGGGAGGCTTGCGACGGCTTCAGCCTTGGCCCGCGCGAGCAGCAAGGCGGTGTCGTGCGGATCCGTCAGCCCGTAGCGCGCTGTCACAGCGTCCTCGTCTACATCGGACACGAGAATGCTGTGGGCGATGCCGGCGTCGGTGAGGAGTTTGGTGCGGGCGGGGGAGGCGGAGGCGAGAATCAGGTGCAAATCAGTCACGTCCCTAAGCGTAATGCCCGCGTCCGCAAGGCCCGCATCAGCCGGCGAAGAACGCCGCCGCTTCGGCCGCCGCCCGGCAAGCAGCGCACAAACCGACATATCCAATGTTGATTTATCAACATGCCGCTCCGGACCGTATGATCTCCACAGGGATTCTTCCGCTGCCTTCTTGCACCACAGAGTGGCGAAGGCAGCGGAATGGGCCGGTGCACCGTCGGGGGCTGCATCGTTCCGGGACCGGTGGATCGTTGGGGGATACACCGTTCCTGAACAGCAAAACGCTCGGCCGGAGGCATTTCCCGGCCGAGCGTTTTCTTGTACGTACTGCTGTACCTAGCGCAACAGGTCAGCGATTCGAGTCGACCAGGTCTTCCTCACGACGTCCGGTGGGAACCTCGGCAGACCCAGCGCCGGTTTCAATCCGGTCAACCCCGTCCGCGTCCACAGCGGCGTCGTCGGTAAACGGATCGCCGGTGCGCTTCGCGTTGTAGAGGTCCAGATCCAGAATGCCCTGGCGCTTGGAGACAATCGTCGGGACCACGGTCTGGCCGGCCACGTTGACCGCGGTGCGGCCCATGTCCAGGATCGGGTCGATGGCCAGCAGCAGGCCGATGCCTTCCAGCGGCAGCCCCAGCGTGGACAGCGTCAGGGTCAGCATGACGGTGGCGCCGGTGGTTCCGGCCGTCGCGGCCGAGCCAAGCACGGCCACCAAAGCGATCAGCAGGTAGTGTGTGAAGTCCAACTGCACACCGAAGAACTGGGCGACGAAGATCGCGGCGATCGCCGGGTAGATCGAGGCGCAGCCGTCCATCTTGGTCGTCGAGCCCAGCGGCACGGCGAAGGACGCGTAGGCCCGCGGCACGCCGAGGTTCCGCTCGGTCACCCGCTGGGTCAGCGGCATGGTGCCCATGGAGGAACGCGAAACGAAGGCCAGCTGGATGGCAGGCCACGCGCCGGAGAACCACTGCTTCACGGACAGCCCGTGGCTGCGGATCAGCACCGGGTAGACCACAAAGACCACCAGGGCCAGGCCCACGTAGATGGACAGTGTGAACATGGCCAGCGAACCCATGGTGTCCCAGCCGTACGTGGCAACGGCCTTGCCGATCAGGCCAACGGTGCCGATCGGGGCCACGCGGATGATCCACCACAGCACCTTCTGGATCACGGCCAGTGCGGAGGCGTTGAGCTTCAGGAACGGCTCGGCGGGCGCGCCCACCTTCAGGGCGGCGATGCCGACGGCGATGGAGATGACCAGGATCTGCAGCACGTTGAAGCTGACGCTCGTGGTCATGTCGCCGGATTCGGCCACCTTGGTGCTGGCTTCCAGCCCTAGGAAGTTGCCCGGGAACAGCCCAGTCAGGAACGCCCACCAGTCACCGGTGCGCCCGGTGTACTCGCCGGGCACTTCGCCGGCAGCGCTTGCGCCGGGCTGCATGACCGTGCCCAGCACCATGCCGATCACCACGGCGATGAACGCGGTGATGGCGAACCAGAGCAGCGTGTTCCAGGCCAGCTTGGCGGCATTGGAGACCGCGCGAAGATTGGCGATGGAGCTGACCACGGCGGTGAAGATCAGCGGCACTACGGCGGCCTTCAGCAGCGAGATATAGCTGGAGCCGATGGTCGTCAGGGTCTCGGTGAGCCAGTTCGGTTCGCCGGCGGCCGAGTCGCCCATGTCCTTGGCCACGAGACCAAGGATGAGGCCGGCGATCAGCGCGGCGATGATCTGCGGGCCGAAGGCGGTGGCCCACGAGGGCAGTCTCCGGGCCTGTTTTTCGGGGCTGGTAGCAGTAGTCACTCGAAGACCATAGATGGCGCGTATACCAAGTAAAAGGCAGCGTTGCGAAATATTACACCGACGTACGACGGCGGGCCGTCACTTTTGGCGCGACGGCCCGCCGATGCGTGGGTTGTGTGAAGTTATTCCCGGCGCCCGTGTGAGGAAGATCGCCGGCCAGGACCTTCCCGCTGCAACTGGATTCGGCCCTACGCCTCGGACGGGGGGCGTGAACGGTCTGCCTACTTGTAGAAGCTTCCCATCAGCGGCCTCCGTCGCGGCGAGCGGCTTGGCTCAGCTGCGAGATCGTTCCTTAGCGTCGAGATCGTCCCTCGCACAGGTCGCCCGCACCCGGCAGGGACGATCTCGCTGTAACTCGATGCAGCCCTAGGCCTCTGACAGAGCAGCGGCGTTGCCCAGCAGCGCGCGGCGCAGAGTGTCCAGCCCCACCGAACCCAGGTTCAGGGCCTCGCTGTGGAACCGCTTGATGTCGAAGGACTCGCCCTCGCGGCGGCGGCGCTCGTCGCGGATCTGCTCCCAGAGCCGCTGGCCCAACTTGTAGGAGGGCGCCTGCCCCGGCCAGCCCAGGTAGCGGGTGAACTCGAAGTTGAGCTGGCCCTCGCTGATGGCGATGTTCTTCTTCAGGAACTCGTAGCCCTTCTCCGGCGTCCATGTCCCCGAACCCCAGCGCGCAGGAATCTCAAGTTCCAGGTGCACGCCGATGTCGAACACCACGCGGGCGGCGCGCATGCGCTGGGCATCCAGCATGCCCATCTTGTCGCCGGGATCGGCCAGGTAACCCAGGTCTTCCATCAGCCGCTCGGCGTACAGCGCCCAGCCTTCGCCGTGGCCGGACACCCAGCAGATGTTCCGGCGCCAGTTATTCAGGAGCTCGCGGCGGTAGGTCGCCGTCGCAATTTGGAGGTGGTGGCCGGGCACGCCCTCGTGGTAGACGGTGGTGGTTTCCTTCCACGTGGTGAAGGTGTCCTCGCCCTCCGGCACGGACCACCACATGCGGCCCGGGCGGGAGAAGTCATCGGATGGCCCGGTGTAGTAGATGCCGCCTTCCTGCGTGGGCGCGATGCGGCATTCGAGCCGGCGCATCGGTTCGTAGATGTCGAAGTGCGTGCCGGACAGTTCCGCCACGGCGCGGTCCGAGAGCTTCTGCATCCAGGCCTGCAGGGCGTCCGTGCCGTGCAGCTGCCGGGACTCGTCCGCATCGAGCGCAGCCATGGCCTCTTCGATGGAAGCCCCCGGTTTGATCTGCCCGGCCACCGCTTCCTGTTCGGCGATGATGCGGTCCAGTTCCTCCACGCCCCACTGGTAGGTCTCTTCCAGATCGATCGCGGCGCCGAGGAAGCGGCGGGACATCAGCGAGTAGTGCTCCCGGCCGACGGCGTCCTTCTCCGGCGCAACCGGCAGCAGCTCGTTTTCGAGGAACGCAGCCAGCGAGGCATAGGCGTGCGAAGCCGTCTCAGCGCCGGCAGCCAAGCGCTTGCGCAGGTCCTCCGGCAGCCCGCCGTCGTTAATCCGGGCGGAAGCGGCCAGCGAATGGAAGAAGCCGTCCTCTGCCGCGTACGCCCTGGCCTGCTCCATAACGGTGCGGATCTGACGCTTGGCCGCCACCTGCCCGCGTTCCTTCGCCGCGCGGAGCGAGCTGGCGTAGCCGCTGATGGCATCGGGAACGTTGCCCATCCGGCCGGCGATGTTGTTCCAGTCCTCCACAGTGGCCGTGGGCATCAGGTCGAAAATGGCGCGGATGTCCTGCGAGGGCGAGGCGATGTTGTTCAGGTCCGCCAGGTCCAGGCCGGTCCCGTGGATCTCCAGTTCCAGCCCCAGCCGCTCGCGCATGGCATCCAGGGTCACACGGTCCACATCGTCTGTGGGCTCCAGGTCCTCCAGCCGCCGCAATGTCTCGCGGGTGCACTCGGCCAGCGCCTCGGCGCCGGCGGGGGAATAGTCCGCGTACTCGGTCTCGTGGCCGGGAATGCCCAGCGACGTGGCGAGCGAGGGATTCATCTCCAGCAGCGACTCGGTGAAGGAGTCCGCCACGGCATCGATCGCGGAGGGGCTCCGCACGGCCGTGTTATCCAGGGTGGGTTCAGATGTCTGGTTAGTCACAGGCCGAGCCTACCTGCCATCAGTTGCCTATGGACACTGCCTGTGGGTTTCCGGGCACTTCCGTGACGAGATTGTGCTCGGCGCAGGGCTGTTGTTTGCCCATGGGTGAACGTAGGTTGAAAGCACGGGGCCGGCCGGGGCAGCACGGCCAGGAAGACAAGAGGACGGTGCAGGGATGTGCATAGAAGAACGACGGCGGTGCTCGCCGCGCTCGGGCTGGTGCCGGTTGTGACGCTGGCCGGGTGCGGTGCGCCGGAGCCGGAACTGCTGGCGGCGGACGGAGTGGAGCAGCAGTCCGTCGCTCTGCAGGAGTATCCGGAGGCCGTGGCGTCGCTGCAGGATGCCACGCTCAAACTCGGCGCCGCCATGCTTGCCGGCAGGCCCGAGGCGAACCAGGTCACCAGCCCGGCGAGCCTGCTCTACGCGCTCGCCATGCTGCGCACCGGCGCCGGCACCACCACGGCGGCGGAAATGGATGCGGTGCTTGGCCTGCCTGCCCAGGACCGGGACGAGGCGATGAACGCACTGCTCAACGCATGGCAGGAGCACGACGGCGATCCCGGCTCCGTGGACGAGGACGAGCCTCCGGCCACCCCGCTGCTGCACCTGGCCAACGGGGTGTTCGTCGATGCGGGCACACCCACCGGCGAGGGGTACCTGGCCCGGCTGGCGGAGCACTACGGCTCGGGCGTGTATCCGGTGGACTATGCGGATCCGGCCACCAAGGACAAGCTGGACGCCTGGGTGGACCACCATACCGGCGGCCGGATCACGGAAGCGCCCGGCGAGTACGACAAGGACAACACACTGACCCTGCTGAACACGGTGTACTTCGCGGCCGCCTGGGCGGATCCGTTCTCGCCGTCGTCAACCAGCACGGAGGACTTCATCCTGCTGGGTGGGGAGGTAGTCCAGGCTGAACTGATGGGGAAACTGCTGCGCGCCGACTATGCCCGCGGCGAGGACTGGCAGGGCGTGGACCTTCCCTATAACGAAGGCTTCCTGATGCGCCTGGTGCTGCCGGACGACGGTTCGCCTGCGCTGGATGAAGCCGGGCTGGCCGCGGTGAACCGCGTGATGGCTTCTGCGGAGCCGGCCATGGTGTCGCTGGGGCTGCCGAAGTGGGAGCACGAGTACACCCAGGATCTGATGCCGGTGCTGCGCGGCCTGGGCCTGGCGGAGACATTCGGCAAGACGCCGGACTTCGAAGCCATCCAGCCGGAAGCCCGCGTCACCGGGGCAACCCAGCAGGCCAACATCACGGTGGGAGAGAAGGGAACGGTGGCGGCTGCCGTGACGCAGCTGGATGTGATGGCCACCTCGCTTCCGCCGGAGCCGGACGTGGAACTGGACTTCAACCGCCCGTTCCTTTACCAGATCATCCACGCGGAAACGGGGCTGCCGCTCTTCCTGGGCACGGTGATGGATCCGCGCTGACCGGAGGGACGGACGGAAGGTGGGCGGTCCGCCGTCGTTAATCGTGACCAGCCGCCATCGTAGGCCGGGACCGTGACGGAGGCTCAGCGGTAGCCGGTGGTGTCGGCTGGTTTGTCCGGATCCTGGACCTCGCGCATGTACCGCCAAGCGTCGGGTTGGCTGCCGTCGACGTCGGTGAAGCCGTAGACCTTGGCCAGCTCGCCGCTGGAGAGTGACTTGCCGTTCCAGCGGGAGACCTCGGGATCCTGGGCCAGCGCCGCGACGGCCCGGCCCACGTAGGCCGGGGTCTCCGAGATGGCGAAGTGCGGAATGCGCTCGGTGGCATCGCGCCAGTTCGCCTCGGTCACGCCGAATTCGTCCAGCATTGCCTCGGACCGCAGCCAGCCCGGGGTCAGCGAGAGCGCCGTGGCGCCGTAAGGCTCCAGATCGTGTGCCAGCAGGAACGCCATCCGGTTCGCCGCGGCCTTGGCCAGATCGTAGAAGAACGAGGCCCGGTAGTTCGCCGCGTTGTACTCGTCCGTACCGTCGGTCACCTCGATAGCCAGCCCGCCCGGCTGCCGGATCAGGAGCGGCAGGGCGAAGTGGCTGGTGATGGCGTGGGTGTCCACGCCAAGCCGGAGCATGTGCAGGCCAATATCCAGCGTGGACTCCCACACCGATTTGTCCCACTCCATGGTGGTGGCGCCCCAGATGTCGTTGACGAGGATGTGCAGGGCGCCCTGCTCGGCGTCGATACGGGCCACCAGATTACGCACTTCATCCGGCACGAGGTGGTCCACCCTGACCCCGATTCCGTGGCCGCCGGCCTCCTCGACCAGTTGCGCGGTCTCCTCGATGGTCTCCGACCGGTTCATCTCCGACGGCTGTTCCCGGGTGGTCCGCCCGGTGACATAGACGGTGGCGCCGGCCGCGCCGAGCTGGACGGCGATTCCACGGCCGGCACCTCTGGTCCCTCCGGCGACGAGCGCAACTTTGCCTGCCAGCGATGCTTGCATGCGGCCGACGTTAGTCCTGCGGAGGTTACTCCGGCAAGTGCGGAAAATCGTCGCCGAGCAGCGTCCTGCTGATCGCGGCCAGCTGGCGGACCTGCTCTTCGTCGAGGCGGTCAAAGACGGCGGCCCGGACCGCGGCTACATGGCCAGGCGCGGCGGCAGCGATTTTGGCCATGCCGGATTCGGTGATGCGGGCCAGCACCACGCGGCGGTCGTTGGCGTCCATGGCCCGGGTGACATAGCCGTCCTTTTCCAGCCGGGCAACAATCCGGGAAAGGCGGGACTGCGAGGTATTGGTCAGCTCCGCCAGTTTGCTCATTCGGCATTCGCGGGTGGCGGACTCGGAAAGCATCGCCAGCACCATGTAGCCGGCGACGGTCAGATCCTCGTCGCGCTGCAGCTGGGACTCCAGCGTGGCCGGAAGCCGGAACATTAGCGAGGCAACGGCCAGCCATGCTTTGCGTTCCTCGGGGTTCAACCACTGCGGCTCTGTCATGGGACAACTCTACCGGGATTCACTTGACGCTTCAAATGATTCCATCTACATTAGTTTCGGTTGCAAGTAATCAACGCAAGGAGCAACATGACCACGTACGCAGTAACGGGAGCAACAGGCGAACTGGGTGCACTCGTGATCGATGCCCTGCTGGAACGCGAGATCGAAGCGGCAGCAATTGTCGCCGTCGTACGCAATACGGCGAAGGCCGCAGCGCTGCAGGAACGCGGCGTGACGGTCCGCGAGGGCGACTACGACAAGCCCGAAACCCTGGCTTCGGCACTGGCAGGCGTGGATACGCTCATGTTTATTTCCGGCAGCGAGGTCGGCCAGCGCGTCCGGCAGCACGGCCACGTCCTGGAGGCTGCCAAGGTCGCCGGCGTGAAGCGGATTGCCTACACCAGCGTGCTGCGGGCGGATACCAGCGACCTGGCCCTGGCTCCGGAGCATAAGGCCACCGAAGCCCTGATCCGCGAATCCGGCATCCCGTTTACCCTGTTGCGCAACGGCTGGTACACCGAGAACTACACCGGACAGCTGGGCCAGTACCTGCAGTTCGGCGCGGTCATCGGCGCCGCCGGTGATGCCCGGATTGCCGCCGCCACGCGTGCGGACTTTGCCGAGGCAGCGGCCGTGGTGCTGACCGGCGAGGGTCACGAGAACGCCGTTTACGAACTCGGCGGCACGCCCTTCACCATGGTCGAGCTCGCCTCCGCCATCTCCGAGGTGACCGGCCGGAGCATCGACTACCGCAACGTCACGCTGGATGAGTACCAGCAGGGCCTGCTCGCCGCCGGCCTGGATGAGGGTATGGCAGGCTTCCTCAGTGCGCTCGAGGCCAACACCGCCGCAGGCGACCTAGACACCGAAAGCGAAGACCTGGCGAAGCTGATCGGCCGTCCCAGCACGCCGCTGGCTGAAGCGGTGCGGGCGGCCCATACCGCCTGATCCACGGGACCCAGTCCCGTACAAATACCGGAGACCGGCAGCGCGTTGGGGGCTGCCGGTCTTCTTTTTACCTAAAGGTGTGCCGCCAGGCGCCGGGGCCGTGCTGAACCACCGGGCGCAGCAATTCACGACGGCGGGAGCCGCGGCGGCGCGATTTGCCGGTCTCATCCTCGGTAGAGGAGGACTGCAGGGCAAGAACGACGGCGGTCAGCGCCGCGAGTTCCTCGGCGCTGGGATTTCCTTTGGCAACAGTGAACAACGGGGCCTGCCCGGCCTGGGCCTCGGCTTCTGCGTGCATGCGTTCCTCATTTCCGGACCAGCGCGTGGCGGCCTGGTCGGGGCTGGACCAGCGGGTATGGCCGGCGGCTGCGTCCGTCGGGCGGATGGGTGTCCTGGCGTGGGCGGTGGTCACAGCGGGATGTTTCCGTGTTTCTTGTGCGGCATGGTGGCGCGCTTGTCGCGCAGCGCCCGGAGCCCGCGGACAATCTGCAGCCGGGTGTCGGACGGGGCCACCACCGCGTCCAGGTAGCCGAGCTCGGCGGCCTGGTACGGGTTGAGCAGTTCTTCCTCGTACTGGGTGACGATTTCCTGGCGGCGGGCTTCAACGTCGCCGCCCTCGGCCTGCACGGCGGCCAGGTCCCGGCGGTAGAGAATGTTGACCGCGCCCTGGGCTCCCATGACGCCGATCTGGGCGGTGGGCCAGGCGATGTTCAGGTCCGCGCCGAGCTTCTTCGAGCCCATGACGATGTAGGCGCCGCCGTAGGCCTTGCGGGTGATGACGGTCAGCTTGGGGACGGTGGCTTCGGCGTAGGCGTAGAGCAGCTTTGCGCCGCGGCGGATGATGCCGTTGAACTCCTGGTCCTTGCCGGGCAGGAAGCCGGGGACGTCCACCAGCGTCAGGATGGGAATGTTGAACGCGTCGCAGTGCCGGACAAAGCGGGCGGCCTTCTCCGAGGCATTGATGTCCAGCGTGCCGGCGAACTGCATGGGCTGGTTGGCGACGACGCCGACCGTGTGCCCCTCCACCCGGCCGTAGCCGATGATGACGTTCGGCGCGTAGAGGGACTGCATCTCCAGGAAGTGGCCGTCGTCCATGACGTGCTCGATGACCGTGCGCATGTCGTACGGCTGGTTGGCCGAGTCCGGGATGAGCGTGTCCAGCTCAAGGTCCGCCTCGGTGGTCTCGAGCACCTCGTCGAAGTCCAGCAGCGGGGCTTCGGTGAGGTTGTTCGAGGGCAGGAAGTCCAGCAGTTCCCGGACGAACTCGATGGCGTCGGCTTCATCGGCGCCCAGGTAGGTGGCGGTGCCGGTGGTGGAGTTGTGCTGCCGTGCGCCGCCGAGGGTCTCCATGTCCACTTCCTCGCCGGTGACCGTCTTGATCACGTCGGGGCCGGTGATGAACATGTGCGAGGTCTTGTCCA
This sequence comes from Crystallibacter permensis, assembly GCF_025960875.1. Taxonomy (GTDB): domain Bacteria; phylum Actinomycetota; class Actinomycetes; order Actinomycetales; family Micrococcaceae; genus Crystallibacter; species Crystallibacter permensis. Next base: position 81,987 of record NZ_JAODLR010000002.1, on the reverse strand, counting down.
CCATGACCACGAAGTCCGTCAGCGCGGGGGAGTAGGCGGCGCCGCCCGCACACGGGCCCATGATGAGCGAGATCTGGGGAACGACGCCGGAAGCGGCCACGTTGTTGCGGAAGATGTCCGCGAACATGGCCAGCGAGGCGACGCCTTCCTGGATGCGGGCGCCGCCGCCGTCGTTAATTCCGATGACCGGGCAGCCGTTGCGTAGCGCGAACTCCTGGACCTTGACGATCTTTTCGCCGTTGACCTGGCTCAGCGAACCGCCGTAGACGGTGAAGTCCTGGCTGTAGAGCGCCACCAGCCGGCCATCCACCGTGCCGTATCCGCTGACCACGCCGTCCCCGAGCGGCTTCTTCTTCTCCATGCCGAAGGCGGTGGAGCGGTGCGTGGCCAAGGCGTCGAACTCCACAAAGGAGCCCTCGTCCACCAGCAGTTCGATGCGCTCGCGGGCGGTGTGCTTGCCACGGGCATGCTGCTTCTCGATGGCTTCGGCGCCGGAGGGCTGCATGGCCTGGGCCTGCCGGCGGCGGAATTCCGCGATCTTGCCGGCAGTGGTCGACAGATCAAGATCTGTTTCGAGGCTCATGAAATCTCCGGATTCTGCGCGCTTGGCGTTGCTGGTGGCGATGCTGGTGGCGGTCTCAGTGTGCCCGCGGGGAGGCGTTAAGTAGGTTTCGTACAAAAAGTCTGCCGACCGCGGCACTGTTTCACCAAGTCTAGTAAGCGCCGGTGGGTCAATAGCTGTAGCAATCCTACAATTTCGCGCACGGACATTTTGCCGTCCGCGCGTCCGGTGCCTAAACGGCCCGCTCTGCGTAGGATGGATTCATGAGCCAGAGTTTTTCCGACGTTGACCGACCGGCGCTGGATTTTGATGGACTCAGTGATGCGCTCTGTGCTCCGCTGGGACCCTACCGGAAGCTGGAACTGGTGGAGTCTACCGGCTCCACGAACTCCGACCTGGCCACCAAGGCCGGCGGAGACAAAGTGGGCTTCTCCGATCTGAGCGTCCTGGTGGCCGAAGAGCAGACCCAGGGCCGCGGCCGGCTGGACCGGCAGTGGACCGCCCCGCCGCGCTCCTCCGTGATCGTCAGCGTGCTGCTGCGCCCGTTCAACCACGCCGGCAACCCGGTGCCCACGCAGAGCTACGGTTGGTTCTCGCTGCTGGCGGCCATGTCCCTGGCCGAGGCGCTGGGCGAGTATGCCCAGCTGGAGGCCAAGGTCAAGTGGCCCAATGACGTGCTGGTCAGCGGCCGGAAGATCTCGGGCATCCTCGCGCAGATGGTGAGCTACCCGGACGGCACTCCGCCCGCCGTTGTTATTGGCAGCGGGGTTAACGTGACCCTGGGCAAGGATGACCTGCCCGTTCCCACGGCCACCTCCGTTGCGCTGGAAAAAGGTGCGACGACGGACCGCACCATCCTGCTCATGTCCTACCTGCGCGTTTTTGCCCAGCGCTACCGCCAGTTCTGCAACGTCAACGGGGACCCGAAGGCGCAGTGGAAGGACGGCACCACCTTGCTGTCCCGGCTGCAGAAGGTCATGGTCACGCTCGGCCAGCAGGTGCGTGCGGAGCTGCCGAACGGCGGGGAGATCATCGGCGAGGCGTTCGGACTGGACAGCTTCGGCGCGCTCAAGGTGCGTGAAGCGGACGGCACCGAACATGTAGTGTCCGCCGGCGACGTCGTACATCTGCGCCCCTACGAAGGTTCATGATTTGCCCCACTCAACCACCCTGGTCCCGGAGCTGCGGTGCGGCTGAAACTGAAACTGGACCCGGGGGAGCGGGTCATTGTCATCACCCGGCCCCAGGCGCGGCGCCTGTTCTGGCCCGCCGTGGCGTTCCTGCTGGTGCTGGCCGCCGGCGGTTTCGGCGCCGGCTGGCTGAGCCGGGAAGACCTGCCCGACTGGCTGGCGGACTGGCGCGCGCCCCTGCTGCTGATCGGGCTGCTGCTGGCGGTGCTGCTGGCGGGGAAAATGTCGGTGCTGCCGCTGCTGCGCTGGCTGGGCACCAGATACCTGCTCACCAACCGGCGGCTGATAGTCCGCCAGGGCTGGGGCAAGCGGCGCGAACACCAACTGCTGCTGGCATCGATCTTCGGGCTGGCCACCGAGCAGAGCTTGCTGCAGCGGATGCTGCGCAGCGGGCACTTGCGGGCGGACGTGGGGTACGGGCGTTTTTCGGTGCTGCCGGATGTGCCCGAGGTGGTCCGTTTCCGTTCACTGGTGGTGAAGGCGATCGAGGACCTGCCGCGGACTGCAATGTTCGATGGCGTAGACATGGAAAGATTGCATGAAATGGAATACGGCGAGGAAGGTTGGCAAGGCGATGACCAGCAATAGCGAGCAACGGGAACCGGAGCCGCTGACGCTGTCCATGCCCAGGATCGTGCCCAAGGAAGAGGTCCGCGCGGTCCAGGCGGATGTGCGGGAGGACCCGCAGCCGAACAAGGTGAACCGGCAGGCGGTCCGGGACCTGGAGGTGCGGCTGCTCGGTTCCGAACGGACCATGCGCCGCCGCGAGGTGGCCGCGGGGGCCGGGGTGTCCCTGCTCTCGGCGCGCAAGATCTGGCGCGCGCTGGGTTTTGCCAACCTCGGCGACGAGGACGTGGCGTTCACGCAGGCTGACCTGGAGGCGCTGACCACCATTATCGACATGGTCCGCGACGAGCGCCTGACCGAGGAGGCGGCGATCTCCATCACCCGGTCCATCGGCCAGATGACGGACCGCATGGTGGTCTGGCAGGTGGAAGCGCTGGTGGAGGAGATGGTCCACCAGATGCGGATCACCGACGCCGAGGCCCGTAAACGCCTGGTTACCGAGCTGCCCAACCTGATCGAATCGCTGGAAAAGGTGCTGCTGTATTCCTATCGGCGCCAGCTCAACGCTGCGGTGGCCCGGCTGACCGTCCGGGCCGAGGCCGGCCTGGGCGCGGCCGGGGAGCACGACGACGATTCGATGCCGCTGCTGCGCGCCGTGGGCTTTGCGGATCTGGTCTCCTATACCAGCCTGTCCCGCCAGATGAACGAGAAGACGCTGGCCCAGCTGGTGCAGCGGTTCGAGAACAAGTGCGCGGAAATCATCTCCGTGGGCGGTGGCCGGCTGGTCAAGACCGTGGGCGATGAAGTGCTCTACCTGGCGTCCACGCCCCACGCCGGCGCCGAGATCTCGCTGGCCCTGGCCAAGGCGATGGCCGACGACGACCTGCTGCCGAACGCCAGGGTGGGCATGGTCTGGGGCGGCATCGTCTCCCGGCTGGGCGACATCTACGGCCCCACCGTGAACCTCGCCTCCCGGCTGACCGCCTTGGCGGAACCGGGCACGGTGCTGCTGGATTCGACCACCGCGGCCACGCTGGCCGGGGACGAACGCTTTGTGCTGATGCCGCAGAAGGTCCGCACCATCCGCGGTTTCGGCGAGATCCACCCGGTGACCCTGGCGCACGGCACGGGCACCGGCCTGATTGTGGACTGACCGGCGGTTGGGCCAGCGGGGACCAGGGCCCCAACGCCAGACCCGTGGGTAGTTCTGCCCATCGGCGCAGGTTTACCTCAATCGGTTAACCTGCCATAGTCAGACACGGACAAAACCGAAGATGAGGATCTTTGGCGCGCCCGGGCATGGCCGTCTGCGCGCGGGGCAATAGCTGGACAATAACGGGGAAGAAACGACTTTGCGAAGGCAGCAGATTGTTTGGGCGTAACCGGCGCAGGAAGGCCGTCGCTTCGACCACCACTTTTTCGGTTGCCACCGCGCTGGTGGTCGGCGGTGCCCTGTACTACGAAGGCTTCCCTACCGCGGACGTCGACCTGAACGACGGCGGCGTCTGGGTCACCAACAACAGCGCCAACATGGTGGGCCACCTCAACTACCCCTCCAAAACGCTCGACGGCGGATTCCTCGCCAACAGCACCGGCTTCGATGTTCTGCAGCACGCCGGCAGCGTCTTTATGGAAAACCAGGACCAGGCCATGCTGAGCCCGGTCGATGTGGCGGAGATGTCACGCGGGGCCGAACAGCAGCTGCCCGGCAGCGCCGACGTCAGCTTCGGCGGGGACCTGCTGGCCATCACTGACAAGGTCAAGGGCCAGGTCTTCATCAGCCCGGCAACCGAACTGGCGTCCTTCAGCGAGGAAACTGCCGAGCCCGTGGTCGCCGATGCCAAGGGCTCCGTGGCCACGGTCGCGCCGGACGATACCGTCTTTGTGGCCAACCCGGACGCCAACGAAATCTACACCTACCGCGTGAACGACGAGGGCGTGCCCGAACGGGTGGAAACGCAAGCCGCGGAGCACCTCGACGAGACGGGGGACGCGCAGATTGCCGCCGTCGGCGACAAAGTGGTGGTGCTCGATGCCGGATCCGGCACGGTGTCCCTGCCCGGCGGCCGCAGCGTGGAGCTGCCCGGACTGGACGGCGCCAAACTCCAGCAGAGCAGCACGGACAGCGGCTTCGCCGCCATCGCCACCGAGACCGACCTGATCAAGCAACCGCTGGACGGCTCCGAGGCCACCCGCACCCCGATCGAGGGCACCGGGACGCCCGCCGCGCCGGTCCAGCTCAACGGCTGCCTGCACGCCGCGTGGTCCGGTGCCAACCACTACCTCCGCGACTGCGGCAACGATGCCGACGACCTCGTCCAGCCGATCAAAGGGATCGGCTCCAACGCCTCGCTGGTGTTCCGGGTGAACCGCGACGTCGTCGTACTTAATGATGTGAACGCCGGCAACGTCTGGCTGGTGCTGGAAAACATGCAGCTGGTGGACAACTGGAGTGACCTGATCCCGCCGGAGCAGGAGAGCGACGAAGAGGACGAGGACTCCGCGGACGAGAACCCGATCAACACGCTGCCGGACCGGACCGAGGAGAACCGGCCGCCGGTGGCGCAGGATGATGAGTTCGGGGTCCGGGCAGGGCGCACCACCACGCTGAGCATTCTGGACAATGACTCGGATCCGGACGGGGACGTGCTCACCGCCGCGCTGAGCGGGAATCCGCCGTCGGTCGGCACGGTCCAGAGCATCTACGAGAAGACCGGCCTACAGATTGTCATCGACGCCGGCGCCTCGCCGGGCCGGCACAGCTTCGAGTACGAGGTCAACGACGGGCGCGGCGGCACGGACACCGCCGCGGTGAACATCACCGTGCGCGCCGAAGGCAGCAACGAGCCGCCGCGGGCGAAGCGCAAGACCAGCATCCTGCTCGAACAGGGCCGGGAAATCAGCCAGAACATCCTCACGGACTGGAAGGACCCCGACGGCGACGACCTGTTCCTGGTCAGCGCCGAAAACACCGCCGACGGCGACCTGGTGCGCACCCGGCCGGACGGGCTGCTGACCTTCCAGGACGTGGGCAAGACCTACGGCAAGAAGGAAGTGAAGATCCAGGTTTCGGACGGGATCGAGACGGTCGCCGGCACTATCATCGTGGACGTGCGGCCGCCCGGGGCGCTGCCGCCGGTGGCGAACGCGGACCACTTCTTCACCACGGTGGGCCAGGAAATCCAGATCTCGCCGCTGAAGAATGACCTGGACCCCAACGGCGGGCAGCTGCGTCTGGCCAAGGTGGAACCGGTGGGCAATGCGGCCGCGGTGCCGGACTACGACGCGAACACCATCAAGTTCAGCGCCGAAACTCCGGGCGCCTACTACCTGACCTACCTGGTGACCAACGGCCCGGCCAGCTCCACCGGACTGGTGCGGGTGGACGTCGGTGCTACCGCCGGCGACGGCGCGCCGGTGGCTGTGCGCGATGTGGCGCTGCTGCCGCAGAACGGCCAGGTGCTGGTGGACGTGCTGGCCAATGACAATGACCCGGCCGGCGGCGTGCTGGTGGTCCAGGGCGTGGAATCCGGCGCCTCGGAGGTCAGCGTGGAAGTGCTCAACCACAACTTCCTGCGCGTCACCGATGTGAAGGGCCTGAACCAGCAGACCACCATCACCTACACGGTCTCCAACGGGTTCGCCTCCGCCACCGGCGAGGTGAGCATCATTTCCGTGCAGGGCCCGGACAAGCTGCTGCCGCCGCAGGCCGAGAACGACACCGCCACCGTGCGGGCCGGCGACGTGGTGACCGTGGACGTGCTGCACAACGACAGCCACCCCAACAACGATGAACTGACCCTGGTGCCCGAACTGGCCGAGACCGTGGACCAGGCCGACGGGGAGATTTTCACCGCGGAGAACTCCGTGCGCTTCATCGCCGGCAACACCGCCAAGACCGTCTACGCCGTGTACGAGGTGGTGGACTCGGCCGGGCAGAAGGATTCGGCGGAGATCCGGATCAACATCATCCCGCGCGACGACGAATCCAACTCCCAGCCCGCGCCGAAGAACCTCGAGGCCCGCGTGATCTCCGGCTCCACGGTGCGCATTCCGATTCCGCTCAACGGGACCGACCCGGACGGCGACTCCGTGTTCCTGCAGGGGATCGACCGCGCGCCGCAGCAGGGCGCCGCCGTCGCCGGCCCCAACTACATTGACTACACCGCCAGTGAGCAGGGCGCGGGAACGGACACCTTCACTTACCTGGTCAAGGACCGGCTCGGCGCCACGAATACGGCGACGGTGCTGGTGGGCATCGCCCCCGCGCAGGAGACCAACCAGAACCCGATCGCGCTGGACGACGGCATCGTGATCCGGCCGGGCAAGGCCGTGGCCGTGGATGCGCTGGCGAACGATTCGGATCCCGACGGCGATCCGGTCCAGCTGGATCCGGACAAGATTGCCGGCGAACCGGCGTCGTTGAACGCCGCCGCCAACAAGGGCCGCGTGCAGTTCACCATACCCGAGGAAGAGGGCACGGTCAACGTCCGCTACACCGTTGCCGACGGCCGGGGCGGCTCCGCCGTGGGGACCGTGACGGCCGAAGTGCGCCGGGATGCCCCGCTGCTGGCGCCCGTTGCCCGGGACGACAGGGTGGAGCCGGTGGATACCAAGGGCAAGACCGCCGTCGATGTTCCGGTGCTGGAAAATGACGAGGATCCGGACGGCGTCGCCGAGGACATGGACGTCCTGATTAACGGCAACTACCCGACCGCGTCCGTCACCGCGGGCGGCGAGGTCAACGTCGAACTGACGGAGAACGTGCAGTTGATTCCCTACACAGTGCGCGACGTCGACGGTCTGCAGGCCACCGCGGTGATCTGGGTGCCGGCGCTGGGCGAGCAGTACCCGACGCTGCGCGACACGGCCCCGGTAGACGTCACCGCCGGGCAGCAACTGGTCCTGGACCTGGCGGACCGGGTGGAGGTCCGCGACGGCCGCACCCCGCGGATCACCGTGGTGGACAAGGTCTCCGCCATCGGGACCAGCAATGACGACTGGGTGCAGGACCCGCAGACGCTGAGCTACCAGGCGGACATCGACTATGCCGGCCGCGGCTCCATCACCTTCGAAGTGACGGACGGCTCCGGCCCCGACGATCCCGAGGGCCTGAAGGCCACGTTGACCGTCATGACCAACGTCATCCCGGACGAGAACCGCAACTTCCCGCCGGAGTTCACCACCGGCAACGTGGACGTGGCCAAGGGCGAGGACGCCGTGGCCTACAACCTTGCCCCGCTGGTCACCGACCCCAACCCGGAAGACCTGGAGAACCTCGAGTTCACCCTTGAAGGCGGCACGCCGGAAGGTTTCGCGGTGAACCTCGACGGCGGCGTGCTCAACGTCTCCGCCGACGCCGACATCGAGACCGGCGCTTCCGGCGTCGTCAATGTCTCCGTGACCGATGGTCGCTCCGACAAGGTCATGAGCCGGGTCACCGTGACCGCGACGGCGACCACCCGGCCGCTGCCGGTGGCCAACGACGACGAGATCCCCGAGGCGGTGCAGGGCGCAGCGGTCACGGTGCCGGTACTGGAGAACGACGTCAACCCGTTCCCGGAGACCCCGCTGAACATCGTCAAGGCGACCGCCGGCAACGGCGGCACCGCGCAGGTGCAGGGCGAGAACATTGTGGTCACGCCCGGGGCCGACTTCTCCGGCACCATGAACGTGGAATACACCGTGGAGGACAAGACCAAGGAAGGCTCGCGGCAGGCCAGCGCGAACATTTCGCTGGTGGTCAAGGGCCGGCCCGAGGCGCCGTCCACGCCGCTGGTGGACTCGGTCCGCGACCAGACCGTGGTGCTCTCATGGGGTGCCCCGGCGGACAACGGTGATCCGATCACCAACTACCGCGTGACGGGCACCGGCGGCTTCAGCCAGGACTGCCCGACCACCACGTGTACGCTGACCGGTTTGACTAACGACGTCGAATACACCTTCACCGTGGTCGCCGAGAACAGTGTCGGTGAGTCGGACGCCTCGGCGGAGTCCGCTGTCGCACGTCCCGATGTGCGGCCGGAAGCGCCCGCGGCCCCGCAGCTGAAGTTCGGAGACAAGTCGCTGGACATCCGCTGGGAATCGCCGGTCAACGAGGGCTCGGCCATCGAAAGCTACACGCTGGAGATCTCGCCGGCCCCGCCGAGCGGCCAGCTGCAGAAGACCGGCCTGACCGGTACCGCCTACACCTGGGAAGGGCTGGAGAACGGTCAGGCCTATGAAGTACGGGTCCAGGCGCACAACAAGGCGCCCGAGCCCAGTGAGTTCAGTCCGTACTCCGCCAAGGAAGTGCCGGCCGGACCGCCGGCAGCCGCCGCGGCGCCGAGCACCGAACGGGTGAAGTCGGTGGGGGAGCAGAGCCAGCTGAAGGTCAGCTGGAGCGCCCCGGGCAACAACGGCGGCGAAATCCTCGACTACACCGTGCGCGAGTACCAGGGCGGGGACCTGCAGCGGACGTTCCCGCCGGTCAACGCGACCTCGCAGACCGTGACCGCGCCGAACTCGGAGACGGACTACACCTACACCGTGACCGCGCGGAACAAGGCCGGCGACGGCGAATCCAGCCCGCAGTCCAACGCCCGCCGGGCCGTGGGCGCCCCCGCGGCTCCCACCGGGGTGTCGCTGAAGGAAGCCAACACCGGCGGCGCCGGCCGGGCCGTGACAGTGTCCTTCAACGAGCTCACCGCTGCCCAGCGCAACGGCGCCCGCGCTGGCGAGGTCAGCTACCGCGCCAGCTTCAACGATGGCCGATCCATGACCATCACCAACGGCCAGAAAGTCACCGGCTTCACCAACGGCACTGCCGTCACCGTCCAGGTCACGGCCGTGGCCAACAGCGACGGGGCCAGTTACAACAGTCCCGCCAGCGCCAAATCCGGCGCGGCGAATCCCTACGGCGCTCCGGGCAAGCCCAGCGCCTCGGGCAAGGGCCAAAGCGGGGAGACAACCAATCCGCAGGTCACGCTGAGCTGGGGCCCGCCGAACACGTCAACACACGACGTGGACAAGCTGCAGATCAATATCGACGGCAAGGGCTGGGAGAACGTCGCGGTCCGCTCCGGCAGCCGCACCGTCAACGCCGGCCACAGCGAGACACACTCGATCAAGGTGCGCGCCGTTAACTCGCGCGGCGACGTGGGATCGACGGCCTCGGCCTCTGCCACCAGCGGAAGCAAACCCAAGCCGAAGCCGCCGACTTCCTGGCAGGTCGTCGTCGGTGGAAGCGGCACAGACCTGCAGACCAATCACCGCACCTGCATGGAGAGTCAGGACGGGAGCAGCAACAACTTCAACAATGGTGAGTGCAGGAATGGCCACTGGGCCGACTGGGGCAGCACCATCACCGTGGACTGTTATGTCGTCTGGCCCAGCAAGAACTGGTACAGGCAGTCCAGCGGCGGCAAGAACAGCGGCATGGTGATCAAGGGCATTCATATCCACGAGGCCGGCAAGGGCGGCAACATGGGCGGCAGTGCACCAGCCGGCATGCCTCGGTGCAACGGGTAGAAGACGTCGAATCTGGTTTGCGGCGAGCGGGCAGCAACCTACTCGAACGGGTCCGAAGCCTGGATTCACCTTGCCCACAGTTCCCTACCTCACGGCGGAACCTCGCCCCTCGTTGACTGTCCTCGCCTCAACTTCTATTGACTGATCAGAACGGAGGTGGGTCGTTTTTGATGATGCCGTCCCATGGTGGTGCCGGTTTTGGGCGGAGCCGTTGGCGGTGGTCATCGGGCAGATTGTCCAAAACCGTATCGGGGTAGGCCGGTGGGCTGGTGTCGCGGAAATCGCCTGGCCTGGTGGTGTATTTCTGGTTCCCAGGCGTGGTCGTGGTGAATTCGCCGGGACCGGTTTGAATGATTTTCCAACCGGCGTGGGACTTGAGCCGGTGAAGCGATTTACACAGCGGGCCGAGATTGATGTAGTCGGTTTCGCCGTGGCCGCCGTTTCCGTGGTACTCGATCGTGTGGTCCAGTTCGCAGTCTCTCGCGGGCGCGGTGCAGCCGGGTCCGGCACAGACAGGGTCGCGGTGTCTGACGGCGCGGGCCAGATCCGCCGGCGGTTTGTAGGTGGTTTTGCCATAGGAAAGCACGGCCCCGGTCTCCGGGTGCGTCAGGATCCGGTGGAACGAGGGCGCGTCCTGGCACAATCGCCGTGCCACGTCGGCGGGAATCGGCCCGTATCCTTCCAGCGTGGCGGGTTCTTCGTCCAGTCCCAGAAGCGTGAACACGGGCACCGTGAGGGCGACTTCAGGGCGGATGCCGGCGGCGGGGCCGGTGTCCATGCCTGCGTGCAGGAGCAAGTCGGCGAACACATCGGCGCGGAGCTGGCCCACGGTGCGGGTCTCGTCCTTGGACTGCAGACTGCGGGCAGCATCGTTGAGCCGGTTGAGGATGGCCATCCCGGTCTCCGCGGACACTCGGGCGCGCAGGGTGACCATGCCGTCGTCATCCGGTTCCAAGCACACGTTGCGGCGCTTAAGTGCCCGGGCATGGCGTTTGGCCAGGGAGTCCGGATCGCGGGATTCGCGTTCTTTCCGCGCGGCGTAGTGCAGTTGCCGGGCGGTCTGCTGCCCGGCCTTGGCCAGGAGGGCCTGTTCGTAGCCTTGTTTCTGTCCGTCCGGCAAGGTATCGCCTTGCCGTACGATGACGGTGGCCTGGTCCAGGTCCATTTCCCCCGCGGTCAGCGCGGCCAGTGTGCCCGGGTAATGGGCACACAGCTCGCGCGCCTGATCGAGGGTTTTCCTCCCCTCTAGCTCGGTGATCCGGTACAGGCAGGCTAGTTCCTCGGCCGCGGACTGATCGGCCAGCTCCTGCAGCGGGCCCGTCAACTCCGGGCCGGCACCTTCGCGCGGCGGCGGGAGCTGTGCCAGAGCCGCGTCGCCGACGCGTGTGGCCAGGCGTGCCATGCCGGCCTGAACCCAGGCGACCAGTCGCCGGCCCGCTACCAAGTGCTCGACTGCCCCTTGGTAATCCAACTCGTCAACCCCCGCCAAGGCAGAAGCATCACTGGCGGCGCCACTGGTTGTGGCTGCGGCAACGGCGTCCGCCGCTTTGGCAGTCTCAGCAGCGCTGGCAGCGTCGGTGGTGTTTGACGTGTTGATGGTTCCGAAGAGACGGAACCATTCGTTAGGGCCGCCGGCGGCGATCCGGCTAAGGCGGTGGGCGTAATACTCCGCGTGATCTTCGGTGAACAGTTCCGCCGGGACATCGCCGAGTTCCTCCGCAGGCCCCCAGCAGACCGGTACCGGTCCGACCAGCGGCGGGCACGCCCATTCGGGTTCGCGGTCCCAGGGAGCGAAGTCATCGAACCCCACCTCGCGGTCGTACAGCAATGGCTCTTCCGCGGGCCGCGGGATGTCCTGTCCGGCCAGCGGATCCGGACCGTACTCCGACGTCGCCGGGTCCGGGTATCTGGCTTTGGCACTCAGCTCCTCCATGGCCTTGGCCTTCGCACGCAGTTCCTCCATGTCCTTGGCCATCGCCGGGCTCCTCGGCGGCAACCCGGCGGCGAGACGTTCGCGTGCCTCTTCCCGGCGCCGCTTTATCCAAAACGCAACGTTCTCCCGCAGCTTTTCCTGCGTTCCCCGGAAATGGCTCCAGCCATCCTCACGGCGGATCACGGTCTCACGTTCACGATCCCGGGGCCGCCGGCCGCCAGGCATCGGTGCGGGGACATTCTCCTGCCCGGGAAGCGGCCCGGAAGACGCGTGTCCGTCGGCCGGGGATTCAGGATCCGGTGAGTGCTCTTCTGCTGCCATGACTCCAGTCCATCACCTGCCTCTGACGGTCAAGAGGCCTAATCCATTCGAATAGCGGCATTCGGAGAAAATTCTTTAGAAATTTCTTCTCAAGACTTCTTCCTTCAGATGCGGGCCGGCCGACGGATCCGCGAACCGACGTTTAACCCGTAGCCGGTCTAGACTGTTCTGGTGCGGCAAGGGGGCCGCGGGTTCCGATCTCGGGCAAAACATCAGTCTCTCAAAGGTCTCTCGCGGTGAAGTTCAAGGGGTTTGGCAGGAAACGTCCTGCCTCAATGCGTCATGGGGCCGTCCCTGCTACTGCCTTTTCCGTTGTGCTCGCTGTCATCGGTGCCGGAATTTTCCTGCATCCGGGCACGGATACCGCGGACGTTGACTTGCACGACGGCGGGATCTGGGTCACGAACCAGAGTGCCAACCTGGTCGGCCATGTCAATTACCAATCCCGCACGCTCGACGGCGGCTTCCTGGCCAACAGCACCTCGTATGACATCCTTCAGTATGAGGGCGATGTCATGCTGGAAAACTTTGACCAGTCCAGCCTGAGTACGGTGGACACCGCCGCTATGGCCTTTGTCGGCGGCACTCCCATTCCCGATGGCGCCGATACCAGCCTGAGCAATGACCTGCTGGTGGTTGCCGATCCGGCGAAGGGACTTGTCTGGGCCATGGATCCGGCGGCCCTGCCGGCCTTTACCCCGGACAGGCTGGAACCCGTGCATACCGCGACGCCGGGGGTCACCGCCGTCGCCGGTCCGGATCAGACCATCACGTTGGCCGAGCCGGAGTCCGGGATCCTGACCACGGTAGAGCTGGACGAACAGTACCTGCCCGCCGGGACCGACAGCACGGAGGTTCCCCAGCTACGTGGTGCAGACGAACTGCAGCTGACAGCCGTGGGGGACCAAGCAGTGGTCCTCGACGCCGCACGGGGGCTGGCATTCAACGGTGCCGGCCGACAACTTGACCTCGGGGAAGGAACTTCCTCAGCTCTTCAGGGCGAACAGGCGGCCGCCTTTCAGGGCGCGCAACTTCAGCAGTCCGGTGGGGCCAGTACTTATGCGGCGATCGCCACCACAAATGCCCTGGTCAAAGTCCCGTTGGATGGAGATGAGCCCACGGTTCTTCCTGCAAAGGGCGGGACGCCGGCCGCGCCAGTCCAACTGGATGATTGTACTCACGCAGCCTGGATCGGGAATTCACAGTACCTGCGCAGCTGCGAAGACCCTGCCCACAACCTTGACCAGGAGCTGCCCGAACTCGGCGAATCCTCGTTGCCGGTTTTCCGCGTCAACCGGGACAACGTCATCCTCAACGATGCCGTCAGCGGCAACGTCTGGCTGGTCAAGGATGACCTGGTGCTGGTGGATAACTGGGAAGAGCTGCTTCCGCCGCCGGATGAGACCGACGAGGAGGAGGAGACGGCGGACACCACCACCAACAACACGCTGCCGGACCGTAGCGAGGCCAACCGTCCGCCCTTGGCCGTGGCAGATGAATTCGGCGTCAGGCCGGGCAGGACCACCGTACTGCCGGTACTGGACAATGATTCGGACCCCGACGGCGACGTCCTCACCTCGGCGGTCCGCGGCGAGCAGCCGGATATCGGCCAGGTCCAGCGCATCTACAACGGCGGCGGACTGCAAATCAGAGTCGCCGAGGATGCCGAGCCCGGCACCCGCTCCTTCAGCTACCAGGCCGACGACGGCCGGGGCGGTACCGCCGATGCCGACGTCACCCTGCGGATCCGCGCCGACAACGAAAACGGCGCCCCGCAGCAGAAGCGCAAGACAATCATCCAGCTGGAACAAGGCAAGTCCATTACCCAGAACGTGCTCAATGACTGGACGGATCCGGACGGCGATGATCTGTACCTGGAGGAGGGCGCAACAACCGATGACAACCAGGTCGCAGTACGCCGGGACGGTCTGCTGACCTTCCAGGACGCCGGCGACGAACCGGGCCGCAAGGAGGTGCGTATTTCCGTCTCTGACGGGCGCAGCACCACCGAAGGCGTGGTGACGATCGACGTCCGTCCTACCGGTTCGCTGGCTCCGGTGGCCAACGCGGACCACGTCTCCGTCGTCGCGGGCCAGGACCTGCGCATCAGTCCGTTGGAGAATGATCTGGATCCGCGTGGCGGCACGCTCGCGCTGGCCCGTGTGGATGTGGAGGGCCAAGGGGAAGTTGAACCGGACTTCGCCTCCAATACTTTCGTTTTCAAGGCGGCCCCGGTGGGGCGGTATTACGTGACCTATCTGGTGACCAACGGTCCGCTGAGTTCCACCGGCCTGGTGCGCGTGGACGTCCTGGGCAGCGCCCGCGAGGGTGTGCCCGTGGCTACCCGGGATACGGCGCTGCTGCCTGCCGGCGGGGAAGTGCTGGTCGATGCACTGGCCAACGATTCGGATCCCGGCGGCGGGGTGCTGGTCATTCAGGGCGTCTCCGCCCCCGGAAACGACGCCATCTCCGTTGCGGTGCTCGAACACGGGGTCATCCGCGTCCAGGACCTGCGCGGTCTGGCTGAACCCACCACCCTGAGCTACACCATCTCCAACGGCGGCCAAAGCGCCGTGGGGGAGATCGCCGTCGTTCCTGTTCCCGCGCCGGACCGGGCGGAACCGCCGGAGGCCAATCGCGACACCGCCCGCGTGCGCGCCGGCGACATCGTGACCATCGATGTGCTGGCTAACGACACACATCCCAATGGCGACCGGCTCAAGCTCGTGCCGGAACTGGTGGAAACGGTGGATGGGTCCGCCGGCCGGCTTTTCGTATCGGAAAACTCGCTGCGCTTCATCGCCGGCGACCAGGCCCGGACGGTCTCGCTGGTTTACGAGGTGGAAGACTCGCTGGTCCAGCGGGACTCGGCCCAGGTGCTGATCCATATTGAAGCGCTGGATGCGGAGAAAAATGACCGGCCCAATCCGCGGCACCTGACGGCGCGTGTCTTATCGGGCGCCACCGTTCGCATCCCGGTGCCGCTGAACGGTATCGATCCCAACGGGGATTCGGTCAGCCTGACCGGGATCACCAAGGCGCCCGCTCAGGGTACGGCGCTGCCGGGCAGCAACTACATCGACTACGTCGCCACCGATGTTGCCCGCGGAACCGACACCTTCACCTATTCCGTCACGGACCGGCTGGGTGCCACCAACACCGCCACGGTGCGGGTGGGCATCGCTCCTGCCGGCGAGACCAACCACGCGCCCGTGCCGGTGGATGACGTCTTCCAACTGCGCCCGGGCCGAGCGGCCGCCCTGGATGTGCTGGCCAATGACACGGATCCCGACGGCGACCGGCTCACCTTGGTACAGGACGGCGTCGACGGCCCGCAGCTGAATGCCGAAGCCCGGCAGGAGCGCGTCTGGCTGCAGACACCCGCCGAGGCCGGGGCGCACAACGTCCGTTACCGCGTGGCGGACGGCCGCGGCGGCACGGCGTTGGGAACGGCCACGGTCACGGTCGACCCGGACGCGCCGCTGCAGTCGCCGATCGCCCGCGATGACCGGGTGGAACCGGCGGAGGCCATGGGCCGGACCGCCGTCGACGTGCCGGTACTCGAAAATGACGAGGACCCGGACGGCGTGGCCGACGAACTGGACGTGGAAGTCGATGCGCTCGGCGGCACCGCCACGGTAATGAACGACGGCGTGGTGCGGGTTAATCTCACGGCGGCACCGCAGTTGGTTCCCTACACCGTGACGGACGCGGATTCGCTCAGCGGCACGGCCGTGATCTGGGTGCCGGGGCTGGGCGACCAGTTCCCGGTGCTGGCGGAGACGGTTCCGCTTGAAGTCATCGCCGGGCAAAGCCTGACGCTGGATGTCGCCGACCTGGTTCGGGTGCGCACGGGCCGCACGCCCGTCATCACGCAGGAAGATTCCCTCCGAGCCATCGGCACGGACGGCAGCCCGCTGCTGGCCGATCCCACCACCTTGACCTACACCGCGCACCAGGACTTCATCGGCCGCGGCTCCGTCACCTTCGAGGTCACCGACGGGACGGGGCCGGACGATCCCGAAGGGCTCAAGTCCACCCTGACGGTGCTGATCGACGTCCTCGCGGACCCCAACCGCAACCAGCCGCCGGCCATGCGCAACGGCGCACTGAATGTTGCGCAGGGGGAGGAGCAGCAGACGCTGGACCTGCGTCAGCTGGCCGAAGACCCGGACCAAGACGACGTCGACCGGCTCGACTTCTCCTTGTCCGACGCCATCCCGGCCGGCTTCACCGCGTCGATCGCGGACGGCCGGCTTGAAGCGGCGGCAACGGAGGACGCCGCCGTCGGCTCCACCGGAGTCCTGGCGGTGACCGTCACCGATCCCTACGGCGAAGAGGCCACGGCGCAGATCTTCCTCAATGTCGTGTCCTCCACGCGGCCGCTCGCCGTGGCTAATCCGGACAGCCGCGACGACGCGGTCCAGGGGGAGCCGGTTACCGTGGACGTGCTGGCGAATGACACCAACCCGTTCAGCGGCGACCCGCTACGGCTGGTCAGTGCGAAGGTGACCACCGGAGACGGCCGGGCCGAGGTCGCCGGGGATGCCGTCCGCGTCACGCCGGGCGCCGATTTCACCGGTGTGCTCCAGGTGACCTACACGGTGGCCGACAAGACGGGCCAGGCGGACCGTCAGGTGAACGGGCAGCTGCGGGTCACCGTCCGCGGCAGGCCGGACACGCCGGCCCAGCCGGTGGTGGAATCGGTGGAGGACAGCTCCGTGGTGCTCAGCTGGGCGCCGCCGAACAACAACGGGCTGCCCATCACCGGCTACACCGTCCGCGCCGCGGGCTTCGCGCAGGAATGCGCCGCCACCACGTGCACCCTGACCGGACTGACCAACAACGTGGTGTACAACTTCACCGTCGAAGCAACCAACGACGCCGGCACCTCCGAGGTCTCGCCGCCGTCGGCCGATGCGCGTCCCGACACCCGGCCGGACAAGCCCCAGCCGCCCACCCTGATCAGCGGTGACGGCAGCCTGGCGGTCAGCTGGGCACCGGCCACCAGCTCGGGCTCGCCGGTGGAAAGCTACAACGTGCGCATCACGCCCGCGCCGGCAACGGGCAATCCCACGAAGACCGGGGTGACCGGAACCGGCCTGGTCTGGGAAGGCCTGCAGAACGGCCAGGCCTACACGGTGGCCGTGCAGGCCGTGAACCAGGCGCCGGAACCGTCCGACTTCAGCGAGCCGTCCGCGCCCCAGACCCCGGCGGGGCTGCCGCGGCAGCCGGCGCCGCCGTCGGCCGCCGTCGTTCCTTACGGGGCCAGCCAGTCCCAGCTGAGCGTGAGTTGGCGGGCGCCGGATTCCAACGGCGCACCGATCCAGCACTATGTACTCTCCGTTTTCCGCGGCGGTGCGTTGCAGCAGAAGCTGGAAACAGCAGGCACCAGTCAGACGGTGACGGTGGCCAACGCGGACCAGGACTATACGTTCGCCGTTGCCGCCGTCAACAAGGTGGGTCGGGGCGAGCCGAGCGGCACCTCCCCGCCCAAGCGCGCCGCCGGTAAGCCGGGGACCGTTTCCGGCGTCAAATTGGCGGCCCACAATACCGCCGGCGACGGCGGGCAGGTTCAGGCGAGCTTTACCCCGGTGGCCGACTCCGGGCTCAACGGTGCCCGCCGCAGCGAGATCAGCTACATCTGGACGGCATCGACCGGGCAGTCGGGCACGTTCTCCGGCAGCGGCCGGCCCGAGACGCTTTCCGGCTTCACCAACGGGGTGTCCACGTCGGTGACGGTCCGCGCCGTCTCACGTGCCAGCGGCACTGCCGTGCGTGGGGCCGGCGCCACATCCGGTTCCGTGGTGCCCTACGGCAAACCGCTGCCGCCCAGGGTGCAGGGCCACGATGCCCCCAAGGGCTCGCAGGACGTCAAGTTCACCTGGGAGACTCCGGTGGCCAATGGGAAGGACGTGGACCGGATCGAATGGCGCCACATCGCAACCACCTACCCTTGGGATGACCCGAACCCGGACCGTGCCGGAGACCTTGCGCCGAGAGCAGGCAGCAAGACGATCAAGACCAGCTGGGACAACTCCACAACCTTGGAATTCCGCGTGTGCGATGTCACCAACGTCTGTTCGGACGGCGTTATTGTCCACGGCAGGACCGGTCCGGCGCCGGGCGGGTAGCCAGCGCCGCGCTGCCATGGGTAGTTCTCCCCGTGGCAGCGTTTAACCTGGCGGTTTACACTGTCTGGGGTGGCAAGGGGGCCGCGGGTCCCGGTTCCGGGCAATAAATCAGTCTCTCAAAGGTCTCTCAGCGGTGAATTTCAAGGGTTTCGGCAAGGCACGCAATGCTGCCTTCCGCCGTAGGGGCATGCCCGCCACCGCCTTCTCCGTGGTGCTCGCCGTGATCGGCGCGGGCATCTTCCTGCACCCGGGCACGGACACCGCGGACGTGGACCTCAACGACGGCGGCATCTGGGTGACGAATAAGTCCCAGTCCCTGGTGGGCCACCTGAACTACCAGTCCCAACTGCTCGACGGCGGATTCAAGCCCGCCGGCGCCAACTTCGACGTCCAGCAGGAAGCGGCCACGGTGCTGCTGCAGAACCTGGACCAGAATGCCGTCAGTACCGTAAGCGTCGCCGAGATGATCCACGGCGCCGAAAACCAGCTCCCTGGCTCGGCCAAGCTGTCCCTGGGCACGGAGGTGGCCGCGGTCAGCGATCCGGCCTCCGGGCAGGTCTGGGCCGTCGCCGCGAACGGCTTGGATTCCTTCACACCGGAAGCCGCGCAGCCGCTGGCCGAAGACGCCCCGGGCGCCATCGCCGTCGTCAGTAACGCCGATACGGTCTATGTGGCCGATCCGGAGGCCGGCAGGCTGACCGGTTACCGCGCCCCTGAGGGCGGCGGCATGTTCGAGGAAGTCTCCGCCCAGGACCTGCCGGGCATCAAGGACGCGGACGGGCTGCAGCTGACCACCGTGGGCGATGAACCGGTGCTGCTGGACCCGGCCGGCGGCACGCTGTATCTGCCTTCCGGCAAGAGGGTGGAGCTGGAGGATGCGCAGGACGCCAGGCTGCAGCAACCCGGCGACGCCAGCAACAGAGTAGCCATTGCCACCTCCAACGGCCTGCTCGCCCAGCCGCTGGACGGCGGCGAGGCCCGGCTGACCGAAATCCGGAACCCTGCGCCGCCCATCGCGCCGGTGCAGGTGGCCGGCTGCATCCACGCCGCGTGGACTTCAGACGCCGGCTACCTGCGCGACTGCGCGGACGATGCCTTCGACCTGTCGCAGCCCATTCCGTCCCTGTCCGCCCAGTCGGAGCTGGTATTCCGGACCAATCGCGACGTGGTGGTGCTCAACGACGTCAACGCCGGCAACGTGTGGCTGGTCAACAAGAACCTGCAGCTGGTCAACAACTGGGGCGATTTGATCCCGCCGAAGGGCGACGACGAGGACGACACCACCGAGTCCGCGGACATCACCGCGGCCACCCGGCTGCCTGAGCGCCAGGAGGAAAACCAGGCGCCGGTCGCGGTGGCGGACGAGTTCGGTGTCCGCGCCGGCCGCACCACGGTGCTGCCGGTGCTCTTCAACGACTCGGACCCGGACGGGGACCTGCTCACGGTCGCCGTTAACGGCGACCAGCCCGCCACCGGTACCGTTCAGCGGATTTACCAGGGGACCGGCCTGCAGATTGTGCTGCCCGGGGACGCCACCGGTTCGTCGTCGTTCGCCTATGAGGTCAATGACGGCCGCGGCGGCACGGACACCGCCCAGGTCAGGCTCCGCGTGGTGCCGGAGGGTTCCAACGCGGCGCCGGAGCAGAAGCGCGAGACCATCCTCGCCGTCGAATCCGGGCAGAGCCTGAGCCGGAACGTGCTGACGGACTGGCTGGACCCGGACGGCGATGACCTGCTGCTGATGGGCGCGGTGGCCGAGGATCCGGGGGACATTGTCCGCACGCGGCCGGACGGTGTGCTCACCTACCAGGACGTGGGGACCTCCGACGGCGAGAAGAAGGTCACCATCACGGTCTCCGACGGCCGCACCAGCACCACGGGCGAGGTCACCGTGGAGGTCGAACCGCGCGGCGAGCTGGCTCCGGTGACCAACCCGGACCACGTGCGCGCCACGGTGGGCGAGGAAGCCACCATCTTCCCGCTGCGCAACGACGCGGACCCCACCGGCGGATCCATGCGCCTGGCCAGCGTGGGCGAGGTGCCCAATGCCGTCGTGCAGGGGAATTACGACGTCGGCACGGTCACCTTCAGCTCCGCTGCCGCCGGCACCTACTATCTGGAATACCTGGCCACCACCGGCCCCACGAGTTCCCCGGGGCTGATCCGGGTGGACGTCACCGAGGCCGAGCAGGGCAGCGGCGTGCCCACGGCCGTGCGCGATGTGGTGCTGCTGCCCTCGCGCGGCGAAGCGCTGGTGGATGTGCTGGCGAATGACTCGGATCCGGCGGGCGGCGTGCTGGTGGTCCAGTCCGTTTCCGTGCCGCGCGACGCGCCGGTGGACGTGGCCGTGCTGAACCACTCCATCCTGCGCGTCAATGATGCCCGCGGCCTGGCCTCGCCGCTGACCATCACCTACACCGTCTCCAACGGCTCCGGCAGCGCCACCGGCGAGGTGGCCATCTTCCCGGTTCCCGCGCCGGCCAAGCTGCTGCCGCCGCGGGCGCACAATGACGAGGCAGTGGTCCGGGCCGGCGACATCGTCAACATCCCGGTGCTGGAAAACGACGAACATCCCAACGGTGCCGCCCTGACCCTGGACACCGAACTGGTGGAAGCGCCCGCCGCGGCGGACGGCACCATCGCGATCTCCGGAAACCAACTGCGGTTCAAAGCCGGCCCGGAGGCAAACGGTGGGAAAACAGTCACCGCGGTCTACCGCATCAGCGGGCCGGACGGACAGGTGGCCAGCGCGCAGGTGCGGATCCGCATCACCGGACCGGACACCGAGAACAACGCCCGCCCGGTGCCGAAGAACCTGACCGCCCGGGCGCTGGCGGGCAAAACCGTGAGCATCCCGGTGCCGCTGGACGGCATCGACCCGGACGGGGACTCGGTCAGCCTGGCCGGGCTGGAACGCGCGCCGACGCTGGGCACCGCCGTGATCAAGGCTGCGGCCATCGAATACACCGCCGGCAGCGGCTCCACCGGCACGGACACCATCAGCTACGTGGTCCAGGACCGGCTCGGCGCCCGCTCCACCGCGACCATTTCCATCGGCATCGCCCCGTCCTCGGACGCCAACCAGCCGCCCAACGCCGTCGACGACGAGGCGAGCGTGCGGCCGGGCCGCAACCTGTCGGTGGACGTGCTCAAGAACGATTCGGACCCCGACGGCGACCGCATCGCCTATGCTGCCGACGGCCTCGGCTCGGACGCGGACCTCCAGCTGAGCCTGCGGGAGGGACGCCTCCGGATTGCTGCCCCGGAAACGGAAGGCACCGCCGTCGTCCGCTATACCATCACCGATGGTCGCGGCGGCACTGCCACCGGGACGCTGACCGTGACGGTGGATCCGGACGCGCCGCTGCTGCCGCCGGTGGCGCGGGATGACCGGGTGGCGGTGGCCGAGACCACGGGCAAGGACCAGGTCAGCGTTCCGTTGCTGAACAATGACGAGGATCCCGACGGCGACCTGAGCGAGCTGGCCATCAGCATCGATGACTCGGCCGGCGGCGCTGCCCTGGCCGAGGACCGGACTTTGACCGTGCCCGTCCGGGCCGACACGCAGATCATTGCCTACACACTTGAGGACGTGGACTCGCTGACCTCCACCGCGTTCGTGGTGGTGCCCGGCAACAGGGACCAGCGGCCGGCGCTGAAGGAACAGCAGCCGCTGGAGGTCCGCTCCGGTGAACCGCTGAGCCTGGACATCGGGCAGCTCGTGGCGGTCCGCGAGGGCAGGACGCCGCGCCTGACCCAGGATGACAAGGTGGCCGCCGTGGCCGGTTCGGCGAGGATCAACGGCGCCACGGGCCTGACCTTCACCTCCAACGACGGCTACGCCGGTGCAGCGTCGGTCAGCTTCGAGGTCACCGATGGCTCCGGCCCGGATGATCCGGACGGGTTGAAGGCCACGCTGACCGTGCCGATCACGGTGCTCCCGCTGCCGGAGCAGAACGCGCCGCCCACCCTGAGCGCCAATTCGCTCCAGGTGGCGCAGGCCGGCGAGCCGGCAACCCTGGACCTGCGGGACGCGGCGAGCGATCCCGATCCGCAGGACGCCGATGCGCTGGAGTTCGCGGTGACCGGTGGTTCCGTCGAGGGCGTGGACGTGTCCATCGACGGCAGCGTGCTCACCGCCCGGGCCCGGAACAACGCGGCCAAGGGCGCCGAGGGCACCGTCAACGTCAGCGTCACCGACGGCAACCACGATCCGGTGTCCTCCACGGTGACGATCAGCGTGGTGGCCACGGACCGCCCGCCTGCCGTGGCCGTGGACGATCTGGTGCCGGACGCGCACCAAGGCGAGACCGTGACCGTTCCCGTGCTGGACAACGATTCGAACCCGTTCCCGGAAACGCCGCTGAAGATCCTCAGCGCCCAGCCGCAGGACGGCGGGCAGGGCAGCGTGGCGGTCAGCGGCGACGCCCTGGCGATCACCCCGAACGAAGACTTCGTGGGCACCATGGGCGTCATCTACCGGGTCCAGGACGCCACCGAGGACCCGGACCGCGAGACCGAAGGCCGCGTCACCCTGACAGTGAAGGGCAAGCCGGACGCACCGAGCACTCCGCGGATGGTCAGCGAGGGCAACCAGACCGCCGTGCTGACCTGGGAAGTGCCCGCGGACAACGGCGAACGCATCACCTCCTACACAGTGTCCGGCGGCGGGTTCAGCCAGGAGTGCGCGGCCAACACCTGCACGCTGGAGAACCTGACCAACAACCAGGAGTACAACTTCACCGTGACGGCCACCAACGCGGTGGGGACCTCCGAAGCTTCGCCCGCGTCCGGCGTCGTCCGTCCGGATGTGAAACCCGAAACCCCGGCAGCGCCGCAGCTGGAGTTCGGCGACGGCGCGCTGACGGTGACCTGGCAGACGCCGGCGTCGCAGGGCTCGCCGGTGGAGTCCTTCAACCTGGAGATCTCGCCGGCCCCGCCGGTGGGCGACCTGCAGAAGAACGGCGTCACCGGGAACTCGCTGGTCTGGAACGGACTGGCCAACGGAACCGCCTACAAGGTGCGGGTGCAGGCGAACAACCGTGCCTCCACACCGTCCGACTGGGGCGCCTACTCCGCCGAGGAGATTCCCGCCGGCGTCCCCGGTGCCCCATCGACGCCCACCGCCACACGGACCACCAGCGCGGTGAACGAGGGCTCGATCGACGTGGCCTGGACCGCCCCGGCCAACACCAACGGCGCTCCGGTGGAAGCGTACGACCTGCGGATCTTCGAGAACGGTGCGCCGGCCGGAACCCGCAGCGGGCTCTCCGCCGGAACCACCGGGGTGTCGCTGACCGGGCTGAAAACCGCCGGCAGCTACACCTTCGACGTCGTCGCGCACAACAAGGCCGGCGCGGGGGAGCGCAGCGGCCGTTCTGCCGCCGTCGTGCCTTATGGTGTTCCGCACCAGGTGCAGGGCGTGACCGCGGCGGCCACCGGGGCCAACGAGCAGGTCAAGCTGGATTTCGCGGCCCCGTACAACAACGGCAGCGCGATCACCGGCTACGAATACGCGATCGACGGCGGCGGCTGGCGTGCCTTCGGCGGTCCGGGCAGCGCGGTCTCCTCGCCGACCAACGGGCAGAACCACACGTGGAAGGTCCGGGCGCTGAACGCGGGCGGCCCCGGGGCGGCGAGCCCGGCCTCCAACGCCACCAGCGCCTACGGCCCGATCACCGATGCCTCCAATCTGGCCGCCTCTACTGCCGGGCCGAAAGTGACGTTTACCTGGAACACCAACTGGCAGGCCTACGGCAACGGCCGGAAGGTCACCGGCTCCTCGGTCACCGTCAACGGCCAGGCGGTAAACGCGGGCGCCGGGAGCTGGACCAGCCCGGAGGAAGCCAACAAGTCCTACACCATCACGGTGACCGTGAGCCGGTCCGACGGCAGCAGGAGCTTCAGCCGGACCCAGGTTGTCCCGCCGGCCGAGATCACGGGGATCTATCGCGGCGATAGGGTGAATGTCGACGGGAAGTCCGGCTGGCACTACGTCATTGTGGAGTACCGGAACTTCCCGCAGGGCACTCGGGATGTCTGGTGCCGGGCGAGCGATACCAACCTGGATCCGAACTACGGGCGCGCACCGATAGGATTTGCCCATAGCGGCAGGGTCCAGACCAAGTGCATCGCGAAAATCGATTCCCCCGAACCAGGTGCCATCACCATGTCCGTGGAAGGAATGGGAGATTTCCAGTTCTCCAACTGGAGCGGCTGACGGCTGGCTCCACACAACAAGCCCCAACCCTTTTAATTCAGCCCTGTACAAGAGAAAGACACAATCCCCATGACGATGACAGCAGAGCAGGCCGAATGGTTCGCCGAAACCTTCGAGAAGCTGGTCGGCAACGTCGGCCAGGCCGTGCTGGGCAAGCCGCACGTGGTCAAGCTGATCCTGACCGCCATGCTCGCCGAAGGGCACGTGCTGCTGGAGGACGCGCCGGGCACGGGCAAGACCATGCTGGCCCGGTCGCTGTCGGCCACCGTGCAGGGCACCAACTCCCGCATCCAGTTCACGCCCGACCTGTTGCCCTCCGACGTCACCGGCATCACCATCTATGACCAGAAGACGCAGAACTTCGAGTTCCACAAGGGCCCGATCTTCGCCAACGTGGTGCTGGCCGACGAGATCAACCGCGCCTCGCCCAAGACCCAGTCAGCGCTGCTGGAGGTCATGGAGGAATCCCGCGTGACGGTGGACGGCGTCACCTACGAGGCCGGCCGGCCGTTCATGGTCATCGCCACCCAGAATCCCATCGAGCAGGCCGGCACCTACCGCCTGCCCGAGGCCCAGCTGGACCGCTTCCTGATCAAGACCTCCATCGGCTACCCGGACCTGGCCGCCACCGTGGAGCTGCTCGGCGGCAGCACCACGCGGGACCGTTCGCTGGCGCTGAAGCCGATCATCACCACCGCGGCCGTGACCGATATGGCGGATCTGGCCACCACCAACCACGTGGATATCGCCGTATTGGAGTATGTCTCGCACCTCTGCGACGCCACCCGCACGGCCGACGAAACCCGGCTGGGCGTGTCCGTCCGCGGCGCGCTGGCGATGGTCCGCGCGGCCAAGGTCTGGGCCGCCGTCCACGGCCGGAACTACGTGCTGCCGGACGACATCAAGGAACTGGCCCCGGTGGTCTGGACGCACCGTTTCGTGATGGACCCCGAGGCTGAATTCGCCGGCGCCACCCCCGAGGCCGTGCTCAAGCGGGTGCTGTCCGAGGTGGCCGCGCCGCAGCAGCGCAGCGTCTCGGTTTAATGTCCACGACAAAAGCGGGCGCCGGCCGCGTCCGGCTCAAACGGCTGCTGCGCAAGGCCGCACCGGAGCACAACAGCAAACTGCATCCGGCGTCGCTGCTGAAGCTGGCCAGGGAGACGGCCGCGTTGACCGGCGAGTTTCTGGCACCGCATTGGCAAAGAACGACGGCGGTGCTCGCCAAATACGTGCAGCCAACCGTTTCCATCGTCTCGCCGCTGGGCTGGATCGTGCTGGGCGCTGCCGTGCTGTTGTTCGGCCTCGGTGCCGCCTACGGCTGGGCCGAAGCCAAAGCCGGCGGTCTGATGGCGGTGCTGCTGCTGCTGATCGCCATCGGCTTTGTGCTCGGGCGCTCCTCCTACGGCGTGAAATTGGATCTCGCCCGCACCCGGGTGGCCGTCGGGGACCACGCGATCGGCAGTGTGGAAGTCACCAACACGGACCCCAAGCCCCTGCTGCCGGCCGCGCTGGAACTGCCCGTGGGCGGCTCCACCGCGGTGTTCCACCTGCCGCGGATGAAGCCCGGCCAAGTGCACGAGGACCTCTTCACCATCCCCACCCAGCGGCGCGCCGTGATCGTCGTGGGCCCGGTGCGCTCGGTGCGGGCGGATCCGCTGGGCCTGCTGCGCCGGCAGATGATGTGGACCTCACCGACCGATCTGTTTGTGCACCCGAAGACCACCGCGCTGATCGGCTCGGCTTCCGGTTTCATCCGCGATCTGGAAGGGCTGCCCACCAAGGACCTCTCCAGCGCGGATGTGTCCTTCCACGCGCTGCGCGACTACGTTCCGGGCGACGACCGCCGGCACATCCACTGGAAGACCACCGCCCGCACCAACGAGCTGATGGTCCGCCAGTTCGAGGAAACCCGCCGCGCACACCTGGCCGTCGCCGTATCCACCAACACCGAGGAGTACACCAGCGAGCATGACTTCGAGCTCGCCATCTCGGTAGCCGCCTCCATCGGGCTGCAGGCCATCCGGGAGCAGCGCAACCTCTCGGTGCTCACGCAGCAGGGACCGCTGAGGACCGAGACCGGGCGCAATCTGCTGGACGAAATGACCCGGATCGAAGGCCGGCCGCAGCGCGCGACGGCGGTGGACCTGGCGCGCATCGCGGCCGACACGGTACCGAATGCCTCAGTCTTCTTCCTGGTGGTCGGCGAACACGTCACCGCCACGCAACTGCGCCGTGCCGCCGCTGCCGTTCCGCCCGGCATCCGGGCCTTCGCCATCCGCTGCGCCCATGGGCTGGACGCGGCGAAAGCCTCCATTGGGGACCTGACCGTCCTCACGTTGGGCAACCTGGACGACCTGGCCATCATTCTGCGAAAGGCTGCCGCATGAGCGCCCCCGACAGCCCCGGGAACGAACCCAGGCGCAGCCGCCGCCGGGCCGCTGCGCCCCGGGAACAGGACGCCTCTCCCCGGAACCGGACCGCCGCCACGCGGGAACGCGCCGCATCACGCGACCGCGGTCTGCCCCCGCAGGAGCGCGGGCTGGTGCTGCAGCGTTCCTGGCAGCACCTCGGTATTGATGCGGCCGTGCTCACCCTGTTGCTGGGGATGGGCGTGCTCGGTTTCCACAACGTTTTTGCGGGCGAGCCGCGTTATCTGGTCGCCGGGTTCGGCGGCATCATGGCCGGACTCGGCCTGGCCCTGGCATGCGCCTGGTACCGGCTGGGCCTGCTGGCCACCGCGACCGCCGGGCTGCTGACGTATGTGCTGCTCGGCAGCGCCTTTGCCGCGCCCACCCAGGCGATTGCCGGCGTCGTGCCTTCGCTGGAATCCCTGCGTACGGTTCTGACCGGCTTCATCTTCGCCTGGAAGGACATCCTGACCGTCGCCGCGCCGGTGGGTGTCAACGGAGGCATGCTGGTGGTCCCGTTCCTGGGCTCGCTGGCCGCGGCGCTGCTGGCCGGCACGCTGGCCTGGCGCCTCAAGACCCCGTACTGGGCCATCCTGCCCGTGACGGCGATGTTCATTCTGGGCATCGCATTCGGCACCAACGCGCCCACGCTGCCGCTGCTGCGCGGCGTGCTGCTGGTGGCCGGGGCCGTATCGTGGCTGGCCTGGCGCCGGCACATTTCCCGCACCGACACCGCGCACGTCTCCGCCAACCCGCAGACCGCCGACGCAGCCGCCCACCGGACCGGCGTGCTCCGGCGGCTGGGCCTGGGCGCCGGAGTGCTGGTGCTGGCGACGGCGGTCACCGTGCTGGCCGGCCCCGCGCTGACCGCAGGCGGTGAGCGCAAGGTGCTGCGCGACGTCGTTGTTCCCCCGGTGGAGCTGTACGACTACCCGTCGCCGCTGATGGACTTCCGCCAGTTTGTGAAGGACAAGTCCGAGGACACCCTCTTCACCGTGCAGGGCCTGCCGCCGGGGGAGCGCGTGCGGCTGGCCGCGCTGGATACCTACGACGGCGTGGTCTACAACGTGAACCCGCAAAGCGGCGGCAACTACGCGCCCGTGGGAGATGCGCAGTCGCTGGGCAACCTGGACGGCGACGGCGGGAATCCCAATCCGAACACCGCGCAGATGACGTTCAGCATCGCCGACTACAACGGTGTCTGGCTGCCGGCCGGCGGGCAGCTCAACGGGGTGGCGATGGACGGGCCGCGGGCCGACGAGGTGGCGGGATCCCTCTACTACAACGAGGACTCCGAAACCGCGCTCTCCACCCGCTACATCCGGCCCGGCGACAACTACTCGGTCAACGTGTCCTTCCCGGCCAAGCCCGAGGACGGGCAGCTGGCCCAGTTCGACTTCGCCCCGCTGAACCTGCCCGAACCGGAGCAGGTGCCCAACATCATCGGGACCAAGGCCAGCGAACTGGTGGGCGACGAAACCGTGCCGATCGAGCAGGTCCGCCAGCTGGAGCGGAGCCTGCACGAAAACGGCTTCTTCTCCAACGGCAAGGAGGACGAGGCGCGCAGCCTCTCCGGGCATAGCGCCAGCCGCATGACCACGCTGCTGGACGCCGAGCAGATGATTGGCGACGACGAGCAGTACGCGGTGGCGATGGCGCTGATGGCCCGCCACCTGGGCATTCCCGCGCGCGTGGTGATGGGTTTCTATCCGGACCCGAGCATCGAGCGCACCGCCGGGCAACCGGTGGAGATCAAGGGCAAGGACGTCCATGCCTGGGTGGAGATCGCGTTCACCAACGCCGGCTGGGTGGCCTTCGACCCGACTCCGGACAAGGACAACGAGCCGACCCCGCCGCAGCAGCAGCCGAAGTCGACGCCGAAGCCGCAAGTGCTCCAGCCGCCGCCACCGCCGCAGGAACCGGCCGAGCTGCCGCCGGATTCCGCGCCGGAACCGCAGGACGCCGAGCAGAACGAGAAGGGCTTCTGGGAGCAGTGGGGCTGGCTGATCAGCGCGATCGGTGTGGCCACGATTCCGCTGGTGATCCTGCTGATCCCACTGCTGCTGATCGCCTGGCTGAAGCTGCGCCGGCGCAAACGCCGCGCCGCCGAAGGCCTGCCGAGCACCCGGGTCAGCGGCGGCTGGAGCGAGGTCATGTCGCTGGCCACGGACATGGGCGCCAGCGCCAATGCCAAGGCGACCCGGCGCGAGCATGCCTCGGAGCTGGCGAACGCGTTCCCCGCGGCCTCCGGCACGACGACGGCGCTGGCGCACCGGGCGGACGCGGCCGTGTTCGGCGGCGTGGAGCCCACCGAGGTGCAGGTGCGCGAGTACTGGGACATGGTGGAGAAGTCGCTGGACGAAATCGGCTCGTCGGTGGGCTTCTGGAAACGCCAGCGGGCGCGGTTCTCGCCCCGCTCGCTGGTGGCCGAGGCGCGCTTCCGGCTGTCACAAAAGTTCGGCAAGGGCGTGTCCGGCCGGTCCTTGGGCAACGCCGAGAGCACAAACCGTAAAGTAGAGTCACCCACCGAGGAACAACACAAGGGAGTGAGCCATACGTGGCAGCAAGACTGAACCTCGTCAGCGCCTCTGCTGGCAAGCGGGTCGGCGCGTGGCTGATCGATAAACTCCCTCCCGCCGTGCTGGTGGGCATCGGCTACGGGGTCGGCATGGCCGGGCTGCTGGGTGCAGCCGGTTCCGGCTTTGAAGAGGCAACGGCCTCTGCTGCCGCGGGCCTGTTCCTCTGGCTGGGCATTACCTCGCTGCTGGCCCTGGCCTACGGCATCTGGAAGTGGGGCTGGGAAGCGCGGACGGGCAAGACCCCGGGCAACGTCCTGCTTGGCCTGCGGACGGCGAACGAGGACGGCAACGCCCCCGGCTGGGCGGCCATCTTCATCCGCGGCCTGATCATCGCAGTCGGCGGACTGGTCCCGGTTGTCGGAGCCGTCATCGTGGTTATTTCCAACCTCTGGGACGCCAACCACCAGCGGCAGGGGTGGCACGACAAGGTGGCCAAGACCCTGGCCCTGGACGTGAATGCCGGCCGCGACCCGCTGACCACCGGCGGCCTCTACGGCCACAGCACCTTCACGCCGGAAGATGGGCAGGCGGGCGTTCCGCAGCCGAGTTTTGTCGGTGCCCCGGCCGGTGGTCCCGGTTCTGAACCGAGTCCGCAGTCGCCGCGCTTTGACGACAATGCTGCCCGTTCGGGCGGCATTATCTCCGGCATCCCGGGCTTCAGCGGCCCTCCCGCAGTCAGCACCCCCGCCGGCACTCCGGCAGGCAGCACCCCCAGCGGCACTCCCGCAGTCAGCAGTCCCGCCGGCACTCCTGCGGATATGCCTGCCGTGCAGGATACGCATGCTGCGCCCGTCGCCGCGGCGCCCGCCGCTCCAGGTGCACCCGAAAGTGCGCCTGGAAGCTCCGCGCCCACGCAAGCACCGCCGTCGCACGTCGACGACGAGTTCGCATTCACCCGCATCCGCGAAGCCGCACCCGCCCCCACAGACGTAGCCGGTTCCGGGCAGGAACCGGCCGGCCTCAACATCCGCTTCGACGACGGCCGCGAGGTCGCCATCGGATCCAGCGCGCTGATCGGCCGGAATCCGGCCGCCGCGGCAGGAGAAGAAGTGGACCAGCTGATCGACTTCGCCGATCTGGACCGTTCCGTTTCCAAGACGCATCTGGAACTGCGCGTCGAGGGCGGCACCGTCTGGGTCAATGACCGCAATTCAACCAACGGCACCGCCGTGACCGGATCGGATGGCGTGCGCCAGCAGCTTGTCCCCGGTGCACCGGTAGCGGCCAAGTCAGGAGCAACCGTGGAGTTCGGCGACCGAAGCTTCGTCATTGGTCAGGCATGACCCAGGACAAACCGAGCCACATCGACAACATCAGGCTCACAGTCGGATCGGGCACGGACCGTGGACTGCGGCGTGAGCTCAACGAGGACTCCTTCACCACTGCGTCGCCGCTGTTCGCCGTGGCCGACGGCATGGGCGGCCACGAGGCAGGCGAAGTTGCCAGCCGGATCTGTGTGGAGACGATGACGGACTACGTCCGCCGCCATGAGCTGGGAGCGGCCGAGCTTCAGCAACTCATTGCCGATGCCGACCGGCGGATCCGGGCAGCTGCGGGCTCGCGGGCCGGGACCACGGTCACCGGCGCGGCGCTGGTGGCGGAACGCGGTGTGCCGTACTGGCTGGTGTTCAACGTGGGTGATTCGCGGACCTACCGGCTCAACCAGGGCAGGATGGAACAGATCAGCGTTGACCACTCGGAAGTCCAGGAACTGCTGGAGGCCGGCCGGATCACCGCCCAGGAAGCGCTGGTCCATCCTCGCCGCCACGTGGTGACCCGCGCGCTGGGGACCGGCGATGATTCCGAACCCGACTTCTGGATGCTTCCGGTTGAGCCCGGGGACCGCATGCTGATTTGTTCCGACGGCCTCACCTCAGAAGTCAGCGACGAGCACATCCATGCCATCCTCAGCTCTACCACCCGCCCGCAGGATGCTGTCCAGGCGCTGATCCAGGCGGCGCTGTGCTCGGGCGGTCGGGACAACATCACCGCGATCGTCGTCGATGCCGCCGACCTGGCGCAGGACGCCGCGCAGGCAGCTACCGCGCCGCGTACCGAGGAAGAAGATACGGATACGTTGCCGCGGCTGGAGCCCGGCGGATCCGGGCCGGCGGGTCAGCAGGAGCAGATCTGATGGCAGCAATTACCTACTGCCCGGGCCCATGGCTCGGGCTGGTCCGGGGTGGCACCATTGTGCTGCTGGAACAGAGCATCCGCGAAGATGTGATCATGGCCGTCTGGGATGTCCTAGGTGCGCAACCGTCGGCGGAGTCCGTGCTCGGTGCCGTGGTGAGCGGCTATGGCATGGACCTGGCTTCCATACCGCAGTTCGCCATCGTGTCCTTCCAAGCCAAGTTGCATGCGATCCTGCGCGGCGACGTGGTCCTCAATAGCGACGGCGTGGGGACCTCGGCAGAACTTTCCGGCGAGGGCGTCACCACCTGGACGGAGCGCCTGCTGCCTGCCCAGGAGCTGTTTGACCTCGTGATCAATGACGGGCGCGACGGCGAGGGCCGCTGGCTTCCGCTGGCCGAAGGCATCGTCCAGTTGGGCGGCATCCGCATCGGTATGGATACAGCAGCCGGTCCGGCTGACCCCTCGCCAGGCCGACCCGAACCGGCTGCACCTGCCGTACCGAAGTCGAGGCACGAGGAACTCAACGTTCCGGAGGGCATCGAAGTCACCGGCATCTACAATCCTGATGACCTGGATGAGGCGGAAGACTTCGAAGACACGGTCATTCATACCAAGGCCCAGCGCGCCAACCTGCCCGGCCCGGCAAAGCTGTCCGCTCCGACAAGCCTGATCGATTCCGTGCCATGGCTGACGCCGTCGGCCTCCGCCCGGGCCCGGGCTGCCGAATCAGCTGCGGCTGAAGCTGCCCAGGATCTGCCCGCGGTGAACCAGGTGGACCGAACAGCCGAGGCACCCGAGACACCCGAGGGCGACCATGACGGGCAGACTCTTCTGCGCCGCGACCTGCCGCAGGCGCCCAAAACCGCGTCCGCTTCAGTTCCGGATCCGGCACAGCGGCCGGCCACCGGCCCGATGGTGCTGGCACGAGTCTGCCCGCAGGGGCATGCCAACCCGCCCACCAGTTCCAACTGCAGCATCTGCGCCGCCGGACTGGCCGACGATGCCAGCCAGGTGCAGCGTCCCAGCCTGGGCAGGATGCGGCTCTCCACTGGGGAAGTCATCGAGCTGGACCGCCCGGTGATCGTCGGCCGCCAGCCCTCGGCCTCGCGCGTGCAGGGCAACGGCATGCCGCGCCTGGTTCAGGTGCGCAGCGTCAGCGGCGACATTTCGCGTTCACATCTGGAGGTGCGGCTGGAAGGCTGGCATGTCATGCTGTGCGATCTGAAAGCGACCAACGGCACCATGCTGATCCGCGAAGGCCAGCCGCCGCGGCGGCTGGGACAGGGCGAGTCCATGATCTTGCTTGACGGCGACATCGCCGACCTGGGCGACGGCATCTCGCTGCGGTTCGAGGACCTGCCGTGAGTTCCAAGCGTCCCCCCGCACCACCGCCCGCGATCGAGGGCTACCGGTACGTCAGCCTGCTCGGGTCCGGCGGGTTCTCCGACGTCTATCTCTACGAACAGGACCGGCCCAAGCGCAAGGTCGCCGTCAAGGTCCTTGTCGCCGACCTGAAGACCCAAGGCGCGCGCCGCCGCTTCGAGTCCGAGGCGAACCTGATGGCGCAGCTGTCCACCCACCCGTTCATCGTGACTATTTACGAGGCGGACATTACCGGCAGCGGCCACTCCTACCTGGCCATGGAGTACTGCTCGCGCCCGAGCCTGGACGTGCGCTACCGCGGCGGCCCGCTCGGTGTAGATGAAGTGCTCTCGCTCGGCATCCAGGTGGCCTCCGCGGTGGAAACCGCCCACCGGGCCGGGATTGTGCACCGGGACATCAAGCCGGCAAACATCCTGGTCACGGACTACAACCGGCCCGCGCTGACCGACTTCGGCATCTCCGGCACCACCGACAGCATCGACGACGACGCCGGCATGTCCATCCCGTGGTCCCCGCCCGAAGCCTTCCAGGGCGAGGGTGCTGACGGCATCAAGATCGACATCTGGGCCCTCGGCGCCACCCTCTACACCCTGCTGGCCGGCCGCTCGCCCTTCGTCCGGCCCGGCGGCGACAACTCCCAGCGGGAACTGATGAACCGGATCGCCACGTCGCCGGTGCCGCCGCTGCGCCGTGCCGACGTGCCCGAATCCCTCGAACAGGCGCTTGCGACGGCCATGGCCAAGGCTCCGTCCTCCCGGTTCCCCACGGCCCACGCCTTTGCGCTGGCGCTGCAGCGGATCCAGGCGGAGCTGAATCTTTCGGTCACGCCCTTCGAAGTGCTTGAGGAAGCCCGCCCGGGGGATGACCTGCCGCAGGACGACGGCGGGGAAGCCACCCGGGTGCGCCAGGTGGTCTCGATCGACCCGGCCGCGACGACCAATTCGCCCACATTTTTCCGCCCACGCTTCCCCGAGCGCACCAACGCCGTGCACCCTGCCGATGACCGGACCGTCCTGCGGCCACCATCCCTCCAAGGTACGGAGCAGACCTCCGGTACCAGCCACAGCGGCCAGGCCGGCGGCTGGGTTCCGTCGCCGCCTCCCGGCGTGGAGAACACTGCGTACGACGGCGGATCCGCCACCCAGCCCACAGTCAGCTTTGGTGAGACTCACCACGAAGGCGGGGACACCGCCGTCGTACCTCGGAGCCGGAAGAATCTGGTTGGGATCATCGGCGGAGCCGCCGCGGTGGTTGTCCTGGCCGTGGCAGCCGTGCTGGTGGTCACGGCGCCGGAACCGGAAGCGGCCGAGTCGCAGCCGCCGGTCAGCCAGCCGCCGTCGAACGCAATCGAGGGCCTGTCCGGGAACGTGGTGGCGCCGGAAGAACTGGCGGGCAAAGTGGACGGGGACGAGGCCGTCTTCTCCTGGACCAATCCAGACAAGCGCGACGGCGACCTGTTCATCTGGACGCCGGTGACCGCCCTGGGCAAGGGCGAGCCGCAGCGGACACCGGATCCGGGCGTGAGCATCCCGCTGGCCGAGAACGACAGGACCTGCATCGAGGTGGTAGTGCTGCGGGCCAACGGAAAGTCATCGGACCCGGTCCGCGGTTGCGCCGACTAACCTAGAAGCAAACAACATCGTGCCCACGGCCGGCTCAGCGGCTGTTGAACGTTGCACGATCAAACGAGCGACCAAAAGGGGGACCTGCAGTGGCCGAAATCAGCATCGAGTTCTGCGGTGAATGGTACGACGCGGGGGACGACGACGTATTCAGGATCGGCCGCGAAGGTGACCTGGAAATCGACGACAATCCATACCTGCACCGGAAGTTTCTGGAGATCTGCCGGTACGAGAACATCTGGTGGCTGGCCAACGTCGGCTCGATGATCTCGGCCACGATCGCCGACACCAGCGGCGGGATGCAGGCCTGGCTGGCGCCCGGGGCACGGATTCCCATGGTCTTCAGGCAGACCAACGTGGTCTTTACCGCCGGACCGACCACCTATGAGCTCTCGGTGCACGTCAAAACGCCGTCTTTCCGGCAGGAAGCCCGGGACCATGACTCCGTGGGGGAGACGACCATCGGCCCGGTGATCTTCACGGATTCGCAGAAGGCGCTGATCCTGGCGCTGGCCGAGCCCATGCTCAAGCGCGACGGTACCGGCCTGAGCTCCATCCCGTCTTCCTCTCAGGCAGCGGCCAGGCTGGGCTGGCCGCTGACCAAGTTCAACCGCAAGCTGGACAACGTCTGCGACAAGCTGGACCGGGTGGGCGTGGCCGGACTCCGGGGAGGCGGCGGGAAGCTGGCCACCAACCGGCGGGCACGGCTGGTGGAACATGCGGTCACCTCGCACCTGGTCACCGCTGCGGATCTGCCGCTGCTGGAGACGCAGCGGGATCCTGAAGACTGACCGGATGAATGCGCCGGTTCCCGGCGACGGCACGCGCTTTAGGGCAAGATAGTTCCGTGAGCAAAGTGGAAGCGCAGGCCAATGAAATCCCCAGTGACGCCCTCCGGGACGAGTACGAGCAGCTGACGGAGGACGTCCGGCGCTACCGCTACGCGTACTACAACGATGATGCCCCGCTGGTATCCGACGCCGAGTTCGACAGGCTCTACCGCCGGCTGGAAGAAATCGAAGCGCTGCACCCGGAGATGGTGGCCAACGATTCGCCCACGCAGGAGGTCGGCGGCGAAGTGTCCGCGGCCTTCACCCCGGTGCAGCACCTGCAGCGGATGTACTCGCTGGAGGACGTATTCTCCCTCGATGAGCTTCAGGTCTGGATCAGCAGGGCGTCGTCGTCCGTGGAAAAACTTGGCCGCGCGCAGGACCTGAAGTGGCTCACCGAGGTCAAGATCGACGGGCTGGCCGTCAACCTGCTCTACCGCGACGGCGAGCTGGTCCGGGCGGCCACCCGCGGCGATGGCCACACCGGCGAGGACATTACCCACAACGCGCTGACCCTCAAGGACATCCCGCGCCGGCTGAAGGGCAAGAACCTGCCCGCCGAAGTTGAGATCCGCGGCGAGGTCTTTATCCCCTCCAAGGGGTTCCTGGAGCTGAACGAAAAAATGGTGGAGGCCGGCAAGGCGCCCTTCGCCAATCCGCGCAACGCCGCCGCCGGATCCCTGCGGCAGAAGGATCCCGCCCTGACCGCGCAGCGGCCGCTGAGCATGTTTGTCCACGGTATCGGCGCCCGCGAGGGCCTGTCCGCGGGCAGCCAGTCGGAGACGTACGCGCTGCTGAAGGAGTGGGGGCTGCCCACCAGCCCCTACTTCAAGGTGCTGGACAGCTACGAGGAAGTGTTGGAGTTCATCCAGCATTTCGGCGATCACCGGCATGACCTGCTGCACGAGATCGACGGGATTGTCATCAAGGTCGACGACTTCGGGCTGCAGCGGGGCCTGGGCCACACGTCACGGGTACCGCGCTGGGCCGTGGCCTACAAGTACCCGCCGGAGGAAGTTCACACCAAACTGCTGGATATCCGGGTCAACGTGGGCCGCACCGGCCGGGTGACGCCGTACGGAGTGATGGAGCCGGTGAAGGTGGCCGGCTCCACCGTGGAGATGGCCACCCTTCACAACCAGGACGTGGTGAAGGCCAAGGGCGTGCTGATCGGGGACACCGTGGTGCTGCGCAAGGCCGGCGACGTGATTCCGGAAATCGTGGGACCGGTGGTGGCGCTGCGGGACGGCTCCGAACGCGAATTCGTGATGCCCACCGAATGCCCGTCCTGCGGCACTCCGCTGGCGCCGGCCAAAGAAGGCGACGTCGACATCCGCTGCCCCAACGCGCGGTCCTGCCCCTCGCAGCTGCGCGAGCGGGTCTTCCATCTTGCCGGGCGCGGCGCGTTCGATATCGAGGCGCTCGGCTGGGAAGCGGCGATCGCCCTCACCCAGCCGGCCGAACCGGAGCAGCCGCCGCTGACCACCGAGGCCAACGTCTTCGACCTCACCCCGGAGATGCTCGCGGATGTGAGGATCGCCCGCGAGAAGAAGTCCAAAGGCGTGGCCACCGGCGAAATTGAACTGGTGCCCTACTTCTACACGAAGGGGACGCCCAAGAAGCCTTCGGAACCGAGCGCCAACACGCGCAAGCTTTTCACCGAGCTGGAAAAGGCCAAGGGCCAGCCGCTGTGGCGGGTCCTTGTGGCCCTGTCCATCCGGCACGTAGGGCCCACTGCCGCGCGCGCGCTGGCGACGGCATTCGGCTCCATGGAAGCCGTCCGTGCGGCGTCGGAAGAGCAGCTCGCTGACGTGGACGGGGTGGGACCGATCATCGCCCGCGCCCTCATCGAATGGTTCGAGGTGGACTGGCACCGCGAGATCGTGGACACCTGGGCCGCGGCCGGCGTGCGGATGGCGGACGAGATTGACGAGAGCAAGCCCCGGACCTTGGAGGGGCTGACCATTGTGGTCACCGGCTCGCTGGAAAACTTCAGCCGGGACGAGGCCAAGGAAGCCATCATCAGCCGCGGCGGCAAGGCCTCCGGCTCCGTGTCCAAAAAGACGGACTACGTGGTCGCGGGGGAGAGCGCCGGGTCCAAGCTGGACAAGGCCGAGCAGCTGGGCCTGCACGTGCTGGACGAGGACGGCTTCGTCAAACTGCTGGAAAACGGGCCTGATCCAGCTACGGTCGACCCGGCGGCAACCGGCTCAGCTGAATCCGGTCCGGAAGGTGCTGTCGAGAGCTGAATCGCAGGGCAGGCTGAGCCGAAAGGGAGGGATGACATGGACCGTGACCAGCAGTCCGATAAGCCGGTCAGCTGGCAGGCCATCCTGGCCACGCTGGCCAGTTCGAGGCTGCGGGAGCTCTATGCCGCGTTCGTCTTGGGCCAGGAACCTGCCCTTTCGGCCAAGGAACGGCGAAAGCTGCTGGATTCCTCCTTGCTGTACGACGACGGCGGCCGGCTCGTGGTGAACGAGCACGCCTTCAAGGCAGCGCTGGCCGGTGCCCGGCGTCCGGAGCCGGAAGGCGCGGAACGCTTCCTCCTGGCGGGCCGGATCGAGGGGCTGCCCAGTCGGGCGACGGACCGCCTGAAGCTGTTCGAGTTCCTGATCCCGCAGATCCTCGAACCTGATGCGACACTGACGGAGAAGCAGCTGAATGCGAAACTCGCGGCTTTCACCGATGACGTGCCCCTGCTCCGGCGCGCCCTGGTGGACTACGGGTATCTGGACCGTGAGCGGGACGGCAGCGCCTACCGACGCGCCCGCTGATAGTTCCGGTAACAGCGGGCGGCTACCGCCCGCCCGTGAACACATCTCATCCGCAGAGCCATTGAGCAGTCGGGAGCCGGGTGGCACGATGGAAGGGTGAGCGGCCGTGAATGAGCTCTTCGCCGATGGCTTCCCCTGGTGGCTGATCTGGGTTGGATTTGCCGTCTTTTCCGGCGCGGGCCAAAAGTTTTCCCACAGCAGGAAGCGCCACCGCAGGAAAACCGAACGCCGGCAGGCGGAAGCGCGCGCGGAAATGGAGCGGCGCCGGCAGGTCAAGGCCTGGGAGGCGCAGCGCCTCAGTGACATCGAAGCCCTGATGGCGGACCATGACAGAGTCAACGCCCGCTGGCTGGAGTACGAGCTGGATGTCGGCAAGCTGATCGACTACCCGATGATGTCCGACGTGCGCGAGCCCCTGACCGTGGACTTCCTGCGCGCCAAACGCGTAGCCGACGCATTGCGGCCCGGCAGCGCGGCCGATATTACTACCGACGCGCGGCTGCTGGAATACCGCGACGCCGTCCGCGCCTTCGAGCTGGCTTTCGAGATCGCCGAACGCGAGGCCCGGCGGATCAAGGACCAGCATTTCAGCGGGCCAGAACGCCAGCGGCTCAATACCGCCAGAAGGCTGCTGACGCTTGCCGTCGACGAGGCGGCCACGGGAGCCGAACGCCAACTGGCCTACCTGCGGGCGTGCAAGGAGCTGGACGGCCTGCTCGCCCTGCCCGAGGAAGCCATCGCCGCGCTGGAACAACGCATTGCCCCGCAGCTGGCCCCGCGGGCACAGTGGCCTGAACCACTCCGGTAGCCGGCCACCGCCAGTGGTGAGGCAGAATTGATAGGCGGCCGCCGCCGTCGTACTTCTAATTGACCTTTGAGGACTGCATTACCTGATGAGCATCACCATCCGCCCGGCCACCGAAGCCGATTACGACGACGTTGCCCGGATCACGCGGGAGGCCTACGTCCACGGCGGGCACATTGCCGAGGGCGACGGCTACCTGGACATGCTCGGTGATGTTGCCCACCGCGCCAAGCACGCCATCGTCTGGGTCGCCGAGCTGGACGGCAAGGTTGCCGGCTCCGTGGCGCTGACTCTGGAGGGGCAGGAGTACTCGGACATTGCGCGTGCCGGGGAGCTGGAGTTCCGCATGCTGGCGGTGGATCCGGCGATCCAGCGCGCCGGGATCGGCCGGGCCATGGTGGAGGCCATTGTCGATTACGCCCGCGCGGTGGAGGGCGTCCACTCGGTCAGCCTCACCAGTATTGAAAATATGACCAACGCGCACAGGCTGTACGAATCGCTGGGCTTCGAGCGGATCCGCGAGCGGGACTGGAAGCATGAGGACACCGGGCTGTTCGTGTTCGTCAAGACACTGGAATCCTGAGCACCGGGCCAAGAAGTAGACTGTTTCTAGAAAACCCAATCCATTCGCGTAGGAGACTCATGTCTGAGATCAATCGTGAGGCCGTGGCGCACCTGGCGCGGCTGGCCCACATTGAGATGACCGCAGGAGAGCTGGACAAGATGGCCGGCGAACTCGATGTCATCGTTGACTCGATCAAATCCGTCCAGGAAGCAGCGGGGCCCGATGTGCCCGCCACTTCGCACCCCATCCCGCTGGCCAACGTGTTCCGTGAGGACGTTGTCGGCGAGACCCTGACCCAGGAGCAAGCGCTCTCCGGTGCACCGGATTCGGCCGACGGCCGCTTCAAGGTCCCCGCCATTCTGGACGAGGAGTAAAGACATGAGTGAACTGACCCGACACAGCGCTGCCCGGCTGGCGGAGATGCTGGCCGCCAAGGAAGTCACCTCCGTGGAGGTCACGCAGGCGCACCTGGACCGCATCGCCGAAGTGGACGGCAACATCAACGCCTTCCTGCACGTCAACACCGAGGAAGCGCTGGCCGTCGCCGCGGATGTGGACAAGGCCCGCGCCGCCGGCGAGGACCTGCCGGCGCTGGCCGGTGTGCCCATTGCCATCAAGGACCTGATCGTCACTGTCGGCCAGCCCACCACGGCCGGCTCGAAGATGCTCGAGGGCTGGATGAGCCCGTACGACGCCACGGTGATCAAGAAGATCCGTGCCGCGCGGATGCCGATGCTGGGCAAGACCAACCTGGACGAGTTCGCGATGGGTTCCTCCACCGAGCACTCCGCCTACGGACCCACCCGCAACCCGTGGGACCTGAGCCGCATTCCTGGCGGTTCCGGCGGTGGCTCCGCGGCCGCCGTCGCCGCTTTCGAAGCCCCGCTCGCGCTGGGCACGGACACCGGCGGCTCCATCCGCCAGCCAGCCGCGGTCACCGGTTCGGTGGGCGTGAAGCCGACCTACGGCGGCGTTTCCCGCTATGGTGCCATCGCCATGGCCTCCTCGCTGGACCAGATCGGCCCGGTTTCGCGCACGGTGCTGGACTCGGCGCTGCTGCACGAGGTCATCGGCGGCCACGACCCGCATGACTCCACCTCGCTGACCGATCCGGTGGGCTCGCTGGTCGAGGCCGCGAAGACCGGAAACGTTGCCGGCATGAGGATCGGCGTCATCAACGAGCTGCAGGGCGAGGGCTACGACGAGGGCGTGCTGGCCCGCTTCCACGAGTCGCTGGACCTGCTGCGCGACGCCGGCGCCGAGATCGTCGAGGTCTCCTGCCCGAACTTCAAGTACGCCCTGGGCGCCTACTACCTGATCATGCCCTCGGAGGCCTCCTCCAACCTGGCAAAGTACGACGGCGTGCGGTTCGGCCACCGGGTACTGCCGGCCGAGAGCCCGCTCACCATCGAGCGTGTCATGGGCGCCACCCGTGCCGCCGGCTTCGGCGACGAGGTCAAGCGCCGCATTATCCTGGGCACCTACGCCCTGTCCGCCGGGTACTACGACGCCTACTACGGCTCGGCGCAAAAGGTCCGCACCCTGATCCAGCGGGACTTCGACGCCGCGTTCGCCCAGGCCGACGTGCTGATCTCCCCGACTTCCCCGGTCCCGGCCTTCAAGCTAGGGGAGAAGCTGAACGATCCGCTGGCCATGTACCTGAACGACGTTGCCACCATTCCGGCCAACCTGGCCGGCATCCCGGGCATCTCCATTCCGGGCGGCCTGGCCGACGGCCTGCCGGTGGGCATCCAGTTCCTGGCCCCCGCCCGCGAGGACGCCCGCCTGTACCGCGCCGGCCACGTGCTGGAAACCTTGCTTGAGGAAAAGTGGGGCGGCCCGCTGCTGTCCCAGGCCCCCGACCTTCGCCAGCTCAGCGGCGCCGAAACCACTTCAGGAGCCAAATAATGTCTGCTGTCACGGAAGAGATCCTGTCCTTCGAAGAGGCAATGGAGAAGTACGATCCGGTGCTCGGTTTCGAGGTCCACGTGGAGCTCAACACCAAGACCAAGATGTTCTCCTCGGCGCCCAACGTGTTCGGCGATGAGCCCAACACGGCCATCACCCCGGTGGACCTGGGCCTGCCCGGCGTGCTGCCGACGGTCAACAAGGCGGCCGTGGAGTCCTCCATCAAGATCGGCCTGGCGCTGGGCTGCAAGATCGCCCCGTCCTGCACTTTTGCCCGGAAGCAGTACTTCTACCCGGACACGCCCAAGAACTTCCAGACCTCGCAGTACGAGGATCCGATCGCTTTCGACGGCTCCATCGACATCGAACTCGAAGACGGCACGGTCTTCACCGTGGAGATCGAGCGCGCCCACATGGAAGAGGACGCCGGCAAACTGACCCACATGGGCGGCGCCACCGGACGCATCCAGGGCGCGGATTTCTCCCTGGTGGACTACAACCGCGCCGGCGTGCCGCTGGTGGAAATCGTGACCAAGCCGATCGAGGGTGCCGGCTCCCGGGCCCCCGAACTGGCCAAGGCCTACGTGGCCGCCATCCGCGAGATCGTCAAGAACCTGGGCGTTTCCGACGCCAAGATGGAACGCGGCAATGTGCGCTGCGACGCCAACGTCTCGCTCCGCCCGTACGGCCAGGAAAAGTTCGGCACGCGTTCGGAGACCAAGAACGTGAACTCGCTGCGCGCCGTCGAACGTGCCGTGCGCTTCGAGATCCAGCGCCACGCCGCCGTGCTGGACTCGGGTGAGAAGGTTGTCCAGGAGACCCGCCACTGGCACGAGGACACCCGCTCCACCACCTCGGGCCGGCCCAAGTCCGACGCCGACGACTACCGGTACTTTCCGGAGCCGGATCTGCTGCCCGTGGTGACCACCGAAGAGTGGATCGAGGAACTGCGCGCCCAGCTGCCCGAGCCGCCGGCCGAGCGCCGCAAGCGCCTGAAGACGGACTGGGGCTACTCGGACGCGGAGTTCCGCGACGTGGTCAACGCCGGCGTCATGGACGCCATCGAAGAGACCATTGCCGCCGGTGCCTCCGCCGCCGTGGCCCGCAAATGGTGGATGGGCGAGGTCTCGCGCCGCGCCAAGGAAGCCGAAGTGGATCCGGTGGATGTCGGCGTCACGCCCGAGCTGATCGTGGAACTGGACAAGCTGGTCCAGGCCGGCAAGATCAATGACAAGCTCTCCCGCCAGGTGCTCGACGGTGTCCTCGCCGGCGAGGGCACACCGGAAGAGGTCATCGAAAAGCGCGGCCTGGCCGTGGTGTCCGACGACGGCCCGCTGCTCGAGGCAATCGACGCCGCTCTGGCCGCCCAGCCGGATGTCGCAGAGAAGATCCGCGGCGGTAAAGTCCAGGCAGCCGGCGCGATTGTCGGCGGTGTCATGAAGGCCACTCGCGGCCAGGCCGACGCCGGCCGCGTGCGCGAGCTGATCTTCGAGCGCCTCGGCGTCCAAGGCTAGCGCCCGCTTCCCTTCCCCCCCACCTGATCGAGTGAGCAGATAACGCCCTTCCGACACCCCGGAAAGGGCGTTATCTGCTTACTGGATGGAAAATGGGCCAATGCCCCTCATGCCCGCCGCGGATATCGACCTGAACGAGCCGCTGGTCCGGCGCCTGCTCACCGAACAGTTCCCCGACCTTGCCGGACTGCCCCTGCGCCTCGCCGCCAACGGCTGGGACAACGCAATCTTCCGCCTCGGCAGCAACCTGGCGGTCAGACTGCCCCGGCGCGAGGCCGCCGCGCACCTGATCGAACACGAACAGCGCTGGCTGCCCCAACTGACCCGCGGCCTGGCCATGCTCACGCCGACCCCGGTCCGGTGCGGAACGGCGTCGTCGTTCTTCCCCTGGCCCTGGTCCGTCACCCCGTGGATTCAAGGAACGACGGCGGCTGCGCAGCCCCTTTCCGCCCGCCGGGCGTGGGCGGCGGAACTGGCCCGGTTCGTGGACGGACTCCAGCAGCCTGCTCCCGGAGACGCCCCCTTCAACCCCGTCCGCGGCGTGCCCCTGAACACGCGGGACGAACATGTCCGGCGGCGCCTGGCAGGCGGACTGGTTCCCCGCGCCCGCGAGGTGGACCGGCTCTGGAGCACCCTCGCCGCGCTGCCGCCGTGGGAAGGACCCGCGCTGTGGCTGCATGGGGACCTGCACCCGGCCAACCTCGTCACGCAGGGCGGGATGCTGGCAGCGGTGATCGACTTCGGCGATCTGACCGCCGGGGATCCCGCCACCGATCTGGCTGCCGCCTGGCTGGTCTTCGACGCAGAGGGCCGGCGGTTGTTCATGGAGCACCTTAACGCCCGCCGCGACGTCGCCACCGGTACCTGGCAGC
Source organism: Crystallibacter permensis (assembly GCF_025960875.1). Classification (GTDB taxonomy): domain Bacteria; phylum Actinomycetota; class Actinomycetes; order Actinomycetales; family Micrococcaceae; genus Crystallibacter; species Crystallibacter permensis. The sequence goes on along the minus strand of NZ_JAODLR010000002.1, from coordinate 38,155 downwards.
GGGCCCGCGGCTGGGCGTTGGTCATGGCGACGGCGCTGCTGGCGCATTCCGATGACAACCCGGCCTTCCGGCAGCTGGGCCTGGACGTGCTGTCCCAGGTCCTCGACGGCTAATCCCGCCGCGGGCTTGCTGGCTTCAGGCGACCACGATGGGGCTGCTGGCGCGACGCACGCCTTGCGCGACGATGTCGGTGAAGAACCGCAGATGTTCCTCGGCCATGCGTGCCGCGCTGAAATAGGTCTCAGTCACCTGGCGGCACCGTCGTCTGTCCAGGCTATCCGCCTGCTGTAGTGCCGCGGCGAGCTGGTGGTTTCCGCGGCGCAGGAATCCCGTTACGCCGTCCTCGATGATTTCCGGGGCGGAGCCGCGCAGGGTGGCGATGACCGGCGTACCCGTGGCCATGGCTTCGATCATGACCATGCCGAAGGGCTCGGGCCACTGGATGGGGTTCAGCAGGGCGATCGAGCTGCCCAGCAGCTCGTACTTCTCCGGGGCCGTCAGCTCGCCCAGGAATTCGATGGGCGGCTTCAGCTGCGGCCTGATGGCGGCGTCGAAAAAGTCGCGCTCTTGGTTTTCCATCACCCTTGCGGCGATGCGCAGCGGAACCCCGGCTTCGCGGGCTATCTCGATCGCCTGCAAGGGGCCTTTGTCCGGATGCATCCTTCCGAGGAAACATGCATAGCCGCCGTCGCCGTCTCCCAGCGGAACAGTGGACGCGTCGATGCCATGATGGATGACCTGGCGGACCGAAACTTCAGGAGCCGAGACCGCCTGATGCCGCGAGATGGCGATCAGTGGCGTGTGGGTTGCGATGGCGCGGTAGACAGTGCGGAACGCTCCCGTCAAGGGGCCGTGGGCGGTGGTAACCAGCGGGATGCCCGGCGGCCGGTGGCGCGACAAAGGCCCGGCGAGCGTATGGTCGTGGATGATATCGACGCCGTCCAACGCCTCATGGGCCAGGACCACATGGGTCAGTTCGTCCACGGCCGCTCCCAAGGTGCTGATCTGCCGCGCGGGCAGTCCGCAAGCTTTCGGTACCGGGCAACCGCTGTCTTCGGCGGCCACCAGAGTGACCTCATGGCCAGCGGACATGAACTCCCGGGCCAGGGAATCGATGACGGCCTCGATGCCCCCGTAGCCGCACGGCGGGACAGCGATCCATGGTGGGGCGACAATGCCGATGCGCATGTGGTGCTCCTGCGCTAGTTCCCGGTGTTGGTTACGTAGACGTCCAGCAGATCTGCCAGCGGCTTGCGCGGTTTTCGGTGCAGCTGGATGGATTCCGGAATGCCATCCACCTGGGTCTGGCCGTCGGCCACGGTCACGGAAATGCGGGCCCCTGCCAGCGGCAGGTTGGTGACGTGGAGAGGTCCCAGCTCCGCCGGAATCTGCGGTGCCAGCCACAATCCGTTGTGTGTCATGCACGGATCGAACCTCAGCAGCACCCGCATGAGATGTACGGGCGCGGCCGCGGCCCAGGCCTGCGGCGAGCAGGATGTCGGATAGGCCACCGGCACCGGATAGGTTTCCCGGTCCAGTCCGCAGAACAGCTCCGGCAGCCGCCCGCCGAACTGGGTAGCCGCGTTAAACAGGGCCAGGGCAATACGAGTCGCCTCGTCCATGAAGCCGTAGCGCATCAGGCCGGCGGCGATGAGCGCGTTGTCATGTGGCCACACGGATCCGTTGTGGTAGCTGGCCGGGTTGTAGGCACCCATATCCGACCCCAAAGTACGTACGCCCCAGCCGCAGAACATTTCGGGGGACATCAGCCGCCGGGCCACCAGCGGCGCCTTGTCATTGTCCACGATCCCGCTCCATAGGCAGTGCCCCATGTTGGAAGCGCAGGAGTCCACCGGGCGCTTATCGTGGTCCAGGGCGATGGCGAAGTAGCCGCGGTCCTCGAGCCAGAACCGGTCGTTGAATGCCGTTTTCAGGTCGGCCGCCCGGGAGCCCCAGTGGGCCGCCAACTCATCGTCGCCGGCACTCTGTGCCATTAGTGCCCGGCTGATGTAGGCCGCATAGACGTAGCCCTGGACCTCGCACAAGGCGATCGGAGGCGAGGCGAGCCTACCGTCGGCGAAATTGACCCCGTCCCAGGAATCCTTCCAGCCCTGATTCAACAGGCCCTTGTCGGTGGCCCTCGCGTACTCCACGAACCCGTCGCCGTCGATGTCGCCGTACTGCGTGATCCAATCCAGGGCCCTGTCGACGGCGGGCAGGAGGGATCCTTTGACCTCGGGCCAGAAGCCCCAGCGGGTCAGCTCGCCCGCCAGCGTGACGAACAGCGGCGTCGCGTCGACAGATCCGTAGTAAGCGTTGTCGCCGCCGAGCAGCTGTCCGGCACTGGCTCCGAAGCGGACTTCGTGGAGAATCTTTCCGGGCTGCTCCTCACTGCGCGGGTCCACCTCGGTGCCTTGCCGCTCGGCCAAGGTCTGCAATGTGCCGAGGGCCAGTGACGGATCAAGGGGCAGAGTCATGAAGGATGTCAGCAGTGAATCCCTACCGAAGAGCGCCATGAACCATGGCGATCCTGCCGCCACCACAACGCGGCCGGGATGATCCGGGTCGAAAATGCGCAGGGACCCTAGGTCGGCCTGGCTCTGTTCGAGCACTTTTTCGAAGTCCTTGTTTTCCATCCGGGCCAGCGGAACGTTCCTGCGCCATTCCATCAGCCGTTCCTCCGGCAGGGTCGAATGCACCTGCTGGCGTGGGTTGACGAGGTCTTCCACGGAACGGTTCCGGTCCATATCGGGCAGGGCCGTGAATGATCCAGTCCATGTCTGCTGTGGGGGGATCACAACGCTGTAACTGATGTGGTTTCCCGCAATCTCGGCGCCCTCAGCGGCCACGACTATTCTGGCGGTGATCGGCAGCCCCTCGGATTCGATGATCAGGTTGTCCGTGTGCCGCTCGGCCGGCTGGGAGTGGGCAACCTCCTTTAATCCCGCTTTCACCTCGAACAGGTCGGCGAAATCCGCGCCGATGGTCAGCTGGACCTGGCAGGCCGCCGGTTCCCGGGAGTGGTTGGAGACGGTCACATCCTCGTGGACCCCGTGGTTCAGGCTCCGCCGGCGCTCGACCAGCAGATTGCTGTCGGCGAGACCGTCCGTCCGCTCGGCCCGGCCGATAAAGATGGCGCGGTAAGGGTCGTAAAGGATGGCTTCCAGCGGCTCGACCGGCCGGCCGTTGACGGACAGGGACCAGGTTGAGATGAACCGCGTGTCACGGTAGAAGAATCCGTGCGGCCGTTCCGGGTTCATATCCCCGTTGGCGAAGGAGATACAGAAGGACGTTCCCTGCAGGAGGGTCACGGCGCCTTCGCCGGCAGAACCGGCGGTGTTTTCTTCACTCCACCCGGTCATGACAGGGCCATTCCGTACGCCCGGGCTGTGAAACGTCTATCCCCTGGGAGCCGGATCAAGTAGGCCGAATGAACAATCACGCGCAACTTGCCGTCCACAGCATGCTCCGTTGCCAGGTAGGTTTCCGCTACCCCCACTATCATGGAAGCACCAAAACCGACCGGTGGAAAGACCTTCGCTGAAAGTCGGAAAAGCCCCGTTCAGGAGGCGCCCGAACGGCGGCCGCGCCGCGAGGCGCGGCCGCCGTCCGGCCCGTAAATCCGTTAATAACTCAGTTCGCGGCGTCGATCAGGGCAGACCGGATCAGGAACCGTTTGCCTTCCGGAGCCTCCACCGAGAAGCCGCTGCCGCGGCCGGCGACCACATCTACCGTCAGATGGGTGTGCTGCCAGTAGGCGAACTGTTCCCGCGACATCCAGAAGTCGATCGAACCGCACTCGGGCAACTCGAAGACCCCCATCAGCACATCCGCTTCGGCGGTGATGAACTCGCCGGCCGGATAGCACATGGGCGAGGAGCCGTCGCAGCAGCCGCCTGACTGGTGGAACATGAGCGGCCCGTGGATTCCCCACAGCTTCTGCAGCAGTTCCACCGCGGCCGGTGTCAGCGCTACCCGGGAGAAGTCTTCCCCGGGTATCGCTACCGCAGCGTCGAGATTGACGAGGTCGGCCATGTTTAGAAGAAACCGAGCTTGTTCTCGTCATAGCTGACCAGCAAGTTCTTGGTCTGCTGGTAGTGGTCGAGCATCATGGTGTGGTTCTCGCGGCCGATGCCGGAGGACTTGTAGCCGCCGAAGGCTGCCCCGGCCGGGTAGGCGTGGTAGTTGTTGACCCACACCCGGCCGGCTTGGATTTCGCGGCCGGCGCGGTAGGCCACGTTGCCGTTGCGGGACCAGACGCCGGCGCCCAGGCCGTAGAGCGTGTCGTTGGCGATCTGAAGCGCCTCGGAGTAGTCGTTGAACCGGGTGACGGAGACCACCGGACCGAAGATCTCCTCCTGGAAGATACGCATGTCGTTGGTGCCCTCGAAGATGGTCGGCTTGACGTAGTAGCCCTCGGCCAGGTCGCCGTCGAGGATGTTCCGCTCGCCGCCGGTGAGGAGCTTCGCGCCTTCCTGCTTGCCGATGTCCATGTAGGAGAGGATTTTTTCCAGTTGGTCGTTGGAGGCCTGCGCGCCGATCTGGGTGGCGGTGTCCAGCGGGTTGCCCTGGATGATCTTCTCCGTGCGGGCCAGCGCGTCCGCCATGAACGAGTCGTAGATGGAGCCCTGGACCAGCGCGCGGGAAGGACAGGTGCAGACCTCGCCCTGGTTGAAGGCAAAGAGGGTGAAGCCTTCGAGTGCCTTGTCGTAGAACGCGTCGTTTTCGGCCGCGACGTCGGAGAAGAAGATGTTCGGGCTCTTGCCGCCGAGTTCCAGCGTGACCGGAATCAGGTTCTGGCTGGCGTACTGGCTGATCAGCCGGCCGGTGGTGGTCTCGCCGGTGAACGCGATCTTGCGGATCCGCGGGCTCGAGGCCAGCGGTTTGCCGGCCTCGACGCCGAAGCCGTTGACCACGTTGAGCACGCCGGGCGGCAGGATGTCGGCGAGCAGTTCCATCAGCACCAGGATGGACGCCGGAGTCTGCTCCGCAGGTTTAAGGACGACGGCGTTTCCGGCCGCCAGCGCGGGGGCCAGCTTCCAGACGGCCATCAGGATCGGGAAGTTCCAGGGGATGATCTGGCCGACCACGCCGAGCGGCTCATGGTAGTGGTAAGCGGTGGTGTCATCGTCGAGCTGGGAGAGCCGGCCTTCCTGCGCCCGGATGGCGGAGGCGAAGTAGCGGAAGTGGTCCGCGGCCAGCGGGATGTCGGCGGCGAGGGTCTCGCGCACGGCCTTGCCGTTGTCCCAGGTCTCGGCGACGGCGAGCATCTCAAGGTTGTCCTCGATCCGGTCCGCAATCCGGTTCAGCACCGAGGCGCGCTCGGCCACCGAGGCTTTGCCCCAGCCCGGGGCCGCCTTGTGCGCTGCGTCGAGGGCCAGATCGATGTCTTCGGCGGTGCCGCGGGCTACTTCACAAAAGGGCTTGCCGGTCACCGGGGAGATGTTCTCGAAGTACTGGCCCTTGGCCGGGGCAACCCATTCGCCGCCGATCCAGTTCTCGTAGCGCGGCTTGAAGCTGACCTTCGAACCATCCTGGCCTGGCTGTGCGTAAACAGTCATTGCTAACTCCTTCAGCGTGGTTTGAGCGCGTCATCGTCGACTCCCGCTCATGATCCACAGCCTAGGCGGCGCAACGTTGCACCAAGGTTGCACGGTGGATCGGCCGGTAACTGGCGGTGCGGGCTGCCACGACGCTGGGAGCCCGTTACTCCGGCCGGCGCGGGGTCCCGGCCGGGTGTCCCGCCGCCGAACCGGGCGTTCCCGCTGCCGGTTCTCCCCAGCCGGCGACAGGCTGCGGCCGGGCGAAGAAGAGCGTCACTACGGCACCGGCCAGCGCCACCGCCGCCGGCAGCAGGAGGGACTGGGCCATCGCCGTCGAAAAACCTGCATGCAGGAAGTCCGGCAGGACCGCTGCGCCGGCCTCGGCCTGGGCGCCGGAAACAGTGGCACCGCGCGGCAGTTCCTCGGCGAGCCGGGCCTGCATCAGGGCCGCGATGGAGGCGCTGCCCAGTACCGCGCCGATTTGGCGGGTGGTGTTGTAAACGCCGGAACCGGCCCCGGCGTCGGCCGGCCGCAGGTTCCTGGTGGCGGTGGTGGACATGGGGCCCCACACGCAGGCGTTGGCCAGTCCCAGCACCGCGGCGGGCAGCAGGAGCAGGCCCACCGCCGTCGTCGGTGTCATGAGCAGGGCGTACCAGATAAGGCCGCTGGCCATGAACACCAGCCCCGCTGTTGCGAAGTACTTTGGATTGACCCTGTCGATGGTTTGGCCGACCAGCGGCGCCAGCGCGGCGGAGATGATGGCGGTGGGCGCGAGCATGAGCGCCGACTGGGTGGGGGTGAGGCCGCGGACGCTTTGGAAGAAGAAGATCAACGGCAGGGACATGCAGGTGACGGCGAAACCGACCGTGGTGATGCCGCCGTTGGCCAACGAGAAATTGCGGTCCCGGAAAATCTTCAGGGGCAGCAGCGGTTCCTTCCGGTTCCGGGACTGCCACACGACGAACCCGGCCAGGAAGAGGATCCCGGCGAGGATGAGGCTCCAGACGGTGATCGGCCCGGCGATCGTTGACCAGTGGTAGGTTTCGCCTTGCTGGATGCCGAAGACGAGCAGGAACATTCCGGCGGCGCTGAGCAGCACGCCGGCGAGATCAAAGGTGTGCGTATGCGTGGGCAGGGCAGGGACAAAGCGCCAAGCCATCAGGAAGCCCAGCAGACCCACCGGGATGTTGACGAAGAAAATCCACTCCCAGCCCAGCGAGTCCACCAGCAATCCGCCGAGGATGGGACCAGTCAGCGCGGCCAGTCCGGCCACCGCGCCCCACATTCCCATCGCGGCTCCGCGCCGGTCCGGCGGGAAGATCCGCGTGATGACGGCCATGGTCTGCGGCGTCATCATGGAGGCTCCGACCCCTTGGAAGACGCGTGCCAGGATCAGCATCTGGATGTCGTTGGCGAAACCGCACCAGGCCGACGCCGACGTGAATAGGACGAGCCCGGTCAAGTACAGGTTCTTCGGCCCAAAGCGGTCGCCGAGCCGGCCGGTGATCAGCAGCGGAACGGCATAGGCCAGCAGGTAGGCACTGGTCACCCAGATGACCGAGTTGATGTCGGTCTGCAGGCCGCACATGATCGCAGGGTTGGCCACCGAGACAATCGTGGTGTCCACCAGGATCATGAAGAACCCGATGACCAGTGACCAGAGCGCGGGCCAGGGGCGGCTGACGTTATCCACCGCTGGAACTTACCACGGCTCAGCGCAGTTCGGCCTCGAGCCGTTCAAGATGGGCGACGACGGCGGTGCGCCTCGGCGAGCGCGCCGGCAGCACGCGCAGGGCACTGAGCCAGGCCTCGGCGTCGTACTCTGCTTCCGGCAGTTGCAGGTAACGCAGCAGCGTTTCCGCGGAGGCATCGCTGAGCACGGCCTCGCGGAGGTTCGCACTGACCTCCTCGCGGAAGCGCACGATGCCGGGGGCCTCCGAATTGGGCAGCAAGGCACCTTGGTAAATGTTCAGGGCCAGGCGGTGGGCACCGCGCTGCAGGTAGTTGAGGACCTGGCGGGCATCGAGGATCAGCTCCTGCGGCAGCCGGTACGGCCGGGACTGCGGAACCGCGTTCGGGTTGGCCGAGCCGATGAGTTTGCGCAGCCGGACCATTTCGGCCCGCAGGGTGGTGCTCTGGGCATCCGCATAGAGCAGGTCGGCGAGTGCGTCGGCGGTCAAACCGCGCGGATGCAGGGCGAGCAGCGTGAGGATCTCCGTGTGGCGCAGGGACAGGTCCAGCGTGATGCCCTCCAGGCTTAGCTGGCCCTGTTCCCGGCCGGTGATGGAAAGCGTGTTGCTGTAGAGCCGGGGCCGCGAGGTCCGTCCCGGGGCCTGAGCCTTGCGCAGCGGCTTGGCTGTGGCTGTGGGATGTGCCTGCCCGCGCTGCAGGCGTTCGATGCGCAGCTGTGCCTCTGCCGCGGCGACCGTGGCCTGGACCAGGGAGAGCGTGTGCGGCGCGACAGCCTCCTCGCGGCCGGTGATGTCCACGACGCCGAGCACGGCGCCCGAATCAGGATCGCGGACCGGGACGGCCGTGCAGCTCCACGGGTGGACAATGCGGCTGAAGTGCTCGGCCCCGGAGATCTGCACCCCGCGGCCCAGCGCCAGTGCGGTGCCCGGGGCGCTGGTGCCCACGGTTCCTTCGGACCAGTCCGCGCCGGCGATGAAGGTCATTTTCTCGGCCTGGCGCTTCAGCCTGGCATCCCCGTCCACCCAGAGCAGCCGGCCGTTCTCGTCGCCGACCGCTACCAGCATTCCCGTGTCATGGCTGGGCAACACCAGGAGGCGGTGGATGACGGGCATGATCGCCGCCAGCGGGTGGCTCAGCCGGTACTCCTCCAGATCCTCGTCCACCAGGTCCACCCGTGCCAGCGCGTCTTCCGGGTCCGGGACCATCGTCATGGAGCGTTCCCAGGATTCGCGCACTACCTGCCGCAGGCCGGACAGCGTGGCGGTGCCGGCGCGGGGCATCCTGCGGACCGCATCGTCGAGGAGTTCGTGGGCAGCGTAGGCCTGTTGCTGGACGGGCCCTGCGGTCGATCGGACGTGGGAATGCACCATTGCTCCACTCGTTAAGTTCGGCCACCGGGGATTCAGGGTTCAGGACAGCTCAAGAAGATTAGGTGGCGTGCCTCACAGTCTATCCAACGGCGCAAGCCGCACTCCGCCGTCGTTCTCTGCCTGCAGCGCCATGGTGAAGCCAGTCCCGCCCGTAGCGTCCGCTCATGCCTGGACGAGCCGCAGCGGGAGGGAGTCCCAGCCCTTGAGCGTGTTGTGCAGGTACGGCACGGGCTCGCCGGCCAGCTCAAGGCGCTCCACGTGCTCGGCGAGCCAGCCGAGCACCACTTCCATTTCCAGCCGCGTGATGGGTTGGCCGACGCAACGGTGGATGCCGTTGCCGAAGGCGATCATGCTGGCCGCATCGCGCTCGATCCGGAACTCGCCGGCGTCCGGCCCGAACTGCGCCGTATCCCGGTTGGCGGATCCGAGGAAAAGCACAATCTTCGTGCCGGCCGGAATCGGAATGCCGCGGAATACCGTGTCGGCGCCGGTGGTGCGGAAGAAGGACTGGAACGGCGAATCGAACCGGAGCACCTCGTCGATGGCGAACTTCACCAGCCGCGGATTCTGCCGGAGCTTGGCCCACTCGTCCGGGTGCTCGGCCAGGAGCTTCAGTGCGTTGCCGAGACCGATCACGGTGGTATCCAGCCCCGCGGAGAGCAGCGCCCGGACCAGCAGCGGCGCCGCCTCCGCACTGATGTCCCCGGCATGAGCGCGGTCCCATAGCTGCGCGCCGAGGCCACCGGGTGCCAGCTTGGCGCGGGCCGTGTGGTCCATGACCCATTCGAAGGTGCCGGCACCCTGGGAGATGAAGTGCTGCTGGCGTTCGTCCTCCGGGCCGAAGTAGCTGAAACTCATGGCACCCTGGCTGATCAGGTTTTCCGCCCGGCCTTCGCGCGGAATGCCCACCGCATCGCCGAACACCCGGAGGGGATAGACCTGCGCCAGGTCTAGGATGCCGTCGATCTCCCCGCGCTCCAGCAGTTGCGGCAACAGCTGCGCGGCGAAGTCCTCGAACCCGGCGCGCAACACACGCGTGCCCTTGGGCGAGATGACCGAGGCCATAGCCTTGCGCAGCTGCGTGTGGACCGGCGGGTCCGAATCCAGGATGCCCTGTGGTTTCCAGGACGGCTCCTTGTGCAGGTTCTTCGGCCCCACACCGGCACCGTTGACGAACGTCTGGTGGTCCGCCAGGATATCCCGGCATTCCTCGTAGCGGGCGAACGCCAGCACGTTGTACTTCTGCAGGTAAACCGCCGGCCCGGCCGCACGCATCCGCTCGAACAGTGGATACGGATCCGCCAGGTTCCCGTCCGAATACGGATCATCGCCCAGCACCTGGACACCCGGGTACGCCAGCACTTCGGTCACATCGGCCTCACTTTCTCTGCAGTCCTGCTGACAAGTTATCGTCCAAACGCCCCGATCACTAGCGGCAACCGCCCCATGTTGATAACTAACGACGTCGGCCGCCACCCGCCGTCGTTAGCTTGCCGCCGTTCAACGCCGCGACCGGATTCAATGTCCCAACTGTCCTACCGCTTAAGTAGAGTGGTTCCATTGCGTGACCGCGGTCACGTAGGCGGCCGGCGATCCCGGTCCGCCCACGGGCCGCGGCAATCCGAATCGGAAGGAAGTGTCAGTGAAGGCGCTGTTCAAGTCCGGGCCACAGGCCGGCTTCGAGCTCGTTGACCGTCCCGAGCCGCGAACCGGCGAGGGCGACGTCAAGATCAAAGTAGTGACCACCGGAATCTGCGGGACGGACCTGCACATCCAGGCGTGGGACCCGTGGGCGCAGGAGAACATTCCCACGCCGCTGATCCCCGGGCACGAGTTCTACGGCGAGGTGGTCGAAACCGGCAGCCTGGTCCGGGACGTCCAGATGGGGGACCTGGTCTCCGGCGAGGGGCATATTGTCTGCGGTACCTGCCGCAACTGCCGCGCCGGGCGGCGCCAGATGTGCATCCGGACCGTCAGCGTCGGGGTCCAGCGGGACGGGGCCTTCGCCGAGTACGTGGTGATTCCGGAGACCAACGTCTGGGTGCACCGCGATCCGTCCATCACCCCGGAGCTCGGCGCCATTTTCGATCCGTTCGGCAACGCGGTCCACACCGCCCTGAGCTTCCCGCTGGTCGGCGAGGACGTGCTGATCACGGGGGCCGGGCCGATCGGGCTCATGGCGATCGCCGTTGCCCGCCACGCCGGGGCCCGCAACATCGCCATTACGGACATTTCCGCATCCCGGCTGGACCTGGCCAAGCGGATGGGCGCGGACATGACCATTGACGTCAGCCATGAACGGATGGCCGAGGCCCAGGAGCAACTGCGCCTGACCGAGGGCTTCGACGTCGGGCTGGAGATGTCCGGACGGGCCAGCGCGCTGCGGGAAATGATCGACAACATGACCCACGGCGGGCGGATCGCGCTGCTGGGACTGCCCACCGAAGACATCGCCATCAACTGGGGCAAGGTGGTCACGCACATGCTCACGCTCAAGGGCATCTACGGGCGGGAAATGTTCGAAACCTGGTACGCGATGAGTGCCATGCTGCAATCGAACCCGGTGCTGCACGAGGCCATTTCGGGAGTCATCACGGACGTGCTGCCGGCTGCCGAGTGGGAACGGGGCTTCGAAACCGCCCGCCACGGCACCGGCGGCAAGGTTGTCCTCGACTGGAGAAGGATCTAAGGAGCTTCGCATGTACTCTGCCCTCAAGGACCAGCTGGCCGCGGAACTGGACGAACTCCGCGCCGCCGGATTGTTCAAAGCCGAACGCCGGATCAGCTCACCGCAGTCCAGCCACATCACTGCCGGCAGCCTGGACGGCCCGGCCCGCCAGGTGCTCAACTTCTGCGCCAACAACTACCTCGGCCTGGCCGACCACCCGGACATGATTGCGGCGGCCAAGTCGGCGCTGGACGAGCGAGGCTTCGGCATGGCCAGCGTGCGCTTCATCTGCGGCACGCAGGACCTTCATCTGGAGCTCGAACGCCGGGTCTCGGAATTCCTCGGCACGCAGGACACCATCCTGTTCTCCTCCTGCTTCGATGCGAACGGCGGCGTCTTCGAGTCCCTGTTCGGTCCGGAAGACGCGATCATTTCGGACGCGCTGAACCACGCGTCCATCATCGACGGCATCCGACTCTCCAAGGCGGCCCGGTTCCGCTACGCCAACCGGGACATGGCGGAGCTGGAAGCCAGGCTGCAGGAAACCGCGGCAATGAACGACGGCGGCGGGGCACGTCGCCGGATCATCGTCACCGACGGCGTCTTCTCCATGGACGGCTACCTCGCCCCGCTCCCGGACATTTGCGCGCTCGCCGAGCAGTACGATGCGCTGGTCATGGTGGATGACTCGCACGCCGTTGGCTTCATGGGCGCCACCGGTGCCGGTACGCCTGAGCACACCGGTGTGTCGGACCGGGTGGATATCTACACCGGGACCTTCGGCAAAGCCCTGGGCGGCGCCTCCGGCGGCTACGTTTCGGGGCGCGCGGAGATCGTGGCGGTGCTCCGGCAGCGGGCCCGGCCGTACCTCTTCTCCAACTCGGTGGCCCCGGCGATTGTCGCCGCCACGCTCCGGGCGCTGGAGCTGGTGCGCGAATCTGCTGAGCTGCGCTCCCGGCTGCAGGAGAACGCGGCGCTCTTCCGCCGCCGCATGGCCGATGAAGGGTTCGAGCTGCTGGCCGGAGAGCACGCGATTATCCCGGTGATGTTCCACGACGCCGTGCTGGCGGGAAAGGTGGCGGAACAGATGCTGGCACACGGCGTCTACGTGACAGCCTTCAGCTATCCGGTGGTTCCCCAAGGCGCCGCCCGGATCCGCGTCCAGCTTTCGGCCGCCCACAGTACAGACGACGTCGAAGCGTGCGTGCGCGCGTTCATCGCCTCGCGTGATGCAGTAGGCAGGTAGGCCGGGGAGCATGCAGCCGGATGCCGTGGGGGAGTTCTGGGCCTGGTGGGAAGCGGATGCCGCCCGGCACATTGCGCAGGGCGCAGAGGGCTACGCCGAGCACTACGTCAAGCAGCTGGGCCAGCGGATCGCCTGGATCGATCCGGGCCTGGCCTGGGAGCTTGGCCCGGGAGCAGCGGCGGAACACGAACTGGTCATCTTCCCCGACAGTCCCGAGCACGCGGCCCTGGCCCGACGCGTGCTCAAGGCGGCACCGGCGCCGGACCGGCACTGGGAGTACGCGGATGCCCGCAGGGCGGCCGCGCGCTTCGAGGACCTGACGCTGGGGGTCGGCGGCGAGGATTTCGCCGGAGAGGACTTCCGGGTGGGCCTGATGCGCAACCGCTACTCGGCGGACATCTCGGTCTACCACCCGAAGCTGGGCCGGCTCCCCGAAGACAAGCGGCTGGTCCCGGTGGCCATCATGCTGGACCACGCCATCGGCCAGCAGGACGTGAACGCGTGGATCGGCATTATCGAACCGGTGCTGCAGCCGCATCCGGGGGACATCCCGCTGAGTGAACTGCCGGCCGTGGTGCAGCAACTGCGCGCCGGCGCGTTCGATGGGCACGGCGAGCCCATCTGGGAAGAGCTGCACGGCCGCTCGGTCGAGGACCGCCCCATCACCGCCTACGTGCAGGTTCCGCTGGTACCGGCGTTCTGGCCTGATTTCGACCAGCATGTGGCCGTGCAGCTCGACTACGCCCAGATCCTCGACGACGGACTTCCGGGCGAGGCCTCTGGGCGCCGGCTGCAGGCGATGGAACAGGCGCTCGCAGAAGCGCTCAACGGCAACGGCCGGCTGGTCGCGGCCGAAACCACGGACGGCCGCCGGATCCTGCACTTCTACGTGGATTCGACCACCTCCGCCGGCTGGGACTTGGAAGCGGCCGCGGCGGCCTGGGAAGAGGGACAGACCGGGGTCGGTGCGGAACTTGATCCCGGTTGGTCCGGCGTCAACCACCTGAGGATCAGATAGGGCGCGTGAGAACATAACACCATGCCCCTGACCTGCGACGTTCTCATCATCGGCGGCGGAATCGCCGGACTCTCCCTCGCCTCGGCGCTCGCCGGCCGGGCCACCGTAATTGTGGCGGAGGCCGAAGCCGCGCTGGCCAGCCACACCTCGTCCCGGTCAGCGCGCCAACTGATCCCCAGCTACGGCCCGCCCGCCATCCGCGAACTCACCGTGCGCACCCTGGCGTTGCTGCGCCGCACCGAGCAGGAGACCGGGCGCCGCTTCCTGACACCACGCAGCTTCCTGCTGATCGGCGACGAAGCACAGGTCCGCGGGCAGGCGAGCAGCCACATGGCATTCATCAGCCACGCCGAAGCCATCAAACTCAGTCCCGAACTCAGGCCCGGTTCGTTCGAGGCTGCCGGACTGGACACCACCTCTTTCGGCTGCGACACGGATCTCCTGATCGAACACCACCGCACGACGGCGGAGGCCGCCGGGGCGCGGATTCTCACCAATGCGCCGGTCACCGCTGCTGTTCGCGGCGCCGACGACGGCGGGGCCGGCGGGGACGGCGGGTGGGAGGTCCAGGCCGGTGCCCGGAGCATCGTGGCGGACACGGTGGTCAACGCCGCCGGTGCGTGGGCCGACAACGTCGCCGCATTCTTCGGGGCAGCGCCGCAGGGGCTGGTTCCATACCGGCGGACCGCCGCGGTGGTGAAGGTGGCACGGCCGCTGTTACCCGAACAGCCGATGGTGGCCACCGCGGACAACACCTTCTATTACCGGCCGGAGGGGGACCAAGTGCTGATCTCGCCCTCGGAAACCGAACCCAGCCGGGCCGAAGACGCCCGCCCGCGGGAAACGGACATCCAGGCGTTGGTCGAAAACATCAACTCGGCCACCACCATGGGCATCGAAGCCGTGGACCGGGCCTGGACGGGGCTGCGCACCGAACCGGCGGACGGCCATCCCGTGGTCGGCTTCGACGGGCAGACGGCCGGCTTCTTCTGGCTCGCAGGCCAGGGCGGGTACGGCTTCCAGACGTCCGCGGGCATCGCCGAACTGGCTGCCGGACTGATTCTGGACGGCACGGCTGACGGTACCGGAGTATCCGGTGAGACTATCGCGGCCCTCAGCCCCCGCCGTCGTACGCTCTGATGACCTTTCGCGGCGCGGTCAGCTGGCGGCCATGCCGGCGAAGGCCCGGTAGTAGCGCAGGCCGAGCTCGCGCGCGCCGGCAGCGTTGAAGTGGATGCCGTCGTTGGCGCCGCTAGCACTGGACGGTCCCTCGACGAAAGCGGTTTGCGGCCGGTGGGAGGGGACGGAACGGTGCACCGCGTCGATGGGGCCGCGGATCTTCTTGTCAGCGGCGATCCATTCGGGCACCATGCCGCCAATGAGGAACGGGACCGGGCCCAGCTCCGCGCGGTACAGATCGATGATCTGCAGCAGCTTGCGCCGGTACCAGTCCTGGCCCACTTTGGGCAGCGCGTCCGATTCGCCCTGGTGCCACAGGATGGCCACCAGCCGGTGCGAGGGGTTGAGCGCGAGGGCGCGGACGCACGCATCCAGGCCCCAGCGGGCCAGATTCACTGAGGCGGTCGTGTTGTACGGGTCCCACGAATAGTCCGCGTTGCCGGTGATCGAGGTGCCACCGAGGGCCGCGGGCACCAGTAGCACCTTGCGGTCCGCCGCTTGGTTGAGCCAGAGCTGCCGGGCAAATTCCATCCCGGGGCCGACGGTGGGCGCACCGTCGCGCAGGTTCTGCGTGACGTGGAACAGCGCGTCCGCGGCCGGAATCACGGTGCCGGTGTGCGGCCCCGAGCCGGCGAACTGGTCGATGCCCTCCAGCCTGATGTCAATGGCCGGATCATAGGGCAGTCCCGAACCTTGCATGTTGGACTGCCCCAGCAAGAGAACGACGTCGGCACCGGACTTGCGCGGGTCCGTGCGGCCGTTGCCCGCAGCAGCTCCGACAACATTCTCGGCGTTCTGCATAACTGGGCCGCCGGCGGGCTGGGAGGGGTTGAATAAATTGGCCAGTGCCCGGTGGGTGGCTGATTCCGGGTCGGCGATCAGCCGGGCGATGTCCTCGTCGGAGGGCAGTGCCAGGCTCCCCGGCAGCGGACTGCCCGGGCGGGCCGCGCTTGCCGCGCCCGCCCCGAGGGCACCGGAACCAAGGCCGACCGCGATGATGGGGGCGGCCCGGCGGAACAGCGTCCGTCGACTGGGGCGGGGGCTGGCAGGACCTTCGGAGCCGGCTTGTTGCGCTGTGTCAGGCTCGTCCGTGCCCATGCTCGCGTCCCCCTCCAGGCCGGACGCCGGCGGGCTCACCCGCCGGCTGGCAAAATTACTCCGATCAGTTTAGCGCCGACCCGAGCTCCTGCTGGACGGCCTCGATCAGCACGCCGCTGTCCACCAGGACACGCACGGCTTCGATCTCAGGGGAGAGGTAACGGTCCGTGCCGGGACCTTCGACCACCTTGCGGATTTCGCGCCGGACAGCGGTGACGGCCGCGGCGCTCCGGGAGGAATCCAGGCCGCCGTCGCGCATGTCCAGGGCGCGGGCACTGGTGAGCAGCTCGATGGCCAGCACACGCGTCAGGCCATCCAGCGCCCGGCGCAGCTTCAGCCCGGCCGACCAGCCCATGGAGACGTGGTCCTCCTGCATGGCGGAGGAGGGGATGGAGTCCACGGAAGCCGGGTTGGCCAGCCGCTTGAGCTCGGAAACGATGCCCGCCTGCGTGTACTGCGCGATCATGTGGCCGGAATCCACGCCGGGATCGTCGGCCAGGAACGCGTTGAGCCCGTGGCTGCGGGCCTTGTCCAGGAAACGGTCCGTCCGCCGCTCGCTCATCGACGCCAGGTCGGCCACGGCGATGGCGAGGAAGTCCAGGGCATAGCCGACCGGCGCCCCATGGAAGTTCCCGTTGGATTCCACCCGGCCGTCCTGGGTGACCACCGGATTATCGATGGCGGAGGACAGCTCGTAGCCGGCCACGGATTCCACGTGCGCCAGTGTGGACCTTGCGGCACCGTGCACCTGCGGGGCGCAGCGCAGCGAGTAGGCGTCCTGCACGCGGGTGAAGCGGTGGCCGTCGCCATTGTCGGACGACTTCTGCTCGGCGATCAGGGGCGAGCCGTCCAGGATCCGGCGCATGTTGGCCGCGGCCGCAATCTGCCCGGGATGCGGGCGCAGCGCGTGCAGGTCCTCGGCCAGCACCGAGTCAGTGCCCAGCAGGCCCTCGATGCTCATGGCGGCAGCCAGGTCCGCGGTCTTGAGCAGCAGGTGCAGGTCCGCCGAGGCCATGATGAGCATGCCCAGCATCCCGTCCGTGCCGTTGATCAGCGCCAGCCCTTCCTTCTCCCGCAGTTCCACCGGCTCGAGCCCGGCGGCAGCCAGCGCCTCAGCGGCAGGCACCAGTCCGCCGTCGTTATTCCGTACCTCGCCCTCGCCCATCAGCGCCAGGGCGCAGTGTGCCAGCGGCGCCAGGTCCCCGGAACAGCCGAGCGAGCCGTACTCGCCGACCACCGGGGTGATGCCGGCGTTGAGCATGGCGGCATAGCCTTGCGCCACCATCGGGCGGACCCCCGTGCGGCCGGTGGCCATGGTGGAAAGCCGGTTGAGCATCAGGCCGCGGACCACCTCGCGGTCCACCTCGGAGCCGGAGGAAGCGGCGTGGCTGCGGATCAGGCTGCGCTGGAGCTGGGTGCGCAGCTCGATGGGGATCTGCTTGGTGGCGAGCGCGCCGAAGCCCGTCGAGACGCCGTAGTGCGGCTTGTCATCGGTGACCAGCGCGTCGATCACGGCGCGGGACTGCGCCATGGCCGCCAGGGACTCGGCGCTGAGCTCGATCGGTGCACCGTGGCGCGCGACGGCGATGACTTCCTCCGGCGTGAGCGGTCCGGTGGAGATGGTGACGGGCTGAAGCTGGGACATGGTGCCTTTCATCGAAGGTGTGGTGGCGGGGGTGGAGTGGGTGGCGGGGGTGGCGGGGGCGGACACGGCTACTTGGCAATCAGGGCATCATAGTCCGGCTCGTTTTCCAACACTCCATACTTCTGGGCCGCGGTGCCCAGTTTCTTCAGTCCGTCCATGTTGACCTCGGGATACCACTTGGACATTTCCACGGTCTCGGCCAGTTCCGGGGTGATCTTCGCGTAGTCCTGGATGATGGTGCGGACCTCGCCCTCGTTTTCCATCGCGAAGGTGAAGGACTTTTCCAGCGCGCGTTGGAAGCGTTCTACCAGTTCCGGGTTTTCCTGCAGGGTCTGCTCGGAGGTGAAGTAGAAGGCCGAATCGAAGTTTTCGGTCAGATCCGTCATGGGGCTGGCCACGATCTCGCCGCCGGCCTCCAGGATCTGCGTGCGGAACGGTTCGGTGGTCCAGGCTGCGTCAACGTCTCCGCGCTCCAGCGCTGCGGGCATGTTGGGATACGGCATCTCCACGAAGTTCACGTCCTGCGGATCCCCGCCGGCCTCTTCGATGGAGTTGCGGATGGTCACGTCGGCGAAGTTGTTCAGGGCGTTGACCGCCACCGTCTTGCCCACGAGGTCCGCGGCGGATTCAATGCCGCTGTCGGGCATGGCGGCCACCTCGGTAACGTCCTTGCCCGGAACGTTCGTTGAGCTCGAGCCGTTGGAGACCACCTTCACCGGCAGCGTCTTGTCCTGGGCGATCAGCAGCGAGACAACATTGGAGTAGCCGAACTGGTATTCACCGGTCATCACGGCCGGCACAATCGCCGCGCCGCCCTGGGCCAGCTGGACGGAGAGCTGGATGCCTTCGTCCTCGAAGTAGCCCTCCTGCATGCCCAGGTAGATGGGGGCGACGTCGGTGATGGGGATGAGTCCGACGCTCACCTGGTCCAGGCCTTCCTGGGGTGCGGCGCCATTGGAGTTCGGGGCGTCCTCGGGAGCCGACGGGCTGCCTGATCCGCAGCCGGTCAGCGCCAGAAGACCCGTGAGGGCGGCGGCGGACGCGCCCGTCAAGAACGTGCGGCGTTGGGTGGTGGATCCGCGGAAGGGCTTTTCCATGGGAGTTTCTCCAGTTCTGCCGCTGAATGGCAAGGCCATTTCAGACAGTAAAATTTATGGGCTGATAGGGAAAAGGTACAGAGCGATCGGGCTGCCGTCAATGGTCGGATGAAAAAGGGGCATTGCCACTAGATGAAATTGATGTTTTACTAAGTGCAACGCCAGTGAAACGACGATCCCGACCGAAAGGCACTCCATGGTGGATACCACTACAGAGACCGCTGCGGCGCCGGACGCGACAACCCGCGCCGCGGACCGCGCCCTGGGCCTGCTGCGCGTTGTTTGCGAGAACGACGGCGTCAAACTCGCCGATGCGGCCAAGGCGGCAGACCTTTCGGCCAGCACCGCGCTTCGCCTGCTGAGAACCCTGGAAGCGAACGGCTTCGCGGCCAAGCGCGAGGACGGCCTGTACCGGCCGGGCTTCCGCATGGTCCAGCTCGGCGTCCAGGCCTTGAGCCACGAATCGCTGGTCGCGACTAGCCAGGATGCCTTGCGCTCACTGGTCGCCCGGACGGGCGAATCCGCCTACCTCAGTGTGGCGGCCGGCAGCACCGACGGGCTGTACGTGGCTATCGAGGAAGGCACGCACACTGTGCGCCACATCAACTGGGTGGGCCGCACCTTTCCCATGGTCGGCAGCGCCGCCGGGGAAGCCCTGCAGGGGAAGGTGGCGCCCGGGTCCTTCGCCGTCGTGGCCGAAGGCGTCGAACCCGACATCACCGCGGTGGCCGCCCCGGTGATGGCCGGTTCCAAGGTGGTCGCAGCCCTGAGCATCGTCGCGCCGAGCTACCGCACTACCGCCGAAGCCGCGCAAACCTTCGGCGCCCTGCTGGCTGCCGAAGCCGGCCGCGTCTTTGCCGCCCCAGGCGGGGACGCCGCCGTCGTTAGTCCCCGACATTCCTAGCTTGTTCCTAGCCTGACAGCCGGATAACTACCCGCTTCCATCAGAGAAAGAGCCTTCAGAAATGACTTTCACGCAACACGATTCCTCCCGCACCGTCCGCGCCCCCCGGGGCACCGAGCTGACGGCCAAGAGCTGGCAGACCGAAGCGCCGCTGCGGATGCTGATGAACAACCTGGATCCCGAGGTCGCCGAGCGGCCCGAGGACCTGGTGGTCTATGGCGGCACCGGCCGCGCGGCCCGCAGCTGGGAGGCCTACGACGCGATTGTCCGCACGCTGGCCACCCTGGAGAAGGACGAGACCTTGCTGGTCCAGTCCGGCAAGCCGGTGGGTGTCTTCCGTACCAATGAATGGGCCCCGCGCGTGCTGATCGCCAACTCAAACCTGGTGGGGGACTGGGCCAACTGGCCGGAGTTCCGCCGGCTCGAGGCCGAAGGGCTGATGATGTACGGCCAGATGACCGCCGGGTCCTGGATCTACATCGGTACCCAGGGCATCCTGCAGGGCACCTACGAAACCTTTGCCGCCATCGCCGACAAGCGCTTCAACGGCACGCTGGCCGGAACGCTGACCCTCACCGGCGGCTGCGGCGGCATGGGCGGCGCGCAGCCGCTGGCCGTAACCCTTAACGGCGGAGCGTGCCTGATTATCGACGTCGACGAGACGCGCCTTCGCCGCCGTGCCGGCAAACGCTACCTGGACGAAGTGGAGACGGATCTCGACGCCGCGTTGGCCAAGGTCATGCGCGCCAAGGAGGAGAAGCGTCCGCTGTCCGTGGGTTACGTAGGCAATGCCGCCGCGGTGTTCCCGGAGCTGCTGCGCCGGCACAAAGCCGGCGAGATCAGCGTGGACATCGTCACCGACCAGACCTCGGCGCATGACCCGTTGAGCTACCTGCCGCTGGAGTACTCGGTGGAGCAGTGGGACGCCGAGGCCAAGGCCGACCCCGTGGGCTTCACCAAGAAGGCGCAGGAATCGATGGCACGCCACGTGCAGGCGATGGTCGAGTTCCAGGATGCCGGTGCCGAGGTCTTTGACTACGGCAACTCCATCCGCGACGAGGCGCGCCTGGGTGGCTACGACCGCGCGTTCGAGTTCCCCGGCTTCGTCCCGGCCTACATCCGTCCCTTGTTCTGCGAAGGGCTCGGCCCGTTCCGCTGGGTGGCCCTGTCCGGTGATCCGGAGGACATCCGCGTCACGGACGAGGCGATCAAGGAGCTCTTCCCGGAGAATGAACATCTGCATCGCTGGATCGACGCCGCGCAGGAGCATGTCGAGTTCGAGGGTCTTCCGGCGCGCATCTGCTGGCTGGGCTACGGCGAACGGCAGAAGGCCGGGCTGCTGTTCAACCAACTGGTGGCCGAGGGCAAGGTCTCCGCGCCGATCGTGATCGGCCGCGACCATCTGGACTCCGGCTCCGTGGCCTCGCCGTACCGCGAGACCGAATCCATGGCGGACGGTTCCGACGCGATCGCCGACTGGCCGCTGCTGAACGCCCTGGTCAACACGTCCTCCGGCGCCACCTGGGTGTCCATCCACCATGGCGGCGGCGTCGGCATTGGCCGCTCCATCCACGCCGGCCAGGTCTCCGTGGCCGACGGCACCGAACTGGCGGCGCAGAAACTGGAACGGCTGCTGACCAACGATCCGGGCATGGGAGTGATCCGGCACGTCGATGCGGGTTACGATCGGGCCGTCGAGGTTGCTGCCGAGCGCGGGGTAAGGGTACCGATGAACGAGTCCTGACCCTGCCCCGTCCAACCCGCCCGTCTTGTCCGCCTGTCCCCATCCGGAGGTCCTCTTTGGAAACCGTTTCCCAGCTGCTCGAGTCAATCAGCGACGTCGGCCGTGACACTGCCCGCGGCGGCTACTCGCGTCCGGTGTATTCGACGGCGGAGCTGGACCTGCGCGGCTGGTTCGTCGAGCAGGCCGGCCGGCGCGGGCTGGAGGTGGAGACTGACCGCAACGGCATCATCTGGGCCTGGTGGGGTGCGCCCCAAAAAGGCGCGCTTGTCACCGGCAGCCACCTGGACTCGGTCCCCGGCGGGGGCGCCTTCGACGGGCCGCTCGGCGTGGCCTCGGCACTCGCCGCCGTCGACGTCCTGCGGCAGCGCGGGGTCCAGCCGAACCGGTCCCTTGCCATCACGGTGTTTCCGGAAGAGGAGGGCTCACGCTTCGGCGTGGCCTGCCTCGGCTCGCGGCTGCTGACCGGCGCCATCGGTCCGGACAAGGCCCGTAACCTGCGCGACGCGGACGGCAACACCTTTGCGGAAGTCTCGCAGGGGAACGGGCTGGACCCCGAACACTTCGGGCGGGACGAGGAAGCGCTAGCCCGGATCGGCGACTTCGTCGAACTGCACGTCGAGCAGGGCCGCGGCCTCGGCGAGGAGGGGCCGGCGATCGCCGTCGGTAGTTCCATCCTGGGCCACGGACGGTGGAAGCTGACGGTCAGCGGCCAGGGCAACCACGCCGGAACGACGCTGATGCAGGACCGGGCGGATCCGATGGTGGCGGCCGCGCAGATCATTATCGCCGTGCAGAAATCGGCCGCGGCACAGCCGGACGCCCGCGCCACGGTGGGGCGGCTGGAGCCGATCCCCGGCGGCACCAACGTCATCGCCTCGCGGGTCCAGCTATGGCTCGATGTCCGGTATCCGGAAGACGCCGTGACCGGCGCGCTCGTGGAGGCGATCCACGGCAAGGCGCAGAAGATTGCCGCGTTCGAGGGCTGCTCCGTGACGCTGACCGAGGAGTCCTATTCCGGCACCGTACACTTCGATGCCGCACTGCAGCGGCAGCTCGAAAACGCGCTGCCCGGGGCCCCGGTGCTGGCAACGGGTGCCGGCCACGACGCCGGCGTGCTGGCCGGTTATGTGCCGTCCGGCATGATCTTCGTGCGCAACCCGACCGGTATTTCCCACTCGCCGGAAGAACACGTTGAGGACGACGACGCCGACGCGGGCGCCGGTGCGCTGGCCGATGTATTGGAGGGGCTGCTGTGAGTGTCTGGTGCGAAGCCGCTTGGATCCGCGGACGCGGCATCGTGTCCGGGGTGCGCGTGGAGGTGGACGAGTCCGGAATCGTTACCCGGTTGGAGCTCGGCGCGGAGCGGAAGGCTTCGGACCTGCCCGTCTCCGGCGTGGCCTTTCCTGCTGCTTCCAACGCCCACTCGCATGCGTTTCACCGGGTACTGCGCGGCCGCACGCATGACATGGGCGTGGGCAGTTTCTGGACGTGGCGGGAGCAGATGTACCGCGCCGCAGGGGCGCTGACCCCGGCGCTGTATGAGCAGCTGGCCACCGCCGTCTTTGCCGAAATGGTGGTGACGGGCTGGACCAGCGTGGCCGAATTCCACTACGTCCACCACCGCCCCGACGGCACGCCGTACGGCAGCACAGGGAGCTCAGCAAGCGCCGGCAGCGCAGACCCGAACGGAGCCGACGGCCCGCATGCCATGGAGCTCGCCTTGGCCAGGGCGGCGGTCAACGCCAGGATCAGGCTGACGCTGCTGGACACCTGCTACCTCGCCGGCGGCATAGGGCAGGAGCTCTCGCCGGAACAGCTGCGGTTCGGCGACCCGGATGTCCACGCGTGGTTGTCGCGGCTGGCGTCCCTGCGCGAAGCCATCTCGCGGGAATTTAGCCCGGATCAGGTCACTGTTGGTGCCGCGCTGCATTCGGTGCGCGGTGTGCCCGCCGACGTGCTGCCGGTCATCGCCGAGCAGCTGCCGCCGGAGATTCCGCTGCACATCCACCTTTCCGAACAGCCCGCCGAAAACGAAGCCTGCCTGCAGGCCACCGGCCTGACGCCCACGGCGCTGCTGCGCCGGAGCGGCCTGCTCACCCGCCGGCTTTCGGCCGTCCACGCCACCCACCTGACGGAGCAGGACATCGCCATGCTCGGCGCCGCCCACGCCACCGTGGTGATGTGCCCGACCACCGAGGCGGACTTGGCGGACGGCATCGGTCCGGCCGCGGCACTGCGCGACGCCGGGGCACGCATCGCGCTCGGCACGGACCAGCACGCCGTCGTCGATCCGTGGCTGGAAATGCGCGCGCTCGAACACGGTGAACGGCTGCGGTCCGGGCAGCGCGGCTGGTTCCCGCCGGAAGCATTGCACGAGGCGGCCTCGGACGCCGGCGCCCGCTCGCAGGGCAGAAGGCTGCCCGGATTCGAACGGGGCAAGTATTGCGATTTGATGGCGGTAGATCCCGGCAGCCTGCGCACCATCGGCTCGCAGCCGGACCAGCTGGCGCTTTCCGCCACCGCGCAGGACGTCAGGACGGTCGTCATCGGCGGCCGCCTCGCCGCCCGCCAAGGCATCCACGCGACGCTGGGCGACCCCGCCCGGCTGCTCGCGGCAGCCATCACCGACGTCGACGCCGCAGGAACCGGCGATACCGCAGCCAAGGGAGCCCTCCACAGATGACCTCTACGCAGTCCACGCTGATCACCAACATCGGCGAGCTCATGACTCAGGACCCGGCACGCGGGACGGCTTCAGTCCTGCGCGACGCCGCCGTCGTTATTGAGGGTGAACGAATCAGCTGGATCGGACCCGCCGGGCAAGCCCCGCAAACAGATGAAATGTACGACGCCGAAGGCCGCGCGGTGCTGCCGGGCTGGGTCGATTCGCATACCCACTTGGTGTTCGCCGGGGACCGGACCGCTGAGTTCGAGGCACGGATGGCTGGGGAGAGCTATGCGGCCGGCGGGATCGCCGTGACTACCGGGGCCACCCGGGCTGCCGACGATTTCGACCTGACCCGGTTGCTGATGGGACGCGTCGCCGAGGCGGTCGCCGGCGGTACGACCTACTTGGAAACGAAGACCGGTTACGGGCTCGATGTGGAGCACGAGGCGCGGTCCGCGCGCATCGCGTCCACGGTGGCGGACCAGGTGACGTATCTGGGCGCCCATCTGGTTCCGGACGGAATGGACGCGGATGCCTACACGGAACTGGTCTGCGGCGAGATGCTCGAGGCGGTCCGGCCATACGTGCAGTGGGCGGACGTCTTCTGCGAGCGTGGTGCCTTCAACGAGGAGCAGTCGCGGCGCGTGCTGGCTGCGTGCCGGGATGCCGGACTGGGACTCCGCGTGCACGGCAACCAGCTGGGCGAGGGGCCGGGCGTGCAGCTTGCCGTCGAGTTCGGTGCCGCCAGTGTGGATCACGTCAACTACCTGGCGGACACCGACGTGAAAGTACTGGCTGACAGCTGGTCCGGTTGGGATCGCGCGGCCGGGACGGGGGAGCGCGGCACGGTGGCTACCTGCCTGCCGGCCTGCGATCTCTCGACCCGGCAGCCCTTGGCGCCGGGTCGGCAGCTGCTCGATGCCGGCGTCGAAATTGCCCTCGCTTCCAACTGCAACCCAGGCACGTCCTACACAAGCTCGATGAACTACTGCGTGACCACGGCGGTCCTGCAGATGGGCCTGAGTGTCCAGGAGGCAGTCCGGGCGGCGACGTACGCGGGCGCCCTCGCCTTAGGCAAGCACGTTGGCGCCGACGTCGATGGGCAGCGGGCGGTGGGCTCGCTCGCCGTCGGTCATCGGGCGGACCTGCATTTGCTCAATGCGCCCTCCGCCACGCATCTGGCCTACCGTCCCGGCATGCCGCTGACTGCCGCTGTCTGGCGCGCTGGCGTGAAGGTGCGTTGATTTTCGCCGCTGGTTGCCTGCCTGCCAGCCGCTCGTCTGACATGCCGGCTGCCGCTGGTCGAACATGCCGGCTGCCGCTACTTCGCGGTCCAGCCGGGATTCCGCCCCGTCAGTCCCAGCAAGCGGTCCAGCAGCGGTGCGTCGGCGGGAATCTCGATGACCGGGCCGAACAGGCCCTCGCGGTCTTCGCCTTCCCTGGCGGAGAGCTCGGCAAATTCGTAGGCTGCCTGCAGGTTGGCTGTGTCGGCGTCGAACGTCTGGCCCGTGGCGGCGGCCAGATCCCAGCCGTGGACCACCAGCTCGTTGGTAGCCACCAAGCCCATGAGCTCGGCCGGCATGGTCACGCCGCCCGCCTGTGCCATACCTTGCCAGGCAGACGGATGTTGCCAGGCAGCAGCCAGGCCATCCAGGCGCTGGGGGAGAAGGTTTCGCCAATCCGGGTCCAGGTTCGCAGCCGAGGGCCGATTATCCGGGGCGTTGGGCGGCACCGAGCCATAGCCCGGCTCCATCGATGCTTTGGTCGCCGCGTCCCTGAAGGCGAGGGTCAGGCCCATGAAGTGGTCCAGCAAGTCCCCGACGCTGTAGTACTCGCAGGGCGTTGGCCCGGCCAGTTGACTGTCCCCGATGCCCTTGACAATTTCCGCCACCTGCCGCGTGGCTGGTTCCAGATTGAGCACGCCGGACCTCCCTCTTTTGTCGCCTATTTCCCTGTCTTTTTGACCTTCGCACGCGGGGTGCCCGGCGTCCAGAGCCAATCCGCGGCATTGCGCCAATCCGTCCTTGTTGAGCACGCTCCCAGCAGGAGTTGGCAAGATAGACCCATGCAGAGCCAGACCGCAGCCACCGACACCGTGCCCCGCACCCGCCGTTACTACCGGGCCGAAGTGCTGATCGTCCTGGGGCTCTCCCTGGGCCAGTCCGCCGTCTACGCCATTGTGAACTTGCTGGAAAAGATGACGCGGGCGCCACTCGGGTCGCAGACGACGGCGCTGAACCCGGTCCTGAACGAGCGGGAGCTGTTCGACCTGCTCTACCAACTGCTGGCAATCTTCTTTGCCCTGGTCCCCGTGGCGCTGGTGCTGTTGCTGCTGGCGGGGCCGGGCGAACGTGCCCGCGAGGCCTTCCGGAAGATCGGGTTTACCTTCGCCCGACCTGGCGTGGACTTTGGACTGGGCTTCGGGCTGGCCCTGCTGATCGGTGTGGGCACCTTGGGCGTGTATGCGGGCGGGCGCGCCCTGGGCATCACGACGGCGATAGTCCCGGCCGCGCTGGACGAATACTGGTGGACTGTCCCGGTCCTGGTTCTCTCTGCCCTGCGCCACTCGGTGCTGGAGGAGGTCGTTGTGGTCGGCTATCTCTTCAACCGGCTGGCCAAGCTGGGCTGGGGCACCTGGACCATCATTTTCACCAGCGCTGTGATCCGCGGCAGCTACCACCTGTACCAGGGGATCGGGCCCGGCATCGGCAACTTCCTGATGGGCCTTGTCTTTGGCTACGCCTATACCCGGACCAAACGGGTGATGCCGCTAGTGATAGCCCATGCCCTGCTCGACATCGCCGGCTTCGTTGGCTACGCCCTCTTCGGCTCCGCCATCGGTATCGGCGAATAAACTTCTCCCGCCCGCGGCGCTTCCCGCCCCTGCCTCAGCTGGCGCGGCACAAAAGGTGTTTCAGCCCTCGC
The DNA here is from genome assembly GCF_025960875.1 of Crystallibacter permensis. Lineage (GTDB taxonomy): Bacteria > Actinomycetota > Actinomycetes > Actinomycetales > Micrococcaceae > Crystallibacter > Crystallibacter permensis. Next base: position 11,358 of record NZ_JAODLR010000002.1, on the reverse strand, counting down.
TGCAGAAAAGGATAGCTCCATTTTGGGCGAAGGCTCCGTTGCGTCGGGGAGCCGGTGCCCAAAGCGGAGCCATCCGAGGCTCAAAGTCGGTTGCCGGGAGTCGCCTTTACATGCCGGGCCAAGGTGTGCTCTGTCTGGCTTGCGGCAGTCCGGCGTCGCGCAGGATCCGGATCAGCCCGCGGGGTTCGAAGGACTCCGGCTCCCAGGCGGCGCCCCAGTCCCATCGGGCCATCGACAAGCCTGTCGCCCGGATGCGGTCTTCCCTTTTCTTCTCTTCAACGACCGCGTCTCGTGGAGTGCCGTCCTTGAGGTACTCGCCGCGTGAGTACTTGATCGCACCATCAAATTCCCCAGCCAGCCGAAAGGTTGGCCAGTAGAAGTCAACGATGCCGACCAGACCGCCGTATTGGTCTTTCACTTCGTGCTGCAGTACAGGGCAAGGAAAGCCGCGCAGCCACATCAAAGCGCGGGAATACGATTCGCCAGGCAATTGCGCCAACGGATCCGCAAACGCAATGGCTCTCTCCACTCGCCGGTTTCTCGACAGTGGCATCGCTTGAGCCAGTTCCCGAAGTTCATCCCGGTGCAATGCGCGCAGTCCCCGAATCCGATCAGGGCGCAGTACGTGGTCGATTACAGGAACGGCATGAGCGAATGGGCTATTTGCCGCGATATCGACCACTGTTTGCGCTCGTGACGTCACGGTATAGCCGTCCCGCACTTCGAGGGGCTCCAAGAGTGGAACTTGCCGGAAGCGTATGCCTGCGCGGGCCCGCCCGTGGGTTCCATTGGTAGCAAGGAGCTGGACCTCCATGCTGTTTCCGATTGTCGGTATGCCCCAGATATCGGTCGCAGAACGATGTATAAGTATCCGATCCGTCCGCCCGGTTCCGACAGCTGCTTCGATATACAGCCTCCGCTGTTCCCACCACTGCAGTCGTGCGAATTCATCAGCACATACATATACGCCCTGTCGCAACCGGACGAGTTCGCCGACGGCAGCGCGTCTGGCCAGCAACCGCCGGTCACCTCCTGCATTTTCGAAGTCTCTCGAATAAGTCAGACTCAGTGTCATATTTCAAAGCTGCAGTGTCAGGCCATGGAGAAGAACGGCAGGCGATGCCGATGTGGACGAATCAAGCCATAGGGCAGGCTGTGTAGGGTTGCTGGCCCAGGGAGTCGAATCGTGTCATTCCCTTAACAGAAGGAGCTCCGCTTTGGGCGCTGGCTCCGCGGCGTCGCGGAGCGTGTACCCAAAGCGGAGCGAAACCTCCGAAAGGAGCGGTTAGAGTTCGACGACGCCCTTGTCGGTCTCGAACCGTACGGACATGATGCCCGGGGTGCCGTTCGGCGCCGTCCAGGCAACCTTCACGTCATCCAGCAGCGCATCGATCGGTGTTCCCAGCCAGTCCGCCACGCGGGTAGAGGAGCCGCCGATGGTCAATCCGATCAGCTTCGCCGTCGCGGGATAGGCCTTAGACGGGTGCAGCTCTTCGGTGCCGTCGTCCCAGCGCAGCATGTACGGAACCTGCGGGTCCGCGATGAGGCCCTTAATGCCGATCTGCTGCCAGGTCAGTTCGCGGCCATCCGGGAACTTGCGGCCGCCCGGCACCGCGTGGCGGCCCAAGCGCTCCTCGAACGGGGCTAGATCGTCGACCTCGACGCACCAGCCCATCCAGCCGCCGCCGGCTTCAGAGCGGGCACGTACGGCCTGGCCGAACGGCGCCTTGTCCGACGCCGGGTGGTTCAGGACCTCGACGACCTCAAGGTAGTGGCGGTCCGTCAGGGGGAAAATCATGTTGCGGGTTCCAAAGCGGGGGTGGACGCCCCCCTTGACGGCTTCGATACCTAGCGCTGCCGAAATCCGTTCGGTAGTAGCCGCCAGGCCATCGGGTTCACAGGCATATGAGACATGATCGAAACGCATGCCTCATTTTGGCATTTTGTGATGTGCCTCTCGACTAAGGGTGTCCTAACCGACATTCACACACCGTCACATACTTGCTGAAAAAGTGCCCGTCGCCGAACCTAGATACAGGTCATGAGTGCCAGCAACAAGCCCCGGCTAGCTGGCCGGCAACCCTCCAACCGCGGTGGGGTGCCCCGGGTGAGGACCAGGCTTCCGCTAGCAGGCGGGACGCAAGCGCGGGTCACCCGAGGAGAAACGCCGGAAAGCCGGTTCCCGGGCAGACCCCTTTGAGACAAGAGGGAGTTCCACATGTCAAATGACTGGTCATTCGAAACCCGCCAGATCCATGTAGGCCAGGAGCCGGACGCCGCAACAGGAGCGCGCGCCCTGCCCATCTACCAGACGACGTCGTTCGTCTTCCCGAGTGCCGAAAGCGCGGCCAACCGTTTTGCGCTGGCCGAACTGGCGCCCATCTACACCCGGATCGGCAACCCGACCACGGAAGCCGTGGAGAACCGGATCGCGAACCTGGAAGGCGGCGTTGGCGCACTGCTGCTGTCCTCCGGCCAGGCGGCGTCCACGTTCTCCATCCTGAATGTTGCCGAAGCCGGTGACCACGTCGTCGCCAGCCCCAGCCTCTACGGCGGCACGTACAACCTGCTGAAGAACACCCTGAAGAAGTTCGCCATCGAGGTGACCTTCGTCGAGGATCCGGACAACCTGGACCAGTGGCGCGACGCCGTCAAACCGAACACCAAGGCGTTCTTCGGCGAGGCCGTGTCCAACCCGCGCCTGGACGTGCTCGACGTCGAGGGCATCAGCGCCATCGCCCACGAGGCCGGGGTGCCGCTGATCGTGGACAACACGCTGGCCACCCCGTACCTGATCCGCCCGATCGAGTGGGGCGCCGACATCGTGGTCCATTCGGCCACCAAGTACCTCGGCGGCCACGGCAGCGCCATCGCCGGCGTGATCGTGGATTCGGGCAACTTCGACTTCGCCAAGGACCCGGAGAAGTTCCCCGGTTTCAACACTCCGGATGAGAGCTACAACGGCCTGGTCTTCGCCCGCGACCTCGGCGTCGGCGGCGCGCTCGGCGCGAACCTCGCCTACATCCTGAAGGCCCGCGTCCAGTTGCTGCGCGACCTCGGCTCCTCCGCCGCTCCCTTCAACGCGTTCCTGATTGCCCAGGGCCTGGAGACATTGAGCCTGCGCATGGAGCGCCACGTGGAGAATGCGCAGAAGGTGGCCGAATGGCTTGAAAAGCACGACGACGTTAAGTCGGTTGCGTACGCCGGCCTGCCTTCCAGCCCGTGGTACGAGCGCGGCCGCAAGTATGGCCCCAAGGGCACGGGTGCCATCATCGCGTTCGAAATCGCCGGCGGGCTCGAGGCCGGCAAGCGCTTTGTCGATGGACTGGAACTGCACTCCCATGTGGCCAATGTCGGCGACGTCCGCTCGCTGGTCATCCACCCGGCGTCGACCACCCATGCCCAGCTGTCTCCGGAGGCGCAGGCAGCCGCCGGTGTCACGCCGGGCCTGGTCCGGTTGGCCGTTGGCATCGAGCACATCGACGATATCCTCGCGGACCTTGAAGCCGGTTTCCGCGCATCCAAGGGTGCCGCCTGAACGCGGCATCATGAAGGAATCACAGGCATAGCATTGACAACTCTGCAACCACAGGAGCTGCTGGACACGGCGGCGGACGGCATTTTGCGTTACGCGTCCATCGGCGCCCTCGAGCTGGAAACGGGCGGTTTTCTGCCCGACGTCGTTCTGGGCTACGAAACCTGGGGCACCCTGAACGAGGATGCTTCCAACGCCGTGCTCATTGCGCATGCCCTGACCGGCAGCACCCATGTGGCGCGCGGAGATACGGATGAGGCGGGCTGGTGGGATCCCCTGGTGGGGCCCGGCGCCACGATCGACACCAACGAGTACTTCGTGGTGGCGGCCAACATGGTCGGCGGCTGCTACGGCTCCACCGGTCCGTCCTCATCGGCGCCTGACGGCAAGCCCTGGGGCTCGCGCTTTCCGCTGGTGACCATCCGCGATTCGGTCCACGCCGAGGCGCGGCTGGCCGACCGGCTGGGCATCAAGCGCTGGCATGCTGTTCTTGGCGGCTCCATGGGCGGTGCCCGCGCGCTTGAATGGGCCGCTACCTACCCGGAGCGAACTGCACGTTGTGCCGTGATTGCCTGCGGTGCGGCGAGCACCGCGGAGCAGATCGCGTTTTCGCAGGCGCAGGTGCTGGCCATCCGACTGGACCCGAACTTCAACGGCGGCGACTACTACGAAGGGCCCGCGCCCGACGCCGGCCTCGGCATCGCGCGCCGGATCGCGCACATCAATTACCGGTCCGAGCCCGAATTCGAGTACCGCTTCGGCCGCAACGCCCAGGGGACGGAGCAGCCCTTCGGCAGCGCCAACCCGGCAGAGCGCGGGCGGTATGCCGTGGAAAGCTACCTGGACCACCAGGCCAACAAACTGGCGGGCCGGTTCGATGCCAACAGCTATATCCTGATGACCGAAGCCCTGATGAGCCACGATGTGGCTCGCGGGCGCGGTTCGGTCGAGCAAGCCTTGGCCGACGTGGAAACGGACTTCTTCATCGCCGCCGTTGACTCCGACCGGCTGTACTTCCCGGTTCAGTCGCGCCAACTGGCCGAAGCGCTGCCCACGCCGCCCAAGGTGCACATGATCGAGGTGCCCACCGGCCACGACGGATTCCTGACGGACATCCGTCAGCTGCACAATGAGCTGGTGACCCAGTTCTTCCCGCACAGCTGATCCGGCTACGTCCCGGGCAGCCGGGTCCCGCCGACCGGATCCTTGCCGTGTGACGCGTTGAGAATTGCGCCGCGGATAACCACCACGACAATTCCGATCAGGAACTCAGCCCATCAGGAATCGAGCAGGTCTACCGTGACAGTGCGGCCCAGGAACGTTTCATAGCGGGCGACGGCGGCGGCCAGGGCGCGTTTCTGCGGCGGCGTCAGTGCCCGGTGCAGCAAGATACTAACGACGGCGGACTCCGGCTTCAGCGTGTGCTGCCAGTTTCCGATCATGCGCCCGTCCAGCAGGACCACGTGGCTGGGCTGCTTGCTGGCCACTGAGGCCGGGGCAGTCCCGCCCAGGTAGTGCCTGGTGGGCGTATAGCCCATGACGTATTCGTCGTAGCACTGGATCAAGTCGATCCGAGGGGCTGCCGGCGCAGCGCTGGGTGGTGCGAAATCAGCATCTGAAGCAGCGGTGGCGGCTTTCGTCGCAGAGTGTGCGGGGCCGGAGGCCATGAGGAATTCGTAGCCATCGGCGATGAACGACTGCAGGTGGGACCGCTCGCCCGCTGCAGCCAGTCCACGCCGGACGTCCGCCTGCGTCAGGCCGGACCACAGCGCGCAGTCTTTGACCGTGGCGGGTCCGCGGCTGGAGAAGTAGCGCCGGGTCAGTTCGGCAAGTGCCTGGTCGCGGTCGAAGACCGTTGCCAGGGCAGGCACCCGTTCGTCGAAGAGCGCGTAGGTCTGGCGGACCGCGCCGCTTCCGCTGATCCGAGGTATGCCGCTGACAAGAACTTGGTCCATTTCCGCGTGGAAGACCATATGGCCCAGGCGCTGGCCCCGCAGGGGTGACCCGTTCAGACGCTCGCCCGTATCCTCGAGCAGGCCCGCCCGTTCGAGCTCGGCGGCCAGCTCGTCGCGGGTCAGCTGCCGGCCACCGGCTACGGCCGCGCCGAGGACGTCGTTGCTGCGGCTTACGGTCTTTGCGTCGAGTCCCAGCTGCCGGTCCCGGGTTTTGTTGCCGGCCCTGAGCCTCGGGCCGGACAGAGTCATCAGCCAGCGCAGATCCTCCGCAAGGACAAAGTGCCAGGTCGGCCGGAGCACATGGGTCCGCAGTATCGTGCCGGTTGCAATGGCGGCATCCACGGCTGCCGCGTTGTCCCGGTCCGACCCCTGGCACCGTTGCGCTAATGTCCACCGGGCATACGCATACTCTTGCGCCTGCACGGCGAGCAATGAGCGCAAGGAGGCCTCGGCGTCGTACGCTCCATCTCCCCACAGCTGCTGCGCGAGCAACCGGTGCCGGACAATCCCAACTGCCAGCGCAGACTCGTCGTTGAGCCCACCAACACTGGAAATCTTCTGGCCGCCAAGGGCGCTGCCCGTGGAATCCACGCTCAGCCCGCCCTTTATCCGGCGGCGCCGGGCGGCATGCCCGGCCCGAACATCGGGCCGGCCGTCGGGCGCTTGGGGGAGATCCCGTCGCCCAGCGACTGGTGGCGAAGAGCCCGCAGGACCCAGGGGAACAGATGCTGGCGGGCCCAGACCAGATCCTCGGTGCGGGCGGTGCGCCAGTTCTTTGGCGGCAGCGGCTTGGGGATTTCGGGTTGCAGGCTGTGCTCTACGTTCAACGCGTCCAGCACCATTGCGGCGATGGTGTGGTGGCCCAGCGGCGAGAAATGCAACCGGTCCGGGGCCCACATCCGCGGATCCTTCAGCTCCCGCAGCGCCCACATGTCGGCGATGACCGCATCATGCCGGGTAGCCACGGTGCGGAGGTTTTCGTTATAGATCGCCGCCCTGCCGCGGACACTGCCGATCAGGGGCGTATCGCCGACATCCGGGGCCGTGAACAGGACAACGGTCGCACCCGATGCCGCCAGCGTTTCGATGGCAACATCGATTTTCTCGGCCAGGACGTCCGGATCCGAGCCCGGCCGGATGACATCGTTTCCGCCCGCGCAGAAACTGATCAGGTCCGGCGCGAGCTCAACGGCCGGCCCGACCTGTTCGTCGATGATCTGCTGCAGCAGCCGCCCGCGGATAGCGAGATTGGCGTATGCAAAATCCGGGTGGTCCCGTGCGAGTTCCTCGGCAACCCGGTCGGCCCAGCCGCGGTTACCGCCGGGGCTGTCCGGATCCGGATCGCCGATCCCTTCCGTGAAGGAGTCACCGATGGCAACAAAGCGGCTCCAGGGATGACGGGCGCTTTCGAGCGGAGTCGAAGCTGCCTCAGGCAAGTTACTCACAAGTTCATCCTGCTCCAGCGGCTCTTCGTTGGCAAAGGCCGAAACGCTCAAGTTTAAGGTTCAAGTATCGATATGTCAGAATGGCAGCATGACCGAAACTACTTATAAGCCCGTCGTCGTCTGGTCCAAGCCTGAATCCGAGCGGGCCGGCACTCCCTTGCTGGTGCTCTTCCACGGCTACCTCTCCAACGAAGAGGACCTGATGGGCCTGGTTCCGGGGCTGCCCGAAGATTTCACCGTTGCCGCCGTCCGCGCCCCCGTCGCCCTGGGCCCGGGCTTTTCCTGGTTCCCGCTGATGCACGAGCCGGATTTCTCCGTGGACAAGGTCACCAAGGCCGCCGCGGATGTCTGGTCCTGGTTGGATACCGTCAAGGAGCAGCACAGCAGCGTTTCCGTCCTCGGCTTCTCCATGGGCATGGCCGTTGCGACGTCCATCATGCGCCACCGCCCCGAGGAAATCGCCGCAGTCATTGGCCTCTCCGGCTTCGTGATTCCTGCTGACAGCGACCCGTTCTTCAACGACGAGGCGGTCAAGGCGCTCAAGCCTGCGGTGTTCTGGGGCCGCGACCAGGAAGACCAGGTCATCACGCCGGACAAGATCGAGTACAGCCACGCCTGGCTCAACGAGCACGTCGACCTGACCAAGGTGCTTTACGCCAACATCGGCCACGGCATCAACGCCCAGGAGCTCGCCCACGTGAAGGAATTCCTGACGTACAAGGTGCTCAACGCGAAGTAAAACGTCGCGCCCAACCCGAGCCGCCGTCGTCGTTATTTGGTTATCCAGCGCTCCTGGCTGCCACCGATAACGACGGCGGCGCTTGGCTTAACGGCGGCGCTTGGCTAACAGCGGCGCCGGCTTCAGGGCCGGCCTACTCGTGAACCACGCGGACGGTCTCGCCGTTGACGGTGACCGTGTCGCCCGCGTGCAGTTGGCGGCCGCGGCGGGTTTCGATCTCCCCGTTGACCTGCACCATGCCGTGCTCGACGAACTCCTTGGCCTCATTCCCGTCCTCGGCGAGGTTCGCCAGCTTGAGCAGCTGTCCCAGCCGGATCATGTCGTCGCGGATGGAAATGTCATTGATGTCATCAGAGGCCATAGGTACATTCTGCCTGACGCATCGGCCATGGTGCTCGCCACATTGCGGTAGGGCCGGGTGCGTTGTGCCCGCCGCGGCGGAGCCCCTGACGTAGGGTGAAACGGTGCCCCACGTTCCCAGAATGCCGCTTGCGATAGGCCTGCCGCTGGCCGTGGTGACGGGTCTTTGCATGCCGGTGCAGGGCCGGATCAACGGGGCGCTCGGAGAAGTGCTTGACGACGGACTCGCAACCGCGGTGGTGAGCTTCGGTACCGGGCTGGTCCTGATGATCCTGATCTGTTTGCTGGTGCCCAGCGGCCGCGCCGGAGTGCGCCGCATCGCACCGGCAATACGGCAGAAAAAGTTCCCCCGCTGGTACCTGCTGGCCGGCCTCAGCGGCGCCTTCCTGGTGGTGAGCCAGGGGATAACCATTTCGTTGATTGGCGTGGCCCTCTTCACCGTCGCGGCGGTGACCGGGCAGTCCCTGAGTGGACTGCTGGTGGACCGGCTTGGCCTGGGCCCCGCCGGTAAGAAACCGGTCACGATCATGCGGGTGCTCAGCGCGCTGCTGACGGTGGCGGCGGTTGCCTGGGCCGTTTCGCCAAAATTCTCAGCCGGTTCCGACGTGAGCGACTGGCTGATTCCGGTGCTGCTGCCCCTGGCGGCCGGATTCATGCAAAGCTTCCAGCAGGCTTTCAACGGCACGCAGACGCTGCATTTCGGCTCACCGCTGCCCGCCACCCTGGTCAACCTCACCGTCGGCATGGTGCTGCTGGTTGCTGCCTGGCTCGTGAAAGTGGCTGTTGCCGGCGTCGGAAATCCCTTGCCGGACGAATGGTGGTACTACCTTGGCGGCCCGATCGGCTGCCTCTTCCTTGCCCTCGCCGCCGTGCTGGTCCGCTCTTTAGGCGTGTTGCTGACCGGCCTGGGCATGATTGCCGGACAGGTGCTCGGCTCCCTGTTGCTGGATGTCGTGTTTCCCGCGCCCGGCACCATTATTACGACGGCGACGGTGCTGGGTACGCTGCTGACTCTCGTGGCGATGGTGCTCGCCACACTGCCCTGGCCGCGGACGGCGTTGAGTCCGCTGCGCCGCAAAGCCCCCGTTGGAGCAGGGGAGAGGAACCGATGACGACGACGGCGGACGGCGGTTTCATGTCCTTGAGCCCCCATTTAGTGAACCTGCGGAATGGCCGTTTGACCGTCGGCGGCCTGGCCTCGACCACGGCCGAGGATGTGGACCGGATTTTCGAGGTCCACTTGCCCCGGTTCATCGCCGAGCATCCCGGCAGGCCGGTGCCGTTGATGTTCTGGGCCCATGGCGGCCTGGTGCCGGAGCGGACCGGTCTGGCGGCCGCCACCCATCACGTTCCCTGGTGGCTGGCCAACGGCGTTTACCCGGTCTATTTCGTTTGGGAAACCGGTCTGCTGGAAGCCCTCGCTACCAGGATCCGGAATGGCATCGACCGGTTGCGGCCAGCCGTGCCCTTCGAGGAGGCCGCCGACATGTTCGTGGAATGGATCGCCAGGCATGCCGGTGGCCGGGCAGTCTGGGCGGACCTCAAAGCCGGCGCGGCCCGGTCCGTCGATCCCGCCGACAGCCCAAGTCCTATTGCTGACGACGGCGATGCTGCCGCCGGCGATGTCGGTCCTGGCACTGACGCCGACGATGCCGATCCTGATGTCGTCGAAGGCGGTATCGGCGCCGATGAAGGCGGAGCGCGATATGTCGCGCGAAAGCTCGCCGAGTTCCTCCGGCAATACCCTGGCACGGTCACGTTGCACGCCGTCGGCCACAGCGCCGGGTCCATCTTCCACTCGTATTTCCTGCGTGCGGCGTTCGAGGAAGGAGTGCCGGCGTTTGAGTCCTTTATTTTCCTTGATCCGGCCATCCTGATCGAGGAGTTCAAGCGGGATATAGTGCCGCGCATCGGCAACGGCAACGGCATCTATGCCTTGTCTACTTTTGCGCTGGGTAACCAGAGGGCGCTGGATGACGAGTGCAAGTTCCTGAACATCACTTTCTATAACAAGTCCCTCCTGTATCTGGTTCATCACGCGCTGGAAGACGAAGAGGACGCACCTTTGCTTGGACTGCAGGAAAATGTGGAAGCGGATCCCGTGCTGCGCGAAATGTTCAGCGGGGCGGATCCTCGGGTCCAGGCGATCTGGTCGCCACAGCTGGACGGCCCTTTGGACAGCCGTTCGGATGCAAGGGCGCACGCCGGCATCGATAGCGAACCCGTGACCATGGAGAGCGTCGCCCGGCGCATTATCGGCCAGGAGAATATCGAAAGCTTCCCCGGTATCTTGCCCTGATCCCGCCGGCCCCGTCGACGGTGTTGTTTTCGCCGTTGGTTGTCGGGGGCAGGTGATGGACTGGACTCATGGCAACGCAGAAGCTCTCGTTTCCGGTTCGCGGGATACCCGCGGCTTACTGGCTCGCTGGATACCCGCTGCCGAAATCCGGGCCGTGCCGTATAGCCGGCGCCGGTGTGCTTCCTGCCGTGCTCAAGAAAACTCGTGCGGAAAAGAATTTTGAAGAACTTTTGTGGAAGCGTGCACTTGGTGCTTTTGGGCGTCTGTATTGTCATGGCCGGATGATGGACTGAAGTCATGGCAACGGAAGAGCAACCGGCACCGGTTTCCGGTTCCCCGGCCCCCGGACAGGGGCCCGCGGGGCAGGGGTTTTCGCTGCGGTGTCTTCAGCCGGCCCGTCCTACGACCGCCGCGCAGCGGCAGGAAGCCCTGCGCAAGGCCCTGGAGCGCCTGGACCACGATTGCGCGCGGGACCGCAAACGCGGCCTGGCACAGGCGCGTGAATATATCGCGGCCGGGAAACCGCCGAAGCACGCCACGATGGCGGGCTATATGGAGGAGATTTACGCCGAGGCGCGCGGCCCGGTCCTGGACCCGCCGAAGCTGGAATCCTACGGCGAGGATCCGCTGGCCGGTCAGGAGGTTCCGGACCGGGTCGGGGAGCCGGAGCATCTGGGGGCCAGCGCCGGCCTCGATGACTTCGCGGCCTGGGAACGCGAGGAAGCCTGGGCCAGTTGGCCGCCGTCGGGCCCGTTCCCCGCGAACTGGGGCCCTGCCGAAGACCTCGAGGGGCTGCCCGCGGAAGTGTTCTCCGAAACGCACAGGGAGTATTACGCCGAGCGCCTGCGCCGGATCACCGCCGGCACCCCCGCCGACTGGTTCCGCCTCTTCGAAGCCACCGCCACCGCCAGCAACACCAGCAGTAACGCGCTGAACCCTGCCAGTGCTGCCGGCAACGCCGAGGCCGCGACCAGCGCTGCGGGTACCGTTCTGGTTGCCGATGCCGATGCCGATGCCGATGCCGG
>NZ_JAODLR010000001.1 GCF_025960875.1 Crystallibacter permensis | reverse complement strand
TCTCCCAGATGGTCACTAGCACCAGCGGATGAGTCGAACCTGCACAGGCGCCAGCCGATGAATACGCCCGAACCTGATACGCAGAGGTGCCAGTACCTTGAAAGATCCCGGTTGGGATGTTGCCTTACCAGATTTTGATATTGAATCGGGAGGTCACAGCCAGCAGGGAGGGCCGGTTGCTTTCGATGGTTGTGCCGTCGTCGGCGGTCATGGGATCGCCGGTGAGTCCGGTGTCGGCCCGGCGCAGCCAGTAGGCCCAGGAGTAGCCGCCGCCGTGTTTGCTGCGGAAGCGGATGCCGACCGGCTCGGTTTCGTCGTCGAGAGTGAGTGAGCGCAGCCACGTGGCGATCAAGGTGGTGGCGGTCCGGTTTTCTCCGTGCAGGACGCCCAGAGTCAGTCGTTCAAGTCCGGCGCCGTCGCTAAGTTGTTTCCCGATGCCACCGCTGATCGCGGCGATGCTGTCCGGGTGTTCAACATCTACCCACCAGCCCGGCGCCTGCAAGCCAAGCCGGTAGAGCAGCCGGCGGTCGCGCCAATGGCGGGGCAGAAACCCAGGCTGCATGTTCTGCTGCCCGTCCCACTCCCCTGCCAATTCGGCCATGTACTCCTCGAGGCTGAGCCCGAGGAAATCCGCGTCCTTTTGCAGCGGGTGGACCTCGCCGAGTTTAAGCGCGAAGGATGAGAGCATTTCCGCGAAGGCGATCTCCTCGGTATCGGCCAAGTAGATAGTGGAGCCGGGGGTGTCGTAGCGGTTCCACGATGCCGGATCATCCCCCGCCAGCCGGGGCAGCGGGTTCATCGGCCCCCAGGACGTGGTGGCGATGCGGTAGCCGTAGCGGAAGTCTTCGATGACCCACAGCCCGGTGCGGGCACACTGCCTGCCGCTCATACGTCCTGGCGGTCTTCGAGGAACGCCTTTACGGCTTGGATGACCTCTTTGTGCCGGTCCTCCCGGATCGCAGTCAGCGGAGTGTCCTCATCCAGGAAGGGGTTTCCGCCGATGAACCAGGCTCGGGCGACATGGTCCGTCTCGGCATCGGCAATGGAGATCCAGGCCCGGTGTGCCAGCAACAAACGCTTCTGGAATGCAGGGCCCGGAACGGGGCCGTCGGGTTTGGCCCACTTATGCGGCAGTTTTCGGTCTTTCGCCCCGGCCAGAGTCGCCACGAGCAGTGGACCTAGATGGGTGTTCAGGCGGCGGACGATCTCGTGGATGTCGAGGCGCGCCGTCTCTGAATGCCCCGCCGTGATGATCGCCGAAATACTCATAACTCCACAATAACACCCTTTTTACACTCGAACTACCCCTGCTGCAGTAACCGCCGCGAGCAGGAAACCAACCGGATGACGCCCTACGAAAACAGCACATTCGTGTCACTGACACCGATAACGGCGCATATGACGGCTCACCAGTATTGTTTGTCGACTTGCCGGCACTGCCTGGGATGCACCGCCCGCTGGGTCTCACCGTCGAAGCCGTGCCGGAATCCAAGATTGGCTAGCAGAGGCACGCAGGCCTTAAGCCGAATTGCAGAATTTCCGGTTGCACCCGCAGCCACCGCAAGGATCGCATTCCTGAGGGGAACCCACACGTAGGCCTTGGTCGTTCCACCCCGCTTTGCGGCGGACAGGCACGAGACGCGCGGCTTCCAGCTAGTGACCCAGCCTCACGGCCTCTGGCTATCCACCGGTAAAACGGTTATGGGCGCCTGAGATACTGGGTCTTGCCGCGGCCGGTTTCATTTCATCATTGGATGAGCTTTACCGGGCGGGACTGGTACATTGCCCAATCCGCGCTGGTCTCCCGGGCAGCAGTTCTGAGCAGGGGCAGGTACTCGCCGACCAGCTTTTCGACGCTGGTTTCGTGGGCATGCACGGTTACATTCATGGAGGCTCGCACGACACCTTCACCGTCGGCCACACCGACGGAAATCGAGCGGACACCCGGTGCCAGCTCCTCGTCGGCCAGTGCCCAGCCCTGTTCTCTGACTTGGGCGAGGATCTGAAGGATCTGTCCGTCGGGCATCCGCTCTTTCTCGGGCAGCCCGGAGCGTGATGGTTCGGCAATCACTTTTAGCGCTTCCTCGGGCGGAAGGGCGGCCAACAGGACTTTTCCTTGTGAGGTGATCATGGCAGGAAACCTGGTTCCGACATCGACCCGCAGCGCAATGAGTTTCGGTACGGCTACGCGGGCCACGTACACAATGTCCGAACCATCCAGCTGTGCCATCGAGGATGATTCTCCGGTCTTTTCCACCAATCGCTCAAGGTGGGGACGCGCCATGTCCCACAATCCCAGGGAGCTGACGTATGCCATGCCGAGCTCCAGCACTTTGGGGGTAAGCAAGCAACAAGGCGGACGTGCTTACGGACTACACCCGGTCGTTCGCCTCGGTTGTCGAGGCGATCAGCTCCGCCCGGTCTTTTGTGCACTTTGAGTTCTACATAGTCGCCCTCGACAAGACGACCGAGCCGGTTTTTGGGGCCCTTGAAGAGGCCAGAGCCAGAGGGGTGGAGGTGCGGGTGCTGTTCGATCATCTGGGCAGTGCCGGGTTTCCAGGCTACAAACAGGCGATCAGACGGTTGGACGCCGCGGGAATCGAATGGCGGCGGATGCTTCCGGTGCGTCCCTGGCGTCTGCAGTATCAGCGGCCGGATCTGCGCAATCACCGGAAGATACTCGTTGTGGACGGCGAAATCGCCTTCACCGGTTCCCAGAACATCATCGATGCCAGTTACAACAAGAAAGGTAACCGCCGCCGTGGCCTGCAATGGCGCGACCTGGTGCTCAGGCTTGAAGGTCCCGTCGTGCAGCAGCTCAACGCAGTATTTATTGCCGACTGGTATTCCGAGACGGACATTCTGTTGGCAAATGAAGCACCTGCCCGGCCCAACGCGGGAGCTGCCGAATCCACTGTGGGAGCAGAAACCGGGAGCCTGTCCTGTCAGCTGCTGCCCAGCGGCCCGGGACTGGACAATGAGAATAACCTGCGGCTGTTCAACCACCTGATGCACAACGCCAGGCGGCGCATCGTCATATGCACACCGTATTTCGTCCCCGACGAGTCGATGCTCATTGCAATCACCTCGGCCGTCCAGCGCGGCGTGGAAGTGCGCGTCCACGCGGGGGCTACGTCCGATCATATTCTGACCCACCACGCCCAGCGTTCGTACTATGAAATGCTCCTCGCCAGCGGTGTGGACATCCATTTATACGATCAACCCTATGTGCTTCATTCGAAGTTCCTCCTGGTCGATGACGAAACCGCGGTGGTGACCTCGTCCAACATGGACATCCGCTCATTCGCGCTGAACCAAGAGATCAACCTCCTGGTCTTCAGCCAGCCGTTCATCCAGCGCATGAACACAGTCGAGGAGCAGTACCGCGCCGACAGCCACCATCTGGATCTGGACGCATGGCGCCAGCGGCCTCTCTACCAAAAATTCTTCGACAATGTGTGCCGGCTGACGGCCGGAGTGCAATAGGAGTCCGCCTATGTCTTTCCCTAGGTCTGCTGGCAGCGGAAGACCCAAGACGTCCTCCGGCTAGAGCGTGTGGGTAAGGCTAAGGAAACAGGGTCTGGAAGCCGCCACTCCGCGCGAGCGTGATCGATGATTCCTTGTGTTCGGTGTACCTATGGGAAGTTATGGCTTGGTATGTGAAAAAGTGAATAAGTCCGCATAGCTTGGCATAAACGCTGATTATGGAACCAGCTTTGAATCCCTTCAGCCCGGGCTCGGGCCTGCAGCCGCCGTTCCTAGGGGTCGGGAGCGCGAGATCGAGGCGTTCGACCTGGTCGTGGCCCGCACTGAACTTTCGCGTGCGGCGCGGTCGATGGTGCTTACCGGCTTGAGGGGCGTCGGCAAGACTGTGCTCCTGAACCGTTACGGGGCATTGCCGAGAATCATGACTGGCTGACCATCCGGCTGGAGGGCCGCCCGGGTAATTCCGGCGCCCAGGAATTCCGCAGGGATTTTGCCCGCGAACTGCAGATCGCCTCCCGCCGGTTCGCGTCCCTGAAGGGTCGGGAACCCGTGGTGCAGTTCCTGTGCACCGTCAGCTCTTTCGGTTGGCCCCGACAGCGGGCGGCCGCCGTGGCGAGGACGGCCTTGATCGCATAGGACGGAACGTTCTTTGCTGCGGGCGGTTTGTCCCTGGAAGGGCCCTCGGTGCGCGAGATCCTCCATAGGGTGCCGGCGCCTTCCCAGACGCGGGTACCTCCTTTTCCGCGGCGATCGATATTTCTCCGAAGTCCACCACGTACAAGGCACCGTCCGGCCGTACTGGCAGTGCGAGGGTGCTCCATGCCGGTATGCGCAAGCTGCAGCAGCTAGCTGCTGACCAACCATTTCGCGCCGCAGCAGAAACTCGTCTCCACGGAACGCAACGGCGCGAAGACCACCAAGAAATACGACAAGCCGGCCACTCCGTACCAGCGCGTCCTGGCCGACACCGGGTCCGTCGCCAGGAAATTCAAGACCCGGATGGCCAAGGAAAACGAGTTCCCTGAATCCGGCTGCCATTCAACGCCAGGTCCAGGCCCTCACCGCCGAACTGCTGACCCTCATCACATCCAAACAAGGACCAAAAGCAAGAGGTTCCGTCTGGGTAAGACCAAACAGTTCCACGAATCAATCCAAGCGCGCATCTTGACGTTGATTCCCCCGTGGCCGGCCCCTCCGAAGGCAACGGAGGTGAGGTTCGGCGCGGGCACGTCGATGGTGAGGAGTTCGTTGCCGTTCGAGCCACAGTGCATTGGATATGTGGCAGTAGCTCATAAAGTAAATGTTCAAGGCAGCGGCTTTACCCGGCTACCAATAGGAAGGGCGATGTGATGGAAGGCCATAGGCACGACGCTGCATGGCCGGTGAGCCGCATCGGAATCGTGATTAAGCAGGCGCGGTTGGCAACTATGCAGCGACCGGCGTGGCGCCCAGAAACATTGCCACTGGACATAGCGGCCGCGGTCGTTGTCTCCGGACGCAGCGCTGAAACGCCTGACCAGGACTCGGAACTCACTTGGACTGGCGCGGTCCTGATGCGCGGCTCAGAGGTCCTCGACTCACACGTCGTAAAGAATGTCGCTGCAACCCCTTATATCCCCGGCCTGCTGGCCCTGCGAGAAGGGCAGCTGCTGTGCGCTGCGATTACGGCTCTCCGCGCATGCCCGGACGTGCTCATCGTAGCCGCGGCTGGCCGCGACCATCCACGGCAAGCAGGTCTTGCGCTGCATCTGGGCGCTGTACTGGGTATTCCGAGCATCGGCATCACTGACAGGCCACTCATGGCACAAGGAACATATCCCGGCCCCCGCCGCGGCGACACGTCAACCTTGTTGCTCGACGACATCGAGGTCGCGCAATGGGTACGCACCGTCACAGGGGTGCGGCCCCTCGTCGCCCACGCTGGCTGGTGCACCACTGCTGAGGTAGCGGCCGCCGTCCTCCTCAGCTGTACCTCACACCTGCGTGCCCCGCAGCCGCTCCGCGAAGCTCGTCGATTGGCCAGGCTGGCCCGAAACCGAGAACAAAACCCTAATTCCGACCATCGCCGATAACGGCGCATAAGTGCGCGGTCTCCCCCTCGAGAGGCACTGGGGTATTGAGTGGCCGGACCGCAGGGAGTAGCGTGACGTCATCGACAACTCCTATCACCTTGATTTTCGGAGTAACCATGGCACATCTGAGACGTCGGTTCGCTGCCTTTACAGCCGCCCTGGTTATGAGCTTAACCAGTGGCACCGTTGCCAGCCCCGCCTTCGCCCACCCGACCGAGCCCATCAAAACCGCAACTGCGAGGGGTTACGGCGGTGCAGTAAGCACCGTCGACCCGGAGGCATCCGCGGCAGCACTTAGAGTCCTTCGCAAGGGCGGCAACGCCGTGGACGCCGCCGTAGCCGCAGCGGCGACCCTCGGCGTGACTGAACCGTACAGCGCCGGGATCGGCGGTGGCGGTTACTTCATGTTCTACGACGCGGAGACCGACGAGGTCAGCTCAATCGACGGCCGCGAGACTGCACCCGAGGCGATGCCGCACGACGCCTTCATCGACCCGGAGACCGGCGAGCCCTACCCCTTCACGCCGGAGCTCGTCACCAGCGGCGTTTCCGTGGGCGTACCCGGCACGCCGGCGACCTGGGAGCGTGCCCTCGACCGCTGGGGAACGCTGAGCCTCCGTGAAGCGCTCAAGCCAGCCATCAAGGTCGCCAGCCGCGGCTTCGAGGTCGATGAAACATTCCGCCAGCAGACCCTTGACAACAAGATCCGCTTCGAGGCGTTCACCTCGACGAGCAGCCTCTTCCTCCCCGACGGCGACGCACCCGCCGTCGGCAGTACCTTCACGAACCACGACCTGGCCAAAACATACCGGCTCCTCGCCAAACATGGCACGGACGCCTTTTACGATGGCGCGCTTGCGGAGGAAATTGCGGCCACGGTTCAGGATCCGCCAAAGACCGAGGAAACTACTCTGCCCGTCCCGGTTGGTCACATGACGACGGCGGACCTGGCCGCATACGAGGCCCTGGACCAGGATCCAGCGCACGTGGAATACCGCGGCCTGGACGTCTACGGCATGGCTCCGTCGAGCAGCGGAGGCACCACAGTCGGGGAAGCGCTGAACATCCTGGACACGGTCAACCTTTCCGAGATGACCGCGCCAGGCGCCCTGCACCACTACCTCGAGGCAAGCGCCCTTGCCTTCGCCGACCGCGGCAAGTACCTCGGCGACCCGGCCTTTGTCGACGTCCCTACCGCCGCCCTCACGGACCCTCTGTTCGGCAAGGAACGCGCCTGCCGGATTGATCCGCTGCAGGCGGCCGAGAAACCCGTCGCACCCGGGGACGTATCCGAGTACGACGGCGTGTGCCCGGCTGCCGCCGCAGCCCTGGCTGACGAGAAGGACACCGAGAACATCTCGACAACCAACCTGACGGTCGCAGACAGGTGGGGAAACGTGGTCGAATACACGCTCACGATCGAGCAGACCGGCGGATCCGGCATCGTGGTGCCCGGCCGCGGGTTCCTGCTCAACAACGAACTGACTGACTTCTCCACCGTGTATGACCCCGCCGACCCAAACCGCATCGAGCCCGGGAAACGGCCCCGCTCCTCAATGTCGCCGACCATCATCCTCGAGGATAGTGAGCCTTTCCTCGCACTCGGATCACCGGGCGGCTCCACCATTATCACGACCGTCCTGCAGACGATCATGAACCGCGTGGATTTGGGCATGGACATACCGGAAGCGATCGCGGCACCTCGGGCGTCGCAACGAAACACCGCCAGCGTCACCGCCGAACCGGAGTTCGTCGACGCCTATGGAAACCAACTGAAACCCTACGGCCATAAGCTCACGCCGGCCGGGGACGCGTTTACCTCCGCGGCAGAGATCGGCGCGGCCACCGCAATCGAGTTCATGCCCGACGGAAGCATGGTCGCCGCCGCTGAGCCAGTAAGGCGCGGGGGCGGCTCTGCATTGGTACTCAAACCGTCACGATAAGCTCTGCCGTTTGTGTGCCCCTCCCGCATGCAAGTCCCGTCGCTGGCCGATTGCGCCCACCACGTCGGTGCGCGCCGAAACCGGCGTCGGATACCTAGGTGAGTTCGGCGTGGTCGGCCCGCCTAAAAATCACGGCCTTTGACTGTGGAATAGAAGCGGGGTGCTGTACGTTGTACGGCCGTCATCCAACTCTGAAAGAAAAGAGAACCAGTTAAGTGGCAACCGATTACGACGAGGTCCGCCCTGACGTCAAGGAGTCCCAGGAGAAGTCACTGGGGGCAGTGCAGTCCGCAAATGCACCTGGCGCCCGGAGCGTCACCATGGAACTCGATGAGGCCGACGGCCTGGACGGTGCCGGTGTTCCCGGCGGCGAGTTCATCACTGAGGAACTCAACGTTCAGGTAATCCCGCAGGCCGACGACGAATTCACCTGCTACTCATGTTTCCTCGTCCGCCACCGCTCCCAAATCGCCCGGCAGCAGGGCACCCATGCCTACTGTGCTGACTGCGAAGGCTGAACCTGCCCACGCCTCGATCGGGCAGACCATCACCCAGCCATAACTCTCACGGTAGCGACGGTTAGATCGACCGGCGACTGATCAACCTCGTACCGGTCTTGACCAGCATCAGGACCAGCAGCAGGATCCCGACGTAGCCGTTGATCACGTACACGATATTGACCATCTGGGAGAACGGCAGGATCAGGCCGATCACTGTCCCGACTGCTGCGAGAGCGATAGTCAGGTACTTGAAGCGGAGCGTCTTGTCGGCGAAGAAGCGCGACGAGACCGTCCACAACAACGGGACCGCCGTCGTATAGATGCCGGCAAGAATCATGGCCGAAATCCCGGAGGCGAGCAGCGGGCCAACATCGCTGGCCAGAACGAGCATCGGAATCTCGGTGCCGCCGACCCGGGTGATGTTCGCGAGCAACCCCAGCCCGACGATGATGCAGGCAACCGAGAAGGCGACCGCCCCGACCAGGCCGCCCGCGGCGGCTTCCCTGCGGCTGCGCGCCGTCTTGCCGAGCGCGGTGAGGAAGGCAGCCAGCCACAGCATGCAGAAGCCGACATAGGACAAGCCGGACATAAACCAGTTCGTCGAGGCTTGGGTCAGCTCCAGTTCGGGCAACAGTGCATTGCCCTCAGCGATCCCGCCCGGATTCTGGACGATTCCCACGATGCCGAGCGCGATCGCGATGACGACAATCAGGGGGCCGATCTTGCCGATGACGTCGACCAGGCTCTTCAGGCCGAACCACACGCTGATGCCAACCGCTAGGGCCAGCCCGATGCCTCCGATGTACTTGGACAGGCCGTAGTGCTCTTCGAAGACGGCGCCGGCGCCGGCGACCATCACCGTGAAGCTCAGGAAAACGAAGAGGATCGAGAAGAAGTCAAAGAACGTTCCAACGTGCTTGCCGCAGTAGTAGTGGAAGATCAACGAGGGCCGCTCGAACTTCTTCGCCTGGCCAACGGAGAAGAACTCGACGGCCACATAGGTCATGAGGACGAGGACTAGCGTTCCGGTGCCGAAGACGCCCCAGTAACCGTATGACGTGAAGTACTGGAGGATCTCCTGTCCGGTAGCGAATCCGGAGCCGATGAGGAACGCGACGATGGCGCCGGCGTACGTGAGGACGCGAAAAACGCTTGTCTTCTCGACGGTGGCCAAGTGGGCTTGGGTGGGGGATGTTTGTGGCATATCTACTTCCTGCGGCGCGGTGATATATCAGTGCAACACCCGAACGCTATTGCACCAGTGTGACATGGTCAACATTCGGCATGTAACGTTTTGCGTTTCACGTCCACTCCCCGTTTTTCAGGCGTTCCAGCGCTGAACGACAGCAGCCGCAACGATGGAAGCGGCACTGGAGCCAAACAGTCGGCTTCCGCGCTTCACCGTGCTGCGGATAGCCCATGCTTTGACTGGCCATCGACTATGGAATACTCGCGGGGTGCTGTACGTTGTACCGCATTCATCCCGGTCGAGAAAAGAGAACTAGCTAAGTGGCAACCGATTACGACGAGGTCCGTGCCGACGTCAAAGAGTCCCAAGAGAAGTCCTTAGAGGCACTGCAGTCCGCAAATGCACCGGGCGCCCGCAGTGTCACCATGGAACTGGACGAGGCCGATGGCCTCGACGGAGCCGGTGTTCCCGGCGGCGAGTTCATCGCCGAAGAGCTCAACGTTCAGGTCATCCCGCAGGCCGACGACGAATTCACGTGCTACTCATGCTTCCTGGTCAGGCACCGCTCCCAGGTCGCCCGGCAGCAGGGCGGCCACGCTTACTGCACCGACTGCGAAGGCTAGGCACCCTCGTTCCCAGCCCTCCTGCAGCGCGGTTCCGATATCGGAGCAGTGACCAGCAAGGCCTGAGAAGAGCTTCACACACTGAAGTCTGGTGGGAACGCACGAAACGGCACGTCAGGGCATCCCGCATCTGGGCTAAGGCGGCGACGCGATTGGCGTGCCGCTGGCCCAGATACGGTTTGCACAACACCGGCGTGGGCATCGTCCAGCACCGAAAAACGACAGAAGCGTCACGGAAAATAACAGCTGATAGCATGAGACTCATGTCGAAGATCCCGCTTCCACCCGCCCCCGGAGCCGGCCACACGAGTCTTGCCTTGGCCAACAGCACAGTCATACTTCCTGGCGGGCACATTGTGGATGAACTAGACAGCCCGGAGAACGCCACCCAATGGCTCGTCAGCCACCATCTCGTTCCAGAGGAAACCGCTTTACTGGCGTACTGCCAGAACCAGCTCGCCACCTTGCGGGGTAACTTGCGTTCAATCTTGGCAGCCCGCGCAGACAGCAGCGTGCCTGAACTGCGGGCTCTGGAGGGGGTCAATCAAGCCCTCACGAAAGTGCCGAGCGCACCGCTGCTACGGTATGAACCGCAGGTGGGACTGCACCGGGCTCCACAGCACCCAGTGACGCAACTCGTCGAACACGCGATGGCCCAAATCGCCGAGGATGCCGCCTCATTGCTGACTGGAGATCAAGCGGGGCTGATCGCCCGCTGCGAAGCAACGCCCTGCAATCGATTCCTCTTGCGCACCCACGCACGCCGGTACTGGTGCTCCACCCGATGCGGCGACCGCGTGCGGGCAGCCCGGGCCTATGCCCGGAAACAGGGCCCGGATCGGGCCGGCTGAATCACGATCATGCAGTGCCGCGCCTCCCAGTCGTGTTGACACTGCACCTGCGCTGGCCGTGACTATCATCGGAAGAATTCCTCATTCCCCAGATCGGAGCAACACATGCAACTTGGCGCCTTCTCGATCAGCCTCACGGTCAAGGACATCGAGGCCTCCGCTGCGTTCTACGAAAAGCTCGGGTTCAGCAAACACGGGGGCGACATCACGCAGAACTGGCTGATTCTGAAGAATGGCGAGGCCGTCGTCGGGCTCTTTCAGGGAATGTTCGAGAAAAATGCACTGACCTTCAACCCGGGCTGGAATCAGGACGCGCAGGCACTCGACTCATACACCGATGTGCGCGTTCTCCAACGGCAGTTGAAAGCCCAGGGCACGCAATTCGTTTCGGAGGCCGATGAGGAGACGACCGGACCGGCGAGCTTCATTGTGCTGGATCCGGACGGCAACCCCATCATCGTGGATCAGCACATCTGATTCTTGTTCGTCTCATTTAGCCGAGACGACCCGGACTCTCGCGACACCCCTGACCTTTCTGCCTTTGCCCTCAGCGCGGCGCGGTCAGTTCGCCGGCGGCGGCACTGATCTCGGCGTCGGCGGCGTCGGCAAGCCGGAGCCAGGTGTCCACTACGGTGTCGGGGTTCAGTGAGACAGAATCGATACCTTGCCTGACCAGCCACTCGGCGAAGTCCGGGTGGTCGCTGGGACCTTGGCCGCAAATGCCAACATATTTGCCGCGCTCCTTGCACGCTTTGATGGCCATGCTTAGGAGCTTCTTCACGGCGGCGTCGCGCTCGTCGAAGCTTCCTGCGACGATGGCCGAATCCCGGTCCAGCCCGAGGGTCAGCTGGGTCATGTCATTGGAGCCGATGGAGAATCCGTCGAAGTAGTCGAGGAATTCGTTGGCGAGCAGCGCGTTTGAGGGTAGCTCGCACATCATGATGATCTCGAGGCCGTTTTCGCCGCGGGTGAGGCCGTTCTCCGCCAGCAGGTCGGTGACGCCGCGGGCCTCGTCGAGGGTCCTCACGAACGGGATCATGAGCTTGACGTTGGCCAGTCCCATCTCGTTGCGGACGAAGGACAGTGCCTCGCACTCGAGGTCGAAGCAATCCCGGAAGGTCGGTTCGAGGTAGCGTGAAGCGCCGCGGAAGCCGATCATGGGGTTCTCTTCGTGCGGCTCGTAGGCTGGTCCGCCAAGCAGGTTGGCGTACTCGTTGGACTTGAAGTCGGACATTCGCACAATCACCGGCTCCGGTGCGAAGGCCGCGGCGATGGTGGACACGCCTTCGGCTAGGCGTTTGATGTAGTAGTCGCGCGGGCTGTCGTACGCGGCGATCCGCTTCCGTATTTCCGCGGCCACGTCCTCCGGCTGGTCATCCAGGTTCAGCAGGGCCTTGGGGTGGATGCCGATCTGGCGGTTGATGATGAACTCCAACCGGGCAAGGCCCACACCGTGGTTCGGCAACTGCGCGAAGGTGAACGCCTGCTCCGGGGTGCCGACATTCATCATGACCTTTACCGGGGCTTCGGGCAGCTTGGTGATCCCGGTTTCTTCGACAATAAAGTCCAGCAGGCCGTCGTATATCACGCCGGTCTCGCCATCGGCGCAGGACACGGTGACTTCGATTCCGTCGGACAAAGCTTCTGTAGCGGTCCCTGTTCCGACGACGGCGGGAATACCCAGTTCGCGGGCGATGATGGCCGCGTGGCAGGTGCGTCCACCACGGTTGGTGACGATGGCGGAGGCGCGCTTCATGATCGGCTCCCAGTCCGGGTCGGTCATGTCGGCAACGAGGACGTCACCGCTCTGGAACGATGCCATCTGGTCGATCGCGGTGAGGATGCGGACACTGCCGGAACCGATCCGCTGGCCGATGGCGCGGCCTTCGACCAGAATCGGGCCGGTCCCATTGAGTCGGAAGCGGCTCTGGCTGCCGGGGGCCCGACGGGACTGCACGGTCTCCGGACGGGCCTGCAGGATGTACAGGCCTCCGTCGATCCCGTCCTTGCCCCATTCGATGTCCATGGGGCGGCCGTAGTGGTTCTCGATGGCGACGGCATGCCGGGCGAGCTGCTCGACGTCGTCGTCACTGAGGCTGAACCGGCTCCGCTGCGACGCCTCCACCGGAACAAAGTCGATGGTGCGGCCGACTTCACGGCTGGTGGTGTAGGTCATCTGCAGGGCCTTCTCGCCCAGTCCGCGTTTGAGGATGGCTGGACGGCCGACCTGCAGTGCGGGCTTGTAGACATAGAACTCGTCCGGGTTCACGGCGCCCTGGACGACGGCTTCGCCCAGTCCGTAGGAGGAGGTGACGAAGACGGCATCGTGGAAGCCCGATTCGGTGTCCATGGTAAACATGACGCCGGAGGCCCCGACGTCGGAGCGCACCATGCGCTGGATACCCGCCGACAGTGCCACCTCGGCGTGCTCAAACTTGTGGTGCACGCGGTAGGCGATGGCTCGGTCGTTGTAGAGGGATGCGAAGACATCCTTGATGGCCTGCAGGATGTTCTCGATGCCGCGGACGTTCAGGAAGGTCTCCTGCTGCCCGGCGAACGAGGCATCGGGAAGATCTTCCGCGGTCGCGCTGGAACGCACGGCCCAGGACAGGTCCTCGGAGCCTCCTTGCTTCTCGACCAGCTGCTGGTAGGAGTTGCGGATCTGCTCTTCGAAGCCCGGCAGGAACGGCGTCTCGCGCATCAGGCGCCGGATCTCCTGGCCGGCGGCGGCCAGGGCCGTGACGTCATCGGTATCCAAGCCGGCCAGCCGGGCGGTGATCTGCTGGTCCAGGCCCGAATCGGCCAGGAAGCGGCGGTAAGCGTCCGCCGTCGTGGCGAAGCCGTCGGGCACCTGGACACCGGCCGAGGTCAGGTTCTGCACCATCTCCCCGAGGGAGGCGTTCTTGCCGCCCACCCGGTCCAGGTCCTTGAGTCCGAGTTCCGAGAACCAGAGGATGTCTGTCGTCATAATTGCTATTCCTTTGCGAGGGTGGCGGGCAGGGGCGCGGCCCGCCCACGGCTGTGGCCGGCGGGTGGACAAGTTCTGTCCAAGGTGACAGGTCTTCGAAGCGCTTTCCACATGATGTACATCACATAGCTTTTGTGAAGCTTTTTTTCTAGTGTTTGAGGTTCATCTTTTGCAGGATGGTGGCTGCCATTTCTTCGATCGAGACGCTGGCCGAATTAAGGTATGGAATCCCATGCGACTCGTACAGCCGCTCCGCGCTGCGCAGCTCGAAGCCGCATTGGCGCAGCGACGCGTAGGGGGAGCCGCGGCGCCGTTCGGTGCGGACCTGGCTGAGGCGCAGGGGATTGGTGGTCAGGCCGAAACACTTCGACACGAAAGGCAGCAGCGGTTTGGGGAAGCCTTCCCGTTCAAAGTCTTCGTCCACCAGCGGGAAGTTCGCGGCGAAGATGCCGTGTTGGAGTGCCAGATACATGGTGGTAGGCGTTTTGCCGCAGCGGGACGGGGACACCAAGATAACTTGGGCCTTTTCGAGGGCGCGCAGGCTCTGGCCGTCGTCGTGTTCCATGGCGTATTCGACTGCGGCCATGCGCGATTGGTAGCGCGCGGCGTTTCCGAGGCCGTGCGCCCGGCCGGGTTCCCCGCTGACGCGGGTGCCGAGGGCGTGCTCCAGTTGTCCGACATGGGCCCCGATGAGGTCCACGATGATTCCCTTGCACGTCGCCAGGATCTGCCGGATATCGTTACTGACTGCGGTGGAAAAGACGATCGGCTGCAGGCCCGTGGCAGCGTGGCGGTCGATGATCCTGACAGCGGACCGCGCCTGTTCGTCCGTGGTGATGAAGGGGATTGTGATGCGGTCAAAATTGTTCGCAGGGAACTGCGTCAGCAAGGTATTGCCAAGCGTTTCCGCGGTGATGCCGGTGCTGTCAGAGAGGAAGTACACAGGCCGAAGATTGTCATTGGTCATGACGCATTCTCCACCGGAACGGTCCCGGTCCGGTATCGGTGCGGCGGTCGGTTATCGTCCTGGCTCCACGGGCGTCCATCCCCGGGGTGCAGAGCGGACGATGTCAGGCGGTAAGCATGCTTGCCCTCCAGCTGCCTGGGTTCCACCCACACCTCGTATTCTCCTGAAGCTTCGATAAGTATCCGGCTCGAGAACCCGTCGGCGGCGATCCTGAGTGCCGACGAATCAGGCATGACGTCGTCGACGAGCCCTTCGCGGACGGTCCTGCCGTTATTCCGGACCTGCACGGGGGCGCCGACGAGGTTCTGCCAGGCGTTATGGCGGTAGGCGGTCATGAGCGTTCCTTTCGTTCAGCGGCGGTGAGGAGTGGGAGACGGGATGAGCGCAGGCGTTCCGGTGGCCGCCCGGGTCTAACGTGCGATGATGACGTCGAGCTTCCGAGGGCCGTGTACTCCCTCGACGCGTTCGAGTTCGATGTCGCTGGTCGCGCTCGGGCCACTGATCATGGTCAGCGGCCGGGTGCCGTCGATCCGACGCAGCGCCTCCGGCAGGATTCCGGCGATGTCGGTGGCTTTCACAACACAGATGTGATGGTCAGGGACGAGGCTGATGGCGCGGCGGCCCTGGCTGGGGCTGCCGTCCAGGATGATGGTCCCGGTTTCGGCGACGGCGACCGCGCTGCCGGTCACGACGGCGTCAATTCCGTCGAGTTCCGCAACGGTCAGCGGCGTGTCGGCAGAATCCAGGTGGCGCCGGCCGTCGGCGGGCTCGTATTCAACTCCGGCGAGCCAGCCTGTGTCGAGCCCGGCGGGCACCACGTAGCTCTGCGCGCCGGCAAGGAGTGCTGCAATCCGTGTCGGCACCTCGGCCGTGTCCACCACGGTCACCTGTGCCTTGTAGTCGACCAGGCGGTCCACCAGCAGTTCGATCAGTGCCTCTTCGTCCAGCGCGGAAGTTGCACGGTATCCGCGGGGAACCTGCGGCACCTGCGGGCTGTCTTTCAGGGCGGCCCGGACCCGGCCGAGGATTTCGTCACGTGCACTCACTGCTGGTCTCCCTTATTGTGTGATGGCATGGGGCCGCCCTCGGGGTCCGGTCCCCGGTGTTCGTTCGCCCACCAGGTGCGGAAAGACTGCGGCGGGGGCGCCGGGATGTCCCGGCTTTGGGTCCAGCCGGCAGCGATGCCAGGCAGCTTGGTGATTTTCTTATCGGGGCCGGCGGCCAGGCGTCCCAGAGGCAGACCCTTTTCGAGCAGGCCCAGCCGTTTACCCGAGGACAGCGCCCAGGAGGCGGCCTTCATGCCCGCGTCCATTTGAGTGGGTATTTTCTTCTTCCCGCGCTTGCTGTCCACGTCCACGCCGCGCAGGTGCACCAGGATGTCCGGGATGTTGATCTTCACTGGGCACGCGTCATAGCAGGCCCCGCACAACGACGACGCGTAGGGCAGTGAGCTGTTCTCTTCGGCCTGGATGCCGGTCATCAGCGGTGAGAGGATCGCACCGATCGGCCCGGGATAGGTGGAGCCGTATGCATGTCCACCGGTTCGCTCGTAGACGGGGCAGACGTTCATGCAGGCGCTGCAGCGGATGCAGTGCAGCGCCGACCGTCCCATTTCGTCGGCCAGGGCTGCGCTGCGGCCGTTGTCCAGCAGCACCAGGTGCATGTTCTGCGGCCCGTCGCCTTCGGTGACGCCGGTCCAGAGCGAGGTATAGGGGTTCATCCGTTCCCCGGTGGAAGAGCGCGGCAACAGCTGCATGAACACCTCCAGGTCCTGCCAGGTGGGTAGGAGTTTTTCGATACCCATGACGGTGATCAAGGTTTCGGGCAAGGTCAGACACATACGCCCGTTGCCTTCGGATTCGACGACGGCGAGGGTGCCGGAGTCGGCCAGCGCGAAGTTGGCGCCTGAGACGGCGACCTTGGCGGTGAGGAATTTGCGCCGCAGATGTGTGCGGGCCGCCGCGGCCAGCTTGGCCGGGTCATCGGTCAGGGCGGGGTCGGCCCCGGGCATTTCACGCAGGAAGATGTCGCGGACCTGGCTGCGGTTCTTGTGGATCGCCGGGACAAGGATGTGGCTCGGCTTGTCGTGGTCCAGTTGGACGATGAGCTCGGCGAGGTCGGTTTCGAGGGCCGTTATTCCCTGTTCTTCAAGGTACTCGTTGAGTCCGATTTCCTGCGTCGCCATGGACTTGACCTTGACGGCTTCGGTTTCGCCGGTCTCCCGGATCAGCCCGGCGACGATTTCATTTGCCTCGTCTGCATCGCGGGCCCAGTGGATGACACCACCGCGAGCAGTGAAGTTTTTCTCGAACTGTTCGAGGAGTTCGGGCAGCCGTGCCATCACGGATTCCTTGATGGCGGATCCTGCGTCGCGCAGCTGCTCCCAGTCCGGCAGTTCGGAGACCACCTGGAGCCGCTTGTCGCGGATGGTGTGTGTGGCATGGCCAAGGTTGGCACGTAGCTGGGCGTTGCCGAGCTCGCGGTGCGCCGCCTTCGGGAAGGACTCGGAGGCATGCAGGTTGCCCGTGCCGAAGACGGGCAGGGAGGGCATGCCGAGGAAGGTTTGGCTCATTGTGCGGCCTTTCCGCTTAGCAGCTGCACCTCGCCGGCAATCTGTGCCGGGTGCTGTTCGGTGCTGGCGAGGATCTCGGCAAAATGCAGGGTTCGGATGCTGCTGCCCTGCCGGGACAGGCCTCCGCCGATGTGCATCAGGCAGGAAGCGTCCCCGCCTGAGCACAGTGATGCGCCGGTGGCGGTAATGTTCGCCGCCTTGTCCTCAAGCATCGCCGAGGAGACGTCGGCATTCTTCATCGAGAAGGTGCCACCGAAGCCGCAGCACTGGTCAGGCTCCGGCAACGGGGTCAGATCGATACCACGCACGGTGTCGAGCAGCCGCTGCTGCCGGTCCCCCAGACGAAGTAGGCGCATGCCATGGCAGCTGGGGTGGTAGGTGACCCGGTGCGGGAACCAGGAGCCGAGCTGAGAGCCGGCGTCGGTGACCCCGAGGACGTCCACAAGCAGTTCAGACAGTTCATAGGTCTTCGCCCCGACCGCGGCCGCACGCTCTTCCAGCGCCCGGTCTCCGCAGGAGCGGGCAATCATCGGATGCTGGTGCTTGACCGAGGCGACACAGGAACCTGACGGAGCGACGGCGACGTCGTAATCGTCGGATTCAAATGCGGCCACGTGATTGGCGATCACGGGGACCGCTTCCTTGAAGTACCCGCTGTTGACGTGCATCTGCCCGCAGCAGGCCTGCCCGCCGGGGAAAACAACCTCGTGGCCCAGCCGTTCCAGGATCGCAACGGTGGCCTTGGCCGTGGCCGGGTACATCGCATCGACGATGCAGGTGGCGAATAACGCAATTTTCATAGCAGCCTCTCGTCGGGGACACCCCGGCAATCGTGTGGTCTAACCACAGTAAACCATGTGATCGGCCCCACCTCAACTCTCTGCGCCCACCCGCTGCGCCGTCGCCGGTTGTTAGGCATAAGCCGTCCACCATTGTTGGGCAACTCCCGCTCGCACAGGCCGGGGCCCCCATGGGCGCACGAAAATACCGCGATCCCACCGCCAGGAAGGCCACCGGAGCGACCGTCATGCCGTGCTTCGCTTCCACGCAGCAGGGCCGGCCCTGCGCGCACTTTTGTCCGACCCTGGGCGACGGAGGCAGCCAGCGATCACATGGCTGCAAGCCTTGGGTGCCCGTTTGATTACGACCGAGGACGGGCCAACTCCGCAGCATTCTTCTCATGGGAGGGGAACCCCGCCTCCCGGTAGTAGCCCTCGATGTGTGCGGCAACCAGTGCGGACGCCTGCACGGGGTCGCCCGCCAGGACAGCGTCGTAGATTTGACGGTGCTCGGCACGGAGCCGCATAGCCATCGCGGACCAGTCTGGCAGATTGCCGATCATGTCCAGGGTGTAGTGCTCGATGGAATCGCGCAGTGCGCCCATCATGGTGCTAATCAGCACATTACCCGCCGCCTGCGACAGCGCGACGTGAAATTCCGCATCGAGCTGAAGAAAGCGTTCGGTTTCGAGGCCAGGTTCGTCCATAGCGTCCAGCAGCAGAGCGGCCGATCTCAGGAACGGCGACGACGAGTCGGCGTGTTCGACAGCCCAGGATTCCAGCAGCATCCGGGTTTGGGCAATATCGCCCGCAGGCAAATGCGAGGTTGCGAAGTGCAGCCGCATCGCCGCAGTGAACGGGGCCGATGGATCCGCGATGAGCAGCGTTCCGGCCTCGGGCCCTGACCCGACTCCGGAGCGGACCATCCCCATGGCCTCCAGCACCCGGATGGCCTCCCGAACGGACGTGCGGGACACCTTCAGCTGGTCCGCAATGGTCCGCTCCGCCGGCAGGCGCTGCCCAATTCGGATCCGCCCCTCCGCGATTTCCTGTTCCACCCAGCCGAGGACCATCTCATGTGCTCTCACATTCCAACACTACTTGATGTGGTCCGACCAATACCGTATTGTGTCATGCATCACGCTTGTGGTCGAACCACACATCCCCCAGAAGAGGATCCTCATGATCAGCCATACTCCAGCCGGGCGGCAACCCCGCTTCCTTCAGACCCGCACCGCGAGAATCGGCCAGAAAGGATCGAATTGTGGATAATCTCGCAGTTCTCAGTCTCCTGGCACTGGCACCCATCCTTGTAGTGGGCGTCCTGCTGGCTGGATTTCGATGGCCCGCCAAGTTCGCCATGCCGGTGGGTTATGTCGCCGCTGTGCTGGTGGCAATGCTGGCGTGGAAAATGGACTTCACCGGAATCCTGGCAGCCTCGCTGGAAGGCCTGATCATAGCGGCAACCCTGCTGTACGTCGTGTTCGGCGCATTGCTGCTGCTCGCCACGCTGACCGTGGGTGGGGCGATGGCCACCATCCGCGCCGGCTTCAACAACATCTCCGCGGACAGGCGTGTTCAGGCGATCATTATCGGCTGGCTCTTCGGCAGTTTCATTGAAGGCGCCTCCGGCTTCGGGACCCCTGCCGCCGTCGTCGCACCCCTGCTCCTCGCTCTTGGCTTTCCCGCTATGGCCGCTGTGATGGTGGGCCTGATCATCCAGAGTACGCCGGTAAGTTTTGGCGCCGTCGGAACGCCGATCATCATCGGCGTCGGCGGAGGACTCGGAGGCGATCCCGCCGTCGAGAGCCGTATGGCTGTACTCGGCGTCACCTTTCCTGATTTCGTCGCTTCCATCGGATTCGAAGTTGCCCTACTCCACGCCATCATTGGCCTGCTCATACCCTTGTTCCTCGTGTGCATGCTCACCGGCTTCTTCGGTCCGGAACGACGGTTCCGCGATGGTCTGGCGATCTGGCCGTTTGCCCTGTACGCGTCGCTGGCCATGACCGTCCCCTACGTGCTGGTGGCCCGCTTCCTCGGCCCCGAGTTTCCGTCACTTATCGGTGGAGTAATCGGACTGACGCTGGTCATGTTTACCTCCAGCCGCGGATTTCTCATGCCGAAGGAAACATTCGACTTCGGTCCGCGATCCGGCTGGTCTGAGCGGTGGATGGGCACCATTGAGCCGGCCGAGGCGACAGATACTTCCGCTCGGATGAGCGTAGTCCGCGCATGGTCTCCCTATGTTCTGATGGCCGCCCTGCTGGTATGCAGCCGGACTATTGAACCATTGAAGAACTTCCTGACCAACATGGCCATTCCATTCGAGAACATCCTGGGAACGGAGATTTCGACTTCCGTGCAGCCTTTTTACCTGCCGGGGTTCATCTTGATCCTTGCCTCGATCGCCGGTTATGCGCTGCATCGATTCAAGGGACGACAGATCATCGAAACCTGGAAGGTATCCGGCGGACAGTTGGCAGGAACAGCGGTAGCCCTGTTGTTCGCCGTGCCGCTGGTACGCATTCTGATCCAGTCCGGCCCCGGCCTCAACGACTCGGGCCTGCCCAGCATGCCGGTAACCCTTGCAGAAGGTGCAGCGGCACTGACCGGCAACTCATGGCCGGTAATAGCACCTTGGATCGGTGCGCTGGGAGCCTTCATCGCCGGCTCCAACACCATTTCCAATCTGACCTTCTCGCAGTTCCAGTTCTCCAGCGGCAGCACCATCGGTGTACCCCCGGAGACTGTGGTGGCAGCCCAAGCCGTCGGAGGTGCCGGCGGCAATCCGATCGCTATTCACAATATCGTCGCCGCCTCCGCCACAGTGGGCCTCCTCGGTCGGGAGGGAGATCTACTACGCAAGACAATCATCATCACTACGTACTACTGTTTGGCGGCCGGCGCCCTGGCGTATGTCTTTATCCATGGGTTGGGCCTGAACCTCGGCACGATCATGCTCGTACTGCTGCTTGCAGGATTGGCCGTACTCATCGGGTGGATGAAACGGCAGCCCGCCGCCACCAGATCGTTGAAGACCAGCCGAACATAAACTGCGGGTCGCCACCCCCTGCCGGCTCCGTTCGTGTTCGCCCTGATCCGAGCCACCCAAACAGCAAACACCTGCTGCGGCAGAGGCCTCATCGAGGCCTCTGCCGCAGCAGTTCTGCCCTCGAGGACTTCCTCAGGAAGTGGCTTTAGATAGTGCGCGCGGCTTGGCGAGGTGCACGGCTGTTGATCACGGACAAGGCGAACTCAACAAGGTAGTCATTAAGGGCAATCGAGGACTCTCTCGCCTTTGATATGTCCCGCGCAGAGATTGCCTCAAGTATGTGCCGATGATGGACGCTGCCCACAGCAATTTCATGCTGCTCATCGAGGACGTGGGTGAGCCAGAACCGACGGGACAACCCCTGCAGGGGAGCCATGGCTTCGGCCAGATAGTCGTTGCGGGCACTGGCAGTAATCAGTTCGTGCGTCCGGCGCACCGTTTCCGAGTATTCGTCCAGAGCATGGTGTCCGTCCAAGGTAGCAGCCAGTGCGGACATCACCTCCGCTTCCTTGCTGGTGCTCCGTTCACAGGCCAGCGTGACAGCCAGAACTTCCATTACTCGCCGGACCTCCAAGCGCTTCAACTGGTCCTCCACCGAAATGGCCGGAATCTCAATTCCTTTGCTCGGATGGATACGGACCATGTGGTCCCGTGCGAGCCGCTGTACCGCTTCCCGGACAGGGGTTCTTCCAAATCCTGTCCGTTCCATCAGCCCGGACTCGGAAACGAGGCCGCCCGCTTCGAGTTCGCCCTTCTCGATCATGCGCACCAAAGACGCATAAACCTCTTCTGACTTACCCATTGTTCTCCGCGCACCTTCCTGTCTACTGCTTGATCATAAGACGAAAGCGACGACCTATTGATATTCCACCGATATATTGGTTGAATATAGCGATACGTGATCCAGTTCACACAAGGAGCGACCCGCAATGAAATACTCGCCACAAACAGACCCGAACCCCTTGCCCTACTCGCCATTCAAGAGCTGCACGGTTCCCCGGCCCATTGGCTGGCTCTCCAGCGTCAGCAAGGACGGTGTGGAAAACATCGCCCCCTACAGCCAGTGGCAGAACCTCACGTTCGATCCGCCGATGGTCATGTTCTCGGCCAACCAGTACCCGGACGGCCGGCGCAAGGACACCGTGCTCAACGCCGAGCAGACCGGGTGGTTCGTCTGGAACATGGCCACATACGACCTCCGCGAAGCCGTCAACATCAGCGCGATGGCGCTGCCGCCCGAGGAGAACGAATTCGACCTGATGGGCGTCACACGCGAATACGCCGACAACTACAAGATCCCGATGGTGGCCGAAAGCCCGGTCAAATTCGAGTGCCGGTACATGAGCACCCACCGCCTGACCGGGAACTCCGATGTCGGAACAATCGACATCGTCTTCGCGCAGGTCGAGAAAATCCATATCCAGGACTCCGTGATCACCCCGGAAGGCAAACTCGACATCCCTTCCATCCGGCCGATCGCCCGCATGGGCTACTTCGATTACACCGTAGTCACCGACACGTTCGAGATGCGGGTCCCCGGTTCCGATGAGTACGCCCAGTCCGGGCTTGAAGGCCGGGCATAGCGGCAGGACCGGCCGAGCCCAACAAGAAGCTCCCAGAAAGGCCCCACAATGAACAGCTCCCGTTCAGAAATCCCGGCGGTGAATCCTCCCGCCACAGACGTGGCAAAGCGGTTCCGCGACCTGGTCGCCGTCAACTTCGGCAACACCTTGGAATGGTACGACTGGACGATCTACACGATCTTTGCCTCGTACTTCTCCACCCAGTTCTTCCAGTCGCAGGATCGGGTCTCCGCGCTCCTGGCCACTCTCGCGGTCTTCGCCGTCGGCTTCATCACCCGGCCCCTGGGCGGGTTCCTCTTCGGCGCCTACGCGGACCGGGTCGGCCGGAAGAAAAGCCTGACCCTGGCCATGATGATCACCGCCGCGGGCAGCCTCGTCATCGCCGTCGCGCCCACCTTTGACACCGTCGGCATCGCCGCCTCTTTGATCCTGCTGGCAGCACGACTGATCCAGGGCCTGGCGCACGGCGGAGAGATGGGCACATCGGTCACGTACCTGGTCGAACGCGCCCCGAAGAACCGGCGCGCCCTGTACGGCAGTTCGTCCTGGGTCAGTGTTGTCCTGGGCACGATCCTTGCCACCTTCACCGGACTCATCATCAACTCCGTCCTCGATGAATCCCAGATCGCAGCATGGGGATGGCGCGTAGCCTTCGGCATCGGCGGCATCCTGGGCCTCTACGCCCTGTACCTGCGGCGCAAAATCTCGGAGTCCGACGTGTTCGTCGCCGCAACCGGCACAGACACAGATACCAGCCTGAGCACACCGCGTTCCGAAAAGACGGCCGGCGGCAAGAAGCGGACGGAGCCGACGCTCCGTGCCCTGGTCCGGAACTGGAGAGGAGTGGCCGTTGTCTTCGGCCTGTCCGCAGGCGGATCGATCATGTTTTACACCTGGCTGATCTTCACACCGACCTTCGCCCAGCTCAACCGCGGCCAGGACCCCACGAGCGCGTTGACGGCAAGCCTGATCGCCCAGGTCATCTTCCTCATCGCCATTCCCTTCGTCGGATGGCTGTCGGACCGGTTCGGCAGGCGCCTATTCGTTGTGCTGTTCGGCGTCGGGTTCATCCTCCTGACGTTTCCGTTGGACGGCCTCATCGACGGAAGCTTCAGCCGGCTGCTGGCAGCCATGATCATCGCGCTGGCCGTACTTGCCTGCCTCTTCGGCGTCAACGGTGCGATCTGGGCTGAGGTGTTTCCCACTAATGTCCGTGCAGCAGGTGTCGCCGGCCCGCTGTCCCTAGCGACGGCTATTTTTGGCGGTACCGCACCATATATCAATACGTTCCTGGCTCAGAGCGGACAACATAACCTGTTCCTGGTCTACCTCATGGTCGTTTCCGGAATAACTCTCCTGACAGCATTCCTCATGCCCGAAACCAAGGATGTGGACCTGACCCGTCGCGACGATGTAGCAGTCTCAAAGCACTGACTCCCTAAAGAGTGTCTGTATGGTGGGCCGGCCGCAATCCCTGCGGCCGGCCCGACGCATCCTGTCGTGTTGCCACTCCATCCAAAGCTGAAGCCTGACATTTATCGGTCAAGGACCTCGAGGCTTCTGCTGCTGCATTCTAAGAAAAGCTCGGATCGATGAATCGATCTGCCGCACTACCGGCACCAGTGAAGTGTGCCCGGGCGTCCTCCCTGATCTTTCAATCTCCGCATGTGTGCCGGAAGATCACCCTCTGGAAGCATCCGGCTACGGACGGTCTTCGCTAGGCTCGTAATCGGCCCTGAGCGCCCGCGACGAGGGCGACGTAGATGCGTCCCTCCCCCGTTCGCACCACCATAAGAGGAATCATTCATGATCGACGCACTGCAAGACTTCACGGCCTCGCTTCCCACCGTGCTTCAGTGGGTGGGCGTGATATTCGCGGCTGCGATTCCGTTTATTGAGTCCTACTTCGGGTCGGTAATCGGCGTACTCGCCGGCATTAACCCGGTGGTCGCGATCGCAGCCGCTATCGTCGGCAACGTGATCTCCATGCTGCTCTTCGTGCTCAGCGCCCACAGCGTGCGCTCGAGGGTAGTCAGCGGTAAGGCACGCAAGGAGCTCTCTGCCCGCCGACAGAAGCTTCGCGCACAATTCGACAAGTACGGCGTCGCAGGCGTGAGCCTGCTGGGCCAGACCATTCTGCCAAGCCAGATCACCTCGGCCGCGATGGTCTCGTTCGGAGCGTCGAAGAATGCCGTTATTTTGTGGCAAATCGTCTCGATCATCCTCTGGGGCGTCGCATTCGGCGTCTTAGCCAGCCTCGGCGTCTCGCTTATCGGCTAAGCGACGGGGGCACCCCCCCGCTTCAGCTTGCGACCAAGGGTTCTCTCTAGACGACGACGGTGATCCACTCGCCGTCGATCGCTGCAGCAAAACGAGGCAGCGGTGCGGGAGCGGGCCCTCCCGTCACTGCCCCGTCCGTCAGGGCGAACGTCGAGTTGTGGCATGGGCACGCGATCTCGCTTTCCGTCGCGGCCACCTTGCAGCCCTGGTGGGTGCACTCGGCGCTGTAGGCAAGGACGGTCTCCTCGTCCGGGCGGTGAATCAGGATCGGCTTTCCTTCAACCTCCAGGTTGGCGGACCCGCCGACCTGGACCTCGCTGAGCTTGCCCACCCGCACGGGCGTGCCTTCTACGCTGACGGCCGCCGGTTCGCCGCTGGTATCTCCAACGAGATTCTGGAAGGGCGAGCAGCCGGCAAGGACGCCCGCCGTTCCTGCGGCGGCGCTAACGGTCAGGAGCGAACGGCGTGAAGGCATACGGGAAGATTCCATAAGTGCCATTCTTGCCGTACGAACTTGGAAATTTCCAGCGGCGCGAGCTTCAGCCGGCGACCAGCTGTCGGGCGGCTGCGGAATGCTCCGCGATCAGTTCCTGGAGATCCAGCCCCTCGATCTGCCCGTCCACCACGCGCCATTGGCCGCCGACCATAACCCGATCGGCCCGGTCTGCGCCGCACAGCAGCAGCGCGGACAGCGGGTCATGGCTGCCCGAAAAGCGCAGCTCATCCAGTTTAAAGAACGCCAGATCGGCCTGCTTCCCCACGGCGAGCTCGCCGATATCCGTCCGGCCCAGCGCCTGCGCCGAGCCTTTGGTGGCCCAGCCGAGTGCGCGCTCCGGTGTCGCGAGCTCGGCGCCGTAGCGCAGCCGCTGCAGATACAGGGCCTGCTTCGCCTCGAGAATCATGTTGGAGCCATCGTTCGACGCCGATCCGTCCACGCCCAGCCCGACGTTCACGCCGGCGTCCTCCAGTTCGATGGCACGGCAGATGCCGGAGGCCAGCCGCATGTTGGAGCTGGGGCAGTGCGCCACGCCGACCCCGGCGGCGCCGAGCTGCGCCACTTCCGCATCGCTGAAGTGGATGCCGTGGCCCAGCCACGTTCGGGGTGCCAGCCAGTCCACGCTTTCCAGGTAGTCCAGCGGCCGCAGGCCGAACCGTTCGAGGCAAAAGTCCTCTTCGTCGATGGTTTCCGCCAGATGCGTGTGCAGCCGGACGTCATGCTGTGCGGCGAGGGCGGCACTGTCTTTCATGATCTCCGGAGTGACGGAGAACGGTGAACAAGGTGCCAGCGCGATCTGGATCTGCGCACCGGGCCCGCGCTCGTGGTAGCGCCCGATCAGCCGCTCGCTGTCGGCGAGGATCACCTCGGGAGCCTGGACTGTGCTCTGGGGCGGCAGGCCGCCGTCGTCCTCCCCGAGGGTCATGGAACCGCGGGTGAGCATGGCGCGCATCCCCAGTTCGCGCACCACCTGCACCTGGACATCGATGGAGTCCTCCATGCCCGCCGGAAAGAGGTAGTGGTGGTCCGCCGCCGTGGTGCAGCCGGAGAGCAGCAGTTCGGCCAGCGCCGCCTTGGTGGCGAGCTCCAGGTAGCGGGGAGTCAGTCGCGCCCAGACCGGATACAGGTTGATCAGCCACGGGAACAGCGGCACGTTGACCACCGGTGCCCAGGCCCGGGTGAGCGTTTGGTAGAAGTGGTGGTGGGTGTTGATCAGGCCCGGCAGCACCACGTGCTCCCTGGCGTCGAACACGGTTGTCCAGGGTTCGCGCGGTGTCTGGCCGGCGGCCACGAGTTCGACGATTTCGCCGCCTTCGACCACCAGCCCGCCCGCGGCGTCGTCGTTATTGGCGGTGAAAATGGCCAGCGGGTTCTTCACCCAGGTACGTGCAGTCATGATGCTCCTTGTCAGGTACAGGTCTTGGCGCCGAGCGTTGACAAATAACGACGGCGATGCCGCCAGCTCAGTGTTGTCCTGTCTGCTGATCCAGGAGATCGCTTCGGGCCGGTCCCGATCCGCTGGATGCGGAGCGGGACCGGCCCCAAGGCACGTTGCTAGTGTTCGTTGGCGGACTCGCCGTCGCAAATCCTGCGGATGTCCTCGTGGCAGTTGATCTCGCCCTTGTCCAGCTTTTCCTTGACAATCTGGTACTGCTGGGCAGTGACCACCGGGATCTCGGTGCCGTCCTCGGCCATCAGTTTGCCGCCCTGGTAGTAGTCGCCGTCCTGCAGCGCCTGCAGCTCGTCCTCGCGTACCATGCGCGGCGGGCTGGCCACCAGCGAGGACTGCTGATCAGAGTTTCCGGCCTTCAGGTGGTTGAAGAGCAGGTTCAGCAGCACGGCCATGATGGCGGCGGAGCTGATGCCGGAGTGGAAGATGATGCCGAACCAGGTGGGGAACTCATCGTAGAAGGTCGGGGACACCACGGGGATCATGCCGAAGGCCAGCGACACGGCCACGATGATCATGTTCATGTTGTCTTTGTAATCGACCTTGGACAGCGTGCGGATGCCGCTGGCGGCCACTGTGCCGAAGAGAACGATGCCGGCACCGCCGAGGACGGGCGTCGGCACGGCTGCGACAACGCGGCCCAGGATCGGCAGCAGCCCCAGGACCAGCATGATGACGCCACCTGCGGTCACCACGAAACGGCTCTTCACTCCCGTGATCGCTACCAGCCCGACATTCTGGGCGAAAGCAGTCTGCGTGAAGGAGTTGAACACCGGCGCCAGGGCGCTGGAGAGCATGTCTGCCCGCAGCCCGTCCGCAATGCGCCGCGAGTTGACCTTGGTCTTGGCAATTTCGCCGACCGCCAGGATGTCCGCCGTTGTTTCCGTCATCGTGACGAGGATGACGATGGTCATCGAGATGATGGCTGCGAGGTCGAACACCGGCCAGCCGAAGGCGAAGGGCTGCGGGAAGGCGAAGATGGCGCCGCTGCCCACGTTGGAGAAGTCGGCGATGCCCAGGAGTGCCGCGACGACGGTGCCGGCGACAATCGCCAGCAGGATGGACAGGCGGGAGATGGCCGCGTTGCCGAGCTTGCTCAGCAGCAGCACCGCAGCAAGCGTTCCGGCGGCGAGCCCGATGTTGGCCAGGCTGCCATAGTCCTCCGCCTTGGAGTTGCCGCCCATGGCCCAGTTGGCTGCGACCGGCATGAGCGTGAGGCCGATAGTGGTGATGATGACGCCGGTGACTACCGGCGGGAAGAACTTGATGACCTTGGCGAAGAACGGAGCGATCGCCAGACCAATCACTGACGCGACCAGCACGGATCCGAACACCATCTCGATGCCGCCGCCGCCGCTGAGAATGGCCGTCATGGTCGCAACCCCGGCGAAGGAAACACCCTGCACCAGCGGTAACTGCGATCCGAAGAACTTGACGCCGTAGCTTTGCAGGATGGTTGCCGCACCGCCAACAAAGAGGCAGGAGGCGATGAGCA
Organism: Crystallibacter permensis; assembly: GCF_025960875.1. GTDB lineage: Bacteria > Actinomycetota > Actinomycetes > Actinomycetales > Micrococcaceae > Crystallibacter > Crystallibacter permensis. The sequence continues at coordinate 490,573 of NZ_JAODLR010000001.1, read as the reverse complement.
GGGCGATTTCGTCCTGGCTCATGCCGGCCGCAGTGCCGACAATCAGAGGCACCGCGATGATACCGCCGTACATGGTCAAAACGTGCTGGAGACCGTAGGCAAAGGACTTGCCGATGGGCAGCCTTTCGTCCTCGGGCCGCTGTCCGGTTATAGTCTTACGTGTAGTTTTTGCTGCATTCACAGCTGACCTCCTTGTCGGCTGCAGAGGCCGGGACGCGCGCGTGCGTCCCGGCCTCTGGCATGTGGACTAACAGAATCCGGGGATATTGGCCCAGACTTCATGCGTGGCGGGGGAACCCTCACGCTGGATGGTGGCTTCGATCAATCCGTACGGCCGGTCCGCGGCGAAGAACACTTCGTTGGGGTTGTCCTGGCCAAACGGGCTCAGGTCCACCAGGAAGTGGTGCTTGTTCGGCAGGGACATCTTGATCTCGTCGATCTCCGGGTGCGCCTCGAGGACAAGGCGGCCCATTTCGTACATGCTCTGCTGCAGTGCCAGCGAGTGCGTCTCCGCAAATCCTTTGAGCAGGAGAGCGCGGACGCTGGCGTAGACGGCGTCGAAATCGACGTCGAGGGTGTTGTAGCGCCAGCGCGCGGTCACATCGGTGGCGAGGATCCGGTCATTGGTTTCCTGCAGCGTGGTGTACTGATCCCGCGGGAAACCGTGGAATTCCGACCCCGTGGACTTCAGGACGGTCAGCTCCTCGATGCCTGCCACGACGGTCTTCTTGTTGCCGGAAATCTCGAGCACGGCGGTGCGGACTTCGCTCTTGTTACGGGAGAAGGCGTGGTCGTGGTCGTTGATGCGGTCCCAGAAGTACTGCTCTGCGGACCAGCGCCCGCCGGTGACCCAGTCGAAGCTCTCCGTGAAGTGCGTGCCAAGGCGGAGCAGGAACTCCTCTGTGGTGGCGACGCCGTCGCGGGCCAGTGCGTACACGGTGTTCTTCTGGGTATCGGTGGCGACTACGTGGGCGTTGTCGCCGGCGGTGTGCGCCGCTTCGAAGTCGCCGCGCAGCTGCGAGGTGACGTTGAGGTCCTGGATCTGGTGGCGGTCGGTGTCCCGGGTGATTTTGACCAGTCGGACTTCGGCCTTGCCGTACTGGTTCTGGCCCAGGACGATGCGGGTGCCGGTGGCGGATTCCACGGTGGCGGTCATGATTAGCTCCCTCGGTATGTTGAGTATGCAAACGGGCTGATGAGAAGTGGTACGTGGTAGTGCTCTGCTGTGTCCTTCACTTCGAAGGTCAGCTCCACGAACGGGAAGAAGGTTTCCGTACCCTTCTGCCCAAAGTAGGGGCCGGTTTCAAACGTGATCCGGTAGATCCCTGCTTCGATCGCCTCGGGGCCAAGATTCTTGATACGGCCGTCATTGTCCGTATGCTCCGTGGCGATTTCTTGCCAGCCGGTTGCCGTTTTGGCTTCCAGTGTGGCCTTGACACCGGAGGCAGGCCTCCCGGTCCCGGTGTCGAGAATGTGGGTGGTGACATGGCTGACGCTCATGCTTCGATGACTCCTTCAAGTCGGAGGATGGCGATTTCGCGCAGCTGGCCGGCGACGACGGCGATTTCCTCGTCGGGCGAATTGCGCAGCCGCTTTTCAAGCTGGCTAAGAATTTCCTCGGCACTCCGGCCGGCGGCACGGATCAGGAAGACCCTGTCGAACTTTTCCTCGTACGCCTGGTTGCCCGAGCGGAGCTTGTCCTGGACTTCGGCGGACTGTGCGACGCCGGATTGTTCCTTTCGGGACATATCGGCCTCGGTGCTGCTGCCGGCGGCCTTTTCGCCAATGCGTGGATGATGCGCCAGGGCGCCGTCGATCTCTTCTTCCCTCCAGGGCTGGGCGGCCTGCTTGGCGAACGACAGAAGTTCTTCGCGGCTGTTGAAAGGACGGGCACGGATTATTTCGGCGGCCCACCGCGTTATGTCGACGCAGGGGCGCAGCACGTCGAGGGCTGCGCTATCCGAGGCAGAATTAAAAGAGGCGAGATTCATTGCGGGTGTCAGCTTTCTAGAGATCTAATCCACCTCAGACGCTGAACACCCTTGACCATCGATAGAAATCGACTTGATTCGATGTTTCTGTATGGTGGAATCTTTATTTCATAAATAGTGTAAGCCCTGTCACACGGTACGTGTCAAGGGTACCGGAAACTTATTTTTCCCGGCCAGCAAGAATTACGACGGCGCCAGGCAGCCCAGCATCGCCTGATTTACTCAAGAAGCCGCAGTGAAAACCGTTGACCATAGGATTCCGACGGCCGATCTGGCATCCTTGTCAGAATCAGGAACGGCCGGAGTGACCCCGAAGCCTTCCTGGACGCAGCGGCTAAGACGGGCGCCAAAGCGCCCGCATGCGGACTCTTGCCTCAAACTTCTGCGCCTAACCTCTTGACCACCTCCCATGCTCCCCTTAGCATTTTCATATAGCAATATTATTTTTCCGCTATTCGGAATAGACGCTAGGAAAGCTAAGGAATTGGAGAACCAGCATGAATACACCCAGCCCCGAAACTCAGACCGGACAGTCGGCCACGGCCCATATCTACGAAGCCGGCGGCTCGGACCCGGATTTCTACATCCCGCCGACGCGGATCCGGCAGGGACAAGGCGGTCTGCTCAATACGCTCCGAAGCCTGCCGGGCCGGTTGGCTCGCGCCACGCGCGGCTAGCAACGCGTACAGCAAAGGCTCGCGCAGCCAAAAGAGTGAGGGCGGATCCCGTGGGATCCGCCCTCACTCTTTTAACCGCCCTTCACAGGCTTAGGCGTCGCCTCCGGCGCTGCCCGAGGTCCCCGCGTTGACGTCGTCCAGACGGTACCGGCGGAAGGCTGCAGCCGGAGCGTCGGCGGGCACCTTGCCCTGCGCAGCGAGCAGCTGCAAAGCGCGGACCACCACGGAGTGGGCGTCGATGCTGAAGAAGCGGCGTGCCGCGGCCCGCGTATCCGAGAACCCGAAGCCGTCAGCACCAAGGGTGGCGAAGTCATTCGGCACGTACTGGCGGATCTGGTCAGGCACCTGCGACATGTAGTCGGAAACCGCAACGACCGGCCCTTCGGCGCCTTCGAGCTGTTGCGCGACAAACGGCTTGCGCGCTTCCGAGCCCGGGTTCAGGAACATCTCCCTCTCCGCAGCCAGTCCGTCCCGGCGCAGTTCGTTCCAGCTGGTCACGGACCAAACATCGGCACTGACACCCCAGTCCTCGGCCAGGATGGTCTGGGCCTCCAGAGCCCACGGAACCGCGACGCCGGATGCCAGCAGCTGGGCCTTCGGCCCCTGGGCCTCCGCGGCCTTCAGCTTGTAGATGCCGCCGAGGACGCCACCAATGTCCAGACCTTCCGGCTCGGCCGGCTGGACGATCGGCTCGTTGTACACGGTGAGGTAGTACATGACGTTCGGATCGGGGTGGTTGCCGCCGTACATGCGCTCCAGCCCGGCCCTCATGATGTGGCCGATCTCGTAGCCGAAGGCCGGGTCGTAGGTAACGACGGCGGGATTGGTCGCCGCGAGCACCGGCGAATGGCCGTCCGCGTGCTGCAGCCCCTCCCCCGTCAGCGTGGTCCGTCCTGCCGTGGCACCGATAATGAAGCCGCGGGTCATCTGGTCGGCGGCGGCCCAGAAGGCATCGCCCGTCCGCTGGAAACCGAACATCGAGTAGAAGACGTAGATCGGCACCAGCGGTTCGCCGTGGGTGGCATAGGCGGTACCGGCGGCGGTGAAGGCCGCGACCGCGCCGGCCTCATTGATACCCGGGTGGATCAGCTGCCCGGCCGGGGATTCCTTGTAGGCCAGGACAAGATCGCGGTCCACGGAGAGGTAGTTCTGGCCGCCGGGGTTGTAGATCTTCGCCGTCGGGAAGAACGCGTCCATACCGAAGGTCCGTGACTCATCCGGGACAACCGGAACCACGCGGTTGCCGAATTCCTTGTCCCGCATCAGGTCCTTGAGCAGCCGGACAAACGCCATGGTGGTGGCCGCCTGCTGCTTGCCGGAGCCGCGCTTGGCGACCTCGTAGGCCTTCGCCTCGGGGAGCTTGATCTCCGCGTGCTTGCTGCGCCGCTCCGGCACGGAACCGCCCAGGACAGCCCGCCGGTCCATCAGGTACTGGATCTCGGGTGCGTCCGCGCCCGGGTGGTAGTACGGCGGGCGGTAGGGATCCGCCTCGAGCTGCTCGTCGCTGATCGGGATCCGCAGGTAATCGCGGAAGTCCTTCAGGTTCTGCAGGGTCAGCTTCTTCATCTGGTGGGTCGCATTGCGGCCCTCGAAGTGCGAGCCGAGTCCGTAGCCCTTGACCGTCTTGACCAAGACCACCGTGGGTTTGCCCTTGAACTCGGTGGCAGCCTTATAGGCGGCGTAAACCTTGTGGTAATCGTGGCCGCCGCGCTTGAGGTTCCAGATCTCCTCATCGGAAAGGTGGGAGACCATTTCCTTGGTTTGCGGGGTCTTGCCGAAGAAATGCTCGCGGACGAAGCCGCCCGATTCCGCCTTGTAGGTCTGGTAGTCGCCATCGGGGGTCTCGTTCATGATGTCCACGAGCGCGCCGTCGGTGTCCTTGGCCAGCAGGTCGTCCCATTCGCGGCCCCAAACCACCTTGACCACATTCCAGCCCGCACCGCGGAAGAAGGCCTCTAGTTCCTGCATGATCTTGCCGTTGCCGCGCACCGGCCCGTCCAGGCGCTGCAGGTTGCAGTTGACCACGAACGTGAGGTTGTCCAGCTTTTCGTTGGCGGCGAGCTGGAGCAGGCCGCGGCTTTCCGGCTCGTCCATTTCGCCGTCGCCTAGGAAGGCCCAGACGTGCTGGTCCGAGGTGTCCTTGATGCCGCGGTTCTGCAGGTAGCGGTTCGACTGCGCCTGATAGATGGCGTTCATCGGCCCGATGCCCATCGACACGGTAGGGAATTCCCAGAAGTGCGGCATCAGCCGCGGATGCGGATAAGAGGAGAGCGCGTGGCCGGCCCTGGACTTTTCCTGCCGGAAACCGTCCAGATCCTCCTCGGTGAGCCGGCCTTCCATGAAGCCACGCGCATACATGCCTGGCGAGGCATGCCCTTGGTAGAAGACCTGGTCGCCGCCGCCGGGGTGGTCCTTGCCGCGGAAGAAGTGGTTGAAGCCAACCTCGTAGAGCGTGGCCGCGCCGGCATAGGTGGAGATATGCCCGCCGACGCCTATTTGTGGACGCTGTGCTCGGTGGACCATGACGGCGGCATTCCAGCGCATCCACGCCCGGTACTTCCGCTCGATTTCCTCATTGCCCGGGTAGTGCGGCTCCTGGTCTGCGGGGATGGTGTTGACGTAGTCCGTGGTGGTCACCATAGGAACGCCGACACTCTGGGCTCCGGCCCGCTGCAGGAGCGAGCGCATGATGAACTGTGCGCGCTCGGTTCCCTGCGTGCTGATCAACTGGTCCAGCGACTCGGACCATTCCGCGGTCTCTTCCGGATCGCGGTCCGGGAACTGGTCGGCGAGCGCGCTCAGGATAGCCGGCGTCTCATCAATAACAGTCATGTGCTACCTCTCCATTGAGGACAGAGTTCTCCTGCCGTCTCATTTTTTATTTCCACAAGACGGAATGTTTATTCCGTTATGTAAGATACAGTGAACGATGTTGGTGCGTTCCCTGTCAACGTTATGACGAACACGCCCTGTAAGGAGAGCAGATGACATCCCAAGCTTCGGCGCCCCAGGTGAGCACCGCCGTCGTTACCGGCGCCGGATCCGGCATTGGCCGCGCTGTGGCGCGCCAACTGCTCGCGGCCGGCTTTTCCGTTGCACTGGCCGGCCGGCGTCCGGAACTGCTCGCGGAGACCGCCGAGGACAACCCGGCGGCACTGGTGGTTCCGACGGACATCGCGGATCCGGAAGCGGTTGACCGGCTCTTCAATACGGTGCGTGAGCGCTGGGGCCGCCTCGACCTGCTCTTCAACAATGCCGGCACCTTTGGCCCATCGGCCGCTATAGACGAGATCAGCCTGGCGGACTGGAACGACACGGTGGCGGTAAACCTTACCGGCGCCATGCTGTGTGCCGCGGCCGCGTTCCGGCAGATGAAGGCCCAGCGGCCGCAGGGTGGCAGAATCATCAACAATGGTTCCATTTCCGCACACACGCCGCGGCCACGTTCGGTGGCGTACGCGGCGACCAAGCACGCCTTGACCGGGTTGACGAAGTCCATTGAACTAGACGGCAGGCCGTACGGCATCAGCTGCGGGCAGATCGATATCGGAAACACCTCCACCGGCCTCCTGCATGGAGCCGGCATCAGCGACGGGGCCCTGCAGCCGGACGGGAGCCGACGCATCGAGCCGACATTCGACGTCGAAGAAGCCGCACGCGCGGTGGTCCTCATGGCCACGCTGCCGGCCCAGGCGAACATCAACCAGCTCACCATTACCGCTTCCGGAATGCCGTACATCGGCCGGGGCTAGAGGAGACATCATGAGACAGGCAAAAATCATTGCCACGTTCGGCCCTGCCGTTGCCACCTACGAAAGTACTGTGCAGCTCCTGAGGGCGGGAGTCGACGTCGCACGTTTGAACATGAGCCACGGCGAACACGCGGTGCACGAGGAGACGTACAACAACATCCGCAAGGCCGCGGCGGAGCTGGATCAACCGATCGCGATCTTCGCCGACCTGCAGGGGCCGAAGATCCGGCTGGGCAGGTTCGCCGCCGGTCCGCACGAACTCCGCGTCGGAGGCACGTTCACGATCACCACCGAGGACGTGGCCGGCACCGCGGAGATCTGCTCGACGACGCACAAGGGCCTGCCGCAGGATGTCACCGTGGGCGATACGCTGCTGATCGACGACGGCAAGGTTGCCCTGCGCGCCGTCGCGGTGGAAGACACCCGCGTGGTCACGGAGGTCACGGTGCCCGGCGCCGTCTCCAACAACAAGGGCATCAACCTCCCGGGCGTCGCCGTGAACGTCCCGGCCCTCAGCGACAAGGACGAGGCCGACCTGCGCTGGGCGCTGCGCACCGGCGTCGACATGGTAGCCCTATCCTTTGTGCGCAATGCCGCGGACATCCGGCGCGTGCACGAGATCATGGCCGAAGAGGGACGCCGCACCCCCGTGATCGCCAAGATCGAGAAGCCGCAGGCCGTGGCGGCGCTGGCCGAAATCGTCGCCGCCTTCGACGCGATCATGGTGGCCCGCGGGGACCTGGGCGTCGAGCTGCCGCTCGAAGATGTGCCCGTGGTGCAGAAGAACGCCATCGAGATGGCCCGCCGTTCGGCGAAACCGGTGATTGTGGCGACGCAAGTGCTGGAATCCATGATCGACAATCCCCGGCCTACCCGCGCGGAGGCGTCCGACTGCGCGAATGCCGTGCTCGACGGCGCGGACGCGGTAATGCTCTCCGGCGAGACCAGCGTGGGAAAGTACCCGGTGGAGACCGTGGAGACGATGGCGCGCATCATCGAATCCACGGAACAGCACGGGCTGGAGCGCGTTCCGCCGCTGGGCAGCAAACCGAAAACCCGCGGCGGCGCCATTACCCGTGCGGCCGTGGAGATCGCGGACCAGCTCGACGCCAGGTGCATCTGCGTTTTCACCCAGTCCGGCGATTCGGCCCGCCGCCTCTCCCGGCTCCGTCCGAATAAACCCCTGTTTGCCTTCACCCCGGTGCAGTCGACCTTGAACGTGATGGCCCTGATGTGGGGCATCCAGCCGCGGCTGGTTGACTTCGCCGAACATACCGACCACATGACGGCGCAGGTGGACCGGGTGCTCTACGAGCAGAACCTGGCTGACATCGATGACCTGGTAGTGATTGCCGCCGGCTCGCCCCCGGGCCAGGCCGGATCCACCAACTCCCTGCGAGTCCACCGGGTAGGCGACATTGCCGACGCCGGAGAACAGCTGGCGGCACGGCGCCAGGCGTAGAGCCGGTTCAGCCCTTGCTCGTCGATTTGGCGACGGCCGCCAGCCCCAGCAGCCCGCAGACCAGCCAGATGGCAGCTGCGGGTCCCAGCGGGGCGGCGACCAGGCCGCCGGCCAGCGGGATGACCACTTGGCCGATACGGTTCCCGAGCAGCCTGATGGCGAGCGCAGCGCCGCGGGACTGCGAGGAAACCGCCTGGGTAATCAGGCTCATGGTCAGCGGCTGGCCGAGCCCCAGCAGGAAACCGCCGACAAACAGGGCCGTTCCCGCTACCCAGAGGGCGTCGAGGAAGAACGGCGCGACGGCGATGGCCGCGCCGGAGCCCAGCAGGCTGGCGATCAGCAACTGGTAGCGGGTCCACTTCTGGATGAGCTGGGCCAGGATGACGCGGGAAATGATCGAGGCGCCGGCCCGTACGGCCAGCAGGATGCCCACCCAGACCGGGGCTACGCCGTGCTCCTCCGCCACCAGCGGCAGGAAGGCCACCAGAATGTCGATGGCGGAGAGCAGTGCCAGCGAAGCGGCCATGTTCCAGGCGACGCCGGGGGTGCGCAGGATGACCAGCGCGCCTTCCTTCGGGAGCGCCTTTGGCCGCGCTGGTTGTCCCGCCCGGCCACTGCTGCGCGATCTGACCAGCATCGCCGGCGCACCTGCCAACGCGCTCCCGGCCGCCAGCAGCAGTGCCGTGTTTACCGACGCCATCCGGGCTTCCCCGGTAGTTTCCAGGCCGCTGCCCAGCAGCAGGCCCGCCAGCAGCGGCCCGATCAGCTGGCCCAGGGAAAAGGCCGCGGTGAACCAGCCGAACCCGCTGTCAAGCTGGCTCAGCGGGGCATACCGCGCAATGGCCGATTGGCCCGCGATGGTGAAGACCAGGTGGCCCATGCCCAGCAGCGCGCTGGCCACGCCGATCCAGAGGAAGTCTCCTGCCGCCGCCAGCAGCAACGCCGCCACGGAAAGCAGGACGGCTCCGAGCACCACCATGCCGCGCAGCGACTGCACCCGGTCGCTCACCCGGCCCAGCCAGAGCGCGGCGACCACGGGCAGGATGGCGTAGACGGCGGTAATCACACCGATCACCGCGGCATCCCCGCCGAGCGCCAGCAGCTTATAGGAGATCACCGGCCGGGCCAGGTTCAGCGCCGTCTGCGTCAGCACCGCCGCGCCGATCAGGACCCACAACCACAGCCGCGAGCTGTGCTGTTCTGCTGCTGGTTCGCTCATTTCTCCTGGTTCCCTCGAGTGCCCGCCCCTATTCTGCCCTGCCGGCCAACCGTTCACCGCAAAACCATTGCGGCGTTACGCCTGCGGTGGTCGAATAGTGTCCATGGCTACAGCCGGTACAACAGTTCTCGCGATCGGTACGAAAAAGGGCCTGTGGCTGGCTACCAGCACAGACCGGGTCAACTGGTCGCTGTCCGAACCGCACTTCTTGATGAATGAGATCCCGAGCATCGGGATCGACCAGCGCGGCGGCCGCACCCGGCTGCTCGTGGGAGCCCGTTCCGAGCACTGGGGACCCACCGTCTTCCACTCGGACGATCTGGGTGGGACCTGGACTGAACCTGAGAACGGCGCCATCCGCTTCGCCGAAGAGGACGGTGCCGCACTGGAGCGGATCTGGCAGCTTTATCCGGACGCCGAGGACCGCCCCGGCGTGGTCTGGGCCGGCTGCGAGCCGATCTCGGTCTGGAAATCCACCGACGGCGGCGAGCACTTCGAGCTCAACCGCAGCCTTTGGGCTCATCCGGACAAGGACCAGTGGGGCGCCGGCTACGGCGGGGCCGCCGCGCACTCCGTCCTGCCCAGCCCGGCGGATGAAAACACGGTCCATGTCGCCATGAGCACCGGCGGCGTTTACCGGAGCACGGACGGAGGGACCAACTGGACCGCGCGCAACCACGGCATCAGCGCCTACTTCATGCCCGATCCCAATCCCGAAGTCGGCCAGTGCGTGCACAAAATCGCACGGGATCCCGAGGTCCCCACCACGCTGTTCGCGCAGAACCACCACGGCGTCTACCGCTCGGACGACAACGCGGACACCTGGGTTTCCATCGCGGACGGCCTGCCCACGGACTTCGGCTTCGCCATGCTCACGCACCCGCGGAAGTCCGGCACCGCCTGGGTCATTCCCATCAAGGCCGACGGCGAACGCATTCCGCCGGACGGCCAGCTCGCCGTCCATCGGACCAGCGACGGCGGTAACTCCTGGACCCGGCTGCACACCGGCTTGCCGGACAACGAGTTCAACGTGGTGCTGCGCGATGCCGCGGCGGTGGACGCCTCTGATCCGGCCGGCGTCTACTTCGGTACCCGCGGCGGCTCCGTCTACGCGAGCGCCGATGAGGGCGAGGTCTTCGTCGAAGTGGCCTCGCACCTGCCGGACGTGCTCTGCGTCCGCGCCGCCACAACCAACGACGGCGGCCGGTAGCCAATGAAGGAGACCACCCTGGCGGTCACCGTCGTCGTTCCCAGTCTCCTGGCCAAGGTGACCGGCGACCAGCGCGAACTGCGCGTGCCGGTGGAGGACGTGGCCACCGTGGCCCAGGTGCTGGACCGGCTCGCCGCAGAGTACCCGGTGTTCGACCGGCGGGTGCGGAACGAGCTGGGCGCCGTCCGCCGGTATGTAAACCTCTACGTGGACGGAGAAGACATCCGCGGGCTGAACGGACCCGCTACCCGCATCGAGCCAGGGCAGGAGCTGCTGATCATCCAGTCAGTCGCTGGCGGATAGCATGGAAGCAGCCCGTCCCCGATCAGCTGAAGCCGAGCCGTACGCAACTCAACCAGGAGGTTCAAGATGACTACCGACAATGGCGGTTTGCACGACCCGAAGGAAGCCGACGCAGCCGACGTGCAGTGGCAGAACGAGCCCCTGCAGGACGACTCGGATACCGATGACACCCCTCTGGAACGCCCGGCGTCCTGGGAAGCCAATGAAGCCGACGTGCAGGAACAGGCCCTGTCCATCAACCCGGACGAAGACGACGACTACCCCCACGGCGAGGCGCCCTAGCAACGTGCCAATGGCTTCGCCGTCAACTTCGAAGGAACCGAGGAACGCCTGTCGGCAAGGAGCATCAATGGCAGCGAGTCGTGACTTGGCCACGGACCCCACCCTGCAGGAGGCACTGCTGACCGCCCGCCGCGGGACGGAGTTCTTCGACCGCAAACTCAACGAGCTCCCCGACGATGCATTCCAGGCGCCCTCGCTGCTTCCGGACTGGACCCGTGCCCATGTCATCGCACACGTAGGCTACAACGCCCGCGCGATCGCCCGCCTGATGAAGTGGGCCAACACCGGCATCGAAACTCCCATGTATTCCTCCTGGGACGCGCGCAATGCGGAAATCGAGCACGGCGCCACCCTGGCTCCCGAGGAACTGCGGGACCTTTATACGGACTCCGCCGCGCAGCTCGACGCCGCATGGCGAGACACTCCCCCGGACGCCTGGAAACACCAGGTCAAAACCGCACAGGGCCGATTAGTCCCCGCTTCGGAAACCGTGTGGATGCGCACTCGCGAAACCTGGATCCACGCCGTCGACCTGAACAATGGTGCTACCTTCGACCAGATCCCCACCGACGTCCTCAAACGTTTGCTCCAAGAGATCACCGGAGCCTGGAAAAGCCGCGACGAAGACAAAGACCTGCTCCTCAAAGCCTCGGATGCCTCAACCGTGACCGAACTCGGCGATCTCGACTCCGACAATCCCGAAATCATCACCGGCACCCTTGCCGACATCGCAGCCTTCGCCGCCGGCCGCTCCACAAACGGCATCACCTCCAGCAAGCAACAAAGCCCGACGGCGCCCCGCTGGCTCTAATGTCCAGCAGGCATCAGGCGTCAGACATCAGGCATTGGCGCGAAGCGCGTGCTTCTGGATCTTCCCGGTGGCGTTGCGGGGCAGTTCGTCGACGAGCACGATGTCCCGGGGCACCTTGTAGGTGGCCAGGCGCTGCTTGAGCTCTTCGCGCATCGCTTCGCTGGTCAAGTGGGTAGCGGGCGTAAGGACAACAAAAGCCCGCCCCGTTTCGCCCCACTTATCGTCCGGCACTCCAATGACGGCCGCCTCCTGCACGCCGGGGACGCTGAGCAGGGCGTTCTCCACCTCGGCGGGATAGACATTCTCGCCGCCGGAGATGTACATGTCCTTGATCCGGTCCTTGATGTACATGTAGCCGTCCTCGTCGACCACGGCGATGTCGCCGGAGTGGTACCAGCCGCCGTCGAGAGCCCTGGCGGCCTCCTCCGGCTTGTTCCAGTAGCCGGCCATGACGTTGGGACCCTGAACGATGACCTCGCCGGGAACCCCGGGAGGGACCGGCTTGCCGTCGAGGTCCACCACCTGGTTTTCCGTAAAGAAGTGGGCCCGGCCCGCCGAGCCGGCCTTGGCCAGTCCGTCGCGGGGTTCGAGCATACAGACGCCGGGGCCGGTCTCCGTCATCCCGAAGCCCTGCATAATGGCGACCTTCTTGTCCTGCCAAGTCCGGATGGTCCGCTCCGGCAGCGGGGAACCGCCCACCATGAACCCGCGCACCGTGGACAGGTCCGCCGCCGGGAAGGCCGGATCGCTGCTCAGGGCGTCGAGCATGGCCGGCACCAGGAACGCCGAGGTGACCCGGGACTGTTCCATCTCAGCGAGCACGGCCGGGGCTTTGAAGGTCCGGTGGATGATGATGCGCCCGCCCAGGGTGAACGTGGGCAGGGTCATCATGTTCAGCCCGGCGATGTGGAACAGCGGGGCGGCGGCAAGATGGACCTCGTCCTGCCGGAGGTCCTGGCCGATCAGCGCGTTCACGTACTGGTAGAACAGATTGCTGTGGGTCAGCATCGCCCCCTTGGGACGGCCGGTGGTGCCGGAGGTGTACATGATCAGGGCGAGGGCCTCAAGATCGACGTCGTCCTGGACCGTTTCCCCGCTCCCAGCGGCAAGGAAGTCCTCAAACAAGGCTCCCGGACCGCCGCCGTCGACGCTGAGCCACTGCTGCATATCGAGCTCTGCGGCGAGTTCCTCGGCATTACCCCGCTGGTCCTCGCCGAAGACCACAACAGTAGCGCCGCAGTCACGCAGGATGTAGTCGACCTCGGGCTTCCGGAGCCGGGGGTTGATCAGTACACACACAGCGCCGATAAGACCGGCGGCGAAGAACGTTTCCAGCAAAGCAGGATGGTTGAACCCCAGGTAGGCCACTCGGTCACCCTTGGATACGCCGGCGCTGGCGAGGGCATTGGCCAACCGGGTAACGCGCTGGTCGACCTCACGATAGGTCCACTCCCGCCCTTCGAAGACAATGGCGACATCGTCCGGGCGGACCTTGGCGCGGCGGGCAGGCCATGAACCAATGCCGAGATTCACTGCAACTCCTTCGTAGCGGGATCACGTCTCAAATCATTGAAACAGCCTTTTATTGACATTGTCAACGATTAACGCGCTGGAGGCGCTTGGCTAGGCGCCGGTCACGGGCCGCGCTAGCTGCTCCTTGACCTGTTTGCGCAGCACCTTGCCCAGCATGGACTTGGGCAGTTCCGCCACGGCCACAATCCGTCGGGGAACCTTGTACGCGGCCAGCCTGCCGCGGCAGTAATCCCGCATGTCCTTTTCGGCGGCCTCGTCGAGCGTGGCCCCGCGCCGCAGCACGACGGCGGCGGTGACGTCCTCGCCGCCCTCGGCCCGCGGAAGACCAACGACGGCGGCGTCCGCCACCTCCGGATGCGAGCGCAGCGCGTCTTCAACCTCTGTCGGAGAAACGTTGAAGCCGCCGGTGATGATCAGGTCCTTTACCCGGTCCACGATCCGGGCGTTGTGCTGCTCGTCCACGGTGACGATGTCGCCGGTGCGCAGCCAGCCGCCGTCCAGCAGGGTTGCGGCAGTTTCCTCCGGCTTGCCCCAGTAACCCTGGAAGACCTGCGGGCCTCGGATCAGCAGCTCCCCCGGCTGGCCGGGGTCGACGTCGTGCGTTGGATTTTCCGGATCCACGACCCGCATCTCGGTGTTGGGGAACGGGACGCCGATGGTCCCGTTCCGGCGGTTGGGGCCGAAGGGATTGCCCATCGCCACCGGGGAGGACTCGGTCATCCCGTAGCCCTCCACCAGCAGGCCGCCGGCGGTGCCTTCCCAGAGATCCACGGTGGACTGCGGCAGGTTCATCGCCCCGGAAATGGCGAACCGCACGCGGCCCAGGTCCACGCCGCGCTTCTTCGCCTCGGTGGCGGTCCGCTCGTAGATGGGCGGCACGGCGCAGAAGATGGTGGGCGGATGCTTCTTCGCGGCAGCAAGCACCAGGTCGACGTCGAACTTTGGAAAGATCACCACGCGCGATCCGGTGAGGACGCCGAACGTCAGGTGCAGGGTCATGCCGAACGCATGGAACATCGGCAGCACCGCATACATGACCTCCTTGCCCTCGTCCACGCCGTGCATCCAGGCGCGGCCCTGCTCAGCGTTGGCGCGCAGGTTAAGGTGCGTGAGCATGGCGCCTTTGGGATGGCCGGTGGTGCCGGAGGTGTACTGGATGGCGGCCAGGTCCGTGACCCGCGGCATGGGACGGGACTTGCGCAGCGGCCTGGCCTTCAGCAGCTTCTCCCAGGGAACCGTGTTCCGGACCTTGGTGGTCAGCGCCTTGTGTGCCGTGCGGGCCGCGGGCACCGGAAGTTTCAGCGCCAGCCGCTTGGAGCGCGGCATGGCACGGGTGAGGTCCACCGACACAATGGTCCTGACGGCAATGTCCGCGGGGAAGTCCTGGACCTTGGCCACCACGTTGTTCCAGACGATGGCCACCGTGGCCCCGTGGTCCTCGAACTGATGGCGGAGCTCGCGCTCCGTATATAAGGGATTGTGTTCAACAACGACGGCGCCAAGCCGCAGCACCGCATAGAACACCACCACATGCTGGGGGCAGTTGGGCAGGATCAGGGCAACCCGGTGGCCCGGCCCCACTCCCAGCCGGCGCAGCCCCTCCGCCGCGCGGTCAATCTGCTCGCCCAGCTCGCGGTAGCTGGTAGTCGCGCCGAAGAAGTCCAGGGCGGTTTTCTTCCGGAACCTGCGGACCGAGTCCGCCGCCATGTGGCTCAGGGACTCGGTGGGAAGCTCAATCTCGGCGGGCACCCCGGGCTGGTAGTTCTGCAGCCAGGGCCGGTTCTCTACGGTTGACAATGCGGTTCCCCTAACCTTCCACGCGGATGCCGAGTTGCTCGGCAAGAATCGGAGCCAGCAAATTCAGCTGGTAGTCATCCACTGTTGCTCCCTTAAGACCGCCCACGCCGCGGATCATGCTGAATTCGCTGCTGCGCAGGTCGAAGTCTTTCAGGACCGCATGTGTCACATCCAGCGTCCCGATGCGGCAGTTCTGCAAAGCCACGCGCAGACCGCAGGCGCCGGAGAGGTCCAGCTCGTCGATGATGCAGTCGGAGATCAGCACGTCCGTGAGCTTGGAACTGCGCAGATTCATGTAGCCGAGCTTGCCGCCGTCGAAATGGACGGACTGCAGGGCCGAGTCGAAGAGTTCCGCGGAACCGAGCCTGGTCCGGGTGAGTTCAATGTCCCGCCAGCTCGAGCGGGCGGCGCGGAAGACGGGTGCGTACAACTCCTCGAACCGGCAGTCGGTAAACCGGGCGCCGCGAAGCTGGGTTTCGTTCAGGGCCACGGAGAGCAGCTCGCACTCCAGGAACGTGATGCCGGTCAGATCCAGCCCGTCCAGCTGCACGGTAGTGTAGCGCTGGCCCTCGCAGTTGTCCCCGCTGAGCAGGTCCGCAGAATCGAGGTCTTCGAGATTCGCCAGCCGGACCGGATCCAGTCTGGGGGCCGCCGTCGCACTTTTCGCCATGCTGCCATCCCATCACATCCGGAAAGGACCATTGGCCGGGCAGCAGAAAGCCCCGCGCAGTTGGGGGGAAACGCGGGGCTTTCTTGGGTAACTGCGTGGCAAAACGCAGTTGGTTTAGGTCAGCTGGGCCTTAGTTGGCCGGCAGCTGCAGAACCTGGTCAACGAAGATCAGGTTCGGGTTGCCGACGGTGTCGGCGTTGGCTGCGTGCAGAGCCTGCCAGCCACCCTCGATGCCAAGCTCGGTGGCAATGGTGTTGAGGGTATCGCCAGCCTGGACGGAGTAGGTCTCGCCGCTGACGGCAACCTGGGCCTGGGCCGGAGCGGCCGGTGCCTGGGCAACGGGCGCCTCGGCAACCGGAGCCTGCTGGACAGGTGCCTGCTCGACGGGGGCTTCCTGGACCGGAGCCTCCTGCACGGGTGCCTGTGCCACGTTGTACTCGGCAGGCGCCGGGGCCGGTGCCTCGGCAGGTGCCGGAGCAGGTGCTCCGCCGCCGCCATTCAGGCCCAGCTTGGCCGAGCATGCGGGCCAGGCGCCCCAGCCCTGGGTGGCCTGGACGTTCTCGGCTACGGCAATCTGCTCAGCCTTGCTGGCATTCTGCGGGCTACCGCTGCCGCCGAATGCTGCCCAAGTGCTGGGGGTGAACTGCAGTCCGCCCGAGAAGCCGTTGCCGGTGTTGGTGCTCCAGTTGCCGCCGCTTTCGCATTCGGCCAGGGCGTCCCAGGTGGCGGTGTCGGCAGCGTTGGCCGGCGTTCCGACCATGGCTACACCGGCACCGGTGAGGGCTACTGCCGCAAGGCCTCCGCGCAGGGCACGGCTGAAGTTCTTGTTCTTATTTGAGTTCACGATGCTCCGCAGGGCCACCTTCGCTCCATCCGTCCCCGGACTTCATTGCGCCGCCGTCAACCACTCGTAGTATCGAGGTCATTTCCGACGTCTGCCATGTTGACGGCATTTGGTGTTGGGCAGCGCCGAGCAATTCGATTTTCAGTAAGTCTGCCGGTTAGGATCCGGCTCCCCTGAGCGGGGTTTCATCCCCGCACAAGCCGCCACGTTACCGGACCGTTACCAACGATGCAAAATCGTGATGAATCGTTCGGCGTGTCGCACCATGCGTCCTAGGGTGTTTTGCGCTGTGTATCGCGTCGCGGTTTGCCCGCTACGCTGGGGCCAGCAGGACGGCCGTTCCGGCGGGCCCGCGGAGAGGGGATTTGCCATGGTTTCCGGTGGCGCTGAAAACGCCTGGCACACCGTCTCACCTGCGGAAACGGCTGCTGCATTCGACGTCGAGCCCGCCGCCGGATTATCGACGGCGGCGGTGCGCGCGGGGCAGCAAAAACACGGCAGGAATCTGCTCGCCGAGGGTGCCAGGATTCCCGTCTGGAAAAAAGTCCTGCGACTGCTGGCGGACAAGATGATCCTGGTCCTGGTGGCGGCCGCCGCCGTCAGTGCCGTCGTGTCCCGCGAGTGGGAAACGCCTGTGGTCATTTTCGCTGTCATTGTGCTCAATACGGTGCTGAACTACGTCCAGGAAAGCCGGGCCGAGAGCTCGCTGGCCGCGCTGCGGACGATGTCAGTGGATACCTCGCGGGTGCGCCGCGATGGCCGCGAGGAGGAAGTTCCCAACGAAGAACTGGTGCCCGGGGACATCGTCCTGCTCGACGCCGGCGAAACCGTCCCCGCGGACGGCCGCGTGCTGGACGCCACGCGCCTGCAGGTAGCCGAGGCGGCGCTGACTGGTGAATCCCAGCCGGTGGAGAAGTCTTCCCGCACGCTGGAGAGTTCTGACCTGCCGCTCGGCGACCGCGCGAACATGCTGTTCATGAACACGGACATCAGCCGCGGCCGCGCGGTCATGGTAGTCACCGGTACCGGCATGAACACTCAGATCGGGGCGGTCGCCACCCTGCTGGAAAGCGCCGGCCCGGCCAAAACCCCGCTGCAGCGCCGGATCGACCAGCTGGCACGGCTGCTGACCATCGTGGCCCTGGTGGTGGTGGCCTTCGTCTTCCTCCTGGGCCTGCTCCGCGGCCAGTCCTGGTCCGAACTCCTCATCACCGCGGTCTCGCTGGCCGTAGCCACCATTCCGGAGGGCCTTACCGCCGTCGTCGCCTTCACGCTGGCCATGGGCGCCTCCCGGCTGGCCAAACGCGGAGCCATCATCAAGCAGCTTTCCGCGGTGGAAACCCTGGGCAGCACCACCCATATCGCCACGGACAAGACCGGCACGCTGACGCTGAATGAGATGACGGCGCGCCGCCTGAACACCGCAGGCCGGTCCTTCCGCATCACGGGCGAGGGCTACGCCACGGACGGCAAAATCCTCAGCGGCGACGGCGAACCGCTCCCGGCCATGCCGGATGCCCTGCTGGCTATGGCCTTGTGCAACGATGCCTGGATCCGGGACGGCAAGCTCGTAGGCGATCCCACTGAAGGCGCGCTTGCGGTGCTGGCGGAGAAGGGCGGAATGGACGTCGAAGAAGTCCGGCGGCGCCACCCGCGCGTGGCCGAGGTGCCGTTCGATTCGGATTACAAGTTCATGATGACGTTCCATGAACACGACTTCACCCGCGGCGACTCTGTTCCGGCCAGGTTCCGCTGCTTCGCCAAGGGCGCTCCGGGCCCGTTGCTCGAGCGCACGGATTCGATTCTGACCGACCGCGGGATCGAACTGCTGACCGACGATGACCGTGAGCGCATCCGGAGCGATACCGAGGCGATGGCGGCCGAGGGCCTGCGCACGATGATGATCGCCGGCCGCAGGCTGGATGCGGACCTGCCCGAGGATCCGGACGAGCTGCGCGGACTGGCAGGGTCGCTGACGCTGTACGCCGTCGTCGGTATTGTCGATCCGCCCCGCACCGAAGCCGCCGAAGCTATCTCCACAGCCCGCGAGGCCGGGATTGTTGTCCACATGATCACCGGCGACCACCTGGCCACGGCCTCCGCCATCGCCGGCCAACTGGGTATCGAAGGCGAGGCTGCCACCGGAGCGCAGCTGGACGGGATTGACGACGGCGAACTGACCGGCCGTGCCGCCGGCTTCGGCGTCCTCGCGCGCGTGGCTCCGGAGCACAAGATCCGCGTGGTCAAGGCGCTGCAGAGCGAAGGCAACATCGTGGCGATGACCGGCGACGGCGTCAACGATGCCCCCGCCCTGAAGCAGGCGGACATCGGCATCGCCATGGGCATCACCGGCACGGATGTCTCCAAGGGCGCAGCGAACATGATCCTCACGGACGACAATTTCGCCACGATTGTCGCGGCCGTGCAGGAGGGCCGCGGCATCTACGCGAACATCATCAAGTTCGTGAAATTCCAACTCACGACGGCGTGGGGTTTCGTCCTGATCTTCCTCACCGCCGGGGTCCTCGGCCTCGCCGGCGGGGCGCCGTTCACGGCGCTGCAGATCCTCTGGGTGAACATCATTATGGACGGTCCGCCCGCGCTGGCGCTCGGGGTGGATCCGGCGGAACCCGGGATCATGCGGCAGAAACCGCGGCCCGCCACCGAACCGCTGCTGACGCGGAACCGGCTGCTGCGGATCCTCGGACTCGGGGTGGTGATGGCTGCCGGCACCATCGCCGTCCTGGTGCTGGCGCCCGTGCTGTTCCCGGACAGCGCCGGGGATCCCCTGCTGGCCAGCACCCTGGCCTTCACCACGTTCGTGTTCTTCCAGGTCTTCAACCTGCTCAACGTGCGCTCCGACGCCGGTTCGGTCTTCTCGCTGCAGACCTTCACCAACCGCAGCATCTGGGTGGCGCTGTTCGCCGTCGTCGTGCTGCAGGTCCTCGTGGTGCATCTGGAACTGCTGCAGGGCTTCTTCGACACCACGGCACTGACGTCGGCCCAGTGGGGTCTGGCCCTGCTGGCCGGCTCCTTGGTGCTGTGGGTGGAAGAAATCCGCAAGGCCGTCGTCCGGAGAAGACTGCGGGGAATACACTGATCCGGCCCCGGGTTGCCTCGAAGGGAACCAGAACCGCTACAAGGAGTTGATTGACCGTGGCCAGGAACAGCCTGCCGGCACTGCTGCGCGAGGACCTCAAGGCCGCGCGTGCCCAGGATCCGGCCGCGAACTCGGATCTGGAAGTGGGCTTCGCCTACTCCGGCGTGCACGCGGTCTGGGCGCACCGGATTGCCCATGCCATGTGGAACCGGCCGCACCTGCGCACCGGCGCACGGCTGCTCTCCCAGTTCGCACGCTTCCTCACCGGGATTGAAATCCATCCCGCCGCGACGCTGGGCCGCCGGGTGTTCATCGACCACGGCACGAAGATTGTCATTGGCGAAACCGCGATCATCGGCGACGACGTGATGATGTACCAGGGCGTCACGCTCGGTGGCCGGGCGTTGGATAAGACCAAGCGGCATCCCACCATCGGCAACCGCGTGATGCTCGGATCTGGTTGCCGCATCCTGGGCCCCGTGACCGTTGGCGACGATTCAGCGATCGGTGCCAACGCCGTCGTCGTGACGGATATCCCCGCCAACTCCGTAGCCATCGGCGTGCCTGCGCAGTGGCGGCATAAGGACGGCAACTACCCGCTGGATCCGCGCCTGGACCTGATCGACCCCGCGTTCCTGCTCTGATAAAAGACCGGCAGCGAAATACCGGCAGCCGGGCAGTAGCGTCACTTGGGACGCTGCCACCCGGCTGCGGTAAGGCCTTTGCGGTTAGCTCAGAGGGTTAGCTCTGGCGGCGCTTGACCATGAAGGCACCTGCTGCGCCAGCCGTGACCAGCAGGCCAAGACCTGCTGCGCCCCATGCCGCCGGGGATACCGACGTGGTGGCGGCGGAACGGTCTGCCTTCAGTTCCTTGGGTTCCTTCTCGTCCTTGGGTCCGGTGTGCCCCTCGGCCGGCGGGCCTGTTACGACAACGGAAGCGGTGCCGATTTCTTCGCTTTCGTAGCCCTCCACGGAGATCCAGTGACGGCCCGGCTTTTCGATCGAAATCTCTTCCGAGAACTCGCCCGAGGCGTTGGCCGAGGTGGTCTTCGTGAAGCCGCGGAAGTTCTTGGTGGACTGGTTCTGTGCCACGGTGATGGTGGCGTCTTCATTGGCCTCGAGGCCGGCGCCCGAAACGGTGAACTCTTCGCCGGCCTGGACGCTGCCGGCTGAGACGACTACGGAAAGTTCCGGGGCGGGGTACTGGGCCTCGGCGGCGTAGGCCGCGGTACCCGCTGACAGGGTGAGCGCAGCGGTCAGGGCCACTGCAGAGACTATCTTCTTCATACTTGATGCTCGATTCGTGATGGGGAGAGTGCGAATCACTGACAGAACTGCGGACAGGCCAAAGGGCGCTGCTAACTGCGGCGCCCCCGATGTGACTTTAGCGTTTCACCCACCTAAAGCAACCCTGTGTGGCCTCAAAAGAGGACATATCATCAAAAGTTAACCTCGGCCTGCTGCTCCAAAAGAGGCGCCGTTTCGGCGTCGGCCGCCGGAACTTGCCCGACTACGCTAAGGGAGACGTTCGCTGATCGACTGCTGCTGAAAGGGCGGTGAGCAAAGCAATGCTGCTGAGAGCAGCTACTCCGGATGATCTGAGCGCCTTCCTGCGCGGCGGCCCTGACTCCCTGGCTGCTGCGTTAGGCGTCAGCATTCCGGCAGGTTGGCCCGAGTACCCATGGGTAATCGAGGTCACGCTCGAAGTATTCCAGTCACAGCCCGGCCAGGCCGAGTGGTGGATGTACTACTTTCTGAGTCCGGAGCTGGGCGTCCTGGTTGGATCCGGCGGCTACAAGGGTCCGCCCAAGGACGGGACAGTCGAGATCGGCTACGAGATCGCGCCAGGCTTCCGCGGGCAGGGATATGCCACCGCTGCTGTCGGCCAGCTCGTCGGCCGCGCCTTCGCCACTGCGGAGGTGGCGGTGGTCGAAGCCCGAACGCTTCCGCGCACCAACGCTTCCGGGACTGTCCTCAAGAAAGCCGGCTTCGAATGCCAAGGCGTTGTTCCGGACGATCAGATAGGGCAGGCATGGCTCTGGCGGAAAACCCGCGCGGATTGAGCATGATGCCTAGCCGCTGCCGCCGTCGTTGTTTTCCTGCGGCGCTTCAGTGACGCGGACGCGCCCGATCCGCAGCCCCTCCATGGACAGTACGGTCAGCAGATGTCCGGCCACCTCGACCTGGTCACCGGTGCGGGGCATGCGGCCCAGCCGGTCGATGATGAAGCCGGCCACCGTTTCATACCGCCCGTCCGGGAGCTCGATGCCGGCCAGCGACTTGAACTCCTGCAGGATCAGGCCGCCATCCACATCAACGGCGCCGCCAGCCTGCCGCACGCGGTCCTCCGGATCCACCCCGGCGTCGTACTCGTCGTAGATCTCGCCGACCAGTTCTTCCACCAGGTCCTCCAGAGTCACGATCCCGTCCGTGCCGCCGTATTCGTCCACCACGAGGGCGATGTGGTGGCCCTCCTTGCGCATCCGCGAGAGTGTGGGCAGCACCCGGTTGGTGCCCGGCAGCGGCAGGATCTCCCGCACAATATCGGCCACCGTGGTGCCGGCCGCTTCGCCCGGTTCCGGGATGAGGTCGCGGATGTGGATGAAGCCAAGAACATCGTCCGAGGTCCTGCCGATCACGGGGTAGCGCGAGTACGGCAGGTTCCGGGTGTACCGGCGCGCCTCGTCCAGGCTCAGCCGGCCCTCGATGAAGCGGACCTCCGGACGCGGGCGCATGACCTCCTGCAGCAGCCGCTCCCCCGCGCCGAAAACGTCATTCAGGATGCTGCGGCTGTCCTCGCCCAGCGCCTCGTTCTGCGCCACCATGTCCCAGAGTTCCTCGGCGGTAATGGTGTCCGACTTCGCGGACGGATTCCCGCCCAGCAGCCGCACCAGCGCATTGGTAGACACGGACAGCAGCCAGATCACCGGGCGCATGACCTTGCTGAACAGATTCAGCGGCGGCGCCAGGACCTTGGTGAACCCCACCGGGCGCTGCATCGCAAGGCGTTTGGGCACCAGCTCGCCGAGCACCAGGGACAGGTAGGCCACCACCAGGGTCATGCCGATAAACGCAACCGGCTGGGCGGCACCGACCGCCAGGCCCAGCCCTTCGAGCAGCGGCGCGATGTCGGGCGCGATAGTGGACGCACCGTAGGCCGCCGAGAAGAAGCCCGAGAGCGTCACGCCGATCTGAACGGCGGCGAGGAACCGGTTGGGGTTGCGGGCGAGCTCGGCCGTTTTGGCACCGGACTTGCCGGAGCGCTCGATCTGCCGCACCTGGCTCTCCCGGAGTGACACGAGCGCCATCTCCGTGCCGGCGAACACCCCTCCGAGCAGCACAAAGAAGAGGACCAATGCGAAATTCATCAGTGTGCCGCCATCCATAACCAGACCCTATCGAAGGGTCGGCGGTGAGTCAGGCGTCGTCGACCTGCCGCGCTCAGGGAGAACAGGTACTGACAGCCCTTGTGTCCGCGGCGGTACAGGGCCACACTGCTCGCAAAGAGTTTTCCGGACGGAGCGACGGAAACGACGCATCGGCCACAGAATTCAGAAGGAGGTGGCCGCCATGAAGCCCGGTCACGTGGTTTTACTGGTCCTCGGCATCCTGCTGTCCCTGGCCGGCCTGGCGCTGGTCTCTACTGCGGCCTTCACCGGCCTGATCCAGGCTGCACAGGACGACGACGGCTACCTCACCTCCCAGCCGGTCCGGCTGAATACGGACTCCTATGCCCTGACCAGCCAGCCGCTGGACGTGGTCATAGAAGAGGAACTGCCGCCCGGCGTGCAGCTGGGCGACGCGTTCGGTTTCCGGATCGAGGCGCGGGCCGCCCAACCCGGACAGGACGTTTTCATCGGGATCGCCCCGGTGGACGCCGTCGATAATTATCTGGCCGGCGTGCCGCACTCGCAGCTGGTGGACGTCGATTTCCGCCCCTTCGATCCGGACTACCGGGAACTGCCGGGGACCTCCGCGCCGCAGCCTCCCGCCGAGCAGGACTTCTGGGCGGTCTCGGCATCCGGCCCGGGCGAGCAGCGGATCAGCTGGGACCTGCAGTCCGGCAGCTGGAGCGTAGTGGTCATGAACGCGGATGCCAGCCTGCCTGTCTCGGTGGACTTGCAGGCGGGAATCAGGCCGGGCTTCCTGGGCCCGCTCACCATGGGCCTGCTCATCACCGGACTGGTCCTGCTGATCATCGGCTTGCCCCTGCTGGTCCTTGGCGCGGCGGGAATCGGGCGGACCCTGGCGTCGCGGCCCTCTGCATTGTCCGGTGACAACCCGGCGGACCGGCGCACGGCAGGCGACCACACGCCGTCGTACTCAGGTTCTCCCGCGGCTGGACGCCCGGTTTATCCCGCCGCGCTGAACGGCGCGCTGGATCCGGGGCTCTCGCGCTGGCTGTGGCTGGTGAAGTGGCTGCTGGCCATTCCGCACTATTTCCTGCTCTTTTTCCTATGGTTCGCGTTTGTGGTCACCACCATCGCCGCCGGTTTCGCCATCCTTTTCACCGGCCGTTATCCGCGGTCCCTGTTCCACTTCAATGTGGGCGTGGCGCGCTGGAACTGGCGGGTGGCCTTCTACGCGTACTCCGCGCTGGGCACCGACCGCTACCCACCGTTCACCCTGGCCCCGGCCAGCTACCCGGCGGATTTCGACGTCGCCTATCCGGAACACCTGACCAACGGCCTGGTGCTGGTCAAATGGTGGCTGCTGGCCATTCCGCACCTGCTGATCGTGTCCGCGTTCTCGAATGCGGTGATCTGGTGGGGCGCTGGCGGTGACTGGGACGGCAATTACGCCGGCGCCGCAGGCCCTTCCCTGCTGGGCCTGCTGGTCCTGATTGCCGCCGTCATCCTGCTCTTCACCGGCAGGTACCGCCGCACCCTTTTTGACCTGATCATGGGGATCAACCGGTGGATTTACCGTGTCCTCGCCTACACCGCGTTGATGCGCGACGAGTATCCGCCGTTCCGGCTTGACCAAGGCCCGGCCGAGCCGCCGCTGGAGAGCGGTGACGTGACCCCGCCGGCAGGTCCCGACAAGCGCAAGTCTCTTAGCTGAGGGCAAAATCCTTCAATTGCGCCGTTCCGCCTCGATGCTGTGGGTACTATTAGGGCAGCTTTCCTCGAACGGCCAATGGAAGAGGTGATCCCGTGCTCAAAGTCATCAGCTACAACCTCCGAAAGCACCGTGCGAGCAGTGAACTCTTGAACCTTGCCCAGGATTTCGATATCAATGTCCTCTGCCTGCAGGAGTGCGACACCACCGACCTGCCGGCCACGCTGGGGCCGCTGCATCTGGCCGACTCCACCAAGGGCAACCGGCTGGGACTGGCGATGTACTACCACAAGGACCGCTTCACGGCCCTGGACACGAATACCTTCGCACTGAAGAAGTCCCTGCATGACTACGTCCTCTCCCCTGCCCACGAGCGGCTGCTCGGCGTGAAGCTGGTCGACAACGAGACGCAGCATGAGTTGGTGGTCGGCTCCTTCCATGCCGCGCCGCTGACCGCGACGAATTCGCTGCGGCGTCACCAGATTAAGGCCGGCCACGCAGAACTGCTCACCATGGGCGGCGAAGGCATGACGCTGATGGTGGGCGACTTCAACTACCCCTTCTTCACCAAGAACCTCATCTCCCACCTCAAGGAAACCGGCTACGAGCTCTCGCTCAGCAACCGCCGGACCTACACCCGCTACAAGGTCTTCCAAGGCCACTTCGACTTCGCCACTTCGCTCGGCCTGAACATCGAGAGCGTGGAAACGCTCCCCCGAGGCGAATCGGACCACCTGCCCATCCTCGTCTCGGCCGAATACCTGAACTAAGCTAAGCGTCCGGCACTGTCCGTCTCTCGCAGCAAACCACTAACAACGACGACGGCGGGGCCGGCTAGTCGCTTAGGGCGTACGGCGGAACATGGCGCGCATTGTTGAACGGCTCGAACCAGTTCTCGAACTTCATCGAAGCCACGCCGGTCCCGAGGCTCTCGAGATAGTCTTCGAAACCATCTAGGGCCTCGTTGTAGAGCAGTTCCGCATCCGTGTCCTCGAGCAGGAATTCTTCCACGGTTGCCCGCCAGTCTTCGTCCAGCTCCAGGCCGGCTTCCTCGGCCAGCAGCTGCGCCTCGTTGAGCAGGCAGCGCAGCGCAAGCTCCTGGGCAACGCACGACGGCGGCTGCCAGCGGCCGGCGATCCTGGTAGTCAGGTCGACGGCAACCGTGAGGAACCGCTGGGCGAACAGGGCCGTGTAGCGGTGCGCGAAGCGCGGCGGCAGGCCCGAAATGACGAACGTTTCGTCCACGTCTGCCGCAGTCGGCGTTCCCCGGCTGCGCAGCAACTCGATGTCCGAGAACAGTTCGTCCATCAGGACAACGGAGGCGTGCCACAGCAGTCCGGCCACCAGTTTCGCCTGCCGGAGCGAGCGCCGTCGCTCCCCCTGATCCTCAAGTTCGTCGTCGTAGCCGAGCATGTCCGGGCTCAGCCCCTCCACCTGGGCGGAGAGGTCGATGAAATCCTGTTCGGTGACCGGAGCATCGGGAACGTCGGCAGGCCGGCGGTCTTCGAACGCTCCGTCGATCACGATCGCGGTGTCGGCGGCGTGGATATCGTCGTCGTCGGCGGGATTGCCCGTTTCCGCGGAGACCCGGAATGCACGCGGCTCCACGCCCTCCACTCCCGCCAGAACATCCGCCGCCTGGATCGGATCCGAGGCGATGATGAGCGCGTTCATCGCGTCGCTGATCGCATACTCGACTTCCTGGGTGTCGGAGGCACGCGAGATCGCGCTGTCCCGGAGGGCGTCGGCGTCGATAATGTTCACCTCGATCGTCACCCGCAGGGACACCGTCTGGCCCTGCCTGCTCTCCTCATTCATGGAGAAAGCATATAACTGCTGGTCCCGCACCGCGTCCTATGCTGAGGGACCTGACCGGGTAGGTGCCTGGCGGCTAGCCATATAGTGAATAAGGTGAGTTCAGAAGCATTGTCCCGCCCCGCCGTCGTACGCCGTCCCAATCCTTTCCAGACACTGATGGCGCTGATCTGCATCCCGATGGCCATCCTGGTTCCCCTGTGGGTTGTCGCAGGGCGGGTGCTGTTCGGGATCTCCGGGCCGATGGTGTCGATCCTGGCGTTCACGCTCGGGCCGGTGCTGCTGCTTCTGCTGCTGTTCGCGGGGATCAAGACCGTGGCGAACGCCGTCACGGTGCGGCCCTTCGGCGCGCCGCTGAAGACGTCCGCGCTGCTGCTGGCCACGTATCTGGTGGCCTTTGGGTTCGGCTTCACCGTGCCCGACTTCGGCGGAAACGGCGGCTCGGTCCTGACGGCTCTGGCCGGCGAATCCGCCCTGGGCATGTCGATCGCGCTGTGCAATCCGCTGGGCATCATCACCATTGCCCTGTCCATCACCGTGACCGTGGTCTGTTACCGGGACGCCAAATACGCCCGGCATTAGCTGTTTGCCCCCCTGCGCGTGCTTTGGCTTGCTAGAGTCCGAAGCAGAAGCACAACGCCACGAGCCTGGAGGTGACTGCCTTGCCAACGCCAAGGATCCGATGGGTGGTGATGCTCGCCGTCGCCCCCCTGCTGGCTGGCTGCGGGGCGTCCATGCCGGCCGATCCGAACGGTACCCTGCAGGAAATTACCGGCGGGACGCTCCAGGTGGGAGTCACCGCCGCTGCCGGGGAGGAAGGCGACTGGGTTCAGCTGCAGCCGGGCGCGGAGCCGGCCGGGATCGAGCCGGATCTGGTGCGCGGTTTCGCCGCCAGCCGTGAGGCCACCGTCGAATGGACCGGGGGCACTGAGCACGAGCTCGTGGATGACCTTGAACACGGCGAGCTGGACCTGGTGATCGGCGGTTTCGGCGCCGATACGCCCTGGACCAAGCACGCGGGCATGACACTTCCGTACATGGAGACCAAAGACGAACGCGGCAAAACCGTCAAACACGTGATGCTGACGCCGCTGGGCGAGAATGCTTTCCTGCTCGCCTTGGATAAGTATCTGCAGGCCCAGGAGCTGCAATCATGAGCCCCGGGAGCAGCACGCAGGCCGTACACTTCGGCAACACGCGGCTGCCGGAGGAACAGCGCGAGACTCTGCGCAAGGCCAAGAAACTCGAGTGGATCACTATCGCGTTCCTGGCTGTCACTGTGGCGCTGGTGTACCTGGTGCTCGGCAATTCGCAGGCCATGAAGGCGGCCTGGATCGAGGACATGCTCTCCTTCCTGCCGCCCATCGCGTTCCTCGTGGCCGCCCGCGTCATCCGCAAACCGCCCACGGAGCAGCATCCCTACGGCTACCACCGCGCCATCGGAATAGCACACTTAGTGGCTGCCGTGGCCCTGTTGGTCATGGGTACATATCTGCTGGTGGACTCGGCGCTGGGACTGATCACCGCGGAGCACCCGACCATCGGTGGCGTGGAACTGTTCGGCCGGACCATCTGGCTGGGCTGGCTCATGATCGGCGTCATGCTCCTGATCGCGGCGCCGCCGGTCTTTATCGGCCGCGCCAAGATGAAGCTGGCCGAAAAGCTGCACGACAAGGTGCTCTACGCGGACGCGGACATGAACAAGGCCGACTGGATGACCGCCGTCGCTGCCGCCGTAGGCGTGGCGGGGATCGGCATCGGCTGGTGGTGGGCCGACTCCGTGGCCGCGCTGGTCATTTCAGCCAGCATTGCCAACGACGGCGTCAAGAACCTGCGCGGTGCAGTCAGCGACCTCATGGACGCCCGGGCCCGCACCTACGACAACGCCCGCCCGCATCCGCTGCTCGGCCGGATCGACGACTTCCTGAACGCCACCGGGTGGGTGGGCGAGGCCAAAAGCCGGATCCGCGACGAAGGCCACGTGTTCCATGTGGAGTCCTTTGTGGTCCCCCGCGAAGGCAGCACGCCGACGGCGGAAGACCTGGAGCACCTGCGCGAGGACTGTGTGGATCTGGACTGGAAGATCCAGGACCTGGTGATCGTCCTGGTCCCGGAGCTGCCCGAGGAATTCCTGCCGGGCGTCGAGACCGGCGGCGAGGACTAGCTTCCGCCGGGGTTTAGTCCGCGGCGGCCATGCTCAGTCCGCGAGCGCTTTGCGGACCCGCGCACGCCGTTGGCCGCGGCGCTCCACCAGCTCGAACCCCGCTGCCAGAAACACCTCCAGCGTGCCGTAGTACAGGTCCTGCGGCGGTACCTTTCCGCCGGCGGTATCCACCGGGTACCCCTCGACTGCTCTGGCTCCGCGGCTTGCCGCATGCTCGACGGCGGCGTCCAGCAGCCGGTGGGACAGGCCGATTCCACGCGCATCCCGTTTGATATAGAAGCAGGCCACCGTCCACAAGCTTGCCGGATCCTCGTCCTCGGCCAGCCGGGCGACCGAGGAACGTTCCAGCCTGGTGTGGCACTGCCGCGGCGCCACGGACACCCAGCCCAGCGGTTCGCCGTCGAGCCTTGCTACCAGGCCGAACGGCTCGCCGGCCTCCACACGCGCATGCACAAAGTCCCGCCGCTCCGCGCTGCTGGACGAGGCATAGTCGCGCGAGGACAGCCGGAACCAGGAACACCAGCACCCTCCTTGCACCCCGCCGGGGCCGAAGAGTTCCTCGAAAACGGGCCAGGTCGCCGTCGTTATTTCCACCAGTTCGAGCCCGGAAAGGTCCCTCTGGGCCGTGCCGTGCTGTGTCCCGTCCAGCTGCGCCATGCCTCCAGCTTGCCAGCGCCACGGCAGCTTGCGAAGACCTGCCGGCGGTTTTCTATGCGCCGATTGCCATCCGGATTCCGAGCGCGAACATGACCACGGCGATCGCCCCGTCCAGGATCCGCCAGGAGGACGGCTTGGCGAAGAACCGCCGCAGCAGCCGGGCCCCGAAACCCAGAGCGCTGAACCAAATGATGCTGCCCAGCATCGCGCCGCTGCCGAACCACCAACGCGCATCCGGCGCCTGGCTGTTGGCCACCGAGCCCAGCAGCAGCACGGTGTCCAGGTACACGTGCGGGTTCAGCCAGGTCAGGGCCAGCACCGTGGCCACGGCGGCCTTGGTGCTGAGCGGGCCCTGCTGCTCGTTCGCGGTGAGCGAGCCGGGCCGGATGGCGCGCTTCGCCGCGATCAGTCCATAGCCAATCAGGAACGCGGCACCGGCATACCGGATGACATCGACCACCATCGGCGCGGCCTCGATGAGCGCGCCGATGCCCAGGATGCCGGCCGCGATGAGCACCGCGTCGGACAGAGCGCAGATGACAACGACGACGGCGACATGCTCGCCGCGGATGCCCTGCCGCAGCACAAACGCGTTCTGCGCCCCGATGGCGATAATCAGTGCCAGCCCGGTCCCCAGCCCGAGGACCGCCGCCTGGAGCAAATCAAGTGCATTCACAAGATTCGAAGGTACTACGCTTCGGAACTGCAGCACGGATGTCCGCCGGGCTATTCCCCTGCACCGGCGGTGAACGTAGGTTGGATTGGTAACCCGTCCGCATTCCCTTCAGGAGGAAACAGCATGGCAGACAACCCCAGCCCCATCGACATCCAGAAGGCCCTGGGCGGCGTCGACTATCCCGCCTCGGCCGCCGACCTGGTCAAGCACGCCGAGAACTCCGGCGCTGACAACAACGTCCTCGAGGCAATACGCCGCCTCCCGGAGAAGGACTACGAGACCCCGGCCGAGGTCAACAAGGCCATCTCCAACAGTTAGCAACAGCTAACGACGGCGCCCGCCCGCTCTGGGTGCCCGGGTTCCGGCTGAGGGAACGTGCGCCGGGACCCGCCGGGGCGGTATTTTGGAAGGGATCCGTTTTCCCCAGTAGAGGACCCTTATGTCACCGCGCGCCCTGTTCCGCTCTGTCGCCTTCGCCGAGGCGGTGACGTGGACGCTGCTGCTGATCGGCCTGTTCCTCAAGTACGTCACCGAAACCACCGAGGTGGGCGTCCGCATCGGCGGCGGCATCCACGGGTTCGTGTTCCTCTGCTACGCGGCGGTCACGTGCTTCATGTGGGTCAACCAGAAGTGGCCGGCCAAGACCGGTCTCCTGGCGCTGGTTTCCGCCGTCATCCCTTATGCCACCATCCCGGTGGAAAAGTCGCTGGACAAGAGGGGTCTGCTCAACGGCGGCTGGCGCCTGGCCGCCGGCGGCGAGGAACCGCGCGGCCTGCTTGAGAAGCTACAGGCGTGGGTGCTGCGCAAACCCATCACGGCCATCGTCGTCGCACTCATTGCTGTGGCCGTCGTCTTCAGTTTCCTACTGTTCCTCGGCCCGCCCGACACCTGGTTCGCGTAATACTCGTTCGTCCGACGTCCGTCCCGCGAAATCTCTACTCTTCCAAATCGCGGACAAAGGCAGCGAACCCCGAAATCGTGAACTCAAGCTTGCCCCTCGATTCCGCTTGAATGAACCCTTTGTCGATGCTCGCCCAGCGCGCGCGAAAAAGGGCCTTCGAGATAGGCCCGCATCGATTCGCGCCCGGTCATTATGTGCTCAAGGACGATCCTGCCGCCGTGGTCCGGGCCACCGGCAGCAGCCCATGCTGCGTCGCCGATCAGCTGTACGGAGTATGGATAGCCGGCAGCGAGTTCGAGTGCTTCGTTCAGCGCGTCGTCCTCCCACCGCGCGCCGAGTTCTCGGGCAGGTGCAGACAGCGCTATCTCCTCTGCCTCGCGGGCCAGCGGCGGGAGCGGCCGGTAGGCAAACCGCTCGCTGAATGTGACCGCGGAGGATATCAGCGGCCCTTTCCGGTTTGAGGGTCGCGTCGACGCTGATCACGTCGGGAACGCCACCCGGACGGTGAGGGATTCGAGATGCGCACCCAGCGCTGCGGGCGTCGGTGCGCCAGGTGGCGCTCTCACGTTCGACCTCTGCAGCTATTTGAGAAATCAGCCCGGCACTCTCACCGGCGGTCACCCAGATCGTCAGCGCCCCACGCTCCTTGGCGCGCCGCTGGTACTGCCGCAGCAACGAGGTCTTTCCCAGACCACGCGGAGCATGATCGATGCGGATGCGTCCCACCAGCCGGCCAAGGTCGATCAAGCAGGATAGGCGCTCATCGAACTCGGCAAGCTGAACGGAGCGGCCCGGGACGGTACGGGCCACTTCTCCGGGGGTATAGGGGCTTGGCTGCATTAGCTGGCCTCTCGTTGTCGTCTGTTATGGATCGCTGCTTCTATAACAGACGATAACAACGGTCCGTCCCAGGACTCCCGAGGGTTTACCGGCCGGAGAGTTCTTCGACCAGCTTCAGCAGCGCGGTGTTGTCCAGTTTTCCATCGCCTTGTGCCACCAGCGCCGACATGAGCTGAGCGGCCGCGGTGCCCAGGGGAATGGTGACTCCAGCGTCCCGTGCAGCCGCGGTGAGAATGCCCAGGTCCTTATGGTGCAGCTCGGCGCGGAAGCCTGGCTCGAAGTTGCGTTCCACCATGCTGGGCGCGCGCCGCTCCAGCACGGCGCTGCCGGCAAGACCGCCGGAAAGCGCGTTGATGGCGGTAGTCGGGTCCACCGAGTTGGCCTCAAGGAAAACGATGGCCTCGGCCACGGCCTGGATGTTGACCGCGCAGATCAGCTGGTTGGCGGCCTTGACCGTCTGCCCGGCCCCGGCCGGACCGACATGCACGATCGTCTTGCCCATGGCCTCGAACACCGGCTGTGCGGTCTCCACGTCAGCTGCTTCCCCGCCCACCATGATAGACAGCGTGGCTTCAATAGCGCCGCGTTCGCCGCCGCTGATCGGCGCGTCCAGCACGCCGAAGCCCCGTGCTCGACCGGCCTCAGCGATCTTGCGTGCCGTGGCCGGCTGGATAGTGCTCATGTCGATAAAGAGGGCGCCTTCGCGGGCGTGCGCAAAAACGCCGTCGTCGCCCAGGGCCATCTCCTCGACGTCGGGTGAATCCGGCAGGCAGGTAATGATGACGTCGCGGTCCCGGACGGCTTCGGCCACGGTGGCGGCACCCGTACCGCCGGCTTCGACGAAACGCTCCACCTTGGCCTGCGAGCGGTTATACCCGGCCACATCGAACCCTGCCTTGACCAGGTTCGCTGCCATGGGGCCGCCCATGATGCCCAGTCCGATGAAACCTATCTTCGTCATGAAAAACCTGCCTTCGTCGCCGAGATCGAGAGTGTCACCTGCCGGCCACTGTAGTGGCCATCATCCGGGTCCCGGTAATCGATTGCGGACGGTGACCAGCTCGACGTCGAGCATTTGGCCCGCGTCCACCAGGGCCGTCATGTAGGTGCAGACCGGCTGGCGCCGCCGGTCTGTGGGCGAGCCAGGGTTGAGCAGCCGCAGGCCGCCGGGCGCGGTGGTGTCCCACGGGATATGGCTGTGCCCGAAGACCAGCACATCCGTGTCCGGGAAGTTGGCATCGGCCCGCTTTTCGCGCCCGGTGGCGGCCCCGGTCTCGTGGATCATGGCGAAGCGGACGCCCTCGATCGTCACTCTGGCGACTTCCGGCAGCCGCGCCCGCAGCTCTTCGCCGTCGTTGTTTCCGTAGACTGCCACCAGCTGCCGGCTGCGCTGTTCAAATTCGTCCAGCAGCTCCGGAACAACCCAATCGCCGGCGTGGAAGACCACGTCGACCAGCTCGACGGCGTCCCAGACCTGGGCGGGCAGCTGCCGCGCGCGCTTGGGGACATGGGTGTCCGCGACGAGCAGCAGCCGACTGGCCACTAGGCGCCCTGCGCCTTCCGCTCCGGTGCCGTTTCGGCAAGAAGGGTTTCCAGACGGTTGTCCGTCAGGTAGGTCATGCCTTCCAGGATGCCCGTCAGCTTGCGGCGCTCCGCGGCGGTGAAGCGGGTTTCATCCAGGATGTCGCTGACCCACAGCCCGTCCATGGCGAGGCGGACGATGATACCGATGACGCCTGCGGGGTCCCGCGGGTCGAGGTCGCGGCTGTCCAGTCTCCGGTTCAGGTAGATCAGCGCCTCGGCCAGATTCGGCCTGGCTACTGCGGTGGCGAGCAATGCCGCCTGATTCCGGTCTGCATTCGCCCGGGCGTCGGCGAAAGCACGGATGTAGGCACGTTCTTCTGCGCCTGTGGGAACCGGGTCCCGTTCGGCCAGCCGACCCAGCTGATGGACCAGCTCGGTAATGATTTCTTCGACGTCCTGTTCGATTTCCTCGATGGGCGCCCCGGGCCTGAACATATCTCCTCCAGCTACTTGTCTGCGGGTTCTCCGCTTCCTTCAAGTCTAGCCACGACCTGCTACATACCACCCATCGGTGCGTGCTGGGCTGTGCGGGAACGCGCTTTGCGCTTAGCCGTGCTCGACCGCCATGTTGGAGAATCGTGAATAGTGGCCCTGGAAGCCGACCACGATGGTCTTCGTCGGGCCGTTACGGTGCTTGGCCACAATGACGTCTGCTTCACCCGCGCGCGGTGATTCTTTGTCATAGATGTCCTCGCGGTGCAGCAGGATGACCATATCCGCATCCTGCTCGATCGAGTTATGGACAGCGATTCCGTTCGCGATGAAGTTATGGTTGCCCAGGACCGTGGCATCAAAGACCTCTTCTTCGCCGTCGGGAATGATGCTTACGACTGAGTCCCAAAACAGGTCGTTGACGGCTTCAACATCCAGATCGGCCTTTTCAAGGACCGCTGTCATCCGACCGAGAGCTGGTTCGGAAGAATCCTCCATAATGTTCCGAACCTCTGACCAAACAGCGTCCGGCACGGGCTTCGGCGCGGGCTCTGCAGCGGCATCTCTCACCAGTTCAAGGAGGCGCTCGGCTGCCGGAGTCGCATCGCCGTAAACATTGATTTCCTGCAGGAATCTGCGCTGGTCATCCATACCTGAGATCGCCAACCGGAACCCCTCGGACACCATGGCAATCTCGACGCTGATGCCAAACCGCAGGAGCAGCGTGGCGAGACCGTCCAGAACCGCGCGGGAGCCAGAGGCAAAACTGATATCGCTGTGAGTACCCGACACGGTTACGCCGACTGTGCCGCCGGCAGTCCAGAGCTGGCCCAAGAACAAACCGATCTGCCTCTTCGGCAAGGCAAACACTGCACTGGGAACAAAGGCCATCGCGTCGCTAACGTGACCGTCTTCGACGTCGTAAATCTCAGGGGAAGTACGCGTTGCGTTGGCTCCCAGTACCTTGGCCGCCGCCACTACTTGCTCATCGCTCCACACAACGCGCTCGGATGGGCCGTTTACGTGTCGCGGGACTCCAAGCCGGTCGCCAACCGCAAGCTCGCCGAGTGGCTTCCAGCCCTCATAGGTGAAGAATGGGTGGTTTGCCGTTGCGCGGACAGTCTTTCCCGAAGAGAGAGTCAGCCGGTAGACCGGCTTCACACCGGTGGAGAAAACATGCGTCAGGTGTCGCTCGACATAGCGCAGGCTGTCGTCGAGCGACCAAACTGGCACATCCTTGGCGCCGGAAGCGAACAATTCGCCCATGGTTGTCTCTACACCAGTATCGGAACGCAGTACGCGGGTATCGGCGGTAAGGCAACCTGATTCACGAAGGTCGGAAACCATCGGCTTCTTGTCTGTACGCTGCTCGGAACCACGGTTCAGCTGCGACAGCGCAATCACGGGAACGTCGAGCTCCTTGGCCAGCAGCTTGAGCGCGCGCGAGAACTCGGAAACTTCCTGCTGACGCGATTCCACGCGCTTGCCGGACGACATCAGCTGGAGGTAGTCCAGGACCACCAGCTTGAGGTCATGGCGCTGCTTAAGACGGCGGCACTTCGCGCGGATTTCCATCAGCGACATGTTGGGGCTGTCGTCGATGAACAGCGGCGCATCGTTCATCCGGCCCATGGTGGTGGCGATCTTGCCCCACTGCTCGTCCTTGATGGTTCCCTTGCGCAGGTCCTGCAGTCCGATGGTTGCCTCTGCGGAGAGCAGACGCATGGCGATCTCGTTCCGGCCCATTTCGAGGGAGAAGAAGACCGTGGTCATGTTGTTCTTGATTGCCGCCGACCGGGCAAAATCCAAAGCGAACGTCGAGTTATGGGTAGGCACAAACGCGTGGCCAGCCAAGTACAGGTGCGACTCGTGGGCGACCTGAATGCACCGGACGGGGACGGATGGAACAGGACGGATGCCGACGATCTTCCAGCCCTCGCGGCCGGCAAGCTGCTCGTTCAGCGAACCTGCCTGGTTCCGGATGAATGCGCGTCCTCCATCGTCGAGCGAGGCAACGATCTCCGCCGTCGTTGCCACTGCGGCGTCGTCTTCGTTGATCTCGGCCAGCCACTGGTGCTCGGCGTCAGCAACCAGGACGCTGCCGTCGTCAAAGGTCACTTCGTAGCAGGGACGGTCCACCATCACGTCGGTCACTGCGACCACTTCAGTGGGAGTTCCGTCGGCCGCAAGAACCTGGTCCCCCGCTTCGATTTCACCCATGGTGGTCCAGCCCGTTGGAGTGGGCAGCGCAGTGTCGAGCGCCAGCGCTTTGCCGACGGCCGGCCTGGCCGCGATCACGATCATCTGCCCACCGTGCAAACCCTGGGTCAGTTCGTCGAGTTCGTAGAAGCCGGTGGGAACACCCGTCATGCCTTCGCCACGGTGGCCGGCCGACTCGATCTCGTCGACCGTACCTTCAATGATGTCCTTCAGCGCGACATAGTCTTCAGCCGTGCGGCGCTCTGCCACGGTGTAAATTTCAGCCTGCGCCTGGTTGACGATGTCGTCGACTTCGCCGTCCTGCGAGTATCCGAGCTGGACGATCTTGGTTCCAGCATCCACCAACCGGCGGAGCACAGCACGTTCACGCACGATCTCCGCGTAGAAGCCGGCATTGGCAGCAGTGGGGACGGACTGAATGAGGGTGTGCAGGTATGCGGGTCCGCCGATGCGCGAGATTTCGCCGCGCTTGGTCAGCAGGTCGGAAACGGTGACGGCGTCGGCAGGTTCGCCGCGGCCGTAGAGGTCGATGATGGCCTCATAGATCGCTTCATGCGAGGGCCGGTAGAAGTCGACGCCGCGCAGCACCTCGACGCAGTCAGCGATGGCATCCTTGGACAGCATCATGCCGCCGAGTACCGACTGTTCGGCTACCAAATCCTGAGGCGGGGTACGTGCGAAGTCCGGTTCCCGGCCAGCCTGGGCGGAGTCGGCATGTACTAATGTCACCGCTGCCTGCTTTCTCTACTAAAACGACAAACCGGGCAATCGCATCCCGCCTCGCCCGTTGAAACGGGTATATCAGCCGCCTCCGACGCTTTCCGCTGCTCCCGGTTGAGGGCACGAAAAACTAGAGACCGGATCGCGGTCTGTTGAGGGATACTCCGCAACGTTAGCCCTCTATCCATACAGAACCAAGCGAGTTATCCACCGGCCCTGTGGATTAATTGTGGATTAGGCGGCGTGTCTTGTGCACAGCCTGTGTGCATAGCTGTGGATAACAAAGTTAACTAGCCAGTAACAAGGCCCTGACCTGCGGAAACTTTTATTCCTCACTGTGGATTAAAGAAAATTCTGTGGAACATTCATCCCCACCTCCCGTGTTGACAGATGCCTCACATAGCCCTATACGCTGCTAATCCACGCGGTTATCCACAGCTTTTTCCACGCGAAAGCCCCGCCGATAACCCAACCTGTGCCACTGACCTGCGTCGTTGCCCGTTCGGGGTGAAAACGGAAAATCCCGCGCTTCAGGTGCCACTTTCAGTTGAGGGCAGTCTCGACCGGAGGGCTGCTGCCCATCTGGTTGTGCCCGTAGGATTGATCACATGGAGCTTTTCCTGATCCCCCTGCTGATTCTGGTTGTCGTCGTTGCGCTCGGCCTGCTCCTGTTGAAAACGGCCAAACGCAGATCCACACCCACTGACGACAGCGGCGGAACCGGCCGCCGACCTGGCCTGGCTGCGGCCCCCGCTACCTCCAAGGAGCATTCCGAAGTGGCCAGCAGCCGGCTGGACCAGCAACAGCACACGGCTGTCTACTCCGCTATCGCGAGAGGTGATGCACTGCGGGCGATCAAGGACTACCGGGCTGCAACCGGAGCCGGCCTGCGCGAAGCCGCTGCCGCCGTCGCAAATATGTCCGCACATCCCCAGCCGTACACTCCCCCTGCCGTGCCCAAGCCGGAGGATGGTCCCGCCGCCGCCCAGCCGGACACCGCCGCGTCTCCGGACTCCGCCGGCACTCCGGAAAGGAGCACCGCTTCGAAACCGGATACCCCTCCTGACCGCCTCGCCACTCCGGAATCAAGCACCACTTCCGACGCCTCTGCTGCCCGCGCGAGCGTCACTCCGGCCACGGGCTACCGGTACCGGGCCATCGTCTCCAAGGGAGAAGAGATCAGGGAGATCGCGAGTACCCGGCTCAATGACGAGGTCTTTGCCAGGATCAGGGCAACGGCGCTCGACGGCGACAAGGAAGCCGCGGTACAGCTGCTCATGGAACACTCGGACGCGTCCAAGCAGGAAGCATCCGGTTTTGTGGAGCTCATCCACGACGAGCCTCCCGCCGGAGCCCCGGAAGCCCCCTGAACCCTTCTCGCGGAAGCCATGCATCTGCAAGACTGCCCTCATGGCTGAAAACAAAACCGCCCCCACCGACGAGTCCGCCCAGGCCTTTATTGACGCTGTGGAGCATCCCGTCCGGCGGGCGGACGGACAGGTACTGCTGGAACTCTTCGAGGACCTGACGGGCCAGCCGCCGGTTATGTGGGGGCCGTCCATCATCGGCTTCGGCAGTTACCACTACAAATACGCCAGCGGTCGCGAAGGCGATGCTGCCGCCGTCGGTTTCTCTCCGCGCAAAGGCAACCTCGCGCTTTATGGACTGACCTACGCGCCAGAGTCAGCGCCGCTGCTGGAGAGACTGGGCAAGCACAAGACCGGGGCGGCCTGCCTCTATGTCAACAAACTGGCTGACGTGGACCTCGCGGTCCTCAGGGAGCTGATCACGCTCGGCTACAAACACATGACGACGGCGGCACACGAGTCGCTGCAGAGCCAGTCCTAACCGGGCCGCAGGGCGATCAAGGGCAAGGGACTAGGGGCAAAGGGCGGCACAGGGGCTAACCGGCCAGCAGCCAGACCCACAGCCACACCGGCGGCACGGCGCAGACAATCCCGAGGATCAGGCCTGTTGTGGCCAGTCGTCGCGCATGGGTGCGCCGGGCCAGCGCGGAAATCCCCAGGGCCACGCCGCCCAGCGCGAACATGAGCACGGGCAGTGCCACGAGCGGAGCCAGGATCAGTCCGGCCCCTCCGGACGCCGCGGCGTAGATCAGGATCAGGGCGAGCAGGATCGCGGCGAGCCCCGACGAGACGAGCGCCCAGAGTGCGGTGCGGGAACGGTTCCGGGAAGTTTGCGCAGTAGCCACCAGCCTATTGTCCTGTGCCGGACCGCAGCAGGGCCAATCGCCCCCGGCGCCGCAAGTCTTGCCCTACAGATCCACGGTGCCGCGGATGACGGTGCGCACGTCGCCACCGACCCACACGTCTCCGCCTTCGGCCCGGACGTGCAGCCGCGCATCCCGGCCCAGCCTCGACCCTTGCCTGACGGCATAACTCGCCGGAGCGGCGCCCTCGCCGATCAGCCACTGCGCCAGCGCAGCATTCAGGCTCCCCGTTGCCGGGTCTTCGGCAGGAACCGCCTCGAAGCCCATCAGGCCGCGGACCTCGAAATCGACCTCGCTGCCCTCCGGATAGGCACCAATAAGCCCGACGCCGAAGGGAGCAAGAGCGGCGTAGTCCGGCTCCACCGCGAGCACCGCCTGGGCATCCGTGAGCTGGAGCGCCTGCCAGCGGGGGCCGTTGTCCGCCCACTGATGCCGGACGACGGCGGAGCGCTCCAGCCCCAGCGCGGCACAGATCCGCTCAACATTTTCCTCCGGCAGCTCACCCGTACGGACCCGTGGCGGGGCAGCGAAGGCCAGCCGGCCGCCGTCGTTCTTGAGGTTGATCAGGCCGGCTTCGCATTCCTGGACGAGGCTGGCAGCACTCTGCGGACTGCCGCCGTCCTGCAGCCAGACGGCAGCGCTGCCCAGGGTCGGATGTCCGGCGAAGGGCAGCTCCTCGCTCGGCGTGAAGATCCGCACCCGGTAATCGGCCCCGGGCTGCGTCGGCACCAGCAGGAAGGTGGTCTCGGAAAGGTTGGTCCAGTTCGCGAAGCGCTGCATCTGCTCGGTGGAGAGATCTTCGGCCCCGCCGACCACCGCCAGCGGGTTGCCGGTTCCTGGACCGGTGGTGAAGACATCAACCTGGGAAAACGCGTGGGTACTCACGTCGGTAGCCTACTAGGGTCGGCGTTCGGGCCGCTCAGCGTTCCGGGTGGAGGGTTTTGCTCCACAGGGCAGTGCCCCGGGCATTGCGCAGGCTCACCGTGAAGGCGTCCTCGCCGTCGAGCTCCACGTGGCCGAAAAACTGGGACTCTCCCGTCCGCGGCGACTGGTTGGTGTAGCCCGCCTGTGAAAACACGACCTCGGGGCCGAAGGTCAGGTCCATCTCGTTGGGCCCGAAGCCGCCGGCGTTGATGGGTCCTGCGACGAATTCCCAGAACGGGTCGAAGTCCTTGAACGCTGCCCGCTCCGGCGCGTAGTGGTGCGCGGCGCAGTAGTGGACATCCGCGGTCACCCAGACGACGTTCTTGATGCGGTTGTCCTTGAAGGCCTTGAGCAGCCTGGCCAGTTCCAGTTCGCGGCCCAGCGGAGCGTCGTCGTTGTTGTTGGCAATGCTCTCCTGTGCCTTGCCGTCCGGAACGATGATGCCCAGCGGCAGGTCGGCCGAGATGACTTTCCACGTGGCCTTGGACTTCTTCACCTCGTGGATCAGCCACTGGAGCTGCTCTTCGCCGAGGATGCTGGTGGCTTTTTGTTCCAGCCCGGCGGTGTTTTCGCCTTTGTAGGTGCGCATGTCCAGCGCGAAAATGTCCAGCTGCGGCCCGCGCTCGATCTTGCGGTAGATCCGCGCTGGTTCGAAGCCTGTGGTGCCCTTCCTCGTGGCGCGGCTGTCTGTGATCGGCATGTACTCCTGCCAGGCCTGCCGGCCGCGGGCGGCAAGCGTATCGATGTCGCGGACGGTGTAGCGCGGGTCGTCGATGACCTCGCCGTGCCACCAGTTGTTGTGCGTCTCGTGGTCATCCCACTGCGCGATCACCGGCACCTCCGCGTACATGGCACGCAGGTTCGCATCCATCATGTTGTAGCGGTGGCGCCCGCGGTATTCGTTCAGGGTTTCGGCGACCTTGGAGACTTCCTCGGTCACGAGGTTCTTCCAGATCCGGCCGTCCGGCTCCGTGACTTCGGCCGAGATAGGGCCGTCGGCGTAAATGGTATCGCCGCAGTGGATAAAGAAGTCGGGGCGGGTCTCGTGCATGGCCCGGTAGCCGAGCATGCCGCCGATCTCTTCGTTGATGCCCCAGCCCTGGCCGGCCGTGTCACCCGTCCAGACGAAGCTCTGGCCGCGTTGGTGCCGGGGGCCCCGGCTCTGCCCGCGGCCGAACGCACCCGGTCCGTCCGCCGTCGTAAAGGAACCGTGAACGGCTTCGCCGGGCACACCGCGTTCATCCTCGAACCGCAGGGACAACCGGAACCGGCTGCCGGAGGGCAGGTTGCGCGCGTCGATCTTCGCCGTGAAGTCCGATTCCTCGGTGGCCCAGCCGCCGTGCAGCACCCGCTCGAAGGCACCCTTGCCGCGCAAGACGCGGCCGTCGTCGTCGGTTGTCCGCAGGGTGGCGACCAGGCGGCCGGGGCCGGAGGCACGGGACCAGAGGACTGCGGACCTGCTGGTGACATCGCCGGTAGAGATGCCGCTGGGCAGCGTCAGCCGTTTGCGCACCAGCGGAACGCCTCCGGCCGAAGGACGGGAAACGGCCGACGCCGGCGCGGCACCTGAGGCGGCGACGGTTCCGGCTGCGGCGAAGGCACCAAGGACAAGGGAACGACGGGAAATCTCGGGCATGGCCCTACTGTGGCCGAACGGTCTGACGCGTCGGTAGCCGGGGCGTGAACGCAGGGTAAGCGCCAGGCGACGGGAGCGTGAGCTAGTGCGCCCGGGCAAGGCAAAGGACCCCTACCCGTGAGGGCAGAGGTCCTTCAGCAAATGTCCGGCATCACCGCAAGCGGATCAACCAATCATCGGGCTATTAGCCTGCAACGACCTGAAGGTCGATGACAGCGGCTACGTCCTCGTGCAGACGGACGTTGGCCTGGTATTTGCCAACCGACTTGATGTGCTCAGGCAGTTCAACCTTGCGCTTGTCGATGGCGCCCAGACCTGCAGCCTCAACAGCTGCTGCAACGTCGGCGGGCTTGACGGTACCGAACAGGCGTCCGGACTCGCCGGCCTTGACGGTCAGCTTGACCGGCTTGGCGGACAGAGACTGGGCCTGAGCCTGAGCATCTTCCAGGGAAGCGTGCTCGCGGGCTGCACGGGCAGCCTTGATGGACTCAACCTGCTTCTCGCCGCCCTTGGACCAGGCCAGAGCGAAGCCGCGGGGCAGAAGGTAGTTACGGGCGTAACCGTTCTTTACCTCGACGACGTCACCTGCGGCACCAAGACCGGTTACTTCGTGGGTCAAAATGAGCTTTGCCATGTTTGTACTCTCCTCTTCGCTTCGCTTAGCCGCGGCCAGCGCCGGAGTAAGGCAGCAGAGCAACTTCGCGGGCGTTCTTGATTGCCAGTGCGATCTTGCGCTGCTCCTGCACGGTTACACCAGTAACGCGGCGGGCGCGGATCTTTCCGCGGTCGGAGATGAACTTGCGCAGCAATGCTACGTCCTTGTAGTCGATGACGGTGACGTCAGCGGCCTTCAAGGGGTTGGACTTTGGTTTGGGCTTACGGAGTTCAGCCTTAGCCATCGTGGAGCTCCTTTATCTAGTGGAGCCCGCAGAACGTTTCTGCGGGATGGGGTGTTTTATTTAGAAGGGCGGTTCGTTTGAGTCAGGACCGTTGCCCCAGCTGCCGGCGTTACCGCCGCCTGCCGGTGCGCCCCAGGGATCTTCCTGGGGTGCGGACTGCGGAGCGGATTGCGGTGCTCCCCAGCCCTGGTTCTGGTTTCCGCCGAAGCCACCGCTGTTGCCGCCGCCGAAGCCGCCCTGGCCACCGCCGGAGCGCTGGGTGCGGGTGACCTTTGCGGATGCATAACGCAGCGAGGGGCCGATTTCGTCGACCTCAAGCTCCATCACGGTGCGCTTTTCGCCCTCTTTGGTCTCATAGGAACGCGACTTCAGTCGACCCTGAACGAGCACTCGGGTGCCCTTGGTCAGGGTCTCGGCGACGTTCTCTGCAGCCTCACGCCATACCGACGCGCGGAGGAACAGGGTTTCCCCGTCCTTCCATTCGTTGGACTGGCGGTCAAAGGTCCGCGGCGTGGAAGCAACGGTGAAGTTTGCTACTGCCGAGCCTGACGGAGTGAACCGGAGTTCCGGATCGTTGGTGAGGTTACCAACGACGGTGATTACGGTTTCGCCTGCCATACTGCCTCCTGATGTCCTGATCCGCGGAATGTTAATGTCCGCGGTTCTGCGTTCTGAAGAGTGGAGCCGGTAAGGCTCCGAAGATCAATACTGAAATTACTCAGCGGAGATCTTCTGCTCCTCCGGGCGGATGATCTTGGTGCGCAGGATGGTCTCGTTCAGACCAAGCTGACGGTCAAGCTCAGCTGCGGTTGCGGGGGTAGCGGTGAAGTTAACCACTGCGTAGATGCCTTCGGACTTCTTCTTGATGTCGTAGGCAAGACGGCGGCGTCCCCAGATATCGACCTTGTCGACGGTGCCACCGTCGGTGCGGATGACGTTGAGGAACTTGTCGAGCTGAGGCTCTACGGTACGCTCTTCGACCTCGGGGTCGATGATTACCATCAGTTCATAAGCACGCATTGTGAACCCACCTCCTTTGGGCTAGACGGTCACGGTATTTCCGTAACAGGAGGTTCTATTGCGTTGTCCGGCCGCAGAACCACCGCAGACTCTTTCGGGTGTTTTGGTTATTCTCACAGAAAAAAGCCGGTGGCAGTGCCAGCACGGACTCATCAAGCTTACCGGACAGGTGGTCCCGGGAGTTAATCCGCGGATTGGCGCGGTTCCAAGGCCGGCGCAGGCACGGTCGACTTGTCCTCCACAGCCGGGCGGTCAGCGGCCGATCAGCGGCCGGGCAAGCCGGAAACGTCGACCACTTCGCAACGCTGGACCCACCACTTCTCGCAGCCAACCGTGACGACGGCGGTGCCGGCGTCGCCATAGCCCGTATCGAAGTCCGTGGTGACCTCCACGACAGACAACTGGTCCAGCTTCTCGATCCGGGCGGCCTGCGTGATCTCGTAACTGCTCAGCAGCTGGCTGTCCAGATAGGCAGTGGCACTGATTTTGGACTGTTCGGTGGCCGAGTTCAGGTAGGCAAGGTGGTTCATCACCACCACG
Organism: Crystallibacter permensis; assembly: GCF_025960875.1. GTDB lineage: Bacteria > Actinomycetota > Actinomycetes > Actinomycetales > Micrococcaceae > Crystallibacter > Crystallibacter permensis. The sequence continues at coordinate 446,603 of NZ_JAODLR010000001.1, read as the reverse complement.
GCGAGCACCGCGACGACGGCGAGGGCCACGAAAGTGAAACCCAGGGCGGCCGCGAGGTTCCGTCCAACCGAGCGGGTCTTACCCGCGGCGGATTCACCGTCTTCCTCGTGGACCCGCTCATCCAGCTCTTCCAGATTCATGTCCCCCAACACCTCTTTTAGTAGAAGGCCACCTTATCCCGGGACCGGCGCGAAACGGATGGGAAAAGGTTGGGGCAGCAGCGCAAGGCCCGTTCAGGATCAGTAATCCAGCCCCTGGCTCGGGACCACCAGGCCTGTCTCATACGCGTAGACCACGGCCTGCACCCGGTCACGCAGGTGCAGCTTGCTCAGGATCCGCCGGACATGCGTCTTGACCGTGGCCTCGGAGAGGAAGAACTTGTGCGCGATCTCCGCGTTGGACAGCCCCTCGGCGATCGCGGACAGCACTTCGAGCTCCCGCGGCGTGAGGTCATCGAGCAGCGGGTCCCGCTGCGGCGCCACGGCGGGGCCGGCATCCGGCGGCAGTGCCCGGACGTACGTTTCCAGCAACCGCTGCGTTACCCGCGGTGCCACCACAGCGTCCCCGCTGGCCACCAGCCGAACGGCATGGACCAGTTCGTCCGGCGCCACGTCCTTGAGCAGGAAGGCGCTGGCCCCGGCCCGCAGCCCGGCGAAGGCATATTCGTCCAGGTCGAACGTGGTCAGGATGATGATCCGGGCACACAGTCCGGCCTCGGTGATCTGCCGGGTTGCCTCGATCCCGTCCAGCACTGGCATGCGCACGTCCATCAGCACCACGTCCGGCTCCAGTGTCCGGACCAGCTCCAACGCTTCCGCGCCGTTGGACGCCTCGCCGGCAATCTCGACGTCGTCCTCGCCTTCGAGGATCAGGCGGAATCCCATGCGCAGCAGAGGCTGGTCATCGACCAGCAGCACCCGGATGGGACCGTTCGGTGCCGCCGGCTCCGTTGCTTCAGTTGGTGCAGTTGATTCAGTGCTTTCCTCAGCCATGTGCAGGCTCCTCCCCCGGCCAGTCCAACGTTGCTTCAACCATCCAACCACCATTGGGTCGCGGACCGCAGTCAACCGTGCCGTGGTAAATCGCCGCGCGTTCTCGCATGCCGGTAATGCCCTGCCCGGCCCCCAGGGACTTCACGGACGCCGGGGCGTGCCCGTCGTCCGTCACGCGGATATTTACCACCGAGCCGGCGCGGGTGATGTCCACCTTCACCTCACTCAGGCCGCGGGCATAGCGCAGCACGTTGGTCAGCGATTCCTGCACAATCCGGTACACGGTCAGCTTGAAGTTCCGGTCTTCGGGCAGCACCGGCCCGCTGGTGACCACGCGCAGCGGCAGGCCGGCGGCGCGGAAGCCTTCGATCAGCTCCATCAGCTCGCTCCCGGCCGGCTCCAGCGGTGCGGCCGGCTGGGCGTCGTCGCGCAGGACGCCCAGCACCCGGCGCATGTCGGCGAGCGCGGTGCGGCCGGTGACGGAGAGCTGGTCGAGCACGTCCGCGGCCCGGCCCGGATCCTTTTTAACGACGACGGCGGCGCCGTCCGAGAGCGCGATCATCACCGACAAGGAATGGGCCACCACGTCGTGCATTTCCCGCGCGATCCGGGTGCGTTCATTGGCCGAGGCCAGCAGGGCATTGTCGGCGGCCCAGCGGCGCAGCTCCTCCTCGTGGTGCCGGTCGCGCCGGACGGTGATTCCGATGCCGGCGGCAATAACGTTGAACAACAGAATGACGACGCCGGAGATCAGCCCGATGTAGGGCGGCAGCTCTCCGGAGGCGATGCTTTCGGCGATTTCCGCCGGCATTTTGAAGGCCATGGCGACCAGCAGCGGGGCCCCGGCGAGGACGGCCGCCACCAGCGCGTGCAGCGCCCGCACGGTGGTGGCAACGGTATAAATGGCCAGCCACATGCCGATCGAACTGCTGCCGGTACTGGTGAACAGCACGGTCAGCACGTCCCCGACGACAATGGCCGCCAGTACCAGCCAGGGGAAATGCCGGCGGAAGACCAGCGCGGTAGAGGCTCCCACAAGCAGGACCAGCGGCAGCCATTCGCCGATGCCGATGCTGTAGATCGCGTTGCCCAGGCCGAACAGGAAGTTGGCCACGACCAGCAGCCAGTCCATCGCCACCGGGTGGGCATGGAAATAGCGGCGGAAAGGTCCCCGCCGCTTGGAAGATATCTCAGCGAAGGAGACGGCGGCCGTTCGCTCCGCCGCCTCCCTCGCTGAAGTCTGTGTGCTCATGCTGGTGAGCTTATCCCCGGGCCTAGACGTCCCGGGACTTGGTGGTCACCGCGGCGGCGGCGAGCAGCACTGCGGTCCAGGCTGCCATCACCAGGCCGCCCTGCAGTTGGGTCAGGTCGCCGTCGGCAATCTCCAGCGCCAGCATTTGGCGGCCGGCGTTGGAGGGCAGGTACGGAACCACGCCGTCCTGGATCCAGTCGAACTGGAGGATACTCGCCACAATCGGCAGCACCAGCAGCAGGGCCACCAGCGTGACGATCCCGCCGGCGCTGTTGCGCAGCAGCGACCCCACGGCCAGGCCCATCAGGGCCACCAGGGCCAGGTAGACACCGGAGAGCAGCAGCGACTGCACGAAGTTCTCCACGTCCAGCCCGTAGTCCAGTCCGTAGCTGGCCAGGATGGGCTGGCTGAGGAAGTACGTGGCGAAGCTGGAGACAATACCGACGACGGCGGCTACCGCGGCAACGACGACGGCCTTGGCTGCCAGCGGGGACAGGCGGCCCGGTACGGCGGTCATGGTGGAGCGGATCATGCCGGTGGAGTATTCGGAGGCGATCAGCAGCACGCCCAGGGCGCCGATGATCAGCTGACCGAAGTCGATGCCGCCGGTGGCCATCATGTACAGCATGGACTCGTCCATCCCCATGGCGGCCGGGTCCTGCCCGCTCTCGCGGATGGACTCCATGCCGGAGCCCATGCCCCAGGCACCGAGCAGTCCGATGCCGATCATCACCACGATCGTGGTGGCCAGCAGGATCCAGGTGGAGCGCAGGGTGGTGAACTTGATCCACTCGGAGTGCAGGGACCGGGCGAAGTTTACGCCGCTGCCAGTAGCGTGGGCCGGCTTGTTCATGGTTGCAGTGCTCATGGCCTTACTTTCCTTCCCGGCCGGTGGTGCCCGCGGGAGCCAGTTCGGCCGGCAGCGCCGGCTGTCCTGACTGTTCTAGAAGCGCGGGCTGGGTGTCGATGTTCTGCGAGTGGTATTCCACTTCGTCCTTGGTCAGGTCCATGTAGACCTCTTCCAGCGAAGCCTGCAGCGGGGTCAGTTCGTAAACCAGGACCTGCTGTTCCAAGGCGGCCCGGGCGATGTCGCGGGGGTCGACGCCGGTGATCTCCAGCAGCGCCGCGTCGCGGGTGTCCACACTGACGCCGTGAGCGGCGAGCGCGCGGATCAGGGCCTCCGGGTTGTCCGTCCGGACGCGCGAGCGCACCAGGTTCTGGCCGTTCAGGAAGTCCTGCATACTGGCATCGGCAATGATCTTGCCGCGGCCGATCACCAGCAGATGGTCCGCGGTCTGCGCCATTTCGCTCATCAAGTGCGAGGAGAGGAACACGGTGCGGCCTTCGGCGGCGAGCGAGCGGACCAGGTTGCGGACCCAGAGCACGCCTTCGGGATCGAGTCCGTTGACGGGCTCGTCCAGGATGATGGTCTGCGGATCTCCCAGCAGCGCGGCGGCGATGCCGAGCCGCTGGCCCATGCCGAGCGAGAAGCCGCCCACGCGCTTCTTCGCGACGGCGCCGAGGCCGGTCAGGTCGATGACCTCCTGCACGCGCTTCGTGGGGATCCCGTGCGTGGCGGCCATCGCGCGCAGATGGTTGTAGGCACTGCGGGAGCTGTGGACCGCCTTGGCGTCCAGCAGCGCGCCGACTTCGCGCAGCGGCGCCTTGTGCGCGGCGTAGTGCTTGCCGTTCACCTTGACGTCGCCGCTGGTGGGCCGGTCCAGCCCCATGATCATCCGCATGGTGGTGGACTTGCCCGCGCCGTTCGGGCCCAGGAAGCCGGTGACTTTGCCCGGCTGCACGGTGAAGGAGATGCCCTGTACGGCGGGTTTCTTGCCGTACACCTTGACCAGGCCGTGTGCCTCGATCATGTCTGCCGTCCTTAAAGTTCGGGGTTGCGGGCCGAGAAGATTCCCGCACCAACTACGCTACGGGCCGGCGGCCGCGGCGTAACCGCACTGCAGGATGATCTTGGCTGGCGCCGGCGTAGTCCTTGAGGACTACAGGGGCGTCCGTGGGAGGCCGGCCAACGGACAGGACCGTACCCGCCTTACCGCCGGACGGGCTCCTGTTCGCGGGCGGCGGGGGCGGTCAGCAGCGAGGCGACCATGAGCACGGCCACCGCAAGCAGGGCGTTGCGGATGCCCACATGCTCGCCCAGGAAGCCGAGGAACGGCGGCCCGGCCAGGAACGCGACATAGCCCAGGGTGGAGACCACCGAAACGCGCTCGGCAGCGAAGGCCCGGTCATCGGCCGCCGCGGACATACCCATCGGGAAGCCCAGTGCGGCGCCCGCGCCCCAGAGGACCGCGCCGAAGACGGCAAGCGGCACGTCGGGAGCGAGGACGAACACCAGCAGGCCCACCAGCGCCGTCGTCATGCTCACCCGCAGCACCAGGACCCGGCCCCAGCGGTCGATGAACCGTCCCCCGACCAGCCGCAGGAGTGTCATCGAGGCCACGAAAATGCCGAACAGCACGGCGCCGATGGCCTCTGATGCGCCGAGCCCCACCACGGTGGCCTGGGCGATCCAGTCGTTGGCCGCGCCCTCGGTCAGTGCCGCACCGAGGACCAGCACACCGATCAGGACGGTGCGCGGTTCGCGCCAAGCGGCGAACTTGCCGCGGCGGGAAGCGCCGTCGTCGTCGTTAGGTTGTTCCGGCGCATGCGGCAGGAAGTATTTGGGCACGGTGAGGACGGCGACGGCCACCAGCACGGCCATGAACAGCAGGTGCACCGCGAGCTGGATCTGGAGGACCGAGAGCGCCGCCCCGATCATCGCGCCGATGAAGGCGCCCAGGCTGAAGGCGGCATGGAACTGCGGCATGATGGTGCGCAGCAGTCGGCGCTCGACGTCGGCGCCCTCGATATTCTGCGCCACATCCCACCAGGCCACGCCAACACCGTAGACAAACAAGGCCGCCGCGGCACCGGGGACGGAGCCGGCGAAAAGCGCCATGGCCAGGCCGACGGCGGCGACAGCGGCCACGCTGCCGCCCGCGCGCACGGTGTTGGCCGTGCCGATGCGCGCCGAAATCGGGCCGGCCAGAGGCAGCGAGAGCACCGAGCCCAGCCCGAGCGCCAGCAGCAGGGCTCCGATCTGCCCGGCGGAAATCTGCAGCGCGGAGGCGGCTGCGGGAATCCTGGCCGCCCAGCTGGCGAAAACCAGTCCGTTGAGCCCAAAGATGATGAAGGTGGCGTACTTGGCGCCGGCAACGGAACCGGGCTGCCTCATCGCTGGCGGACCACGCGCTCTTCGTCCCAGACCGGCGCATCGCTCTCGTAGACCTTGCCGTCGGAACCGAAGACCAGGAAGCGGTCGAAACTGCGGGCGAACCAGCGGTCGTGGGTGACCGCGAGGACCGTGCCCTCGAAGGCGTCGATGGCGCGCTCCAGCGCCTCGGCCGAGTGCAGGTCCAGGTTGTCCGTGGGCTCGTCGAGCAGGAGCAGGGTGGCGCCCGAGAGTTCCAGCAGCAGGATCTGCAGCCGGGCCTGCTGGCCGCCGGAGAGCGAGTCATACTTTTGCTCGGCCTGCTGCGCCAGCCCGTAACGGTCCAGCACCGCGGCCGCGGCTTCCCGGCCCAGGCCGGAGCGGTGTTCGTCGCCGCGGTGCAGGATGTCCACCAGGGTGCGGCCGAGCAGGTCGGGGCGGACGTGGGTCTGCGCGAAGAACCCCGGCCGGATGCGCGCGCCGAGCTTCACCGTCCCGTTGTGCGGAACCTCGGCGATCTCGACCTCGGAGACCGGCACGTGCTCCTTCTCCGGATCCGTGCCGCCCCCGGCCAGCAGCCGCAGGAAGTGTGACTTGCCCGAGCCGTTAGCGCCGAGCACGCCGACGCGGTCGCCGAACCAGATCTCGGTGCTGAACGGTTTCATCAGGCCGGTGAGCTCCAGCTTGCTGGCGACGACGGCGCGCTTCGCGGTGCGGCCGCCCTTGAGCCGCATGTGCACGTTCTGCTCGATCGGCACGGCCTCTGGCGGGCCGGCCTCGAGGAACTTCGCCAGCCGGGTCTGCGCCGCGTGGTAGCGGTTGGCCATGTCGGAGCGGAAGGCCGCCTTGTTTTTGTACATGTTGACGAGTTCCTTGAGCTTCACGTGCTCCTCGTCCCAGCGCTTGCGCAGCTCCTCGAAGCGGGCATTGCGGTCGGCCCGCGCCTGCAGGTAGCTTTCGAACCCGCCGCCGTGCACCCAGGCGGTGGCGCCGATGGCACCCGGTTCCAGCGTGACAATCCGGTTGGCGGCGTTGGCCAGCAGCTCCCGGTCGTGGCTGACGAAGAGCACGGACTTTTTGGATTCGTTCAGTTTCCCTTCCAGCCAGCGCTTGCCGGGGACATCCAAGTAGTTGTCCGGCTCGTCGAGCAGCAGCAGTTCGTCCGGGCCGGAGAACAGTGCCTCGAGGACCAGGCGCTTCTGTTCGCCGCCGGAGAGGGTCGACGCCGCGCGGTGCTGGGCGCGGTCAAAGGGAATCCCGAGCGCGGCCATGGTGACTTCGTCCCAGACGGTTTCCAGCTCGTAGCCGCCGGCGTCGCCCCAGTCCGCGATCGCTTGGGCGTAGCGCATCTGGGTCGGCTCGTCGTCGTGCTCCATCATGGCCAGTTCGGCCGAATCCACCGCGTTGGCGGCGGCCGCGAGGGCGGGAGGCGCGGCACTGACCAGCAGGTCCCGCACGGTGGTGTCGTCCCGGACCTGGCCGACGAACTGGCGCATGATGCCCATGTTGCCGGAGCGGCTGACGGTGCCCTCGTCCGAGGTCAGGTCGCCGGCGATGATGCGCAGCAGGGTGGTTTTGCCGGTGCCGTTCGGCCCGATGAGAGCGGTTTTGGCGCCGTCGCCGACCTTGAAGCCGACGCCGTTGAGCAGCTGGCGTCCGTCGGAGAGGAAGAAGTCAATATTGGTCACGTCAAGATGGGCCACCGTTACAGTGTGTCACTTCCGGCGGGCGACTCAGGCATTGCCAGGGATCGGACGAAGAGACCCGCGCCCCGCGGCGGATACGGCCCCGGACAGACGAAATGGCTCAAAGTCAGGCCTCCCCAAGAGCCAACTCACTTCGAGCCATTTCGTATCTGCAGCCGCGAATATCCGGTGCTATGCACCACAACCGGGTCTCCCCAGCCGCCCCCAACGGACTAAGCTGCTGCCGGATCCGGTCCGGTTTCCCGTTCCGCTTCCAACACAATCAATTCTGCTAGGCCATAGAGCGTTTGACCAGCGTTAACCACCCCAGTTAGGAAAAGCTAGGGTGGCTGTGGTCCGGCACGGTCCTGCGATCTGCCGGAAACGCCGTGGCCGGAAACGCCACGGCTGCCGGTAACAGCGGGTGTGCCGTACCTTGCCCGGCAGTTTATCGTTACATTTAGGACAGCCGCTTCGCTCCAGCCCAGCGAGCGTCACCCATCCCAGGAGGAGCCATGGAACCGATCGCCATCGAAGGAGACAAAGCCACCCTGGAGCTCACCGGGGACGGGATCCTGAACCTGCGGTGGACGGAAGGGGTGCGGATCGAAGCCGAGGACGCCCATGCCGCGATGCGGGAGGTCAACAACCTCTCCGGCACCGATGAGCATCCGATGCTGGTTGACATGGCGACGACGCAGTCCGTGAGCCGAGGCGCCCGTGCGGTCTTCTCGATTCCCTGCGCCGCGAACCGGATAGCGCTGCTGGGCAAATCCGCCGTGGACCGGGTCATCGCGAACTTTTTCCTCGGCGTGCACACCCCGCCGTGCCCCACGCGGTTCTTCAATTCGCGGTCCGAAGCCATGGCGTGGCTCAAGCAGGGACAGGACACGAATTACGACGGCGCCGCCAGCTGAATGCGTGCCCCGTCTGCGCTTAATCGCGGGCGTCGACGAGGCCGGCGAGCCCCTTGCGCGAGGAGATGCCCAGCTTCGAGAAGGACCGGGACAGATGCCACTCCACGGCCTTGATGGTGATGAACAGTTCTGCGGCGATCTGCCGGTTGGTCATGCCCTTGGCAGCCAGCGAGCAGACCCGGGTCTCCGCGGCCGTCAGCCGGTCCGCCTTATTCTCCGCGATCAGCGGCAGCCGTGCATCATGGGCGGCCAGCAGCTCGGTCATGCGCCGCGCCACGGCGGCCGCGCCGATGCGGTTGCCCAGCACCAAGGCCTTGCGGCCTGCCGCCAGCGCCTCCTGCCGGTGCGTTGACAGCTTGTCCGTGTCCTCCCCCGCGAGGCAGATTTCGGCCAGATCCGCCAAGGCGAGGGCCTGGTCGTAGCGCCCCTCGTTCGCCTCCAGCAGGCCGATGGCCTCGCGGAGCATCAGCACCGCGGTTTCCGGTGGCTGGGCGAGCGCCGCCACCCGCAGGGTCATGCCCGTCAGCCGGGATGCGCCGAAGGCACGGACCTTGTCCAGCGCTTCTTCTGCCACCGCCGCTGCGTACTCCTTCTGGCCCAGGCGCACCGCGCTTTCCACCGCGCTCCGGGTCCAAGCGCTCAAGGTCGGTCCCAGCCCCACGGCCAGATCCATCGCGGCCGTAAAGTGTTCCAGCGCGGACTTGTGGTCGCCGTGCGCGGCCAGCACCGTTCCGTGCAGCTGCAGCGCCATCGCCTGGACCAGCGGAACACGTTTTTCCTCCAGCGGGACCTTGGCCAGCAGGGCATCCGCCGCCTCCAGGTCGTCGCGGGCGACGTAGACACTGGCGAGCACGAACGCGGCCACTTCAATGTAGGTTCGCCAGCCGGCATCCGCGGCGCGCATGCTGGCCTCCAGGTCCACCTGTGCCAACCGCAGCCGGCCCCGGTTCAGGTGGATGGCCCCGCGGCAGTAGGCCAGGGTGGCGTGCGCCATCAGCGAGGACTTGGCCCGTGCTTCGGCAATGGCCGCGTCCAGCAGCTCCAGTGCGTCCGCGTCCCGCTCCGCACCGTTGAGGGCGCCGGTCAGAAAATTGATGATGCTGGACTCGGCCCCGTTTTCGGCCAGGATGAGACCGCCCGCGTAGGCGCGGACCGCCAGCTCCCCGCTCAGCGCCGCGTCCGTGCCGCTAATGGTCAGGCGCAGCGCCTCCTGCACCAGCAGCAGCCGGTCCCCCGGCCCGTCCTCGGACGGGTCCCGGTTCAGGATCCCGGCGAGCTCGGACGAATACTGCGCGGCGATCTGCAGTTGCTGGAAGCCCGCGCCGGCCGCCAACGCAATCACCCGCCGTCGTAAATCGCCATGGTCGCCCGGGTCGTTTTCCAGTTCCTTCAGCGCCTTGCCGAAGCACTCCGAGGCACGTTCCACCTCGTTCATGCCGTAGAGCACCTCAGCGTGGCCGACCAGCAGCTCCACCCGGCAGACCGTTCCTTCGGTCAGTTCCAACGCGTCCTCGGCGAGCCTCGCAGCGGTCTGTGAATCGCCCGCGCCCTGATGCGCGTAGGTGGCCTCGACCAGCAGCTCCTGCCGCAGGCGGTCCGGCAGGGCGGACTCCTGCAGCGCCCGGTCTGCCAGCTGGACGGCGAGCGCGTAGGCGCCCTGGCGGCGTGCCTGCGCGGCAGCGGCGAGCAGGATCCGCGCACCGTCCTCGTCGCCGTCCGGCAACGTCTCCAGCAGGTAGCCGGCGATCAGGGCCGGCTGCGCGCCTTCGGCCATCAGGACGCCTGCCGCGCTCCGGTGCAGGGCCGAAACCTCTTCATCGCCCAGGTCCGCCAGCAACGCCTCCGCCACGAGCGCGTGCTGGATGGCCGGCCGCGGCTTCACCGAGGCCAGGAACCGTTCTTCCTCCAGCCTGGCCAGCGACTCGTTCAGTTCCGCGGTGCGCAGCTCCAGCATGGCCTTCAGCCGTGCCGCGCTGGCGTCTTCGCCGAGAACGACGACGCCGCCGAGCACGTTTCGGTCCAGCGCGTCCAGCCGGTGCAGCCGGCCGCGCAGCACGGCTGCCTCATTGGGCGAGGCTTCGGCTGGCCTGGCCAGCGGCTGGTCCCGCTCCAGCAACTCGTGGATGAAGAACGGCACTCCGCCGCTGGCGGCCTGGACCCGGGCCGCGTTGACCTGAACGTTGCTTTCCTGCCGCTCCAGAATCCAGTTCTCAATGGCGTTCTGGCTCAGCGGCTCCAGCTGCCAGTGCAGGGGAACACTGGAGGGAACGTGAGGTTCGCGGTCCGAAATCCGGTCCCCTTCCAGCAGCGCGCTTGTGTCGATGCCTTCGGGATGTTCGGCGCCGGGTCCGGTCCGGACGCCGCGCAGCAGGAGCACGGGGACGTCGATCAGCAGGCTGCCGATATCCAGAAGGGCGCCGAGGGAGAGTTCGTCGAGCCACTGGGCGTCATCCACCACGGCGACCACTGGCCGGTCCTGGCTCCGCGAGCGCAACACCCACGAGGCCGAATAGCTCAGGGCGTCGCTCTGGGCCGGAATGCCAGTGGTGGTCAGGAACTTGTGCAGCAGTGCGCCCTGGCCGTCAAAGGGCGGCGCATCCGCGGGCAGCCGCTGGGCCAACGGAGCGAACCACTGCCACAGCATGGCACCGGGCAGCTGCCGCCGGGCATCCCCGCGGGCACGCAGGATCTTCCAGTCACGGGCCTGCGCATCGCGGCAGATTTCGTCCAGCAGCGAGGTCTTGCCTATACCCGCAGGTCCGCTGACCGTCAGCTCCGTGTTGCGTCCGGACGCGACGGTATCCGCGAGCGTTCGCCAATGAGCAAGCTCGCGGTCCCGACCGAATAACCGTGTCTGCCCCATCATTCGATCCTACGGCCGCACTAGGACATTTACGACGGAGTGACCCGAAAGTGACATGCGGACGCGGGATTACCCCGCCGCCGGCTCCGCAACGCACTTGTTGCGCAACTCGCCGATTCCCTCGATCCGGGTCACCAATTCGGCGCCCACCGGAATCCACTCACGGGGCTTGCGGGCCAGGCCGACTCCCGCCGGAGTGCCGGTGGCGATGATGTCGCCCGGTTCCAAGGTCATGAACTCGCTGATGTAGGAGACCAACTTGGCGCAGGAGAAGATCAGATCCGACGTGGTGCCGGACTGCTTGACGACGCCGTCCAGCTCGCACTCCACGGCCAGGCCGTCCTCCGGGTCGATTTCGTCCGCCGTGACGACGACGGGGCCCACCGGCGTCATCCGGTCCCAGTTCTTGCCCTGGAACCACTCGGACGTCCGGCCCTGCCAGTCGCGCACGGAGACATCGTTCATCACCGTGTAGCCAAGGATGGCATCCTTGGCTGCGGCCTCGTCCACTTTGCGGATGGTCTTGCCGATCACGATGGTCAGCTCGGCCTCCCAGTCGATCTTGCGGCTGGCTTCGGGCATCTGCACGTCATCGCTGGGACCGGCCAGCGCGTTGTGCATCTTGGTGAAGATCGTGGGGTGCTTCGGAACGTCCTGGCCGACTTCTTCGGCGTGGGCGTAGTAGTTCAGTCCGGCGCAAAGGATCTTGCCGGGGCGCAGGATGGGCGTGTCCAGGTCGGCGGCAGCCGGTTCCTGCCCTTCTTCGCCGGCAAGGGTGCGCCAGTCCTCGTGCAGCAGAAGCTCGCCGACATCCTTGGCCGGAAGGAAGGTGGTGGCACCGTTCTCCTGCCGGAACGCCTGCGTTGTCCCGTTCCGCCGTACTGTACCCAGTCGCATCCAAACCTCCTGCGGGCAGCTGCACACCGCCGTCGTTCATTATTTGTGCGGTGATGCCCGCTCCACCGCACAATATATCGCTTTCGCACGGAAGCCCTGCAGCGAAGCGGCCGGGCCCGAACGATAACGGGTCGGCACAATTTTGCGCCGGCCGGGTCCAAACAGGGCCGGGAGGGTTCATAATGGTCCAACTCGGTGACAGGAGGGCCGTTATGTTATTCCTTTCGACCTCGGAAGCCCTGCTCTGGCCGCAACTGCGCAAACTGGAACCGGGCCAACGGATGCGTCTTCGCCGTGGCGTCGTGATCGGGCGGGCCAGGGACGGCAGGGCCTACCTCGACGGCGCCTTCCGGATGCTGGTTACCGGCCCGTCTGCCGAACCTTGCGGTCCCTGGTGCCGGCTCGGCGCGGTGGCCGAAGCCGGCACACAGGAAGATGATGCGCAGGACGCGCGGGCGTCCTAATCGAAGGTCACGGTCAGCTTGTCGCCGTCGATGGACACCGCGCCCGTAAATAGGAGTCCCCGGGTTGTCTCCTGCTGCTTCCATTCCTCCCGGTCATCGGTGAAGGAGACGTTCTCCTCGTAATTGAGCGAGACTTCGCCGTTCCGGGCGGTCAGCATGAATCCGTCGTCCAGCCAACTCCGCGAGACGTCGTACTCCGGCTCGGTCTCCAGTTTCCAGCTAATCGCGCGGTAGTTTTCCTCATCCCGCCAGGCGAAGGCAGCATTGGGGCAACTCTGGGGCTGCAGTTCCTTTGCCTCGATGCATTTGGCGAGATAGGCGTTCGCCTGTGCCGCAGCATCTGCTGCCACCGCATCCGTCATCGCCTGTTCGAAGACCGCTGTCTCGGGCTGCGCACTGCTGTCGACCGGCACCCGGACGGTCTGCTCGGAACCGTAGCTGATGTACTTGGTTCCTTCCGGCGCCGAGACCACATAGTCGCCCGGCAGGACCGGAACGAGGGCACGGACGCCACCCTGGAAGTCCTCCTGGCCGCCGGCGATTTCCACCGCGACGCCGTTGACCTTGATGTCCTGCCGGCCTGCCGGCAGCTCCAGCGGCAAGCTCCAGCTCCCGCCGGACGCGATGCGCCAGTCCTTGAAGACGACGGCCGTTCGGCCCTCCTGCTCTAGCTCGAAAGTCAGCGGTGTTGTCTTCGCGTCCTGGACGACGTCGGCGACGACCATGGCTGTATCTTCTGTTGTCACCACGTCCCGGATGCTGAAGCCCGTAATCCGGTTCTCCGCCGCCGCGAAGATCTCATCGTTAAAGAGGACGCGCTCCGCCGTGGCAACGTTCGGGTCCAGCAGGGCGGTTGCGGTAGAGGCTTCGCCGTTCTGCAACGCCGTGAGGTACTGCTCCACCTTTGCCTGAGGTCCATAAGCGCCGGTTGCCAAGATGTTGTAGGCAATACCGGCCCCGATTCCGACCACGGCAACGGCTCCAACAGACCAAGCGGCGATCTTGAGGCGCTTCTTTGCCGAGGCCGACAGCGGCGTCGGCTGGTTTTCAGCCTGGCCTGGCCTTCCCGCAGCGGCAGAGTCCGCGGCCGGATATAGCGCGGCCGAGGTGCCGGGATCAACGCTCATGGCTGCGCCGGAAGGAGCTCCCGCGGTCAGAAAACCGCGCATCTTTGCAGGGGCATAGGGGGCGAGCGCGGGCGCAAGATACCTGGCGGATACCTCGATGATTCCACCCCAAATACCCATAACCAGAAAGGTCCAGCCTGCCAATCCCATGGTGCCGGAGAAGGAGATGAAACTGCCGGCAGCCGTGGCCACGATCGTGGTAACCAAGGCCACCGCTGCTCCGCCACAGGCGAAAACAATCGGCAGGGTCAGCCACGAATGCCATCCAGCAAGCGCATCACGGCCGGTTCCCCGGCGCTGCGACCACAGCAAGGACGCTGCAAGCGCGGCGAGCACCGTCAGCAGCAGCAACAATGCCGCTTGCCACCACCCGGCTTCGAAAACATACATGGTTCCAGGCTGGCCGAACACGTTCAAGCCGGAGAGGTGTCCTGTTCCATACGCCCATGCGGCAGCGGTAGGGAGCCACAAGGGGGCGGTGAAGGCGGCTGCCGCGCCGCCTTCCACTGCTGCTGCCACAAATAGCACGAGGCCCGCCACCGTCAGGTACGCCAGAACGTGCCACCCGAATACCCGCACCGCTTGGGCCGTACGAACAACAGCCTGCCCAGCAGCGGAGGCTGCCGGTAGCGTCTTGGCTCTGCCCGCATGGCGTCCGGCCACACTACAAACTGTGCCGATAGCAAACGCCCCCAGGAACAACCAGGCCGAGGCACTGTCAACGTTGAGCGTGACAGCTTCCATTTCGCTGCGCACCGCTGTCAGCATTGCGAGCCCCACGGCAATCACGGCAAGCGCCAGTCCTGTGGAAGCGGCGAGAACCCAGCGCTGGCTTGTCCGGACCACGCCGGCCTTCCGTTCAAAATGCCTGCCGAGCCACCACAGGCTGAGGGCTGCAAGGACCGTCAGCAGCACTGGCACGGCCCAAACCTCGCCGCGCATGCTCAGGAACATTCCCAGGACGCCAGCCTCCCCGGAAGCACTTACCGGGCCAAGGAAAGCCATCCCGACCAACAGGAACGGCAGGGTGAAGATCATTCCGACACCGCTCTCCATCGGGTCCACGCCGATGGCTTCCTGCGCGGACTGGCCCAGATCGCTCCCCGCTCCAGACATCAGAGAACCCGCCACTGCCAGCAGGAGCACGAAGACAGATCCGCCCAGAACAATTCCATAAGTGATTGCTGCCGAGGCCGCTGCCTTGAGCCAATGCTGTTTACCGAGACCGTCAAACGGACCGCGTTCTGCAGCGGAGCTCGGCACTGAAGGTCCAGCCGGTTCGGAGACGGTTGCTGGAGCCTGCTCTGGCCGCGGTGGAGGTGAGTCATGCAGTTCCGCGCCGTGCGCGGGCATACCGGAAGGGCCGGTGTTCATAAAGGTTCCCCTGAAAGAGACGAAGTGAAGAGACTGGACTAAGTGGAGCGATTTGGTGAATCGTTTCTACCGTAACCAGCAGGTATGACGTTTATGCACTGCGTTACCCCCACTGTGGATAAACGTTGCCGGGACGATCGGGAACGGTTGTGCACATTCGCGGAGCTGTCGCCGGCACCTACAGCTTTTTCAGCCTGCAGTCAGGCCGGGCGGATGATCCGGCGCTTGCTGGCCTCGGCGGTCAGGACGGCCTCGCGGATCTGCTCCGGCGGCGAGGATGTCCGCGTCCGTGTCGTACGTGGTCAGGATGAGCACCGGCGGGGCGGGCCTCCCGGCATCGCCGTTGGCCCTGATCCGCGCCGTCGCGGTCACCCCGTCCATGCCCGCGCCCATCTGCAGGTCCATCAGCACCATGTCCGCGGGGTACTTAGATCCTTGAGCCAGATGGTGATGGCTCTGAGAACGGCTGCGGCGCGGTGTTTGCGGTTTACTCCTGGTCGCTGCGTTCGGGGATCACTGCGTGAATAAAGGGTCGGCGCAGCAGCTCCCGGATCGCCATGGACGAGTAGACTTTGTCGGCCAACGCGCGGTCCGGGCCTGGTCTTTGCCCGGCCAGGTACGCGATCTGCTAGGAATAGCAGCGGCTGATGGCGGTTCATAAACGCGAAATCTAGTCGAGGGAAGATCATCATTCCGGCTAGAGTTGTTGCCGCTGCCTCAGCGACGAGGTGGGAATTCAATCAAAGAAAGCAACGACGCATGAACTTTGAATCGCACTCCGTGACGCTCAAGATCTGGGACCGCTCGACCACGAACGAATCGCTGGATGCCGCAGTCGCCGACGTTGCCCTGAGGGCAAACGTCTCGAAGGATCTGGTCAGAGTCACACGGAGCGGGCCCAAAATCTTCACCATCGGTGTCGCCAGCGACCTGTCATAGGACGCCTTAACCGACATTCCTGGGCGCACCCGACTGACCCTGCGAGAATCAGGCCGGGCGGATGATGCGGCGCTTGGTGGCCTCGGCTATGGCAGCCGTGCGGTTGTCCACACCAAGCTTGGCGTAAATGTGCACCAAGTGGGTCTTGACAGTGGCCTCGGAAATGAAGAGCTTGCGGGCAATTTCCTTGTTCGGCATGCCGGTGGCCAGCAGTTCCACCAACTGGACCTCGCGGGCGCTGAGCGCGGGCTCGGGATTGCGGATCCGGCCCATCAGGCGGGCCGCGACTTCCGGCGCAAGTGCGGTGCGGCCGGCTGCGGCGGCCAGGACTGCTTCGCGGATCTGCTCCGGCGGAGCGTCCTTAAGCATGTAGCCGGCGGCACCGGCCTCCACTGCGGCGAGGATGTCCGCGTCCGTGTCGTATGTGGTCAGGATGAGCACCGGCGGCGCGGCCTTCCCGGCATCGCCGTTGGCCTTGATCCGCGCCGTGGCCGTTACCCCGTCCATGCCGGCGCCCATTTGCAGGTCCATCAGCACCACATCCGCGGGCTCGCCCAGGGCGGCCAGACGGTCCAGCTCCTTTAGCGCGGCAGCCCCGTCCGCGGCTTCGGCCGCCACGGTCATGCCTTCGAAGTCGGAGAGCATGGCCCGGAGTCCGGCGCGCACCACGGGATGGTCATCGACCAGCAGAATCCTGATCCCGCTCACTCCCGCTCCTCCCCCACGCCAGTCAGGAGCGGCAGCCGGATGGCCACCACGGTTCCCTCACCCGGCGCGGATTCCAGGTCGAGCCGGCCGTTCAGCGCGGCAACCCGTTCCTGCAGCGACAGCAGGCCGAAGCCGCCGCCCTCTCGGTCTCCGTCTCCGTCCCCGTCCCCGCGCCCAGCCGCCGCCGAAGAACCAAGGCCCGTGCCGCCGTCGTACTTTGAAGGATCAAACCCTACGCCGTCGTCGTAAATATCCAGTGTCACGTCCTCGTCCAAAAACCCTAGAGTAACGACGGCGGTGCGTGCCTTCGCATGCGCCAGCACGTTCGCCAGGCTCGCCTGCGCCGCCCGGAGCAGCGTGACCTCGTACGGGGCGGGCAGCCGGACGCTGTCGCCGTCGAGGTTGAAACGGCAGCGTAGCTGGTCCCCGCGCGCCGCGGCCTGCCGCTCGGTGGCCGAACACAGCCGGGCCAGGCTGTCGGCCAGGACGCTGGCGCCGTCCTCGCGCGGTTCCAGCTGCGGGGAGGACAAGCCACGGATGAACCGACGCGCCTCGGCCAGGTTCTCCGAGGCCGTGGACTGGGCCAGCCGGATGCGCTCGGCCGCCGTCGCGGTGTCGCCGGCGTCCAGCGCCGTGGCGGCACCGCGCGAGACCAGCACGATGCTGGACAGGCCCTGGGCGAGTGTGTCGTGGATTTCCCGTGCGAGCCGGCCGCGTTCGGCGAGCACCCCGGCGTCGTGCTGGGATTGGGCCAGCTCGGCGCGGGTCCGGCGGAGCTCGGCGAGCGCACGCCGCTGGTTCTCGCCGTCGAGATACAGTGCCCGGTACGCCATCGCCATGAACACGGCGAACACCGCCCCCACCATCGGACCGATCAGCATCGGCGGTTCCAGCCGCCCGTTGTGCCACCACTGGGACAGAATCACCACGCCGGTCAGCATGGCGACGGCGAACACGGCATGGGCGGTTTGGAGCACGTGCAGGTGGAGGAAGAACAGGGGGAAGGCCAGCCAGACGAAGTTGCCGCTGACCGCCACGAGCGCCACCCAGAGCACGGTCACCAGCGCCAGCCAGGCCGCCCCGTAGCGGCGTGGATCCGGGCCGGTCCCGGTGGTGCTGTGCCGCTTCTCGACGATCGTGCCGGCTAGGTAGACGCCGGCCAGCAGAAGCCCCAGCAGCAAGGCGAGCCAACTCAGCTGCGCATGCGGGGCGTTGATGAGTGTCAGGACGACGGCGAAGGCAAGCAAGCCAGCGAAGCCGGTGTGCAGCCCGATCCGCAGCACGCGGAGCACCAAGGCACCCGCCGACGGCTGAACGGGCCCGGATTCTGCAGGTGCCCGGCCGGATCGGCTCGCTTCGGCGAAGCCCGGCCCGGACTCGGGCCAGGCCTCGGTCTCGGTGGGCTCGGTCGGGACAGACATGCTCCCAGCGTAGCCACCACACGGGCAACGGGCATCAACCATTCGGTTGACGGTGGAATCAACCCTCTGTCCGCGGCGGATCAACCGGTTCCGCGATGTGCCCGCGAGGCTTCCGCGAAAGGCTGGATACAGCGGCCGAACGGCGGCCGAACGGCGGCCGAGCACTCCACCGAAAGAAGGAAAAATCGTGTTTTTGGCACTGCGGGACATCCGGTTCGCGAAGGGCCGTTTCGCCCTGATGGGAACCGTGGTGGCCCTGATTACCCTGCTGCTGGTCATGCTCTCCGGCCTCACGGCGGGGCTGGGCAACCAGTCCATTTCCGCCATCGCCGGGCTGGCCCCGGCGGCCAACACCGTGGCATTCGGCGCGCCGGAAGGAAACGAGGCGAAGGCTTCCTACACAGAGTCGCAGATTACCCGGGACCAGCTGGACACCTGGCAGCAGGCGGACGGGGTGGAGCATGCCGAGGCCTTCGGCGTCGCGCAGACCCGTTTCTCCGCCGGCGGCACCACTAACGTGGCAGTCTTCGGAGTCGAGCCCGGCGGCAGGCTCGCCCCCGCCCCCGTTGCGGACGGGACGGTGATCCTCAGCCAGACCATTGCGGACGAGCTGGGCGTTGCCGCCGGTGATCCCGCAGAAGTTGCCGGTCGGCAGCTGCTGGTCTCCGCCGTCGTCGACGACCAGTGGTATTCCCACACGCCGGTGGTCTGGACCTCGCTGGAGCAGTGGCAGAAGATAGCCCATATTAACGACGGCGGGGCCGCCAACGGTCCGATCGCCACCGCCGTTGCGGTGCAACTGGCCGACGGGGATGCTGCCGGAGCCGCCGCTGCCGCGGCCAATCAAGCCGCCGGTACCGTGACCACATCCGTGACCGGTTCGTTCCAGGCACTGGGTTCGTACAAGAGCGAGAACGGCTCGCTGCTGATGATGCAGGCCTTCCTCTACGGGATCTCGGCGCTGGTGATTGTCGCCTTCCTGACCGTCTGGACCATCCAGCGCACGCGGGACATCGCGGTGCTCAAGGCCATGGGCGGCTCGGACGGCTACCTGCTCCGCGATGCCCTGACCCAAGCCGCGATCGTCCTGGTTGCCGGGGCCGCCGTCGGTGGTGGCGTGGGGGTTCTGGGCGGCTACTTCGCTGCCCAGGCCGCGCCGTTCCTGCTCACCGCGGCCAGCACCGTGCTGCCGATCGTCGGGATCGTGCTCCTGGGCATGGCCGGGGCCGTCGTCGCGGTCCGCCGCGTGACCAAGGTGGATCCCCTGACCGCCCTCGGCGGCAACTGAGCCTCCGGCGCAACCGAGCCCCAGCTTCCCGAAATCCGCACTCTCCAGCTAAGGACAACACCCATGACTGCAGTACTGAACCTCGTCAACACCACGCTCGAGTACCCGGACGGCGATTCCACGGTCACCGCCCTGGACAGCGTTAACCTGTCCGCCCGGGCCGGCACCATCACCTCGCTGGCAGGCCCTTCGGGCTCCGGCAAGTCCTCGTTGCTCGCCGTTGCCGCCACGCTGATCCGGCCGACGTCGGGACTCGTCCTCCTCGACGGCGTCGACGCCACGGCCCTCTCAGCGCGGGAAACGGCCGTCCTGAGGCGTGAATCCATCGGCATCATCTTCCAGCAGCCCAACCTGCTCGCCTCGCTCACCGCCGTCGAGCAGCTGCAGATCGCAGAGCACCTGCGCGGCGGGTCGCCGAAGAAGTCGAAGGACCGGGCCCTGGAACTGCTGGACGTAGTGGGCCTCGCCGATTCCGCGCGACGCCGCCCGCACCAGCTCTCCGGCGGGCAGCGCCAGCGGGTCAACATTGCCCGCGCCCTGATGGGTGAGCCGAAGCTGCTGCTGGTGGACGAGCCGACAGCGGCGCTGGACCACGAACGCTCCGAAGCGATTGTCCGGCTGCTGGTCCGCGTGACCCGCGAGTTCAAGGTAGCCACGGTGATGGTCACCCACGACACGGAGTACATCCCGTTGACCGACGCCGTCGCCACCATGCGCGACGGCAGGCTGACGGCCCTGGAACAGGTCGCCGTTTAGGACCTAACGCTCTACTGTCGAGGTGAGTCAGTCCATTTCCGATGTGCCGATCCCGGGGAACAGTGAGGCCCATGCGCACCGTCATCCATTCCGCCCGTCGCATCGTCGGCGGGGAGATCGACGCCGACGCTTGGGTGCTCCTTGAGGACGGCCGAATTACCGACGCGGGCAACGGCAGCTGGTCCGGAACAGTTGACGGTCAGGAGGCTGCGGCCATTCGGGAGGTCGATGCCAGCGGCGCCTATCTGGTGCCGGGTTTCGTGGATATGCATTGTCATGGCGGCGGCGGTGGTTCGTTTGACGACGGCGACACCTCCCGCGGCCCGCTCACTCACCTGGCCCACGGAACCACCAGCCTCCTCGGCTCGCTCGTCGCCAATCCGCTCGAAGTCCTGGAGGCCACGCTGCGGCGGCTGGCCCTGGACGCTCCGGCCAGCGCGACGGCGAAGGGTTTCCACCTCGAGGGACCGTTCCTCGCGGCCAGCCACTGCGGCGCCCACAACCCTGACTTTCTCACGGCGCCCACGGTTGAAGCCGTGGACCGGCTCGTCGAAGCCGGCGGGGGCCTTTTGCGCCAGGTGACCATCGCCCCGGAACTGGACCCCGGTTTTGCGGCCATCCGCCGACTGGTCGACCACAAGGTAGCGATCGCCGTCGGACATACGGACGCGGACTATGACACTGCCCGCGCTGCTTTCGACGCCGGCGCCAGCATCCTCACCCATGCCTTCAACGCCATGAACGGCCTGCACCACCGCGCGCCCGGCCCGGTCGCCGCGGCGTTCGACTCACCCCACGTCACCCTGGAACTGATCGCAGACGGGCACCACGTCCATGACGCGATGCTCCGGTTGGCGTTTCAAGCCGCCCCGGGCCGGGTTGCCCTGATTACCGACGCCATGGCCGCGGCAGGCTGCAGGGACGGCAGCTACCACCTTGGTTCGCTCCCGGTTGAAGTGAACGACGGCGTTGGCCGGCTGCCCCCCGGAGGTCCAATCGCCGGCAGCACGCTCACCATGGATGCAGCGGTGCGCCGTGCCCTTGCTGCCGGGATCCCGCTGCCGGAGGCAGTCGCCGCAGCCACCTCGGTACCGGCCGGTGCCGCCGGTCTGGACAGCGGTGGTGCAGGAAACCTAGCCGTAGGGTCGCCGGCAGATCTGATTCTGCTGGACCAGAACCTGCGGCCGCACCGGATCTGGCAGGCCGGACAAGAGCTACCAGCAACAAAGGGGCAGGTCCAGCAGGACTAACCATCCGGGCTCTGATGGACCCCGCCAAACCAACCGGCCGGGATCCCGGTCTACGCAGCCGGCACTTACGGCCCCAGCGCGGGCATCGGCAGCCCGAAGTCCTCCTTCAACGCCAGCCGCGCGGCGTGGTAGCCGGCCATTCCGTGTACTCCAGGTCCAGGCGGCGTGGCCGCCGAACACAGGTACACCCCGTCCAGCGGCGTCTTCCACGGCTTGGTGCCGAGTACGGGCCGGGCCAGCAGCTGCGCGACATCCACCGCGCCGGTGCCGAAGTCCCCGCCGACGTAGTTCGGGTTGTACTGCTCGTATTCCGCGGCGGACATACTGTGCGAGGCAACAACGACGTCGGAAAAGCCCGGCGCGGCCGCCTCCAGCTGCGCGGTGATCACGTCCGTCATGTCGCGGGTGGAGCCCTGCGGCACGTGGCAGTAAGTCCACAGGATATGGCGACCCGCCGGGGCCCTCGTGGCATCAAAAACGCTCGGCTGGGAGACCAGGACAAAGGGCTTATCGGAGTGCCGTCCGCGGGCAATCTCCTTCTCCGATGCCGCAACCTGTTCGCGGGTTCCGCCCAGGTGGACGGTTCCTGCCCGGGCTAGTTCTGCGTTGGCCCATGGAACGGGTTCGGACAGAATGAAGTCCACCTTGCCAGCGCCCGGGCCGTACCGGTAGGAGATCAAGGACTTGGCATAGCCGCGCGGCAGCCGTCCGCCGGCCAGCCGGACCAGCTCCTGCGGCGAGGTATCCAGCAGCACCGTCCGGGCATCGGTCAGTTCGGCCAGGGAATTCACCTTGTGGCCGGTGACCAGCTTGCCGCCGTGGTTCTTCAGGTCGCGGACCAGTTCGTCGATGATGGCCTGCGAACCGCCCACGGGCAGCGGGTACCCCACGGCGTGCGCCAACGAGCCGAGCATCAGTCCAGCTCCGGCAGCCACCGGCCGCTGCAGGCCGCCAGGCGTATGGGCCATCACGCCGGACAGCAGTGCCGGAGCAAGGTATTCCTTAAAGCGCATATTCCAGGCCGGGCTCCCCTGCTCCAGCGAACGCAGTCCGTACTGCAGCGCCGAGACCGGATGGCGGGGCAGCCGCAGCAACTGGTTCATGGTCAGGTCCAGCACGTCGCGGAAATGCGTGACCAGGGGTTCCATCAGCGACCGGAAAGCCTGTCCGTCGGTGCCCAGCGAAGCGGCGGTGCGGTCCAGGTCCCGGTAGGCAAGGGCGGCTTTCGCGCCGTCGATAACGTGCGAATAGGAGATGTCCGGCGTGATGAGTTCGATCCGCTCTGCCAAGCCGAAGTCCCGGAAGAACGGCGCTGCCACCGCCATCGGATGGACTGCCGAGCAAACATCATGCCAGTGCCCCGGTTCCATCAGTTCGGTCGTGCGGGCGCCGCCGCCGGGCGTTGCACCGCCCTCGAAGACCGTGACCTTAAGACCGGCCCGCGCGAGGATGACCGCCGCCGCCAGGCCGTTCGGCCCGGATCCCACCACGGCCGCATCGGGAAGTGACATGTACGTTCCGCCTTCCTGCCGGTTTACCGGCTGCCGATCCGTGAACGCCATTTGTGAACAGCGTAGCTGTCCAGCACCAGCACGTCGCCGGAACGGTCGAAGGGACCGCCCTGCGGATCGTCGGTCTCCAGCCGGCGGACCGGATCCTGCTCGGGGTGCAGGATGGAGCGGACAACCTTGTAGGCGATGTATGCCGTCGCTGCTATATGCGCGAGCACGGCCAGCACATAGTAGGCGCCGTCGATGTTGTGCTCCGGCGCGCCGCCGCTGGTGAACTGCCCCAGGTACATCCAGACGGCCCACCAGTGCAGCAGCTCGACGAACTGCCAGATCAGAAAGTCCCGCCAGCGCGGGTAGGCCAGCGCCGCCAGCGGAACCAGCCACACCACGAACTGCGGGGAGTACACCTTGTTGGTCAGCACCAGGGCCGCCACAATCAGGAACACGATGGACGCCAGCCGCGGGCGCCGCGGGGCTGACAGCACCAGCAGCGCGATCGCGATACAGGCCAGCAGGAACAGCACCAGCGACGCCCGGTTGATGAACTCCGGGCCCAGCTGCGGCAGCCCTTGCCCCTGCACAGTGGTGTTGTAGGCGTACCAGATCGAGGAGTAGCCGGCCTCGCGGTCGCGGCTGAACCCCAGGAAGAAGGCCCAGCCGGCAAAGTCGGCCAGCATGAAGGGCAGGTTAACGGCCAGCCAGGTTCCCGCCGCGGTGGTCGCCGTGACCATCAGCGGCCGGTACTTCCCGGTCCGGATGGCCAGCAGCAGCACGGCGCCCAGGATCAGCAGCGGATAGATTTTCATGGCGGTGCCCAGCCCGATGAACACCCCGGCCAGCACCAGCCGTCCGCGCGCGAAGGACAGCATGGCCAGCGCCGCCAGCATGGCCGCCCAGAGATCCCAGTTAATGGTCCCGGCCACCACGATCCCGGGCGCCAGCGCCACCATCGCGGCATCCCATGGCCTGCGGTGGCTCATTCTCGCCGTCGTAATCACGGTGATGATCCAGACCACGGCGACCAGCGTCGCATTCACGTCGAAGTAGGCCAGCGAGCGTTCCGCCGACACCCCGGAGCCGGGAACTAGCAGCGCCGTGAATCCGGCCAGCAGTCCCATCAGCACCGGGTACTCGAAAACACCGCCTGGCGTGAGGAAGGGGAACATGCCCTCGGCAAGCCCGCGGGTTTCGAACAGGACGGGCCAGTCCGAGTAGCAGCCCATGTAGAAGTAGTCCGGCAGGACCCAGCCGGCCACGCGGCAAGGCGTCTTGACCAGCACGGAGAGCAGCGCCGCCAGCGTGGTGAGCACAATCAGCACGCGTTCCACCGTGAAGAAGCCCGGCTCCACAATCCCGGGGGCGGTCCGGTGCCCCAGCGGCCCGCCGATCAGCTCGGTAAACCGGCGCAGCAGCGGATCGTTGCGGCTGGGCACCACAATGCGCAGCGGCAATCTGCGGCGCGATGGGCGGAACCGGGGCATGGCACCAACAGTACTGGCCGGTCCTGGTTAACAAAACGTTGGCTATCGATAACCTCCCCTTAACCTTAGGCACCCCGTCCGGCCACTCGGGCTCCCTACGGTGGCTTCAATGAGCACCACCGATCCCCAAGAAGTTCTGGTTGTGATCCCTGCCCGCGGCGGTTCAAAAGGGATTCCGTTCAAGAACCTTAAGCCAGTTTCCGGCCGTTCCCTCGTGGCCCGCGCCGTGGAAGCCGCCCGCAACACACCCCTGGTGACCGACGTCGTCGTCAGCACGGATTCCGCCGACATCCGGTTCGAGGCCGAGCGTTTCGGCGCCCGCGTTGTTGAACGTCCGGCCGATCTCTCCGGCGACACAGCCACCAGCGAATCCGCCGTCCTGCACGCTCTGGACGCCCTCGACCAGGAGTTCGGCACCCAACCGGTCGTCACCGTACTGCTGCAGTGCACCTCCCCCTTCATCGATCCCGCCGACCTCAACGAGGCGGTCCGCAAGGTTCTCGACGGCGAGGCGGACGTGGCGTTTTCGGTCGCCGAAAACCACAACTTCCTCTGGACCAAGAACGACGACGGCGCCGTCACCGCCGTGGGGCACAGCGCGGACTTCCGTCCCCGCCGCCAGGACCGCGAACCGCAGTACCGCGAGACCGGCGCGTTCTACGCCATGCTCACCGAGGGCTTCACCGAGCGCAAGCACCGCTTCTTCGGCCGGCTGGACCTGCAGGTGGTCCCCGCCGAGCACGCCATCGAGATCGACTCGCTCGAAGATCTGGCCCTGGTCCAGGCGATGGCTGTCCCCACCGAGGCCACCGCCGTCGACGTCGATGCCCTGGTGATGGATTTCGACGGCGTCCACACCGACGACCATGCCTTCGTCAACTCCGAAGGCGAAGAGTTCGTCCGCGTCAGCCGCGGCGACGGCATGGGCATTGCCCGCCTGCGCAGGGCCGGAGTGCCCCAACTGATCCTCTCCACCGAGACAAACCAGGTGGTGACCGCCCGGGCCAACAAGCTCGGCGTCGACGTCGTCCAGGACGTCAGGGACAAGGCCGAAGCAGTCTCCGAATGGATGGCTGTGCGCGGACTTGATCCCGAACGCGTTGCCTTTGTCGGCAACGACGTCAACGACCTGCCCGCCATGGGCAAGGTCGGTTGGCCCGTGGCCGTGGCGGACGCCCGGTCAGAGGTCAAGGCGGCAGCGCGCATCGTGCTGTCGCACAACGGGGGTGAAGGGGCGGTCCGCGAAATCTGCGAACTCGTCCTCGCCGCCCACACGGCCGCCGCCACCGGCAGCCGGAACGCAATTGCAGAAATGACAGAAAGAGCCTCCTGATGACTACCGAAGCAACCCAGAACTACCTTCCCACCGGCGCTCCGGCACCCGTCGCTATCGGTGACGTTCAGGTCGGCGCAGGCCAGCCCGTTTACGTGATCGGCGAAATCGGCATCAACCACAACGGCGACATCGAGATCGCCAAGCAGCTGATCGACGTCGCTGCCGCCGCCGGTGCCAACGCCGTGAAGTTCCAGAAGCGCACCCCGGAAATCTCCACCCCCGCCGACATGCGCGACAAGATGCGTTCCACCCCGTGGGGCGAAATGACCTATCTGGACTACCGCTACCGCGTCGAGTTCGACATGCCCATCTACGAGAAGCTGATCCAGCACGCTGCTGACAAGGGCCTGCACTGCTTCGCTTCGCCGTGGGATGTTCCCTCCGTGGCGTTCATGGAAGAGGCCGGCGCGCTGACGCACAAGGTTGCCTCCGCTTCGGTCACCGACATCGAATTGCTCACCGCCCTGCGCGAAACCGGCAAGCCGATCATCCTCTCCACCGGCATGTCCACCATCGAGCAGATCGACAAGGCCGTGGAAACCCTCGGTACCGATAACCTGATCCTGATGCACGCCACCTCCACCTACCCGCTGCCCCCCGAAGAGGCCAACCTGCGCATGATCACCACGCTGCAGGAGCGCTACCAGGTGCCGGTGGGCTACTCGGGCCACGAGCGCGGCCTGCAGATCTCCCTGGCCGCCGTTGCCCTCGGCGCGGTGACCGTGGAACGCCACATCACCCTGGACCGCACCATGTGGGGCTCGGACCAGGCGTCCTCGCTCGAGCCGAAGGGCCTCGAAGCGCTGGTCCGCGACATCCGCATCCTCGAAGATGCCATGGGCGACGGCGTCAAGCAGGTCTTCCCGGGCGAGCTGGCCCCGCTGTCCCGCCTGCGCCGAGTGGATGCATAAGTACCTATGAACAAGCCATTACTGAGTGTCATCGTTCCTGCGAAAGATCAGGCCCCTTTCATCCGCGATTCGATGACCAGCCTGATGCGCCAGTTCGATGACCCCTCGGTAATGGAGATCATCGTCATCGATGATGGTTCCACCGACGGGACCGGGGAGCTGGCAGCGGCCTTCACCAGCCAGCTCTCCGGCCTGAAGATCCTCCGGAACGAGACCGCCCACGGGGTGGCCACCGCCCGGAACCACGGTCTGGACGAGGCCACCGGCCGCTACATCACCTTCCTGGATCCGGATGACTGGTACGCTCCCGGCCACCTGCCCAAGATCACCGCGGAGATCGAACAGCTGGGCGTGGACTTCCTCCGCGTGGACCATATCCGCCACACCAACGGGATCCGCACCATCCACAAGGCTCCGCAGGCCCGCCGCGGGGTCCGGCTGAACCCGCGCGACGATATTGCGCCGTACAACCTCTCCACGATGGTGGACTACCCCTTCCCGCCCTTCGGGATTTTCGACGGCGGACTCAAGGACGCGGGGATGCTCCACTTCCTCGACGGCCGGCAAACCGCTGAAGACCGGCCCTGGGTCTGGCGCCTGCACCTGAAGGCCGAGTCCTATGCCGTGAGCACCCAGCTGGGCGCCTTCTACCGCCGCGGCGTTTCCAGTTCGCTGACCCAGGTCTTCGACCGCCGCCAACTGGACTTCCTGCCGTGCTTCCAGGAGGTCTTCCGACTGGTCGCCGAAGACCCGGAGCCGGAGCGCTTCTGGCCCAAGGCGGCCCGCCAGTTCCTGGCCATCGCCTGCCACCAGCTCAAACGCGCCGAACAGATGGACAAGCACTATCTGGGCGAGCTGAACACCGGCATCCGGGCTACGCTGGACACCCTGCCGGAACATGTGTCCGCGGAGAGCCTGGCGCTGCTCGACCACAAGCGCCGCCAGCTGATCAAACCTGCACTTCGGAGCGCCGCATGAAAGAGCTTTTTGTCGTCTCAACGCTGTACCAGTGCATTTCGCTGGCAGCGGCCGTCGATAGCGGCCGCATCCCGGAGCGCGGCGCCGAACGTATCCTCGTCCTGACCAACAGTGCCCTGATACCGGAAGTTTCCGTTCCGTTCCACGAGTCCGCCGGCTTTACTGAAGCGGCCTCCCGCTTCGACCGGACGGTGGATCTGAGCGAGCTGCTCTGGCCCCGCCGGCCCGGCCAGTTCAACCCGCGCGGCGAGGAACTCGATATCTGGGAGCGGCTGCTCCGCGGGAAGTGGGAGCTCGGCGACGGCCCGCTGCACCTCTATGTGGAGTCGATCCAGGTCAATCCCGCCGTCGCGCTTTGCCGTGTTTTTGCCAGTGCCACGATCTCCGTCCACTCCGACGGCCTGATGAGCTACGGCCCCACCCGGAACCGGCTGCCGCGCGATCTGGCCCAGCGCCTGGACTCGCTGCTGTACGTGGACTTGGTGCCCGGCCTGGTCCCCCAGCTGCTGCGCGAGCACAACCCGCAGCTGGTTCCGATCGACGCCGCCGCCCTGCGCCGCCGCATGGAAGAACTCGCCGCCGCCCTGCCCGAGGAAACCGAGGGGCCGGCCGCACTGGCAGGAACGCCGGCGGCGAGCACGAACGACGGCGAACCGGCTGCCGGCGGCACGGCGCTGATCCTGGGCCAGTATCTCTCCGAGCTGGGCATCCTCTCCACCGAGGAGGAAATCGAGCTGCACCGGGACATGCTGCAGAAGGCAACCGACCGCGGCATCCGGCACTGCATTTTCAAACCCCACCCGAGCGCCGGCCCGGGCGCGGTGACCTCCATCCAGGCCGCCGCCGTCGAACTCGGTTTGGACCTGAAGGTCATGACCTCCACCAGCCCGGCAGAAGTGGTCATGCAGCGGCTGCGGCCCGAGCTCGTGGTCAGCTGCTTCTCCACCGCGCTGATGACTGCCAAATACCTGTTCAAGATCGACGCCGCAGCCGTGGGAACCGAGATCCTGCTGGAACGGCTCACCCCGTACCAGAACAGCAACCGCATCCCGGTGACCATCATCGACGCACTCCTCGAGCGGGACTACACCGCCCCGGCCGAACAGGTTGAGACCGCACAGGCGGCGGACGAGACCACCACGCCCACCGCCGTTGAGGCTGCGCAGAATACGACGGCGGCGGTTCCGGCCGCGCCGCTGCAGCAGCTGGTGGAAGCCGTGTCCTACTGCATGCAGGCCGAGACCCTGGAAGTCGCCCGCGACAGCGCCGTTGCCTTCCTGCACCAGGCCCAGCACACGTCCGACATGCGTTACTTTAAGCGCCGCCGGCTGACCAAGCTGGACCTGCCCGGTGCCCTGCCGGGGCGCCAGGTCCTCCTGCCGCTGGGCCGGGTCCGCCGTGTGGGACGGCGGGCCGCCAAGCGTGTCCTGACCGTACTGGGCAAATGACGCAGGCAGTGCTTCCCTCGCAACAAGTAGCCCGGCCGCGCTTCGGCCGGGCAGCGGTCTGGGCGGAGTCCCCGCTGCAACTGCTCAGTGCCGTCGAAGCCCACGGTGCCGGGCTGCTGGGCCGCGAAACGACCATCCATCCGCGCGGCGACGCCATCGGCATGAACGCCACCCTGGCCTCACTGATGGAACAGGTTCCGGCCGGCGTGCATTTCGCCGCGCCGACCTCGACCATCCCGCCGCTGCGGGAGCCGGGGCTGGACCGCTGGGTGATCGGCGACGCCTACTCGGGTAAGGTCCAGACCGAATTGCTGCGCGGCGCCGGCGGCAAAGAAGTGGTCATTCTCGACGACGGCCTCGCCACCCTGAAGCTGTTGGCCACCCTGGCCCGGGACCGGCCGGCTCCGTTGATCCGGCCGCGTGCCGCAGCCCGTGCCTCACGGAAGGCCCTGGGCCTGGCCAGTTGGTGGGCGCTGCGGCGGCTCGCCGGTCAGGGCAGGCTCCTGGTATTCACGGCGCTGCCCGTCCCCGCGGCACTGGAAACCAAGTTCCGGGCACTAGGTGGCCACTTGGAGCGGCACAAATTTGAGTGGCTCGGCACCCAGCCGGTCACCGAGACGATCTACGAACCCACGGTGGTGGTCGGCTCCGCAATGCCGGCGGACGGACTGATCCGGGCCGAGCCCTACATGGATTGGGTCCGGTCCCTGACCGAAGACGGCCCCGTGGGCTACTTCCCGCACCGCCGGGAAACTCCCGAGGTGCTGGACGCCCTCGCCGAACACCCGCTGATCACCGTGAACGAGCACACGATCCCGGTGGAAATGCGGCTGCGCGGACTGCGCTCCAACCAGACCGTGCGTGCCCTGCCATCCACGGTGCTCGCTTCGCTGCGGCTCATCCTGGCTCCCAACTCGGTCCCGCTCAAGGGTCAACCGGTGCCGGCCGACTGGTGGACGCCGGGCACCACGCAGGAACTGCGCCGACACCTCAGCAGCTCCCTCGACGACGGTTTGGGGGCGGCATGAGCAGCAACCAGCCCGGTGGCACGAACGGCTTCCAGTCCGCGGGCATCGCCTACACCGCGGCCGCCGCGGTGCCCGGGCAGCCGCGCCGAGCCCGGCACAAGATCGTGGCCGTGGCCGACAGCGATTCCTACCTCAAGTTCGCCTGCGCCACCCTCGATGCCCTCGGCCCGGAATGGGACCGCGAGGTCCTGCTGGTCCGCTCCCCCATCGCCCCGACGCGGGAGCAGACCACCGCGGCGGTGGCCGGCACCTTCTGCGCCGGAATGACGACGCCGGTGATTCCCGTTTCAGGCTTGCGCACCGCCTTGGCGGGTGCCGACGTCATACTTGCTGCTGCCACCGGCCCCGTGGCCGAAGAGGTCTACCTGCACGCCAGCCGGCTCACCCCGCGACCGGCACTGGTGTCGGGCCTGCCCGGCGTGGCCTTCCCCGCCACCGAGAAGGCGCTGCAGTTCCGCTCGCTGGGCGACGCGTTCATCACGCACAGCCATGCCGAATGCCGCGCGTTCAGTGACCTGGCCGATCAGCTGGGTCTCCAACAGCGCGTCCTGGTGTCCCGGCTCCCCTTCCTGAAATCGCCCGCACGGCCGGAGCCTGTGGAGGAACCGCTGACCCAGGTGGTCTTCGCCCCGCAGGCAAAAGTCCCCGTCCTGAAGGACGAGCGCGTCGCCATCCTGCAGGCGCTGGCGGCGCTCTCGCGGCGCAGCGGCTACCGCGTCCGCGTGAAACTGCGCGCCTGGGCCGGCGAACCGCAAACGCATCTGGAGCAGCACCCGTTCGATACGTTGTGGGGAGAACTGGTCGCCTCCCGTGCCGTGGCCGGCCACGAACTGGAATTCTGCACCGGGTCCATGGCCGAGCAGCTGGTGCCCGGCACCGCCATGGTCACGGTCAGCTCCACGGCCGCCCTGGAAGCGATCGACGCCGGCCTGCCGGTTCTGATCCTGTCCGATTTCGGCGTCAACGAAGAGATGCTGAACCGGGTGTTCGTCGGTTCCGGGCTGCTGGGCACGCTGGCCGATCTGAAGGCCGGGCACTTCTTCCACCCGGAGGCCACCTGGCTGCGGGACAACTACTTCCATTCCCAGACCGTTCCGCTGGCGGATCTGCTGGCTACTTACGCGGGCCGGGCTCGCGCGGGGAAACTGACCGTGGACGCGGACCGGCTCGCCGCCGCCAAAAAACGCCGCTGGCGGCTGCGGATCCGCACGGCGCTCCCGATGCCGGCGCTCAAGCTGATCCGCAAACTGCGCAACGTCCAGGCGGAACAGGCCGCGGGAAACTCCACCCAGACCTCGGGCCAACAGCCCGCCTGACGCCTGACTTCCTATCCGCGGCCCGCAGCCTCCCGCCGGCCAGCCGAAGCCGCCCCGGCGGGAGTTGCCTGCGGAGTTAAGCGGAGACCGGGAAGCGCTCCCAGACCCGGTGCTTCGCGAGCAGTTCGGCAATGCCTTCCAGCACCGCCGGACCGTCCCCAATAACGACGCCGGGTGCCTCCTCGGGGATGCCGGCTGCGGCAAGCGCGTGGGCAACGTGGTCCCAGCCGCCGATCGCCTTCGCATGGCGGTAGGCCTCGGCCAGCATCAGGCTGACCCGTGGGTCCACTGCGGGATGGCCGGTCGGGTCGCCCGCCTTCGCATCCCGTCCGGCGGTTGCGTCCGCTCCGGGTGCCGCAGAACCGGCCACCAGGATGGCGTCGAACTCCACCGACCGTGCCGTCAGGTAGGTCCGCTGCACGGTCAGTCCCCCGGGCAGCTTGCCGCCCTTGGGCGCGATGATCAGCGGGACCATGCCGCCGGCGTGGATGGCTTCGCGCGCCGTTGCCAGGGCGTCCTGGTCGCTGCTGTCGTCGGCAATGATGCCCACCACCCGTCCGGCCAGCGGCCAGGACTTGCCCAGCTGGGACAGCGCGGGGCTCGGCTGCACGTCGTCCTCCAGCGTGCGGGTAGGCGCGGGCGCCGGCAGTCCCAGGCCCTCGGCCACCTTGGCGCAGAGTTCGCCGTCGATATTTGCCAATGCCTGCAGCTGGCGGACCCGGATGTTCTCCTCATAGCACTTGCCGAGCTCAAAGGTGTACGCCTGGGCCACGTGCTCCTGCTCCACGGGAGTGAGCGACTTGAAGAACAGCCGCGCCTGGCTGAAGTGGTCATCGAACGACGCCGGTGCTTCGCGGACTTTCGCCGCGGCCGGCAGCTCCTGCGGCACCTCGATGTAGGCGCTCATGTCCTCGCCGGCCAGGAACGGGCAGCCGCCGTCGAGCGAATTCGGCCGGTACGGGGCCACGCCACCATGCACCGCAGTCTGATGCATGCCGTCGCGGAACATGTCATTGACCGGAGCATGCGGACGGTTGATCGGGATCTGCGCGAAGTTCGGCCCGCCGAGCCGGCTGAGCTGGGTGTCCAGGTAGGAGAACAGCCTCGCCTGCAGCAGCGGGTCGTTGGTGACGTCGATGCCGGGAACCAAATGTCCCGGGTGGAAGGCGACCTGCTCGGTTTCGGCGAAGAAGTTCGTGGGATTGGCGTTCAGCGTCAGCGTGCCGATGATCTGCACCGGGGCCAGCTCTTCGGGCACAATCTTGGTGGGATCCAGCAGGTCGATACCCTCGAACATCTCGTCCGGGGTGTCGGGGAAGGTCTGGATGCCCAGCTCCCACTCCGGGAAGGCGCCGGCTTCGATCGCATCGGCGAGGTCGCGGCGGTGGAAGTCCGGATCCGCACCGTTGATCATCAGGGCTTCTTCCCAGACCAGCGAATGGATACCCTGCTTCGGCTTCCAGTGGAACTTGACCAGCGTCGTCTCGCCTGCAGCGTTCTGCAGCCGGAACGTGTGCACGCCGAAACCCTCCATGGTGCGGAAGGAGCGTGGAATTCCCCGGTCGGCCATGAACCAGATGGTGTGTGCCTGTGCTTCGGTGTGCAGCGAGACGAAGTCCCAGAACGTGTCATGCGCGCTCTGGGCCTGCGGGATTTCCCGGTCCGGATGGGGCTTTGCCGCGTGGACCACGTCCGGGAACTTGAGGCCGTCCTGAATAAAGAAGACCGGAATGTTGTTGCCCACCAAGTCGAATGTGCCCTCGTCCGTATAGAACTTGGTGGCAAAACCGCGGGTATCGCGCACGGTGTCCGCCGATCCGCGCGAGCCGACAACGGTGGAGAACCGGGTGAAAACCGGGGTTTCCACGCCGGCGGCCAGGAAGCCGGCCTTGGTCACGCCGGCGGCCGCGCCGTTGGCCACGAAGACACCATGCGCGCCGGCACCCCGGGCGTGGACCACGCGCTCCGGGATCCGCTCATGGTCAAAGTGCATGATCTTTTCGCGCAGGTGGTGGTCCTGCAGCAGGCTGGGACCGCGCGGCCCGGCCTTCAGCGAGTGGTCCGTGTCGTACAGCCGGGCACCCTGCGCGGTGGTCAGATAGGCACCGCTCTGGCTGTTGGCGCTCTTCTGCGCTCCCGTGGGCGTCCCGGTCGGGGAGACCATTTCCGGCGCGTCCTGGTCCGGCTTCGGCGGCAACGGGCTTTGCGGTTCGGTCCGTTCTTCCACTGCCGGCGGCTCCACTGAGGGAGCTCCGGGGATGGGTACGTCGTTGGCGGGCGTGCTGCTCTCGGGCGTGCTCTTCTCAGCCATGCTGATACTCCAATTCGTTGAAGTTGCAGCCCTGCCGTTTCAGGGCTCTTTGGCCCACCCTACTAAAATTAGTAAGCAAGCTGAATACTATGGTGGAGAAGCGGTTTCAGGCCGCCAGCAGTGCCGACCAGAAAGGAGCCGCAGTGACGCTTCAGCAGCAGAAACCTGCCCGCAAGCCCCGGCTGAGGCGCATCAACTGCAACGGCCCGGGGATCGGCCGCCGCCGGTATGGCAAAGGCTTCAGTTACCGGACGGCGGACGGCACCAAGATCACGGATGTGGAAACAGTGGAGCGAATCAACCAGCTCGCCATCCCGCCCGCTTGGCGCGACGTCTGGATCAGCCCTGTCGCCAACGGCCACATCCAGGCAACGGGTATTGACGACGCCGGCCGGCGCCAATACATCTACCATCCCCGCTGGCGGGAGCTGAAGGACCGCGAGAAGTTCGACCGCGCACTGGACTTCGGCGAAGCGCTGCCCAAGACGCGCCCCGGCATCACCCGAATCCTGCGCTCGGAAGGTCCCACGGAACAGCGTGCCTACGCTGCCGCCTTCCGCCTGATCGAGGCTGCGGGGCTGCGGATCGGCAACGAGGAGTATGCGCAGACCAACGGCTCCTTCGGCGTGACAACCATCCAGATCCGGCATCTGCGGGTCCGCGGATCCGTTGTCGAACTGGACTTTCCCGCGAAGAGCGGCCAGCAGTGGACCGGCAGCATCGAGGATCCGGACCTGGCCGAGGCTCTGAAACCCCTGCTCAAAAACCGCGGACCGGACGAGCAGGTCCTGGGCTACCTCAACGACGACGGCGAATTCACGCCCATCAGCAGCGCGGGCCTGAACGATTTCATCCGCGAACAATGCGGGGAGGACTTCACCGCCAAGGACTTCCGGACCTGGCAGGGCACCGTGGCAGCCGCCATCGCGCTGGCCGCCCACCCTCCGGAGCGCAGCAGCCCCACCGCCCGGAAGAAAGCCGTGGCCGCAGCCATGCGCGAGGTCGCCGAGCACCTGGGCAACACCGCCACCATTGCCCGCAAGTCCTACGTGGACCCGCGCGTCATTGACAGGTTTATGAACGGCGAAACGATCGACGCCAACACCTACCGCGCCGCCGAACGCTCTCTGCGCGACCTGGTGAGCTGACGCGAAGGAGCGAGCATGGAATTCCAGCAGGTTATGGAGACCGCCGGAAAGGCGGTGGACGCCGCGGGTGTGGTCGCCATCGTTCTGGGAGCGGCGGTTTCCACGGGGCTGGCAGCGGCGGACTGGTTCCGTGGCGCGCGGCACACAGTTTATGAAACCTACCGGCGCCGACTGGGACGCTCCATTCTGCTGGGTCTCGAACTGCTGGTAGCTGCAGACATCATCCGCACCGTAGCCGTCAGCCCTACCTTTCAATCCGTAGGAGTGCTCGCCATCATTGTCCTGATCCGGACTTTCCTCAGTTTCTCGCTGGAACTGGAAATCACGGGGCGTTGGCCATGGCAGAAACGGTCCTCCGAAGACATTAACCGTCCGGAGGGGTGGACCGCTTTGCCTCATCAGTCCTAAGTCTTGGTACGGTGAGCTCAGAAACCGTAAGGAGGCTTAGGAGATGGTCCCCCGCAGATCCTGCACTCGCGCACCCGTGGTGGGTGCCGCCGTCGTTCTTGGAGTTTTGGCCCTGACCGGCTGCACGAGCCTGAACCCGGGCACTGAAGAGGCAACGACGACGGCGCAGGAGTTCCACTCGGCCGTTGCCGCCGGTGATGGCGCAACGGCCTGCAACCTCCTCGCCCCGTCGGCCGTGGAGGAGCTGGAAGACGGCGCCCCGGGCGCCTGCGCGGATGAACTGCTGCAGCTGGTCATTCCCGGCGCGTCCGAGGTCACCGAGAGCAAGGCCTACGGCACCAATGCCCAGGTACTGATGGACCAGGACACGGTTTTCCTGACCCGCTC
The DNA here is from genome assembly GCF_025960875.1 of Crystallibacter permensis. GTDB lineage: Bacteria > Actinomycetota > Actinomycetes > Actinomycetales > Micrococcaceae > Crystallibacter > Crystallibacter permensis. Next base: position 411,196 of record NZ_JAODLR010000001.1, on the reverse strand, counting down.
CGGCGACACCTGGAAAGTCACCGCGGCCGGCTGCACGCGGCAAGGCGAACGGCCGTACGACTGCGAAGTGGAGGGGAACTGATATGCGCTGGGCATTCTGGCTCTGCCTCGGCGTCATCGCCGCGGGCCTGCTGTACATGTTTGTGATCGGCGTGATGGCTCGATGAAGCACAATCCCTTCATCACCAACGGACTGAGCATCGGCTTCGGCCTGCTGTTCCTGTTTTCGCTGGTCGGGCAGGCGTTCTCGGGGCTGGCCTACTACAACGAGCAGCAGGTGTCCTCGAAGCTGGACGAGATCGGGCTCCTGCAGTACGTCACGTCCTCCAGTTTTGTGGTGGATGTGGCGGAGAACTGGCAGTCCGAGTACCTGCAGTTCACGCTGCTCATTGTGCTGGCAGTCTGGCTGGTACAGAAGGGCTCGCCGGAATCCAAGGAGATTGAAAAGCGCGGGCAGCAGTCGGATAAGGAGCAGCTGGTGGGCCAGTTCGCCAAGCCCGACTCGCCAAAGTGGGCCAAGACCGGCGGCTGGCGGACCGCGGTGTTCTCCAATTCGCTGGGTTTGGTGATGGGCTCGATCTTTGTGGCTTCCTGGCTGGTCCAATCGGTTGCCGGCTTCAGCGCCTTCGCGGAGAGCCAACTGGCCAATCTCCAGGATCCCGGCACCTGGACCGAATATTTGGGCTCGCCCGAGTTCTGGAACCGCACCCTGCAGAACTGGCAATCCGAGTTCCTGGCAGTATGGTCCATGGTGATCCTCGCGGTCTACCTGCGCCAGCGCGCTTCGCCGGAGTCCAAGGCCGTGGGCATGCCGCATGATAAAACCGGAGCGAGCAACTGACCCAGCGTTGGCTGATCCCGAATCGGGCCGATCAGCGACCGGCCTAAAACTCGCGGCCCATCACAGGAATGTTACGTCGCGGCTAATGGTTGAGTAACAAAGTAGAATAGGCAAGTTGCCCGCCCTCGGCGTGGCGGCTAACAGATTTGTATTTTTTGAAGGAGAACCGTGGCAGAGAACCCCATCAGGGTCGCGATCGTTGGCGTTGGTAACTGTGCGGCCTCGCTGGTGCAGGGCGTCCAGTACTACCGGGACGCGGATCCGGATTCGACCATTCCCGGCCTGATGCATGTGCAGTTCGGCAAGTACCACGTGAACGACGTCGAGTTCGTTGCCGCGTTTGATGTGGACAGCAAGAAGGTCGGGCTGGATCTGGCGGACGCCATCGGTGCCAGCGAGAACAACACGATCAAGATCGCCGATGTCCCGGCCACTGGCGTGACGGTGCAGCGCGGCCACACCCTGGACGGTCTGGGCAAGTACTACCGCGAGACCATCGTCGAGGCGCCGGACGAGCCCGTGGACATCGTGGCGGAGCTGCGCGCGGCCAAGGTCGATGTCATGGTCTGCTACCTGCCGGTCGGTTCCGAGGCCGCGGCGAAGTTCTACGCTCAGTGCGCGATCGACGCCGGCGTGGGCTTCGTCAACGCCCTGCCCGTGTTCATCGCAGGCACCAAGGAGTGGGCGGATAAGTTCACCGCCGCCGGTGTCCCGATTGTCGGCGATGACATCAAGAGCCAGATCGGCGCGACCATCACGCACCGGGTGATGGCGAAGCTGTTCGAAGACCGCGGCGTGACCCTGGATAGGACGTACCAGCTGAACGTCGGCGGGAACATGGACTTCAAGAACATGCTCGAGCGGGACCGGCTGGAGTCGAAGAAGATCTCCAAGACCCAGGCCGTGACGTCCAACGTCGAGGCCGAACTCCACGCGGACGATGTGCACATCGGCCCGTCCGACTACGTGGCCTGGCTTGATGACCGCAAGTGGGCGTTCGTCCGGCTCGAGGGCCGCAACTTCGGCGACGCCCCGGTGTCGCTGGAATACAAGCTCGAGGTCTGGGATTCCCCGAACTCCGCCGGCGTGATCATCGACGCCGTGCGCGCGGCGAAGATCGCCCTGGACCGCGGCGTGGGCGGTCCGATCCTGTCGGCGTCGAGCTACTTCATGAAGTCCCCGCCCGAGCAGTACAACGACGATATCGCCCGCGACAAGGTCGAAGCCTTCATCCGCGGCGACATCGAACGCTAAACCCTCTGGTATCAGAGGGCTTCCAGTCCCTCGCTGCCAGCCCTTAGCCATTTCGAAGGTCCGGACCGTTACGGCGGTCCGGACCTTCGCCGTTTCCTGCCTGCGCCAACCGGATTACCCGCTTGCCTGCCTGTCCGCGCCCACCTGCTTGCAGCCTCCCTGCCTACCTCCGCGCCTACTTGCCTGCCTACCTCGAGGTCACGAAAACGGCGTGATTGGGCGCTCGAGCCGTTCGCCGTCGACCACCAGATCCACGCGCTCGTTATAGAAACAGAGCAACCCGCGGATCTTCGGATTCTCGCGGATCGGCTCGGCGTAGCTCCACACAATGTCCTGCTCAAGCTGGCCGCCCGCACGGACCGACCAGTACCTGGCGCGGCCTTTGTAGGGGCAGGTGGTGGTTTTGGCGCTCGGCTCAAGCAATTCGGTGCGCACATCCTCGAACGGCAGGTAGTAGCGGATCGGCAGATGCGTCTCGAAGAGCAGGAGCGGCCGGATACTGGTGGCAATCTCTTCGCCACCGATGAGCACCTGCACGCGCCGTGAACTGTGCAAGGTATCAACGCGCTTGTAGGGATCGCGGGCGTGCACGAACACTTGTTCGTCTTCCTCGTACCATTCCAACTGCCGCCAGGAAAAGGTGACATGGCCAGCGAGTGCAACGAAGTCCCCGGTCGGTTCCTCGTATGACCAGGCGGCTCCCTCGGCCCGCTTCCTCCCGGCCTGAACGGTCCACCGGCTCCCTGCGCCGCTACCAGCCCCGGCCGCCGGCACTTCGTCGGTCAGCGCATCGAGAACAACGTCTTCCCGCGGTAAGTAGTAGGTAGGCAGGCTGCCCGGACCGTACTGCACCAGCAACTGCGCGCGGCTGCTGTCGGCCACCAATTCATCGCCCAGCCGGACCCGGATCCGGCGCTGCGTCGGTTCAACAAAAGGCTCTGGAATCTCCATGCTGCATCTTACTGCTAACCGCACCCAACCGGTCTCGAAACCCCTGCGCCTCGACGGCGCCACAGCGCCAATGCTTGGCGCTAAATCAGCGCCCTCGAACTTAGCTGTAACGTCTGTGTCAGGCCCAGACTCTCATGTGGTGGTCTGCATGGTCCCGCCATAGACGCTCATGAGACGCTCATGCCGGTGGCGGCATCGAGGCGCAGGTGCTCCCAGGAACGCCACATGGCCGCAACACGTGAGACTGCCTCGGGGTGGAAATACCACTCGATGCACCACTTGGCCGTTTTCCCGGTGACGCTGCGGATGTTGTTCGGCAACGTCTGCTCGTGTGGGAATTCTTCGGCCGAGCCGTAGAAGAGCTCCGGTGCCTTCCCGGGTTTCGTGCCCGCTCTCGCTCGGACTGGACGCGGGAGCGTCGGTATCGAAAGATTCGAAGTCAGCTTCCATGAGTGGCTGCTTGTTTACTTCCTGATCCAGGGATTAGCGGTCCGCTCGGCCGAGACCGGGACTGGCTCTTCGTCCGGCTGTGGGCTGTGCTTCTTGATGACGTTTTCAGGCCCGCCCGAAGGCCAGGCAGCTGCTCGCAGCCGCTGGTGCCGAAGAACTCCGCGCCCAGGCAGAGAAACTGGCCCCAGAAATGGAACGTCACCAGATACCTGTTGAGTACCTAGCCAACCCCGAACTGGCCCAGGCCCTGCAACGGGCCCACAACGCCAAAACCCCACAGCCGTTCCATCTGCCGACACCGAGATAAAGGAACGCATGTTCCCCATCGGCAAGGACGGCATCCATGGCCCCGACATTGGCCAGCTGCGCAAAGTCGCCAACGTCAACGGTGGCGACGACGCACACTTCAAGGAACCCGCGTTCGTGAAAGTGGCGAAGGAGATGCACGAAGCCAAGCTCCTGGCAGAGGATGGATTCAAAGATTGAAACCGGGTCACCGGCTACGACAGCAGCCGGCTCGAAGACCAGGGCCTGAAAACTGAAAGCGCATCGGCCGCCGACCATGGCTCAGCAGTGCGCCAGGAAGCTTTTCGCCGCATCCTTGGCAACTACTAGTGCCAAACGAAACCCAGGTCCGTGGACGCGCCGCTGCGGAACGCAGCGAGGGAACGTATCCAGCGCCGACGTCACCTTGGGAAAAGGTGCAGCCAAGGCCAAAAGGACCCGTGTGGGGGCCGCAGTGGGCGCTGAGCGGGTTAAGAGCGGTCCCGCCCCACAGCCTGCGCGCATACGAAAGGGAAGCAGTTCAGTGGCGGTCTCCCTTTGAACCGCAGCGGTGTTTGGAATTGCCGACCACCAGCACACACTCTCGCGGTCGATTGGCTGTCGCCTTCGCGATCCCCTCCGTGCGACACTAGTCAAGCCAAATACTTATGCCACTGCAGGTGTATTTCCTATCAGCATCTCATCGACAGGATCCTGCGAAGACGAGTGACGTGAAGCGTCTTCAGTCAACGCTCATCCGCCTGCTGGACTGCTGTTGTCCAGTGGTTGCACGAAATGCCACAACTGCGCAAATGACAAAAGATTCCGGCAATCACGCACATGCGGACATTGTGATCAAGAGCATAAACGCAACTACCGGACCTTGACGAACATCCCAAGCAGCCGCCATTATTCATATTGGTACTACCTCTTGTACTAATGCGCATACCGTTGCTCGGTTGGTTCACTTATCAGGAGCCGGCGACAACATGAACTGGAGACACGCAATGATCGTCAGCAAAGATGCGACCATGGTGAGTCTTCGCTTGGGACCCGGCGAAGACCTCCTCAAAACGCTTTCCAGCGTGCTGGACGCCAATAATTCCGACGGCGGCGCGCTGGTGTCCGCTGTCGGCAGCCTTGAGTTCCTTCGCTATTCCGTAGTTAAGCCGGACGCCGACGGTGTGCCGAGGTACACCGAGATCGTCGAGGAAACCGGTGCCATTGAGATCACCAGCCTTCAAGGGCACCTAGGCAGGGAACCCCACGGCGAGGCCGTGTGTCATTTCCATGGGACATTCGCGCAGGATGATGGGAGTCTGCGTGCCGGTCATGTCTTTGACGCGCGGGTACTGGTGACGGTTGAAATGACCGTCCTGCTGTCCAGCGAAGTGGCATGGAACCGCTCCAGTATGAAATACGGCAACGGCCACGAAATGCCGGTTCTTCTCCCAGTGCAGCGCGTTTAGGCAAAGGGCGCAGGCAGCATCCGCCGCTGAGCTAGCGCATACTTCACGGGCCGGGCGCATTCTCACGCAACTGAATCATTCCAGAGCATGCGGCCCGGAACACTACGCAGAATGGGCACCGATCAGATTGTCGCCAATCTGCATACTTGGTAGTACCGTTGACATCATGAGTGACGACACCATAGGCTTGGATTTCTTTGAGGACCAGCTAATGAGCGTCCTTGCGCGACAGGTTCTCGCCATGAATCCTGGCGAGAAGCTCCCCAGCGAGCGTGAGCAGGCCCAGGAGCTGGGAGTGAGTCGTACTGCGTTGCGCGATCGGCTCGGACGTTTGGAATCCATGGGAGTACTCGAGCGGCGAACCGGCGCGGGAACATTTGTGCGCGGCCTTCGCCCGGAAACCGTAAGTGAATCGATCCTGCTGGGCCTTGTGGCGTCCAAGATGAGCTTGGCGTCCCTTCGATCCGTACGCTGTGCCTTGGAACGTCAGGCCGCTTACGAGGCCGCTCAAAAGGTTGACCATATTGCGGTGGCCCATATGGCTGTTGCTCTGGACCGCATGGACGCGAGCGACGACTCCGACGAGCTGCATGAAGCTGACGTTGCATTCCACCGGGCACTCTTTGCCGCGTCAGGTTCACGTGCCTTGATCTTCTTCGCCGACGTGCTCCACGGCGTTCTTGCTCCACATCAAAAGCTCTCCTTGGCCGACGACAGGGAACGCCTGCGTGTAGTCCACAGGGACATCGCCGAGGCTGTTTCAGCCCATGACCCGGCGATGGCCATGAAGGCTATTGATGAGCACTTCCTGTGGCTCGACCAGTTGATCCTGAGAAGTGAAGCACCAGAACGTACGGTCGAAGTCCCGGCCTAGCCGCACTCGCGTTCACGATGGAGCGGGCGACCCCTCTGCCAGGAAGCAATCCAAGTGCGGACTGCCGACAGGCCTCAGACGCGCACGCCGTATTCTTCTTCCCCGTTGGGTCCGCCGGCCGCCAGGAAGGCCGCGACTCCGGTGGTACTTCTCGAGCGCTACCTCCAAACTTCCCAACACCGCCCGCTTAGCGGTCGACGGTCAAGCCACGCGCACTTATCCCGGGGGCGGCATGCCCGATGGCCGTGCTTTACCGCAAGTTGTAGCTGCAGGAATCTGCACTGAAGACTTGGGCTACGAGCGGCAAGGTGAGAATGGCTGAGGCGTTGATCAAGACGAGGATGCTGCGGCCCTCTTGCCGTCGCTATTATCCGCTTGCGCCAGGGCGAAGGCCGGTCGCTGACGTCGGCATACGCGCCATCAGGACTATGAAAAGAGCCGTTGTGGCGGGCAACAAGGCGAGGTTCGTTATGGCCGCGATCCCATGGGGGCACCTATATGCAGGTTCCGCTGACGCAGGCGATGGACAGCATTTTGCAGGCTCAGAACAATCGCGAACAGGGCGCCCGAGGCTGCTGCGGCGGGAATGTCGTGGTAGACCTTGGCATGGTCCAGTTTGCGGCGCTGACTGACGACCAGGACCAGAGCGACTCCGTAGATGACCGGATTCATGAATAGTACCCTGCAAATGCTCCTGTTCATCTCGGAGCAGCGGCCAGCGTTTGGTGTATCGCTGGGGAGTCGAGGCCGATAACGATGGGGGCAGCCGGCCATAAAGATCAGGTTGTGGAAAAGTTGCCCATGCATTTCGTTGCTTCAGCCACGCTTCGCCGCCTTGGCCTGGTCACCACGGACAAGGGCCGGAGTTGATTTTTCCGTACAGCGGGGACCAACTGATAACGGGTAATTGTGAGTTTAGGCGGCGGAAAGTGAAAGTACGCCTTCAATCGCCGAAGCAATCACGGAGAACTGCTGCTGCTGCCCTGTCGAGGGCCTGATGGTCAAAGGTCAGCGACATGGGAGTCTGCGGAAGGCTGCCGGGGAAGGCAGTATGATGGTGCCGACGCTGAGATTTCGACCTCGGGGGCGTTCAGCACTGGGTAAACCAATGGATGCAGACCTCCGAGGTATGAGACGGTGAAGGTTCCGCCAACCATATGTTTAGCAGTGATTTTACCGGTCTTCGCCAAGTCGATGAGCTGCTTGCTCCGTTGGGCAAGTTCCTCCAGGTCAAAGCGGTTGGCATCATGGATGACAGGGACAAGGAGAAATTTACCTGAATCGACTGCGAATCCGAGGTTACAGCGGCGTGTCTTTCTATGCCCTCCGGTGTGAACAGAGCGTTGATCTCCGGATGGTCCTCTCGAACGCGCGCGGTACAAAACATGATGATGTCATTGACGGAGGGGCAAACATGATCAGCGCTGCCCCGGACCCGGCCTTTCAGTTCTCTCCGAAGGGCGACCAGGTTGGTAGCGTCGGCGTATCGGGTCAGGGCGACCTGAGCTGTTTCCTGAAGTGAAGCGCGTATGCGCTATGCAGTAATCTTGCGGGCGCCCCGGACTCTGACGATCTACGTAGCTGTGTTCTTTGTGCTCTGCATTTTCCAGCTCTCCTGATGCTGCCTGTCCATGGTCCGGCGTCTGTTGATGCGACTGTCATGTTGGAAGCCGCGGGAGGGTTCCCGCAGCGCGAGGAAGCACGAGGGGCGCCGGGTGCTCTCGCGGGACATGCAGGGTCGAGACTGTGCGTCGGCGGATGGTCAACGGCGCACAGTCTCGGCCCTGGTCGCACTGATTAGTCCGTCATACCAGCAGCCGTTTGCGGTGTCCAACGGCGGCCAGTGACTCTGCAATGATCTCTTGGGCCGAGGGCACTACGGCACTTTCCAACTCTTCGGAGTAAGGGATGGGGGCTCGTGCTGCCCCGAGCCGCCTCGGGGCAGCGTCGAGTTCCCCCCAGCATTCCTGCACGGTGTTGCTGATGAACTCCGCGCCCCATCCGAAGTCTCGGACTGCTTCATGAACGACCAACATGTGCCGAGTTTTGCGGACAGATGCAAAGACTGTTTCCATGTCAAAGGGATAAAGAGTCCGCGGATCAATAATTTCTACGTCCACGCCCTGTTCTGCCAGCATGTCCGCCGCTTCGAGGGCCCTCTTCGTCATCAACTGGGTAGCCACGATGGTGAGGTCTTTCCCCTCCCGCGCCACTCGCGCCTGGCCCAACGGAATCAGTTCCTTGGTCACGGCACCTTTGTCGTAGTAAAGGGCCTTGTGCTCTAGGAAAATTGTAGGGTTGTTGCTCTTGATGGCACTGCGCAGCAGGCCATACGCGTCATTGGCGGTGCCCGGGACGACGACCTCAAGTCCCGGGATATGGGCGTAGAGAGTTTCCAACGACTGCGAGTGCTGTGCTGCTTTGCCAATGCCGGAGCCGCCGTTGCTACGCACCACCAACGGTGTGGCAAATTGCCCGCCGAACATGTAGCGGGATTTGGCTGCCTGATTGATCAGTCCATCCGCTCCCAGAAGCATGAAATCGGAGTACATGATTTCCACGACGGTCCTGGTGCCGGCCATAGCCGCACCCGCTCCGGCAGAGATCAACACTTCTTCGCTGATCGGGGTGTCACGGACGCGTTCTTTGCCAAAGGTATCCGCCATTTTACGCGTCACCCCGTATATGCCTCCGCCCGTACCCCAAGTGGTGAGATCCTCACCCATGATGATCGTCGATGGGTCCTCGGTGAATTCATCATGCAGTGCAGCGTTCAGTGCCCGCCAGATTGTCAACTGCTGAGCTGGCTTGTTCATCGGATGTCCTCGCTGACTTGAGTGAAAGCTGACGATACGTCGGGGTAAGGTGAGGATTTGGCAAATGACTCGGCCCCGTCCACTGCTGAAACCGCGGTCGCAGCAATCGCGTCGAGTTGAGCCTGGTCCAGAACGTTTGATGTGAGAAGTTTTTCGGCCAGCCGGTTGATCGGGTCACGGCCCTTCCACTGCTCCACCTGGTCGACTGTCCTGTAGATTTCTGTGTCGCCGGCCATGTGGCCCAGATACCGGTAGGTGTCCGCGACGATAAACGTCGGCCCCAACCCCGACCTGGCCCTATGGACAGCTTCGGCAGCAGCGTTGCTGACAGCTTCCACGTCCATTCCGTCCACATCGACAGAGGGCAGCCCGTACGCTTCGCCACGTCGATGGAGATCAGGCTGTGCCACCATTTCCTCCAACGTGGCGGACTGCGCGAAATGGTTGTTTTCGCACACGAACACCACCGGAAGATTCCAGATTGCCGCAAGATTGAAGGCCTCGCTCAACACGCCCTGATTGGTGGCGCCGTCCCCGAAGTACGCGACGGCCACGTTGTCTGCGCCTTGTGCTTGGGCTGCCAGCGCAGCACCGGTCGCGAGGCCGATCCCGGCGCCGACGATGCCGTTGGTTCCCAGTATTCCGAGCTCTTTGACACCAATATGCATGGAGCCGCCCTTGCCGCCGCAGTATCCGTCGCGACGTCCGAGGATCTCGGCCAGCGTTCTTCCCGGATCAGCGCCCTTAGCCAGGCAGTGCGCATGGCCCCGGTGGTTGCTGGCAACACTATCGGAGTCTCGTAGGGCTCTGGATACACCCACGGCGACGGCTTCCATGCCGACCGATGGATGAGTGGAACCGCGTATCAGCCCCGCCTCCGAATACCCCGGAAGGCGGGATTCGAACTCGCGGATGGTACTCATCAGCTCCAGAGCTGAAGGTCCGTCGGTGCCCAGATCGAATTTGTTGAATACATCCGTTTCAATAGTCACGATCAGTTCACCCTCGCGATAATCGTTTCTGGTTCCACGACGTCACCCTCAGCTGCAATATATGTAAGGGTTCCGCTGGCGGGTGACACTACTTCAACCTGGACCTTGGATGTTTCAAGTTCGGCGATGGCCTGGCCTTCAGCAACCTCGCTGCCTTCTTCGACGAGCCATTCGCTGAGATCAGCTTCACTTTCAGCTCCCAGAAGTTCCTGGCCCACAATGATATCCACAATATGATCCTTTCTTGGTACGTCCTATATCAAGGATGGTAGTACCAAATGGAAAATGTCAATGGCTCCGCCGCCTTGAAGTTACCCAGAACTTGCCATGTGCTCCTAGCCAAACCACCACGCCCGCTCTATCGCAACGACTTTTCCGGTTGCGGGACGTCACGCCATCCGGGCAGATGGAGCTTCATCGGTGGCCACCGAAGTCGGGAAGACGGCTAGGGCAGGAGCCATCCCCTCATCCCGCCATTTGGGCGGAGCGGCGGCGTCTACTGGACGAGCCTGGCAGGAGGCCGAAAGCCGCCGGCCCTTGGCGCATATCAGATATGGATGAGCAAAGCCAAATATAAAAAATGTGACTCGTAACACTGAAAATTGCTTTACATTCCTTTGGTAATACCACATCCTGTTTTGGTGATACTTGACACGTTTGATGGCGGATCCCGTCGAACATCGCCTCGCACCTCAAGGAGAAGACATGAAGTTCCTTAAGACCTCTACTGCTGCCGTAGTACTGACTTTGGGATTGGCCGGGTGTTCTGCGAACGCCAGCGATAGCGGCGGTGCCGAATCCTATAACTGGGACTTCACCGTCACGGTTGGCGACGGCACGACTTGGTACCTGGGCGCCGAGAAGTTCGCGGAAGTCCTCGACGAAGAATCGGACGGGCGCATTCAAGTTAATATTTTCGCTAATGAACAGCTTTCCGGCGGAGACGCCGCTGCCGGCATCGAACAGCTGATGAACGGCGACAAGGCCTTCTCTTACAACTCCACGATCACGTGGTCCGGCATCGACCCGAGGTACGGAGCCATCAACGCCCCGTTCCTTTACAAGGACTACGCCGAGGCAGAAGCGGCGATCAACGGCGGGGCACTCGACGCTTACAAAGAATTGGCTCATGAGTCGAACGTCGAGTTGCTGGGCTTTGGAGAGTCGGGCTTCCGGCAGGTAACTAATAATGTCCACCCGATCACCAAGCCGTCCGATCTGGCGAACATGAAGCTTCGAGTCCCCGGGTCCAGCCTATTCCTCGACCTCTACACTGCCCTCGGCGCCGATCCGATCACCATGGATTTCAGTGAGGTCTTTACTTCATTGCAGAACGGAACGATTGATGGCCAGGAGAACCCTTACGACGTCATCTACTCGAACGGTCTCGCTGAGGTTCAAGAACACCTGACGGTCTGGAACTACGTCTACGACCCTCTGATGCTCGGAATGAACAAGGACCTCTATGACTCCCTGAGTGACGAGGACAAAGCCCTTGTGGAGAAGGCGGCCGCTGAAGCCAACAAGGTGCAGATCGCAGAGAACCGCAAGCGTGAAACCGAGCAGTTGGAGGCGATGAAGGGTTCCATGAACGTCGCCGAACTCGACGAATCGCAAATAAAGGCGTTCCGCGAAGCCGTAAGTCCCGTGCATGACAAATTCGAACCGATTCGGACGGAAGCGCTCGTTTCCGCGGTCCAGCCCAAGTAACCCGAAGCCTAGCGGGAGCAGAACAATGGTTTTTGACAAGGCACTTTCGATCGTTGAGGACGTGAGCATCGCCTCAGCATTCTTCCTTTTGACGATGCTTGCGTTCATCAACGTGGTAAGCAGGTATGCCCTTCATGCCTCGTTGTCATGGAGTACGGAGATCGTCATCGGTCTAGCCGTTTACCTCATCATGATCGGCACTTCTGCAGCCATTAGAGCTAACGCGCATCCCAATTTCTCGCTCCTGAGCGATGCAGCCAGTGGTCACCTCCGAATCGTAGTGACTGTCGTGATCGGCATCGCCCTGACCGGGTTCATGGTCCTTCTGCTCTGGTTGGGCATGGACATGGTCACCAGTCAGTTGGAAAGCGGCCGCGCAACAGCTGGGCTCCGCATTCCCCAATGGGTCCTGTCCGCGGCCTTGCCACTTGGTGCAGCCTTCGGGATTCTTCGTTCAGTTCAGCTGACCGTCAACCGTATCCGACACCCGAAGCCGTTGGCCGAGGCCACCGAGCTCCTCCCGGGAGGTTAGTACCATGCTTGAACTCGTATTGTTCGGCTCTTTCCTGCTCCTGTTGTTCATCGGAGTGCCAGTCGCCTTCTCCATGGGGATCTCCGCCGCAGCAACCATCATCTACATGCAGGGCGCCACTGCCTTATTCCCGACCACTGGCATCATGTATGCATCCATGTCGTCCGAGACGCTGCTGGCCATCCCGTTCTTCATCCTGGCTGGCGTAATCATGGAACTAACAGGAATCTCAGCACGACTGATAGAACTAGCCGATGCGTGCGTGGGCCACCGTAAGAGCGGCATCGCACTTACGACGATCCTTGCCGCCCTGGTTTTCTCGTCCATCTCCGGATCGGGTCCAGCTACCGTCGCCGCCCTTGGCGGAATCCTCATTCCCGCCCTTGCAAAGCACGGCTACAGGAAACGACACGCTGCCGCACTCGTTGCCAGTGCCGGCGAGATGGGCATCGTCCTTCCGCCCAGCATCGCATTTATCGTTTTCGCGGTAGTGGCAAGCGACTACGAACGCATCTCCATCGGCCGCCTTTTCATGGCCGGCATCATTCCCGGCATCCTGCTTGCCATCGCATTTTATCTCGTCGCCCGGTTCCTACCCCGTGAAATGGCGCAGGCCAAGAAGAGTGCCAAGGCGCACGTCGATAAGGCCATGGGCCGGGTTCCGCACGTGGGCGGCCGAGGGTTTGTTGCTCCGGCAACCTCCGGAGGGTCGGCAGACGCCATGCCCGGTTCCGGTCCATCCATCCATGGAAGTTACGGCAACCGCGGCAAGGGAAACGATGCCGCCAGAGAGGAAACCCGGGGTTCTTCCACCGTCCTGACACTGGAGGACCTTCCTCACGAGGCAATGATTGAAATCCGTACTACGAGAGCTCCATGGCCGGTCATCCGCACCGCCCTGTTCCGTGCGATTCCCGGCCTCTTGATGCCGATCATCATCCTGGGCGGCATCTACGGAGGCATATTCACACCTACCGAATCGGCCGCCGTCGCGGCTGTCTACGCACTCTTTGTCGGGCTGTTCGTGTCGCGGGAGCTGAAGCTCAAGGACATGTACAAGATATTCACGACGGCCGGTATCCAGTCCTCCCGCATAATGTTCATCATCGCCACCGCCACACTCTTCGCCTACGTAATCACCAAGTTCCGGATCGCCCAAAACGTCGCGGATGGGCTGCTCTCGATCACCGACAACGCCATCATCCTCATTCTGCTCATCAACGTCGTCCTGCTGATCGCCGGCATGTTCCTAGACGCGATAAGCGCGTTCTACTTGTTCGTCCCGCTATTCGTCCCAGTGCTCGTGGAACTGGGCATGGACATGACGACAATCGGCGTCTTCATGACCGTCAACCTCGCTCTCGGCCTGGTCACGCCGCCGGTTGGCATCGACCTGTTTGTCGCCGCTGGCATCGCGAAGATTCCATTCGGAGAGGCTGTCAAAGGCATCTGGCCGTTCTTCGGCGCCGGTATTGCTGTCCTCATGCTCATCACCTTTGTGCCCGCCCTGAGCAACTTCTTGCCCGACCTGATGGGGATGTAGGCCGGCGGCGGAAAGCACCCAACAATGTCCGTATAGAGGGCGCTGATCCCTGCACGCCGACACAATTATTGACCAGCAACGTGGACGGGCGGAAAGACCGCTTGCCACATATTCACTTCGAGAAAGGAACTTGCCATGACCAGGATCCAGGACAAATCGACCATCGTTTTCGGCGGCGGATCAATCGACGGGAGCATCAACAACGGGCTCGCTGCCAGCATCGTTTATGCTCGCGCCGGGGCACGACTAGCCATCGTGGATCTCCATCCGGACGCTGTCTCGGCAGCTGTCGAACGTGTGGAGAAAGAATGCGCAGAACTTGGCATCCCCGCACGTGTCCTCGGAATCGTCGGCGACGTTTCCGACGAAGCTTCGGTGGCCGCCGCGGTGAAGGAAACGGTTGCCGCCTACGGTGGGATCGATGTGCTCCACAACAACGTCGGTGTGGCCCGCATGGGCGGGCCCGTCGAGATGTCCTTGGAGGAATGGGACAAGGTCATCCGGATCAACCTCACCAGCGCGTTCCTCACCTGCAAGCATGTGCTTCCCCACATGCTGGCCCAAGGACAGGGTTCAATTGTAAATATCGCCTCAGTGGGCGGCATGCGCTACATCGGCTACAACTTCCCCAGCTACTCCGCCACTAAGGGCGGACTCGTGCAATTCACAACCAACCTCGCCCTGGAGTATGCCGCGCGGGGTATCCGGGCCAACTCCGTGGCTCCCGGATTCATTAAAACTCCCATGATGTACAAGCAGATCAGCGGCGCATACGACTCAGTCGAAGAGATGGTCGCGGCTCGAAATGCGCTGTCTCCGACCGGCAAGATGGGCGACTCATTCGATGTCGCCCACGCCGCGCTGTTCCTGGCCTCAGACGAAGCGAAGTACGTCAACGCCGTGTGTCTACCTGTCGACGGTGGATTGGTTCAGCAATCGTCTAGCCCCGCAACCTAAAAGGACTTGGACGTGCATTGCCTGATGATGGGTCTGGACATATGAAATCTATCGCTTACTCAAGAACGGGGCCGGCGTCGGTTCTTCGGCTGATGGAGAAGGAGATGCCGGCCCCTGGCCCGGGTGAAGTATGCGTACGGTTAGTCGTTTCCGGTGTCAATCCCACGGACTGGAAGACAAGAAACGGAGCAAAACGTGCCAGTAGCCGTGCAAGCGTACAAGTCCCGGGGCACGACGGCGCCGGATACGTTGCTTGCTTGGGCGATGGCGTCGAGGGGGTGGAAATCGGAACGAGAGTGTGGGTTTGGGAAGCCGCCTGGCAACGCGCCGAGGGAACTGCACAGGAGTATGTGGTTCTTCCCGCCGCCAACATTGTTACTCTTCCGGGCACAGCTTCTTTCGACGAAGGCGCGTCCCTGGGTATTCCTGCGCTCACTGCGCACCGAGCGCTTACCGCACATGAGCGCGCTCCTGCCAGTCTCGCACCAGGAACGTTGGAAGGCATGACCGTTCTCGTTGCAGGTGGGGCGGGCGCTGTCGGCCACGCGGCAATTCAACTCGCCTCATGGGCAGGTGCCAAAGTCATCACGACAGTCAGTACCGAGCGTAAGGCGGTGATGGCCCGCCGGGCGGGTGCCCACGCGGTCATTAACTACCGCAGCGAGGATGTTGTGGCTTTGGTTCGACAGATTAGCCCATCTGGAGCCGACATCATCGTCGAGGTTAACGCCCGGGCGAACATGGATGTTGATCTAGCGGTGGTCACGGGAGGCGGAACCATTGCCGTCTTCACATCAGATGACATCGATAGCCTCATATTTCCCGCCCGAGAATGTATGTCCAAGAACGTGCGGGTCCAGTTCGTCATGACTTACACAACGACGACAGAGCAGAAACGACACGCGGTGAGGGCTGTTCAGCACGCCCTGCGGGAGGGACGAATGGGGGTAGGTGAGAAGCATGGCATGCCGTTGCATCGTTTTCGGCTCGAGCAGGCAGCCCAAGCTCACGACACGTCAGAACAAGGCGTCATGGGCAAGGTCCTGATCGACATCACCGAGGATTCTCCGAATTCTGATAAGGAGAAGCGCTATCAAAGTCTCAGGTAAAGGCAGGAACCGACCACATTCGCATGCCCCATCAGAGATCGATCAACAGTGGGGCTCAAGCAGTGAAGAGACCCGATTACAGCTGCAAACGGCCCAGTGTCACGTAACGAAGTAGCCAGATCTCCTTCGGTCGGCCAACGGGGCACCATTCCTCACGACAACTCCGAGAGGGGAGCATTGTGGAAGATGATCTTCTGGCCAAGCTGCTGGACTTGATGGAGAAGGTTGGTCCTGACCAGCGCATTCCCTCTGAACGGGAACTCGTTGCCCAATGGGGCAGCTCGCGTACGGCGCTGCGACACCGACTCAGAAAACTGGAAGCCACGGGAGCCCTGGAAAGGAGAGGTTCTGCCGGGACCTACACGCGCACCGTAAGGCCGCAGGATCTGGCAGCTGCCTTGAAAATAGGGTTGCATTCCTCCGTGCTGTCTTCCGCGTCTGCTTTCCAACCGGTTCGGGTCGCTCTAGAACGACAAGCAGTCAAAATGGCGGCAGAGGTTTTTAGGCCGATCCCCGTCGCTCACGCGGAAGAGGCCGTGATGAGAATGGAAAAGCTGACTCAGGCGGACGACCTTTACGCAGCTGATCTCGATTTCCACCACGCCATCTTTCAAGCTTCAGGTGATCCTGCCTTGATGTTCTTTTCGGCCGCGGTCGGTGATCTGATCGCCGATTCCGTCAGCGTCCGCCGTTCCAGAATGTTGCGGCTGACAAGCGACGTCGATGAGATGCGTCTGCTCCATCGCTCCATTCTTGAAGCAATCAAAGCCAGGGATCCATCGAGCGCGGTCGAGGCCATGGACCAGCATTTCGACAGAATCGATTCGCTCGCCGTGGATTTTGAAGACTAGGACGTTACAGCCGGATCTCCATCTCGCGCCACAGATCCGAGGTGCACGTTCAAGGGTATTCGGAATCCACCGGCCGGTTAAGACACAAGCGC
Organism: Crystallibacter permensis; assembly: GCF_025960875.1. Lineage (GTDB taxonomy): Bacteria > Actinomycetota > Actinomycetes > Actinomycetales > Micrococcaceae > Crystallibacter > Crystallibacter permensis. Next base: position 394,491 of record NZ_JAODLR010000001.1, on the reverse strand, counting down.
CGCGCCGAAGCCGTGGGTCCCTTGCCGACCAGCATCGATGTCTGGCCCGGCGAAGGCACTACGTCCAGGGAAGCCTCTGGCCAAGACCGGACTGTCGTGGCTACACGCCGGCTCTCCCACATCCCCAGGTTCAGCTTTGGAGGTACTGCAAGAGTTTCTCGCTAAGCACCTCTGATTGCTCTTCGGGAATGAAATGCCCGCAGTTGTCCACTCGCTCCCCAAAGGCATCCGGAGCGAAAGGTTTCCACGTCTGGAGCACGTCCAGGCCGGCGAGCAGTCCATGTTCGCCCCACAAAATCTGCACCGGAATACTTATTGTTTTGCCCTCATCGAAGTCGTCTGCATCGTGCGCGAGGTCGATATCTGTGGCGCGGTAGTCATCGAACCCAGCCCGCAAGGCACCTGGCCGGGAGAAGGCGGCCACGTAGTCGGGAATTGCGGGTTCGAGGGCGGCTCGCTGCACAGCCCATCGCTCGAAGAAAAACCTCAAGTATCCGTCGATTTGTGGCGCTACCAGCAACTCGGGCAGATCCTCCTTCATATGGAACAGCCAATGCCAGTAGCCCCGCGCCGTGGCAGTTCTGCCTTCTCGGAAAGTGTGAAGGGTAGGGGCGATGTCCAGCAAGGTCAGGTGACTGAGCCTCTTGGCATAGTCCAGAGCGAACCGATGAGCTACCCGCGCACCGCGATCGTGACCGACGATTCGGGCGGTGTCATAGCCAAGGTGGTCGATGAGATCGCGAATGTCCCGAGCCATGGTCCTCTTGTCGTAACCGCCCAGTGGCTTATCGCTCAGGCCATACCCCCGCAGGTCAGGCGCGACGACCCGAAAGTTCGTTGCCAGTGCCGGAGTGACTTTCTGCCAGCACTGTGATGTTTGGGGCCAGCCATGAAGCAGCACCAGCAAGGGCCGGTTGCCTCCTGTATCGCTGTAGTTCATTTTCAGGTTTGGTAGTTGCACGCAGAGTTCCATACGCATAGCTAACCACTCAGCTGTCGGCGAGGCTGATGGTGAATGCGTCCGAAGTATGTACAAGGGTCCTTTTGAGCTCATTCGGGATGAAGAGCCACGCAGCGGACCCGTCCGGCCTAACTTCGTCTACGATGCCCCAAGCAACGAAGCTCTTTTGCCGCCACAGGGAAACCTTCTGATCGATTTCAAGTGTGCACCAGTCCTCAACCTTCGCGTCAGGCACAGCCTTGCGTCGTCCATGGGGCGGTTCGGTGGATAATATCTGCACATTGGCGATCTCCGCTGCGGGGACCCTCAGTACGTTTCCCATGAAATCGATGTAAGTCTGGGTCGAAGTGGTTGTCACGGAAATCTTCTCCTTGTTTGCTCATCGCAACGCTTGCCATCTCGGGAGCATGACACTCAATTGTTGCAGAAGTCCTAGAACGGCCCCTAGCACTACAGGATCTCCCTGGGGAAGCGTTGCATTTGGGCATCCCATCGCTACATTCCCCAAGTAGCTGACGTATCCGAGGGAGTTTGGTCAGGCGATGCCGAATTGCATGGGCACCTGGCTCTTGTCGTGGAGGCGCGTCGGGTAAATCGAACAGAGGAGATGGGCGGTCTCGGACGGCGTCTTGCCGACCTTGACGCGCCAATCTTTTCGGCTGCTGCTTTGGCTTCTTCTGGAGTGTAGGCAACGATTCCTGCAAGCACGGGTTCAGCATGTGCCTCAAAGAGATCGCGCCTGGTATTCAAACAGATCCATGGTTCAGGTCCTCTACGTTGAGGGAAATCGAAGTGTGGGCGCAATGGCCGACTCCGACAAGGATTGCATCTTGGACTCTGGATCCACGATGTGGTGACACTAACAATGCTTGGGACGGAAGTCAACGGAATCGATCGAAGCGGGCATCTTGACATGATTCCCCGGGCGGAACCGTAAACACGGTGGCAGTGCTGGATGACTTCCACATCGTCAACTCGGCATTGGTCGTCGAGGAGGTCCTTTCCCCCATCCAACAACAGCCCCTAGGACGGCGTGAAGGCGAGAAAATCCTGACGGCTTTCCACAAATTGCCCAATGGGCAAAGTAGCGCCCCTTGGTCGGACTCTACGTCGCTCGCGGATCGCAACTACCCGCCTCCGTATGCTCCTGGCTGCCGGCAGACCTCACCCTCTGATCCACACCGGATGTCGAAGAGTAAGTTTTCCATGACCGCTAACGGCCCATGGTGGCGCTGGTCTTATTGGTACGGGCTGAAGTTATTTTATTACCTAGAAGTCGTGGGGACGACTTTGATGATTGCCGAGCAGTCGAGCGCATCGAATTGTGCGACCAGGTCGCAATAGGCGTCGGCGGCAGATTCTGCCAGGGGCAGTTTCTGGCCGGTTGCTGCTGCGGCCATCAGTGAGAGGTTTAGGTCCTTCAGCATGAGCGATGCCGAAAAGCCTGGTTTGTAGTCATTGTCGGCTGCCGAACCGGGAACAACGTCCGGTGCAGGACAAAAATGTCTGAGGGCCCGGCAGTCACCTGTCGAATTTGTGACTATGTTCCAAAGGGCTTTGTGGTCGAGCCCCAGCGATGTTGCGAGGACGAACATTTCGCTGACCGCCGTAAGCGTCGTACCGAACAGCATCTGGTTGCAGGTCTTAGCCGCCTGCCCTGTGCCGCCCTCTCCCACATGGACGATTGTGGTTCCCATACTGTCCAGTACGGGGCGAGCCATCTCCAAGACTTCGACACTGCCGCCAACCATGAAGGTCAGTGTGCCCGCGACTGCTCCAGCGATTCCTCCGGAGACCGGAGCGTCGAGGCAGTGCACGCCTGCCGTCTCCGCACTCGCGTGCACAGCCTTCGACGTCGAGACATCGATCGATGATGAATCAATCAGCAATGTCCCTGGCTTGACGAGTGCAATGAGTCCCGCGTCACCCAGCAAGACCTTATGCACCGATGATCCGCTGGGCAGCATTGTAATGACTAAATCAGCATTCCAGACTGTTTCTTCTGCGCGGTCAAAGATTCGGACGCCGTTGACGGCTGCTGTCGAGCAAGCTTCCTCTGACGGGTCAAAACCGTTCACCGTATGACCGCCCCGGACGAGATTGGTTGCCATGGGCCCTCCCATGGCGCCGAGCCCTACGAACGCAATTACGCTCATATCATTTGCTCCTTAAGTTTTTGTTACCACCTCGATGTCATGCCAGTGGCGAACATCCTGCCGTGCACTTGGACGGGCGAAAAGTGCCTACTTCGAGCTAGTGCTGTTCAAAAAGTTGCATGCCGGGGGCTCGGCTGACACGTCGATGACGTTGATTTGATCTCAACTGGTCGCTTTCGCCATCACCCATTTAATCTGCTGCCCCTGCGCGCAGGCTGGCCAGTTTTCCGGCGTTCGCAATACATAAAGGGGGGCTGGCTCTGCTTTGGGGGACATGGCCGGCGCATCGCCCAATCTTATGGGCCTCGCGCCGACCCTCAAAAGCACAAAGCTTTCACTGTCGTCCTCTTGCGCTCATTGATGCGGCTAGCCAACTGTATGCGAGTGTGGCTGCTCGGCGGCTTTCACCGGAGTTGTCCAGCGCTTGGTTCGCAAGGCCACAACGGCGGCAAGGACGAAGAATCCAGCGATGACGTACATCCCGGCGCTGGTAGTACCTGTCAGGTCACGGAGCCATCCAAAGATGAACGGACCACCGAAGCCGCCGGCATTGCCGATCATGTTGATGAGGGCCAAGCCTGCCGCGGCACCGACTCCGCTGAGGAACTTTGTAGGAAGCCCGAAGTAGAGCGGGATTCCGGAGCACAGTCCCATGGCAGCAATGCTGATCCCAATCAGCGTGACCAGCGGCGACGAAGCCCAGACAGCAACGAGAACGCCGGTTGCACCCAGCATGGCTGATATGGCGGCGTGTCCGGCGATCTCGTTCGTGCGGCGGGAATGCATCGACCAAAGAATGGTGAAGACAGCGCCGAAGCCGTAGGGAATGGCCGTAAGCATCCCGATTTCAAAGACAGAATATGTGGTGCCGAACGTCTGCTCGAAGCCCTTAATGATGGTGGGAAGAAAGAACGAGATGGAATACATGCCAAAAAGCAGGCCGAGGTAGCCGAGACCAAGCAACCACACCTTTCTGTTGAGCAGAACCGCACGCAGCTTGTGGTGGACGTATGTGCCTTCCTCCGCGGCGAGGTCGTGAATAAGAAGATTGCGCTCCTCGTCCGTCAGCCACTTTGCCTGGGAGGGCCTGTCAGTGAGATAGAAGAAACACATAATGCCCAGTACGACAGCCGGAAGGCCAGTCATGAGGATCATGAACCTCCAGCCCTCAAGGTCAAAGAACACATTGTGACCCCATTGAATCAGCGCTGTGGCCAACGGGGCGCCGATGACCGAGGAGAGCGGAATGCCGATGAGAAATAGTGCAAAGGCCTGTGCCCTGTCCTTCTGAACGAACCAGTAGGTCAGGTACAAAAGTATTCCAGGGGTGAAGCCGGCCTCTGCCACGCCGAGCAGAAAACGAAGTACATAGAGCTGGGTGGGATCCTGCACGAACGCGGTGAGCGAGGCGATGAGGCCCCAGGAGATGAGGATGCGAGCTATCCACTTGCGCGCGCCGAACCGGTGAAGAGCCAGGTTGCTCGGAATTTCCAAGAGAATGTACCCGATGAAGAAAATGCCCGAGGCTAATCCGAAAGTCGTCGCAGTCAGCCCAAGTGATTGGTTCATGCCGTTAGGTCCGGCGAAGCTGATGTTGCTTCGGTCTACGTAGCTGATGAAGTAGCACACCATGAGAAAAGGCAGGACACGCCACAGTACTTTACGGCGCGTTCGGGCGCGCAAGACGCCTTGGTCGGACAAGTGTTGTGTTGCCATTGAATCGCTCCTCGTCGAGCTTCGGATGAACTATGGGTGAAGTGCGTTGGGGTAACAGGGACTCGTGGTCATGCGGCATGGGCTTATGCTGAACATGACTACCCGATACTGGGCTAAAGCCGTTCGACTCCATCATCTATGGGATTACGTCCCTAATTTGGAAATGCTTTTTTGTGTAGTCTGGTCCCCGGACCGTGCTGAGCGGCCGTCATTGTGCCTAATTCCACTGCAGAGCTTGCCTTTCGGCGATCATCTCATCGATGCGCTGGTCGTTGAAACCGGCCTCGGAGAGGACCTCGCGGGTGTGTTCGCCCAGGAGCGGCGGTGGGCGGCGTAACCAGTTCTTATCGCTCCCGATGATGTTAACCGCCTGCCCGAGGACCTTCATCGTGCCGAGGGTCGTATGTTCGATCTCCTGAACCATGTCCAGGCCTGCGGTGACCGGGTGGTCGAGGGCCTGATCGACGGTCAAGACGGGCCCGCACGGTACGCCAGAAGCCGCCAGGACATCGAGCCATTCATCGGTCGTTTTCGCCGCCAGGACATCCTCGATGATCCGGCGCAACTGGGCACGGTTCTTCATCCTGGCGGCGTTGTTGGCGTATCGCTGGTCGCTCTCGTAGGACTGAAGGTCGAGCCCCTCGCATAGCCGGTGCCACATCTTCTCATTGCCACAGGCCAAGGTCATCGCGCCGTCGGCGGTAGCGAAGGTGCCTTGCGGGAACATGATGGGATGGTCGTTGCCGTCCTGACCGGGCACGACTCCGAGACTGAGGTACTTTTGCGCCTGATACGAGAGCATCGTGAGCATTGACTGCATTAATGAGCCCTCGACGACGGACCCGACACCGGTGCGTTCGCGCTCGTAGAGTGCGGCTAGCACACCGACCGCCCCGAATACTCCGGTGACCGAGTCAGCGACCGCGATACCCGCACGCAGGGGGCCGGTCTCGGTGGTGCCGGTGATGCTCATCAGCCCGGACATCGCCTGGGCCGTCTGGTCGAATCCGGGCAGTTCCGAGCCCGGGGCGCGTTGTCCGAATCCGCTGAGCGAGACGTAGACGAGCCGGTGGTTGAGTTCGTGGAGTTCTTCGACACTCAGTCCCATGCTGTCGGTGGTGCCCGGTTTGAAGTTCTGGACGAACACGTCGGCGGTCCGGATCAGTTCTTTGCACGCCTCCATGCCCTCCGGGGTGCGCAGGTCAAGGGCAATCGACCGCTTGTTCCGGTTGGAGGCCATGTAATAGACGCTCTCATCATCCTGGAACGGGCCGGACTGGCGCGAGGGGTCACCGACGGGCAGGGTTTCGATCTTGATGACGTCGGCTCCGAGGTCAGCGAGTTGCATGGTCAGCGTGGGCCCGGACAAATAGCGGGTGAGGTCAATAACGCGGATTCCGTCGAGTGCAGCCATGTTAATTCTCTTCCTGCTGGTTGAATACGGGGCGGCGGCCCTCTGAGAAGGCAGCCACTCCTTCCTTGAGGTCCTCGCCTTCGTAGGCTTCGACACTGAGGCGCGACAGCAGTTCGGTGTCCGCCGCGGTGAGGGCGCGTCCGTGCATGTCTGCGACAAGTTTCGACGCGCGCATGGTGACGGCTGACTGGCTGCAGATCTGTGCAACGAGGTTCGCAGTGACAGTGGCGAGTTCACGGGGTGGGACGATTTTCTGCACTAGTCCCAGCCGTTGGGCATCCTCGGCATTGATCAGCTCACCACTGAAGAGGAGGTACTTCAGGCCTGCCGGGCCGATCAGCCGGGCGGCGGCGTCGGCCTCGGTGTAGCCGAGGATGACACCGAGTTTGCCGATCGGGATACCGAATCGGGCCTCCGCGGTGGCAATGCGTACATCGCATGCGGTAGACAACTCGCAGCCGCCTCCCACAACCAAACCATGCACTGCGGCAATGACGGGCACGGGGACAGCGGCCACGGCGCGGAGGGTCTGGGCGACAAATTCGTTATAGCGGGTGGCGTCAGCGGCCGTCATCCGGGTCCGGGGGAACTCCTTGATATCGGCGCCGGCGGCGAATGCTTTGGAACCGGCGCCGCGGATCACGACGGCACGCAGTGTCGGATCGTGTGCCAGGCCGTCGAATACCGACTTGAGCTGTTGCCAGCTCGCCATGGCCAGCGCGTTGTGGGCCTGCGGATGGCTCAAGGTGACCACTGCGACACTCCCTTGCCGTTGAAGGGCCACGCGGTCGGTTACGGCATCTGCTGGCGGATCGCTCTCGAGCAACTGCCGCAGGGTGAGTTTCGGATCGGTCGCCCTGGTCGGCTCCTGGGTAATGGTCATGTTCCTGTTCTTCCTTGCGGTTGCAGTGATCCACCCCGTTCGTTGATCTCAAACGGGCGGGGCGAGAAGGGTTCGCCCGTGTGCCTCGGCCTATGCGGTCAGCGGTACGGGCCGGGAGTCTGTGACGGTCAAGCGGTGAGGGGACAGACGGAGGCAGGGAGGTTAAGCCCGCACGCCCATCGGCAGCCGGGCGTGCGGGCTTGGTGGGCTAAGTCGGTTCAGTGCTGCCGCAGACTCCAAATCGTCGCTGCGGCAGCACCCACCCATCGCCGGTGCGGGTCAGCGGGTGGTCTCGATGGAGACGTGCTTACGCTGAGTGAAGCCTTCGATCATGCCCTCGAGGGAGAATTCCCGCCCGATGCCGCTACGTTTGTATCCACCGTAGGACTGGCCGAGTACCTGCCCGCCACCCTGGTTGACCTGGACCCAGCCGGCCTCGATCGAATGGGCGGCACGCAGAGCACGTCCGATGTCGTGGGTCCAGATGAACGCGGACAGGCCGTAATGTGTGTCGTTGGCCATGCGGATGACGTCGTCCTCGTCCTCCCAGGGAATCACGCACATCACCGGGCCGAAGATCTCTTCCTGCGCGATACGCCACTCGTTTTCCACCCCGACGATGACGGTGGGCTCCACATAGTAGCCCTCCGAGAGCGATCCGGCGGTCGGCGGTAGCCCGCCGATCGCGGCGGTAGTGGTGGTGCGGTTCAGGCCGTCTTCGATGTAACCGCACACCTGGTCGAACTGCTTCTTATTGACGATCGCGCCGATATCGGAGTCCTCGTCGAGCGGGTCGCCGACCTTCAGCTGTGCCAGATTCGTCGTGACCTTCCCGACGAAGGAGTCGAGGATGCTCTTGTGCACGAACAGGCGTGACCCGGCGGTGCAGGACTGGCCCTGGCGGGCGAAGCGCATGCCGGTGATGGTGCCCTGTGCTACCCACTCCTCGTTGGCGTCCGGGTATACGATCTGCGGGTTCTTCCCGCCTAATTCGAGGGAGACCGGTATAATCCTGTCGGATGCGGCGGTCATCACCCGGGAACCGACTGCAGTGGATCCAGTGAACGACAGCTTCCGTACGTCCGGGTGCGAGATCAGGGCCTCGCCCGCTTCGGTTCCGTATCCGACGATCACGTTCAACACGCCCCGCGGCAGGAATTCGTCGGCGATCTTGGCTATCTCGAGGACGGCGAGCGGTGCGTCTTGGGCGGCCTTGAGCACCAACGTGTTTCCAGCGGCAAGCGCAGAAGCGATCTTCATTACAGCCAGCTGCACCGGTGCGTTCCACGGAGTGATCGCGCCGACTACACCGAGCGGCTCCCGTCGTGAGTAGTCGAGCACCGAGGGGTTGAGCGGGATCGTCTCGCCCTTGATCTCGCCGGCGACCGATCCGAAGTAACGGAAGACGTCGATGGCAAAGTTCACTTCCCCACGCGACTGGGTGCGCAGCGCGTTGCCGTTCTCCAGCGAGATGATCCGCGCGATCCGTTCGGCATGCGGCTCGAGGGCGTCAGCGATCTGCTGCAGCAGGCGTCCTCGAGCGCGTGGCGCGGTGTCCCGCCAGCCCGGGAAAGCGCGACTGGCGGCGTTGACCGCGTCGGCGATGTCTTTCTCCCCGCCGCGGGGCACGCGGGCGATCGTCTGCCGGTCTCGGGGACTTTCGACAGGGATCCATTCGTCGTTACGGGCGCCGACCCACTGGCCATCGACCAGGTTCAGATACTCGTCAGCGAGCTGGGCAGTTACTGTAGCCATTCTTGATCTCTTCCGTTTGTACTGGATAAGTCGTGTGAGGGCCCGTTAGGCGCCTGGTGCGACAAGCCCTCAGATAGGGCCGCTTGCGGCGGCCGCCAACTTGAGGCCAACCTTCGTGATTACCGCGGACGCGTCCAGGTGACCGTCGTTGATGGACAATTCGTCGAGTTTGTCCTTCGCGCCGCGTCCGACGACCAGCTCGACGCCGGCGCTGTCGGCCGCAGTGGCGGCGAGGCCAAGGTCCTTTGATAGCAGGGCTGCGGCGAACTTCGGGGCGTAATTGTTGTCGGCGGCCGAGCCCTCGACCAGTCCCGGCAGCGGGCAGAAGTTGTGCAGCGCCCAGCAATCTCCAGAGGAGGTGCTCAGGACGTCGAACAGGTTCTGCGGGGACACCCCGAGCCGTTCGGCGATGACGAATGCTTCGGAGAGAGCGACGAGGCTGCTGCCGAACACCATCTGGTTCACTGCCTTTGCGACCTGTCCGGAGCCGGGTCCGCCGGTGAGGACAGTGCGCGATCCCATGGCTTGGAACAACGGTCGGACCTTTTCCACGATCTCGGACGCACCTCCAATCATGAAGGTCAATGTTCCGGCCTGGGCGCCGGCGAGGCCACCGGAGACCGGGGCATCGAGGACGTCGATCCCCAGTTCCACGCCGCGCTCGTGCAGATCACGTGAAGTCGGCACGTCTATCGATGACGAGTCAATAACTACCGCCCCCGGAGCCAGAACCGAGAGTGGGCCGTTATCGACCAATAGGGCCTGACGGACGTGGTCGCCCTTGGGTAGCATCGTGATCAGGACATCGACGCCGTCTGCGGCCTCGACCGCTGATGAGGTGACTTTGATCCCGTCCTCAACTGCGCGGTAACAGGCGGCCGGGACGAGGTCGAATCCCTTCACTTCGTATCCTGCCTTGACGAGGTTTGCGGCCATGGGCCCGCCCATCGTGCCTAGTCCGATGAATCCGATTACGGTCATCTCATCCTGCTTTCGTTTGTAGTGATGTGTCTCAATTCACTATCAAGGAGGCATGCGTGCACGGCAAGAGGGACCTGTGCATGTCAAGTGTGCAAAAATGAACAGCATGGACCTTGAAGATCTGCGGTACTTCCTCGCTCTGATGCGCTATGGGAAGCTCGCCGTCGCTGCCCAACGGCTCGGCGTAGAGCACACAACAATCCGGCGGCGGGTCAGTGCTCTTGAAAAGGATCTTGGCGTCCGGCTGTTCGACAAGACGCCGGGGGGCTGGATCCTCACCAGCGCCGGGCAGCGTCTGCTGCCCTACGCCCAGCGAATCGAATCAGAGTCCGATTCCGCTCGCGCAGCCATCAGTGACCGCAAACATAGCCCTCAGGGCACGGTGCGTATCGTCGCCACTGATGGCTTCGGCGGCACGGTAATCGCACCGGGGCTGGCCCGGCTCCGAACCGAACATCCGGCGATCGAGATCGAACTGGTCACTACCAGTGACCTCCTCAGCTACGGAGTCGGGGAGTTCGACATCGCGGTCACCCTTCATCGGCCGGAGAGACCGGGATTCAAGATGATGCATCTGTGCGACTATGACTTGCGGCTCTACGCAAGCCCGCGCTATCTCGCCGACCATCCCCCGATCACCGAACCAGAGGATCTGGCCTCGCATGACATCGTATGGTTCGTCGAATCGCTGCTTGAGCTACCTGAACTGCAGAGCGCCCAAGACATCGCGACCAAGGCGAACATCGTCTTTCGAACCACAAACCTCTTCGCTCAACTCGAAGCGGCGGCCAGCGGTGTCGGGATGGCTCTTATTCCCTGCTTCCTCGCTCACAACGACCCGCGATTGCGCCCGGTCTTACACGCCCATGTCCGCGCCCAACGCAGCTTCTGGATGATCGTTCCGACCCGCCTGCTGAATACCGAGCGCGTGACGACGGTATGCGATCACCTTGTCGAGACCGCGCGCGGAGAAGTCGCCCGCTTGGTCCCGAACATCCCGCCCGGCTGATGAGCAGGATACGAACGCGCGAGAGCGGATCCGTATCCCGCTTGACCTCAAACGGTCTCGGTGATTGGACGGTCAACCCACGACATCAGACCACGCAACTTGTGGCCGACCTCCTCGATGCCGTGCGCCTTCCCGTCGGCCCGCAGGCGCAGGAAGTTGGGGCGCCCGTTGTCGTCTTCGGCGATCCAATCCGTCGCAAAGGTGCCGTCCTGAATCTCGGCAAGAATTTTCTTCATCTCCGCCCGCGTGGCGTCGTTGACGATGCGGGGACCGCGAGTCAGGTCTCCGTACTCACAGGTATCGCTGCAGGAATAACGCTGCCGCGCGATACCCCCCTCGTACATCAAGTCCACGATTAGCTTGAGCTCGTGCAGCACCTCGAAATAGGCGATCTCCGGCTGGTATCCGGCATCGACCAGCGTGTCGTAGCCGGCTTGGATCAGGGCTGAGGCGCCGCCGCACAGCACGGCCTGCTCACCGAACAGGTCGGTCTCGGTTTCCTCCGCGAAGGTCGTCTCGATCACCCCGGCCCGGGTCCCGCCGATTGCTTTGGCGTAGGACAGGCCTAGTTCGAGGGCCTTGCCCGAGGCATTACTTTCGACCGCCACCAGACACGGCACGCCGTGGCCGTCCGCGAACTGGCGGCGGACCAAGTGGCCGGGCCCCTTCGGAGCGACCAGTGCCACGTCGATTCCCTCCAACGGGGTAATGTAACCGAATCGCACGTTGAAACCGTGACTAAAGAGCAGCGCGTCACCGGGCTGGAGATTAGGGGCGATATCCTGCGTATACAGCGACCGCTGGACTGTGTCAGGTGCCTGGATCGAGATGACATTCGCCTCGGCAGCCGCTGCAGCTGGGGTGAGCACCCGCAACCCTTCTTTCTCCGCCTTGGCCCGGGACTCCGACCCTTCCAGGAGACCGACACGTACGTCGACGCCCGAATCGCGGAGGCTCAACGCGTGCGCATGCCCCTGACTGCCATATCCGATGACGGCAACTTTCCGTCCCTGGATAACGCCCAGATCGGCGTCATCGTCGTAAAAGATCTTCGCTGCCAAAGTACTTCCTTCTTCCTGATAAATGCGGCGCGAACGGAGCCCCGCAATCGGCTTGCCGCCGCCTCTGCCACCAGCGCTGATCGCGCCATAATCTCTTCACACCGGGCGTGTCCGGGAGCGTTCTGAGCAGGACTTGTGGTCCGCCGCGGGCGTTCTAAGAGGTTCGTGGTCCGCCGAGCAGCGCCTAAACGTGGATCCAGGATACATTACGCGGTGAACGGTGCCAATGGCGCGACGAGACTCTCTAAAGTGCTCGCGAAATGGGGTGTGTGCCTCATTTGGGAAATGCTCGCGTAAATCCATGGCGCAGTGTCGGGCTGCGGGGACCATGGCGGATGGGTCAACGATTGTCGATGGAGACGAAAAAAGAGATCACGAAGAAGGACGCGCGTGAGTACCGGCGCGCGTCCAAGACAGACAAAGGCCGGATCCTGGACGAGCTGACGATCAGCGCAAGGGCCGGGCCGGCGCAACCAAACGCGCTCCACGGCCGCGTACGTACGGCTATGACACGCTCAAGGTGCTGCAGCTGATCTGGACGAAGATGGGAGAGCCCTGCGGTACGTAGCTGGCGCCGATTAAGTCCGATTCGCTGGCCAGCCTGGAACGCTTCGGAGAGCTGGAACCGGTCGCATCCCGGCTCACCGATCACGTGCGCGGACAGCTGGTGGCGATGAGCCCGGCGACCATCGACCGGCGGCTCAAACCCGCCAAGGACGCCCGGTATCCGCAGGCCGTGTCCGCAACCGCACCCGGATCGACGCTGCGCTCGTCGCTGCAGGTACGCCAGGCCATGGATGAGATGGAGCAGGAGTCCAGCTTCTTCGAGATCGATCTGGTCGCCCATTGCGGCCACAGGCTCAAAGGAGAGCACGCCTGGACACTGACGGCCACTGACATTTTCACCGGCTGGACAGAGAACATCGCCATCAGGAACCGTGCGCATAAATGGGTCGTCGCAGCGCTGAGCACAACTGCTCCAAGGCCAAACGCGGCCGACAGCCTCCCGTCACCGATCAGGTCCTGGAGATCCTGGCTGCTAACGATCAACACTGGAACGAGCCTTGGGCGACAAACGCACCACGTTCTTCGCCTCCCCGCGGGGAACCCGGTAACGGCATCCATAGTTGGGATCATGTTCAGTAGGATTTGGGCCCAGGTCGGGCTTCCCCGGCCCTTGAAGGCAAGCAACCGACGCCCTATGCATTTCGCCATCACTTCGCCTATGCGAACATCGAACGGTGGATGGCCGAAGGCACTGACGTCAACGCCATGCTGCCCTACCTGACCCGTTACATGGGCCACGCATCGCTGAACAGCACCTACTACTACATCCATACGTCTCCGGATTTCATGGACGGCTACGCCGAGCTGACCCGTGAAGGCCAGGGAATACTGCCCAAGGTCGGATTCGAATGAAACACGACGCCCGCAGCGATACCCCGAATTTCTTGGGATACGCGCGCAACTACCTACACGAATACATGCCCAAGGTCAGAGCGTTGTCCCCAAGAACGATCGAAAGTTACCGCATCTCCTTGGATGCTTCGTGGACTACCCTGTCGGCGAGCAGCACATCGAACGCAGGGACATCTACTTCGATCACTTCGAACGACGGTTCATCAAGGAATGGCGGGTCTGGATGCAGAACTACCAGCCAAAGACCGTGATCCTGCGCCTGACCGCGGTCAAAGCCTTCCTGCAATACGCGTCCAGCTAAGACCTCCGACTGGTGGCGCTGCACGAGACGGCCAAGGCGCTCAAGGCCCCCGCCCTGTCGAGAAAACGCATCGAATACCTGCAAGAGCACGAAACCACCGGTACTAACGCGCGTCCTTCTTCGTGATCTTCGTCGCCACAATCGTTGACCCATCCGCCATGGTCCCAGCAGCCAGTGCACCACGGATTTAAACGAGCATTTCCCAAATGAGGTACACACCCCATTTCGCGAGCACTTTAGATGAATCTCGTCGCCCCCTTGGCGAAAGCTGACAATTTTTGTATCCTGGACTCTGGATCCACGTTGTGATGAGTCTAACAATTTTACGAGAACGTCAATGACGCTGAACCACCGGTGGGGAGGAACTGAAGGTTGGAGAGGAACCATAGTCGCTCGATTGAACCTGAAGAATTTCCCCGTATCCGAAAGCGCCGAACGCAATTAACGCTTTCGAAGCCGACCCAACCCGGTCGTGGATGGAATTTCGCTTCCACGGCCTATGCTCTGCAGCTCCCGGCACAAAGTCAGCCTTGTAGCCGGCCATGTTCAACCTCGCGTGCTTTCGCGAGCCATCGGAAAGGTTAGGTGCGTTAAAAACCATGGCTACAAACGTTTTAGCCGAGAATGCCCCCGCCGTGACACAGTCCGTTCGCCCAGCAGTAGTGGACTGCGACGTGCACCCCATTCTTGCCTCGTCGACTGCGCTCCTCCCGTACTTGGATGAGTACTGGGCCGACCAGCTCACCGCGGCACTGTCGCCGACATACGAACCGAACTATCATCCACGTGGTTCGGCCATTGCGCAGCGCCTCGACGCTACCCTGGACGAGGAAGGTCGGGCTGCTACAACCGTCGAGGCCCTGGTCAAAGATGTATTCGCCGATGGGTTCACGGACTTCGCGATCCTGAATTGCCTGTATGCCGTCCAGCAGATCCATCAGCCACGCCGCGAAGCGGCCCATGCGCGGGCATTGAACACCTGGATAGCGAGGGAATGGCTCGACCACGATCCTCGTTTGCGGGCCTCGATCGTCGTTCCGATGGGCACGCCCCGAGCCGCCGCTGAGGAGATCGCGTACTGGGCGGCCCAGGACGACCGGTTCGTCCAAGTCCTGGTCCTCGGGCAGTCGGAGCTCCTTCTCGGCCGCGAGATCAACTGGCCGATCTGGGAAGCCGCCGAGAAGGCCGGCCTGCCCGTCGCTATCCATATCGGTGGGGTCTTCCGCCAAGCGCCGACGTCAGTCGGTTGGCCGACGACGTACCTCGAGTGGTACGTGGGCCAGCAGGCGAACCTCGAAGCCCAGCTTTGCTCGATCGTCTCCGAGGGCATCCTGCAGAAATTCCCGGCCACCAAGATCGTCGTGACCGAGGTGGGCTTCAACTGGCTCCCGCCGTTCCTGTGGAAATTCGACAAGTTGTGGAAAAGCTACCGTCCCGACCTGCCTTGGGTTGACCGTCTGCCGTCGGAGTTGATCCGTGAGCACGTTCGCTTCACCACCGCCCCCTCAGATGGCGCCGAGGAGCCCGGCCGGCTCGACAACATCGTCAGTCGGATGGGCTCGGACCAGATGCTCGTGTACTCGAGCGACTATCCGCACAACCATCACTCCGGGTCGCGTGACATCGAGGCCGGAACAACCGACGTTGGACTGCTAGACCGCATCTACCGGCACAACGCCTCAGATCTCTACAACCTCGTAGTCCCCACCTCCTCAGGAAAGGCAGAATAGGCATGACCATCATCGAAAGCGTCTCTGCTCCTGGCACTTTGGGTGCTCCCATCGTCGACACCGGAGTGATCGATGTCGACATCCACCCGACACCGAAGGAAGGGCTGATCAACACCTACCTGCCCAAGAAGTGGCAGGATCATGTCCGCGAGTACGGTGTGCGCACCACCAACGGCTTGCAGTCCATCGGCGAGTACCCGCAGATGTACGGCGGCGCAATGCGTGCCGACGCATGGCCGGAGTCGGGCTATCCAGGATCGGACCTCGGACTCATCCAGGAGCAGTTACTGGATCTGCACAATGTCCAGCTCGGTGTCCTGCAGTGCCTGGCACCCGGCGGGCAGACCCTCAACCCGGCGTCCCAGGCGCTGAACCCGGAGCTCGGTGCGGCGCTGTGCACCGCGATCAACGACTGGCAGCTCGAGCACCTGGTGTACCCGGAACCGCGATTGCGCGCGGCCATCCCGGTGACCCTTGATTGCCCCGAGTTCGCGATCAAGGAGATCAAACGGGTCGGCTCCGACCCCGGTGTGGTCTCGATCCTGGGCCTGAGCAAAACCCTCGAACCGCTCGGTAGCCGCCGCTACTGGCCGCTGTACGAGGCAGCCATCGAGGCCGGACTGCCGTTCCAGTTCCACCTGTCCACCGGTGGCGGACACGCCAACACTGGTACCGGCTGGACGTCGTACCACACGGAGTATCACGTCGGGCACGTGCAGAGTTTCCAATCCCAGATCCTGAGTCTGATCCTGACGGGCACCTTCGACCGGTTCCCGGAACTGAAGATCATGTTCGTCGAGGGCAATGTGGTCCATTTCGCGTCGCTGCTCCAGCGGCTCGAGTACCACTGGAAGACACTGCGCAGCGAGGTCAACCTGCAGCGCAGGCCGCTCGAATATATCCAGGATCACATCTGGGCCTCGACCCAGCCGATCGACGAGCCGGACGATCCTGCGCACCTGGTCGAGATGATCGAAGAGTTCTGCGCGGACAATGTCCTCTACGCGTCCGACTACCCACACTTCGACTTCGACTCCCCGGAAACGGTCTTCCCCCCGAGCTTTCCGAAGGAGCTGCGGGACAAGATTCTTCGTAAGAACGGCCAGCAATTCTTCGGACTCGAGGTGACCGAATCATGACTAAATATGTAGTGGCCAGCGCAAACGAAATCGAGCCAGGCCAGCGAAAGATCATCGAACTGGAAGGCCGCTCGATCGGGGTGTTCAACCTCGACGGCGAGTACTTCGCGCTGCTGAACCAGTGCCCGCACGCTGGCGCCGAGCTCGCGGCCTACGGCACCATCTTCGGTGTATCGGCGTCCGAAGGCCCTGATCAGAGCATCGAATACGAGCGGGGACGGTCTCTGCGGTGCCCATGGCACCAATGGGAGTTCAACGTCCGCACGGGAGAGTCCTGGTACGATCCCCGCAACACCAAGGTGCGCAAATACGAGGTGGAGGTCATCCCCGGCTCGCCTGAAGAAGTGGTCGATCCCGATGGGGGGATGCAGAAGGGGCCGCACGTGATGGAGGGGTACGCCATCTCCGTCGAGGGTGACGTCGTTGTCGTCGACACCAGCCGACGACGCGCCGGCACCCAAGGCAAGAAGGTGCCGACAGCCCCGTGCGCCGTCACTCAGTCCGCTTCGACGGCATAGCCGCAAACATTCGCCCTGTCGCCGGGTCGGTGACACCGATTCCCAATCATCTCACCGACCCGGCACGGCGCCAAGGAGAAGTCGCCCCCGACTTCGCTGCGGTCGCCACAACGCCGATCGCCCACGCGGTCAGCCAGATCCCTAAGTCGATTCTCTTCTACGGATGGCATCAGTGAACACACATACCTCGGTAAAAACACATTCTCATGACAGTGACGTCACCGAATTCGAGACGATCATCGTCAACATCACCAACGAAGCCCATGGAGTCCGGTCTATCGATCTCGCGCCCGCCGATGGGGACAAAATGCCGCAGTGGGAACCCGGATCACACATCGACCTGCTCCTCTCCCCCGAGCTCGAACGCCAGTACTCACTGTGTGGTGACCCCGACGACAACAGCATCTGGCGCGTCGCAGTACTGCGCGAACCCGAGAGCCGGGGCGGCTCGGAATGGGTACACGAGCAGCTCGCGGTCGGAAACCGGCTCCGAGTCCGCGGGCCCCGGAACAACTTCCACTTGGTCGAGGAGAAGGAGTACCTCTTCATCGCTGGCGGTATCGGCATCACGCCGATCCTGCCGATGATCGCGCGATGCGAGGCGAACGCGGTACCTTGGCGGCTCGTGTACGGCGGACGGGCTGAGTCCTCCATGGCCTTCACCCGCGTACTCGCCGAACACGGGAACAAGGTGACTTTTTGGCCACAGGACAACTGCGGAATCATCGATCTCGAGGCGCTTCTCGGAACCCCTCGGGAAAATGTGGCGGTGTACTGCTGCGGTCCCGGTGTGCTCCTCGACGCAGTCGAGGAACGCTGCCAGAGCTGGCCTACAGGATCGCTGCATCTGGAGCGGTTCCGGCCGAAAGCCGGTGCCTTGAACGGGGAGAACACCGCGTTCGAGGTCGAGCTGGATGAGGCGGGCATCGTCGTTGCCGTCAATGCCAAGGAATCCATTGTCGATGCGCTCAAAGCGGCAGGGATCCACGTCCCCACCTCGTGCCGTGAGGGAATCTGCGGCACTTGTGAAACCGGGGTCCTCGACGGCACTCCCGACCACCGGGACTCCTACCTCACGGACCAGGAGAAACAGTCCAACGAGGTCATGATGCTGTGCTGCTCACGCTCGAAGAGCGGCAGGCTCGTCCTCGACCTGTGACGCCAGGCCAAATGGCATTTGCCGTCCCGTAAACTCCGGGATAGCGGTCAACCATTCGCAACCCCGGAGTTTACGGACCTGCTCCGCTCGCCCGATGGCGCAGATGCAAGGCGGAGACAACCACGCCGGAGAAGGCAGTGCAGTTGACCATCATCGGCGACGAACACGGCTCAACGAGCCTGACCGCTGCGTTCTCGGCGTTCAGATTACGCTCTGTGCTCTCTATCTCGATGGCATGGTCACCGGCGACCACAGCGTCGGCCCGGCTCAAGAAGCAGTGGCTTGCCTCCGAAATTGAACAGCACATCCGCGGTGGTGATCGGTGCGGTCATCCCGGATCCGAGGTCAGCATCTGGTACAAATTCGTGATCCACGCTGACACCACGTCGATCACTATTGGTGACCGCACCAGCATCCAGGACGGGTACGTGGTGCGCGCCGATCCTGGCAGCCCTGCCGCAGGCGACGATCATGAACAACGCCGAGGTCGGCCGCGACAGTCTGGTCGCATCTGTGGTGCATTGATTTACCGAGAAGATGGTATATGGTCAGGCCACAAACCCTAAGTCCGAAAGGTTCCCATGCGAATCGCTTTGTTCGCTACGTGCATCGTGGATGCGATGTACCCCGCCACAGCGCGGGCTACCGTGAAGATCCTGGAACGGCTGGGGCACGAAGTTGTGTTCCCGTCAGGCCAGGCCTGCTGCGGGCAGATGCATGTCAACAGCGGCTACCTTAAGGAGGCAGTCCCTGTCATCGCAAACCACGTCGCTGCATTCGACGCCGAGGATTACGATGTCGCCGTCGCCCCGTCAGGTTCATGCGTTGCCTCAGTGAAGCACCAGCACCCCATGGTCGCCCGATCGTGCGGAGACACCGCCTTGGAAGAACGCGCCACCGCAGTCGGTGCGAAGGTCTATGAACTCTCCGAACTACTCGTGGACGTTCTCGGTATCACCGACGCCGGCGGCCAGCTCGGCTCCTACTTCCCGCACCGCGTTACGTACCACCCCAGCTGCCACGGTATGCGCCTGCTCCGGCTCGGGGACCGTCAGGCTCAGCTGCTGGGCAGCGTCGTGGGGATCGAATTAGCGGAACTGCCGGAAGCTGACCAGTGCTGCGGCTTCGGTGGGACGTTCTCGATGAAGAACGCCGATGTCTCCTCCGCCATGCTAAAGGACAAAACAGCCAAAATCATCGCCACTGGCGCCACTCTATGCGCCGGCGGCGACGCCTCCTGCCTGATGCACATCGGCGGCGGCCTCTCCCGCCAAGGCAGTGATGTCACCACCCTGCATCTTGCAGAAATCCTTGCCAGCACTGTGGAGGAACCGGCGTCCGTCACCGGCGATATACGTGTCTCAACCCGAAAGGCAACACGATGAGCACCTTCCTGGGCATGCCCTCCCTCCCGGTCTATGGCACCGGCAACCTGCACGCCTCCGAGTCCTTCCCGAAGGCCGCTCACCGCGAGCTCGGCAACGCCCAGCTCCGGGTCAACCTCGGCCACGCCACCCACACCATCCGCGACAAGCGGATACAGGTGATCTCCGAACTGCCCGACTGGGAGCACCTGCGCGACACCGGGTCCGCCATTAAGGAAGCTGTGATGGCACGACTGCCAGAACTCCTCGAACAGTTCGAGGAAAACTTCACGTCCCGAGGCGGCGTCATCCACTGGGCCCGAGATGCGGGCGAAGCAAACGCCATCGTGGCCGGACTGATCCGGGAGACCGGCGAAACCGAAGTGGTCAAGATCAAGTCCATGGCCACGCAGGAAATAGGCCTCAACGAGTACCTTGAGGGGCAGGGGATAAGTGCCTTCGAAACCGACCTGGCCGAGCTCATTGTCCAGCTTGACCACGACAAACCCAGCCACATCCTCGTCCCAGCGATCCACAAGAACCGCACCGAAATCCGCGATATCTTCCTGCGGGAAATGCCCAGCGTGGATCCGAAGCTTACCGACGACCCGGCCGTGCTGGCCGCGGCCGCTCGGGCACATCTCCGCCGCAAGTTCCTCACTGCCAGGGTGGCGGTGTCCGGCGCCAACTTTGCGCTTGCCGATTCCGGCACCCTCGCCGTCGTTGAGTCAGAGGGCAACGGCCGCATGTGCCTGACTTTGCCCGAGACGCTGATCACCGTCATGGGCGTGGAGAAGCTGCTGCCCACCTGGCAGGACCTTGAAGTCTTCATGCAGTTACTCCCGCCCTCCTCCACCGGGGAACGGATGAACCCGTACACGTCGCTCTGGACCGGCGTCACCGAAGGCGATGGGCCCCAGACCGTGCACCTGGTGCTCCTCGATAACGGCCGCAGCGCCGCCCTCGCCGATGAGATGGGACGCTCTGCCTTGCACTGCATCCGCTGCAGCGCCTGTATGAACGTCTGCCCTGTGTACGAGCGAACCGGCGGACACGCCTACGGCTCCACCTACCCCGGCCCCATCGGGGCGATCCTCTCACCGCTGATGACAGGCATCCAGGCCGAAGAGAACAATTCTCTGCCCTATGCTTCCTCACTATGTGGAGCCTGCTACGACGCCTGCCCGGTAAAAATCAACATCCCCGACATCCTCGTGCACTTGCGCAGCCTGGATGTGGACAGCAAGCGCGGGAAAAAGAAAATACCCACTCAGATGGACGCGGGGATGAAGGCCGCCTCCTGGGCACTGTCCTCGGGTAAGCGGCTGGGCCTGCTCGAAAAGGGCCTGCCTCTGGGGCGTCTGGCAACCGGCCCCGCTAAGAAAATCACCAAGCTGCCTGGCATCGCCGCCGGCTGGACTCAAAGCCGGGACATCCCGGCGCCCCCGCCGCAGTCTTTCCGCACCTGGTGGGCGAAGGAACACCGGAGACCAAAGATCGACGCCGCCCCCGCCCCCTCACCCGAAAAGGAGGACCAGCGATGAGCGCACGCGAAGAAATCCTAGGCCGAATCCGCGCCGCACTTAAAGACAACCCGGAGGCCCCCCAGATTCCACGCGGATACCGGAAAAGTTCCGGGCTGGACGAAGAGGCACTGATCGAGCTGTTGGTGGACCGCCTGATCGACTACAAGGCACAGGTCTGCGTGGTCGAGGCCGCCCAGGTGTCGGCACGGATTGCAGAACTCCTCGCCTCCGCGCACAGCTACGTTGTGCCCACCGGGCTCGACGGCGGCTGGCTCGCAAAACTTGACGACGTACGCGGCGCTGGCCGCGGCCGGTTCGATTCCGACTCCGCACCGTTGACCGTTGCGGAACTCGACGGCATTGACGCCGTCGTGACCGGCAGCGCTGTCGCCGTCGCCGTAACCGGGACCATTATCTTGGATGGCAGCCCGAACCAGGGCCGCCGCGCCATCAGCCTAGTCCCAGACCACCATATCTGCGTCGTGAAGGCCACCGACATTGTCGGCATCCTGCCAGAGGCGCTACGCCGGATCGACGGAACCCGGCCCCTCACGATGATCAGCGGACCGAGCGCTACGAGCGACATCGAACTCGAACGCGTCGAAGGCGTTCACGGCCCACGGAGGCTCGACGTTATCATCGCACGATAACGCCATTAAGCCGGCGAGGAGCTACCGTCACGGCCATGACTCGGGCCCAAGGTCGGGCCGGGTCAGTGGGTCGAAGAACGCACCGCCGGAACCTGGGCGCTAAAACCGCCCGGGTAAGCTGAGGACGCCAGAGCTGCTTCACCGCGGAGGGGGCGTTGACTATGTAATGCCCGATTTATCGGCACCGAGGTTGAGAGCACCAGACCGGGTGCCAGCGACAAAGCCTAGGAGGCGTACGTATGAACAATCAGCCGAACAGTGAACGTGTACTTGAGCTGGAGGATGTAACCTTCCGCCGTGAAAGTCAGGAAATCATCAGCGGGGTTTCATTGTCTGTCGGAGTGGGAGAGCACTGGGCATTGCTTGGTGCGAACGGGGCGGGAAAAAGCACCTTGATGGGACTCTGTGGAGCCGTGAACCACCCAAGTTCAGGAACAGTCCGGGTACTGGGTGAACGCCTGGGCAGGGTGGAACTGCAGGCCCTGCGCCGTTTCATCGGTCACGTTAACCCGCGACACAACATCCTTTCGCCTCTGACGATCCGACAGGTCGTCCTCACTGGCCTAACTGGTAGCAACCATTTGTCGGCACGATGGAAGCCCACCCCCGAAGAATCTAACAGCGCCGATGCCCTGCTCGACGAAATGGGCCTTATCCACAAGGCAGCAGCATGCTGGCCGACCCTGTCCCAAGGGGAGCGCGGACGGACCTTGATCGCCCGGGCTCTTATCACCGCTCCAAAGCTGCTACTGCTTGATGAACCCTGCACCGGACTGGACATCGCCGCCCGGGAACAACTGCTGGAAACCATCGACATCCTGACTCGAACCCACCCAAACATGGCATCCGTCCTGGTCACCCACCACCTGGAAGAACTGCCAGCAACTACCAGCCATGCCCTGGTAATCGCCGACGGTCAGACGGTTGCCGCAGGGCCGGCAGCGAAGACAATTAGCAGCGAGAACATCACGGCGGCTTTCAAGCATCCCATCGAAGTTGAATACCGTCATGGGCGGTGGGCCGCCCGCGTCGACCGCTCATTCCGGTCGGTTCTCTATAAGGATTCTGAAATGGTAGCGGTCCCTGCTTAATCCAAACAACGTAGTAAAGCTTCGTCTGAACAGGACCTCCTCGTAGTCCTTTGGTGCTCTGTTCCACAGCTCGTCCATCGGTAAATCCCGTTCCTGCAGTCTGATCCCCAAAAAACGCATGGATCTTGGATCCAGAATCACGCACTGGCAGTATACTGTTGTGTTAGGGTCGCCAGCGGCCTGCACGACCGTCGCTGTGTGGGATTATCCATCGCCGCCCAGCGTCCACTGACACAGCGGGAGGTTAACCAATGTCTGAGCAAATAGTCGAGGGCGCTGATCTGCTAGGCTTCGGCCCCGGAGATTCGGTACTCGGCGAGTTGCCCCCACGCGACACCACGGCTTTGGTCCGTGGTGTGCGCGACCGGCTTCGATTGGCGATCGCACTGGGCGAGATACCGTCAGGTTCCCGGCTCAATCAAGTGCAACTGGCCCGGCAGCTCGGTGTGAGCCGCATGCCGATCCGCACCGCGACCGCGGAACTGGTGGCCGAAGGGCTGCTTGAAGTAGTGCCGGGCGGCGGCGTCGCGGTGCGCCAGTTCACGGAACGCGATCTGCGCGACGTGTTCGAGGTGCGCGGAGCGCTCGAATCCCGCGCGGTCCGACACGTCGCCGAGCATCAGCCCGGCTGGGGACTGGCCAGGATCGACAAAGTGGTGGAGGCGCATAAGTCGCTGGTCCTGGCGTACGGGCCAGCGCAGCTTCTGGCCGCGGACCGCGATTTCCACATGTCGATTCTCGATGCCACGGGGAATTCGTTCTTCCGGCGTTCGATCATGCCGGTATGGTCGACCGTCGAGCGAGCCATGGTCCAGGTCCTCCATCTCAAAGAGGTCTCCACCAGAGCCTGGGACGAGCACGAGCAGATCGTACAGGCGATGCGCGCCGGCGACCCCGAATTGGCCGAGGCTAGATTACGCCAGCACCTCGAACACGCCGCCTCAGAATTAGTCAAGGTTATGCCCACCGAGGACACCGTCGCTTCTACTGTCGAGAGCTAATCGCGGTCCCAACTGAGCGGTCAGCACCTCCATAAGAGGGCGGTCGAGCGCAGGCAGGCGGCAATGGAGCACCATTCCGCACCCACAGGGCTGCTGCGCCGTTCCTACCGGGACGGCGGCAAAGTCAAACACGACGCTGGCGAACCCTCGATGCGCTGTCGGCCGGCCACGTCGAGGGCCGTGGCGCGGATGGCCCGCAGCCTGGGATTCGAGGAGATGCTCGGCCCGGGCTGCCGGGAACGCGACATCGCGTTGGGCCTGATCACCGCCCGGGTCTGCGCACCGGCCTCGAAACTGGCGTCGCTGCGCTGGTTCGAGGACACCACCCTAGCCGCGGACCTGGGCCCGGCGACCACGGGCGAGGCGTACGCGGCGATGGACTGGCTGCTCGCCCGCCAGCCGCGGATCGAGAAGCAGCTCGACGCCCGCTACCTCGGCCCGGAAGCGAACCCGCAGAAGCTGGCGCACTGCTGCTGATACTCTGCATCCTCTCCTAGTTACAGTCCACTCCTATTCTGGGCTTCATGCTGCCTTAGCGTTCTGCCTATTCATAACCTAGTGTGCGGCCCCGTGGCCCGCACCCCGCCCATAAGGAACCACCCGTGATAACCGCCGAAGCAGGATCAACACCCCGCCGTCGCACCCATGACGCTCTCCTGAAGGACATCGAAACGGACTTACGCTCGGACAAAATCAAAGTCGGGGACCGTCTCCCGGGCGAACGAACCCTCGCCCAAACCTACGGCATCTCTCGGGCGTCAGTACGGGAAGCCATCCGGGTACTTGACGCCATGGGAATACTGCGCAGCTCTGTCGGATCCGGACCCACTTCCGGTGCAATCGTCGTTTCTAACCCCTCCGCGGGTCTGTCGTCCGCACTGCGGCTGCACGTCGCCAGGCCGCCGGCTGCCGGTGGAGGACATTGTCGAGACACGCATCCTACTCGAGACGTGGACCGCACGGGTCGGGGCGAACCGAGGCGGCGGTGAGGAAGATCTGGAGCAGGCAGTCCAACTGCTGCACGCCATGGACAACCATGGCATCAACCGGGCGACGTTTCATGAACTGGACGCCAGGTTCCATGTGGCACTAAGCTCGCTCGCCGGAAACGCAGTGGTCGCCACCATGATGGAATCTCTCAGCGTCGCCACCGTCGGCTACGTCAAAGATGCAATGGACGCCATGGAAGACTGGCCCGACGTCATATCCACGCTTCAGTCCCAGCACCACAGCATCTTCGGTGCCGGCCAGGCACACGAGGGAGAGATCGCGGCACGACTCCTGCAAGAGCATATCGAGTGGTTCCATAAGAAGGCACAAGAAGCGACCGCCACCGGCCACCCGCTTTACTAACCCGATCCAAGCCCACTCAAGCGTGGCAGGCAGTGCCTGTTGACTCAAGGGTCAGGCCCGTAAACCAGCTAATTGCATCATCACTGTTGTCTCATCAAAAATGCCCGCGTAGCTGCCTGTCGGTGGTCCCCCCCCTTTCGTGAGCATCGTGTTCTAGGCAGCTTTTATCCGTGCGCCGTGAAACCAGCCGTCAGGTGCTTTCTTGGTTTCAGGTGTTCGGGGTCGCGGTGCTCTTTCATATCGCAGTTGTAGAACTGTCCTTCGGGTCCGGTAGGACTCTCATGTGGTGGTCGGCGTGGTCGCGCCACCAGACGCTCATGACGGTGGCCGGGTCGAGGCGCAGATGTTCCCAGGAGCGCCACACGGCCGCGACACGCGAGACTGCCTCGGGGTGGAAGTACCACTCGGTGCACCACTTGGCCGTTTTCCCGGTGACGCTGCGGACGTAGGTCGGCAACGTCTGCTCGTGTGGGAATTCTTCGGCCGAGCCGTAGAAGAGCTTCGGTGCCTTCCCGGGTTTCGTGCCCGCCCATTCCGCGAGTGGGTGCGGGAGTGTCGGTATCGAACAATCCGAAATCATCATCTACGAGGGAGGTGCTTCCTTACTTCGTGACCCGAGGATTAGCTGTCGGCGCGGCCGCGGTCGAGTTCCGTGAGGTTGGAGACGTCGAAGATGCGTTCCTTGCCTTCCTGCCATGAGCAGCTGGACCCGGTCCGAGAGTGCGCGGAGGAATCCTTCTTCAGCCACTCCCCGGCCGAAGACCTTGACGTTCGCGGCGGACCAGATTTTGCGCATGTTCGCCTCCCCCGCCACAGCTCCACGCCCTGGGACCAGGACTGCAGGATGCCCATGACGATCAGGCCCTTGGAGCCATAGTGGCTGAACCGGTCCGACAGCCCGCCCGGCGGACGACGTTGGCCAACTCGTCCAGGGCGGACAGTGCAGGCTTGGGCAGGCGGCCGCCGCTGCGTTCGGCGCGTTCTTCCATGGCTTCAGCGATGGCAAAAGTCAGTGCCGTGGCGAGCGGTGCGGCGGAGCCAGCGAAGGCATTCGGATTGAACCGGGGCCGGGTGTCCGTGACCACGGTTGCGCCACCGGAAGGGGCAACCCAGCGCAGCGTGTTCCGGCTTTTGAGGCACTGGATCATTTTGTCCGCGGTGCCGAAGATACGGTCGCGAGCTGCTTATCGCCCAGTTCCAGCGTGGATTCCAGGCCTTTGTACTGCAGCTCGTAGTCATATGTCTTGAGGATGTTGATTGGTTCGCGGTTAACCTGCTCCGTCCCCCACAGGTAGACCTGCGCGATGGGCAGCCCGCCAAGGCGGCGGCGAGGAAGTACGAGGAGAGGATGTCTTCGGCTTTGGGCGCGAAGTAGGCATCCGGTTTGAAACCCGGCACGCGTGGACCGACAGAGAAGTGCTGCTTGAGCTTATAGGCCTTCTCTTCGTCGGTGACGGAGCGCGGGTTCCACCACCTGCGCGGTACCTCTTGGCGATCTTCTGCGGATCGAACACACACCACCGAGGCCGTGGCCTCCCGCGGACGCCACAGGTACCGGCCACGACGTCGCGCTTGTTCGAGATCGAAACCACCGCCCCTGGTGCGTCCAGGATCGCGGGCATCCCTCGGGAAGTGGACTTACCTGTTCGTGGTCCCAGATATCGAGATGGATGAAATGTCATGCTTGATAGATTGGGGCCTATGGCCGAACCTGTCCAGCCTGTCGGCCAGCCGGAATCCACCGAGCCGGCCCCGGCAGCGACGCCTGCCAGGGCGCGCAATTACGCGTTGGATCTGCTGCGCATCGTCAGCATTGTCGGCGTCGTAGCCATCCATTCCTTCGGCGAACTGGCCGGGGACGACAGCGCCCGCAACCAGCGGGACTGGCTCCCGGCGGCGGTCATCGACATCGCGTTCATCTGGGTGGTCCCGGTCTTCGTGATAATCTCCGGCACGCTCACCCTGGCCCCGCGCGCCCACACGACCGGCGCCGGCGACTTCTACCGCAAGCGCGCGCTCCGGCTCGTGCCCGCGCTGATCTTCTGGCACCTGGTCTATATCTTCGTGGGCAACTGGCTGATCCTCGGCCGCGAACTGCACCCGGCCGAAACCCTCGCCGACGTCTTCAACACCTCGGTCTACCCGCACCTGTATTTCCTCTGGCTCATCCTCGGCCTGTACCTCGCGGCCCCTCCCCTAGCCCGCTACCTTCACAGCGTCAGCCTTCGCAAAGCCACAAGAACGACGGCGGTTGTGCTGGCTTTGATTCTGCTTCTCTTCATGGCCCAGGCCGCCAGCATCCAGGCCGAGCTCGGGTGGCAATACCCCTGGAACATGCTGACCCAGTGGTTCCCCTACCTGGGCTACTTCATGGCCGGCTGGGTCCTCGCCCAGATGACCATCAGCATACGCACCGCGGCCACGCTAGGAGGCGCCGCCGTCGTACTTTCGATCTTCAACATCTGGCACTGGATCAACCAGGACTCGACGCCGGTGCTGAACGTCATCACGCCGTCCAGCTATGTCGGGCTCGGCGTGACGCTGGCGGCGCTGTGCATCTTCACATCCGTGTTCCACCTGCTCAAGGACTGGCGGCCCGTGCCGCGGCTGGCGCAGTTCATTCTGGCGATGTCTAATGCGGCGTTCGGTGTCTTCCTGAACCACTACCTGATCCTGACTTGGCTGACCTTCAAGGTCCTCGGCGAAGACCTGCAGCCTACGCTGGCCACCATGACGTTCAAGTTCACGGCGGCCACCGTCGGCGCCTTCATCCTCTCGTACACAGCCCTGAGAATCCCCTGGCTGCGCAGGGTGTTCTAGACAGCTGCGCTGGGTTTTCTGAATATCAAGCTTCGAGGTGCTCAAGCAGTTCGGCTTCGGCCTGGTCGAGGTAGCCGCGCAGCGCCTCGGCGGCTTCCTCGCGGCGCCCTTCGGCCAGCAGGTCCACCAGTCCGGCGTTGAGCTCTACGTAGTGGCTGTGGAAGTCGGGCGCATGGCGCATCGAGTGAAAGACCAGGCGCATCCGGGCGAGCACCCGGGTCATCAACTCCTGCAGGTCCGTGCTGCCGGTGCCCCGGACCAGTTCGGCGTGGAAGCGCTGGTTGGCATCGGCCATCTCTGGCACCGATCCCCGGGCCAGCGCCGCACGGGCATCGGCAACGATCGCCTTCAGGGCGGCGACGTCGAGTTCAGGTCCCCAGAGCACGGCGGCAGGCTCCAGCATCCGGCGCACGCGATAGATCTCGCGGACTCCCTCGGCTCCCGGCGAGGCGACCAGGACGCCGCGGTTGGGGATGCGGGTGACGACCTGTTCGCCGGCCAGGACGGTGAAGGCTTCGCGCAGCGTGTTACGGGAGACCCCGAAGGCGTCGGCCAGAGCCTGTTCGGACAGCTTCGAGCCAGGCAGCAGGTGTCCCTCGGCGATCCTCTCGCGCAGCAGCCCGGCCAGCCAGGCCCCGGTATGGGCGTGGGCGGCGCGGTCTCGTGCGGACTCTTCCGCCAGCGATGCGTTCAACGACATGCCACCAATCTACCGACCTATCAGGGAGGGAATGTACACGGTCCGGCCTTGCGGGACCTAGCCAATACGGCCCAGGTCCTCGCCCTGCGCGATGGGTGTGCCCGGCTGCTGGCCGCCCCGCGTCAAGGTGCCGTTCCGGTGGGCGAAGATGGTGGTTTCCATTTTCATGGCCTCGACCACGGCGACGGGGTCACCGGCGGCCAGTTCGGCGCCGTCGTCGGCCAACCACTTGACCAGGTTGCCGGCCATCGGGGCGACGAGAACCTCGGCGCCCACGGCGTCGTCGTTGTCCTGTTGCACTTGAGCGGCGGAGCCGCCGCCGTGCAGCAGCGAGTGCAGCAGTTGGGCGGGCAAGCCGATGCGCATGGCCTTGCCGTCGACGTCGATGGTCAGCTCTTCCCGCTCGCCACCCTGCTCCGCAGCCGCGATTTCGAGTGAGGCCGCCAGTACGGCCGCGAACTCGGTTTCGATCCAGGTGGTGTAGACGCCGAACTTCTCGTTGTTGGTGAAGTCGCCGTCGCGGACCACCGCGCGGTGGAAGGGCAAGACCGTGGGCACGCCGGAAATCACCATTTCGTCCAGCGCAACCTTGGCACGGCGGAGGGCCTGGGCGCGGTCCGCCCCGCGCACGATCAGCTTGGCCATCAGCGAGTCGTAGTCGCCTGGAACGGTCGAGCCGGAACGCACGCCCGAGTCCACGCGCACGCCGGATCCGGTGGGCGGCTCGAACGCGGTGACGGTGCCGGGCCCGGGCAGGAAACCGCGGGCGGGATCTTCGGCGTTGAGGCGGAATTCGAAGGCGTGGCCGGTGGGCTGCGGGTCCTCGGTGAGGCTCAGCGGCTCCCCCGCGGCGATGCGGAACTGCTCGCGCACCAGGTCGACGCCGGTGGTCTCCTCGGTGACCGGGTGCTCCACCTGCAGGCGGGTGTTGACCTCGAGGAAGGACACGATGCCGTCCTGGCCGACCAGGTATTCGACTGTGCCGGCGCCGTGGTAGCCGGCCTCGCGGCAGATCGCTTTGGCCGACTCGTGGATCTGCCGGCGCTGTTCGTCGGTCAGGAACGGTGCGGGGGCCTCCTCCACTAGTTTCTGGTTGCGCCGCTGCAGCGAGCAGTCGCGCGTACCCACCACCACAACATTCCCGTGCGTGTCGGCCAGCACCTGGGCCTCGACGTGGCGGGGCCGGTCCAGGAACCGTTCCACGAAGCATTCGCCGCGCCCGAAGGCTACGGTGGCCTCGCGGACGGCGGACTCGAACGCATCCTCGATGTCCTCCATCCGGCGGGCGATCTTCAGCCCACGGCCGCCGCCCCCGAAGGCAGCTTTGATGGCCACCGGCAGGCCGTATTGCTCCGCGAACTCCAGCACTTCGGCGGCGCTGGCCACCGGCCCGTCGCTTCCGGGCACCAGCGGGGCGCCGACCCGCACGGCAATCTCGCGGGCGGTGACCTTGTTGCCGAGCACGCGGATGGCTTCCGGAGTCGGGCCGATCCAGGCTAGGCCCGCATCGCCGACGGCCTGGGCGAACTCGGCATTTTCGGAGAGGAAACCATAGCCGGGGTGCACTGCGTCGGCACCGGAGCGGCGTGCGACGTCGATGAGCTTCGGAATGTTCAGGTAGGTCTCGGCCCCGGTGCGGCCGCCGAGCGAGTACGCCTCGTCCGCCCGGCGCACATGCAGCGCGTCCGCATCCGGATCCGAGTACACCGCCACGGACTCCAGCCCGGCATCAGTGCACGCGCGGGCAACCCGTACGGCGATCTCGCCGCGATTGGCAATCAAAACCTTTTTCATGGACGGGGTCCTTCCTCGGAAGTCGTGGTGCCGGGGGTGCCGGGCGGCTGCAGGGTGTCCGGGTCGACCAGGACAAAGCGGATGGTGGTTCCGGGCGGCAGCTGCGCCGCCACCGGCAGATCCTCAGGTACGACGGCGGCAATCACCGGATACCCGCCCGTCACCGGATGATCGGCGAGGAAGAGTACCGGCATCCCGGAGGGCGGAACCTGCAGGGAGCCGGCGACAACGCCTTCGCTCTTGAGCTCGCCGTCGCGGATTCGTGCCAG
Organism: Crystallibacter permensis; assembly: GCF_025960875.1. Classification (GTDB taxonomy): domain Bacteria; phylum Actinomycetota; class Actinomycetes; order Actinomycetales; family Micrococcaceae; genus Crystallibacter; species Crystallibacter permensis. The sequence goes on along the minus strand of NZ_JAODLR010000001.1, from coordinate 363,721 downwards.
GGGCGCGGGTGCTGCGGAGCCGTCGGGTCCGGTGGCCGAGTTGGCCCCGCCGCGATCGCCGTCACCCTCGCTGTCGTTTTCACCACCGGACAGATCGAGGCGGAGGCCGATCCGGTCCGAGGCGGAACTGGCCATCCACTGCTGGCCGGTGAGCCGCTCGAGCCCGGCCGGACCGAACCAATCGTCGCGGGGGCCTGCCGTAATACGTAGCGTGGCTGCTTCGCCTGCAGCGACTCGGAGCGCGGAGGGCTCCGGGGTACCGACGACGTGCCGGTTTGTTGTTATGCCGACCGGGAGCACAGAACCTGCCGCCAGCGGCGCGGGGCCGAGGCCGGACATCGTGTCCGTGGAGCGGCTGCCGAGCACCGGCTCTACCTCGATACCGCCACGCACGGCGACATAAGCCTGCAGGCCCGTACTGGCAGGGCCGAGGGCCAGCGTTTCGCCGTCGAGCAGTGCGAAGGGCACGTCCTGTGCTGGCCGGCGGGTGGACGGGCTGATGGCTAATTCCACACGGGCGCCGGTGACTGCCAGCACCTGGTCGCCACGGGCACGCAGCACCAGGGAGCCAAACAAATTCTCGATCACGCCATCCCCGCTGCCATTGCCCACCAGCCGGTTGGCCTGGCGTGCGGCCGACTGGTCCACGGCGCCGGACGCGCTCACGCCGAGGTCGCCCAGACCGGGTCGGCCAAGGTCCTGCAGCAGCGACCGCAGGCCCGGGGAAACCACTTCGAGGGCTGACCCGGTGTTGCCGGATTGCTGGGGGGCTTGAGGCTCGGCTGCGGTCTGGGCGGCTGATTGCGACACGAACTGTTGCTGCGTAACGCCCTGCTCTTGCTGCAAGTCCTCGGTGTGGGGCGCGGCGGATTCGGATGCTGCGGCGATGGATTCGCGGGCGGGCACAAACCGGACACGGTCCTGCGGCCGGATCAGGGCGGGGTTGCCGCGGTCAAGATCCCACATCACGGTGCTGGTGTGCCCGATCAGCTGCCAGCCGCCGGGAGACTTGCGCGGATACACCGCCGAATAGCCGCCGGCCAACGCGACGGCCCCGGCCGGCACGGCGGTGCGCGGAGTGTCCCGGCGCGGCACGTCGAGCACGTGGTCTTCGCCCACAAGGTACGCAAAGCCGGGGGCGAATCCGCCAAAGGCCGCGGTCCAGAGCTGCCCGGTGTGCGCGTTCACCACGCCCTCGGGGCTGAGACCGGTGAGCCGCGCGACCTCGGCGAGGTCCTCGCCGTCGTAATTTACCGGGATTTCCACAATCTCCCCCGACGCTTCGGGGGCCGCACCAAGTTCCAGACGTTCGACGGCGGCGCGCGCCTTGAGCGCGTGGGCGCGGGTATCGCATTTGATCAGCACGGTGCTCGCCGCGGCGAGCACATCGATCTGGCCGGGCAGCGGAGAGCCGAGCAGGTGCGCGTGCAGGGCCAGCACGGAGTCGAGACTCGAGAGCTCAACGAGCAAGGCGCGCGTGCCAGCGAAACGGAGCCCGGTGACGCTCACGCGAAACTCCGGACGCTGACGTCCGCGGCTTCCAGGCCGGTGCGCACGGCTGCTGCCATGGCCACGGAGCCGGGGGTGTCTCCGTGCACGCAAATGCTCTCGGCCTGTACCTTAACAACGGAACCGTCGACGGCGACGATCTCGCCGTCCTGCGCCAGCCGGACCATGTTCGCGACGACGACCTCCGGATCGTGCAGCACGGCGCCGGGTTCGCGGCGGGAGACCAGCGTGCCGTCGGGATTGTACGCGCGGTCCGCGAAGGCCTCGGCGACGCCGCGAAGCCCCGCGGCCTCGGCCTTGGCCAGCGCCAGCGAGCCCGGCAGCAGCAGCAACGGCAGGTCGGTCCCGAAGGCCCTGACCGCGTCGACCACGGCCTGGGCGTGCCCCTCATGGTGGACGATGGTGTTGTACAGCGCGCCGTGCGGCTTCACGTAGCGGATGTCCGCTCCGGCCGCGCGGGCCAGTGCCTGCAGTGCTCCCAGCTGGTAGAGCACGTCGTCGGCCAGTTCCGCCGGGGTGCAGTCCAGGAACCGGCGTCCGAAACCGGCTAGATCCCGGTAGCCGACGTGGGCGCCGATGGTCACTCCGGCGGCCACGGCATCACGGCAGGTCTGGGCGATGGTGCTCGGATCGCCGGCGTGGAAGCCGCAGGCAACGTTGGCGCTGGATACGGAACGGAAGATGGCGGCGTCGTCGCCCATCTGCCAGTTGCCGAAGGATTCTCCGACGTCGCTGTTCAAGTCAATAAAAGCCATGATGTGACACCCGTCTCGTTGGTTCCTCCATCAAGAATGCCCCATAAATCAAGATTGTTCAACAATTCTCCGAAAGTTTGTTGAACAATCTCTTGCGCGGATTGTTGAACAACCTGTAGTGTCTTTTCCATCGTTCTGTGACAGCGGTCACCAATCCAGATGGGAATGACAATGGAAAAAACGAAACCGGTCAAGGTGCGGCCGAATCTCCAGCGCACCGCGCTGCTGGGGGCCATGTTCCTGATGGCCACCAGTGCCATCGGCCCGGGCTTCATTACCCAGACCACTGTCTTCACGGTGCAGCTAGGTGCAGCGTTCGCGTTCGCCATCCTGCTCTCGATCCTGGTGGACATAGCCGTCCAGCTGAACGTGTGGCGCGTGGTCGGCATTTCCGGCATGCGCGCGCAGGAACTCGGCAACAAGGTGCTTCCCGGGGTGGGCTGGTTCCTCGCCGGCCTGGTGTTCCTCGGCGGACTGGTCTTCAACATCGGCAACATCGCGGGCACCGGCCTCGGCGTCAACGCCATGATGGGCCTGGACCCGAAGATCGGCGGCGCCATCTCCGCCGCCATCGCGATCCTGATCTTCCTCTCCAAATGGGCGGGCTACGCTCTGGACCGGATTGTGGTGCTGCTCGGCGCAGTGATGATCCTGCTGATGCTGTACGTGGCTATTGTCGCCGCCCCACCGCTGGGCGAGGCACTGAAGAATACGTTCCTGCCGGAAAAGGTCGACTTCCTGATCATCACGACGCTCATCGGCGGCACAGTGGGCGGCTACATCACCTACGCCGGCGCCCACCGCATGCTGGACTCCGGGGCCACTGGCGTGGAGCATGTCAGGGAAATTACGCGCAGCTCGGTCCTGGGAATCCTGGTCACCGGCGTGATGCGCGTACTGCTCTTCCTGGCAATCCTCGGCGTAGTGGCCGGCGGCGTAACCCTGACCAGCAACAACATGGCGGCCGAGGCTTTCGGCGCGGCTGCCGGCGAAATCGGCATGCGCATGTTCGGCATCGTGCTCTGGGCCGCCGCCTTGACCTCCGTGATCGGCGCCGCCTACACCTCCGTTTCCTTCGTGACGCACACGGGAACGTCGGACCGCAAGCGCAATCTCATCACCGTCGCCTTTATCGCGTTCTGCGCCGTGGTCTACATGTTCCTGGGCCAGGCACCGCAGCAGCTGCTCATCTTTGCCGGCGCATTCAACGGCCTGATTCTGCCGGTCGGCTTCGGCGTTCTGCTCTGGGTAGCCTGGCGCCGGCGGGACCTGATGCACGGCTATGTGTACCCGAAGTGGCTGCTGATCGTGGGCGTGACGGCCTGGCTCTTGACCCTGTTCCTGGGCTGGAATTCCTTAACCGGCCTCGTAGAAATCATGAGCTAGAGGAAGATGGAGAACATGCAGAAAATGGAGAACGCGCAGGTAGCGAATCCGGTCTCCGTGTCCGAGGACCGAGGCGCCCTCACCCCGGCGGAGGCACGCGCGATGTTCCGCTCGGGCCTGGCCGTATCAACTGCCGGTTGGTCACGCGGGTTTGCCCAGGCGAACCTGATGATCGTGCCGCGCGAGCTTGCCTTCGACGTGCTGCTCTTCGCCCAGCGGAACCCCAAGTCGTGTCCGATCCTGGGAGTGCTCGACGCCGGCGAGGTCACCGGTCCGCTGCTGGCGGGCGGAGACATCCGCACCGACGTGCCGCGCTACACGGTCTACCTTGACGGACAGAAGGTGGCAGAACCGACCGACATCAGCGAGTACTGGCGCGATGACCTTGTCACTTTCATCGTGGGCTGCTCATTCACGTTCGAATCGGCGCTGCGCGAGGGCGGCATCTCGGTGGCGCACATCGACCAGAATGTGAACGTGCCGATGTACAAGACCAACGTGCGCTGCGAACCGGCCGGATCCATCGCGGGCCCGCTGGTGGTTTCGATGCGGCCCATCCCCGCCTCCAGGGTGGCCGACGCCGTGCGCATCACGTCCCGCTACCCCGCCGTCCACGGCGCACCCGTCCACGTAGGCAACCCCGCCGAGCTGGGCATCGACGACCTCGACAGGCCCGACTTCGGCGACCCGGTGCAGATTCCGCAGGGCCACATTCCGGTGTTCTGGGCCTGCGGTGTCACGCCGCAGGCTGCGGTGATGGAGTCACGTCCTGCCCTGGCGATCGGCCACGCGCCCGGGCACATGCTCATCACCGATGCGCGTGACAGCGACTACTTGGTTCCCTAGCTCTCGGGCCGGCCGGCGCCCCCGCCGTCGTCGTTAGTTGTTCGATCGCTGGCATCCGCCGCGGCGGACCCGGCAGGTCCCCCTTCCGGGAACCGCCGCATCGCCCGCGAGGTCTGGGCCAGGGCGAGCATCCGCAGCAGCAGCTTGCTGTAGAGAAAGGTCCCCACCGCAACCGTCCGGACCATCTTGTCCCGCGTGGACTGCTCCTCCACATGGCCGATGTCCAGGGCCGCCACCTGATCCACCGCGGCCGCATAGGCGGAGAGCACCGCGGCGTCAGGGGCCATGCCGAACTCCTCCATCTGGCCGAACAGCTCGTTCAACGAGCTCCGCGCGGGAGAGGGCGCATCCAGCCAGCGCCCGCCGGACATCAGCTCCGTGGTCCAGCGGTGGTCCGGAACCGCCTCGCCCGGCAGGCCCAGCACCGTCGCCTGCGCCAGGCCAAGCAGGTTGATCACGTCCACTTCGGGATTATCGACGGCGGAGGTCAGCGTTTTGATCTTGTCGAGCCCCAGGCCAACCACCTGCCGGAGCAGCCGGATGAGTTCCAGCCGGTCAAGGTGCTCCTGCGTGTACTCGGCGCGGTTGGCAGTGCCGGGGTTCCCGGGCTTGAGCAGGTCTTCGCGCAGGTAGAACTTGATGCTGGCCACCGACACCCCGCTGGCCCGGCTCAACTCTTTCAGCTGCATGAGGGGCTCCCTCCGGATAGCGAATCGGCCGGCAACTATCCTGTATACACCAGTGGATAGTAGTACTATCTTATAACCATGGAAACCTGGAACTGGCTCATCGCCACCCACGCCATCGCGGCCGGCTACGTTCTGGTGCTCGGCCCGATGAACATCTTCCGCCGTGCCAAGGACCGGGTGCACAAGGCCATCGGCTTCACCTGGATAGGCGCTATGTACTACCTGTGCATCAGCAGCTTCTGGATCCAGACCGACGGCGGCTTCACCTGGCTGCACGGCCTCTCCGCCTTCACTCTCCTGACCGTAACTCTCGGTCTGGTCAGCGCGATCCGCGGGAACATCCAGGCGCACCGGGGCAACATGATCGGCAGCTACCTCGGGACGGTGATTGCCTTCGTGTTCGCCATCCTTGCGCCGGGACGGCGGATCCCCCTGCTGTTCTCCGAGCAGCCGGCAACCCTGGCCTTCGCTTCCCTGCTGGTCCTGGCGACTTCGGCAGCGCTGTTCTTCACGTTCAGGAGCCTGTTCCGGAAGGCGCCGGTGGAGGAAGCGGCAGTCGCCTGACACCTCGGCGGGGGCTGCCAGAACCCGGAACGGACACCAAAACAACGACGCCGGCACCCGCCCAGGTGCCGACGTCGCTGTTGTGTTTGAAGGGGTTTCAGCCCTGCACGTGGGCGTCCGCGAGGTCGAACACCTCGTCCAGGATGGTCAGGCCAGCCTGGAGGTCCTCGGCGGTGATGTTCAGCGGCGGGACCACATGGATCCGGTTGAAGTTGGCGAACGGCAGCAGCCCGCGGGACTTGCACGCGCCGATCAGTTCGTTTATCTCGGGACTGGAGGCACCGTACGGGGCCAGCGGCTCACGGGTGGCGCGGTTCTTGACCAGTTCGATCGCCCAGAACATTCCGGTGCCGCGGACTTCGCCGATGCTCGGGTGCCGTTCGGCCATGCGGGCCAGCGCCGGCGCCACCACGTTCTCGCCGAGCGAGGCCGCGTTCTCCACCATCGACTCGTCGCGCATGGCGTTGATCGTGGCGACGGCCGCCGCGGAAGCCAGCGGGTGGCCGGAGTAGGTCAAGCCGCCCGGGTAGGGCCGCTGCGCGAAGGTGGAGTAGATTTCCTCGGAGATGGCCACGCCGCCCAGCGGAACGTACCCGGAGGTCACGCCCTTGGCGAAGGTGAGCAGGTCCGGCGCCACGTCGAAGTGGTCGATGGCGAACCACTTTCCGGCGCGCCCAAAGCCGGACATGACCTCGTCCGCGATGAAGATGATCCCGTACTTGGTGGCCAGCTCGCGCACGCCCTGCAGGTAGCCCGGCGGCGGCACCATGATGCCGGCGGTGCCCGGGATGGACTCCAGGATGATCGCGGCGATGTTCGACGCGCCCTCCAGCTGGATGATGGTCTCCAGATGCTCCAGCGCGCGCTGGGATTCCTCCGCCTCGGTTGCCGCGTGGAACTGGCTGCGGTAGAGGAACGGTGCGTGGAAGTGCACCGTGCCGGCGTTGCCGTAGTCGTTGGGGATCCGCCGAGGGTCACCGGTGACGTTCACGGCCAGCGCGGTGCCGCCGTGGTAGGAGCGGTATGCGGAGAGCACCTTGTACTTGCCGGTGTGCAGCCGCGCCATGCGGATGGCGTGTTCCACCGCGTCGGCCCCGCCGTTGGTGAAGAAGATCCGGTTCAGGTCCCCCGGCGTGAGCTCGGCGACGAGCCGTGCGGCCTCGGAGCGCGCGTCATTGGCGTGCTGCGGGGCGACGGTGCACAGCTTGCCGGCCTGCTCCTGGATGGCCGCCACCACCTTGGGGTGCTGGTGGCCGATGTTGGTGTTGACCAGCTGCGAGGAAAAGTCCAGCAGCTTGTTGCCCTCGCCGTCCCAGACGTAACTGCCGTCCGCCCGCGTGATGACCATGGGCTTGAGCTGCTCCTGGGCGGACCAGGAGTGGAACACGTGCTTGCGGTCCAGTTCATACGCCCGCTTGGCCGCGGCCAGCTCCGCCTCGGTGAGCGGGGAATCGGTGGTGATGCTCATACTGCGCTCCTTAACAACGACGGCGGGTCAAGAGTTCTGGGGGAAGCCAAGGTTGATACCGCCGTGGCTGGGATCCAGCCAGCGGGACGTGACCACCTTGCCGCGGGTGAAGAAGTGCACGCCTTCGGCGCCGTGGGCGTGGCTGTCGCCGAAGAGGGAGTTCTTCCAGCCGCCGAAGGAGTAGTACGCCATGGGCACCGGGATGGGCACGTTGATGCCGACCATGCCGACCTCGATCTCGTTTTCGAAGCGGCGGGCGGCCCCGCCGTCGTTCGTGAAAATCGCGGTGCCGTTGCCGTACGGGTTGGCGTTGATGAGCTGCAGTCCCTCGTCGTAGCTGGGCACGCGGACCACGGAGAGGACCGGGCCGAAGATCTCGTCTGTGTAGATGGACATGTCCGGCGTGACGTTATCGAACAGGGTGGGGGCGAGGAAGAATCCGTCACCCTCCGCATCCGGGGTCACGGTGCGGCCGTCGAGGACCATGGTGGCGCCGGCGGCCTCGCCGGCGTCGATGTAGCCGGCGACCTTCTCGCGATGTGCGGCGGTGACCAGCGGGCCCATGTCCGTGCCGCGGGTGCCGTCGCCGATCCGCAAAGTGCGGGTGCGTTCGGCGATCTTGGCGACGAGTTCGTCCGCGATGGATTCGACGGCGACGATGGCGGAGATGGCCATGCAGCGCTCACCGGCGGCACCGTATCCGGCGTTGACCGCGGCATCGGCGGCCAGGTCCAGATCCGCATCGGGCAGGACCAGCATGTGGTTCTTCGCCCCGCCCAGGGCCTGCACTCGTTTCCCGGTGGCGGTGCCCTGCTGGTAGACATACTGCGCGATGGGCGTGGAGCCGACGAAGGAAACGGACTTGATGTCCTCGTGCTGCAGCAGCGTGTCCACGGCTTCCTTGTCACCATGGACCACGTTGAACACGCCGTCGGGCAGGCCGGCTTCCTTCCACAGTTCGGCCATCCAGTTCGCCGCCGTCGGGTCCTTCTCGCTGGGCTTGAGGATCACGGTGTTGCCGGCGGCGATAGCGACGGGGAAGAACCACATCGGCACCATGGCCGGGAAGTTGAACGGCGAGATGATCGCGGCCGGGCCCACGGGCTGGCGGACGGAGTGGACGTCCACCTTGGTGGAGGCGTTCTCGGTGTAGCCGCCCTTGAGCAGGTGCGGGATGCCGCAGGCGAACTCCACCACCTCCTGGCCCCGGGAGATCTCGCCGAGCGCGTCGTCGAGGACCTTGCCGTGCTCGGCGGTGATGATCGCGGCGAGCTCGGGCTTGCGGGCGTTCAACAGCTCGCGGAAGCGGAAGAGGATCTGCACGCGCTTGGCCAGCGAGGTGTCGCGCCAGAGCGGGAACGCCGCCGTCGCCGCGGCAACCGCGTCGTTTACGGTGCTGGCGCTGGCCAGAGCCACCTGCGAGGTCACCTTGCCGGTAGCGGGGTTGGTCACGTCGGACACGCGCGAGCCGGTGGCCGGCGCGGTCTCGGCTCCGTTGATCCAGTGCTGAATGGTCTTCATGGGACTCCTTGAGTACGTGTTGTGGGCTCGCCCGGGCAAGCGCCGGCGTCGTGGTTTCATCCTGCCCCCGTGGACCGCTCCCGGGAAGGAGCACTGTGTAATCCGTTCTCCTTCGAGCTATACACTGTGTAAATGGTGCTTACCGTTGCCGACGTCCTGCAGTTGCCCGTGGTCAAAGCCGGAGAACCGGAAATCCTTGCCGGCGCGGAGAGGCTCGGCGAAGCAGTCCGCTGGGTCCACGTCGCCGAGCTGAAGGAGCTGTCCGGCCTGCTCGAGGGCGGGGAGCTCGTGCTGACCACCGGCCTGGCCTTCGAGGACTCCGCCACCGAGGCGGCGGAATTCCTCCGCGGGCTCGAGGCCGCGGAAGCCGCCGGCGTCGTCGTCGAAATCACCGCCGCACGGCAGCAGGCGGCGCAGGCTCTGCGCGAAGCCGCCCGCGATGTCGGCCTCCCCGTGGTCCTGCTGAGCCGAAAGGTGCGGTTTGTTGAGGTGACCGAGGTGGTGCACCGCAAGCTGGTCGCCACGCAGTTGGAGCAGGTGGAAAAGGCCCGCCGCGTGCACGAGGTCTTCACTCAGCTCAGCCTCGAAAGCGCCGGGCCGGAGGAGATTGTCGCCCGCACCGCGGAGCTGCTCGGCGCGCCCGTGGTGCTCGAGGACGCGTCCCACCTGGTCCTGGCCTTCGACGCCGCCGGCCTGCCCACCATGGAGGTGCTGCGCGATTGGGAAGCCCGCTCGCGGCTGGTGCACTACCGGGAGGAGACGGTCCGCTCCGGCGACGAAGGCTGGCTGCAGACGCCGGTGGGGATCCGGGGGCACCGATGGGGCCGCCTGGTGGTTCCCGTGCTGCAGGAAAATAACGACGACGACGCCGAGTCCGCCATGGTGCTCGAACGCGCGGGTCAGGCGCTGTCCATCAACCGGATGGCGGAGCGCGACCAGCTGGAGCTCGCGCACCAGGCGCGGGCCGGCCTGGTGCACGAACTCCGCCGGCCCGGCTCCCTGACCGAGTCCGAGGCACTCGCCCGCAGCGCGGCGATGGGCCTGCAGCCGGCGCCGCTCTACGTGCCGGTGGTCTTCCGGCTGGACCGCCTTCCCGGCGAGGAACCCATCGGCACGCAACGGCGCGAACGGGCCCTGCTGGACCTGCTGCACCGGGTGATGGCAACCTCGCGCACCACCGCCCTGGCCGCCAGCCTGCAGGCCGGATCCATCGCGCTCCTGCTGCCGGTGCCCGCGAAGCAGTTGGCCGATCCCATGCTGGAGCGAATCTCCGGCGAGGCCGCCGAGTCCTCCGGCGAGCTGGGCTGGACCGTCGGCGTGGGCCGCGGCCGCGCCGAACTGCTGGCCGCTGCCGCCGCCGGGCTGGACGAAGCCGCGCAGGTCGCCGAGGCCGCCAGCACGCTCACCAAGGGCGCCAAACGCTTCTACCGCTCCGGCGACGTCCGGCTCCGCGGCCTGCTCTGGCTGCTGCACGAGGACCAGCGCGTGCAGACGTTCGTGGACTCGGAGCTCGGTGAACTTCTGGCGAACGACGACGGCGCCGGGCTCGACCTGCTGGAGCGGTACCTGGAAAGCGGCGGCAACAAGGCGCAGCTCGCGCGGACCGGCTACCTCAGCAGGCCCACCCTCTACGCCCGCCTGGCCAAACTCGAAACCCAGCTCGGCGTCAGGCTGGACGACGCGGAGTCACGCACCTCCCTCCATGTGGCCGTGCTGCTGCACAAGCTGCTCAACCGCTGACTATACCTAGCACTGCTATGGTTAATGCATTGCAGATCTAGGTATAGGAGGCGCCGTGCGCATCGATAAGGACCTGGTCGCCGCTTCGGCCACCCCGCTCGTGCTGGGGATTCTGATGGAGGGCGACCTGTACGGCTACGCGATCATCAAGCGCGTGAGCGAGCTGTCCGGCGGCGGCATGCAGTGGACCGACGGGATGCTCTACCCGCTGCTGCACCGGCTCGAACGGCTCGGCTACGTGTCGTCGTCCTGGGGCACCTCCGAAGCCGGACGACGGCGCAAGCACTACGCAATCACCCCGACGGGCCGGGACGCCCTCGCCGACCGGCAGGAGCAGTGGAGCGTCGTGGCGGACGCACTGCGGCAGGTGTGGCAGAGCGCGCAGCAACCGCCCGCTGCGATCGAAGGGTGGGCATGATGGAGCAGCACGCGGAACTTGAAGCCCAGATCGGCCGTTGGCGCGGCTATGTCCAACGACGCCAGGCCATCTCCCGCGCCGACATCGACGAACTTGAGGACCACCTCCGCGAGCAGATCGCCGACCGACAGGCCACGGGGCTCGACGACGAAGAGGCGTTCCTCGTCGCGATCAAGCGCCTGGGCAACCTCGACGCCGTCTCCCGCGAGTTCGCCCGCGAGCACTCCGACCGGCTGTGGAAGCAGCTGGTGCTGGTGCCGGAAGATTCCGGCGGCGCAGGCACTCCCCCGTGGCGCGAACTCGCCGTCGTGCTTGCGCTTGCCGTAGGAGCAGGCCTGGCGGTCAAGGTCGGAACGATGTGGCTGGACGACGAAGCCGTGCTGGCGCGCAACCTCGGCCTGCTCGTGTTCCCGTTCCTCGGCGCCTACTTCGCGTGGAAGCGCCGGCTCACCGCCTCCGTGGCGGTGATGCTGCTGATCCCCTTCGCCGCGCTGGCGGTGGTGCTCAACGTGTACCCGTTTGTCTCCGGCGGTTCCACCGAGGTGCTCGCCATCCTGCACGCCCCGGTGGTCCTGTGGCTGCTGGCCGGCGTGGCATATGTCGGAGGCAGGTGGCGCTCCGACAACCGGCGCATGGACTTCGTCCGGTTCACCGGTGAGCTCGCCATCTACTTCACGCTCCTGGCCCTCGGCGGGGCAGTCCTCGTCGGGCTCACCTTCGGAGCCCTCAGTGTTGTCGGCATAGACCTCGAACCGGTGATGGAGGACTGGATCCTGCCGTTCGCCGTCCCCGGTGCGCTTGTCGTCGCAGCGTGGCTCGTCGAAGCCAAGCAGAACGTCGTCGAGAACATCGCGCCCGTCCTCACCCGCGTCTTCACGCCCCTGACCATCGTCATGCTGCTGACCCTCCTGGCCGTCTTCACTGCCGCCGGCGGCCTTGTCGACGTCGACCGAGAGCTGCTCATCCTCATGGACGCGATCCTCGTGCTGGTCCTGTGCCTGCTGCTCTACGCGATTTCCGCCCGTGACACGCTTGCGCAACCGGGCCTGTTCGACGCCCTGCAGCTGGTCCTCGTCATCGCGGCCCTCGCGGTCGACGCCGCGATGCTGACCGCGATGCTGACCCGCATCGCCGAGTTCGGCTTCAGCCCCAACAAGATCGCCGCGCTCGGCCTCAACCTCCTGCTGCTGGTGCACCTGCTCCGGGCGGCCTGGCTCACCGTCGGGTTCCTGCGCGGGCAACGGCCGTTCGGCGCGCTCGAGCGCTGGCAGACTCGCTACCTGCCCGTCTACGGCGCCTGGGCCGCCGTCGTCATCCTGGCCTTCCCGCCCGTCTTCGGCTTCGCCTAATTAGCCCGCGCGAATCCGCAGGGCGCCTGACCTGCCGCCGCCCCATCTGCGGCCACCCGACGCCGAGACGTCCTCGCTGACCTAGAAGAGGCCGGTGATTTCGCCGTCGTCGTTCACATCCATCCGCATCGCGGCCGGCTGCGGGGGCAGGCCGGGCATGGTCATGACCGCGCCCGTCAGGGCGACGATAAAGCCGGCGCCGGTCTTCGGAATGAGGTCCCGGACGGTGATGGTGAAGCCGGACGGGGCCCCAAGCCGGGACGGATCGTCGGTGAAGGAGTACTGGGTCTTGGCCATGCAGACCGGCAGCCGGCCCCAGCCGTTGGCCTCGATCTCCGCGAGCCGCCGCTTGGCCGGAATCGCGAATTCCACGTGGTCGGCGCCGTAGATCTGCTGGGCGATGGTCTCGATCTTTTTCTCGACGGCGAGGTCCAGGTCGTAGAGTTGCGAGAAATTCTGCGGCGTCTCAACCGCACGCGCAACCTTGGCTGCCAGTTCGTCGCCGCCGGTCCCGCCGCCGCCTTCGCCCCACACATCGGCAACGGCCGCCTCGACGCCCTTCCGCCGGCACCACTCGAGAATCGCGTCCAGTTCCGCCTGTGAGTCGCTCGTGAACTTGTTGATCGCGACGACCGGCGTCACCCCGAACTTCGCCGCATTATCCACATGGCGCTCCAGGTTCACCAGCCCCTCCTGCAGGGCCGCGGTATCCGGCGTCGAGAGGTTCTCCTTGGCTACGCCGCCATGCATTTTGAGCGCGCGGACAGTAGCAACGACAACAATGGCCGACGGCGCAAAACCCGCAGCCCGCGCCTTGATGTCCATGAACTTTTCGGCACCGAGGTCCGAGCCGAAACCCGCCTCGGTGACCACGATGTCGGCCAGCCGCCGGGCGGTCTGCGTGGCGATAACGGAGTTGCAGCCGTGCGCGATGTTGGCGAACGGCCCCCCATGGACCAGCGCGGGCGTGCCGGCGATGGTTTGCACGAGGTTCGGCTTGACGGCGTCCTTGAGTAGCATCGTCATGGCACCTTCGGCACCCAGATCCCCTGCGGTCACGGGCTTTTTGTCGTAGGTGTAGCCGAAGGTGATGCGGGCCAGCCGCCGTTTCAGGTCCTTCAGATCCGTGGATAGGCAGAACACCGCCATCACCTCGGAAGCCACCGTAATGTCGAAACCGTCCTCGCGCGGCACACCCTGGCTCGGGCCGCCAAGCCCGACGACGATCTGCCGCAGCGTTCGGTCATTCATGTCGACAACGCGCTTGAAGGGGATGCGCCGGGGGTCGATCCCGAGGGCATTGCCTTGGAATATGTGGTTGTCCACCAGGGCCATCAGGGCGTTGTTGGCTGAGGTGATGGCGTGGAAGTCGCCGGTGAAATGGAGATTGATGTCGTCCATCGGCAGCACCTGGGAGTAGCCGCCGCCGGTCGCGCCGCCTTTCATCCCGAGGATCGGCCCCAAGGACGGCTCGCGCAACGCGATCATCGTCTTGTGCCCGGCCTTGGCCAGTGCATCCCCCAAGCCGACGGTCACCGTTGACTTGCCCTCGCCAGCCGGCGTGGGCGACATGGCGCTGACCAGCACCACCTGCCCGCCCGGCTCCGCCTGGTCCTCGGCTAGCTTGGCCGGATCGATCTTGGCTTTGTAATTGCCGTACAGCTCCACGGCCTCGCGCCGGATTCCGGCTGCCAGAGCTATGTCCATGATGGGCCTCAGCGTGGCCCGGCGGGCAATTTCAAGATCGGTCAAGGGGGAGGCTGCAGACATCTTTGTCCTCTTCCATCAGCTTGCGGCATCTATGGAGCCAACGTACCAGTCGAACCCCGTTTTGTGATCGCTGATTCAGGCGAAAGAGTATCCGGGCCAGTCCTGCTCCAAGCACCGAACGGGAACTTCCCGCTCATCATCGCGCTGTATAGTGCCGGGCTGTTCTTCCTCATCGGCCCCTTCTCCGCCCTGCTCTTCTTCACCGGGCTCTTCTTCACCGGCGAGAGCTTCCCCGTCCACACCCGGGCAACGGGCAACTCGATCATCAACGCCTCCGGCCAAGTCGGGGCGATCATCGGCGGCGTGCTGATCACCGCCACCCTCGCCGCCGGAGCTGGCTGGATCAACGCCAGTCTATGGTGGGGCGTCCTCCCCATCCTGGCCTCCGGCCTGCTGATCTTCGCCGCCCGGAACGTCGACCCCAGCAAGGTCCGCAGAGACTGAAAGGTCCGAACCACCTGCACCAAAAACACCATCCGCCCGGCGACAACTCCTGGACCCCAGAGAGTTCTCGCCGGGAGGATGACATTAAGTCCCTATAAGCACTGGATCCTCAGATTCCCAGATACCCCGCCCTCGAAAAGGCTGCCCGGGTGCCAGCGCGCAGACCCGGGCGGTGATCAGGGCCATCGCGACGTCGCGTTCCCGCCAGACCGGGCCGAGCATCTTCTCGAATCCCAGGCCGCCGCCCATCCGGCCGTGACGCCGACGTACCCGGCCGGCAGCGACCGGGCGATCTCCATGCCGGCGGTGGCCTCGATGAAGGTCTTGCCGGCCAGTGAGGCACGCAGGTCCTCGACCGCCTGCTCCGACAGCGCCGCGAGGTTGACCAGCGTCTCATGCTTGACCTTGCCCCGTCGCGTAGGAACGGCGCAGCAACACCGATTCGTCCTCGACGGTGTCCACGGTCTTGTTCACCCGCCGTGCATTCGTCCGGGCTACATGCACTGCATGCTGCGTCTTCGCCATGCCATGCTCCCGGACCAGGCGCAACGACGGTACGACACACCGTAATTTAGTGACTACAAACAGTGGCACAAAAGAGGGCTGATCGCCTGGAACCAAAGGGAACCAGAGCAATCAGCCCTACGTAACTTCGACTAAAACGGGCGCGATGCCCAGAAGCCAGGGCAGGGTGGCTGGCAACGGCAAGACCTCGCGATCCTTAGCGACTGGATGAACCGCGTGGGAAGGTGCACATCATATAGGTCAGCCCGGATTCGTGAAGCTGAAGGAGCACGTCAGGCGGCAGTTTCCTCCCGCTGAGCGATCATCTCGGGGCTTGTTGCCAGCCGAACCATCGGCGACAGAAGTTCCAGCAGATTCAAGGTCGCCTCATGCGCCTGGTCATTCTGCCCGGCGTAGCCGTCGGTGACCACGGTTCCTGCCGCACGGGCTGCCCGGGAGCGCCTTGCCGGTGCACGGTGGTCGGCTTACAGTTTGAGCATGGACAAGTCAATGGAAGGCGACCAGGACAAAGCCCGGAAGATTGACATGGATGAAGTACCAGACAAGCAGCTGCACCGGTGGAAGGGCGAGGGCGGCGCGTTGCCTCCCGAACCAGAGACGGACTCCGATCCGGAAGCCGCGTCCGAATCACGCCCGGAGACGGACGGCGCGTGATGCGAACCAGCAGCTGAGCGGTGCGGACGGCTGATCCCGGATGGGACAGGCAGCAACGAAGATTTACGGCCGGATGGTCAAACCGGACTTGGACGCGCTGGCGCGCCTGCCCGAAGATGTCCGTCGGAACGTGCCGGGAAACGGCCTCCGCCTCATTGTCGCCCACGCCTTGCAAAATGCCGGCGATCAGGTCGTCAACGCCTCGACGGTACTGGCCTGGCTGGTCGCCTCCATCGGCGCTCCGTCATGGATCATCGGGCTCCTCGTCCCCGTCCGCGAGTCGGGCTCGATGCTGCCGCAGGCAGCCCTGGCTCCTTGGGTGCGCAGCCACCGGCAGCGCAAGCGGATCTGGATCATGGGGGCGGCCGGACAAGCCGCCGCCGTGGCTGCGATGGCGTTCACTGCGGCAGTAGGAACCGGAACCGCCGCAGGTGTCGCCATTCTCTTTGAAGTGGCCTGCTTCGCGCTTGCCCGCGCGTTGTCTTCCATCGCCTCCAAGGACGTTCAGGGCCGTACCATTCCACCGGGCCAGCGCGGCCAGATCAACGGGATCGCGGCCTTCGCATCCGGAGTCGTAGCCGTGACGGTGGGGCTCGGCATCCGGCTCATCGGCGGCGGCGATGTGGACCCGGCCGCGCTGGCCGCCCTTCTTGCTTCCGCCGCCCTCGCCTGGGTGGCAGCGCTAATGGTCTTCGCCCGGGTCAAGGAACCCGACGGATTCCCCGCAGAGAATAACGACGACGGCGGATGGCTCGCGCGCTCCTGGAGCCTGCTGCGGGAAGATAAGCCGTTCCGCAGGTTCGTCGGGGTGCGCGGACTGCTGCTGGTGTCCGCCCTGAGCCCGCCGTTCATTGTCGCCATGGCGGAAGAACGCGGTAGCGGCGGTTTAAGCGGGCTGGGACCGTTCGTCATTGCCTCCGGGCTGGCAGGAATCCTCGGCGGCCGGCTGGCAGGGCGGCTGGCCGACCGTTCCAGCAAGAATCTGATGATGTGGGGCTGCGCCGCATCTTCCCTGGTGGTTTTTGCCCTCGTCGCCGCCACCGCAATCCCCGCGGCCGCCGCTTCCAGCTGGCTGTATCCCGCAGCTTTCTTCCTCCTGGCGCTGAACCATGTCGGCGTCCGGGTCGCACGAAAGACCTACGTCGTGGACATGGCGACGGGAGACCAGCGCACGGAATACGTCGCCGTCTCGAATACCGCCATGGGCGTCCTGCTCCTGGTAACAGGCGGAATCAGCAGTGCCCTCGCGCAACTCGGCACGGGCGCGGCACTGCTGTTCCTGGCCGCACTGGGGTCGGTCGGCGTTGTGGCGGCACGCTTCCTCCCCGAAGTCAGCCCCGGAAAGCACACAGGGTAGGCGCCGACGGAAGCAACGGAAGCCGTGTTTCAGTCATCGGTCGTATTGGCGTGTTAACGGTAATCGGCGCGGCCATAGTGGTAGCGGTGGATTTCGTCCGAGATGAGGTAGCTGTAAACCTCATCCGCGAGGTCGATGCCTTCCCGGAGGTATTCCTCGTGGATCCGCTTCCGGTCTTCGCCGGGATAAAGTACGCGGTCAGTTACCGGGGCCGGTTTGCTCTGGCTAACGTCTTTTATGACGGTGGAGATATTCTGCCTGTGCGGCATCGCGGTGTTTTCGGGCACGTCTCGTACCCGAAAGCATAAATGAGCTTTAATGGAACGCTTCCTACCGAATCAATTGCTGATTGCTCATCATCTGATCGCGGACCTGTTCCAGCCGCTGTTCGTCTATACGCACACTCTGTATTCGCTTCCACAGCGAGGCGCCTTGGCGTAGCTTTCGGATCATCGCGTTCACCTCCTTTTGAGCCAGGTAGTTTGGCATGGTGTATTCAGTGATGGCAGACTCGCTGACGGCGACATCGTCGTCGACGAAGGATTCGGACGCGTTCGTTCCGTCCAAGTCGCGCAGGTTGCCGGCAGTAATCAACTCACCTTGGCCCTCGCTCTGTTCGTCCTGCCGTGATTCCGTCCGGGGCAGGGCCGGGGAGTCTGTGGACAAGGCAGCCTGTGGTTCTGCCGATTCCTTCTTTTGTTCAGGCGGCCGGAGTGACCTTTCCGGAGCCGGTAAAACAGCTGAATCCAGCGGTTTCATGGGTGCTTCCTCTTTCGGTGGGTTATCAACGGGACCTGACCGCGTGAAGGGACTCGTGATCCTGTCACGTGTCCTGGCGGCCAGAACGTTTTGGCGATGCAAGGTTTTTGGGGATGCAGAAAGCAGCGGGCTGGACCCGTGGACACTTACTGCGGAAGGTGCTCATGGCGAAGGTCCTCAACGATTGACGTGAGGCCTCCGCGCATGGGAGCGGTAGAAATACGATGGTTCTTAGGGAAAGCGGTTTAAGACAGAAACCGGCCCAAGAAGCTGAAATCTAGTGCGCAGAAATGGCGGAGGCGGGGCGGACTTTGGCAGCAAATACGCCGCCGAGCGTCTTGAAAATATTCACGGAACCCACCTCCCTTTCATCTAGTGCGCCAATAGAGACAATGTCCGACATGAACTCGTGATTGAGAAAGATCAATCGGACTCATTTAACATACCCATGAAGTGTCTGATTTGACCAGCTTCTTTGGGAACTTTCTTCAGGAACTTCTTTTTCAGCGGCGTGTTTCCTTCAACACGCCGACCAATTACGACGTCGGCGTTCAACTCAGGCGCTATGGCTAGAAAATACATCGCAAGATGGACTATCACCGGTTGATCCATTAATAGACTGGCCGCAGAGACAAGCCACGTCGCACCGATGGAGCAGAATCAGGATGAACAACGCAGTCCCCCACAGCACCGCTCCGGATGCCAGGCTCACGGCATCACGCGTCATTGAATTGGATGCCCTGAGAGCCTTCGCGCTGCTGGGCATTCTCTGCGTCAATATCTGGTTCTTCGCGGATCCCTTTGTCATGACGGGCAATCCCAATCCGGATTTCCAGTCTGCGCAGGATGTGGCAGTCAAATTTGCCGTCAGCGTTTTCTTCGAAGCCAAGTTCTATATCCTGTTCTCGTTCCTCTTCGGCTACAGCTTTGTCCTCCAGTGGGCCTCCGCGGCATCCGCCGGACAGTCCGAGGTGCCCCGCACGCTGCGCCGTGCTGCCAGCCTGATCATCATCGGCCTCTTCCACGGGCTGTTCCTGTTCCACGGCGACATCCTGCTGACCTACGGATTAGTCGGCCTTGTCCTGCTGGGCACCCGCATGATCTCCGCCCGGGCTGCCGTCGTTGCCGCAGGCATCCTCATCGGCGCCATGGGCCTGCTCATTCTGCTGATGGGCCTGCTGACGGCAGCCGTAGAGCCGACGATCGGACAGGCCGACCTTCAAACTGTGCCTCCTGCCTTCGACCTTGCCGGAACCCCGGCAGCCATCCTGGCGCAGAACATCTCGCTGTATCCAATGACGCTGGTCAACGCCCTGTTCCTGCAGGGCCCCATCGCGCTCGGTGCGTTCTACGCCGGGCTGGCATGTGCCAAGAACAGGCTCATTGAGCGGGGCCTCTCCCGCCGCACCCTGATGATGCTGGTCGGCATCGCCCTCCCGATCGGACTGGCCGCAGCTCTGCTGCAGGGGTACTTCGTCAATTACGTCGGCGGCATGGGTCTTCAAGTCGTCGGCTTCGGCATCTCGACCCTGACCGGGCCGCTGCTGACGGCGGGCTACATTGGGCTGCTGCTTCTGCTGTTCCGCACCCGGCCAGGCCGGTCGGTGCGCAATGCGCTGGCGCCGGCGGGCCAGCTGGCGCTGTCCAACTACCTCGGGCAGTCGGTCCTGATGGTTCTGCTGTTCACCGGCTTCGGCCTCGGACTGACCAATCAGGTGCCGCCGCTCGGCGTGCTCGGCATTGCCGCACTGATCTTCCTGGCACAGTTGCTGCTCAGCTACTGGTGGGTCAGGAAGTTCCGCTACGGCCCGATGGAAGCTCTGCTGCGCAGCGCGACCTACTGGCGCCAACCGACTTTGGGTTCGGCACCTAAATATTCCAGCCGGTAACAGCCGGCGTCTTCTTGTCCCACCCTAGATTGCAGACTGCCGCAGTCTCCAGGACAAAACGGCGGCCCTCGATCGGCTCCAGTTGGAGCCAGCGTGCGGCGAGAACGCGCAGGAAATGCCCGTGTGCCACCAGCAGCACGTTCCTTTGCTGCAATGACGACGGCGAATCCGGCTTGCTCCCGGAAAACGGAGCAGCATCAGGAGTGTCAAGTACTTTGGCTATGACGTGGTCGGCCCGGTCCGACACCTGCTGCAGCGTCTCCCCTCGCACCACGCCATGGGTCCAGATCAGGTAGGAAGGATCCTTCTTGCGGATGTCGACGCTGCGCTGGCCCTCGTAGTCCCCATAGTCCCACTCGTGGGCATACGGAACGACCTCAGCATCGGGGAAGCCGGCCAGTTCAGCGGTCCTCCGCGCCCGCTCCAAAGGGGAGGTCAGGACTGAAGCAAAGTTTATACCTGTCAGCTTGCGTCCCGCTGCGACGGCCTGCGCCACGCCCTCGTCAGTCAGTTCCAGGTCGGTCAGTCCTGTGTACTGATGGTTTTTCGACCATTTGGTTTCGCCATGCCGCACCAGCCATAGTTTGGGGAAGTCATGCGCATCAGTTTCTTCGGTCATGACAGACCCTTTGTTGAAGCGGTATCAGTAGCATCAGCGATTTTGGTACTGTCGCTGGATGCCTCGGGCTGCTCCGCCCACCAGGCCCGTAGTGTCCGTTCCGCGACCTCAGCATCCTGCGGCCCGTTCTCCAGCCGCTCTTCCAACAAGAACTTGTAGGCGCGGCCCACCACAGGCCCGGGTTTGATGCCCAGCAAGGCCATGATCTGCTGTCCATCCAGATCCGGACGGACGGCATTCATCTGTTCCTGTTCCTGCAGGTCGGCGATGCGCTGTTCCAGATCGTCGTAGGCGAACGCGAGCCGCTCCGCCTTACGCCGGTTCCGGGTAGTGACGTCCGAGCGGGTCAACCGGTGCAGCCGTTCCAGCAAGGGGCCTGCGTCGTTGACATAGCGGCGCACGGCGGAATCGGTCCAGCCGGCCTCGCCGTAACCATAGAAGCGCATGTGCAGTTCCACCAGGCGCGCCACGGCTTTGATGGTGTCGTTGTCGAAGCGCAGCTTCTTCATCCGCTTGGCAACCAGCTTGGCACCGACCACTTCATGGTGGCGGAAACTGACCGCGCCGGAAGGTTCGAACCGGCGCGTAGCCGGTTTGCCGACGTCGTGCATGAGGGCAGCAAACCGCAGGACGAAGTCCGGAGCCGGCACGGGGCCGTCGTCGTCGGTTTCCAGTTCGCAAGCCTGCGCCAACACGGTCAGCGAGTGCTGGTAGACGTCCTTGTGCCGGTGGTGTTCATCGATTTCCAGCTTCAGCGCCGAGACCTCGGGCAGTACGTATTCGGCCAGACCGGTTTCAACCAGCAGATCCACGCCGGTCCGCGGGTCCTTGCCGTTGATCAGTTTGGTCAGCTCGTCACGCACCCGCTCGGCCGAAATGATCTCGATCCGCTCGGCCATATCCGTCATCGCCGCGCGTACCTCGTCCGCCACCGTGACGTTGAGTTGGGAAGCGAAGCGGGCGGCGCGCATCATGCGCAGCGGATCATCGGAGAACGACGCCGAGGGCTCACCGGGGGTGCGCACCACGCCTGCGTGCAGGTCCTTGACGCCGCCGTAGGGATCGACCAGTTCCAGCGACGGCAGTCGCAGCGCCATGGCGTTCATGGTGAAGTCGCGGCGGAATAGATCGTCCTCAAGCGACTTGCCGAAGGCGACCACGGGCTTGCGGGAATCCGGATCGTAGGCCTCGGCACGGTACGTGGTGATCTCGATGGTGTGCTCGCCCTTGCGCAGGCCGATGGTGCCGAAGGCCCGGCCGATTTCCCAGAAGTTGTCGCACCACTTGCGGATGACGGCGATGGTGGCGTCCGGATCCGCATCCGTGGTGAAATCCAGGTCCGGCGACACGCGGCCCAAAAAGAGATCTCGCACCGGCCCGCCGACCAGGGAGAGCTCGTGCCCAGCGTCAACAAAAAGCCGACCCAGTTCGACAACAACTTCGGGCAACGGCAGGGCGGACGTCTCGGGATTACTTGCCGAGCCAAAAAGGTGAACCATAGTGATTTAAGGGTGCCAGAAACACGCGGACGATGTTTAACAATCTCCGTGCCATGTCCGACGGGCACAGCACTCGATTAAAAATCGTTAGAGTGGACTGCATGGCACATCCGGTCCCGAGCGCTCCGAAGCGCACTCCACTGACAGCGTCAGTGGGCAGTGCCGCGCCCGGACACCATTCCCTGCCAACCGTGGAGGAGGTTTCGGCCGGCGGCGTCGTGGTGGACACCTCCACCAAGGAATTCCGCGTTGCCATCATTGCCCGCTTCAACCGCGGCGGCCGGCTCGAATGGTGCCTGCCCAAGGGCCACCCGGAGGGCGAGGAGACTAACGCAGAGGCCGCCATCCGCGAGATCGAGGAAGAAACCGGCATCCAGGGCGACGTACTGGCCACGCTCGGCAGCATCGATTACTGGTTCACGGTCAGCGGCCACCGCGTGCACAAGACGGTCCACCACTTCCTGCTCAAGGCCACCGGCGGCGAACTGACCATCGAGAACGATCCGGACCACGAGGCAGCGGACGTGGCGTGGATCCCGCTGGCGGAGCTGGGCCGGAAGCTTTCCTTCCCGAACGAGCGCCGGATTGTGGACCTGGCCCGCGAAGTCCTGCCCGAGTACCTCTAAGCGATAAGCACGACGACGCGGTAACTGCTCGGTGACACTCCGATGACCGCCCGCCAGCGCCGCCTTGCTGGACGTTCGCTGAACAGATCCTGCCCCGCCAAGTGAGACGATAGACAGCGATGTCTGACATGGAAACACAAAGCACAGCGCGCGCCAGCGCCGTCATGGCCGCCGGGACCCTGGTCTCGCGCGTCCTCGGGTTCGTGCGCACGTCGCTGCTCGCCGTCGCCATCGGCGCCAACACCACCATGGGCGACATCTTCGAAAAAGCGAACACCATCCCGAACATCATCTACCTGCTGCTGGCCGGCGGGGTGTTCAACGTGGTACTGGTGCCCCAGATCATCAAGGCAAGCAAGAACAACGACGACGGCGGGGCCGACTACATCTCGCGCCTGCTGTCCCTGACGCTGCTGGTGCTCGCCGCCATCACGCTGGTCGTGACGGCGCTTGCCGGGCCGATCATCCGGCTGCTGACGCGGGACTGGACCCAGGGCATGCTCGAACTGGGCACCATCTTCGCGCTCTGGTGCCTGCCGCAGATCTTCTTCTACGGGCTCTACGCCGTTGTCGGCCAGGTCCTCAACGCCAAGAGCCGCTTCGGCTGGTACATGTGGGCGCCCGTGGTGAACAACGTGGTGGCCATCGGCGTCCTGGTCCTCTACATCGTGCTTTTCGGGTCCTTCTCGCGCGCCACGGACAGCCCCGACGCCTGGACCTCCGAGCAGACGCTGCTGCTGGCAGGCGGCACCACGCTGGGCATTATCCTGCAGGGCCTGGTGCTGCTCTGGCCGCTCGGCCGGCTGGGACTCGGACTGAAGCTGAAGTTCGGCTGGCGCGGCATCGGCCTCGGCCGGGCCGGCAAGGTGGCCGGCTGGACGCTGGGCACCATGGTGGTGGGCAACTCCGCGTACCTGCTGTACGGCACCATCGCCTCCAGCGCCACCGCCGGGCGCCGGGAAGTCGAGGGCTCGGGGGCCGGGGTTGCCGGCGAGTACGCCCTTAATACTGCGACCCTGATCGCGATGCTGCCGCACTCCGTCGTCGTACTGTCAATCGCCACGGTGCTGTTCAACCAGCTCTCGCGCTCCCAGGCCCACGGGCAGCTCGAAGAAGTCCGACAGACCGTGAACTCGGGCCTGCGGACCATCGGCGTTGCCACCATGTTCGGCGCCGCCGTGATGGTGGTGCTGGCCGGACCGCTGGCGCGGTTGTTCGCCGGCTCCGGCCCAACCGCCCCCGCTTCGGCCGCCGCCATGGGCCAGCTGCTTGCCGTCCTCGGGGCGGCGATGCCGTTCATGAGCATCTACTTCTTCCTTGGCCGGGTGTTCTACGCGGAAGAGGACGCCAAGACCCCGCTGATTATGCAGTCCATCCTGTCCGGCACCTGCGTGGTCATCGCCCTGGTCATGGCACAGCTCATGCCCGCCACCGAGATCGTCTTCGGCCTGGCCGTGCTTTTCGCCGTCTTCCATGTCCTCTCGGCGCTGCTGGCGCACTTCTTCACGGTCCTGCGGGTGGGCGATTACGGCGCCGGGCAGGTCGCGGAGAGCTATATCCGCATCGGTTACGCGGCCCTCGGCGCCAGTCTCGCCGGCGCAGCCGCGCTGTGGCTGTTCGGCGGGTACCAAGCCGGCGGGTTCGCCATGGTTTCGATCTTCAGCGCCATGGTGACCATCGCCGTCTGCGGCATCGTCATGGCGCTGGCCTACCTGCTCCTGCTCAAGGCCCTGCGCGTGGCCGAACTCCACGATTTCCTGCAACCAATCCTCAGCCGGCTACCGGGGCGCGGTTAACAGAACCGCAAGCCACCCGGTGCCAACCGGTAGCATGTAACCAAACGTCCAGGGCGCCCTAACGCCCAACTATTCCGCCTGGAGGAACACGTGCCGCAACCAGTAGATGTGGGGACCTTGCTCGGTGGCCGCTACAAGGTCACCGCGCAGATCCTCGCGTCCGCCGAACAGGACCTGGTCCTCAACGGCGTGGACCAGGTGCTCAACCGGCCGGTCAGCATCCTCGTCGCCGCGCCGGAGAACGCCAGCCAGGCGGCCATGAGTGCCCGCGAGATCGCCACGGGCGAGCGTGCCGGCAGCGTGCAGGTCCTGGACCTGGGCATCACGGACGGCTACACGTACCTCATCACCAACCAGGCCGAGGCGGCGGACCTCCTGGATCTGGTCATCCAGCAGGATGCCGCTCCCTATGTCGAGCCGTTCTTCACG
Organism: Crystallibacter permensis; assembly: GCF_025960875.1. Taxonomy (GTDB): domain Bacteria; phylum Actinomycetota; class Actinomycetes; order Actinomycetales; family Micrococcaceae; genus Crystallibacter; species Crystallibacter permensis. Next base: position 339,109 of record NZ_JAODLR010000001.1, on the reverse strand, counting down.
GACACCCTCGGCTCGGAGATTTTCGGCCAGGCCCGCTCGCGCGAGCCGGAGACCTATGACGAGGATGACTACTACGAGGAAGAGTACGACGACGAGCCGCGCACCAGCCTCCGCGACCGCCTGAACAAGCTGGACCTGCCCAAACTCGGCCGTTCAAACAACGACGGCGGCGCCAGGCCTTTGTTCAGCCGTCGCCCGGGAGCCGGTACAGCGGCCGGTGCTGGAGCCGCAGGCGCGGCAGCCGGCGCCGCTGCAGCAGGTCACTCGGGAGCTGGTACGGCCGATGACCGCACAACCCACTTCGAGCGTCCCCAGGCAGACAGTTCCGCGCGCGCTGGCAGCGTCCCCCCTCAGCCCCTGTCGCCGCCGCAGTTCTTCGACGACAACAACCATCCGGCTACCGCACCGGTGGACCAGCGAACGGAACACCGGGAAAACAGTGGAGCCCCGAAGGTCAGCCTCTGGTCGGACAACGATTACTACGAAGACCGGCCGCAAACCTCTTATCAGCCCGCCGCTGAACCTGCCGCGCCGGCCCCGCCAACGCGCGATGCCCGTTCGGAGGAAGACGAGTACGTCCGGGCGGCTTCGATGTTCCCCGCTGGGGCCCGCGGCAATACGAAGTCGCGCGAAGAAGACTACGAGTACGACGAGTATGACGACGACGAGAACAACAGCCCGAAAACCTCGCGGCTGCTGATCGGCGGCTTGCTTGCCGTTCTGCTGATTATCGCCGTCGTCATCGCGGTCAACCAGCTGAACCTGTTCCGCGGCGGCCCCGTTGCAGGCGAAAACACCGAAGAGAACAATTCCGCGCCGGCTACTCCGGGTGAAACGGGCGCCGCAGAGAGTGCTCCCGCCGAAGATGCCGTAGTGGAGCCCGTAATTGCCGGCCTGGAACGGCTGGTGCCCGATATGCCGAGTCTCGACGCGGAAAACGACGGCAGTCTGCCGGAGGCCATCGACGGAAACCCTGCGACGTACTGGACCAGTTTCCAGTACCAGTCGGACCAGTTCGGCGGTTACGCGTCCAACATGGCCCTGATCGTCGAACTCGAGGAGGCCTCGAGCATTAGCACCATCGAGCTGACGCAGCTCAGCGGCAGCGGCGGCAACTTCTCTGTAATGCTCAACGATTCCCCGTCTCTGGAGGGCGCCCGCCAGGTTGCCCAGGGCAGCTTCACTGCCCAGAACACCACTATCCCGGTTCCGGAAGATGAAGGTGCCGCGCCGAAGGCAGAGTACGTCATCATCAACTTCACCCAATTGCCCAGGCTCTCCAATCCCCAGGGCGGCCCGCCCTTTGGAATTCGTATGGCCGAGATCGAAGTTTCTTGATCTGTTCCAGCCGTGCCGGGGATCCAGCGGTGCCCGGCACGGAATAAGCTTGGCACTCCGCTCGTTGTGACAATTGGCTAGACCCGGTCAGGACCGGCCTCTATCGGGGCATGACACCGTAAAAACAGGAAGAGGTTCACAAGCAGTGAGCACAGATACCACCACGTCCGTGCGGGACGTCATCATCGTCGGCTCCGGCCCTGCCGGTTACACGGCAGCTGTCTACACGGCGCGTGCCAACCTGAAGCCGCTGCTGATCGCCAGTTCTGTGCAAGCCGGCGGTGAACTCATGAATACCACCGACGTCGAAAACTACCCGGGTTTCCCCGAAGGCATTATGGGACCGGATCTCATGGACACCTTCCAAAAGCAGGCCGAGCGCTTCGGCACGGAAATCCTGTTTGAAGACGTCACCGAACTCGAACTCGATGGCCCCATCAAGAAGGTCACGATCGGCACAGGCGAGACGTTCACCGCGAAGTCCGTCATCATTTCCACCGGTTCCGCCTATCGCGAGCTGGGCTTGGAAGATGAGAAGCGTCTGGCAGGCCGCGGGATCAGCTGGTGCGCAACCTGCGACGGCTTCTTCTTCAAGGACCAGGACATCGCCGTCATTGGCGGTGGCGACTCCGCTATGGAGGAAGCTCTCTTCCTCACCAAATTCGCAAAGTCTGTCACCGTCGTCCACCGTCGGGACAGCCTACGCGCCTCGAAGATCATGCAGGACCGGGCGCTGAACCACGAGAAGATCAAGTTCCAGTGGAACTCCTCGGTCACCGGTATCGATGGGACCGGCAAAGTCACGGCTCTGCGCCTTACTGACACCGTCGACGGGACCGAGAGCGTGTTGCCCGTGACCGGTGTATTCGTGGCCATCGGCAATGATCCCCGTGTAGATCTCGTCAAGGGCAAACTGGACCTGACGGCCGAAGGCACCATCGCCGTTGACGGTCGGTCTTCCCGGACGTCTGTCGCAGGCGTCTTCGCGGCCGGCGACGTCATTGACCCGACCTACCGTCAAGCCATCACCGCTTCCGGCTCCGGCTGCGTCGCAGCCATCGACGTCGAGCACTACCTCGCTTCCCTCGAGGATGCCGAGATTCCGGTAGCCGAGCCGGTAACCGTCTAGTCCAACTGTTCAGAAGGAGAATTACTATGAGCAACGCTAAAGATGTCACGGATGCCAGTTTCGACGCTGACGTCCTGAAGTCCGACAAGCCCGTCATCGTCGATTTCTGGGCCGAATGGTGCGGCCCCTGCCGTATGCTGACGCCCATTCTGGACGATATTGCCGCAGAGCACGCCGGCAAGGTCGAGGTCGTCAAGCTGAATGTGGATGACAACCCTGCTACCGCTGCCAAGTACGGCATTACGTCCATCCCCGCTGTCTACGTCTTCAAGGACGGTAAGGTGGCCGCTACCTCCATCGGTGCGAAGCCGAAGCAGGTTATCGAAAAGGAATTCGCTGAGTTCCTCGGCTAACCATTATGGATAACGACGCTGCAGACCAGAGTCTGCGCCGTTCGGATACCAGCCGGCGCGTGGTGGCCCTGAGAGAAAGGCTGCTGCGCGCCGGCATTTCCATGGCGTATCTGGCACCGGATCAAGTCAACGACCCGACTGTTTTCGACGACCACGTTGATGCTGCCGTTCGAACGTTCCAGCAAAACCGTGGGCTCATGGTAGATGGCGTCGCAGGTCCTGAAACACTGAGGGCGCTGGGCGAAGCACAATACCACCTCGGAGACAGGCCCATGTTCTGGCAACAGGGCATCGACCACACGCGCGGAGACGACGTAGCGGAGCTCCAACGCCAACTGTCCTATCTCGGGTTCTATTACGGCCACATAGACGGCGAGTTCGCTGTACGCACCCATCACGCCGTCCGGGAACTGCAACTGAATCTCGGACTTGAACCCACCGGCGTAGCGGATGCCGCTCTCATCGGTGCAATGGCACGGGTGAACCGGAGCATTAGCCCAAGTCAGGCTTTCTCGCTCAGGGACTATGAGCGACTCAACCAGGCGTCCGCCGCGCTCAAAGGGCGCGTCGTTTGCCTGACCGCCGGTAGCGGAACTTCCTTTCGATCCTCCGTGACCGACAAGGCAAGCGGAAAGCCGTTGACTGAGAGACTAGTCGCCTCCGATGTGATGCGTCGCGTTGAAAGCACCCTGGCCAGCCTCGGCGCGGAGGTATCCGTTGTCGATATCGACCAAGAGAAGGCAATGGACAACCGAGTCCAGTTGATTCGCCAGTCTTCTCCCAGTTTGAGCATTTCAATCAACTGCGATTGGCTTGATCAACCGCTGGCAAATGGCGTCTCTGCCTTTTACTGGGGCAAACCTGAAACCGGTGAAATTCGTTCGCCCATCGGGCATCGGGCCGCGGAGCTGATCCTTAAGGAAGTTCTTGCCCGGACAACGGCGACAGACCTAGGCATTCATGGACGCAGTTGGGACATCTTGCGCCTGACCAGCATCCCGTCAATCCAACTAGACATCGGTTATCTCAGCAATCCTGATGAGGCAGGGAGACTGGCCGACCCTGTATTCCGCCAGGTAGTTGCCGACGCCATTGTTATAGCTATCCAGCGGCTCTACCTGCTGGAAGAGGATGACGAACCGACAGGTACCCTGGCACTGGATGACGTGCTGCGCTTCAACCCAGAGCTCTGAACTCGCGTTTCACGTGAAACGCTGCCTTGGCAGTAGCTCTGATGAGCTCTTCCCTAAGGAGCTTGATTGAGGTTACCAGCGTCATGCCGTCGATACCATGGCGGGATTCACCCACGCCGTTGGAGTTCGCCACCGCCATTCTAGGCCCCGCGAGCAGAGGAGGGGACACATCTTTGTTGCGCTCCCGCGGGCCGCGATCTCAAAGATGGCCCCCGTGGCACGTGCGCTGCTGCTTCCTTCACTGTATGGAGCCCCTGAGATAACCAAGCCTGTGAGCTGCAGTTAAACTGTAAGAGCTCGGGAAGGTCCTGCTGATTGTGTTGAGATCGCGCGTGGGAATAAGGCCCATGCAGACGCAACCCAGACGAATATAGATGACCGCAACCCTCAGTTCTTCCGGGCAGTGGGACGTAGCTGCCCAAACTGGCAAATCATTCATTTGCAAGACTGTTAGTCACCTAGTTACCGGTTGTCCACATATTTGGTACTGCTATTCCGTCGGCCGGTGCCGGTCAGGTCATACAGCTAGGCGCTCAAGATCGGAAACGCTTTGCTGCCCTGTGGGGCTGATCACGGCTATCCAGGTTGCGTCGGCCTATTTCAGCAGCTGCTGGAGGCTTTAGGCTCCGGACTGCCCGCCGGAGCACGTCAACGTCTCAGTTCTGTCGTGCCGCCGGTGGGCCAGTCGATTCAGGATGATATCCGTGGCGACTGATCTGGAAGGGTTCAGTTCACTAGTCAGCTCTAAGTAAATCAAGCTGACTGCTGCGGGTTGGTGATCACCGGTCACCAGGACTGCGAAGAGGTCGCTGACGGCATTTGGGTCGACACTGTAGGTGAGTATGACGTCGACAATGCGCAAGCCGGCATCGCTGAAGCGTCGAGCCTGTTTGATGTCTGTTCCCGCCTGATGTGTTGCTCAATGGGAGAATCACCATGCCGAGAATGGCCGCAGTATCAACTCCGGAGAATATCGGTACCACCTACGTGGGGTTCCGACACCAACAATCCCTACCGGTCCTCAGGCTCAAACTCAGGAAACGACTTCATGCCGCCAAACGACGCCATTATGTGTCGCCAGTAGCCGTTCCTGCCGACAGCTGCTGCATTGGGTCTGGATAGACCTTGGATCATGGAAGTAGCGTACGCCTCTGACTCTTCGAAGTTCCACGTGAAACAGCAGTGATCCGCAAGGATACCGATGTCATTTATAGGAACAGATCTGAACTGCCGAACTCTCTTCGTAATGGCTAGTAGAGCTCAAGTGGGAGAACCGCACCACAATAAGCTCCACGGGAAAACATCACCGTAGCTTCAACCGTCATCGACAGCCAATGCCACTGAGCCCCAAGTAGGAGATCATTTCGGACCACTAGTGCCCAGATTCAATCGTCTTGGACTCCCAGAGTAGAGACCTCGCTTGCTGCAACGTGCGTTTCCACATTCAGGAACCGTCGGGCAGCCATCGCTTAAGGGTGTCGTAGCGACCGTCGTTAGATGGAGAGGAAGGTACCACCCCCGAATCGAACGGTGACTTGTTGTCACCGTTTCACGTGGAACAGCCACCCAACACGAGACAACAATCTGATGTGCTGGAGACTCCGCCGCACCCATGAGCCGACGGGGAAATGGCTGGATTTGAGACTAGTATTGTTCCCCTTCAGCGCGGCCTTACCGCCGCACGCCGATGTACGTGCCACGGGACGCCTAAGAAGCGAGGGTGCCCCCTAACCGTCCTAACAATTGCGGGGAGTAGGGCTCCAAGTGATGGGGCACTATCCAATTCTTTACACCAGACAACGAGTGAAAGCATCCTTTTCCCGTCTTGATTTGACGCGCGCCACTTTCACAATTGGTTTAGCGCTCATCATCGAGAGAGCTTCGCGTACGGGAGAACGTTGACGACAACGTTAGTGGAATGCTTCTCTGCAGGTATTGGTGCCAGCGCAGGAGAACACGTGGTCCGCCAGGGCATCTGCAAACCGCACTCTATAGAGCTAGGTCGGCTGCGGATCGTGTTGGCAATTTTTCAGTCCTACTAACGTTAAGCGGCGGGACAGCCTGCAGCTACACCGACTGACCTGTAGTTTTGACTGTCCCTTCGGCGCCTCCCATCAAGCCGCTGCCCAGGTACTGCGCTCGTTCCACGTGAAACTGTGTCGAGAGCGACACTTGTGTTCCCTAGCCATCCAACTGCATAGCCAATCGCCACGCGCATCAGCGCAACAGCCCCAGGTAACAGCGACGGAGCGCTACTGTGCGGCATATTCATCGAAAGGTCTTGCTCGCTTTCTCGAGTCAGAATCAGACAGCGACGTCTGGACGATGCGGCTTCATAGATGTCCCACGACCTACCCGGCGATGTTCCACGTGAAACTAACCGAACACTAGTCTCCCTGGAACAGGTGGGCACACATTCTCAGGAAACAGCCCTGGACCTATGCCTATAGCCCGAAAGACTCGTTCTGAGGAGGGCCCTTTTTTCGAAGGCTCGACACTGCAAAGTAAACGCCCGCATTCACATAATAGGGGGTCGGTACGATCGGTAATGTTCCAAATGGCACCAGCGCCCGTGTTGCCAGAACCCGCCCTAAAGAAGCTAGCTGGATCTGTGCTGTACGCGTCAAACATGTTATGCCCAGAAGGCAATTGAATTTCTGGAAAACCGCTTCGCTACGCACATAGACCGGGATACCAGAGAGTCGGGATTCGGCCACAGACTCTGATCCTAGAACAGGCGGACAGTGCCCACGCGAAATCGAGGCACACTAGCTGTGGCACCTATCAATTGTGCTCAATTAACCGCGGTCTTTTGGCATAAATCCAACCTATCTGTCCTAGCTGAGAACTCGAATGCGGAATACGTACCGTACAGTTCTATGGACGTTCAGCCGCTTTACCCGCTCCGCAGACCAGTCGTTCCACGTGAAACCTCTCTTGCAGGTCAGGGATATGTTTCGGCGCGCCCTCGAATGCCACATCTGAAAGCTCAGTGCGACAAGCAACAACATGAATGCTGCAATCTGGTACCTGCGAAACAACTAGGCAGCCTGGGAGTAGCACTTCCATCTGGATGAAGAAGAGTATCAATGGTCAGGTCCTGGCTGCAGACGACTGTTCCACGTGAAACATGGCATCCTATACTTGCAGGCACGCCATCCTAAGAACAAGCGAAGCCGAATTCCATGACTCAGAGTATTTCGCTGCAGTCCGGTTGCGCTTGGCTGCCTACTTCGGGGTCCAATTTCGACGGTGTGGGGGAATTCGGGCTACTTGTCATCGCCTCACCCAGTATCCTGATGATTGGTTCGTCAAGCAGGTTCGACGGTTGCATGACGTAGTGCACGGAACGGGCAGCCGATATTGCACCACGAGCTGATCGGAACTGGGACGGTACGGAAGCGTCCAAATGGATCCCAGGACTAGTAGCCAGGGATCCCGATACATCCGATATACCACCGCGTTCCACGTGAAACCAGCACCGCCTCATGAACCGGGTTGAAACAGAGGAATCACAGGTCAAGGAACGACCAATAAGGACCAAAGCGTCGAGGCCAATCAGTCTGCGGCGATTTGCATACTGCTCCTGCCACAACGCGGGCAGATCCACCTAACACTGGTGCTGCCAGCCCCTACTAAACAATGAGGTGCGCTATCGCTCGCCGCGTTTCAAGCGGCTCGGCCCCGATCGGCTGCAGCTCCACTTCCATAACGTATGACTACCCTCGGCTGGCTCCTTACGCTACGGCGTCTGAGGATCATCCGCAACGGGGAGTGCTAACGTGCAGTCGATCAGTCACGACGAGATTGTATGCGCCTCCGTCCTCGGGTCGTAGCGCGTTCGACCGCTCCAGGACTTCACCCAGATTGACGTCCCAAATGTGTTTCCCAGAGAATGCGCGGCCGAAAGGTACTCTTCGAGTGTCCCCAGGATTACGACTTTTGGGTTTCACGTGAAACGCAGGATTGGAACAATGGATACCGTCCGCGGAACGTGAGTTATCTGTTACAGGTAGGATGGATGACAAATTGCTGTCCCGGGGGGTCAGAACATCGCGCACCCAAATCAACCAGCACCGTCCAGCGCCGGCAGTTGGCCCACACAGATGCCGAGGACATAGGCATGCTTTTGGATCAAGCTTTTCAATTCTATTCCAGTCCCATCAGCGCGTTCCACTACGCGATACGAACGGGTTACTCTAAACCGAAACCTCACCACTCCGGGTGAACCCCTCGCCTGTGCCGCTTGCCAAGCTGAGTGCACATGCTGAGGGAACCCTGCCTACACCGAGCCCCACATCGCGTTCCACGTGAAACCACACGCAAAGTGAGACCGATTCGGTGGCCACTTCAAGCTACATGTCCGGTTTCACACGGAACACCCCGCACAAAGGCAAGAAGGGTAGGAGCCGCGCGCTTTCGGAACATTAACCTCGGTCCGCTATTCATGCTGTACTCAGATTCCTTTGGGGGCCTGGAGTAGGAAGTCACCCGTTCCTCACCATGTCCTACTTCTACCTGTCGCGCTCATTTGATGAGCGCAGCGTCTGGTCGAACCCGGCCGCAGGGTACGATTTGGTTGAGTACGTATGCATCCTCTACCGACAGAGGTCGTAAAACCCAAAGACCACGTTGCCAGCGACATTACCGTTCTGGAAGGTATCGAATCGGCCCGCAAACGCCGCGATATGTACATGGGCTCCACACGTTCCCGCCGCCTGCACCTCCTCGTCTATGAGGTGGTCGACAACCCCATCGATGAGGCCCTGGCCGGCTACTGCAATACGATCGACATCGAACTCGCTGATAGCAGTAGTCGGTACCGTTAGTCCATAATGTTGGTACCGTTTGTCCTCGTAGTTGGAACTGTCTTCATTTCCGGGTGTTGCTCTGACGGCGTTGCCACCTGCCACACCGAGCACACCGTCCATTTCATGCGTATCAGCCACCTCCCACGCAAACACGTCATCGCCCGCAGCAACAGAATCGGTCACCAAACAGGCGCAACAATTTCAGCTACGTCGACTTGTTCATCATCGACGGCTTCCTAACCGTGGGCATCGACCCGATCTCCGGCGGCGAAGTCAGGAGCCCAGGCATCCAGCGACTTCTGGGAGTAAACACCTCGGCCACAGAGCAGACTGGCAACCCCAGTGAAAAGCGGTACCACCTGTACGGAACACCCGTACCATTTCGGGCTATTCTCCAATCACACGGCAGATGGGTGACCGGCATTTCAGTAGTTAACGCACTTTCCTCGCGTATAGGTAAGTCGTTCTACTGGTCCGCTTGCCGAGATGAACCGTACCTTACTAATCCGGGTCCGACACAGCGTTCCACGTGAAACCAGACGTAACCCGAAAATATCCGGGCGACTTCGACCGTACTTCTCGGTTTCACGTGGAACAGTATGCCCAGACGCGAGAAGGGCAGGAACCGCTTGACTGCGGGACCTACCCTTCGAGGCAGCTTAGTACTGAATTATCCGTCGCTATTTGGACTCAAGACGGTCATGATCCTGTTCAAGTCGTCGACACTCGCGAACTCTATACTGACCCGGCCCTTCTTTGCGCCCAGGGTAATCTTGACGCTTGTATCAAGCCGATCAGAAAGCGAAGTGGCTAGATAGTCCAATCGCTCATGGCGTGCACCAGCTCGAGGCTTTGACTCCCTCTTTGGCCTACGAAGTCCATCACTTAGTGAGACAATCTCCTCAGTTGCTCTGACGGACAATCCTTCAGCAACAATCCGTTGAGCGAGCTTCTCCATTTCTGCGGGATCTGCGAGCCCAAGCAGGGCACGCGCGTGCCCTGCAGATAAGACACCCGCTGCTACACGACGTTGTACCAACGGCGGTAACTTCATGAGTCGGATCATGTTGCTTACCTGGGGTCGCGAGCGACCGATACGATCAGCCAGCTCATCATGCGTACATCCGAAGTCTTCCAGCAATTGTTGATAAGCCGCTGCCTCTTCAAGCGGATTCAGTTGACTCCGATGGAGGTTTTCCAGAAGCGCATCACGGAGTAGATCGTCGTCAGTTGTCGAACGGATAATAGCTGGAATGGTCTCCATTCCAGCTTCTTGAGAAGCACGCCAACGCCTCTCGCCCATGACCAGTTCATACTTATATTCGCCGCTCTCACCCGATGGTCGGACAACAATGGGCTGCAGAATGCCGATCTCTCGGACCGAGTGCACCAATTCCGCCATGTCTTCTTCGTCGAAGACTGTCCGCGGCTGCTTCCGGTTAGGGTGAATGGACAGGATCGGAACTTCAGCGAACGTCGTCCCTGGCACCTCTACAAGCGTTTCACGGGAAACATCCTCATCGACTTCCGGGGCAGCCGGCAGCTCGATAGATTCCACCAACTCCTGCTCGGCTGCTTGCGACTCATCAGCTGCCGCTGCAGTTTCGGAAGACCCAGCCGGAGTTACCGCCTTTGCATCAGGTTCCACGGGAGCAACCACTAGCTCTTCATTCCCATTAGCTGTGGAGTCTGGAGCAGTCTCGGTCTCGGCGTCCGCGCTATCGGTGTCCAGAGACGGCTGGGCCGAAGCCTTCTTCACAGGTTTACGTGCTGATGGCGAGCTTTTCCGGGGTCCTCGAAGGACCTCAGCGACCTGCGCTGCTGAAGAGGCACCGCCTCTTTCCGAATGGGTATTCAGGAACGGCGAGTTGTCTTCGTCGCGACGGGAAGCTGCCGGGAAAAAAACGTCGACCGGGCGACCACGGCGGGCAGCTGCCGGACTTGGCTCGATATTCTTTTCTTCTGTGGCTACAGGTGAATTCGGAATCAACGCACCCAGGCCCCTACCCAAACCGCGGCGTTTCTCACTCATCAAGGGATCCTTCCTGAATGCACGCGAATGCGAGCATTTTTATGACTAGGAGCTAAGTCTACCGTTGAGAGTTGGAGTTACTTGGATTGCCGCCCGCGCTCGGCAATTTCTGCTGCTGCTTCCTGGTAAGACAGAGCACCGCTGGAGGATGCATCATAAGTGATGACTGTCTGCTGATAACTCGGCGCCTCGGAAATACGCACGGATCGAGGTATCACAGCGCCAAGAACCTGATCCGGAAAGTGCTGGCGTACCTCCGCGGCAACCTGCGCAGCCAAGTTTGTTCGACCGTCGTACATGGTCAGAAGAATCGTTGAAACAACCAGGTCGCCATTGAGGTGCTTCTGAATCATCTCGATATTGCTGAGGAGTTGGCTGAGCCCCTCCAATGCGTAGTATTCACATTGAATAGGAATCAAAACTTCTTGCGCAGCTACAAAAGCGTTGACGGTGAGCAGCCCCAGACTCGGCGGGCAGTCAACGAAGACGTAGTCCAACCGCTCCTGTCCCGCGGCTTCCCGTTCCTTCGCGTACACGTCTATGGCGCGACGCAGCCGCTGTTCCCTGGCGACCAGTGAAACGAGTTCAATCTCCGCACCGGCCAAATGGATCGTAGCCGGAGCTACGATGAGGTTTTTGATGTCCGGGCAGGGAGCCAGTACGTCAGCCAACGGCAGGTCATTAATGAGGACATCGTAAATACTGTCCACGTCCGCGTGATGCTCGACGCCGAGAGCAGTCGAGGCGTTACCCTGGGGATCAATATCCACGACAAGAACATTCAGCCCAGCGGCGGCCAGGGCAGCGGCAATGTTGACCGTCGTCGTTGTCTTACCGACGCCACCTTTCTGGTTGCTTACTGTAAGAATCCGCGTTTCGCTGGGCCTCGGCAGGTCGCGTCCCTGCAACCTTTCGCGTCGCCGGTTCTCGCTGGCAAGCTCACGTGCTAGCGGTGTGCTTTCATCGATCGAATCCATAACGCTGGGAACCGTCGACTCGACCTGCATTTCCGTGGCGCCGGTAGCCGATGTTTCACGTGAAACCTCGATGTTAGTCATTAATTATCGACCTTTATGAGTTGAGTGAACGAAGAAAACCAGCCTCGGAGCCGGTCTCGTGATGAAGTGAAGCTGCGTCCCGCAGAGCGCTCGTCTCCCAAACCCACCAGAACTCGCTCACTTCCCTTATCTCCGGCTTTAGTGACTCTAGACTATCTGCTGGCACTCCAGAATGACGACGACCCCACGCAGGTGTGGGTTATTCGTCAGCGGAGGAATCAGCGACCAACCACAATACGGACAACGGTGGTGGGTTCCTCCAGGAGATCTTCCCCAACCGTCACGACAGAAGTGTCCGTGCCGCCCAGCTTGCGGATCACCTTCGCGGCCTTCTCGATCTCTTCTACCGCGCTTCGCCCCTTGATGGCTAGAACTTGCCCATGGCCTTCCAAGAGCGGAATCGTCAGGGGTGCCAGCTTGTTCAGGGCGGATACGGCCCGTGCCGTTACAACATCTGCTTTGACCTGTCCTACGGCCAGTTCTGCACGGCTGCGCAGGACCTCCACGTTGTCTAGGCCTAGGTCGTCGATAACTTCATTCAGCCAAATTACCCTGCGCTCCAAGGGCTCGATTAGTGTGAGCCGCAGGTCAGGTCTCGCCAGGGCGAATGTAAGTCCGGGCAGGCCAGCGCCGCTTCCGACATCGGCGACATAAGCGTCGGCGGGAATGAGTTCGGCTACGACCGCACAATTCAGCACGTGCCGGCTCCAAAGACGCGGCACTTCACGGGGACCCAGCAAGCCCCGTTCCATGCCTGATGTTGCAAGATGCTGCACGTAACGTTCTGCCAGCGCTGTTCGGTCTCCAAATACCGACGACGCCGCTGCCTTCTCTTTCGGCGTTATTTCAACCACGTATATACCTCGATAAGTAGGTCAGGCCAACGGCCGGCAGGACTAGGAAGCGAGCGAGACGACAATGTGGCGATTGGCTCCTTCGCCTTCTGACTCGCTGGCCAACCCGAGGTCAGCTACCGCATCGTGAACGATCTTCCGCTCATACGCACTCATCGGTGCCAAAGCGACCTCTTCGCCGGTCTCTTTTGCCTTGGCGACGGCATCCTGTGCGATCTTGTGCAGTTCGACGCTACGTTCTTCCCGGTAGCCGGTGATATCAAGAACAAGTCGTGATCGGCTCTCCGTAGATGTCAGAACGGCCAGCCTTGCGAGTTCCTGCAGTGCCTCCAGGACTTCGCCATCACGGCCGACCAACGCTTGAAGAGCATCGTTGTCGTCCTCTTCAGAAACGATCGAGATATACGTACGTCCGTTGCGGACTTCGATGTCTATGTCGCCGTCGATATCGGCGATGTCGAGCAACTCCTCCAAGTAGTCCGCAGCTACGTCGCCTTCTTCTTCCAAACGGCTCGCGTTGTTGGACTGTGTGGCCGACTCTTCGGATTCGGCTTCCAGGGCTGACTGATCGGCAGATGTATCGGAAACGCTCTCGGTGCTCATTTTCTCTTCCTGTTCTTACGCTGGGGCTGCGGGCGCTGCACCTTGGTGGCAGCCGGGGCCTCGACGGCCGACTCCTCGGACTTCTTCTCTCCCAGAAGGGGGACCATAGGCAGTCCCTTCTTTGCACGACGCTCAGCCAAGGCCTTGGCAGCAGGCGAACCGGGCGTAGGCATCCGCCTGATCACAAGGAACTGCTGGCCCATTGTCCAAAGGTTGGTAGTGGTCCAGTAGATGAGAACACCAATGGGGAAGTTGATTCCACCGATGCCGAAGACCAAGGGGAGGATGTACAGCATCATCTGCTGCTGGCGCATGAACGGGCTGGCCAATGCTTCCTCGGACATGTTCTTGGACATGATCTGCTTCTGGGTAATGAACTGCGATGCAGTCATCGCCAGAATCATGATGATCGACAGCACGATAACGGCAACCTGGTTGTCGCCACCGCCGCCGTGAAGAAGAGAGGCTGATAGGGGTGCACCGAAGATGGTGGAGGCATCGAACTGCTGAATGTCTTGGGCGGACAAAGCACCGATACCGCGGCCTTCGTCGCTAGCTCCGGATGCCTGGCTCAGTACCTGGAACAAGGCAAAGAAGAACGGCATCTGGATCAGCATCGGCAAGCAGGCCGAGAATGGGTTGGTGCCGTGCTTTTTGTACAGGGCCATTTGTTCCTGCGTCATCGCCTGACGCGAGAGCTGATCCGTCTTACCCTTGTACTTCTGCTGGAGCTTACGGAGATCCGGTTGCAGCGCCTGCATTCCGCGCTGGGCCTTGATCTGCTTGACGAACACCGGGATGAGAGCAGCCCGGATGACCAGCACCAAAGCAACGATGGACAGCGTCCAGGTCCAGCCGTTCGCCGCATCCATTCCCAAGGTGGTGAACAGGTCATGGAACGCCCGCATGATCCATGAGACCACCCACATAAAAGGGAAAAGTATGGTGTTCAGGAAGTCCATTACTCGTTAGCTCCTCGGGCCGCTTGGACGGCCTTCATCGTCGGCCGGAATCTCCGGGTGATTCAGCACAATAATCCGTGGCGTTCCAGCGGGATTCTCCCGAAGCAGACGCTCATAATATGGGGACAACGGCACGTGATCGACGCCGCCGTCGTTCCAGGGGTGGCAACGCGAAAGCCGACGCACCGCAAGCCATGTTCCCTTAGCGGCTCCATGGACGGTCACCGCTTCCAGCGCGTAGGCCGAACAAGAGGGAAAAAACCGGCACACTTGTCCATACACAGGAGAGACGACTTTTCGGTATGCCTTCAGCAACCCGATCAGCGAGTTCTGCGGCAAAGTCCAGAAAAAAAGCGCGGCGGACGCAGCGGCAGGAGGCTGCGCCGGCGAATGGCTTGTTGTGCTCATTCGGCGGGTCCTCCCTGCTCGGCCGCGGGCAGTGCCGCGCGGAACTTTGACGTCGCTGCTGCAAATGTCTTGCGGTAGTCGTTGCTCAGAGCGCCGAAGTTTGCGTTCGCTGCCGGAGGCAATGCCCTGACGACAACAGAAAGCCCCTGTGGATAAGCCCTGAGACTCTGCACCGCGATCTCCCGCAGTCTCCGTTTAACGAGATTGCGGGTTACAGCGTTCCCCACGGCCTTGGACACGATAAAGCCGAAAGTGCTCGGCTGGTCCAGGGCAGTGGGAACCGCGTATAACACTAAGTTCCGACGCCCAGAGCGGGCGCCGGAACGTACAGTTGTTGAGAAGTCTGCCGAAAGGCGCATCCGGTTTTTACTGGACAGCATGATAATGAAAGCTGCCTACTCCGGTGTGCGGCTGCTGAAAGACAAAGCAGCCGGATTCGACAAACGGCAGTTGGTTAGGCCGACAGTTCGGTACGGCCCTTGCCGCGGCGCGCTGCCAGGATGGCACGGCCGGCGCGGGTACGCATGCGAAGGCGGAAGCCGTGCTTCTTGGCACGACGGCGGTTATTCGGCTGAAAAGTCCGCTTGCTCACGGTGGTTACTCCAAGACGATCGACAGATGCGCCTCAGCCCGTTGCAACAAGGGGAAGTAACAGGCGGACGCTCTATTGGGCATCTGCTCTGGCAACCTCACAAAAGGCATGGGGGTATGCACAAAGCAGACACGAAGGACTACATAACGGTAGGGGTTCGAACGGCGTTCCGTCAAACCAGCACCGCGCCGTTGATATCCACCGGTGTGGATAAACACCTGTGGACAACCTCCTGCCGACCGCTTTCGCCGTCGCCGAACGCATTAGTTCACTCAGGCCACTTTCCAGCTATCTTCTACCAGAATCATCATCTACTCTTGGCAAGAGCACTTTATCCACGTCTGTGTATAACTCTGTGGATGAAGGTCCTGGATCCGGTAAAACGGGAAGTGGAGGAATTTGCATTACTGCTATTTGAGGGGTTTTCGGTGGATACGGACCAAATAAACGACGTCGGAAGCTCCTGGCGTAAGGTGGTTCGCACCTTGGAACGGGACGACAGAGTCAGTCCCAGGCAGCGAGGTTTCGTAGTCCTCGCCCAGGCCAAGGGCTTGATTGGAACCACGCTGTTGGTAGCTGTTCCCAATGAGCTCACCAGGGAAGTCTTCCAATCCCAGCAGCTCAAGGAGCCGTTGCAGGATGCCCTCCGCGATGTCTTCCAGGACGAGATTCTCTGTGCATTCTCTGTGGATACCGACATGGTCACCGAGTCGGAACCCGAACCCGAACCGGAAGCTGCCCCGTCGCCGGTCAGCACCGCCGGTGACGAAGTTCGTGCGCAGCCCACTCCGCCGAGTACCTCGCATGAATTCGGCCGGCTCAATCCGAAGTACATTTTCGACACCTTTGTCATCGGTTCATCGAATCGTTTTGCACATGCAGCTGCCGTGGCCGTAGCCGAAGCTCCCGCCAAGGCCTACAACCCGCTCTTCATCTACGGTGATTCAGGGCTGGGCAAAACCCACCTGCTCCACGCGATCGGCCATTATGCCCGGCACCTCTACAATGGGATCCGCGTTCGCTATGTAAATTCCGAAGAGTTCACGAACGACTTCATCAACTCCATTCGGGACGATGAAGGCGCAAGCTTCAAACAGTTGTACCGGAACGTGGACATTCTCCTCATCGACGACATCCAGTTCCTTGCCAACAAGGATGCAACTCAGGAAGAGTTCTTCCACACTTTCAACGCGCTGCACAACCACAACAAACAGGTGGTCATCACCTCGGATCTTCCGCCGAAGCAGCTTTCCGGGTTCGAGGAACGGATGCGCTCACGTTTCGAGTGGGGCCTGCTGACCGACATCCAGCCTCCCGAGTTGGAAACCCGGATCGCAATTCTGCGCAAGAAGGCCATCAGCGAGGGCCTTTCCGTCCCGGATGAGGTGCTTGAGTACATCGCGTCCAAAATCTCTACCAACATCCGCGAACTCGAAGGCGCGCTGATCCGTGTCACTGCCTTCGCAAGTCTGAACCGCCAGGCCGTGGACATGGCCCTGGCGGAGATCGTCCTCAAGGATCTGATTACCGACGACGGGGCACAAGAGATCACATCGACCACGATCCTGGGTCAGACGGCGGCCTACTTCAAACTCAGTCTTGAGGAGTTGTGCAGTAAGTCGAGGACCCGCACACTCGTGACCGCCAGACAGATCGCCATGTACTTGTGCCGGGAGCTGACGGATATGTCACTGCCGAAGATCGGTCAGGAACTGGGTGGCCGAGATCACACAACCGTCATCCATGCGGATCGAAAGATCCGGGAACTGATGGCTGAACGGCGCGCCATCTACAACCAGGTAACCGAGCTGACCAACCTCATCAAGCAGCAGCAGCGCGAGAACTAACACCATAAAGTCCACTCCCCGGGTACCTTTCGCACTCTTGGCAATTTTCTGAAGCTTTTCTTTCAGGCTCTCCGGACCGTCCGAGATTAACAGGTGTGGATAAAGCTGTGGATGGTTAAGTGGAGAACCACGCTTCACCAGAGGATAACTACCCTGTCCCCTGTGGATCCCAATAATCACAAGGATTCTTGTCCACACGACCTCACAGGCACCAACGGAAGAACTGCACATCTTGTGAACAGGACAATTTGGCCAGCACCCGGGGCCAGACCGAGTTATCCACAGTATCCACAGACGTTATTAACACTACGAATCCCATTTATTCAGGCTTTTCCAAATAACATTTGACCCTTCCGATCCCAGCTCACGGATGCCTGATCCCCTAATCCACCGAAATCACCCTCCGGTGTGAGAATGCCTGTCTGGCGGCTAAGCTTGCACAGAGAATTGTTGTCATTGGTCAACAGCAGCCGCCGGTTCTTTCTGCCGGGAAGAGCGGCAGAGTTGTAACCACTGGCATTCCCCGGCATGTACGTTGTGAAAGGCGGCACACTTCAGTGAAGTTCAGAGTTGATCGGGATGTCCTGGCCGAGGCCGTTACCTGGACAGCCCGCTCGCTGTCACCGAGACCTCCTGTTCCCGTACTGTCCGGCCTGCTTATCAAAGCCGAAGCCGGCATGGTCAGCATCGCCAGCTTCGACTACGAGATATCCGCCCGTCTTCAGATTCCGGCGGAGGTAACCGAAGAAGGTACCATCCTCGTTTCCGGCCGCCTCCTCGCGGACATTTCCCGGAGCCTCCCCTCGGCCCCGGTTGATGTCTCCACCGATGGCACGAAGGTGACCCTGACCTGCCGCAGTAGCCGGTTCAACCTGGCAACCATGCCGGTCGGCGACTACCCCGAACTGCCTGCCCTGCCGGATATCAGCGGTGTTGTTGATGGAGAGGCTTTCGCGGAAGCGGTCAGCCAGGTGATCATCGCGGCGAGTCGGGACGACACTCTGCCGATCTTGACCGGTGTCCGCATGGAGATTGAAGACGATCTCATCACATTGCTCTCCACCGACCGGTACCGTTTGGCGCTGCGCGAGGTTGCCTGGCGTCCAACCACACCCGGTATCTCCACCAGCGCACTGGTCAAGGCAAAGACTTTGAACGAAGTTGCCAAAACACTCGGTGGTTCCGGCGATCTGAGCATCGCGCTTTCGGACAACAGCGAGCTCATTGGCTTTGAAAGCGGCGGTCGCCGCACCACTTCGCTGCTGGTCGACGGCGATTACCCCAAGATCCGTTCATTGTTCCCCGAGAACACACCCATCCACGCAACGGTCGAAACCTCGGTGCTCGTTGAGGCGGTACGCCGCGTGTCCTTGGTTGCCGAGCGCAATACTCCCGTACGCCTGGCCTTCACCGACGGGCAGCTTTCGCTGGATGCAGGCACGGGCGAAGATGCCCAGGCATCGGAGGCAATCGAAGCAGGCTTGTCCGGTGACGAAATTACGGTTGCTTTCAACCCGCACTACCTGTCGGAAGGCCTTAATGCCTTCAGCAGCAAGTTCGTCCGTTTCTCCTTCACAACTCCGCCAAAGCCGGCGGTCATGTCTGCCCAGGACGACCTCGAAGGCGATGACAAGGAAGACTACCGCTACCTGCTGATGCCGGTGCGGTTGCCGAACCAATAGGCCGAAAGCAGCAAGAACCTCAGTTCAGACCCGCGCCACCAGTCTCAATCACAACCGGGAAAGAGTGATCGTTATGCATATCGGCCTCATTGGACTTGGGAAAATGGGCTTCAATATGCGCCAACGCTTGCGTGACGCGGATATTGAGGTAACCGGCTACGATCGCAATCCCGAACGGACGGACGTCGAATCGGTCGATGCGCTGGTGGCAGCCCTTCCGGCACCACGGATCATCTGGGTTATGGTTCCGGCGGGGGAAATCACAGACTCGGTGATCACCGATCTGGCCGGAAAGCTTGAAGCCGGAGACCTTGTGATCGACGGCGGGAACTCCAAGTTCACCGAGGACCAGAAACATGAAACGCTGCTGGCCGAGAAGAACGTCGGGTTTGTCGACGTCGGCGTCTCCGGCGGTGTCTGGGGACTGGCCAACGGTTATGGGTTGATGGCCGGCGGAGATCCGGACCGTGTGCAGGCAGCCATGCCGCTGTTCGATGCACTGCGCCCCGAGGGACCGCGGGAAGAAAGCTTTGTTCACGTGGGCGATGTCGGTGCCGGCCACTACGCAAAAATGGTGCACAACGGCGTCGAATACGGACTCATGCAGGCCTACGCCGAAGGCTACGAACTGCTCGAAGCCAAGGACATCATCAAGGATGTCCATGGAACGTTCCGCGCCTGGCAAAAAGGCACCGTGGTCCGTTCGTGGCTGCTGGATCTCATGGTCAAGGCGCTTGAAGAGGATCCCGGCCTCAGTAAGATCGCCGGCTATGTCGAAGACTCGGGCGAGGGCCGCTGGACGGTGGAAGAAGCCATAGCCCACGCCGTTCCCGCACCCGCCATTACCGCCGCGCTCTTCGCCCGGTTCGCTTCCCGGCAGGACGACGCCCCGGCCATGAAAATGGTGGCGGCCCTCCGCAATCAGTTCGGCGGACATGCCGTCCGCGCACCCGGCGTCCGCGACGCCGGAGAACAGCATGATGACAACCAGAAGTAGCCGTTGCTAGGTGTTTGTAGAGTATTTATCCCTGACTGATTTCCGGACTTATCCCCAGCTGGATATTCCTTTTACGCCCGGAACCACTGTATTTGTGGGCCCAAACGGCGTCGGCAAAACCAATATTGTCGAAGCGATCGGTTATCTGGCGTCCCTGTCCTCGCACCGCGTCAGCACGGATGCCCCGCTTATCCGCTTCGGCGCGGATCGGGCCCTCGTACGTGCCAGGATTGCCCGCGGCGGCCAGTCCACCTCCCTGGAACTGGAAATCAACCCCGGCAAGGCCAACCGGGTCCGAATCAACCGCGCGAACCCCGTCCGTGCCCGCGACGTATTGGGCATCCTTCGGACAGTTCTTTTCGCACCGGAAGACTTATCGCTGGTCAAGGGCGATCCATCCAACCGGCGTCGTTTTCTCGACGAACTCCTGGCGAGCCTGGTTCCCCACCATGCAGCCACCCGCAGCGACTACGACCGCGTATTAAAGCAGCGCAACGCGTTGTTGAAATCGGCGCGTGCGAGTGGCCGGTTCACCGCAACGCACGAATCAACCCTCGAGGTCTGGGACCAACATATGGCCCAGGCCGGTGCGGCACTGCTCAAGGCGCGGCTCGAACTGGTCGAACTGCTGCAGCCGCATGTCGCTGCCGCTTACGCATCCTTGACGGACGGTTCGAAAAAGGCCGCGGCCATTTATCGTTCCACAATCGACCTGCAGCTATCGGACGAGGGAGAAATAGAGAACGACGGCGCCGCGCCGGATCTCCCTTTGGGCTCCTTGAGCGTTCAGGAACTGGCTGCCAAATATCTGGAAGCATTCAGGGCTCAGCGCAAAAAGGAAGTGGAGCGCGGTATTTCCCTGGTCGGTCCGCATCGCGACGAGCTGGAGCTCGTGCTCGGCCCGACGCCGGCCAAGGGCTACGCATCCCACGGGGAAACCTGGTCCCTTGCTTTGTCCCTGCGGCTGGCTTCCTACTATGTGCTCCGCGAAGATGACCAGACTCCCGGGGCTGCCCCGGTACTGATCCTCGATGATGTTTTCGCCGAACTCGATACCCAGCGCCGGGATAAACTGGCCAGGATTGTGGCAGGTGCAGAGCAAGTCATCGTTACTGCAGCAGTAGTGGAAGACATCCCTGCTGCTCTCAGCGGCGAGAAGCTGACAGTCATTCCGGGAGGGGTGGATCAGTGATGGCAACCGGAAAACGCCCCGCTTCCTTACCCAGGGAGAATCAGGGGGACCAAGCGGATTTGCCGGCGCCACGGACCGGTCCCGCCCAGCCCGAGACAACGCATCACGACGAAATTGATGCCGCCAAAGCGATGCTTAACCGGGTCCGTGAAGCGGCCGCAGGCCGTGGTGAGATTCGCACCCGGTCAGCCACACGCCGTCGTACGCCGCCGTCTCATCCTGTCAGCGCAACGTCGAAACAGGATTCCGGCCGGGATCCGAGGGGCGTCGGATCGGTCTTCGGCCGTTTGATTCAGGACCGCGGATGGTCCTCGCCGGTGGCGGTTGGATCCGTGATTTCCCGCTGGGACGAGTTGGTCGGGGCGGAGATTGCGGCACATTGCCGGCCGGAGAGCTTCCAGGACACAACGGTCCAGGTGCGCTGCGATTCCACCGCATGGGCGACACAGCTGCGGTTAATGAGCCATGCGCTGATCAAACGCTTCGATGAAGCGCTCGGTCCCGGCGTCGTCACCAAAATCCAGGTCCTCGCTCCGTCCGCGCCGAATTGGCGCAAGGGCTATCGGACCGTCAGCGGGCGCGGTCCGCGCGATACTTACGGATAAACTCCACAGCATCGAAGCGGGCTCTTGCGAAATGCGCAGGAGCCGAGTAGAGCACTCAGAGGGCCGCCGCCTATACACCGACCCATAACAGGGCCCCTCAATGCGGGAAAAGGCAGTTTCTTGCCCGTCCAGGGCCTGTTCATGCATAATTCGGCGCCGCGACACGCTAGAATTAGGTGGCGGCGCCTTTCCCTGCTGGGAGGGCGCCCAAACATGAGACGGAACTTGAGGAGTCGACGGCAACTGTGGCGCAGGAGAATGAGCTGGAAAATACCGGCGCAGAACCCCAGGAGACAGAGGGCGTAAAACCCAAAGACTACGGTGCCAGCGACATCACCGTTCTGGAAGGTCTCGAAGCGGTCCGCAAACGCCCCGGTATGTACATCGGCTCCACCGGTCCCCGCGGTCTGCACCACCTGGTCTATGAGGTAGTCGACAACTCCGTCGATGAGGCCCTGGCCGGCTACTGCGACACGATCGACATCACGCTGCTGGCCGACGGCGGCGTCCGCGTGATCGATAACGGGCGCGGCATCCCGGTGGATATGCACCCGACCGAGGGCCGGCCCACGGTCCAGGTTGTGATGACCATTCTGCACGCCGGCGGCAAGTTCGGCGGCGGCGGATACGCGGTTTCCGGCGGTCTGCACGGCGTCGGTATTTCCGTGGTTAACGCACTTTCCTCCCGCGTGGAGACAGAGGTCCGCCGGCAGGGATTCGTCTGGCACCAGTCCTTCGCGGACGGCGGCAAGCCGGTGGGTGACCTGCGCAAGGGTGAAGCCACGGAAGAGACCGGCACCCAGCAGACGTTCTGGCCGGACGCGGGGATCTTCGAATCCACCGAGTTCGACTTCGAGACGCTGCGGGCCCGGTTTCAGCAGATGGCGTTCCTGAACAAGGGCCTGAAGATCACGCTCACGGATGAGCGGCACCCCGAAGACAACATCTCCAACAGCGAAGACGTGGATCTGGACCACCCGGCCACCGAGGTCGAAACCACTCCGGAGCACCGCAAGGTTGTCTACAAATACGACAACGGGCTGCTGGACTACGTCACCCACCTGAACTCTTCGAAGAAGGTGGACATCATCCACCCGGAGGTCATCGCCTTCGAAACCGAAGACACGGATCGCAAGATGTCCGCCGAGGTGGCCATGCAGTGGACCACCTCGTACTCCGAGAGCGTCCACACATACGCCAACACGATCAACACCCATGAAGGCGGCACCCACGAAGAGGGTTTCCGTGCCGCCATGACCTCGCTGATCAACCGGTATGCGCGGGAAAAGAACATCATCAAGGAGAAGGATGACAACCTTACCGGTGATGACATCCGCGAGGGCCTGACCGCCGTCATTTCCGTCAAGCTTGCGGAGCCTCAGTTTGAGGGCCAGACGAAGACCAAGCTCGGCAACTCCGAGGCCAAGGGCTTTGTCCAGCGCGTTGTCACCGATGAACTCGGCGACTGGCTGGAGCGCAACCCCGGTCCCGCCCGCGACGTTATCCGCAAGTCAATCCAGGCATCGCAGGCCCGCCTGGCCGCGCGCAAGGCGCGCGAGTCCACCCGGCGCAAGGGGTTGCTGGAGTCCGGCGGCATGCCTGGCAAGCTGAAAGACTGCCAGTCGAAAGATCCGTCGAAGTCGGAAATCTACATTGTGGAGGGTGACTCGGCAGGCGGTTCGGCCGTGCGCGGCCGCAACCCGGAAACCCAGGCCATCCTGCCGCTGCGCGGAAAGATCCTCAACGTGGAACGGGCACGTCTGGACCGCGCATTGGGCAATGCCGAAGTCCAGGCCATGATCACCGCCTTCGGCGCCGGCATCGGCGAGGATTTCGACGTGGAGAAGGCCCGCTACCACAAGATCGTACTGATGGCGGATGCCGACGTCGACGGCCAGCACATCACCACTTTGCTGCTGACCTTGTTGTTCCGCTACATGCGCCCGCTGATTGAAAACGGTTATGTCTACCTGGCGCAGCCGCCGTTGTACCGCATCAAGTGGTCCAACCATGCGCACGACTACGTCTTCAGCGACCGGGAACGCGACGAGGTAATCCGCAAGGGGCTGGCCAGCAACCAGCGCCTGCCGAAGGAGAACGGCATCCAGCGTTACAAGGGTCTGGGCGAGATGGACTACACGGAACTGTGGGATACCACCATGGATCCGGATAACCGTACGCTGCTGCAGGTGACCATGGATGACGCCGCGGCCGCGGACCAGATCTTCTCCGTGCTGATGGGTGAGGATGTCGAGTCCCGCCGCACGTTTATTCAGCAGAACGCCAAGGACGTGAGGTTCCTGGACATCTAGCGATGTCCGGCCGAAAACCCTTTCCCTGGTAACACGATGACTTTGACAGAAGGAACGCAACGATGAGCGACGAAGAGACTCCGGACCTCCCCGAGGGTGTTGCCGGGGACATCCCGTTGGAAGGCGATATTCTGACGGACCGGGTCGAGCAGGTCGACCTGCAGACCGAAATGCAGCGATCGTACCTGGACTACGCCATGGCGGTCATCGTCGGGCGTGCTCTGCCGGATGTCCGGGACGGGCTCAAGCCGGTCCACCGGCGAGTGCTGTACGCGATGTTCGACGGCGGCTACCGCCCGGACCGTTCGTTCAACAAGTGCGCGCGCGTGGTCGGCGAGGTCATGGGCCAGTACCACCCGCACGGCGACTCTGCCATCTACGATGCGTTGGTGCGCCTGATCCAGGATTGGACCATGCGTTATCCGCTCGCGCTGGGGCAGGGCAACTTCGGATCCCCGGGTAACGACGGCGCTGCGGCCCCACGGTACACCGAGACCAAAATGGCCCCGCTCGCCATGGAGATGGTGCGCGACATCGACGAGGAAACCGTCGACTTCCAGGACAACTACGACGGCAAGAACCAGGAACCGACCATCCTGCCGTCGCGCTTCCCCAACCTGCTGATTAACGGCTCGTCCGGCATCGCCGTCGGTATGGCCACCAACATCCCGCCGCACAACCTGCGTGAAGTCGCCGACGGCGTGCAGTGGTACCTGCAGAACCCCACAGCTTCCCGCGAGGAATTGCTGGAAGCACTCATACTGCGCATCAAGGGCCCGGATTTCCCGACCGGCGCACAGATCCTGGGCCACAAGGGCATTGAAGATGCCTACCGGACCGGCCGCGGATCTATTCCGATGCGCGCCGTGGTCAACGTGGAAGAAATCCAGGGCCGCACCTGCCTGGTAGTGACGGAACTTCCCTACCAAGCCAATCCGGATAACCTTGCGATCAAAATCGCTGATCTGGTCAAGGACGGCAAGATCAGCGGCATCGCGGACCTGCGCGATGAGACCTCCGGCCGCACCGGCCAGCGCCTGGTGATTGTGCTCAAGCGCGATGCCGTGGCCAAGGTGGTGCTGAACAACCTGTACAAGCACACGCAGCTGCAGGAGAATTTCGCGGCAAACATGCTGGCGATCGTCGACGGCGTACCGCGCACCCTGACCCTCGATGCCTTCATTCGGCACTGGGTCACCCACCAGCTGGAAGTAATCGTACGGCGGACACGCTACCGGCTGCGGAAGGCGGAGGAAGAGGCGCATATCCTGCGGGGCCTGCTCAAGGCCTTGGACGCGCTGGACGAAGTAATCGCGCTCATCCGCGCCTCGGCCACCACTGAGGAAGCGCGCGACGGCCTCATGGGGCTGCTGGATATTGACGAGCTCCAGGCCCGGGCAATCCTCGATATGCAGCTGCGCCGGCTTGCCGCTTTGGAACGCCAGAAAATCCAGGACCGCCATGCCGAACTCGAGCGCATGATCACCGAGTTCAACCGGATTCTCGCCTCGGAGGAAGTCCAGCGCGGCATCGTTAGTGAAGAGCTGCAGGAACTCACCGACAAGTACGGCGATGACCGCCGCACCCAGATCGCAATGGGTTACGACGGCGATATGAGCATGGAAGACCTCATTCCGGAAGAGGAAATGGTCGTCACCATCACCCGCGGCGGCTACGTCAAGCGGACCCGCATCGACAACTACCGTTCGCAGCAGCGCGGCGGCAAGGGCATCAAGGGCGCACAGCTGCGCGGGGACGACGTGGTGGAACACTTCTTTGTCACCACGACGCACCACTGGCTGTTGTTCTTCACCAACCTTGGCCGGGTCTACCGGGCGAAGACCTACGAACTCGCAGAAGCCGGACGGGATGCGAAGGGCCAGCATGTGGCCAACCTGATGGCCTTCCAGCCGGACGAGCACATTGCCCAGGTGCTGGAGCTGCGCGACTATGAGCAGTCTCCCTATCTGGTGCTGGCAACTAAGCGCGGCCTGATCAAGAAAACCCGGCTTGAGGACTATGACACGAACCGGTCGGCCGGTGTCATCGCCATCAACCTGCGGGACGAAGACGAACTGGTTTCTGCACAGCTTGTTTCCGAGACCGATGACCTGATGCTTGTGTCCCGCAAGGGCCAGTCCCTGCGCTTCACCGCCACGGACGAGGCCCTGCGCCCGATGGGCCGCGCAACGTCCGGTGTGACTGGAATGAAGTTCCGCGAAGAAGATGAGCTGCTGACGGCCGACGTCGTTACAGATAACTCATTTGTCTTCATCGTCACCGAGGGCGGTTACGCCAAACGGACGAGCGTTGGGGAATATCGGGTTCAGGGACGCGGTGGCCTGGGTATTAAGGTCGGCAAGTATGCCGAGGACCGCGGAAACCTGGTTGGCGCGTTTGTCGTCCA
Organism: Crystallibacter permensis; assembly: GCF_025960875.1. Lineage (GTDB taxonomy): Bacteria > Actinomycetota > Actinomycetes > Actinomycetales > Micrococcaceae > Crystallibacter > Crystallibacter permensis. The sequence continues at coordinate 312,734 of NZ_JAODLR010000001.1, read as the reverse complement.
GGAAGAGGACGAGGTCCTGGTGGTCATGGCCAGTGGAAAGGTAGTCCGTTCCTCGGTCACCGGCGTGCCTGCCAAGGGCCGGGACACCATGGGCGTTATCTTTGCCAAACCGGATAAGAAGGACCGAATCATCGCCGTCGCCAAGAACTCCGAACGGGGTTTGGGCGCCGATTCGGAGGAAGATGCCGGTAGTGATGAGGCTGATGTTCCAGGTGAGGCTGTCGAAACAGCAGAATCTGCGCAGCGGCCTGCTGATGAAGTACCGTTGAATGCAGACCAAATGCCATCAGTTGCCGACGAGGCAGCAGAGGCGCCGGAAAACGGAGGTAACGAGTGAGCACACCCAATACGCCCCGGCCGGGTACCCGGCCGGCTAATGCACCGCGCGTAGGGGCTCCTCGCAACCCTCCGGCGAAGCCATCGCAACGTCCGTCGGGCGGGACAGGGCAAAAGCCGGCGGCGGGAGCACGCTCTGGCGGAAGTTCCGGCGCGCGTCCCGCTGGCACGCGTCCGGCGGGCCAGGCATCACGTCCAGGACTGGTCCGTCCGGCACCGAAGGCCAAGGCCCGTCGCGCGCGCCTGCTAGTCAGCAAGGTGGACCCCTGGTCGGTACTGAAGATGGCATTCCTGCTCTCCGTGGCGCTGGGCATCGTGACAGTTGTTGCGTCCATCGTTTTGTGGACCACGCTGGATATCACCGGCATCTTCGACCGCGTCAATGACCTGCTGACGGAAATCGCTGGCAGCGAGGGCGGAGCTTTCGACCTGCGGGCCTATGCTTCGCTGGGCCAGGTGGCGTCATTCGCGACCATCATCGCGGTAGTCAACGTCGTACTCCTGACGGCGCTGGCGATGCTTTCGGCCGTGCTCTACAACATCTCTGCCACCTTGGTCGGCGGCATCGGCGTTACCCTCACCGACGACTGAGACCAGTACCGAACAACCCTCCTTCACCACGGATATCCGTCGGTGGAGGAGGGTTTTCTGCATCAGCAGACGCGTCCCGCAGGCACGCTGCGGGCCGATTTGGAGTTGCGTCGGGATGTGCTGTAAAGTCATATTTCGGCCCGACGGGGCAAGGGGGCGTATAGCTCAGGCGGTTAGAGCGCTTCGCTGATAACGAAGAGGTCCCAGGTTCAAGTCCTGGTACGCCCACGGAAAACTGTTCCGACTTATGGAGGACGCTGTGAAGAAGTTGCTGGTTCTGGCAGCTGCAGTCGCAGGTGCGGTCGTCTACAAGAAGTGGCAGGAATCCGAAGCGGAGAAGTCCGCGTGGAGCAAGTCGACCGATAAGGTTGATTAGCTCCAAAGCCAGCTAGGTTATACTGGTGAGGTTCCTTTCGGGGGCATGGCGCAATTGGTAGCGCACCTGCTTTGCAAGCAGGGGGTTAGGGGTTCGAGTCCCCTTGCCTCCACCGAATAAAAAGATCCCGGTCCGTTAGGACCGGGATCTTTTGCATGTATGCCCTTGCCCGACGAACAACTGGGAGTATGCCGCCTGCACACCTTACGGTGAGGATGTGACTTTCTTCCTCGCTGCTCTGGGTGTCCTCGGCGTCGCCGCTTCTGGTCCCATCATGGCCGCGACGGCCGCACCCGCGCTTGCCATCGCCTTTTGGCGCAACTTCCTCGGCGGCGTAGTCATGGGCGTGCCCGCTGGCCTCACGCGACGGCAGGAATTTCGCCGACTCACGACGTCGGACGTGAAGTGGAGTGCCATCGCAGGACTTGCGCTGGCCCTCCATTTCGCCTGTTTCATCACGGCACTGCAGCTGACATCCGTTGCTGCTGCTACTGCCTTAGTATGCCTCCAGTCGGCCTGGATCGCGGTTTTCAACCTGTTCCGGGGCATCCGCAGCGCTCCGCAGGTACTCGTGGGCCTGGGGCTGGCCCTTGGCGGCGTCGTCGTGATTTCGGGATTCGATCTGCAGCTTTCATCCGAGGCCATTACAGGGGACGTGCTTGCGGTCGTTGGCGGGGCCATGGCAGGCATTTACACAATCGCCGGTGGCAAAGTGCGCCGGACACTCTCGACCGGAACCTACACCACCCTGTGCTACGGGATCTGTTCGGGCATTCTGCTGGTGATGTGCCTCGTGTCGGGGCAGTCCCTTGTGGCATTCCCACCGGAAGCGTGGATTGGCATTCTGGCCGTGACGGCTGTCGCGCAGCTGATGGGCCACACGGTCTTTAATTACCTGCTCGCCACCTTGAGTCCTCTGGTGGTCTCCATGATTATCCTGCTGGAGATTCCTGGCGCTGCCATACTGGCTGCCGTGTTCCTGCATGAGGCGCTGCCCTGGGGTACTTACCTCGGCCTCGCCCTCATCATGGCGGGACTTGCCGTCGTCGTTCTGTTTCAGAACCGTTCCGTTCACCGCCGTATGAGAAAGGGCTCGGCCTCCTCCGTCCGGCCCTCGGCACGGCCGCCGGAGTGATCAGATTCCGCCGCGCGGGACGATCTGTTTCGTGCGGGCCTGATGGACCCTGCGCAGGATTTTCGCCGGATAGTAGACGCTCATAAAGATCAGCGTGGGAACCCTCAGCACCCGGCGCTTAATCTTGTGGTTCTTGTAGGTCCGGTCGAACCGCGTCACGTAATACCGATAGTCCTTGGGCGAGTCCTCCAGCCGGCGGGCGGACATCCCGCTGATCATTTCGGGAACGTACAGGATGCGAAGTGCATGCTCGGCAAGGTGGACGGAGATATCGATGTCCTCATGCATCTCGTCTTCTTCGTCGAGGCACACTTCATTGCGGATGATCTCCCAAGCTCCCCTGCGGATGGCCATGTTGGAGCCGAAAAGAAAGTGATACTGCTTCTTCGCCAGCTTCAGCACGAACCTGCGCATCCGGTCGTCGGCTTGGAGTCCGAAGCGGCGCAGGGGCATGTCGTAGTACAGCACCGGGCCGGTGGCGGCCATGACCTCGGGATCCAGAAAGGCATTCTGAAGGTGTTCCACCCAGTCTGGTTCCAGGATGGAATCGGCATCGATCCGCCCCAGCACTTCACCGGTAGCGTGGTCCAGGCCGAAGTTTCGGGTCGGGATAAGGCCTTGTTTCTGGTCCTGGGAGAGCAGGACGAGGGGCGCGTCCGGATATTCGTCCTGCATCTGCCGTACGAGTTCGACTGTCCGATCGGTCGATTTGTTGTCCACAACGATGATTTCGGCAGGAGGTTTCGACTGGGATATGGCCGCGAAAAGACACTGTCGAATCACCGACTCTTCGTTGAAGGCGGGAATTACAATCGAAACGCTCGGCTTCGGAGTCTGCATGGGACTGAATCTATCAGCATCCCGTGGGGATTCATCCGGAGTTAAAATGAGGTCCCCACCGAAGCAGGGACCTCATTTACCATCTGTGGAAGATGCGTTACTTGTTGCTGTCCTTCGCCGCATCCGAGGCCGTTCCAGCCTTGTCTGCTGCGTCCTTGGCCGCTGAATTGGCGACTCGTGCTGCGCCCTCCGCGGCGGAGGTCGTCGTGGCTGCCGAGGCATCGGCCGCGTTCTTGGCGGCCTCGGCGGACCGATCTACTGAATCCTTGGCAGCTTCGGCGGCTTTGTCCGCGTCTGCCTTTGCCTCGGTGGCAGCGTGCTTGGCGGTACCGGAAACGCTCGCTGCTGCGTCGGTAGTTTTGTCAGCCAGCGTTGCCGAAGCGGCTGCGGCAGCTTGCTTTCCCGTGTCTGCGACGTCTGCTGTCGATGCGGTCGGAGCGGCCGAAGTGTTGGGAACCGGAGTAGGGGTTGGCGTGACCGGGGTCTTCCAAGGATCTTCAACCGGCCGGGAGGCACGCCATGCTGCGACACCGGCAGCCGCAGCCGCACCAATAACGCCGGCAATAAGCCAGCCCTTGCCCTTGCCGGACTTCTGCTGCTTCTTCAGTTCCTTGGCTGCTTCCTTGGCGGATGCAGCGGCCGCCTTCTGGGCCTTGCGGATCATCTTCTTCGACCCCACGACCTTTACCGCAGCCGACTTGTCGAGGGAACGTGAAAGATTCTCCCCCGCACTGCCGACCCGCTCGGACAGAGTCGGTATGTACTCGCCGACGACCTTGTCCCGGGCGTGGGTGATGGCCGGAGATGCCTTGTCCAATGTGCCCTGGATGCGCGGAGTTGCGTCATCGACAATCTGGGCAATCTTCGGGGCAATCTTGTCCAGCTCAGCCTGAATCTTGGGGGTCACTGTTGAGACGCCTTGTGACAGGTCATGAGCAGCCCGCTGAATGCCCTCCTGGATTCTGGGAGAAGCTGTTCCGATGCCCTTTTCGATACGCGGCACCGCCCAGTTCAACGCAGCCTCTACCCGAGGAGTGGCCCAATCACGGGCATTTTCCACACCGACAGTGACAGTGCCCTCTAGATCACGGGCTAAACGTTCGGTTTTCTTCACTACTACCTCCCGGAGATGGTGACGGTCCACACTCAGACTACTTCGTGCGTGCGACAAGGTGCTATGCCGGTCCTTGAATAACAGGTATTTTCACTGAACGCGGAACCAGGCGCCGCTGGCAATTTCCTTGCAGCCGCGTGGAAGAATGGCTCTATGACTGCTATTCCTACAGCTAAAGCAACCATTCACACCAACCATGGCGACATCGTGCTTAACCTCTTCGGCAACCATGCCCCGAAGACGGTCAAAAACTTCGTCGGCCTCGCGACGGGCGAAATCACCTGGAAGCACCCGGCGACCGGCGAAGAAACCAATGCCCCCCTTTACGATGGCGTCATCTTCCACCGCATCATCAAGGACTTCATGCTGCAGGGCGGAGATCCGCTCGGACAGGGCGTAGGCGGCCCGGGCTACCAGTTCGACGACGAGATCAACCCCGATCTGGACTTCACCGAGCCCTACAAGCTCGCGATGGCCAATGCCGGTCTCCAGGGTGGCCGCGGAACGAACGGTTCGCAGTTCTTCATCACGACGACCCCGACTACTTGGCTGCAGGGAAAGCACACCATCTTCGGTGACGTGACCGACGAGTCCTCGCGCGCGATTGTGGACAAGCTGAACAATGTGGCTACGGACATGCGGGATAAGCCGCTGGAAGACGTTGTTATCAACAACATCACAGTCGAGCAGCTCTAAGACCCCAACCATCCCCGTCCGGCCGAGTCCGGGCGGGGACATTTTTCTTAACCAGCTTTCCTCCAGGAGACGCCCCCTCATGTCCTACGGGATGCCAGCGGAACAGCCGCAATCCGAAGTTCCTGTCTGTCCACGCCATCCGGACCGCATTTCCTACGTCCGGTGCCAGCGCTGCGGGCGACCGACTTGCCCCGAGTGCCAGCGGACGGCCGCCGTAGGCATCCAGTGTGTGGAATGCGTCAAGGAACAGGCGCGCAATCTCCCCGCCTATCGCACGGCCTACGGAGGAGCGGTGACCACCGGCAGGCCGGTGGTGACGCTCACCATCATCGCGCTTTGCGTTGCGATTTATATTCTGCAGTGGGTGTTGCCCGGCGTTATTCAAGCGAATCTTGTCTATGCTCCCCTTTACACCGCCCAGATTCCGGGGCTGCCCTTCGAACCGTGGCGGATGATCACTGCAGGCTTCCTGCATTCAACCGGCCTTCTCCTGCACATCGCTTTTAACATGTATGCGCTCTGGATCTTCGGGCAACACCTTGAACCGTTGTTGGGGCGTCTGAAATTCGTGGCGCTTTACCTCCTATCGATCTGGGGCGGGTCGGTTGCAGTGCTCCTGCTCGGTGAAATAAACCAAGGCGTCGTGGGTGCGTCCGGCGGCGTTTTCGGGCTTTTTACCACCCTGTTGATTGTCCAGTTGCAGCGGAAACAGGATGTCCGCGGCATCCTGGTGCTGATCGGCATCAATATCGTCATCAGCTTCTTCCCGGGCATCTCGTGGCAGGCACACATTGGTGGCATGGTCACCGGTGCGTTGGCTGCTGCCGCCATTGCTTTTGTTCCCCGCGGGGACAAGCAGCAGCGGTTGCAATGGGCCGGCCTGGCGGGCATTGCGGTGTTGCTGGTGGTCCTGACCTGGATCGGGTCATTGATGGTGACGTTGCCCCAATAGGTCCAAGGGCCATACGGCCGGTACTGCTGCAACCGCAGCGGTGCCGGCCGTTTCCGTTTAACGCATTCTTAGCCTTCGGAAGCTCTGGGCGCACCTGTGGAAACCTCCGGTCTGGTTGCTCGGCGGAAGGCAGCAGATCTCTCCTGAACACAGCCCGCAAGTTGTTCACAGTTGTGCACAGAGTTTTCCACAGGAGTGCATAACTCTTTGTCGTAGCCGAGGTTAAATTCTGTGATCACTGTCAGGGCAGTATCCACAGCTGTGGAATTACATGTGTGTAACTTATCCCCGTTGTGTATAACCCCTGTGGATAAGTTCAAGGCAGCGTGAAATGAACAGTAGAACATACGATCGAAGATGTATCCCCACTGAAAACTGGGGGCTGTGGATAACTATCCATCAGCGGCCACCTGCCGTGGTCCTTAACTCCGAGGAGTCCTGCCAAGTGCCTTCGAACTGCGTAGTTGCTAGGTGTCAGCGGGAATGTCGCAGTTCCGCCCCTGCAACCCCGCTGATTCTGGTCTCAACGCTTAGACCGCTTCGCTCCCCATGGGCACGGCCGAATGCGGAGGCAGAACGGGCAAGCGAAGAAGTTGTACCCAGGAGAAGGGTATTCAGCGACTCACGCCGGCGACGCGATCCCTGTTTTCACATCTTTTCGGCGGTTATCCACAGGAGTTATGCACAGCGTGGATAACTTACACTCCTGTGACTAACACAAATGTCTACCTCTGAAGCGGCTCAACGGCGGCAACAATCCACGGGCATGACAAAGTTTCCCCCAAAGTTATACACGCCTGTGGATAACTCCGTGCACAACTTGTGCAAACTACATTTTTTGGTACTTTGCCGACGGCGATCTAAAACAAGCGCGCTCCTGACAACAAGGCTCATCCAATGGCAGACAGCGCTTTTACCGATTCGACGGCGCTCACGCTCGCGGGGGCCCGGTGCAGCTCTACGATGCCGACCAGCTCGATCCGCCGCCGGTATTGCTGCTGCGCTGCGCGATGCTGGACAGTGCCGAGTTGTCCCGGGACACCAGGCTTATGCGATTGATCTGCCGAAGCACGGTGCTAGCCGTCCATGGCAGCATCTGATTACCAAGGAGTTGTGTGCACAAGTTATTTCCGAGTTGCTCAGCTACCTGGGGCTGCCAGGGATCGCCATATTGGGGACTTCCATAAGAGCGGGGCTCTCGATCGGCTACACCAGAATAATCCAGGCATTGTAATCCGCTTGGTTCTGGTAGCCCCGGGCGGCATTGACACCAGACGGCCGCCAGGTTTGCGATGTGGCTGGTCGTTCATCTGCGGCCGTTCGAAGGTCGCTTGCTGCTTCCCTCACGGCAGGTACACTCACCTCTGGCCTTGGCTCTATCCTCCCTCTGGCGAGCTGGGGGGGCTATCGCTAGTGAGCCACAGGAGACGATCCTCGACGAGTGGCAGATCAGCGCCTACGGACCATTGACGATGCGCCTGTATTTTGTGCCCCGCCTGGGCCAGCCGGACGTTCCCACGGTTGGATTTAGGGCCAGGACGATGATCTGGTGGGCTACAAAGAAATGCAGGCTGTCGCTACAGCAACCGGAGGAAGACTGGAATCCATTCCTGATGCCAGCCGGATGGCCGCCCTGGACGAACCGGAATACTTTGCGCTTGGCCACCGAATTCCTTAGTCAGCAGTGAGCGCGTGGATGCGCAGAAGTGGAGGTTGCCCCTGGCCCGGCCACGAGACGAGGTGTCGCGGCACGCTAGCTGGCTTGCCGCAAATTGCGAAATATAGGGAAATTTTTGGGAAACATCCCCGCTGCCGTGGTGCGCTGTCCGGTAACGTATTGAAACGAGTGTCGGCTCGACCAGCCGAAACCGAGACGGTCGCCGACAGGCCAGGCGACGTTGAGCAAGATTTGCCGTGTAATACCGCCACCGGCGTCGCCGCGCACAGCCCGACGGCCCGCCGGTAGAGGATCCGCCTCCTGTATGCATGTGCTGTGATGCCCGACCACCATGCGTTCTTCCGGATCGCCGGATGCTCAGAAAAGGACATACAAGTGACTGCTGAAACCGTGAACTCGACGCCGATCGAGCTGACAACCGAAGAGATTTTCGCTGCCCATGAGGGTGGCAAGCTCACGGTCGGACTGACCGCGCCGCTCAATGACAAGCGCGATCTCTCCATCGCCTACACCCCGGGTGTGGCACAGGTCAGCCGTGCCATCCACGCCGAGCCGGAACTGGCCCAAAAGTACACCTGGGCTTCCCGTCTCGTCGCGGTGGTCAGCGACGGTACGGCCGTCCTGGGACTCGGCAACATCGGGGCCAGCGCGTCCCTGCCGGTGATGGAAGGGAAGGCAGCACTGTTCCAGAAATTCGCCGGCCTGGATTCCATTCCGCTGGTCATAGAATCCACCGATGTTGACGAGATCGTTGAAACCGTTGTGCGGCTGCGTTCGAGCTTCGGCGCCGTCAACCTCGAGGACATTTCCGCGCCCCGGTGCTTCGAGATCGAAGAGCGCCTCATCGAAGCCCTGGACATGCCGGTGATGCACGATGACCAGCACGGCACCGCCGTCGTTGTTCTGGCGGCCCTCACCAACGCCGCCAAGTTCGTACAGCGCGAGCTCTCGTCCCTGAAGGTTGTCGTTTCAGGGGCCGGCGCGGCAGGCATCGCCGTGTCCGAGATCCTCATGACCGCCGGTATCTCCGACGTGACGATCCTGGATTCCAAGGGCATCATCCATTCGGGCCGCCAGGACCTGTCCGGGATCAAGGCCACCTACGCCGAGCGCACTAATCCGCGCGGAACCACCGGCGGCAGCGCTGAAGCTCTTAACGGTGCCGACGTGTTCGTGGGAGTTTCGGCCGGAACGATTCCGGAAGAGCAGCTCGCCGGGATGTCCGAGGACGCTATTGTCTTCGCATTGTCGAACCCGGACCCGGAGGTGCATCCCGAGATCGCCCGCCGGTACGCCAAGGTAGTGGCCACCGGGCGCAGTGATTTCCCGAACCAGATCAATAACGTTCTGGCCTTCCCCGGCATCTTCCGCGGGGCTCTGGATTCCGGTGCGAAGAAGATCACCTCGGAGATGAAGGTAGCCGCCGCCCAGGCCATCGCCGACATTGCTGCCAGCGATCTCAGCGCCGACTACATCGTCCCCAGCCCGCTGGATCCACGGGTAGCACCCGCCGTCACCGCTGCGGTGAGCGCTGTCGCCGAGGCGGGCAAAGCGTAACAAAAATAAAAAAGCAGCGGCCGCCGGAGATAGTTTCCGACGGCCGTTGCTTTATCCCGCGGTCTGGAACGCTTCTATGAACGCCACTTGGTGGTCATCAGGAAGCCCGCGATCGCAATGCCGAATCCGATCATGATATTCCAGGAGCCGGCAGCGGCGATCGGCCACTGTGCCTCGGTGATGTAGAAAACGATGATCCACAGCAGGCCGATGATCATCAAACCGAACATCACCGGCTTGAACCACACCGGGTTCGGCTTGTACTCGGGCGCCGCCGTCGTCTGCGGCCTGCGTTCGCTTCTTTTGCGGGGCTTAGACTCTGGCATGGGTCCTCCTTCACCGGCCTGAAGCATCAGCGAAAACCGGCGGTTGTCATCAGTAGCGGACATTCTCTGCCGACTATAGAAGGTATTCTGCTTCAGAGACCTTTAATCAGCATGTTCTAGCTGTTTAGTCTACTAATACTGTTCTGCGGTTGTGACCACGCCGCTCCTACCGGAAGTGCGCGGTCGCAACACCAACCTGGAGGTGCCGTGGCGGACGCTGTGAATTCTGCTGTCCCGGGCCGCCGGCGACGGCGAAAGTCCAGCGGGCGCAGGTCGCCGGTGCAGGTTGTCGTTCAAGTGATCGGTGAGCTGCTGATCACCTTGGGCCTGGTGGCGCTGCTGTTTGTGGGCTGGGAATTGTGGTGGACCAATATCGAGTCCAACCAGAAGCAGGAAGAGGCCCTCACCTCGCTCTTCGAGGAATTCGAGCTGCCCGCTGCTGCACCGTCCGCCAGCCCGGAAGCGAATAGCGGGGAAGAAAATAACGACGACGCCGAGCCGCCGGTTCTGGACAAGCCCGAATACGGCGAGACGTTCGCCGTCGTCTATGTGCCGCGCTTCGGGAAGGACCACGCCCGGCCGGTAACCAGCGGCGTCGGGGTTGATGTGCTGGACTCGCTGGGCCTTGGCCATTACCCGGGCACCCAGATGCCGGGCGAGGTAGGAAACTTCGCGGTTGCCGGACACCGGCAGACCCACGGGCAGGTACTGGACCTGATCCACACCCTGGTCCCCGGCGACAAAATCTATGTGCAAACCAAGGACGGCTACTACACGTACACCTTCCGCAACAACCATATTGTGATGCCGGACCGCGTGGATGTCATTGCTCCGGTGCCGACCAAGCCCGAGGCCGAACCGACGGAACGGTATCTGACCATGACCGCGTGCAACCCACGGTACGGTGCCACGGAACGCATCATTGCCTACGCCGTGATGGAGAGCTGGCAGCCCATGTCCGAGGGGCCGCCGGCCGAGATCGCCGAGCGCGTGGCCGAGTATGCCGCCGCTCCGGCAGGAAGCGGGAGCTGATTATGTACGGCTGGATTTTCCGCCATTTGCCCGGGCCGCTCTGGGTGCGGATCATTGTATCCATCCTGTTGATTGCGGGGGCGGTCCTGCTGCTTTTGCAGTTTGTCTTCCCCTGGCTTTCGCAATTCAACCCGCTCACCGATTCCACGATTGGCACGATCGAATAATCATGACCACCACTCCCCGCATCCTGGTTGTCGATAACTACGACAGCTTTGTCTACACCCTCGTGGGCTACCTGCAGCAGCTTGGAGCCGAGACGACCGTTGTCAGGAACGACGACGTGACACTTGCCGAAGCAATCGAGCTGGCCGGAGCACGGGACGGCGTGCTGGTCTCCCCCGGGCCCGGCAACCCCGCCGAGGCGGGTGTGTGCGTGGATCTGATCCGCTGGTGCGGCGAGAACAGCAAGCCGATGCTCGGCGTCTGCCTGGGCCATCAGGCGCTGGCCGAGGCCTACGGCGGCGTAGTGACCCATGCAGCGGAGCTGATGCACGGCAAGACGTCCCAGGTGCTGCACAGCGGCCAGAATGTCTTTGCGGGCGTCCCCAGCCCCTTCACCGCCACGCGCTACCACTCCCTGGCGGCAGTCCGGGAGACGATTCCCGCGCAGCTTGAGATCACCGCCGAAACCGAGGGCGGGGTCATCATGGGCCTGGCGCACCGCGAAGCCCCGCTGTGGGGCGTACAGTTCCACCCCGAGTCCGTGCTGACCGAGGGCGGCTACCTCATGCTGGGCAACTGGCTGGAATCGCTGGGCATGGAAGGCGCAGCGGAGCGCGCGGCGACCCTGAGCCCGCTGATCACCAAGTAGCCGCAGCCCGGGTGGCCTCCTGGACCTACGTAACTTCGGCCTAGAGGAACGGGATGTCTGAGTCGTCGTAGGCGCGGCTGTTGCTGTCGTCGCGACCGTCGTTGCCGCTGTCGTCCCGGCCGCCGTCGTTATTTCCCCGGTCGCGGTCATCGCCGTTATTGTTGCCGTTGTTCTCATCCGGATCCGTCGGCGGATCCGTGGGCTCCGGATCCGTCGGTTCCGGGGACGGCTCCGGCGGCGCGACGGCAACAGTAATGACGATTTCAGTGCCCTGCGCGACGTTGCTCCCGGCGTTGTGGCTCTGAGCGGTCACGGTGCCGGGTTCGACAACCTCGTTTTCCACCCGCTCCACCCGATAGGGCAGCGCGACGGCGGGGTCGTCCTGGAGCAGGCTGATGGCCTCCTCCTCCGTCTTGTCGAGGAGCGCCGGGACGGTCACCAGGCCATTGGAAATAACCAGGTCCACGGTGGAGTCAGTGCGGACCTTTTCGCCGGCCTTGGGATCCGTAGCGATGACATTACCGCTCGGAATTACAGCACTGTTGGCCGAGACGTTCTCCCCCGGGACCAGACCGAGCTGGCGAAGCTTGTCCCGGACTTCGCCTTCTGTCCGGCCGCTGAAGTCCTCCGGGATGGTGACGAACTCCTTGCCCTCCGACACATAGATGATGACTTCGCTGTCAGGCAGGGCTGCTGTGCCGCCCTCGGGATCGGTGCTGATGACTTCGCCTTCGGCTACTTCATCGCTGAACCTGGACTCGATCTGCGGCACCAGGCCGTGGTTGAAGATGGTGTTGGAGGCCTCCGTCTGCTCCATGCCGGCCACCTGAGGTACGGCGATCATGTCGGGCTGGGCATTGCGCAGGTAGTTGAAGAGGTAAAAACCACCGCCGGCCAGCAGGAGTATTAGCGCGATCACCAGTACCGTGGTCCACGCTCGTCGTCGGGTGCGGCGGCCCGTGTCTACTTCGTCGGATTCGTTGCCGACCTGCAGCGCCATCGGGATGGCGGCCGTGTTGGGCGACGAGTTGATGGGGCCGGTCTGGTCCAGCCCATCGGTGTCGTACTGCTCGTCGGGAGATTCACCGGCTTTGGGCGTGCTGGGGCCGTTACTGCCCGGTGTTCCTATCGGAACAGGGAAAGGAGCGGCTGTGAAGGCAGCAGTCGGAGCGTTCTGTGCGGGCATCGCTTCGGTCCGGGCCTCGTCGGCACCGACCACGATGCCTTCTTGGGCGCCTTGAAGCGCCGCGCTAAAGGAGGCTGCGTCCTGGAAACGGTCTGTTTTGTCTTTCTGCAGTGCGCGCGCCAACACGGAATCCAAGGCGGGAGTGACGTTCCGGTTGAAACTGCTGGGCGGTTCCGGCAGTTCCCTGACATGTTGGTACGCCACGGAAACCGGGCTGTCGCCGATGAACGGGGGGCGGCTGGCCAGCATTTCATACAACAGGCAGGCCGCAGAGTACAGGTCGCTCCGGGCGTCCACCGTTTCACCACGTGCCTGCTCCGGAGAGAGGTACTGCGCGGTACCGAGGACGGCCTGGGTCTGGGTCATCGTCGCGGCGGAATCCGCCAGGGCGCGCGCGATGCCGAAGTCCATGACCTTCACGTGGTCGTCCGGGGTCACCATGACGTTGGCGGGTTTGATATCCCGGTGCACTATGCCGGAGCGGTGGCTGTACTGCAGAGCTGCCAGCACGCCCAGGGCGTACTCGACCGACTTTTCGATGGTCAGTTCGCCCGACCGGATCAGGTCGCGGAGGGTGCGGCCACGCACGTACTCCATGACGATAAAGGGGGCTTTGACATCATGGGCGGCCGAACCGGGGAGCTCCTGCTCGCCGGTGTCGTACACCGCGACGATGGCCGGGTGGTTGAGCCCGGCGACTGCCTGGGCTTCCCGACGGAACCGGGACTGGAAGGAGGGGTCACGGGCAAGATCGGCACGCAACTGCTTGATCGCCACGGTGCGTCCCAGACGGACGTCACGACCGAGGTGCACATCGGCCATGCCTCCACGGCCAATGAGTTCACCTACCTCGTAACGTCCGTTCAGGACCTGGGGCGCTTCCACTGAGTACTTACCTTCCATGTTCCAGTCCGCAACTGTTCACAACGCTTATCCCTCCGCGTCCGGGACGGTTGTGGGCAGGGTGAGCGTTTCTTCCGGCTCCTGGGTCTCTTCGGGACCGGAAGAGACAATGTAGGTGACGGTGGAGCCTTCGGGGACGGCAGTGCCCGGCGCCGGATCCATGCTGATCACAGTGCCGGCGGGGGCGTCGTTCGGTTCCTCGCCCCCGTTCTGCGGATTCAAGCCGAGCTGCAGCAGGGACTCGCGCACCTGCTGCTCCGACTGGCCGGAGAGCCCGCCCGGGATATCGACGGTGCCGGGGCCCTCGGAATAACTCACCGTGATGGTCGCGCCCGGTTCCACCGAGCCGGACGGACTGATGTCGGTCACCAGGCCCTCCTCGACGTCGCTTTGCACCGGGTCGCCGACGACGCCGAATCCGTCGTTCTCGAGCTGCGTACGGACTTCTTCGAAGGGGCGGCCTTGGAAACTCGATGCTACGAGCTGGACGGTATCCGGCGTCGAGGGTTCATCCGCCGTGTTTGTTGGAGCGTCTTGGGTCTGGGCGGGTGTGGTCTCGGTGGCTTCCGTAGTGGTGGCCGTAGCCGACCTGCTGGTTGTCGACGACGTCGCAGCCGGAGGCGGTGTGGACTCATCATCCGTTGCGGTGAGCAGGGGGACCAGCCAGGCGCCGAGCACAGCGAAGAGGATCAGCGCGATCAATCCGATCAGCGGCCAGGTCCACGGACTGCGCCTCTTGCGAGCGTCCTGCGGCGGCACTCCGCCGTCGTCGTCGTCAATATCGGTTTCGGTCCAGGCGCGCTCGGCGCCCACACCGCCGGCCGCGGCAGCACCTGCAGCAGCGCCAGCACCGCCGACGGCAGGAAGCTGCGAGGTGCCGGCGTCAACGGCCCGCGTGGGAGCCGTCCCTGCGGACGGGACCGGGGCGGTAACCGCGCTGGTAGCCGCGTCGCCGCCATCGAAAAGGAGCATGCCGGGAACGGCGGCCTCGGCCGCGCGGATGTTACCGGCGCGGATGGCCTCGGCAGCCTCGGCCAGCTTCTCGGCCGTGGCGGGACGGTCGGCGGGATCCTTGGCAAGCATGGACATCAGCAGTGCGCGGATCGGGCGCGGCAGGTTTTCCTGCAGCGGCGGCGGCGTGTCATTGACCTGGGCCAGGGCAATGGCGATCTGCGACTCCCCGGAGAACGGGCGCGCGCCGGAGAGGCATTCGTAACCGATCACGCCGAGCGAATAGATGTCGCTCTGGCCGGTAGCGGTCTGGCCGGTCGCCTGTTCCGGAGCAAGATACTGGGCCGTACCCATGACCTGGCCGGTAGCGGTCAGCGGAACCTGGTCGGCGAGGCGGGCGATGCCGAAGTCCGTGATCTTGACCCGGCGGTCCGGCGTGATCAGCAGGTTTCCGGGCTTGATGTCGCGGTGCACCAGTCCCTGGGCATGTGCGACGGCGAGGGCCCGCGCGGTCTGCGCGATCAGCGACAGGGTACGGTCCGGCGAGAGCACGCGTTCGCGCTCGATAATCGTGGACAGCGGCTGGCCGGGAACCAGCTCCATGACCAGATACGCGGAGCCTTCCTCTTCGCCGTAATCGAAGACATTGGCGATGCCCACGTGGTTCAGCAGTGCTGTGTGACGTGCTTCGGCCCGGAAGCGGTTCAGGAAGCCCGGGTCACCGGTGTACTCCTCTTTGAGGATTTTGACGGCAACAATGCGGCCAAGGACCTTGTCCTGTGCCTTCCAGACTTCACCCATGCCGCCAATGGCGATACGTTCGGTGAGCTGGTATCTGCCGCCTAAGGTGATACCCGATGTAGGCCTCACTTATTTAACACCGCCTCTAGGAGTTTCTGAGCGTTCGGACTAGTCAGTTGGGAGCCGGTGGCCAGGTTCACATCTTCAATGACGATGCTGACCACTGCTTCCGGGTCATCGGCGGGAGCGAAACCGGTGAACCAGGAGTTATTGCCCTCGCTGCCGGCCATCAGCTCGGCGGTTCCGGTTTTACCTGCAACCTCGACGCCGGGAATGGCAGCTCCGTTGGCAATGCCGCGGTCCACGGCGTTGACCATCCACTGCTGGATGAGCTCCGCATTCTCTGCGGACAGGGAACGCTGCAGTTCTTCGGGTTCCGGGCTGTCAAGCACCCGCAGATCGGGGGCGCGGACCGTGCGTACAAGATTCGGCTTCATCAGGACGCCGTCATTGGCAATGGCGGCGCTCACCATAGCTACCTGGAGCGGAGTCACGCGGACGTCGTACTGGCCGATCGCGGCCTGGGCCAGCAGGTCGTCGCTCATGCCGGTGGGGAACTGGCTGGCGGTAACGGGAATCGGAATCTTGTAGGCCTCGCCGAAGCCGAACTTCCGAGCCTGCTCGGCAATGGCGTCCTCGCCGAGGTCCATCGCGATCTGTGCAAAGGGCGTGTTGCAGGACTGCTCCAGAGCGAAGGAGAAATCAACGGTGGTACGAGCCGCGCAACCGCCGTTGACAAAGTTCGGCAGGGAGATGTTGGTTCCGGGCAGGGGCAGCTCGGCCGGGTTGTCCAGCTCGCTGTCCGCGTCGTATTCGCCGGACTCGAGGGCGGCTGCGGTGTCGACCAGCTTGAAGACCGAACCCGGTGCCAGGAGGCTCTGCGTGGCCGGATTGGTGAACGGCGAGAGACCGGCCACTTCCTCCAACTCGGCCATGTTCGAGGTGACTTCCTCGGTGTTATGTCCCGCCAGTAGGTTCGGGTCGAAGCTGGGCTTGGAGGCCATGGCCAGGATGTTTCCCGTATCCGGTTCCATCACCACGATGGACCCCTTCATCCCGTCGGGGATCATGTCGAAGGCCATCTGCTGAAGCTCCGGATCCAGCGTCAGCTCCACCGAAGCACCTTCGACCTGGGACCCCGAGAACAGCTGAAGGATCCGGTCATAGAAGAAGTCGTTGCTGTTGCCTGACAGCTCCTCGTTCATGGCTGCTTCCATTTGCGTGGCGCTGTAGACCAGCGAATAGAACCCGGTGATGGGTGCATAGAGTTCGGGCTCGTTGTAGACGCGCTGGTACTCGAACTCGTCGTCGGACGGGACCGACTCCACAATGGGATCTCCGCCGACCAGAATGGCGCCGCGGTTCTTATCGAAGTTCTTGTACAGGGTGCGGCTGTTCCAGTCATTGGCATTGAGGTCGTCGGCCTCAAAGAACTGCACCACTGTCAGGGAACCGAAGAGCAACGCGAACATGGCTATCGCGACTACCCACGTATTTCTGATGGCCTGGTTCATGGCTTCTTCACCTCCACTGTGCGGTGCGGATCCTGGTTCTTGGCGGGCTTGCTGCCCAGGGCTTTGATGCGTGCCAGGCCCCGTTGCCGTGGCTGGCCGCTGCTGATCGGACCGGTCATGGCGGGCCGCCGGGCGGCGTCGGAAATCAGCAGCAGCAGCGCGATGATCAGCCAGTTGGCGAGCAGGGAGGAACCGCCGGCCGCCATAAAGGGTGTGGTCAAGCCGGTCAGCGGAATCAAGCGGGTGACGCCGCCGATGACTACAAAGCACTGCAGTGCCAGTGTGAAAGACAGGCCTGTGGCGAGCAGTTTGCCGAAGGAATCGCGGGTGCCGAGGGCGGCGCGGATGCCGCGGCTGACCAGCAACACGTAAAGCATGACAATGGCCGACAAACCGATGAGGCCGAGTTCTTCGCCCATCGCGGCGATAATCATGTCGCTGTTGGCGAAGGTAACGAGGTCCGGCCGTCCCTGGCCCAGTCCGGTGCCGGTCAAGCCGCCGCTGGCCAGACCGAACAGGCCCTGGACAATTTGGTGGCTGCCGCCGATGCGGTTGTAGACCTCCGGGTCAAAAGCGTTCAGCCAGCCGTCGATCCGGGCGGTCACATGCGGGAAGAGCTTGAAGGCGACAAACCCGCCGAACGCGATCATGACCAGGCCGATCAGGATCCAGCTGACCCGGCTGGTGGCAATGTAGATCATCGCCATGAACAGTCCGAAGAAAAGGATGGAGGAACCGAGATCCCGCTGGAAAATCAGGACGCCGATGCTGACGAGCCAGGCGACCACCATGGGGCCCATGTCTTTCCAGCGCGGCAGCTGCAGGGGGCCCAGCTTCTTGCCGGCTAGCAGGATCAGGTCCCGGTTTGTCGATAGATAACCGGCGAAGAATATAGCGAGGGTGATCTTCGCAATTTCACCTGGCTGGAAGGTGGCGAACCCGAGGTTGATCCAGATCCGCGCCCCGTTGAGCTCCATGCCGATGCCGGGCAGGAGGGGAAGCATCAGCAGGACGGCGCTGACAATCAGGGAAATGTACGTGAAGCGGCGCAGGACACGGTGGTCCCGGAGTAGCCAGATCACAGCGATGAGGACAGCGATGGCCATGCCGGTCCAGAGCAACTGACGGTTCGCGGCTTGGTCTCCGGTTGCGATGTCAATCCGGTGGATCATGGCCAGACCGAGACCGTTCATGGCGGTCACGACGGGAAGTATTATCGGGTCGGCATATTTTGCACGGATGCGCAGCACTATATGCACGGCGAAGACTAGGAAGATGAGTGTAGACCCCTGAACGAAGAAATCCGAGTCAAGGGCCTGGTCCTGGTCCAGTCCGACCAGGAAATTCGCGCCTACGCCGACAGCAAGGGCAAGAATAAGCAGCAGCAACTCAACGTTGCGGCGGGGCTTGGGGATAGTCGTGATGTTACTCAACGGGACCACCTAGGCATTCGGGCGGAATGGTCGGCGTCGGCTGCGGTGTTGGGGTCCCGCCGGCGGCGGAAGCGGTTGGCCTTGCCGTCGACTCTGCTGCCTCCGGCGACGGGGATGCCGTCGGGGACGCCGACTCAGAGGGCGAGGAGGTAGACCTCTCACCGCCCGGCGTTGGCGTGGGCACGGGATCAGGACAGTTCCGGCGGCTGGTGACCCGCAGGCTTTCCACGATTTCTTCGGCATGTTCCAGATCCCGTGCCGGAATGCTGGAGTTCAGCCGCTGCTGCTGGTACACGGGCAGACTCTCCAGCCGGATGTTGTAAGCGGTGTCCAGATGGGACAACTCGATGGGACC
The DNA here is from genome assembly GCF_025960875.1 of Crystallibacter permensis. GTDB lineage: Bacteria > Actinomycetota > Actinomycetes > Actinomycetales > Micrococcaceae > Crystallibacter > Crystallibacter permensis. The sequence goes on along the minus strand of NZ_JAODLR010000001.1, from coordinate 294,144 downwards.
GATGTTCTGCGAGACCCCATTATAGATCGCGACCCGGCCCTCAAACTGGCTAACGAAATACTGGGTCTGGGTCCAGAGATAGCCGAACCACAGGACGGCCACCAGGAGGATGGACATCACGGCGAGAAAAGCAGGCACAATCCAGCCGCGCCGTACGGGCTCCTCCGGTTCATCGTCAGCCGGGCTTTCGGCGGAAGGGGCCTTGTGGGTGAGCAGAGCGGCAGCGCGGCGTTGCGTGGAGTGCTGGGTAACGATCGGGATCTGGCCGGTCTCCGTGGCAAGGGCAGCGGCACCTACCAGCACGTGCGGCCGGGTGGAGAGTTCGCGACGGATCAAGTCGGCCCGTACCGCGCCGATGGGATTGCCGGACAGGTCCACGGCGTCCGCCGCGCCGTCCGCGACGGACGCAGCTGCGGCGGTGCCGTCGTCGTTATTTTGCCGGCCGGTGGAAGCAGTGGCAGCGGGGACGGCAGCAGCATCGTCGATCAAGGCGTCGTCGGGCTCCGGCTGCGTATTCAAACGGACGGCTGCGGCGGCCAGATCCGCTTCGGTAGCCTCCACTACTTCGACCATGACAACGGTGACATTGTCCGGCGCCCCGCCCTCAAGCGTGAGCTCCACGAGTTTGTCCACCGTGTCCTGGAGCGAATCCGAATAGCGGACCGCGTCTTCGATCACGTGGTCCGGCACGACGGCGTCGAGCCCGTCCGAGGACAGCAACCACTTCTCGCCGGCCTCGGCGGGGTGTGAAGCCAGATCCAGTTCCGGGCTGGCATCCACATCGCCCAAGACCCGCATCAGCACATTGCGGTGCGGATGCACCTCCGCCTCTTCGGGACGCAGCCGGCCCTCATCGATCAGCCGCTGGACGAAGGTGTGGTCGATGCTGACCTGTTCGAAGGTGCCGTTCTTGAGCCGGTAAGCGCGGGAGTCCCCGATATGCGCGAACTCGAGCCGGTCATCGTGGAGCAGCAGGGCCGTCACCGTGGTGCCCATGCCGGCGAGCTTGGGGCTGGTCTGCACAAGCTCGGAAAGGATGGAGTTGGCGGTCTGGATTTCGTCGGCCAGGACGTTGGCGGGGTCCTCGTGGTCGCTGCGGTCCAGATGGACCAGGTCCAGCACAGTGGAAGCGGAGGCGACATCGCCGCCCGCGTGGCCGCCCATGCCATCTGCCACAACAGCCAGATGGTGCCCGGCGTAGGCGGAATCATCATTCTTGGAACGGGACTTGCCTACATCCGACCGCGCCGCGTAGCGCAGGATCAATGCCATGGCTATGGCCTCAATTCAATGACCGTCTTACCGATCCGGATGGGAGCGCCGGGTTCAACCGGCAGGGCGCGTGTCAGTTGCGTATCCCCTAAGTAGGTTCCGTTGGTGGAACCCAAATCCTCGATGAACCAGCGGCTGCCCTGAGGGAACAACCTGGCGTGGCGGCCGGACGCATAATCGTCCTCGAGCACGAGTGTTGCTTCCTGCGCCCTGCCCAGCAGGATCGGGCTGGCGGCGAGGTCAAGCGTCTTGCCTGCCAGGGGGCCTTCGACGACGATCAGTCTGTGCGCCTGAACGCGCGGCGGTGCGGCATGCTGCTCGGCCAGATCCGGATTCTTGCGAGCCTGTCGTGCCGTCGGGGCACCGGTCTTGTCCTTTTTGCCGATCATCAGGTCCCGGCGCAGTGCGGAGATGATGCTGATGATCAGGAGCCAGAGCAAGATCAGGAATCCGAAGCGCAGGGCGGTTACTACCAGATCGTCCATCAGGCCCCGCCGCCCCGTGCCGGCAGCAGACGGAAAGTAATGCGGGTACGGCCCATCGTGATCACGGTCCCGTCAGACAGGTCCTCCTGGCCATGGATGCGCTGGCCATTGACGAAGCTACCGTTGGTGGAGCCGAGATCCACGGCAGTGGCGGATCCACCTTCCGTACGGATTTCAAGATGCTTGCGGGAGACCCCCGTGTCGTCGATGAGGATATCCGCTTCGGATGACCGGCCGAGAATAATGGATGGTGCGTTCAAAGAATAGCGCTGGCCTTCGATCTCCAGGACGGGCTGAAGTCTGGTGGGTTGGCGGGCAGGCGCCGCCGGCGTGGCCGGTCTGCGTGGCTGGGACGCCGGCGCAGCACCGGACTTTTCCGCCGAGGAATCGATTTCAAAATCCCCGGGCTTGAGTTCGTCGTCCTGATTAAAGGAAACGCGTACCGCACCCTGCAGCGTGTACTTCTGGCTGTTCACGTGGTTGATCACCACATCGCACAGTTCTTCCGCCAGGGTAGAGCCCCACTGCTGGGCCATGGCGTAATCAGCACCGCTGAGCCGGACCTCGAATACATTGGGGGCAAGCGTGCGTCCCTGGGCCAGAGTGATGGAGCGGTTGTCGAGCTCGCGGCGCAGACGGCTCGCGATTTCCACCGGCTGGACCTGGCCTTTTCCGCCCACCGAGAAGGCACCGCGGACCATCTTTTCGATGCCGCGTTCAACGTTATCCAGTAAGCCCACTGGCTGCCTCCTCTCCTTGGTATAGCGGTCCGCGCATGCCACGAGGGCACGCCCGTAGGACGATTATCCACTTCGATACTACTTGTGACTGGTCCAAAAGGCTTTAACGGTAACGTTTCCCCGCCACCGAAAGTTGCGGTGCAGTGGCGAAGGTCACCTTGGGTGCTCATGCTCCATTTTCCGTCTCCGGCAGTGTTCCAGAGCGAGCGGCGGCGTTCAACTCGGCGTGCACGTTCCGGTGGCTTGCCCGCGAGAAGCCGTGTGTTTCAGGGGATGCAAGGGCCCGCATCCTGTCCCAATGGACTTGGGCGCGCTTCTCAACGCCCTCGGTTTTGGTGCGTGAATCGGTCGATTGGGAATTTCGGCAGGTTTCAGGCTAGTATTGATCTCGCTGTTCTTGCAGGAAACGATCTGCAAGGAAGTTGCGCGCGAGTGGCGGAACGGCAGACGCGCTGGCTTCAGGTGCCAGTGTCCGAAAGGGCGTGGGGGTTCAAATCCCCCCTCGCGCACGCAGAACTTCAGCCCCGGTCTTCGGACCGGGGCTGAAGTGTTTAAGGCGTGCCCCGAGACGCTCCCGCGCCTTCCCCGCAGCGCGACGGCCGAGGTAGTCTTCACGGCATGCGTATCAAAATGTGTAGCATCCATGTCCAGAACCCCGCCGAAGCGTTCAAGTTCTACACCGAAACGCTGGGCTTCGAGGAACTCATGGCGATGCCGGAACACCAGTTATTCATCGTTAAGTCGCCGGACGAGGGGCAAGGCGCCGGCCTGCTCTTGGAACCGAGCGACAACCCTATTGGCGAGGCCTATATGAAGGGCGTGTACGACGCCGGTATGGCCGCCATTGTTTTCGGCGTTCCCGATGTGCAGGCGGAATATGAGCGGCTCACAGCAAAGGGTGTGAAGTTCACCGGGGAACCGGAGGTGGATCCCAGCGGTGCGATGTCAGCGGTCTTCGATGACAGCTGCGGAAACCTGATCCAGCTCCACCAGGACTGACGGCCGACGCCGCACTCTTCGTCCGCCGCGGCGCCGAGAGCCGGACGGCTGGACGGCCGGACGGAGAGTGCGGTACCGGCTACTTGGCTTTCTTGTCTTCGTCCTTCTTGGCTTCGTCCCTGAGACGCAGCTCCTCGGCACGGACCGCGGCGAACGAAGCACGTTCGGCGACCAGCCACTGCGGCGGGTTCTGCAGCAGCGCGGTAATTTCCGCCGTCGTCAGGGGTTCGGTGACCCCGCCGCGGGCGAGACCGCTGATGGACACGTTGAGTTTCCGGGCCACCTCGGGGCGGGGATGCGGACCGCTGCGGCGCAGCTCTTCAAGCCACTGCGGCGGATTGGACTGGAGTTCGCTGAACTCTTCGCGCGACACCGGGTTGTCCTGGAATTCCTGCGGGGCGGCCGGGAGATAAATGCCCAGCTTCTTGGCTGCCGTGGCAGGTTTCATGGACTGGGAGGATTTCGCGCTTGTCATGGCTCAAGCGTAACTGTCTTGGGCTAAGGTGTTGAAGAGCTTGGTGCGGCCCCTCGCTGGGACTGCCTGCGCGGCCGGCGCCGGAACAGACGAAACGTCGGCCAGGCCGGCCGGAAGGAGCGGCATGGATGCACAAGTACCGCCGCTGCCGGCCTTGAAGATAGCGATCGTGCCCGGCGTGACGCCGGGGAAGTGGGTCCGGCGCTGGGAAGAACGCGTTTCGGACGTCCCGCTCACCGTTTTCGCTTGCGAAGAAGCCGAACAGGCCGCTGTGCTGTGGGATGGCCGGGCGGATCTTAGCTTTGTGCGCTTGCCGGTGGACCGTGAGGGCCTGAGCATCATCCCCTTATATACAGAGGTGCCGGTGGTGGTCGCGCCCAAAGACCACGACGTAGAGCTTTACGACGACGACGTGCCGCTGGCCGAGCTGGACGGCCAGAACTTCCTGGATCCGGTGGAAATGGGCGGAGCCAAGACCGGCGTGGAAGTGGTGGCCTCCGGTGCCGGACTGATGATCCTGCCGATGTCCGTGGCGAGGCTGCACAACCGCAAAGACGTGGTCTACAGGCCCCTGTCGGGCGCTCCCGAAACGCAAATCGGGGTGGCCTGGATAACCGACAGGACCAACGAAACCATCGAAGAGTTCATCGGGATTGTCCGCGGCCGCACCGCCAACAGCTCCCGGCAACCGTCCGCCCAACAGGAGGCCGGACAGAAGGACTCTAAAGCCGGACGCAAGCCGGCCGGAGGAAGCGGCGGCAAAGCAGGCCAGGCGAAGGGGAGCCAGCCAAAAGGAGGCCAAACGGCGGGCAAGGCCAAGAGCGGCTCCGGCAAAAGCGGCTTTGCAAAAGGCAGGCAGCCAAAGGGTGGGCCGGCAAAGGGCGGCAAGCCGCGGGGCAAAGGCCCGCGCAAGGGCGGCCGCTGACCCGCCGGCGCCCGGCGGCAGAGGCTGACCGGCTTCGCCATTAGGGTGGAGCTATGACTTCACCCGAGATCCCCGAACACCTTGACGACGCCGAGCTCGCCGCCTGGCTGGTGCGCTCCGCGGGCACACTGGCGGCAGGAATGCGTGCCGCCGTGGTGACGTTCGAGGAAAAGACGAGCATTTCCGACGTCGTCACCGCAGCAGATCATGCGGCCGAGCAGCTGGTGGTGGAGACCCTGCGCCGGGTCCGTCCCGACGACAGCATCCTCGGTGAGGAAGGCTCCAGCCACACGGGCACTTCCGGGCGCACCTGGGTCATCGACCCGGTGGACGGGACCTACAACTTCTTTACCGGCGGCACCTACTGGTGTGCTGCCATCGCCCTCAAGAGTGACGACGGCGGCCTGCTCGGTGCCATCTACCACCCCGCCGAGGATGCGCTGTGGATCGGCGGGGACGGTCTGCCGACCACCCGCAACGGCGTTCGGACCGATGAGGCCATGAGCGCCCCATTGGACCAAAGCTGCGCTTCCGCGTACCTCCACCACACGTACCTGCGGGATCCTGCCGCGGCCGAGCCTTACATGGCAGCCGTGCTGGGAGCGGCCACGTACCGTACCTGGGGGTCGGCGTCCTGTGAGCTGGCGGCGACTTCGGCCGGTATCTTCGGTGTGTGGTTCCAGCAGGGCCTGCCGGAATGGGATTGGCTCCCGGGCAAAGCCCTGGTGGAAGCGGCAGGCGGGGACACCGCCGTCGTGCATTTAAATGGTTACCGCTGGTATGTAGCCGGTGGAAAAGCGCAGGTGGCGGACGCCGTCGCGCTGTTGCAGAGCCGGGCTTAGCCCGAAAGGATCCGGAAGGGAATGCCCATGGAGAAGACGTACGAAACCATCCAGCTGGAGTGCCTCGGCGAGCTGGCCACCGTGGTGATCAACCGGCCGGAGGCGCTCAATGCGCTGAGCACGCAGGTGGTGGCCGACCTGACCCAATTCGTGGCGGACGTCCAGTCGCCCGAAGGCGCGGAAGTGCGCAGCATCCTGATCACCGGATCGGGGGAGAAGGCGTTCGCGGCGGGAGCAGACATCCGGCAGATGGCCGACATGACCCCGGCCCAGGCCCGGGACTACAGCGCCGGCATGCAGGACCTGACCCGGTCGCTCGAACAACTGGCTATTCCCGTGATGGCGTGTGTGAACGGATTCGCGCTCGGCGGTGGACTGGAGCTGGCCATGGGCTGCGACTTCATTTATGCCACGGCAAACGCCAAGTTCGGCCAACCCGAAGTGAACCTTGGCCTCATCCCCGGCTTCGGCGCTACCGTGCGCCTGCCGCACTTGGTGGGGCTGGCCCGTGCCAAGGAGTTGATCTACACCGGGCGGACCATCGGGGCCGAGGAGGCTTACCGGATCGGATTGGTCAACGCGGTGTTCGACAGCAAGGACGATATGCTCGACGCCGCTGCGGCCACGTGCCGCGAGATCGCCGGAAAGTCTCCGGCCGCCGTCGCCAACGCCAAGCGCACTGTGGATGCTGCCGCGGGTCTGCCGACCGCTGAGGGGCTGATGGTGGAGCGGAAGGCGTTCGGAGCGGCCTTTGCTACCGAGGACGCACGGATCGGAACCAAGGCCTTCCTGGCGAAGGAGAAGCCCGAATTCACCGGGAAGTAGGCGGATCAAGTTCTGGAGGACGGGCGGTTCCTCCGAGGTCGGTTGACACATCAACTAAATAGAGGACATACTAGATGCATATGCATGATTATTGCAGGGAGGCATCCCGGCATCTACGCCTAGGAGGCACCGTTATGGCTTTTGAACTCACTCCCGGAACCTGGAATCTGGACACTTCGCACACCGAGATCGGCTTCGTGGTCCGCCACGCCGGCATCAGCAAGGTCCGCGGCCAGTTCACCGAGGCCGACGCCACGCTGGTGGTCGGCGATTCCCTGGCTGCGTCCTCGGTGGAGGCCACGGTCAAGACCGCGTCCTTCGACTCGAACGACGACAACCGCGACGGCCACGTCAAGAGCGCCGACTTCTTCGACGTGGAGCAGTTCCCGCACATGACCTTCAAGGCCAACGAGGTCCAGGGCAGCCCGGAGGAGTTCAAGCTGGGCGGCGAGTTGACCATCAAGGACACCACCAAGCCGGTGACGTTCGACGTCGAGTTCGGCGGAATGGCCGTGGACCCGTTCGGCTCCACCCGCGCCGGCTTCTCCGCCAGCACGCAGATTTCCCGCAAGGAATTCGGCATCACCTGGAACGCGGCCCTCGAAGCCGGCGGCGTGCTGGTGGGCGACAAGGTCACCATCACGGTCGACGCCGCGTTCGTGCTGCCGGCCAACTGATCCGAAAGCACCCGCCGGCCGTGCCGGCCCGCTGAGGCGAACGCCCGCTCCCATTCCGGGGCGGGCGTTCGTTTTTGCCGTATGCCGGAGCGGATCCTCAGCAGTCTTACTACTTCGTTGCCGGTACTGGTCATGTTATGTACCGTTGGAAATAGGCGGCCACTCTCTGAAGCACGACGGTTTCAAGTCAGTATCCAACTGGAAGAGGATGATCATGGCAAGTGTCAATGAAACGACCGATCCTGATGATGCTTCGACCGGAACCTCCGGGACTGCCGGGGCCGATGCGGCAACGGGTGCATCCACGGGCGGGACCGGGGAGAAAGACAATAGCTTGGGCAGCCGGGATTACTACGGCGGCACCGGGGCCGGCGGGTTTCCGCCGGGAGGCACCAACGAGGACGACCTGCCTATCGAAGACCCCGCCGCGCGGTCGGACAAGCCGCTCCTGGATGATCCGGCACTCGGCGAGACCTCCAAGGTTCCGCTCCAGGATGTCCCCGGCGGAACTCTGAATGACCCGGACAATGAGCCCGATCCGGACACCGATGAGACGGGCCGGAACGCAGCAGGGCGCTGACCCACCCCGTCGGCCGCCAAATCGGACCGCTGGAAGAAGAAGGTTGAATCATGGCCAAGATCGAGCAGACAGTCGAGATCGCCGCCCCGGCAGCCGAAGCCTACCGCGAGTGGGCCAGGTTCGAGGCATTCGGGCTCTTCATGCATGGCGTGGTGCGGGTCATCCGGGAAGATGACGTGACCCACCATTGGACCACCAAGGTCGGTGGAGTCCGGCGGGAGTTCGAGACGAAGATTACCGAGGAGCTACCGGGCCAGCGCATGGCCTGGGAAACCGTGGAAGGGGTGCCGCACCAGGGCTCGGTGGAGTTCCTTGAACTCGATCCCGGCCGCACACGGATGGTCGTGCGGATCGACTGGCATCCCGGGTCGATGCTGGAAAAGGCCGGGGCCACCCTGGGTTCGGACCACCGCGAAGTGCGCAACGAGCTGTGGCGGTTCAAGCAGTATGTGGAGACCGGCGGCGCGGAAACCCACCATCCTGCCTCCGAGCACGGCCTGGGCAGTCGGGACTACTATGGCGGCACCGCCGGCGGCGGGTTCCCGCCGGGGTTCACCGAGCAGCACGATATACCGGTTCAGGACCCTGCCGCAGGCAAGGACCAGCCGGCCGGCGGCAGTCCGGAGACCGGAGAGTCGACGGAGGCAGGATCTAGCGGGCGCTGATTCTTTCCACCGACTCGATGGCCCGCTCCGAGAGCCGCTCCGAGATCGGGGCGCTCTTGGCCGAATCGGCCGCAACAGCCTGGCCTTCCGGGCTGAGGACATACTTGGCGAAGGTCTTGATCAGTTCGATCTTTTCCGGATCATCGTAGGCTGTGCACCAGACGTGGTAGGACACCAGCAGCAGCGGGTAGGCGCCTTCGGCCGTGGTGGTCCGGTCAAGTTCCAGTGCGAGGTCGTACTCCGGGCGCCCCTCTGCCGGTTCGGCCTCGTCGAGGGCGATGGCCGCGCCCTCGGAGCTGACCGGCACGTAATCGTCGCCGACTTTGAGGTTTACTTTGCCCAGTGGGGGTCCGACCGCAGAATCATCTGCGTAGGTCACAGCGCCTTCGGTACGGGCGACCATGCTGACCACGCCGGTATTGCCCTGGGCGTTCTCCGCAACAAATTCCGACGGGAAGGCGTCACTGGGTTCGGCCGTCCAGACATCCGGAGCCACGGCATGCAGGTACTCCGTGAAGTTTTCGGTGGTTCCCGAATCATCGCCGCGGCTCACCCGCGTGATGCGCAGGTCAGGCAGCTTCACGCCGGGGTTCTGCTCGGCGATGGCAGGGTCGCTCCAGTTCGTGATCTCGCCCTTGAAGATCCCCGCTATCGTGGCCGCGTCCATGTTCAGTTCTGTGATGCCGGGTAGGTTGAAGCCGACGGCGATGGGGGAGACGTAGGCGGGGACGTTGAACGCGCCTTCGGGGCCACAAACCTCCTTGGCGCGTTCCATCTCCTCGGCGTCAAGGTAGGCGTCCGATCCGGCAAATTCCACGGCACCGGCCAGGAATGCGGTCCGGCCGGCACCGGAACCATCCGGGGAGTACTGGACCTGCGCCTTAGGATGAAGCAGGTTAAAGCCCGCGCGCCAAGCATCCATCGCCGCGTTCTGGGCGGACGAACCGGAGCCCGAAAGGGTTCCGGTCAGATCGGAACCGTGCTGGGCAGCGGCTTCCTGCTCCGGTCCCAGCGGATAGTCGGAGCCGCAGGCCGTCAAGGCCAGCAGGGCAGCAGAGGTCAGGGCCAAGGTGGGGAAAAGTCGGGGAGCCATCCTCTTTAGGGTAACCGGGAACGAATCGTGCACAAAGATGGCTCCCTCCGACGTCGGATAGGGCAAATGGGTTTCCTGCTTACTTCTTATCCAGATCCCGCGTGGCTGGGCCTTCCAGCACAGTGCCGTCGGCGCTGAAACGCGAGCCGTGCAGCGGGCAGTCCCAGGTGCATTCGGCGTCGTTCCAGGACAGCACCCCGCCCAGATGTGTGCAGACCGCACTCACCCGCCGGGTATTGCCATCCACGGTACTCACGCCCACCGGCCGGGCATTGTCCCGAACCACCGTGCCCTGGCCTTCCGGCGGTGCGGTTTCCGAGGTGCGGACCAGTCCGCCGAGCCAGCCGCTGACCAGTTCCACGCCCACGGCTGCATTGGTCTGGACCGTGGAGAAGGCATCCTGCGGGGCCACCCGCGTCTTGTACAGTGCCCTGGCCCAGGGCTTGGCCCCTTCGAGGATTAGCGAGGTCAGCGACAGCGCGGCCGCCACCGAATTGGTCATGCCCCATTTGTTGTAGCCTGTGGCCACGTAGATACGGTCCTCCGCAAAGGACAGCTTGCCCACGTAGGGCACGGCCCCGTCCGGTTTGTAGTCCTGCGCGGACCAGCTGTGCGTCAGATCGGCGCCAGGGAATGTGTTCTGCGCCCAGCGGACCAGATCCTCCAGCTGTCCTTTGGTGTGCTGCTGCCGGCCCACGCTGTGCCCGTTGCCGCCCACGATCAGGACCTGCCGGCCGGCGTTCTCGGCGGTGCGTAGGGATCTGGCGGGGGAATCGATCGAGAGGTACATGCCCTCGGGAATGGGGCCGGGCACATTGAAAGCGGTGGCGTAGGACCGCTGGGGCTTGAGTAAGCCGAAATGGCCGCCGCGGTTCAGGATGGGCGTGCCGGTGGCCAGGACAACATGGTCCGCGGTCACCTGGCCGGCCTCCGCGTGGACGGTGAGTTTGCGGCCCGCGCTGCCGCCGGCCGCCTGCTTGGATCCGGACGTAGCCCGGGTGCCGGTGACGTTGGTGACGCGTACCCGTTCAACCAGGACGCCGCCGCGTTCACGTAGTTCCGCGGCCAACCCGGCGAGCACTTGAAGCGGGTGGATCTGGGCCTGGCCAGATAGCCGGATGGCTCCGGCAATCGGAAAGGGTAGCTCCGCGGACGTGTCCACGTACTCCACCCCGAGGCCGGCTTCGGCGCTGGCCTCCAACTCCTTCTTGAGGTCATCGACCCCTTTGCCCGTGTTGGCATAGGTATAAGCGTCACGGCGCTGGTAATCGATTCCGTGTTCCTCGGCGAAGCGCAGAAGCCAGGACTGCCCTTCGCGCTGGGCATCCACGTAGGCACGCGCAGTCTCGGCGCCGTGGTGGGAGCTGATGCTGGACATCTGCCGGCCCTGCAACAGGGAGACCTTCGCGGTGGTGTTGCCGGTGGTGACGGCCCCGGTGCTGCGGGCCTCAAGTACGGCTACCCGGTGCCCGGCCCGCGCCAGCAGGACGGCGGTGGTCAGGCCGGTTATGCCGGCACCGACAATCACGCTGTCATATTCGGTACCGGGCTCGTAGAAATCCGAGGCGATGTCCGGCGCCGTGTCTAGCCAAAGGGATTTCATGGTGATCCTTTCCGCTGCTAACTCCACCCCACCTTGTTGCGTGGCTTCCGTCAAGAGATCAGTAAGCTTACTTTCAATACAGACCGCAAAAGAGGTTTCGGGAGGCCGGGCTACGTTATGAATACCGCTGTACTGATCATCGACATGCAGAACGCCTATTTCGAGGATCCCGCCCTGGGAGAACGGCAGGGACAGTTGGTCGATGCCTGCAACCACCTCATCGGGCAGGCGCAAAAAGCCTCGGTTCCCGTGTTGATGGTGTGCACCGAACACGAGCGGGATAAATCCACCTGGACCCTGAGCATGCTCGAGGATGACCAGGGCTTCATCTTCTCCGGCAGTGAGCAGGCCGCGTTCCTCCCGGGGCTGCGGTATGAGAATCTGCCGCGGATGGTCAAGACGCGGGACAGTGCTTTCCAGGGCACCGACTTGCTGCTGCGGCTACGCAATTTCGGAGCGGCGCAGTTGGTGCTGGCCGGGGTTTCCATCCACAATTGTGTGGCCCAGACCGCGGCCGATGCCTTCGCCAATAACTTCAAGGTGGCCTATGCCGCGGATGCCATGGCCTCGAACAGGGACGACTACGGACATATGGTGCGCAAGGTGCTCAGCGAGGAATACCGCCAGCCCATCCTTGATGCGGCAGGAGTGGACCGCCTGCTGGCCGGCGGAGATGTGTAGGTCAGCTCCCGGCTATGGTCTGCGGTGCAAATGCTCAGTAGCCTGAGAGTCGACGCCAACTACTGCAGGAGGTAATGGACATGGACCAGGAAATCCACCGCCGGATCGAAGAGCTCATTGAAGAGGAGCAGCAACTCCGCGAGGGCGGCATCGTGGACAACGAGCAGGCAGAGGCACGGGCAAGGGAGCTCGCGCGGCTGGAAGAACAGCTGGACCAGTGCTGGGATCTGCTGCGCCAGCGCCGGGCCAAGCGCCGTGCCGGCGAAGACCCCGACGAGGCCCACACCCGCCCGGTTGAGGAAGTGGAGGGTTACCGGCAGTAGCACTGGCCAGGGCACTCCCGGGGCGGCATGGTGGAGGTATGAATAAATTAGCACTCACTCATATCGGCGGTCCCACGGCGTTTTTCAAGCTCGGCGGATGGACCTTCCTGACCGACCCGACCTTTGACCCGCCCCAGGAGTACCCCACTCCGGCCGGAACCCTCGTGAAGACCTCCGGCCCCGCCGTCGAACTCGCTGACCTGCCCGGCGTGGATGTCGTCCTGCTGTCCCATGACGAGCATGCCGACAACCTGGACAACTCCGGGCGCAAGCTGGTCGAATCGGGCGGGTGCACCGTCTTTGGTACGCCTGAGGCCGCCGGGCGCATCCCGGCCGTCACCGGCATGTCGGCCTGGGAGGAAACCACGCTGCAAGCCGCCGGCAAGCAGGACCTCACCATCACGGCCGTTCCCGCCCTGCACGGTCCCGAAGGCTGCGAGCCAGTCACGGGTACAGTGACCGGTTTCGTGCTGTCCGGGGCCGACCTGCCCACGGTTTACGTCAGCGGCGACAACGCCTCGGTGGCTGTGGTGGGGACCATTGCGGAGCGGTTTGCCCCCGTGGACGTGGCAGTGCTCTTCACCGGCGCGGCGCGGATCGGGATTTTCGACAACGCTCCGCTGACCCTCACGGCCGGGGCCGCGGCCGAGGCGGCGGCGAAGCTCCGGACACCGGCGGTCGTGCCGGTCCATGCCGAGGGATGGACGCACTTCAGCGAGGGCCACAAGGAGCTCCGCGCGGAGTTCGCAGCCAAGGGACTCGGCGACTCGCTGCGCATCCCCACCCCGGGACAGGAACTCGTCCTGTAGCGAAAATGGCGTCGTTAGCTGTTCGTCAAGCGCCCTTTTTCGCCTTGGTTTTCGAGGAGGACGTCTTGGCGGCGGACTTCGCGGCCGGTCTTTCCTTGGTGTCCTCCGATTTAGCCGAAGAGTTGGAGGCGGACTTGGCGGCGGCCTTTGGCTTGGATTCCGCGGGCTTCTTGCCTTCGCGGTTCTTCTCGACGCTGCGGCGCAGAGCCTCCATCAGGTCCAGGACCTTGCCGCCTTCTTCCTCGCCCTCTTCGCCGAAGGTTGCCTCAGTGTCCAGGGTTTCGCCCTGCTCGAGTTTGGCCTCGATAAGGGTGCGCAACTGCTCCTGGTACTCGTCCGTGAAGTCCTCGGGCTTGAAGTCGCTGGAGAAGGATTCCACCAGCGCCGCCGACATTTCGCGTTCCTTCGCGGAAACCCGCACGTCCTCCTCGAGCGAGGGGAACGCGGCCTCGCGGACCTCGTCCTCCCAGAGCAGCGTCTGCAGCATCAGCACATCGCCGCGGACGCGCAGCGCAGCCAGCCGGGTCTTCTGCCGCAGCGCGAACTTCACCACCGCGGTCCGGTCCGTGTCCTCCAGCGTCCGGCGCAGCAGCACATAGGCCTTGCTCGATTTGGAATCCGGCTCCAGATAGTAGCTGCGGTCGAACATGATCGGATCGATCTGGTCGCTGGGGACAAACTCCACGACGTCGATCTCGCGGTTCTTTTCCACCGGCAGCGAGTCCAGGTCCTCGTCCGTGAGCACCACGGTCTGCTCGCCGTCGTCGTACGCCTTGTCGATGTCCTTGTACTCGACGATTTCCCCGCACACCTCGCAGCGGCGCTGGTACCGGATCCGCCCGCCGTCCTTCTCATGGACCTGGTGCAGCTTGATGTCATGGTCTTCCGTGGCGCTGTAAAGCTTGACCGGGACGTTGACCAGGCCGAAAGCGACAGCCCCTTTCCAGATGGCTCTCATGGATCAATACAACACCAAGCATGCTGGCAATTACTAGCCATCGGCCACAATATTGGCCAGACTAAGCCTATGGCCCAGACAAGCTCCGGCCAGCGCCAGCTGGTCACGGTGGACGGACACCGGCTGAAGCTGACGAGCCTGGACAAGGTGATTTACCCCGAAACCGGCACCACCAAGGCCGAAGTGCTGGACTATTACTCGCGGATTGCCGAGTACCTGATTCCGCATGCCGCGCACCGGCCGGTCACCCGCAAGCGCTGGGTCAACGGGGTGGGCACGGCGGACAAACCCGGGGAGGTGTTCTTCCAGAAGAACCTGGAGGAACACGCGCCGGCCTGGGTCAAGAGCCACGCCATCGAGCACAAGAGCGGGACCAACGTGTACCCGATGGTCAACGATCTGGCCACCCTCACCTGGCTGGCGCAGATCTCGGCGCTGGAGATCCACGTTCCGCAGTGGAAGTTCGGGCCGCGGGGCAAGATCAACAATCCGGACCGGCTGGTGCTGGACTTGGACCCGGGGGAGGGCGCCGGGCTGGCCGAATGCGCCGAGGTGGCACGGCTGGTCCGCGCCGTGCTGGCCGGGATGGGGCTGGATCCGCGGCCGGTCACCAGCGGCTCCAAGGGCATCCACCTGTATGCCGCGCTGGACGGGAAGCAGACCTCGGAGGAGGTGTCCGCCGTCGCGCATGAACTGGCGCGCGTGCTGGAGGCGGACCACAAGGACCTGGTGGTCAGCGACATGAAAAAGACGCTGCGCAGGGGCAAGGTCCTGCTGGACTGGAGCCAGAACCATTGGAACAAGACCACCATCACCCCTTATTCGCTGCGCGGGCGCGCCCACCCGATGGTCGCCGCGCCGCGCACGTGGGAGGAACTCGATGACCCGGACCTGGCGCACCTGGACTATCTGCAGGTGCTGGAGCGCGTCGCCGAGCTCGGGGACCTGCTCGAAGGCATGGGCTCGGGGACCGCGGACGAGGAATCGCTGGCCGAGGCGGTGGAGGAAGCCGGGGGGGACCCTTCAAACAACGACGGCGGGGCGCGCCGTTCCGGGGCCGCGCACGGTTTCGACCGGCTCACCAAATACCGGTCCATGCGTGACCCGGCCAAAACGGCCGAACCCGTCCCCGAGGCTCCGCCCGTGGACCGCGGCGGCAACACGTTTGTGATCCAGGAGCACCACGCCCGGCGGCTGCACTACGACTTCCGGCTGGAGCGTGAAGGCGTCCTGGTGTCGTGGGCCGTGCCGAAGGGCCCGCCCACCAGCGCGGGCAAGAACCACCTGGCCGTGCAGACCGAGGACCACCCGCTGGAATACGGCAGCTTCGAGGGCACCATCGCCAAGGGCGAGTACGGCGCAGGCGAGGTCTACATCTGGGATTCGGGCACCTACGACCTGGAGAAGTGGCGGGACGGCAAGGAAGTCATCGTCATTCTGCACGGCAAAGAGGGCGGCGGGCTCAGCAAGGACGGCGGTCCCGAGGCGCCGCGGCGCTACGCCCTGATCCACACCGGCGGGGAAAAGGGCGAGAACAACTGGCTGATGCACCTGATGAAGGACCAGAAGCCCGGGACGTACCGGAAAGGCACGCCGCACGGGCGCCAAGGCGATGACCTGGCCAAGGAGGTGGAGCCGACGTTCATCAAGCCCATGCTGGCAACGCAGGGCTCCGCCGCGGACATCACCGCTGAACACCAGTGGGCGTTCGAGATGAAGTGGGACGGCATCCGTGCCATCGCCGTTATCGAGGACCGCGCCGTCCGGCTGATCAGCCGCAACGGCAACGACCTGACCGCCGGCTATCCCGAACTGGCGGACCTGCCGGATCGGGTGCACGCGGAGACGGCCGTGCTGGACGGGGAAATCGTGGCCCTTAACAAGGCCGGCCGCCCGGACTTCGGTCTCCTGCAGACCCGGATGAAGCTGACCAAGAAGCGCGACATCGACCAGGCAGCGGCGCGGACCCCGGTCCACCTGATGCTCTTCGACCTGCTGCAGCTGGACGGCAAATCGCTGCTCCCGCTGGAATACTGCCAGCGCCGCGAGATACTGGCACAGGCCGTGGATGCCGGCGGCGACGGCCACATCCAGGTGCCGCCGGACCTGGACACCTCGCTGCAGGATGCCGTGGACACCAGCAAGGAACTGGGCCTTGAAGGTGTGATGGCCAAGCGGGTAGACAGTACGTACGCGGACGGACAGCGCTCAAGGAGTTGGATCAAGATCAAGAACCAGTTGACGCAGGAAGTGGTCATCGTGGGCTGGCGGCCCGGCAAGGGCAGCCGGGAACGCAAGATCGGCTCGCTGCTGGTGGCCATTCCGGACGGAGCAGACCTGCGTTACCTCGGCCGCGTCGGCTCCGGCCTGACCGAGCGGGACCTGGCGGCCGTGGGCGCGCGCCTGAAGAAAATGGCCCGCAAGACCCCGCCGCTGGACGACGTTCCCGCCGCGGACGCCTCGGACGCCCACTGGGTCAGGCCCGCCCTGGTGGGCGAGGTGCAGTTCAGCGAACGGACCGAAGCCGGCAAACTCCGCCACCCCGTCTGGCGCGGCTTCCGGCCGGACAAGAAACCATCCGACGTCGTGGTCGAGGTCTGATCCGACGTTCCGGCACCACCGTCGCGACACCACCGCACCACCGCCCCAAGGAGGCTCCATGACTGAGAACAATGCAGTGCTGACCACCAATCCGGGCTCGGACCAGCGGAGCCTGGACGGCGTGAACCTGTGGTGGCGGGCGGCCAACTACCTCTCCGCCGGGCAGATCTACTTGCGCGACAATCCGTTGCTGCGCCGGCCGCTGGAACCCGAGGACGTGAAGGCGCGGCTGCTCGGACACTGGGGCACGACGCCGGGGCTCAACTTCATCTACGCCCATCTGAACCGGGTGATCGCCGAACAGGGCCAGGACGTCCTTTTCGTCACCGGCCCCGGCCACGGCGGCCCGGCCAATGTGGCCAACGCCTGGCTGGAGGGTACCTACTCGGAGATCTACACACATGTGGGGAAGGACGAGGACGGACTGCGGGAACTGTTCAAGCAGTTCTCCTATCCCGGCGGCATCCCCAGCCACGCGGCGCCGGAAACTCCCGGCTCCATTAATGAGGGAGGGGAGCTGGGCTACTCGCTTGCCCATGCCTTCGGCGCCGTGTTCGATAATCCGCAACTGATCGCGGCCTGCGTCATCGGCGACGGCGAAGCGGAAACCGGAGCGCTGGCCGCCAGTTGGCACTCAAGCTCCTTCCTGGACCCGGTGCAGGACGGCGCGGTGCTGCCCATCCTGCACCTCAACGGCTACAAGATCGCCAATCCCACGGTGCTGGCCCGGATGCCCCAGGAACAGCTGGCCGCACTGATGACCGGCTACGGGTACGAGCCGATCTTCGTCACCGTGCAGGATCCGCGGGACACCGTGCGCGCCCATGAGGAATTCGCGCACGCCCTCGAGCAGGCCCTGGACGGAATCCGGCAGATCCAGGATCAGCACCGGTCGGACCAGGCCGCGCCGTCGGAATACGCCCCGCGCTGGCCGATGATCGTGCTGCGTTCGCCCAAAGGCTGGACCGGACCCGAAAAGGTGGACGGCAAACCGGTGGAGGGGACCTGGCGGGCACATCAGGTGCCGCTGTCCGAGGTGCGGACCAACCCTGACCATCTGGCCCAGCTACAGAGCTGGCTGCAGTCCTACCGGCCGGACGAGCTTTTCGACGGCGAGGGCCGGCTGCGCGCGGAAATCGCCGGGCTCGCGCCGCAGGGCGACAAGCGGATGAGCGCTACGGCCTATGCCAACGGAGGCCGGCTCCTGCAGGACCTGAAGCTGCCCGCCTACGGTGGGCACGCCGTCGTCGTTAATCAGCCGGGAACCGAGCGCGTGAGTCCAATGAAAAACCTGGGTTCATGGCTGCGCGAAGTGGTGCGGCTGAACCCGGAAAACTTCCGGATTTTCGGCCCGGACGAGACGGCATCGAACCGGCTGCAGGACGTCTACGAGGTCACGGACAAGGTCTGGCAGCAGCGGCTCGACGAGGTGGACGAGCATCTGGGCCGGGCGGGCCGGGTGATGGAAGTGCTCAGCGAAAACCTCTGCCAGGGCTGGCTCGAGGGCTACCTGCTGACCGGGCGGCACGGCGTGTTCAACTGCTACGAAGCTTTTGTGCACATTGTCGATTCCATGTTCAACCAGCATGCCAAATGGCTGCAGGTGCACCGTGAACTGCCCTGGCGGCAGCCGGTGGCGTCGCTGAACTACTTGCTGTCCTCGCACGTCTGGCAACAGGACCACAACGGCTTTTCGCACCAGGATCCGGGCTTCATCGACCACGTGATGAACAAGAAGCCCGAGGTGGTCCGGGTCTACCTGCCGCCGGATGCCAACACGCTGCTCTGCGTCACCGAGCACTGCCTGCGCTCCCGCGACTACGTCAACGTTATTGTCTGCGGGAAGCAGCCGTCGCTGACCTGGCTGGGCCCGGAGGAAGCCCGGAACCACTGCGAACGCGGGATCGGGGTGTGGGACTTTGCGGGCAGCGAGCGTCCCGGCGAGGAACCGGATGTGGTCCTCGGCTGCGCCGGCGACGTGCCCACCGTGGAAGCGGTGGCTGCGGCGGCGCTGCTCCGTGAACAGATACCGGAGCTGAAAGTGCGGCTGGTCAACGTGGTGGACCTGATGCGCCTCCAGGATGCCAAGGAACATCCTCACGGCCTGGAGCACCGGGATTTCGACCGGTTGTTCACTACCGACAAGCCCATCATCTTCGCGTACCACGGCTACCCCTGGCTGCTCCACCGGCTGACCTACCGGCGCACCAACCATGACAATCTGCACGTCCGCGGCTACGTCGAGGAAGGAACCACCACCACGCCGTTCGACATGGCCATGATGAACCGCATTGACCGCTACCAGCTGGCCATCGACGTCATCGACCGGGTGCCTTCCCTGGGTGCATCCCGCACCGGACTGCGCCAGCAGCTACAGGATCTGCGCATGCAGGCACTGCGCCACACCCGTGAATTCGGCGAGGACCCGGACACCATCACCGAATGGATCCTGTCCGCCCAATAAATGTTAAAGGTTTCCGTAGCCTTACCCCTGTCAAATGAACCATGAATGGCTACGCTGTTAGCCAGGGGATTAAATTCTGTTGGGGGAGAAGGCAGACGGACCATGGGGAGTCTATTTAAGCCGACCATCCGCGATGTCGCGGAAAAGGCCGGCGTATCACTGGCGACAGTGTCATATGTGCTGTCCGGCCGCAGCGGCGGGTCAACACGGATCAGCGAACCCACCAAAGCGCGTGTCCTCGAGGCGGCCAAGGAACTGGGCTATGTGGCCAACAGCGCGGCACGCGGTATGCGCCGCGGACGCACGGACACAATTGCCGTGGTCATCGAGAACATGGAGTCGCCGTGGGACCGCGCGCTGGCGGAGACCGCCAACCGGATCCTGCCGGCCCACGGCTACCGGGTGGTGATCCTGCTGGGGCAGGAGGCCTGGCGGAACTTCATGCTCTCCGGCGGAGCCGACGGCGTCATCCTCGGTTTCAGCAACGAAACCGAGGATGAAACCCGGACCATCCTGGACCTCGCCAAACGCGGGGTGGCCCAGGTGGTGGTGTCCCAGTTCCTCGAGCCGCAGGGCTTCGATGTGCTTTCGGTGGACGCCGCCGGCGGGATCGCGGAGGCGGCCGAGTACCTGGGCGGCCGGCATAAACGGATCGGCGTGATCCACCGCGGAACCTCCGCCCCGGGTCCGCGCGGCACCAGGCTGGAACTGTTCCGTACCGCCCTGGAGCAGATCGGCGTGCAGCTCGACGACTCGCTGGTCCGCGCCTCGGGCGGTTCCTGGCGCACGGCCTTCCAAGGCGCGCTGGAACTGCTCTCGCTGCCGGATCCTCCCACCGCATTCTTCACCACGGCTGATCTTGAGGCACTGTGCGTCTCGGGAGCGGCCACGTGGAAGGGGCTGGAAATCCCGGACCAGCTGGAGGTCATCGGGGTGGAGAATTCGCAGCTGGGGAAGAACTCGGATCCCGCGCTGAGCACGGTGGGCCCGGATCCCTCCGAGCACCTGGCGGTGGATCTACTGCTGGCCCGGCTGAAGGGCGAAGCCGGCGAACAAGGACGAAAGGTTCCGGTGCCGTGGAAGATGCGCTTCCGCGGGACCACGCAGCGCCAGGACGCCGAGTCGGGCAACGGAGACAACGGAGTTGTGAGCACCACGGCCGCCACTTAGAGTCCTGCCTATGGACTGCACCAGCTATAGCTACGGACCGGATCCCAGCCAGTACGGCCAGCTGTACCTGCCCGCGCGACGCACACATGACGCCGTCGTGGTTATTATCCATGGGGGCTATTGGCGCTCCCGCTATGGTCTGGACCTGGGCGAGTCGGCGGCCCGCGACCTGGCCTCGCGCGGCTACGTGTGCTGGAACCTGGAATACCGCCGCGCCGGCAACGGCGGCGGCTGGCCCGGAACGTTCGACGACGTGGGGGCCGGCATCGATCTGCTCGCCGAGCTGGGCGGCCGGCTGGCGTTCCCGGTGGAGAACGTGGTGGCGCTGGGTCACTCGGCCGGCGGACACCTGGTTGCGTGGGCCGGCGGCCGTGCGTCGCTGCCCGCCGGGGTGCCCGGAGCGGATCCGGCGGTTGGAATCTCCGCGGTGCTGAGCCAGGCCGGTGTGCTGGACCTGCGGCGAGCCTGGGAACTGGGCCTGAGCGATCAGGCGGTGGAAAACTTCCTGGGCTGCGGCCCGGACGGTGAGCCGCAGCGGTTCCGCTGGGCCGACCCTCTCCAGCAGGTCCCGCTGGCCGTCCCGGTCTACGCGTTCCACTCGGAGACCGACGACGCAGTGCCGGTGGAGCTGTCCGAAAACTATGTGGCCGCGGCCCAAGCAGCAGGCGGCCGCGCGGAACTCGTCAGGGTGCCCGGGGACCACTTCGACATCATCGACCCCGGATCGGCGGCCTTCGAGAAGATCCGCACCGTGCTTCAGACATTGGGCTGACGCCAGGCATACCCCTGCCGCCGACCCGCGTGCTCTGCTACGTTGACACTGTGCTGACAGTTATCGGTGAAGCCCTGGTCGACGTCGTCTCGAGCGATACCTCTGCCGAGCGTGTCCATGTGGGTGGCAGCCCGATGAATGTCGCGGTGGGGCTGGCTCGGCTGGGCCAGCCGGTGCAGTTCGTCGGGCGGTACGGCCGTGATGACCATGGCGCCCGGATCCTCCATCACCTGCGTGCCAACTCGGTGCTCACGCCGCTGGCTGCCGACGGCGAGCCGACCAGCGTTGCCAGGGCGACCCTGGACCGGACCGGCGCCGCGCACTACACCTTCGACCTGCTGTGGGAACTGCCGCCGCTGGAGACGGCCCTGCCGAGGCTGCTCGAGGAAACGCTCTGGCTGCACACCGGCTCGATTGCCGCCATGCTCGAGCCGGGGGCGCACACCGTGCTGGCCACGGTCCAGCGGGCGCATCCGCGGGCCCTGATCAGCTATGACCCGAACTGCCGGCCTACCTTGATCACGGACCGGGACTTCGCCCGCCGGCAGGCCGAGAAGTTCGTGGCGCTGGCCGATCTGGTCAAGGCCTCCGAGGAAGACCTCCGGTGGCTCTACCCGGACCGTCCGGTGGAGGAATCGGCGCGTGAATGGCTGTCCCGCGGACCGGGCATTGTCGTGGTGACCAAGGGAGCCCGGGGTCCGTGGGGCGTGGTGCGCGACGGCGCGGCCGAAGCCCCGGTGCCTGAGGTCGAAGTGGTGGATTCGGTCGGCGCGGGGGACTCCTTCATGGCCGCGCTGCTGGCGGCACTCGTGGAGCGCGGGCTGGCAGGTTCCCGGAGCCGCGAGCATTTACAGCACCTGTCCGCCGATGTCCTGCGGGAAATCCTGGACTTCGCGGCCAGCGCCGCCGCCGTCACCGTTTCCCGCGCGGGTGCCAATCCTCCCACCCGGAACGAACTTGCCCGCTGAAACAGCGGGTGACGCATAGACTGGGCTGTATGCGCTTGATTGCCAGTGATCTGGACGGGACCATCATTGGCCGGGACGGGAAAATCAGCGCCCGCACAGTCCGGGCGTTCAAGGACGCGGCTTCTGCCGGCGTCGAAATTGTCTTTGTCACCGGCCGTCCGCCGCGCTGGCTGGATCCGCTGCGCGAGCAGATCGGCCACGAAGGCACCGTGATTTGTTCCAACGGCGCGGTGGTCTACGACCTGGTCCGCAGCGAGGTCATCTCGGCCAAGACGCTGCCGCACACCAATATCTTCCAGGCCCGCCAGATCATTCTGCGGCTGCATCCGCGCGCTACCTTCGCCGCCGAAACCACCTTCGGCTTCCAGCTGGAACCGGGCTTCGTGGAGCAGGGGTCGGTGGAGCTGCTGGACGGGATCGAGCCGATGCTGCTGGAACAGTCCCTGACGGAAGGGGACGCGGTGGTGAAGTTCCTGGCCCGCGGCCGGGACCTGGATCCGGATGCTTTCCTGGCCGAGGTGCAGGACGCGGTGTCCCACCTCGTAGCAGTCACCCATTCGGCGCCTACCGTAGCTCTGCTGGAGATGGCGCAGCCGGGCATCAACAAGGCCGTGACCCTGGCGGGCTACGCCTCTTCGCTGAACATCGACCCGCAGGACGTGATTGCCTTCGGCGACATGCCCAATGACATCGAGATGCTCGAGTGGGCCGGCCACGGGTACGCCATGGCATCGGGCCACCCCGAGGCGATCGGAGCCGCGCGCTACCAGGCACCGGCTTTCGCCGACGATGGCGTGGCCCAGATTCTCGAAGCCCGTCTCGCCGAGCTGTAGGCGGAGCCGGAAGGTGAGTAGGGATTCCCCGTATCTGCATAACCCGTTCGGGGCTGCAGCCGGCGCCGAACCCTGGCCGGTAGCCTTCGCACACCGCGGCTTCTCGCCCGCCGGACATGAGAATTCGATGGCTGCCTTCCGCGCCGCCGTCGAACTGGGCTACGGGTATGTGGAAACCGACGTGCGTACCACCGCCGACGGCGAACTGATGGTTTTCCACGACGAAACCCTGGACCGGGTCACGGACGGCTCGGGGCCGATCGCGGAGCACACCCTGGCCCAGCTGCGGCAGGTCCGGATCGGCGGCGTCGAGCCGATCCCCACCATGGAGGAACTCCTGCGCGAGTGGCCGGACCTGAAGATCAACGTGGACGTGAAGGAGCGGGCCGGCGGCCCGCTGCTGGCCCGGCTGATCGAGCAGTTCAAGGCCCACGACCGCATCCTCGTCACGTCCTTCTCGGACCGGCGGCGGCTCGGGGTCTTCCGCGGCCTGACCTTGCCCGCGGCCAGTTCCGGCGGCGTCGTAGCGCTGAGCGCACTGGTGGGTTTGGGCCGCGTGGGGCTGACCAGGGCGGTGGGCCGCGCGGCGCGCATGCACGCGGTGCAGGTGCCGGTGGCCTACGGGCGGTTCCGCGTGGTCACCCCGGCCTTCGTACGGCGCTGCCATGCGGCCGGGTTGCACGTGCATGTGTGGACCATCAATGAGCGTGATGAGATGAACCGGCTGCTGGATCTGGGCGTGGACGGAATCATGACGGACCGGGCCGAGGTACTGGCACAGGTGATGGACGAACGCGGTTTCTGGCCGCAGAGGGAGCAGGCATGAAGGTTTTGGTGGCACCGGACAAGTTCAAGGGCACGCTGTCCGCTGCGGAGGCAGCCCAGGCCATGGCGGAGGGCGTGCTGCGTGTCTACCCGGACGCCGAGGTGCGGACCCTGCCGGTGGCGGACGGCGGCGAGGGAACGCTGGAAGCCGCACTGGCTGCCGGCGCCCAGGAGCACACCGGCCGGGTCCGCGGGCCGCTGGACCGCGAGGTCACCGCCTCCTGGGCCATGCTGGACCGCGGCGGCATCAAAACCGCGGTGATCGAGACCGCCCGGGCCTCCGGGCTGCTGCTCACCGAGCCCTCCGTCCAGACCGCGCTGGCTGCGCACTCCTACGGCAGCGGGCAGCTGATCGCCGCGGCCCTCGACGCGGGCGCGGAGGAAATTGTGCTCGGGATCGGCGGTTCCGCAATGACCGACGGCGGCTCAGGTGCCTTGTGCGCGCTGGGTCTGAAGATTTACGACGACGGCGGGGCGCAGGTTCCGCTCGGCGGCGCCGGCCTGGCCACGGCACACCGGATCGATGCCTCCGGCCTGGACGCGCGGCTGGCCTCGGTTGCGGTCCGGATTGCCGCGGACGTGGACAACCCGTTGCATGGTCCCGAAGGCGCCGCGCATGTCTTCGGCCAGCAGAAGGGTGCGGACGCCACCGGCCGGCAGCTCCTGGATGAAGGACTGCAACGGTGGGCGGAACTGCTGCGGACCGAGACCGGGGCCGAGATCAACGTCCCTGGAGCCGGTGCCGCGGGCGGCTTTCCGGCAGGCTTCCTCGGCCTGACCACGGCACGGCTGGAGCGCGGCTTCGATCTAGTGGCCGAACTGACCGGCCTCGATGCTGCCCTGGACGGCGCGGACCTGGTGATCACCGGCGAGGGGTCCATGGACGAGCAGTCGGAATACGGCAAGGCGCCCATGGGTATCGCCGACCGTGCGCACGAGAGGGGAATTCCCGCCGTCGTTGTTGCCGGGAAGATCACCTTGACGCCGGAGCAGCTGGCCGCGCACGGTGTGGAGGCAGCGGTCAGCCTGCTGGACCTTGCCCGCACGCCGGAAGAAGCGTTCGCCCAGGCGGCCAAATACGTTACCTGGGGAACACAGCAGGCCCTCGAGGGAGCGTAAACGGCAGGCCGTTAGTCCTCGGGGACGGGTTCCGGCGGGAGGAAACCGTCCTGGCCCGGATCGTCCTCACGCTCCGGGTCCTGCCGTGCCTCGTACTCGCCGTCCGGACTCAGCCCCGGAACCCGCTGGCCGGCGTTGGTCAGTCCGGAGGTGAAGGTGTCGCCGTCGAACTCGGCAGCGGATTCCCGTTCGGGCTCCGCGGCGTTGATGTCCTGACGAAGGTGCTCGTCCTCGGGGAGGTTCTCTTCTGGTATCTGGGTCATGATTCCAGCCAACCACCGCCGCCGGAAGGGCACAATGGCTTTCGCGTTCCCCGCCGGTGCTGAGGGCCAAAAATTTGCGGGCCGGCCAGTGCGTCGTGTCCGCCGCACGGGCCGGCCAGTGCGTTGTGTCCGCCGCTTTGGCATGCTGGAGACATGGACCAAGAGATCACCGTGCTGCCCGGGGGACCGGGGCTGGATGCGGATCTGCACCTGCCCGCCGGTGCCAGGGGGATGGTGGTTTTCGCCCACGGCAGCGGTAGCAGCCGCCGCAGCCCGCGCAATGTCCTGGTGGCCAGGGAACTGCAGCAGGCGGGACTGGGCACGCTCCTCTTCGACCTGCTGACCTCACAGGAGGAGCGGCGTGATGCCGTCGACGCGTCCCTGCGCTTCGACATCGGGTTCCTGACGGACCGGCTGACCGCGGTCGTGGACGAGGTAGTAGCCCGTCCCCAACTGGCAGGCCTGTCCGTGGGATTGTTCGGCGCCAGCACAGGCGCTGCAGCGGCGCTTGGCACGGCGGCGGCGCGCCCCGGCGTCGTGCTTTCGGTGGTGTCCCGGGGCGGACGGCCGGATCTGGCCCCTGAAGCGCTGCCGGGAGTGCGCGCCCCGACGCTGCTGCTGGTCGGATCGCTCGACCGGCAGGTCATCGCCTTCAATGAACAGGCAGCCGCGCGGCTGCCGGCGGAGCATAAGCTGTCCATCATCCCGGGAGCGACGCACCTCTTCTCCGAACCCGGGACGCTGGAGGAAGTTGCCCGCCAGGCCGCCGACTGGTTCAGCCGGACCCTGCCGCCGGCCCCGGGCTAAGGCCTAAGGAAAGCCCTGGGCTGGCGGCGGACGTGGTCTCAGCCTTCGTGCCGGAAGCCCAATTTGATGGTGACCTGCCAGTCTGCAATGGCGCCGTCCTTCAGATGGCCGCGTGTTTCCTTGACTTCGAACCAGTCCAGATTGCGCAGCGTTTTTGACGCCTCGGCGACGGCATTGGCGACTGCCTTTTCCATACTGTCCGGGGACGTGCCGACAATTTCGGTGACGTTGTAGACGTGATTGGCCATGCTTCCTCCTTGAAGATGGCCCCAGGGCCGGACCCTGAGGCGCGCTGTCTGCAACGCTAGTCGCCAAGCCCGAATCGGTCTAGGGCTCCGGCCGTACGGTCAGCCGAGCTTGGACGGTTTTACCCCGGAATCTTCGGCCGAATCCAGCGGTTCCGTGCCGCGCCACCGGGCGATCGCGCTCATGCCGTGGAAGATCAGCAACGCGGCGCCCGTGCCCAGGGCGATGCCCTCGAAGGTCAGTGCGCCGACGCTCCACGTGAAATTGGCGATGCCGACCACCAGCGAGACCCCGGCGACGGAGAGGTTGATGGGGTTGGCGAAGTTCACGCGGTTCTGCACCCAGATGCGCACACCCAGAATGCCGATCATGCCGTAGAGCACGACGCCGGCCCCGCCCAGCACTCCCGGCGGCACGGTTGCGATGGCCGCGCCGAACTTGGGGAGCAGGCTCAGCAACACGGCGATGATTCCGGCCACCCAATAGGCAGCAGTGGAGTAGACCTTCGAGGCCGCCATGACGCCGATGTTTTCCGCATAGGTGGTGGTTCCGGACCCGCCGCCGGAACCAGCCAGGACAGTGGCCAAACCGTCGGCCATCAGGGCACGTCCGGTGTAGGGGTCCAGATCATCTCCGGTCATCGCGGCTACGGACTTCACGTGGCCGATGTTCTCGGCAACCAGCACCAGCACGACGGGGATGAAGAGGCCGACGACGGAAAGGTGGAACTCGGGTGCATGGAAGTCCGGCAGGCCGAACCAAGCGGCATCGTTAATCGAGGAGAAGTCCACCTCGCCGCGGAAGATCGCCGTGACATAGCCCGCCAGGACGCCGATCAGGATGGACAGCCGTCCCAACAGGCCGCGGAAGAGGACGGTGGTCAGCAGGATGGCGACGACGGTGACCAGCCCGGTGATGACGCCCTGCTCAAAGTTCAGCTTCGCGGTGGGCGCAAGGTTGAGGCCAATGAGCGCCACGATGGAACCGGTGACCACGGGCGGCATGACCACGTGGATCCAGTGCGTGCCGGCCTTGTGCACGATCAGGCCGATGACGAACAGCACGGCGCCGGCCATGACGAGGCCGCCCAGCGCCCCGCCCATCCCGTGCTGGTTCATGGCGGCGGAGATCGGCGCGATAAAGGCGAAGCTTGAGCCGAGGTAGCTCGGAACGCGGCCGGCCGTGATGAGCAGGAACAGGATGGTGCCCACCCCGGAGAACAACAGGGTGGTCGACGGCGGAAAACCGGTCAGCAGCGGAACCAGGAACGTCGCGCCGAACATCGCCACTACATGCTGGGCACCGATGCCGATGGTCCGCGGCCAGCTCAAGCGTTCCTGCGGAGAAACTACGGACCCCGGGCCGATGTGCTTGCCATCGCCGTGCGTCGTCCAGCCGAGGCCGAGTTTGGTGGAACCGAGCGTACCCATGGCGAGTCTCCTGCAGGTAAGGGATTTTCTGAGCAAACTTTACCGCCAGCTGAGATACCGGGCTTCCACGGCGCAGCTGCTCAAACGGGCTTTGCTGACACCTGGCAGCAGTGCGGCGGAAATCGTGACACAGATCATGCCGGATGCCGGACGGTTCAGCGACGAAAAGACGTTAGCACCTTCGAACGCTGTATTCCTACGAAAATTCCTACGAAAGGTCCCCCATGAGCGCCCAGAGCACTGCCGAAATCAACCTTCAGGACGAAATGGTCCTCGACGCCGCGGCCACCGACACACTGTTCCTTGAGGGACGCTCGGCGAACACCTTTACCGACGAGCCGGTCACCGACGCGCAGTCGCGGGCCATCTACGAGCTGGCCAAAATGGGCCCGACGGCGATGAACATCCAGCCGCTGCGCATCACCTGGGTCCGCTCCGCCGAAGCGCGCGAGCGGCTGGTCAAGCACATGGCGGAGGGCAACCAAGCCAAGACCGCCGAGGCTCCGCTGGTGGCGGTGCTGAGCTTCGACACCGAATGGCACGAGCAGTTCCCCACGTTCTTCCCGCACGCGGCCGAACGCAAGGCAATGTTCGACGGCAACGAAGAACTCCGCGCCGTGATGGGCAACAACAACGGCCACATGCAGGCCGCCTACTTCATCATGGCCGTCCGCGCCATCGGCCTGGCCGCCGGTCCGATGGGCGGGTTCGACGCCGCCGGTATCGACGCCGAATTCCACGAGGGCCTGAACCGCAAAACCTTCATGGTGATCAACATCGGCAAGCCGGGCGAGGACGCATGGTTCCCGCGCCTGCCCCGCCTGGACTACGGGTTCGCCACCGCCACGGTCTAAACCCGAGCGCCGGCTCCGGCCCCGGGCTACGAGATGACGCCGTCGACGATGGCCTTGGCTTCGGCCTGGACCTGCTTCAGGTGGTCTGCGCCCAGATAAGACTCCGCGTAGATCTTGTAGACGTCTTCGGTTCCGGAGGGGCGCGCGGCAAACCAGGCGTTCTCGGTGGTGACCTTCAGCCCGCCGATCGGCGCCCCGTTGCCGGGCGCCTCGGTCAGCTTGGCGGTGATCGTCTCGCCCGCCAGCTCCGTCGCCGTGACGTCGGTGGCGGAGAGTTTGCCCAGTGCCGCCTTCTGCTCCCGGCTCGCGGCGGCATCGATGCGGGCGTACGACGGCGACCCGAACTTCGCCGTCAGCTCACCATAGATTTCGGACGGCGACTTGCCCGTGACGGCCTTGATCTCCGAGGCCAGCAGCGCCAGCAGGATGCCGTCCTTGTCCGTTGACCAGGGTTGGCCGTTGAACCGGACAAAGGACGCGCCCGCGGACTCTTCGCCGCCGAAGACGCCTTCGCCCGAGAGTAGGCCCGGGACAAACCACTTGAAGCCGACCGGAACCTCTACTAGCTTGCGCCCCAGGTCCGCCGCCACGCGGTCGATGATCGAGGAGGAGACCAGCGTCTTGCCCACGGAGGCTTCCGCCGGCCACTGCGGGCGGTGTGTGTAGAGGTACTGGATGGCCACGGCCAGGTAATGGTTGGGGTTCATCAGTCCCGCGTCCGGGGTGACAATTCCGTGCCGGTCCGCATCGGCGTCGTTGCCGGTGGCAATATCAAAGGAGGCACCGCCGTCGCGCACCTTGGCGATCAGCGAGGCCATGGCGAACGGCGAGGAGCAATCCATCCGGATTTTTTCGTCCCAGTCGAGGGTCATGAACGCCCACTGCGGATCCACGGTCGGGTTGACCACGGTGAGGTCCAGGTTGTGCCGGTCCGCGATCGCGCCCCAGTAGTCCACGGACGCGCCGCCCATCGGGTCCGCCCCGATCCGCACGCCCGCCTCGCGGATGGCATCCAGGTCCAGCACCTGCGGCAGGTCTTCCACGTAGTTGCTCATGAAGTCGTAGCTGCCCACGGCGCCGGAAAGCTGGGCCTGGCCGATGGGGATCCGCTTCACGCCGCGCAGGCCGGATTCGAGCAGCTCGTTGGCCCTGTTCGCGATCCAGCCGGTGGCATCCGAATCGGCGGGTCCGCCGTGCGGTGGGTTGTACTTGAAGCCGCCGTCCTGCGGCGGGTTGTGGGACGGGGTGATGACAATGCCGTCACCCTGCGCGTCCGGATGCGCCGCGTTGTGCTTGAGGATGGCATGGCTGACGGCCGGCGTCGGCGTCCACCCGGTCCGCGCGTCCACCCAGACGGTCACGCCGTTGCCGGCGAGGACTTCGAGGGCGGTGTTCTGCGCCGGATCGGACAATGCGTGCGTGTCCTTGCCAACAAACAGCGGTCCGCTGATCCCTTGGCCGGCGCGGTATTCCACAATGGCCTGCGTGATGGCGGCGATGTGCTCCTCGTTGAAGGAGCCCTTGAGGCTGGTGCCGCGGTGCCCTGAGGTGCCGAACGCGACGCGCTGGACCGGATCGCGCGGATCCGGCTTGATATCGAAGTACGCGTCGAGGAGCGCGGTGAGGTCAACAAGGTCGCTGGGTTGGGCCACGGTGCCCGCACGGTTTGCCATTGCACCAGCATGCCAAACATCGGGCCAGCCTAGTGACTTGGGTTACCGGAAATTCATCAGATTACGACGGCGGCGGCTCACCTCCGCGTTGTCCACAACAAAGTTCTAAACTAGTAGCGGCAGGCGGCCCGCGGGTAGGCTGTACTGAGCTAGGCGGATCAAGGGGAGCAGGACCATGTCAGGTACGGACCACGGGCAACAGCCACCGTTCAACGATCCCAAGCATCCGAGCTGGTACACGGAGCCGGGTGCCGGGGGCGGCAGTCCGGTCCCGCCGTCGTCGCCCGAGGTCGCCCCGAATCCCTACGCCTTCCAGCCCGGCCCGGGTTCCCAGCCTGCACCGCAGTACAACCCGTACGGCGGCCCCGGTTACAACCAGCAGATGTACTACCAGCCGCAGCCTCAGCCCAAGGGCTTGAGCATCGGCGCACTGATCTGCGGGATCGTAGGCGTGGTGACCTTTGGCTTCCTTTTCCTGCCCCAGATTGCCGCCATCGTGCTGGGCCACATCGGCCTGTCCAAAGAGCCGGCCGGACGGGGACTGGCCATCGGCGGCCTCGTGATGGGCTATCTCGTGGCCGGACTCTGGGCCATTCTGCTGTTCTTCGGATTCATCGGCGCGGCCAACAGCGGTTTCTGACGCGTCCCGCACAGGCCTCCCTGGCGGTCCGCCCCTAACTGCTACTTCCTGCTACCGGCGTTGCTACTTGGGTTCGGCCAGCACTCCGGCCAGATTGTCCAACGCTCCCGGCACCAGTGAGAAGTAGGCCCAGACGCCGCGCTTCTCCCGGCGGAGGATGCCCGCATCGACCAGGACCTTCAGGTGGTGGGACACCGTGGGCTGGCCAAGGTCCAGCGGCTCGATCAGGTCGCAGACGCAGGCTTCCGCCCCTTCGCTGGCCGAGATGATCGAGATCAAACGCAGCCGGTTCGGATCCGCCACGGCCTTGAACTGTGCCGCCAGTGCGGCGGCGCGCTCGGCACTCATGACCGGTGCTCCGGCCGGGGTGCAGCATGATGCCTGATCCTCTTGGATACGGGGTGACTCAAACTCAGTAACGGAAGTCATGTCATCCATTATGCACAGAGATTGACACTCGTCGATATCTACCTCCATACTCGGTGTCGATACACATCGATTCCTGTCAATGTTTGCGGTGCCAAACGCTTGGCCTCGCACCGAACAGATCCCCATGCCGAGGAGCTACGTGAGCACCCCCGTCGCAACACCCGAAGCCGGGCAGGTTACCGCCCGTCTTTCCACTCTTGACCGCTTCCTGCCCGTTTGGATCATCGCCGCCATGGCGGCAGGCTTGCTGCTGGGCCGCTTCATCCCGGGCCTGGCCGGCGCGCTGGACGCGGTCCAGGTTGCGGATGTTTCGCTCCCCATCGCTATCGGGCTGCTGGTGATGATGTATCCGGTGCTGGCCAAGGTCCGCTACGACGAAACCCACCGCGTGATGGCCGACAAGAAGCTCATGATCAGCTCGCTGGTGATCAACTGGCTCGCGGCCCCGGCCTTTATGTTCGCGCTGGCCTGGATCTTCCTGCCTGACCTACCCGAATACCGCACCGGCCTGATCATCGTGGGGCTCGCCCGCTGCATCGCCATGGTCATGATCTGGAATGATCTGGCCTGCGGTGACCGCGAGGCCGCGGCGGTGCTGGTGGCGATTAACTCCGTCTTCCAGGTCATCGCCTTCGGCGCGCTGGGCTGGTTCTACCTGCAGCTGCTGCCCTCCTGGCTGGGACTGCCCACCACCAGTGCCGAATTCTCCTTCTGGGCCATCACCATAAGTGTCCTGATCTTCCTGGGCATCCCGCTGCTGGCCGGCTTCCTGACCCGCACCATCGGGGAAAAGGCCAAGGGCCGCGACTGGTACGAGAACAAGTTCCTGCCCAAGCTCGGCCCCTGGGCTCTCTACGGCCTGCTATTCACGATCGTGCTGCTGTTCGCCCTGCAGGGCGACGAGATTACGTCGAATCCGCTGGACGTCGCCCGGATCGCGCTGCCGCTGCTGGTCTACTTCTCCGTGGTCTTCGGGGCCGGCATGGTGATCGGCAAACTCCTGAACATGGGCTACGCACGGACCACCACGCTGGCGTTCACCGCAGCCGGGAACAACTTCGAACTGGCCATTGCGGTGGCGATCGGCACCTACGGCGTCACCTCCGGGCAGGCCCTCGCCGGCGTCGTCGGTCCGCTGATCGAGGTCCCGGTCCTGGTTGCCCTGGTCTACGTAGCGCTCTGGGCTCAGAAGAAATACTGGCCGGCAGCCACCCCCGCACTCTCCGCACCGATCGAAGGAAAGACGAAGTAATGACCACCAGTGCCGAATCCACCGCCAAAAAGCCGTCCGTCCTCTTCGTCTGCGTCCACAACGCGGGACGTTCCCAGATGGCCGCGGCCTACCTGACCCATCTGGCCAAGGGCGCTATCGAGGTTCGTTCCGCCGGATCCCAGCCCGCAGACCAGGTCAACCCTGCAGCCGTCGATGCGATGCGCGAAGAGGGCATCGACATCTCCGCGGAACTGCCCAAGGTCCTGACTGCCGAGGCGGTCAAGGATTCCGACGTCGTTGTCACAATGGGTTGCGGCGACGAGTGCCCCTACTTCCCGGGCAAGCGCTACGAAGACTGGGTGCTGGAGGATCCGGCCGGCAAGGGCGTGGACTCCGTCCGCCCCATCCGCGACGACATCAAGGGCCGCATCGAAAAGCTCATCTCCGAGCTGCTGCCTGCCGCCCACCCGGACGCCAACTAACCGCGATCCACACCGCCACGCGCCGCCGGCACAAAGGACGAACGACTATGAGCAGTGACAAGATCATCATCATCGGATCCGGTCCCGCCGGATACACCGCCGCCGTCTACGCCGCCCGTGCCGGCCTGCAGCCCCGGGTCATCGCCGGCGCGGTCACCGCCGGCGGCGCCCTGATGAACACCACGGAGGTGGAAAACTTTCCCGGTTTCCCGGCAGGTATCCAGGGCCCGGAGCTGATGGAACAGCTGCGGCAGCAGGCGGAGAAGTTCGGCGCGACCATTGAGTACGACGACGTTTCCTCCGTCTCCCTCGAAGGCCACGTCAAAGAGGTCGTCACCATGGGCGGCAACACCTATCAGGCGACCGCAGTCATCCTGGCCACCGGCTCCGCCTACAAGGAGCTCGGCCTGCCCGAGGAAAAGAAGTTCTCCGGCCACGGGCTGTCCTGGTGCGCCACGTGCGACGGCTTCTTCTTCCGCGACCAGGACATCATCGTGGTCGGCGGCGGGGATTCGGCCATGGAGGAAGCGCTTTTCCTGACGCGGTTCGGAAAGTCCGTCACCGTCGTCGTTCGCCGGGATGCGCTGCGGGCGTCAAAGATCATGGCCCAGCGGGCGCGGGACAACGAGAAGATCCGCTTCGAGTGGAACAGCACCGTTTCCGCCATCCACGGCGACGGCAAGGTCTCCGGCGTGACGCTGACGGACACCATCACCGGGGCTACGCGCGAACTGTCCGCCACCGGGATCTTTGTGGCCATCGGGCACCTGCCGCGGACCGAACTGGTCAAGGGCCAGATCGATCTGGATGCGGAGGGCTACATCAAGGTGGACTCCCCCACCACCGTGACCAGCCAGCGGGGCGTTTTCGCTTGTGGCGACGCCGTGGACCACCGCTACCGCCAGGCCATCACCGCCGCGGGTACCGGCTGCTCCGCCGCCCTCGACGCCGAACGTTACCTTGCAGCACTGGAAGACTCCGACAGCATCGCCACCGCACTCGTAGAGGAGAGCACCCATGCCTGACAACCTTGAACTTCCTGTTGCGGTTATCGGCGCCGGTCCCGGCGGACTCGCCGCCGCCGCACACCTGCTCGAACGCGGCCTGACCCCGGTCATCTTCGAAGCAGGCGACACACCAGCTGCCGCCGTCAAGGCCTGGGGGCACATCCGGCTCTTCTCGCCGTGGCGCTACAACACCGACGCCGCCGCCCGCCGGCTGCTCGACGGCACCGGCTGGCAGGAACCGGACCCGGAAGCACTGCCCACCGGCACCGAACTCCTTGAGCAGTACCTGTTGCCGCTCGCCGCAGCCCCTGCCATCGCCAACGCCCTGCGGACCTCCCACCGGGTCATCGCTGTCACCCGGGCCGGCATGGACAAGACCCGTTCCCACCGCCGGGAGGAGACCCCGTTCCTGGTCCGCGTCCTGGACGGCACCGGGGCTATCACCGACCACCACGTGCGGGCCGTCATCGACGCATCCGGCACTTGGAACACGCCGAACCCCCTCGGGCAGGCCGGACTCCCGGCACCCGGAGAAGCAGAGGCCACGGCGGCCGGATTCATCACAGCCCCGCTGCCCGACGTCACCGGCCGCGACCGCGCCCGCTTCGCCGGCAAGCACGTCCTGGTCGTCGGTGCCGGGCACTCGGCCGCCAACACCCTGCTGGCACTGGGCGACCTGGACGCACAGGAACCGGGCACCCGGATCAGCTGGGCCATCCGCGGCTCCTCCGCCAGCAGCATCTACGGGGGAGGGGACCTCGACGGGCTGCCCGCCCGCGGCGACCTGGGCACCCGGCTCCGCGCCCTGGTCGAAGCAGGCTCCATCGAACTGCACACCTCGTTCACGATCACCGGTTTCAAGAGCGCCGACACGCTGGCCGTCCTCGGCGCCACTCCGGACGGCGAGGCGCAGCTGGACGTGGACCTGCTCATCCCGTCCACCGGCTTCCGCCCGGATCTGGACATGCTGCGCGAACTCCGGCTCGACCTCGACCCAGCCGTGGAAGCGCCCCGCGAACTCGGCCCGCTCATCGATCCGGAATTCCACAGCTGCGGCACCGTTGAGCCCCACGGGGCGAAGCTGCTGTCCCACCCGGAGCAGGATTTCTACATCACCGGCATGAAGTCCTACGGACGGGCCCCGACCTTCCTGATGGCCACCGGCTACGAACAGGTCCGCTCCATTGCAGCAGCCCTCGCCGGCGACCGGACCGCGGCCGACAATGTCGAACTCGTCCTGCCCGAAACAGGAGTGTGCTCCACCGATCTCGGCGGAAGCTGCGACACACCGGCCACCACCGCCACCGGCACGGACGAGGGCTCCTGCTGCGCAGCCCCGGAACCGGCGTTCCTCGGCATTCCCACCGGACTGGCCCACGGCCGCTCCGTAGAGCAGGAGAACTAAATGCCCGCCACACCCAAGGTCCTGTTCATCTGCGTGAAAAACGGCGGCAAGTCCCAGATGGCCGCGGGCCTGATGCGCGATCTGGCCCAGGGAACCGTGGATGTCCACTCGGCCGGAACCAAACCCGGCAACGCCATCAACGCGCTTTCGGCCGAATCCCTGGCCGAGCTCGGCATCGACATCAGCGCCGAAAAGCCGAAAGCGGTCACCGAAGAAGCGCTGCGGGCCGCCGATGTCGTCGTTACCCTCGGCAGTGAAGCGAAGGTCACGGCGCCCGCGGGCACCCGGTACGAGAACTGGGACATCGACGAGCCCTCCGAACGCGGCATCGAGGGCATTGAGCGGATGCGTCTGGTCCGCGACGATATCCGCCAGCGGGTACAGGCGCTCCACGTAGAGCTCACCGGCACCGCAGCCAGCGACTGAACCGGCCAGCTTTCACCGCAGCGAAACCCGCCGACGCAAGGGGAACAACAGTGCAGGAGACAGAGCCAACCGGTGCATCCCGTGATGTCGATGTCCTCGTCCTGGGTGGTGGCCAGGCCGGGCTAGCCGCAGGGTTCTACCTGAACCGGCTGCGGCGGGACGCGGCCGCAGGAAGGACTGGCACGGCCCCGACCTTCGCGATTCTCGACGCCAACGCTCAGCCGGGCAGTGCCTGGCAGCACTACTGGGACAGCCTGGAACTGTTTTCTCCGGCCGCCTACAGCTCCCTGCCCGGCTACCAGATGCCGGCTTGGCACGGAGAGGGCAATCCGTCTGCCCGCCACGTCGTGGAGTACCTGCGCACCTATGAAACCCGCTACGGCCTCCCGGTCCATCGGCCCGTCACCGTCACCGCCGTGCGGCAGGAGCCGGACAGCGGGTTCGCCACGATCACCGACCAAGGGCGTTGGACCAGCCGGGCCGTCATCAGCGCCACCGGGAACTGGAACGCTCCCTATGTCCCGCAGCTGCCCGGCAGCGAGCAGTTCACCGGACGCCAGCTGCACACCGCCGACTACCGTGACCGGGACAGCTACGCCGGACTCCGCGTCATTGTCGTCGGCGGCGCCAACTCCGGGGCGCAGATCGCAGCGGACCTCGTCCCCGTCGCAGCCGTCACCTGGGTCACCCGCAAGCCGCCGCACTACCTTCCCGACGACATCGATGGCCGGGCGCTGTTCCAGATCGCCACCCACCATGCACGCGCCGTCGCCAACGGCGAACCCAGCCCCGGCGGCGTCGCGTCCTTCGGGGACATCGTTGCCGTTCCCGCGGTCAGAGCAGCACGCGACGCCGGGCAGCTCAACGCCCGTCCGATGTTCTCCCGGCTCACATCCGCAGGCGTCCAGTGGGACGACGGACAGGAGGTGGCAGCGGACGTGATCATCTGGTGCACAGGATTCCGGCCAGACCTCCAGCATCTCCAGCCGCTGGACCTGACCACCCTGAACGGCATCCCCGAAACCGACGAACACCTGGCAACACACTCAACGGATCACCCGGGCCTGTTCTTCCTCGGCTACGGAGACTGGTGCGGACCGGCGTCGGCCACCCTAATCGGCGTCGGCGCCATGGCGCGCGACTCGGTGAAAGCCGTCGCGCAGTACCTCGACAATGCGCCGCAAGTGTTGGCAGCAGTGAACTTGAACCACCGCCCATCCATAAGATAGGCCGTAGGCTGAGGTTCTCGCTGTCTGAAAGCCCATCTCAGCGAACGACGACGCCGCCCAAGGTGAGCTGGTAAACCCACCTTGAGCGGCGCCGTCGTTGGTTGGTTGCAGGTGCAAAGCCGGCGCGAGGCCGGCCGGTCAGGTCCGGGTCAGCGCACGCCGCCCATGATTTTCTTCAGGGACGGTGCCGCGATGGCCAGGGCAACGCCCAGGATGATCGCGGTGACGCCGATGAAGCCGAAGTACGGGGCCTCGTTCGTCGGGTCGTAGTAGCCGGCGAGGATGCCGGCCAGCGTGGTGCCCAGCGAGATGGAGAGCAGGAACAGCGCCACCATCTGGGTCTGGAACGCCTTCGGCGCCAGCTTGGTGGAGACGGAGCTGCCGGTGGGGGAGAGGAACAGCTCGGCCATGGTGAACAGGAACAGGATGCCCACCATCGCCAGCAGCGGGGTGCTGTTGGTGCCGCCGCCGGCCAGCGGGATGAAGGCCAGGAAGGCCAGTCCCATCACGGCCAGGCCGATCGCGAACTTCAGCGGGGAGCCGGGCTGCTTGGGGCCGAGCTTGGTCCAGACGGTGGCGAAGATGCCGGCAAAAATGATGATGAACACCGGGTTGATGGACTGCACCCAGGTGGCAGGCATTTCCCAGCCGAAGAGGCTGCGGTCCAGCTGCTTGTCCGCGTACAGCGCCACCACGGTGAACTGCTGCTGGAACAGTGCCCAGAACGCCGCGGACCCGATGAACAACGGGATGAAGGCGTAGACGCGGCCGCGCTCCAGCGGCGTGACCTTTTTACTGGAAAGAATCACCGCGAAGTAGGCTACGGCGGCAAGAATCGCCAGCCAGGCCATGATTGGGGCGAGGTTCTCGGCGGTGACGAGGCCCAGTGCTACGGCCAGCACCATGACTACCAGGCCGGCGATGCCGATTCCGGCGACCTTGCCGAAGTGGGTGTGCGGCAGCGGGTTGGCCACGAAGTGGGATTCCTCGGGCAGGTTCTTGCGGGTCAGCGCGTACTGCGTCAGGCCGATGGCCATACCGATGGCGGCCAGGCCGAAGCCGTAGTGGAAGCCGAGCTGGACGTGGGCAAGGCCGGTCAGCAGCGGGCCCAGCAGCCCGCCGATGTTCACGCCCATGTAGAAGATGGAGAAGCCGGCGTCGCGGCGCTCGTCCTTCTCCCCGTAGAGGGAGCCGACCAGCGAGGTCGCGGTGGC
Organism: Crystallibacter permensis; assembly: GCF_025960875.1. Taxonomy (GTDB): domain Bacteria; phylum Actinomycetota; class Actinomycetes; order Actinomycetales; family Micrococcaceae; genus Crystallibacter; species Crystallibacter permensis. The sequence goes on along the minus strand of NZ_JAODLR010000001.1, from coordinate 256,122 downwards.
TTTCAGCCCGCCGGAACCGACGGCCACCAGGATCAGGCCGACGGCGAGACCAACGGTGCCCGGGATCAGGGCCAGCGCGATGTGGCCGAACATAATCATGATGCCGGAGTAGAAGAGGACCTTTTCGGAACCGAGGAGCCGGTCCGAGACCCAGGCGCCGAGGATGCTGGAGAGGTAGACACCGCCGCCGTAGGCGCCCACCAGTCCGGTGGCAATGCCTTCGTCGATGCCCAGGCCGCCCTCGGCGGCCGAGAAGTACATGTAGTAGAGGAGGATGCCCTGCATGCCGTAGAAGGAGAAACGCTCCCACAGTTCTACGGAAAAAAGGTTGGCGAGCATTCGGGGGTGCCCGAAAAATGTCTTACCGCCGGTAGCTTGTGGCCGAGTAGCCGATTGTGAGGTTTGGCTCATTTACGCCATTTTGCCACCGCGCTTTATGCATTGTCATATTCTTGGTTGCCTGCTGCAACCGATGGTATCGCCATAGCCCAGGATCCGGCCCGGGTTCTGCCTGGGCATCCGCCCCGGTCAGCGCTCGTTTTCGAGCTGCGCGGCGACCGCCAGCAGGAGCGCTTCCGAACCGGGTTTTCCCACCAGCTGGATGCCCATCGAATGCCCGCGCGCGGTGGTCAGCACGGGCACCGCGATGGCCGGCAGCCCGCACACGTTGATCATGGAGGTGTAGGGCGAGTACTGGCACTGGTGCATGTAGTCCACCTCCGCGCTGGTGGAGGTGTACCAGCCGACCGGACGCGGCGTCATGGCCAGCGCCGGCGTGAGCACCAGATCGTAGACCCCGAATTGCGCCACGGTGTCTTCCTGGAACCGCGCCAGAATCCCCAGCGCAGCTGCCAGCTCGGCCGGGGATTTTTTCAAAGCACGACGGCGGAAGGCCCGGGTGAGCGGCATCAGCTGCGGTTCGCGGCTGGCCGGCATCCGCAGCTGCGCCAGCGACGAGGTCCACACGGTGGTGAAGGCGTCCGGATAGCGGTTGTCGTACCGGAAGTCCGCGTCCAGCACGTCGTGGCCGAGGCCGTTCAGCAGCCGGATGCCTTGGTCGAAGGCGGCCTGGGCCTCGGGCTCGAGCCAGAGCGGGTAGCTGGCGGCGAAGGGGGAGAGCGTGCTGGCACCGATCCGGAACCTGCCTTCGGCTCGCAGCGCGGCACCGAGGAAATCTGGCTCCGTCCCGAAGGCCGCGCGAGCGAGCGGTTCGTCCACCATCGCGTCCATCAGCAGGCCGGCGTCCGCGGCGGTCCGGGCCAGCGGACCTGCCACCACCAGCCGCCCGGCATCCTCGCCTGAGGAACCGGCCGGCACCCGGGCCCGTCCCGGTTTCAGCCCGACCAGTCCGGTGGCCGCGGCAGGGATCCGGATGGAGCCGCCGCCGTCGGAACCCGGCGCGAACGGCAGCATTCCCGCCGCCACTGCCGCCGCGCTGCCGCCTGAGGAGCCGCCCGGGCTTGTAGCCGGATCCAGCGGATTGCGCGCGGGCCGGGCGATCCTGTTTTCGCTGTAGGAGGTCAGCCCGAACTCGGGGACCTGAGTCTTGCCGAGGCTGATGGCGCCGGCGGCCTGCAGTACGTCCACCAGCGTGTGGTTGGCCGGCGCGGGAACATGGTCAACGGCGGAACTGCCGTGGGTGGTGGGCACGCCGGCCACATCGGTCAGGTCCTTGAAGGCCAACGGCAGCCCGTGCAGCCGGGGCAGCTCCTGGCCGTGGGCCTGGCGCTCGTCGGCGTCGCGGGCGGCGGCAAGGGCCTGCTCCGCGGTGACGGTGATGAAGGCGCCCAGCTGGGGGTTCAGCGCCTCGATCCGGGTTAGGTAGTGCTCGGTGAGCTCCCGTGAGCCGACCTCCCCGCGGCGGACGGCGTCCCGCTGCTGCAACGCCGAGAGTTCGTGCAGATCGCTCATGAATGTCAGATGCCCTTCGGTAGCCCGAACCACCATGCTACGACGGCGGCCACCGGCTCAGACGTCCCGGTTGGCGCTTTCGGGATGCCGCCGGAACACCAGCGCCACAGCCCGCAGCGAGAGGACAAACCCGGCAAAGAGCAGCGTGTAGCCAAAGAACGCGTGCATTCGGACGTTCTCCGTGAGCATCGGACCGGTATCGCTGGCAATGAGCACAATCGCGCCCAGCGTCGCCGCGCTGGCCAGCAGCGCCACCACCACCTGCTGGACCAGCGTGTCCAGGAAATGCCGGTCGCGGTTATCGGCCAGCATCCGCACGTTCATGGAGAAGCGGCCCTGCTCCAGGTCCTCGGTCAGCTTGTTGATGCGGCGCGGCATGCGGTCCAGCAGCGGCAGCAGCTGCAGCATCCGGCTTTCCAGCTGGTCCTTGAGGTTGCCCGGTTTGAACTGCCGGCCCATGATGCGCTTGCCTTCGGCGCGGGCCGCGGCAACGACGTCGAAATCCGGGCTGATCTGCCCCAGCGTCCCCTCGAGGGCGGCCAGGGCGCGGAACGCCGCGGCAATCTGCGGCGGCACGGCGAAACCGTGCTGCACCAGGAGATTGAGCAGCACCGAGAACATGCTGCGGCTGCCGTGCGCGCCGAATCCGGTGCGGTAGCGGGTGAGCAGTTGGCCGACCCCGCGCTCCAAGGCCCGTTCGTCGAGTTCGTCCGGGCGGTCCAGCAGCTCGATCAGGGCGTCCGTGGCGGAAACGCCGTCGTCCTTCTCCACTGCATACAGCAGCGTGCCCAGGGACTGGCGGGTGGCCGGATCCAGTCGCCCAACGGAACCGAAATCCAGCAGGCCGATGCCGCCGTCGTCGCGCAGGAAGATGTTGCCCGGGTGCAGGTCCGCGTGGAACACCCCGGTGTCCACAATTTGGCTCAGCGTAGCCTTGACCAGTTTCTCGGCGACCCCATGCCGTTGCCCCGGCTGCATTGCAGCCAGCAGCTTATGGGCGTGCGAGATGGGCAGGCCGTCCAGTTTGTCCATGACCAGCAGGCGGCTGCCGGAAAACTCCTCGTAGGCGTGCGGGACCAGGACGTCCGCGATCCCGGACTCGGCCAGCGCGGCCGCCACGCTGCGCATGTTCTCCAGCTCCACCCGGTAGTTCAGTTCCTCCCGCAGCGAGTCCGCGAATCCCTGCGCCAGGTTGTTGATACCCAGCGAGCGGGCCCAGGGCGCGGTGCGGTCAAGCCAGCGGGCCATCCGCAGCACAATGTCAATGTCCCGGCGGACCTGCCGCAGCGCCGAGGGCCGCTGCACCTTCAGCACCACTACCTGCCCGGAGAGCAGCGTGCCCTCGTGGACCTGGGCAACGGAGGCCGAAGCGAGCGGTTCCGGATTGACCCAGGAGAAGACTTCGTCCAGGTCCCGGCCGAGGTATTTGCCGATGGCAGGCCGGATCGCCGACCACGGTTCGGGCTCGGCGTGGGTCTGCAGTTTGGAGAGTTCCCGGATGTAGGGCTCGGACAGGACGTCGCGGCGGGTCGAGAGCATCTGGCCCAGCTTCACGAACGTCACGCCCGCTTCGTTCAGGGCCAGCCGCAGGTGCAGCGCCGTTTCTTCCTCATCCGCGCTCCGGGCGTTGCGCGTGAGCCCGCGCAGCTGCGAACCGAGCCCGTGCTTGAAGGCTATCCGCACCACGTCGGTGTAGCGCTTGGCGCGCTGCCGCCGGGCGCGCCAGCCGGAGAAGAAGCTGGTGAGCTTCGGCAGCGAACCGGTGGGAAAGGCAACCTCCAGCCCTACCAGCACGGCGACGCCGATCGCGAAGACCCACGCCACTGCGAGCACCAAAAACATCAGTACGACGGCGGCAGGAACGTTCAGTTGGCTGCCGTCCACGCTGCCCAGATCCGCGGCGTCGTAGAGGTACCTGGACATGGCGGAGAAGGACAGGATCATGAACACGCCCACCACCATGGAGCGCGGCCAGCCCACGGGGACCCCGAGCACACGGCGCGCAATAGTGGCAGCCAGCCACGCCAGCAAGAGCAGCGTCAGGGCGGCCGCAATGAGCGCGACGGCGGTCCCGAGCCCGGAGACAAACCCATCGCGTAGCAGCTGCAAATCCATATATCCCCCGTCAGTTCCGCGGCCGGCGTTCCCCGCCTCTCATCCGGCGGGCAGCCGGAACCGCGGTGCGTGCATCAGCCCAGGTAGCGCGGCTCGATCGGTTCCTCTACCGCCACGGCTTCCGGGCCGTCCCCGGCCTTGGCCGTAACCCGGTACGCCAGCTTGCCCTTGACCTCGGTGACCGCCTCCGCCAGCTCGGTGCCGTGATAAACCAGCCCCACGCCGTCGTCGGTGCAGTGGGTCTCGCCGAGGGTGCCGTTGCTGACCAGCTGGTGGACCAGGGGCCGGCGTTCGGCTTCGGAGTCGTAGTGGACGCCGTTGTCATAGGGCAACAGCGCCAGGCCGTTGGTGACGGCACGTAGCTCCGGGCCGAACGAATCCGTGGTGCCGCCGCGGAACCAGCAGATGGAGCCGGCGGACACACCTGCCAGCACCACGCCCGCCTCCCAGACTTGACGGAAGATCGGGTCCAGGCCGTGGACTCGCCACACGGCCAGGAGATTGGCCACCGACCCGCCGTTAACCCAGACCACGTCCTGGCCCAGCAGGTGCTCCTCGATGTTGCCGATGTTGGGCATGCTGAACAGGTTCAGATGGGACAGCTCAAAGCCGGCCACCCGGGCGGCCTCGTCCAGCTCGGCCGCGTACCAGCGTTGGTCTCCGCCGGCCGTTCCCAGGTGCGTGATTTTCGGTGCCCGTCCGCTGGCGCCGGAGAGCGCGACGGCGTGGTGGACCAGGTGGTTGAACTCCAGCCGGGTGCGGGATCCGGCTTTGTAGCCACCGGAAGTGGCCAGAATGGTGGGCTGCTCAGCGGCCATCAGTACCTCTGTCTGGAAGTCTTGTTAAGGTGCACAGCGTGATCCCACTATAGGCTGGAGAGGACGGCAAGCAGTCCGTCTTACGACTGATTTCTGCGGAGGATTCCCCGATGAGCGACTTCGAGAACGTTGATGTGGACAGCATCGGCGCCGACGCCAAAGTGCTGGACGTGCGCGAAGATTACGAGTGGGAAGCGGGCCATATCGACGGCGCGCTGCACATCCCGCTGGACCAGCTGCCCGAACGGCTCGACGAACTGGATCCGGACGAGGACCTGCACGTGATCTGCCGCACGGGCGGGCGCTCCTATCGCGCCGCTGCCTGGCTGGTGGGCAACGGCTACTCGGCCGTTAATGTCGACGGCGGAATGGGTGCCTGGCTCGAGGCCGGCAAGCCGATGGTTTCCGATAACGGGCAGGAGCCGACGGTCAAGTAATGAGCGGCACCTATACCTTCCTGGGTCCCGAGGGCACCTTCACCGAAGCCGCCCTGCTGCAGGTCCCGGGGGCCGCCGCGGCACGGCGCATACCGGCGGCCAATGTCAGCGGTGCCCTCGAACTGATCCGCAACGGCACAGCAGATGCCGCGATGGTGCCGATCGAAAATTCCGTAGAGGGCGGCGTCAGCGCCACGCTGGATGCCATTGCCACCGGGGAACCGCTGCAGATCCTGGGCGAAGAGCTGGTTCCCATCCGCTTCGTTTTGGTGGCCCGTCCGGGTCTGGCGCTTGCCGATATCAAGGCTGTTTCCACCCATACCCATGCCTGGGCCCAGTGTCGCAGGTGGAGCGAAGCAAATATTCCTGGGGCCGCATATCTCCCAGGATCGTCTACCGCCGCCGCTGCTGTGGGGCTGCTCGATGACAACTGTCCGTACGACGCGGCCATCTGCTCGCCTTTAGTGGCAGAACAGCGTGGCCTCCACGTGCTGGCCGAGGATATCGGGGACATTTCCGATGCTGTCACGCGCTTCATCCTGGTCAGCCGGCCCAACGGGCTGCCTGAGCCCAGCGGGTCCGATAAGACCACGCTGGTGGTTCCGCTGCCCGAGGACCGCCCGGGAGCCCTGATGGAAATTCTGGAACAGTTCGGCACGCGGGGAGTGAACCTGAGTCGCATCGAGTCACGGCCTACCGGCCAGTTCCTGGGTGACTACTTCTTCAGCTTCGACGTTGACGGGCACCTCTCCGAGCAGCGCGTTGCCGACGCCGTCCGGGGACTGCATCGGATCAGTCCGGATACCCGCTTCCTGGGCTCCTATCCCCGTGCCGACGGCCGCGCCTATGCAGTTGCCCGGAACAATCAGGACAAAGCATTCCGCGAGGCGCATGAATGGGTCCAGCGACTGCTGCAGCCTGCCTGAGAAGCCGTGAGCTTTCGCTGGCACCACTTGCTAAGTAAGCTGATCGAAGTTGGAGCCTAGCAATACTGAACGGAAGGTGCCTACGATGACCGAAAGCAACGAGGAACTGCACAGCGAGACCGGCGCCGACGGCGGCCAGTATGACGAGCAGCTGCAGCAGACCAACAGCGAGTTTCGTTCCGGCGATGCCGGCGACCTCGGCAATGACCTGCGCCTGGCTGAAGAGCAGGAAATGATCAAGCACCAGGCCAAGGGCGAATTTCCGAATCCGGAAGATGAGAGCGAAAACCTCGAGGACGTGCCGCCGCTGGACGCAGAGCGCGAAGCCCTCGATGTTCCGGGCGACGATCTGCACAACACGGACGAGGCGGACTCCAGCGACGATCCATACAACCTCGGCGGCCAGGACACGTAGGACTGGTCCGGCCCGGTGGAACGGCGCCGCAGCTTAGGCCAGGTCCGTCCGGCGGTCCTGGGCGGTTGCGGCGCCCACATTGGCCAGGGTCTGTGGATCCACCCGCACGCTGAGCGCGGAGGGCCGGACCTGGACGGTCAGTGAGGTCACGTCGCCCGAGAGGTCTCCGTCCAGCTGCGTGCCCATCGGTTCATGGGCCGTCACCATAACCTTGCGCCCTCGGTAATAATCGATGACCGGGATCCGGGCATTGTGCCGCAGCAGCGTCTTGGCGGCAATCCGGATCCAGCCCAACGCGTTACGCGGGCTCATCACCACGATGTCCAGTTCGCCGTCGTCCACCGTGGCGGACGGGATGAAATCGATGCCTGCCGGCAGTTTGCCGCAGTTGGCAAACAGGATGCTGCGGATGCTGCGGGTCTGGACGGGACCGTCGTCGATACTGATGGTGACTTTTTTGCGTTTGCCCGGCAGGTTCCGCACGCCCGCTTCGGAGTAGGCCAGCCAGCCGTACCTGCGTTTGAGATCGTCCTTGGTGTCCGCGAGGACCTGGGCGTCCAGCCCGATGCCGGCGATCACCAGGAAACTCTCCGTGATGCTGCTGCCGGTCACCGAATTCTCCAGCGTGATGGTCGCGGTGTCGATCCGGCGGTCCGCACCGTGCAGGGCCGTGAGGATGTTTGCGTCCAGTTGTCCGGGGTTGATGCCGAGGTTGCGGGCCAGCAGATTTCCGGTGCCCAGCGGCACCAGGCCGAAGGGTATGTTCGTGCCAGCCAGCTCGCCGGTGACCATGCGGACCGTTCCGTCGCCGCCCCCGGCCAGGACAACGTCGGCGCCGGCTTCCAGCGCGCGTCTTGTCTGCGTGTGCCCCGGATCGTCCCGGGTCGTCTCGAAGACCATCGGCTCGGGCCACCCGGCGGCGGTGCAGGCCAGCCGGATCTTCTCCCGGGCTAAGTCGGCGTCGTTCTTCACGGGGTTGAGGATCACAGCCACCCGCTGGGCCCTGGCATCAAGGACTTCCACCGGCACGCCGGGGACCGTGGCCGCCCGGCGGGCCGGCAGATGGCGCACACTGAGCCAGCTCACGATAAAAACCACCGCGGCGATAACAACAACGAGGCCAACCATCCAATGAGTCTCCATGATGCTCTTAGAATAGCCGCACCACCCGGGCGCGAAATCGAGGTGGCGGCCGGTTGTTCGGTACCCTTAGCAGGTGATCGATGTAAATGAACTCCGCGCCAATCCTGAGATTTTCCGAGCCTCCCAGCGTGCCCGGGGAGCCGATGATTCCCTGGTTGATGCAGTCATTTCCGCAGACTCCGCCCGCCGCGAAGCCATTACCCGCTACGAATCGCTGCGCGCCGAGCAGAACGCTTTCGGCAAGAAGGTTGCCCAGGCCAAGGGCGAGGAAAAGCAAACCCTGCTGGCTGAAGTGAAGGAACTCGCCGCGTCGGTCAAGGCGGCCCAGGCCGAATCGGACGCCGCGCAAACGGAGCAGGAGTCGCTGCTGCGGCGGATCCCGAACCTCATCGAGGATGGCGTACCCGCCGGCGGCGAGGATGACTTCGAGGTCATCAAGACCGTTGGCAAGCCCCGCGACTTCGGCCCGGACGGGTTCGAGCCCCGGGACCACCTGGAGATCGGCGAGCTGCTGGGTGCCATCGACATGGAGCGCGGCGCGAAGGTTTCCGGTGCGCGGTTCTACTTCCTCAAGGGCGTCGGTGCCCGGCTGGAGCTGGCGCTGCTGAATATGGCCATGGACCAGGCCATCGCGGCCGGCTTCACGCCGATGATCACCCCCACGTTGGTCCGCCCGGAAACGATGCAGGGCACCGGATTCGATGTGGCGCACGATGACGAAATCTACCGTCTGGCCGAGGACGACCTGTACTTGGTGGGCACCTCCGAGGTTCCGCTGGCGGGCTACCACGGGGACGAAATCCTGGATCTGGCCGCCGGTCCGCTGCGCTATGCGGGCTGGTCCTCCTGCTACCGCCGTGAAGCGGGCTCGCACGGGAAGGATACGCGCGGGATCATCCGGGTCCACCAGTTCAACAAGGTGGAAATGTTCATCTACACCACGGTCGAGAACGCCGCCGAAGAGCATGCCCGGCTGCTGGCTTGGGAAGAGGAGATGCTCGCCAAGGTGGAACTTCCCTACCGGGTGATCGATACTGCCGCCGGCGACCTGGGCATGAGCGCCGCCCGTAAGTTCGACTGCGAAGCCTGGGTCCCCACGCAGAATGCCTACCGCGAGCTGACCTCCACCTCCAACTGCACGACCTTCCAGGCCCGTCGCCTGAATGTGCGTGAACGCATCACCGGCGAGGAAAAGAAGGGCACCCGTGCCGTGGCTACCCTGAACGGCACCCTCGCCACCACGCGCTGGATCGTAGCCATCCTTGAGCACCACCAGAATGCCGACGGATCGGTGACTGTGCCCGCGGCACTGCGCCCGTACCTAGGCGGCCTCGAGGTCCTGCCCGTACTTAGCTAGTTCGGCCGGTATTCATCAGCCGTTAATTCCCAATGTGAGCGTCGCCCTACCGTTTCGGGGCTTGCCTCTGATTCACTGGAATAATGACAACTACAGCTGACAATGCGATTGCTGGCATCGAAGACCAGCAAAAGAACACAAGCCGGAATTCGTTGCAGACGGACAACCAGGTGCGGAAAATGGTCTGCCTGGATGTGGACGGCACACTGGTGAACCACGACGGACACATGAGCGATGCCGTCCGCGAGGCCGCGCAGGCAGTGGTCGACTCCGGCCATGAAGTGGTGGTCTCGACCGGCCGCTCGTTGAACGCCACGCTGCCGATTATCGAACTCATCGGGCTGACCAAGGGGTACGCCGTCTGCTCAAACGGCGGCGTGACCTTGCGGATCGACACCGGCCTGGAGAACGGCTACGAGGTCATCGACCGCGTCACCTTCAAACCCGGCCCGGCACTGCGTGCCCTGCGCACGAAGCTGCCCACCGCCAAATTCGCCCTTGAGGACAATGAGGGTCAATTCCTCTCGACCGAGCGCTTCCAGGACGCGAGCTTCGGGATAGAAGCCATCGGCGTGGACTTCGAAACCATGCTGGAAGCCTCGGCCGTGCGCGTGGTGGTGTTCAGTGCCGAGAACACGCCGGAAGAGTTCAAGGAAGCCATCGACAATGCGGGTCTGCACGGTGTGGCCTACTCGGTGGGCTGGACCGCCTGGCTGGATATTGCGGCGAACGGCGTTACCAAGGCCAGCGCGCTGGAGACCCTGCGCCGCAAGCTCAAGGTGGACCCGGCACAGACCGTGGCCATGGGGGACGGCCGCAACGACATCGAAATGCTCGACTGGGCCGCCCGCGGTGTTGCCATGGGCCAGGCGCCAGAGGAAGTCATCGCCGTCGCCCACGAAGTGACCGGAACCGTAGACGAAGACGGTGCCGCCCCGATCCTGCAAAGCCTGCTGGCCTAGATCAAGGTATCTATTCCGTCGTTGGTATCAGATTGGTATCATGGGTGCATGCCTATGACTCTGCGACTGACCCCTGAACAAGACGAACTGCTGGAACGCCTTGCTGTTGCCGAAGGCGTTAGCAAGAATGAGGCTGCTGTTCGTGCGATCGTAGATTCGGCTGCACGCCTCGACAAGGATTCCCAAGTACGGGAGATGGCCCGGGCAGCCATCCAAAAATACCGCCCTTTGCTGGACCGTTTGGCCCAGTAGTCCATGACCGTCTATCTGGATCTGGAATCTTTGCTGGCCCTCGCGGATGAATTGGGAGTGCGGCAGGTGCGCGACGTTGGCCTGTTGTCTGCTGCTGCAAATCGGCCGCAGACTACGCTCTATGGTGAGGAGGCGTATCCCTCAATCCACGAGAAAGCAGCCGTGCTGCTTGAATCCATCGTGCGGAATCATCCACTTGTAGACGGAAACAAGCGGCTGGGCTGGCTTGCCGTGGTTGTGTTTTACGGCTTGAACTCACTCTCGCTGGACGCGCCAGAAGATCCTGCCTATGACCTGGTGATAGGCGTGGCGACGGGCCAGATGGACTATCAGTCCGTAGCTGAGGCCCTGTCCGCTTGGGTTGGGTGAGCGAATGCCTGAGAATCAAGCCGCACTGATGCCGAACAGGCCGATAATCAGCGCCATGATCAAATAGGTGACCAGTTCGTGGGCGCAGTTCAGAACGGTCAGCCCGGCGGGCCGGCCCTCGAAGGCATCGTGGGTGATGAACCGTGCGGCGGTGAAACCGGCCCACAGGATCACCGCGGTGAGCACGGTATTCCAGAGGAAGCTGCCGCCGTAGAACTCCTGCGCGATAGCTGCCGCGCCCGCGAGCACCCAGGCGCTGATGAAGCTGACCACCAGCGTGATCAGGATCGGTTTGACCGCGTCCTTGGCGTCACCGCTGGGGCTGACCTTGGCTACGCGCATCCAGTAGTTGCCGAACGCCTTGGGCGTGTACCAGATGGACCCCACCACCATGGTGGACAGCGTTGCCACCAGCACCGCCCAGAAATTGATCTCCGGAATCATCGTCAGCTCCTATTGCTTGTCGGGGTACTCCCTTCTCGGAGTCTAGGCCCCAGCCGCAGGTCAGCGGTACGGAAGGCTCGCCTCGGGCAGCGCTCTGGGTCCGTAAACCAGGTCGAGCAGGCGCGCCGCGGCCGGACGGCAAGCCCATTCCTCCACCCAGTGCGAGCGGACCACGGCCTTGCTGACCGCCTGCGTGGTGATGCCGAGTTCCTCGGCGATGAATTTCTGCTGTCCCCGGGCGCCGGGGGTCATCAGGTCCAGCACCTTCCACTCGGCGTCGGTGCGGGTGGAGACGATCTGGCCGATCAGCCGCAGCACGGCCTCGGCCTCGGCGGCGATGTCGGCGTCTGGCCCGGAGACCGCCAGCGGTACCCGTTCACCAGTCTTCTGGGCCCGCTCCACGGCGCGCCGCGCATAGACCAGCCCGAATCCCTGGGCCTCGTTAACGTCCTCGGGCAGCGGTACCAACAGTTCGCCCACGCCGATCCCGACATGCCAACGCCGGCTCCGCAGGGCGATCATGGCGGCGTCGATAGCCGTCTTCGGGTCTTCCAGCACGCCGATGGCTTCGTCCCCGACCGAACGCCGGAAGGCAATGGCGGTTGGCAGGTGCCGCAGCGATTTGATCAGCTCCGGAACCAGATCGCCTACCTCGCGGGAGTCGCGCTGATTGATGGTGAGCACGTACATGCCCTAAGTATTGCGGACAAATAGACGGATCAACTGATTTCGGTTGCCAAAAAGGGCGGTCCCGACTGAAATCAGTCCGGACCGCCCTCGAAGCAGTGTCAGATCTAGCGGCCCTGTGCTTCCGAACCGCTGGTGGTGCCTTCATCGACGTCGCGGCCTTGGGGCTCGTCCGGAGCGGACTCTTCGCCGAGCGCGGCAAAGCGCTTGATGGAAGCTTCCAGCTCGGCCTCGGCGGCGGCACGGTCGGACCAGCCCTCGGCCTTGACCCACTTGCCCGGCTCAAGATCCTTGTAGCGGGTGAAGAAGTGCTCGATCTCCTTGACCAGGAACTCCGACACGTCGGAGAGCTCCTGGATGTGGTCGAAGCGCTTGTCGGAGGGAACGCAGAGCACCTTGGCGTCCCCGCCGCCGTCGTCGGTCATGTTGAACACGGCGATCGGGCGGGACTCGACCAGCACGCCCGGCAGCAGATCGAAGTCCTGCAGCATGACCAGCGCGTCCAGCGGATCGCCGTCTTCACCCAGGGTGTCCTCGAAGTAGCCGTAGTGCGTGGGGTACTGCATGGAGGTGAAAAGGACGCGGTCCAGGCGGAGGCGGTGCGTCTCGTGGTCGATCTCGTACTTGACGCGCGATCCCTTGGGGATCTCGATGGTCACATCGTGCTGCATGGAAGTCTCCTTGGTGTTTGGTCTCACTGGCGCGGTGGACAGGGCAGGGCCCGGCGCCGGTCTACGCTTAACGATATAGGTCTTGGCAGCCCGGCCCGACATCAACCGGAGCAGCCGATTCACAAACCGCGTTCCGCCCGTTGCCGGATGCGGAGACGCGCTCGGGCTAACAGGGGGAGGGGCAGGATGAACCGTGGCTTCCGGCTACTGACATCCTGGCTGCTGGCCGCGGCCTTCGCCGTGCTCGCCATTCCCGCCGCCTGGCATCTTGCCCCCGCCCTTGACTGGAATCCCGGGGCAGCCAAGCCGGTGGTCACCACTCCGGAAGCCCAGCTGCCGCCGGCGAAACTGGCCGCCGCCGAACTCCTGACGGACTCGCCGGAGGCCGCGCCGGTGCCGGATCCGAAGGTGCTGGGCGAGGCGCTGGATAAAGCATTGAAGTACGACGGCGCCGGGGACTTCGCGGCGCTGGTCACCGATGCGCAGAGCGGCGACGTGCTGTATGAGCGCAACGGTTCGGAGCCGCGCATTCCGGCCTCCAACATGAAGCTGCTGACCGGGGCTGCGGCCCTGCTGACTCTCGGCGCGGAGGCACGGTTCTCCACCGAGGTCATCCAGGGCAACGTGCCCGGGACGCTGGTGCTGCGCGGCGGGGGAGATGCCCTGCTGGGTGCTGGCGAGTCGGAGCGGGAGGACGTCCTCGGGCGGGCGGGTCTGGCCACGCTGGCCCAGGCCGCCGCGGAACGGCTGGCCACCGTGAAGTTCACCGGGGAACTGCGGGTGCTGCTGGACGACACCGCCTACGCCGGCCCAACGCTGAGCGCCGCGTGGGACCCGGCCGATATCCAGGCGGGAGAGATCGCGCCGATCTATCCGCTGGCGCTCTCCGGCGGCCGGGAAAACGCGGACGGCAGCGGCGAGCTGGTCGATGATGCGGCCCTCACGGCGGCACGGGCCTTCCGCGTGGCGCTGGCGGAGGAAATGTCCCGGCGCGGCGTCAAGGTGGCGCCCGATGTGGTCCGCGGTGCCGCGCCCAAGGACGGCATAGTGCTCGCCTCCGTTGAATCCGCCACCGTGGCCGAGCACGTCAACTACATGCTGCAGGAATCCGATAACTACGTTGCCGAGGTCTTGGCCCGCAATACGGCCCTGGCCAGCGGCAAACCCGGGTCCTTCGGCGGCGGCACCGAGGCGATCAAGGAGGCCATGGAGAAGCTCGACATTCCCACCTCCGGCCTGCTGATCAGCGATGCCAGCGGGCTGGCCCTGGGCAACAAGGTCTCGGCGGAACAGCTCTCCGCAGTGCTCCGCGAGATCACCAGCGGCTCCAACGAGGACTTGCGGGCGGCCATCGACGGACTGCCCGTGGCGGGACTGACCGGCACTCTTCAGGAACGCTTCGCCGGAAAGACTGCCGGCGGTGCCGGGCTGGTGCGGGCCAAGACCGGCACACTGCACACGGTCACCTCGCTCAGCGGCTACGCGGTGACGGCGGACGGGCGGACCCTGGTCTTTGCCTTCGTGGCCAACGGCCTGCAAAACTCCACGCCACAGGCCCGCGAAGCGGCCGACCGCGCGGCCACAGTCCTTGCCGGCTGCGGCTGCCTCTGACACCCGGCTCCTGACCCGCACCTGGGCGCCGCGTGAGCGCCGCCTGACCCGGTCCGCTGGTCCGCCGTCGAAATTTCCTTCACCGTTGGGCGAACGGCCGGTGACCTGCCGGGCCCCGGTGTGATCTGATGGTCAGCATGGACAGCACCGCAAGCACCGGCAGCGCCGGAAACACCCCGTCCGCTCCGGAAACCCCGCCGCGCCTGATCAACTGGGACCTGGCGGCAACCACCGCGGCCAAGCTCACTCCGGCCGGCCCCAAGATGCCGCAGGCGCAGATCCGTGCCGCCGTGGCCAACCTGCGCGAACTCTCGGAAGTTTCCGTGGACCACGTGCACCGGATCACCGGACTGGAGGCGGCAAGGGACCTGCGGGATTCGCAGGTGCTGATCGTGGACCGGGCCGAGTGGTCCAAGGCCAACGCGCGCAGCTTCGAAGCACTCCTGCAGCCCGCCCTGACCGAGCTCGCCCGGAAAAAGCCCGAGCAGGTCAAGAGCGCGGCCACGGGCCTGAGCAGTTCGCTCACGGGAACCCAGATGGGCGCCATCCTCTCCTTCCTCTCCAGCAAGGTGCTGGGCCAGTACGACCCGTTCTGCTCGCTGCTGCCCGGCGGCCCTGCGGGCGGCCGGCTGATGCTGGTGGCGCCGAACATCATCGCCGTCGAGCAGGAACTCAACGTCGAACCCGCGGACTTCCGGCTCTGGGTCTGCCTGCACGAGCAGACCCACCGCGTGCAGTTCGCGGCCGCGCCCTGGCTGCGGGACCACATGATGGAGCAGATCGGAAAGCTCTCCTCCGGCCTGGTGGCCAAGGCCGACACCTTCGGCGAGCGGCTGCAGCAGGCGGCCAAGGCCCTGATGTCCGGCAAAGACAAGAACGACGACGGCGCCGGCACCGGCGGCGGGAAAGTCGACGTCGGCGCCACCGGCACCATCATGGACCTGTTCCAGGACCCGGAAGAGAAAGCGATCTTCTCCCACGTCACCGCGGTGATGAGCCTGCTCGAGGGCCACGCCAATGTGGTGATGGACGAGGTGGACGCCAGCATTGTGCCCACGGTGAAGACCATCCGCCAGCGCTTCAACGCACGGGCCAAGACCCGCGGCGCGCTGGAATCCTGGATCCGCAAGATCATGGGCCTCGATGCCAAGGCACGCCAGTACACGGACGGGGCGAAGTTTGTCCGCGCCGTGGTGAAGCAAGTGGGCATGGAAGGCTTCAACCAGGTGTGGATCCGGCCGGAAAACCTGCCCACCGAAGAAGAGATCCACAACGCCGACCTGTGGATCAGCCGCATGGACCTCAGCCGTCCATGACCGAACCGTCCACTGCATCCGCAGTCGGCATGCCACGGCGCAAACAACGGCTGCATCCGCTGGTCGGCACGGCCCGGAACCACATCAAGGCGGCGCTGGAGCTGCTGGATTCGCCGGAGGACAAAGCTGCCGGCACCACCGATCCAGCATCGAGCCGGGGCGAACCGCCCTTGCTGCTTGTGGCCTGCAGCGGCGGGCCGGACTCTCTGGCCCTGGCCGCCGTGGCAACCTACTTTGCCCGGCCCTTGCGGGACGGTAGCCGGCGTTACCGGGTGGGCGCCGTCGTCGTCGATCATGCCCTCCAGCCCGGCAGCGCCGAGGTGGCCGAACGGACACGCAACCAGCTTGTGAATCTCGGGCTGGCGCCGGTGGAAGTCCGCCGGGTCAGCGTCGGCCAGCCCGGCATGGGGCCCGAAGCCGCCGCCCGGGTCGCGCGGTACGCCGCCCTGGACAGTGCCGCTGCCGAACATGGCGCCGCCGCCGTGCTGCTGGGCCACACCCTCGATGACCAGGCCGAACAGGTACTGCTTGGTCTCGGCCGGGGCTCCGGAACGCGTTCGCTGGCCGGCATGGCGCCGCGCCGCGGGGACTATCTGCGGCCGTTCCTGGGGCTGCGCCGGAAGCATACCGAAGAGCTGTGTGCCCTCGCCGGACTGGAACCATGGCATGATCCGACCAACGCGGATCCTAAATTCCTGCGCTCACGCGTACGGGCCGAGGTGCTGCCTTTCCTGGAGCAGCAGCTGGGCCCGGGCGTCGCCGAGGCGCTGTGGCGTTCGGCGCAGATTCTGCGGGCGGATGCCGACTACCTTGACGCCCGGGCGCGGAGCGAATACCTGCGGCTAAGGATCGATACCGCGGACGGCATAGAACTGGAGCGGACCGGCCTCGAAGCGCTGCCGGCAGCGATGAAACACCGGGTCATCGCGTTGGCGGCGGCCGAAATGGGCGGCGAGAACCCCAGTTACGAGCGGCTCATCGCGGCCGAAGCGCTGCTGGCGAGGCAGGGGTCCGCCGGACCGGTGCAGCTGGCCGGAATGGTCAGTGTGTACCGCCGGGTGCGGCGGCAACCGGACCAACAAACAGGCCCGGTTGCGCAAGAGCGCGGCGGCTATGGCAATCTTGTCTTTAGAACAACTGGCTCGCGCCCAGTGACGCCACATCATTAATTACGGGAGTATCTGGTGGATTCCAACGACGTTCAGGCGGACCTCAAGCACGTTCTGTATACCAAGGAGCAGATCCAGCAGCGCGTGCAGGAACTGGCTGCCGAGATCGACAAGGACTACGAGGGCCGCGACCTGCTGATCGTCGGAGTCCTCAAGGGCGCCGTCATGGTCATGGCGGATCTGGCCCGCGCACTGCACAGCCACGTGAAAATGGACTGGATGGCGGTGTCCTCCTACGGTTCCGGCACGCAGTCTTCCGGCGTCGTGCGGATCCTCAAGGACCTGGAAACCGACCTGATGGGCAAGCATGTGCTCATCGTCGAGGACATCATCGACTCCGGCCTGACACTGTCCTGGCTGAAAACCAACCTGCTGTCCCGCGGCCCGGCTTCGGTGGAGATCTGCACGCTGCTGCGCAAGCCGGATGCGGCGAAGGTAGATATCGACGTCAAGTACGTCGGCTACGAAATCCCCAACGAATTCGTGGTCGGGTACGGCCTGGACTTCGCCGAGCGGTACCGCAACCTGGACTTCATCGGCACGCTGGCACCGCACGTCTACGAGTAAAACGCACATTTCCGTCTCCAGCTGAGCCAAAGGCTTGCTTGTACGCCGAGAGGGAACTAATCTTTGCCGCCGTGCGTGAATTATTGCGGACGGTGTATAGCTATATGGGTGACACCACGGGCTGATCAGCAGGAGGGACGGGGCATTGTGCCCTTAGACGCATGAAATTGAAGAACATTTTCAAGGGACCAATCATCTGGATTGTGCTGGTCCTGGCAATCCTGCTTATTGTGGTGCCCAATCTTGCCGGCCCGCAGGCCTCCCGTGTGGACACCAGCGTCGGGCTGCAGCTGCTCGCCGACGACAAGGTTGAGCAGGCCCGCATCAATGACGGCAACCAGAGCGTTGAACTGACCCTGCGTGAAGACTTCATCCAGGACGGCGCCAACGAAGGCAAGAGCATCACCTTCTTCTACAGCACCGCCCGTGCCGAAGATGTGGTCGACGCCATCAGCGCCTCCAACGTGGACGTGTTCACGGACCAGCCGGTGGAAAACAACTGGTTCACGGGCTTCATCAGCCTGATCCTGCCGATCCTGATTATCGGCATCATCTTCTGGTTCCTACTCTCACGCATGCAGGGCGGCGGCTCCAAGGTCATGCAGTTCGGCAAGTCCAAAGCCAAGCTGATCACCAAGGACATGCCCCAGGTCACCTTCGCCGACGTCGCCGGCGCGGACGAGGCCGTGGAAGAACTCCACGAAATCAAGGAGTTCCTGCAGGAACCGGGCAAATTCCAGGCGCTCGGCGCCAAGATCCCCAAGGGCGTGCTGCTCTACGGTCCACCCGGAACGGGTAAGACCCTGCTGGCCCGCGCGGTTGCCGGTGAAGCCGGCGTGCCCTTCTACTCCATCTCCGGCTCGGACTTCGTTGAAATGTTCGTCGGTGTGGGCGCCTCCCGTGTCCGCGACCTGTTCGAACAGGCGAAGAACAACGCTCCGGCCATCATCTTCGTCGACGAGATCGACGCCGTTGGCCGCCACCGCGGGGCCGGTGTGGGCGGAGGCAACGACGAGCGTGAGCAGACGCTGAACCAGCTGCTGGTCGAAATGGACGGGTTCGACGTCAAGACCAACGTCATCCTGATCGCCGCCACCAACCGCCCTGACGTCCTGGACCCCGCACTGCTGCGGCCCGGACGTTTCGACCGCCAGATCGCGGTGGAGGCGCCGGACCTGCAGGGCCGCCACCAGATTCTGCAGGTGCACGCGGCCGGCAAGCCGATGGCCCCGGACGTGGATCTGCGTGCGCTGGCCAAGCGCGCCCCGGGCTTCACCGGTGCGGACCTGGCCAACGTGCTCAACGAAGCCGCGCTGCTGACTGCCCGCTCCAATGCGCAGCTGATCGACGACCGCGCCCTGGACGAGGCGATCGACCGCGTCATGGCCGGCCCGCAGAAGCGTTCCCGCGTCATGAAGGAACACGAGCGCAAGATCACCGCCTACCACGAAGGCGGCCACGCCCTGGTGGCGGCAGCCCTGCGCTACACCGCGCCGGTCACCAAGGTCACCATCCTGCCGCGCGGGCGTGCCCTCGGCTACACCATGGTGGTGCCGGAAGACGACAAGTACTCGATCACCCGCAATGAGCTGCTGGACCAGCTGGCCTACGCCATGGGCGGCCGGGTGGCGGAAGAAATCGTCTTCCACGATCCGTCCACCGGCGCCTCCAATGACATCGAGAAGGCCACCAGCACCGCACGCCAGATGGTAACGCAGTACGGCATGAGTGAACGCGTCGGCGCCGTGAAGCTGGGCCAGGGCGGCGGCGAACCGTTCCTGGGCCGCGACATGTCGCACGAACGCAACTACTCCGACCACGTGGCATTCGTGGTCGACGAGGAAGTACGGCGCCTGATCGACACCGCGCACGACGAGGCCTATGCCGTGCTGACCGAAAACCGCGACGTGCTGGACCGGCTGGCGCTGGCCCTGCTCGAGCGGGAGACGCTGAACCAGCGCGAGATCGCCGAGGTCTTCGAGGACATCCGCAAGCGCGAGTACCGCGACGTGTGGCTGTCCAAAGAATCGCGCCCGGTCCACAACATTCCGCCGGTCATGAGTGCCAAGGAACGTGCCGAGGCCGCCTCGGCCCAAAGCCCGGACGAAGAGGGCCATTCGGCCGTCATCGTTGATCCGGATCCGGCGCTGCCCGAACTGCCCGTCGAAAGCCCTCCCGGCAGCACCCCCGGAACCAACCCGGGCGGGACCACCGGCGGCAACGGCTAGGATTCACAAGTGACCGAATACGACGATGTAATCGCCGAGCTGGAAATCGACAGCTCGATAGACCTGCCCCGGATCGAGCGCGCAGTGCGCGAAATCCTCATTGCCGTGGGCGAAGACCCTGACCGCGAGGGGCTGGTGGAGACACCCCGGCGGGTGGCCAAGTCCTACGCCGAAGTCTTCGCCGGCCTGCACCAGGACCCGGCGGACCTGCTGGCCACCACCTTCGATATTGACCATGAAGAAATGGTGCTGGTCAAGGACATTCCGTTCTATTCCACCTGCGAGCACCACCTGGTTCCGTTCCACGGCACCGCCCATATTGGCTACATTCCTTCCCATGAAGGTAAGGTGACGGGGCTGAGCAAACTGGCCCGGCTGGTGGAGGTCTATGCCCGCCGCCCGCAGGTCCAGGAACGGCTCACCACGCAGATTGTTGATGCCCTGATGGAGCATCTCGAGCCCAAGGGTGCCATCGTCGTCATCGAGTGCGAGCACATGTGCATGTCCATGCGCGGTGTCCGCAAGCCGGGCGCCAAGACGGTAACGTCCGCAGTCCGCGGTCAGCTCAGGGAAACTGCCACCAGGGCAGAGGCCATGAGCCTGATCATCGGGCGATAAGCGAAACAAGCAGAAACGGTAGACATTTATGGATTCACTCGCAGCAGTGCCCGGAACCGGGCCCGCAACTTCCCCGCTGCCCGTTGTCCGCAAGGTGCGCGCACCCCGAAAGTTTTCGGATCTGCCCACCGACCGCGGCGTGGTGATGGCGATCCTGAACGTCACTCCGGATTCCTTCAGCGACGGCGGCAAGTTCGTCTCCCCGGACAAGGCCATTGCCCAGGGGCTGAAATTGTTCTACGGCGGCGCAGACATCATTGACGTTGGCGGTGAGTCCACCCGTCCGGGTGCGGAGTCGATCACTCCCGAAGAGGAACAGGCCCGCATCCTGCCCGTGATCGAGACGCTGTCGAAGGCCGGTGCCCTGGTCAGCGTGGACACCATGCACGTGGATACCGCGGCCAAGGCGATCGACGCCGGTGCCGGCATTATCAACGACGTTTCCGGCATGACCTTCAGCCCGGAAATGCCGGGCCTGATTGCCGAACGCAAGGTTCCCTACGTGCTGATGCACCGCCGCGGCGATGCGCGCAATGTTGACCCCGCCGCCAAGTACGACGACGTAGTGGCCGAGGTTGTGGCCGAACTCGCCGAGCTGCGGGACAAGTTTGTGGCCGCCGGCGTGGCCGAAGACCAGATCATCCTTGATCCGGGGCTGGGCTTCTCCAAGAACGCCGAGCACAACTGGGCCCTGCTGCGCGGGCTGCCGGAGTTCACAAAGCTCGGCCACAAGGTCCTCATCGGGGCATCCCGCAAGCGCTTCCTCGGCACCCTGCTGTCTTCCGCCGGCAAGGTTGCCGCGCCGGCAGAGCGCGACCACGCCACGCTGGCCATCAGCGCCCTGGCCGTTGCCAACGGTGCCTGGGGCGTGCGCGTGCACGACTCCGGTGCAAGCCTGGACGCGGTCAAGGTCGCCGCAGCCTGGGCCGGGTAGAGCCGGTGCAGATGGGCACAGCCGGGTCCGGCCGCATGGACGTCATCAAACTCTCCGGCATCACCGCCGTCGGTTACCACGGAGTGTTTGACCATGAACGCCGGGACGGCCAGCCCTTCACCATCGACGTCGCCCTGCACACGAACATCCGTGCCGCGGCCGCCGCCGATGACCTGACCCTGACCGCGCACTACGGCGAGCTGGCCGAGGGTGTCAAAGAGATCATCACGGGCGAGCCGGTGAACCTGATCGAGACCCTTGCGGAGCGGATCGCCGGTTACGTTCTGGCCACATTCAGCATCGCCGCCGTGGAAGTGACGGTCCACAAGCCCCAGGCGCCCATCGAAGTGCCGTTCGGGGACGTCACCATCACTATCTACCGGGAGAATTCATGAGTGTACGCGCGGTTTTGGCCCTTGGCAGCAATCTCGGCGAACGCAGCGACACGCTCTCCCACGCCGTCGCGGATCTGGTGGACACGCCCAACGTCCGCCTTTGCGCGGTATCGCCGGTTGTGCAGACCAAGTCGGTAGGCGGTCCCGAGAACCAGCCGGATTACCTGAACATGGTGATCGAGGTGGAGACGGATCTGGAGCCCCATCGGCTGCTGGAACACTGCCAGAGCGTGGAAAACAAGCACCACCGGACCCGCGAGGTGCGCTGGGGGCCGCGGACTCTGGACGTGGACATCATTACCTACGGCGACCTCAAGCTCGACGACGAGGCCTTGACCGTCCCGCACCCGCGTGCCCATGAGCGGGCCTTTGTGCTGCAGCCCTGGGCCTGGATGGACGCGCACGCAACCCTCAACGGCGTCCCGGTCGGCGAACTGGCCGAAGCCGCAGGGGACCTGGACGGCCTGGCGCCTTTCGAACCAGGGCACTGAGCCGGATGGGCGCGGCATCGTGAGGACCATCAAGTACAGCTGGCTGGGGGCGATCGCCGTCGTCACCGCGGTGCTGGGCTGGCTGGCCAACCTCGTGACCGCGCGCGGCGGCCTGCCGGTTCCCGTTCTGCACTTGAGCTCGCTGGCCACCATGGGCGCCATCATGGTGTTCACGCTGGTCCTCGGCCTGCGCGTGCGCAGCTGGCGCAACGGCAAGCGCGAGAAGCCGCTGGATCCCATTCTTGCCGCCCGTACGCTGGTGCTAGCCCAGGCCTGCGCCTACGCCGGTGCGCTGCTGCTCGGCTGGCATGCCGGCATTCTGGTTGACCAGCTGGTGCTGCTGTCCTACCGGCCGGCCGGCAGCATCCTGCTGCAGGTGCTGGCTATGATGGGCGGTGGCCTGGTCATGGTCATTATTGGTCTGATGGTGGAACGGTTCTGCAAGCTCCCGCCGGAGGATCCGGAATCGGCCGAACGCGAAGACGGTTCGACCGAGGGCGAGGGGGAGTATGCGTAGCGAGCCGATAGATCCGCCGGACATCAGCTGGATCCGGGTGGCACCGAAGTACATCACGGTGCGGCTGATCGGCTGGGCCGTGTCCGCGTTGATCAGCCTGGCCATCCTCAGCGTCCCGCTGATCCTGCTGCTCACGGGCGTCTGGCCCGGCTTTCCGGCCTGGCTCGCCTGGCTGCTGGCCGGCGGCACGCTGGTCATCCAGGTCTGGATCGGCCTGCTCATTCCGCGCCAGGTCAAGGCCATCGGCTATGCGGAGCGGGACGAGGACCTGCTGATCCGCCAAGGCATCTTCTTCCAGCGCCTCATGGTGGTTCCCTACGGCCGCATGCAGTATGTCGACGTCGCGGTCGGCCCGCTGGAGCGCGCCTTCAAGCTGGCCTCGGTCAAACTGCACACCGCCTCCCCGCAGACCAATGCCTCCATTCCCGGACTCCCCGCAGAGGAAGCCGCACGGCTGCGTGAGCAGCTTTCCGCGCGCGGGCAGGCAAGGCTGGCCGGGCTGTGACCACTCCGGAGGGCAACGGCCCGGTTTCCCCCTCAAGCGAGGTGCCGCTGACTCCGGACCGCGCGGAAAACTGGCACCGCGTCCACCCCGTTTCCCCGTTTGTCCGGGGCTGGATCGCCCTGGCCGCCATGGCCTACTTCTTCGGGCGCGACTGGTTCGAAGCGATGTTCCGCGGCGAGCCCCTGTGGATCCTGACAGAGGGCCGGGGCATCTGGGCCGTCGTCGTACTGCTGGTTGTGGTGCTGCTGCTGGTGGGTGCCTTCGTGCTGTCCTGGTGGTTCACCCGGTACCAGGTCACTGAGGAACACGTCCGCGTGAATTCCGGCATCCTGTTCCGCCAGCACCGCCAGGCCAGGCTGGACCGGGTCCAGGCGATCGACGTTATCCAGCCGCTGCTGGGCCGGATCTTCGGGCTCGCCGAGCTGAAGTTCGAAGTGGCGGACGCCGGCGAATCCGCGGTGCGGCTGGCCTACCTCCCGCTGGCTTCCGCGCAGCAACTCCGCGCGACCATTCTGGCCCGGGCCTCCGGCGTCGAGCTGGACCCCGAGCATCCGGACGAGGCGCCCGAGGCCCCGGAACATCCCATTGTCCAGCTCGCCCCGCAGCGGGTTGTCGGCGCCACAGTGCTGTCTGGCGCAACGGTAGCGCTGGCCGTCGTCGTCGTTGTTATCGGCGTGGCCGCAGCGGTGGGCTACGTGGCGGACTGGGGCGGCCTGCCGGTGCTGCTGTCGGCGCTGGTGCCCGGCATGATCGCGGTGGCGGCCGGCTACTGGAGCGTTTTCAGCACCGCCTACAACTTCCGCGCGGCCGTGTCCCCGGACGGCATCCGGTTGCGCTACGGATTGCTGGAGACGCGGGCCCAGACCGTGCCGCCCGGGCGGGTGCAGGCCGTGGCAGTGTCCCAGCCGCTGCTCTGGCGGACCAAGGACTGGTACCGGATCAAGATCAACGTGGCCGGCTACGGCGTGAGCGCGGAGAACTCCGGCGCGCGCACCACCCTGCTGCCGGTGGGCACACGGGACGAGGTCATGCAGATGCTGGCCTTGGTGCTCCCGGACCCCGGCACCGAGGACCCGTTCGGCGTTTTCACCGCCGGGCTGGTGGGGCAGGACAACGACGGCGGCTTCGTCACCTCCCCGCCCCGCGTGCGGTGGCTGTCCTTCCTCACCTGGCGGCGCAACGGCTTCGCCGTGACGGAGACGGCGCTGCTGGCCCGCTCCGGCAGGTTGGTACGGAACCTGGCCGTGATCCCGCACGAACGCACCCAGTCGATGGCCCTGCACCAAGGACCGGTGGCGCGGAAGCTGCGGGTGGCGGATCTGCAGCTGCAGACCACGGTGGGGCCGGTCAGCCCGGTGGTCTACCAGATGGACATCGACGTGGCCCGCCGCCTGTTCAACGAACAGTCGGTCCGCGCCGCGGCGGCCCGGCGGCACAGTGTGCCGGAGCGTTGGCTGGAACGCCGGCAGGAGACCGTGCAGGAGCAGGCCGGCGCAGAGAACGGAAAGGCCGAGGATGAACAGCGTTAGACCGGGCAGGCTTGGTATCGGCGTGATCGGCGCCGGCAAGGTGGGCGCCGTGCTGGGGGCGGCCCTGCGCGCGGCCCAGCACGCCGTCGTCGGTGTTTCCGCCGTGTCCGAGGCCAGCCGGGAGCGGGCCGAAATGCTGCTGCCCGGTGTGCCGGTGCTGGAGATCCCCGAGATCATCGAGCGGGCCGAACTGGTGCTGCTGGCCGTGCCCGATGATGCCCTGCCGGAACTGGTGGCCGGCCTTGCCGAGACCGGTGCCTGGCAACCGGGCCAGCTGGTGGCCCATACTTCCGGGCGGCACGGCGTGAGCGTGCTCGCGCCGGCCCAAGCCAAGGGTGCCATCGGTCTGGCCATCCATCCGGCCATGACTTTCACCGGCATGAGCCTGGACCTGACCCGGCTCACGGACTGCGCCTTCGGGGTGACCGCTGCGCGCACGGTGCTCCCCATTGCCCAGGCCCTGGTGGTCGAGATGGGCGCCGAACCCATCGTGATCGAGGAGCAGGACCGGCCGCTTTACCACGCAGCCCTGGCGCATGCCTCGAACCACCTGGTCACCATTGCCGCGCAGTCCGCGCAAATGCTCAGCTCAGCCGGAGTGGACCAGCCGGAGCGGCTGCTGGGTCCGCTGATGCGGGCCTCGCTGGAAAACGCGCTGGCGTCCGGTGAGGGCGCGCTGACCGGACCGGTGGCCCGCGGCGACGCCGGTACCGTCCGCGTCCACCGCGAGGCGCTGCTGGGGTACGAACTCGAGCACGGCAGCACCGACATCCGGCAGGCGTATGAGGAGCTGGCCCGCGCCACGGCCAAGCGGGCGTTCGAACGCGGCCTGCTCAAAGACGCCCAGGCCACCGAAATCCTGGATATTCTCAGTACCCGTTCCACTCCGGAGGACCCTCAGTGAGTAACCGCCCCCAGCTGGCCACCACGTACGCCGAGCTCAACGCCGCCAGCGCGGAGCTGCTGCGCGAGGCCGCCGGCAGGCACCATGCCGGCCACGCGAGCCAGGGCCTGGTCCCGACCATGGGCGGCCTGCATGCCGGGCACGCCGCCCTGGCCACCGCTGCACGCCAGGCGAACGACGTCGTTATTGCCACCATCTTCGTCAACCCGCTGCAGTTCGGCGACGCGGCAGACCTGGAGCGGTACCCTCGCACGCTGGACGCGGACCTGGACCTGTTGGGCTCTTGCGGGGTGGACATCGTTTTCGCGCCGGCCGTGGAAGAGGTCTACCCCGGCGGCGAACCGATGGTGCGGGTGGCGTCGGGTCCGTTGGGTGGGAAACTCGAAGGCGCTTCACGGCCCGGGCATTTCGACGGCGCCCTGACGGTGGTCGCGAAACTGCTGCATTACGGCATGCCTCCCATCCCGGCGGACTACCGCGCCTACTTCGGCAAGAAGGACGCGCAGCAGCTGGCCCTGGTCAAGCGGATGGCGGCGGACCTGAATTTCCCGGTCGAAATCGTCGGGGTGCCGATCGTGCGGGACGAGGACGGGCTGGCGCTGTCCAGCCGGAACCGCTTCCTCTCCGCCGAGGAGCACGAGGCCGCCCTGGTCCTGCCGCGCAGCCTGCGCTATCTGAAGGAGCAGGCGGACCGGCACGAGCCGCTGGACATCGAGGGTGCCCTGGCCATGATCAAGTCCGCCCGACTCGTGGAGCTGGATTACCTTGAAGTGGTCGATCCGGTCACTTTGGAGCCGCTGGCTTTCAACTGCCAGGACACCCCGTTTACCGGCGAAGCCCTGGCTCTGGTCGCCGCCAAAGTAGGCCCGGTGCGGCTGATCGACAACGTCGACTTGGGCTAGCCGGAGCACCCGGGAAGATCGAATAGGAGCCACCGGAGCACAACCGGTAACCTTAACTATCGTGACCACACATAAAACCCCCACCCCTTCCCCGGAACCTTCGGACGTCTCCGAGCAGATGCGCGTGCGCATGGACAAGCGCGCCAAACTGCTTGAGAGCGGTGTGGAGCCCTATCCGGTGGGTGTTGACCGGACCCGCACTCTCAATGAGGTCCGCGAGAAGTACGGTCACCTAGCGGCCGATGAGACCACCGGTGAAACCGTCGGCGTCTCCGGCCGAGTGGTTTTCGTCCGCAACACGGGCAAGCTGTGCTTCGCCACCCTGCAGGAGGGCAACGGCACCCGGCTGCAGGCCATGCTGAGCCTTGCCAACGTCGGTGAGGATGCGCTGGCCGGCTGGAAGTCCATGGTGGATCTGGGCGACCATGTGTTTGTGCGCGGCGAGGTCATCTCCTCCAAGCGCGGAGAGCTCTCGGTCATGGCCGATTCCTGGTCGATGGTCTCCAAGGCGCTGCGCCCGCTGCCCGTCCTGCATGCCGGCCTGAACGAAGAGACGCGGGTGCGCCAGCGCTACGTGGACCTGATGGTCCGCGACGAGGCGCGCCAGATGGTCTACACCCGCGCGGCGATCATTCGCTCCATCCGGGAAACGCTGCACAACCGCGACTACGTGGAGGTGGAGACCCCGATGCTCCAGCTCATCCACGGCGGTGCGGCCGCCCGGCCGTTTCGAACCCATTTGAACGCCTTCGACCAGGACATGACGCTGCGCATCGCCACCGAGCTCTTCCTGAAGCGCGCTGTGGTCGGCGGTATTGACCGCGTGTTCGAGATCGGGCGCATCTTCCGCAACGAAGGTGTGGACTCGACCCATAGCCCGGAATTCACCACGCTGGAAAGCTACGAGGCCTACGCCGACCAGTTTGTGATGGCCGACCGCATGAAGGAAATGATCCTCAATGCAGCGGACACCGTGGGCAGCCGCGTCATCGAGACCGACGCCGGCACCATCGACCTCAACGGGGAATGGCGCTGGCTCGGCGTTTACCCAGGACTTTCCGAAGCCGTGGGCGAGGAGATCACGCCCGAAACCCATGGCAGTACCTTGCGGGCCATCGCCGAAAAGCATGGCGTCAGGGTGGAACCCCAGTGGGACACCGAAAAGACCGTTATCGAACTTTTCGGTGAAATCGTGGAACCGACACTGCTGCAGCCGACCTTCGTGTACGACTACCCGCCGGCAGCCCAGCCTCTGGCCCGAGCGCACAGGAGCAAGCCCGGGCTCATCGAAGCCTGGGACCTGATCATCGGCGGCATGGAACGCGGTACCGCCTTCTCCGAGCTCATCGACCCTGTTGTGCAGCGTGAACGGCTCACCGAACAGTCGCGCAAGGCGGCCTCGGGTGACCACGAAGCGATGCAGCTGGACGAAGATTTCCTTCGTGCGCTGGAATACGGCGCGCCGCCCATGGGCGGCATTGGCCTGGGTATTGACCGGCTGGTCATGCTCTTCACCCAGACGGGAATCCGGGAGACCATTCTCTTCCCGCTCTTGAAACCTGAATTGGGATAATCATGTTGGAATATTTGTGGGTATTGGCTCCTTCAACCGGTGTCGGCCTGATTTTTTACTTCGCTATGAAAGCCGTGTTCAACGCTGACCGCCGGGAGCGTGAAGCCCTCGCTCAAGCCGAGTACGAGGCCGATCAGCAGGGTCACAGTAATTAGCTTCAGCCTCTATATGTCTGTCTGGCCGTATTGAACTGCCCGTTGACAGTCATGGCCAGGCCCGCGGTCGCGTCACCGCTGGCCTGGCCATAATTCTTCTACCGGTGTCTGTCGCCTACGCATGAGCGGCAGGACCGATATTTACCTGTGCCGTGGCTGATATTCTTCGCCGCCGGGCTAATCATTTAGCAGCGGGTAATGACGGCCCTCTGCGCCCGTGCAACCCCGGCTACCGCTCCGTGAGCTCCAAGGCAGCCGCTATCCCTGGCGCGGGACAGGATTGTGATGGGAGACCTCAGCGTCGCCTGCCGCCCGCCGGCACGTAAAGCAACATCGATAATACTAATTATCCGGGCTATGCAGCGTCGGCCTTCAATTACCTGTGGGAAGCGGATTAGCGGCATTCACTGAAATCGGCGCGGCTTCCATTTGGGATCGATTCGCATAATCGCGAGACTCTTTTGTGCACAGCAGAAACATCCCGTGTTGCCAGCTATTCATTGATAGGCAATAATCAAATTGGTTTTGGGGAAGCCAATGGGATTACTAAAACTTCAATATTGAGGAGCTCCTGTGGCACAGGAAGTGAAAATCATTCTGGTTGATGACCTGGATGGTGGCAGTGCCGATGAAACGGTGCGTTTTGCGCTGGATGCAATCAATTACGAGATTGATCTTTCATCGAAGAATGCTGAAGCGCTGAGAGATGCGATGAAGACTTATGTCGAGAAGGCCAGAAAGGTTCCCACCCGCGCCGGAAAGGTCAAGCCGGCTTCTGCAGGCCGGAGCCAGGACGCATCGGCCGTGCGGGCCTGGGCGCGGGAGAACGGTTACACCGTCAGTGAGCGCGGCCGCGTACAGTCCGAGATCATCGAGGCTTACCGCCGGGCCCACGGCGGCTAGCAGCACAGTCCCCCGTCATCAGCAGCGTGGGCGCAAGTAGATTTTTATAACTCTTCCATAAAGGGCGGACCCGCAGGTCCGCCCTTTATCCATACGGCAGGCGGGCCTGTCCCGGATCTGGTTTACGGTCGGCCATTATCCCTAGGGCGAACAGACCCCAAAATCGTCTTTCGGCCACGTAGCATCAAAGTACGCAGTAGCTAGGAGTGTGCGAGATGTTTGAGAGATTTACCGACCGTGCCCGTCGCGTTGTCGTGCTGGCTCAAGAAGAAGCCCGCATGCTCAACCACAATTACATTGGTACCGAACATATCCTTCTTGGATTGATCCATGAGGGTGAAGGTGTTGCCGCGAAGGCGCTGGAATTCCTCGGTGTCTCCCTCAATGGGGTGCGCGAGCAGGTGCAGGAGATTATCGGCCAGGGCCAGCAGGCTCCCAGCGGCCACATTCCCTTCACGCCGCGC
Source organism: Crystallibacter permensis (assembly GCF_025960875.1). Lineage (GTDB taxonomy): Bacteria > Actinomycetota > Actinomycetes > Actinomycetales > Micrococcaceae > Crystallibacter > Crystallibacter permensis. Next base: position 226,834 of record NZ_JAODLR010000001.1, on the reverse strand, counting down.
GCCAAGAAAGTACTGGAGCTCTCCCTCCGTGAAGCTCTACAGCTAGGCCACAACTACATTGGCACCGAGCACATTCTGCTCGGTCTCATCCGCGAAGGTGAAGGCGTCGCCACTCAGGTTCTGGTCAAGCTCGGCGCGGATCTGAACCGTGTGCGCCAGCAGGTCATCCAGCTGCTCTCCGGCTACCAGGGTAAGGAGCCCGTATCCGCCAGCGGCCAGCAGCAGGAAGGTACTCCGGCTGGTTCCGTAGTGCTGGACCAGTTCGGCCGCAACCTGACCCAGGCTGCCCGCGAGTCCAAGCTTGACCCTGTTATTGGGCGCGAGCATGAGATGGAACGCGTCATGCAGGTTCTCTCCCGCCGCACCAAGAACAACCCTGTCCTGATCGGCGAACCCGGCGTTGGCAAGACGGCAGTGGTTGAAGGTCTGGCCCAGGCCATTGTCCGCGGCGACGTCCCCGAAACCATCAAGGACAAGCAGCTGTACACCCTTGATCTGGGTTCGCTCGTTGCAGGATCCCGCTACCGCGGTGATTTCGAAGAACGCCTGAAGAAGGTACTGAAGGAAATCCGCACGCGCGGGGACATCATTCTGTTCATCGATGAGATCCATACTCTCGTCGGCGCGGGTGCCGCCGAAGGCGCCATCGATGCAGCCTCGATCCTTAAGCCGATGCTGGCCCGCGGCGAACTGCAGACCATCGGTGCCACCACTCTTGATGAGTACCGCAAGCACATCGAAAAGGATGCTGCACTGGAACGCCGCTTCCAGCCCATCCAGGTCAACGAGCCTTCGGTGGAGCATTCGATTCTGATCCTCAAGGGTCTGCGCGACCGTTATGAGGCACACCACCGTGTGTCAATCACGGACGGTGCCCTGGATGCTGCTGCCCATCTGTCGCACCGCTACGTTTCGGACCGCTTCCTTCCGGACAAGGCCATCGACCTGATCGACGAGGCCGGCGCGCGGCTCCGCATTCGGCGGATGACGGCGCCGCCGGAGCTGAAGGAAATCGATGAGCGCATTGCGCAGCTGAAGAAGCAGAAGGAATCTGCCATCGATGCCCAGGACTTCGAAGGTGCTGCCTCGCTCCGCGACAAGGAAAGCAAGCTCCAGGATGAGCGTGCCGACAAGGAACGCGCCTGGAAGACAGGTGACCTGGACGAGATAGCGGAGGTTGACGAGGACCTGATTGCCGAGGTTCTGGCGAACTCCACCGGCATCCCGGTCTTCAAGCTCACCGAAGAAGAGTCCAGCCGCCTTATGCACATGGAAGACGAGCTGCACAAGCGGGTCATCGGCCAGCATGAGGCCATTAAGTCGATTTCGCAGGCTATCCGCCGTACGCGTGCCGGCTTGAAGGATCCCAACCGCCCCAGCGGCTCGTTCATCTTCGCCGGTCCCACCGGTGTTGGTAAGACGGAGCTGGCCAAGGCGCTGGCAGAGTTCCTCTTCGGCGAAGAGGATGCCCTGATCACGCTGGACATGTCGGAATACTCGGAGAAGCACACCGTGTCCCGGCTCTTCGGTGCCCCTCCCGGCTATGTCGGCTATGAGGAAGGCGGCCAGCTGACCGAAAAGGTCCGGCGCCGTCCGTTCTCGGTGGTGCTGTTCGACGAGGTGGAGAAGGCCCACGCGGACCTGTTCAACTCGCTGCTGCAGATCCTGGAAGACGGCCGTCTGACCGACAGCCAGGGACGCGTGGTGGACTTCAAGAACACCGTCATTATCATGACCACCAACCTCGGTACCCGTGACATCTCCAAGGGCGTCATGACCGGCTTCCAGTCCGGTACGGATACCAAGACCGGTTATGAGCGGATGCGGGCCCGGGTCCAGGATGAGCTCAAGCAGCACTTCCGTCCGGAATTCCTCAACCGTGTCGATGACACCGTGGTCTTCCCGCAGCTGACGCAGGAAGAGATCGTCCAGATCGTGGACCTGTTCGTCACACGGCTGGAGAAGCGCCTGGCCGAGAAGAACATGACCATCGAGCTGACGCCGGCGGCCAAGGTTCTGCTGGCAACCCGCGGCTACGATCCGACCATGGGCGCGCGGCCGCTGCGCCGCACCATCCAGCGCGAGGTCGAGGACCAGCTCTCCGAGAAGATCCTCTTTGGCGAGATCCTGCCCGGCGAACTCATCAGCGTGGACGTCGACGGCGAAGGCGAGGACGCAAAGTTCACCTTCTCCAGCGCCGGCGCCCCCAAGGCGATCGAGGAAGTACCGGATACCCCGGCACTCTCCCAGTAGGGTCCGCCCGCACGGGCTCCTGAGCAACTAACGCGTCGAATCGGCGGGTCCTGGAGATTTCAGGGCCCGCCGGTCGCGTAGACGCTTGGTGCAGCAAGTTGTCCACTATCAGGCTGCGGACGCGTGCCTATAGTGAGGGCATGACATCTCCTTCGCAGCCGACCGCCGCTGTGCTGCTCGCGGCCGGAGCAGGCACACGGCTGGGCTGCGGACCGAAGGCGCTGCTGGAATACCGGCAGGAACCGCTCGTCGCACACGTGGCATCAGTGCTGCGGGACGGCGGATGCGCCGAAATCGTGGTGGTCCTCGGAGCAGGCTCCGACCAGGTCCGGCGGCAGGCCGATTTGTCCGGCTGCCTTGTCCTGGACAATCCTTATTGGTCAGGCGGCATGGGCAGCTCCTTCCGGCTGGGCGCAGCCGCGGTGCCATCGGGATTCCATATGTTGGCCGCATTGGTGGATCAACCCGGCCTCACGTCTGCAATCGTGAGGAGGTTGCGGGACAGCCATAAGCCCGGCCGCATCACCGCGGCCGCTTATCGGGGAGCGGACGGCGAACTGCAGCGCGGCCATCCGGTGTTGTTCGATGCGGCGCTCGTGGCGCAGGCCGCGGAGGCAGCGAGCGGCGATAGCGGGGCACGGGCCTTTCTGCAGAGCCATGCGTTCCTGGTAGATCTCGTGGACTGCTCGGATGAGTCCGACGGCGGCGACGTCGACACCGTCGCCGACCTTTACCGTCTCGAATGACAACCCGGCCCCGCTGGCAGTGTCGTAGGCGGCTGAAGCCCCGGCGGCAGGTTCGACCGGAAACGGGCCCTAAACTTGCACCATGACTCCATCCTTCACGATCCGGCCCGCGCGTACGTCCGATGTTGCCGAGATCCGCCGTCTGGTGAAGCCGCTCGCCGACAAGCGTGTGCTGCTGGAGAAGGAAGCCGTGGCCTATTTTGAGAGCATCCAGGAGTTTAAGATCGCGGAGGCTTCCAACGGCGAAGTAATTGGCTGCGGGGCACTGCACGTGATGTGGGAAGACATCGCCGAGGTACGCACTCTTGCCACCTCATCGAACTGGCAGGGCCAGGGGGTGGGCCGGGCGCTGCTCGAGGCCCTGCTGGCCGGGGCAGTCAGCCTGGGCGTCAACCGGGTCTTCTGCCTGACCTTCGAAGTGGACTTCTTCACCCACCACGGCTTCGAGGTCATGGCCGACCAGTCCGCAGTTGACCCCGAAGTTTATTCGGAACTGCTGCGTTCGCAGGATGAAGGTGTCGCCGAATTTCTGGACCTGGCCCGGGTCAAGCCAAATACTTTGGGAAACACCCGGATGATTCGGGCGGTCTAACCGCCACGAGGGGTGGACAGCCGAAAGCGGCCTGTGCCACGGTGAAGATGTTGGGAATGACCAGCAAGCGGACGGGCTGATCTCGCGATCGGTCTGTCTCTCTACCGAAAGTGAGAACGCTATGGGTATTGACGACATCACCAATGCAGCCAAGGATGCCACGGGTAACAACGAGGGCGGCGAAGGACAGGGCGGCGGCCTCTCAGACAAGGCCAACGACGCTGTGGACAACACGCAGGAGCACCACGGCGAAAAGCTCGGCGGCTTCGGCGATCAGGCAAACGAAGCTGTCGACGGCGCCCAGGAGCGCTTCGGCGGCGGCCAGCAGGAAGAAGGGCAGTAGCCATGGGTCTGGGCGACAGGATCGAGAACAAGGCACAGGAAGCCAGCGGCAAGATCAAGGAAAAGGCCGGCGACGCTACCGATAACCGCGATCTGGAGGCTGAAGGCCAGCTGGATCAGGCCGAGGCCAAAATCAAGGATGTCGGTGAAGACGTGAAGGACCGCCTGGACGGCGATCCGAACCGCTGAACCTGCAGATCACCCAAATGAGGGAAAGGGAGGGACGGCATGTCCCTCCCTTTTTCCTGCCGTGTGTATCTACCGTGGACGCAGTCCCGACGCGTCAAGGATCAACGCCAGCTGCTGTGCTTCACCCGGGCACTCTTCGCCGTTGGGGAACACCGTTTCGGTAGCGGCGGAAAGCGGCTCCGTTTCGACACGCGAGCCATCGTGGCGCGTGGTGTGGGCTCGGACCTGAACTTCGCCCGCCGGCAGCGAGTCGAGCTGTGCGAAGCCGGTCAGCGTGCCATCCGGCGTGGAGGTAGCCGAACATACTGCATCGGGTTGATTCGACCCGCACCCCAGGTCGACCATGCGTTCGCCCGGGTGCAGATCAAGCGGAAGCCTTTCGCAGGTGCCGTCCCAGCAGATCTGTATCTCCGCCGCGCGGACTTCGTCGGCGAGCTCCGGTTCAACGGTGAGACCGATTCCCGACACTGCACCGATTTCGGTACACGCGTATCCCCCGGAGCCGGTGGAGGCCCCGCAGCCGGTAACCAATACCAGCAAGGCGGCTACCGCCGTCGTCGTAAGGGAGGTTCCCTCCCTGCGGTTTAGGCGCATACCCGAAGCTTAGGAGCGGCGGCTGTCGCAGCCAAGCGTCAATTTGGTAACCGCACGCCGCTGCCGGCCGTTTCTGCGAGCCCGTCAGCGAGCAGGCCGTCCAAGGAACGTGCCAGCTGCTCGTCGCTGGCCCCGAGCGATCGCAGCTTAGTCAGGGGGACCGCATGCCCCGTGCCGTGGTCCACGAGATCCACCGTGCCCAGCAGCACCTCGCGCAGGACGGGCGTTTCCGCCTCGCGGAGCACGGCCATCATGGCGCCGCGTACCTGCCGGTCGGTACCGGCCCAGGCTTGTCCCTTAGGCACGTAATGCGGTTCGGGTTGGCCTGCGGCTACCCAGGCACACCGCTCCCGTACCGGGCATGCGCCGCATTTGGGGGAGCGCGCGGTGCAGACCAATGCTCCGAGTTCCATCACGGCGGCATTCCATGCCTTGGTCTCCTGGCGAGGCATGAGCGCGGCCGCCAGTTTCATCTCTGCCGACGTCAGGGACGGCGCGGGCAGGGCGTGGCCGGTGACCGCCCTGGCGTGGACACGGCGGATGTTGGTATCCACCACGGTTTCCGGGCGTTCGAACGCGAAGGAGGCGATTGCGGCGGCGGTGTAGGTGCCAACGCCCGGCAGCTGCAGGAGTTCCTCCCGGGTGCCGGGAACCTGCCCGCCGTGCCGGCCCACAATCGCTGCTGCGGCCGAGTGCAGCCGCAGCGCCCGGCGCGGGTACCCCAGGCGGCCCCAGGCGCGGAGCGCTTCGCCGCTGGGCTCGGCGGCAAGCGCGGCAGGCGTCGGCCACCGCTGCATCCACTGCTCCCAGACCGGGAGAACGCGGACCACGGGAGTCTGTTGGAGCATGAATTCGCTGACCATGATGCCCCACGGGCTGCACCGGGGTGCCCGCCAGGGTAGTTCGCGCGCATTGTCGGCGAACCAGGAGGTGATCTGCTCGTGCAGATACCGTGTTTGACTGGGCGCCGGAACCGATTTTGCGCGGGTAATCATGTGGTTGGGCATGGCATTCCTTGTCTGTGACCACCAATACCTTACTGCCTCGGCGTGGTGTTACCGCTTCGGCCGCGGAACTGTCTCTAGCCTTAAGGTATGGCAGGTACAGGCAGGGGATCATCGCGCGGCGGCGGTGCCTCGGCGACCCGCAATACCCCAGGTTCCGGCCGCAAGCCGAGCCCGGCTGTCTACCGCAGACGCAGGCTGGCGCTTCTGATCGCAGCCTTGGTCGTGATGGCGCTGCTTGTTGCTATTGGGTTCTGGATCGCCAGCCTCTTCGGCGGGGACAAGCCCGCAGCGGACAACGACGACGGCGGCGGCAGCGTTCCGGCGGTGTCCTCGCCGGCTGCTTCCCCCAGCCCGATGGCCAGCGCAGCCTGCGATGAGTCCAAAATTTCAGTGACCGCATCGACGGATGCCCCTGCCTATGCGGCCGGTGAGAATCCAACCCTGATCCTCGAAGTCGTCAACAAAGGCAACTCGGCTTGCGAGGTCAACGTGGGCACGGACGCCATGGAGTTTCTGGTGACGAGCGGTGAAGACCGCATCTTCTCGTCCAAGGACTGCGCCGTGGACACCAGCGAACTGATGCGGACCATCGAGCCGGGCGAAAGCGAACGGGCGCAGTTCACCTGGGAACGCAACCGGAGCGCCCCGGGATGTAAGGCGGTCAACGCCAATCCGCAGCCGGGCACGTACGTCTTGACGGCGAAACTGGGTCCATGGACCAGCGACAAAATCGTGTTTAACCTGCAGTAAGCCAAGCAGGCCCCTTTGCCCTGGAGGCGAAGCGGGCGGGTCCCCCGCTCCTACATAAAGCGGTCGAGGAGGCTGGTCTCGGCGATTCTGGACAGTCCCTCGCGGATGACACGTGCGCGCTGCTCTCCGATGCCGTCGACGGCCATCAGGTCATCGATGTTTGCCGCCATCAGGTTCTGCAGGCCGCCGAAGTGGTCCACAAGCCGGTCGGCCACGGCCCGCGGAACGGATTTCACTGCCGAGAGCAGCCGGTAGCCGCGCGGTTGGACAACCGCTTCTAGCGAGTCCACACCGGGCTGGAAGCCCAGAACGCTGGCAATCCGGCCCAGATCGATCAGGTCGGTGGAGCTGAACGTGCGCAGGGATTCCAGGGCAGGCTCGACCTCGATGCCACCCTTGACCTCGGCGTAATCACGCAGAATCATTTCGCTGTCGGGGCCGAGCCCGGAGGTGAGCTCATCGAGTTGCAGGGACAGCAGCCGTCCGTCGACGCCGAGCTCCAGAACGTACTGGGAGATTTCCTCCGAGATGCGCCGGACCATTTCCTGGCGCTGCAGCGTCACGGCGACGTCCCGCAGCGTGACCATGGCTTCGATCTCCAGGGCTGAAAGCGAGCTGGTCACCTGGTCCAGGCGTGCGCGGTAGCGTTCCAGGGTGGCCAGGGCCTGGTTGGCCCGGGCCAGTACGGGCTCCGAACCTTCGAGCACGTGCCGGATTCCGTCCACGTACAGGGCAATGATCTGCATGGACTGGCTGACCGAAATCACCGGCAGCCCGGTCTGAATGGCCACGCGCTCGGCCGTGCGGTGCCGGGTGCCCGATTCCTGCGTGGGGATGGACGGGTCCGGAACCAGCTGTACGGCGGCTTTGATGATGTTCGTCGCGTCCTGGTCGCAGACAATGGCCCCGTCCATTTTGGCCAGCTCCCGCAGGCCTGTGGGCGAGAAGCCGATGCCGATGTCGAACCCGCCGCTGCTGATCGACTCCACCTGCTTGTCATAGCCGAGGACGATCAGGGCGCCCGTGCGACCGCGGAGAATCCGTTCCAGTCCGTCGCGTAGCTGAGTGCCCGGAGCGACACGTGCCAAGGTAGCCTTCAAGGCGTCCTCGGGGCTCTTAGCCATGAAGTTTCCTTTGATCAGTCGGTCGCAGTGCAGTCAGGCGGAAGCCCGCAGCCCTCCTGTTTCGGAAGGCAGCGGGAAACAGCCATTAGGCACCATAATAGGCCGACGAGGCGTGCGCCGCCGCCGCGGTTGTACAGGACTGGTGCTGTGGCGGCGGCTGTGCGCCAGGTGCTGTCCGCCTAATTGGAGCTGGCAGTGCCTGCGCCGAAGAGCAGATCCAGGGCCTCGGCCACGGTGCCGACCTCCTTGACGCGGAAGCCCTCGGGTACCTGCCCGGGCCCACCGTGGGAAGCAGGAACGACGGCATGGGTGAAGCCCAGCCGTTCCGCTTCCTGGATGCGCCGGCCGATTCCGGGGACGGGCCGGACCTCCCCGGCCAGGCCGACCTCGCCGAAAGCGATCAGGCCCTTGGGCAGCGGCTTGTTGCTCTTGGCCGAGGCGATGGCCAGGGCCGTGGCCAGATCCGTGGCCGGTTCCGTCAGCTTCACGCCGCCGACGGTGGCCACGTAGCTGTCATCTTTGTGCAGCGACATGGCTGCCCGGCGCTGCAGCACGGCCATCATCATGGCCACCCGGGAGGAATCAAGGCCGCTGGTGGCCCGGCGCGGCTGCGCGTTGGAGGTTTCCGCGAGCAGCGCCTGTACTTCGGCCAGCAGCGGCCTGCGGCCCTCCAGAGTCACGGTGATGCAGGTACCGGAAACCGGCTCCGCCGCCGTGGACATAAACAGCCCGCTGGGGTCAGCCAGCCCTTCAATCCCCTCTTCGGTCAGGTCGAAGCAGCCCACTTCATCCGTGGGGCCGTAGCGGTTCTTGATGGCACGAAGCAGCCGCAGCCTGGAGTGCCGGTCCCCCTCGAACTGGCAGACCACATCCACCAGGTGCTCCAGCAGCCGGGGCCCGGCAATGGAACCATCCTTGGTGACATGGCCAACCAGGATGGTGGTCATGTTCCTGGTTTTCGCCGCGTTGATCAGCGAGGCAGCTACTTCGCGGACCTGGGTCACGCCACCGGCGCTGCCTTCAACTGCGGAGCTGCTCAAGGTCTGGACCGAATCCACGATGAGCAGCGAAGGATCCGTTTTTTCGATCTGCCCCAGCGCGATGCCCAGATCAGATTCGGCGGTCAGGTACAGGGAATCCGCGATGGCGGAAATGCGTTCGGCGCGCAGCTTGACCTGCGCGGCCGATTCCTCGCCGGTGATGTACAGGACATCCCTGGCCAGTCCGGCCACGCGTGCGGCAACGTCCAGCAGCAGGGTGGATTTGCCGACGCCGGGCTCGCCTGCCAGCAGGATGACGGCGCCCGGCACCAGACCGCCGCCCAGCACCCGGTCCAGTTCGCCGATGCCGGTGGCCTGGAAAGCCGCCGTCGAGGCGTCCACGTCCGCGATGCGCTGCGCCGGTTTCGCAACGGCCGCGGCCGGCGTCGTTCTTGAAATGACGGCCCCGGCCTCCTCCACGGTGCCCCAGGCCTGGCACTCGCCGCACCGGCCTACCCATTTGACGGTGCTCCAGCCGCATTCGGCACATCGGTAGGCGGGCGCTTTGGCGCGTGCGGTCTTCGAACTCATGGAATCAGGCTAACGGAACGGTGTGACAATCCCGGCCGGTCACAGTTTTGGCAGGTACGCGGCCGCTTCGTCATGGGTCAGACCGGTTGCTTCGAGGAGGTCGACCATGAGCGGGCGGAAGACGAGGACCAAGCCTTCACCTTCCAGCTTCTGGATGCCCAGGGTCTTCGGATGCAGGCGGGTGGCCACGGCGGCCAGTTCGTTCCGGGCGGAGCTGAGCCTGCGCTCACGTGCCGCGGCGTCCGGATCCGAGAGGCCGGCGGAGAGCACCTCGACGGCGTCGGCGGCTTCCAGCAGCACCTCGGCGAAGGATTCGATGGCGTCGTCGGTCATCGCCGCATGGTTGATGGCCGAGGTCAGGCGCCGGGAAAAGACCCGGCTGTTGCGCATCGCCAGGTCGATCATCTCCGCCGACTTCTGCAGGTCGCCCACTTCTTCGCGGTGGCGGCGGTACGCGGGGGAAATCCGCGCCACTTCCTGCGCGCCCGAAAAGGACGTGCGGACCTCGTCGATCAGCTTCTGCGAGGCGCGCGCCCGGACCAGGGCGTGCCAGGCCAGCGTGGAGTCACTGCGGCTGAGCGCGTTGGAGCATTCGCGCAGCACGGACGCCAGCTCGCTGAGCAGCTTCTGCAGGTTGGTTTTCGGGGCGGACCGCGGGTCGCCCGGGATCAGCATGGTCACTATCAGCGCCATTGCACCGCCGACCACCGCGTCCAGGCTGCGGGTGAACGGTCCGCCGTCGGGAGCCGGCAACAGCACCACCAGCACGGACTGGATGCCCATCTGGGTCGAGAAGATGGACCCGCTGTCCAGGAAACGCGCCAGCAGGATAGAGATCAGTAGGACAGCGGCAGCCTGCCAGATCCCCGAGCCGAGGAAATGCAGGAGCAGATCACCGACGGCGATGCCCAGGGTGCAGCCGATGGCCACTTCCATGACCTTGCGGAAACGCGGACCGGTGGCGAACCCGAGGGCGACCAGCGACGCCGTTGCCGCGAACAGCGGACCCTCGTGGCCCAGGAGCTGCTCGGCGATCACGTAGGCGGCGACGGCACAGAGTGTCATCCGAGCAGCCGGAAACAGTGAAGCCTTGCTCCGGCTGAAACCCACGCGGGTGCGGTTGCGCAGGAAAGTACGGGCTCGGGAGAGAGGGCCGCCGGTACTCATGGATTCAGTCTAGGCGGGAAGCCGAGGGCCTTCGGAACTGTGCCGTTGTGCGTCGCCGGAGCACCGGGATGGGCAGCGGCGGTGCGGTCCTCTAATACGATTTCCATCACAAAAGCAACAGCATCAGCGGCGATGTTAGCGAATGGCCTGCATCTGTTCACTTTCCGTTCATTTTCACCCGTCAATCTCGTTACCTGACACGAATAGCTTCGTAGAAGTACGAAACCGCACGGCCCTAACCGCGCATTTTCGTCCATCTCGTTTGCTAACCCTGAAAGGGACCCAAAGTGAAGGCATTCCGCTTCGGCCGCGCGGCCGCAGTACTTTCCGTAGCAGCACTGGCCCTAACCGCCTGCGGCTCCGACAACGCCACCGGTTCGCAGGCACAGGCCGGTGGCAGTGCCGCGGCAGCTGAAGGCGTCTCCGGCACTCTGTCCGGCGCCGGTGCTTCTTCCCAGGACGCGGCTATGCAGGCTTGGATGGCCGGCTTCCAGGGGCAGAACCCGGAAACCACCGTGCAGTACTCCCCGGACGGCTCGGGGGCCGGCCGCGACAACTTCCTGGCCGGCGGCGTGCAGTTTGCCGGTTCCGATGCCTACATGGACGAGGAGGAACTGGAGAAGTCCAAGGAAGTGTGCGGACCCGAGGGAGCCTTCCACATCCCGGGTTACGTATCTCCGATCGCTGTCGCCTTCAACCTTGAAGGTGTTGACGAGCTGAACCTCGACGCGGAGACCATCGCCAAGATCTTCCGCGGCGAAATCAGCAACTGGAACGACGAGGCGATCGCCACCCTGAACGAGGGCGTGGAACTGCCGGACACCCCCATCACGGTGGTCCACCGCGCCGACGACTCGGGCACCACCGAGAACTTCGTGGAGTACCTGGCCGCAGCCGCTCCCGAGGTCTGGACCGACGAGCCGTCCGACGCCTGGCCCGCCGACATCGTGGCCGAGAACGCCCAGGGCACTTCCGGCGTTGTGTCCGCCGCCAGCGCAACCGATGGGGCCATCACCTACGCCGATGCTTCCGCCGTCGGCGATCTGGGCACCGTCAAGGTCAAGGTCGGCGAAGAGTTCGTCGGCTACAGCCCGGAAGCCGCGGCCAAGGCCGTTGAGGTTGCCACGCCTGTCGAGGGCCGCAGCGACATCGACATGTCCCTCGACCTCAAGCGCGACACCAGCGAATCCGGTGCCTACCCGATTGTGCTCGTTTCGTACCACATCTACTGCACCGCTTACGATAACCAGGAGACCGTTGACCTGGTCAAGGCATTCGGCAACTATGTGATCAGCGAAGAAGGCCAGCAGGTCGCTGCCGACTCCGCAGGCAGTGCGCCGATCTCCGAAACTCTGCGCGAGCAGGCCCAGACTGCTATCGAATCCATCACGGTGGCCTCGTAGCACCACGTACCCAGGGGAGCCCCGCCGTCGGACTAATGACGTGCGGGGCGCACCCGTGTCAGGGAGCCGACGTTGCTCCCGTGGACAAAACAGTGAAAACTGACAAAGCCAGACCGTTAGACAACAGGGAGCCCGAAGGGTTGTGAAGTGTCCAACACATTGACAGAAAGCGGCAGCAGAGGCCGTGCCGGAGATAAGGTATTCTCCGGCATCGCATTGTTCGCTGGCTGCCTGATTCTCTTCGTCCTTTTCTGCGTGGCGGTATTCCTGCTGTGGCAGGCCCTTCCCACGTTTACCGCGGATCCGGCCGAAATCACCGGCGGCAGCGGCTTCTGGACCTACATCTGGCCGATCGTGATCGGCACGCTCATCGCCGCAGCCATCGCGCTGCTGATTGCTACCCCGATTTCCATTGGCGTGGCGCTGTTCATCTCGCACTACGCGCCGCGGAAGCTGTCCCAGGGGCTCGGCTACGTCATCGACCTGCTCGCCGCCATCCCCTCCGTGGTTTACGGCGCGTGGGGCATGACCGTGCTGGCGCCAGCCCTGGTGGGCCCGTACGTCTGGCTGGCGGAGAACGCTGGCTGGATCCCGATCTTCGCGGGCCCGGCGAGCCAGACCGGCAAAACCATGCTGACCGCCGGCATCGTGCTCTCCGTCATGGTGCTGCCGATCATCACCTCGCTCAGCCGGGAGATCTTCCTGCAGACGCCCAAGCTGCACGAGGAGGCCGCGCTGGCCATGGGTGCCACCCGCTGGGAAATGATCCGCATGACCGTGTTCCCCTTCGCCCGCGCCGGCATCATCAGTGCCATCATGCTGGGTCTGGGCCGTGCCCTGGGCGAAACGATGGCCGTTGCTATGGTGCTCTCCGGCGGCGGCCTGATCGCCAGCCTGATCAAGAGCGGCAACCAGACCATCGCGGCCGAAATCGCGCTGAACTTCCCGGAGGCTTTCGGGCTACGCCTGGCGGAGCTGATTGCCGCCGGCCTGGTCCTGTTCGTCATCACCCTGGCCGTGAACATGATCGCCCGCTGGATCGTTAGCCGTCATAAAGAATTCTCGGGGGCAAACTAATGTCGCAGACCGCCACGCGCACGCCTTCGCCGCTGCGTAAGAACACCCTGACCAAGAACCAGTTGCCGAAGTGGGCCATCTGGGCCGTGCTGGCCGGCTCGCTGGTACTGGGCGCTGCCGTTTCCTCCCTGATCGGCTTCCATGTGGTCGGCTGGGCGTTGTTTTCCGCCGTGATCTTTGTGATCGCCGGGTTCCTGGTCACGCTGTCAGTTGAGGGTGAGCGCAAAGCCAAGGACCGTTTCGCTACCAACCTGATCTACGCGGCGTTCATCGTTGCGCTGGTGCCGCTGGTCTCCGTCATCTGGACTGTCCTGGAAAAGGGCCTTCCCGGCATGACCTCCAACTTCCTGTTCACCTCCATGAACGGCATGACCGGCGTGGTGGACAACGAGACCGTCGAGAACGGCACCCCGGTGCTCGGCGGCGCGTACCACGGCATCGTCGGTACGGTCCTGATCACCTTCTGGGCGACCGTCATATCGGTGCCGGTGGGGTTGCTGACCGCCGTCTACCTCGTCGAGTACAGCCGGGGCGGCCCGCTCTCCCGCGGCATCACGTTCTTCGTCGACGTCATGACAGGTATCCCGTCCATCGTGGCGGGCCTGTTCGCGGCGGCGCTCTTCGGCCTGATCTTCGGCCCGTCCACGCGTACCGGCTTTGTCGCCGCCGTGGCGTTGTCCGTGCTGATGATCCCCGTGGTGGTGCGTTCCACCGAGGAAATGCTCAAGATCGTGCCCAACGAGCTGCGCGAGGCCTCCTATGCCCTGGGTGTACGCAAATGGCGCACCATCATCAAGGTCGTGGTGCCGACGGCGATCTCCGGTATCGCTTCCGGTGTCACCCTGGCGATCGCCCGGGTTATCGGCGAAACAGCTCCGTTGCTGGTCACCGCCGGCTTCGTCAACAGCATCAACTTCAACGCGTTTGCGGGCTGGATGACCACCCTGCCGACGTTCATCTACCGGCAGCTGATGAACCCCACTTCGCCGACGAACATCGATCCGAGTGCCCAACGGGCCTGGGCGGCGGCGCTGCTGCTGATCTTGATCGTCATGCTGCTGAACCTGATCGCCCGGGTTATCGCCCGCCTCTTCGCCCCCAAGACCGGCCGCTAAGCTTCCCCCTGCGTCCAAGAGAAGGAACACTATGTCCAAGCGTATCGACGTCAATGACCTGAACGTCTACTACGGAAATTTCCGGGCCGTTGAAGGCGTGAACATCAACATCGAGGCTCGGTCCGTTACCGCGTTCATCGGCCCCTCCGGCTGTGGCAAATCCACCTTCCTGCGGACCCTGAACCGGATGCATGAGGTGCTTCCGGGCGCCCGGGTCGAGGGCGAGGTGCTCCTGGATGGGGAAAACCTCTACGGGCCCGGCGTCGACCCTGTGACCGTGCGCAGCCAGATCGGCATGGTCTTCCAGCGCCCGAACCCGTTCCCCACCATGTCCATCCGGGACAATGTCCTGGCGGGCGTGAAGCTGAACAACAAGCGGATCAGCAGGTCGGATGCGGACGCGTTGGTGGAGAAGTCGCTGACCGGTGCCAACCTGTGGAACGAGGTCAAGGACCGTCTGGACAAGCCGGGCTCCGGCCTCTCCGGCGGCCAGCAGCAGCGCCTGTGCATTGCCCGTGCCATCGCCGTCTCCCCGCAGGTGATCCTGATGGATGAGCCGTGCTCGGCTCTGGACCCGATCTCGACGCTTGCCATCGAGGACCTGATCGAGGAACTCAAGACCGAATACACCGTGGTGATCGTGACCCACAATATGCAGCAGGCCGCCCGCGTCTCGGACAGGACGGCGTTCTTCAACATTGCCGGCACCGGCAAGCCCGGCAAACTGATCGAATACAACGACACGCCCACCATCTTCAACAACCCGAGCGAGAAGTCCACGGAAGACTACGTCTCCGGCCGCTTCGGCTAACCAGGAGCGCCCCGGGTACTCAACCGGGGTCTGCCCAGCTGCCCGCGGCGGCACCCGGCGGTTACACGCCAGCCGGGTGCCGCCGTCGTGCTTTGGCGGAAGCTACAGCAGCGGGTCCAGCGCCAGGTAGAAGACCGCGCCCATGATTGCCGTTGCGACGGCGGTCAGTACCCAGGTCAGGAAAACCCGGTTCGCGACGCGCCAGCGGACGGCGTCGAAGCGCTGGTTGGCCCCGGCGCCCAGAATGGCGGAGGTCATGGTGTGCGTGCTGGAAAGCGGGATGTGCAGGGCGATCGCGCCGAAGAACAGCATGGCCGAACTCACGCCTTGTGCCACCGCCCCGCGCAGCGGATCCATCCTCACCAGCCGGTAGCCCAGCGTGTGCGAGAGGCGCCAGCCGCCAAACAGGCTGCCGGCGGCCAGCAGGGTCGCCGCGAACAGCTGCACCCACAGCGGCATCCGGTCCCCGGTATCCAGCCCCGCAGCGACCAGCGCCAACAGCAGCACGGCCATGGTCCGCTGCCCGTCCTGGAGTCCGTGCCCCAAGGCGAAAGCACCGGCGAGGATGGACTGGAGCATCCGGTTGTTCTCGTTGGCCCGTTTGGGCACCGTGTAGCGCGAAATCCAGGTCAGCGGAAACACCACAACGTAGGAGATGGCGAAGGCGATGACGGGGCTGAGCAGCAGCGGCAGGACAATCTGCGTGCCGATGAAGTTCTCCCCGGCGATGATGTTGTGCCCGCCGAGGAAGGCGGAGGCCGCGCCGGAGCCCACCAGCCCGCCCACCAGCGCGTGGGTGGACGAGGAAGGCATCCGCCGCCACCAGGTGTAGATTCCCCAGCCGCAGGCGCTTAGGAGGCCGGCTATGAGGATGCCGAGGCCCTCGGGCCCTTCCGGCAGGCCGATCCAGGCCTCGCTGACCAGCAGGGCCAGGCCGGTGGAGATCATCGCACCGGCAAAGTTGAAAAAAGCCACAAGAACGACGGCGATGCTCGGCGTGAGTGCGCGGGTGCGGACGGCAGTGGCTACGGCGTTGGATACGTCATGGAAACCGTTGATGAAGGCGAAGGATCCGGCGAAGACGACAACTGCTGCGAACAGGAACAGCTCCACCTACGATTCCTTGATCAGAATCTGGCCTACGTGGTTCGAAACGCGCCGCAAGTCCTTGGTGACTTCCACGAGTTGGTTGGCGACGTCCCGGTGGCGCAGGTAGTTGGGGGTCTTCAGCTCCTTCTGCGCCTCCGCGGTCCAGTTGCGGTGGGTCCGCTCCGCGCGCTTGGCCAGCCGCAGCATTTCCACGTAGTACTCATCCAGATCCAGCAGGGAACTCAGCCGTCCCATCGCGTCCCGGGTCAGCTCCGACATGCGGGCGATGACCTCCAGCTGCTCCGACGCCCTGGTGGAAAGCCTTTTTACCCGGTTCAGGGCGATCAGTTCGGCGGCGCCGTCGAGCTTTTCGTAGGCCTCCACGATGTACCGGGAGATCTGGAACAGGTCCTCACGGGGCAGCGGCGTGATGAAGCTGGTGCGTACGTGTGTCATCAGCGCGAAGTGAAGCTCGAAAACCTTGGCGTCATGCTGGTGCAGTTCTTCGGCCAGCCGAGCGTAGTCATCTGCCGACGCGCCGAGGATCTCGGAAAGCGTGGTGACGCCGTGGGGGATTTGACCCGCCATCTCGGTCAGCAGATCCAGGCTCTTGTTCTCCTGGGGGAAGAGGCTTAGCTTCACTGTTTCACCGAAAGTCTCTAGCTGTGGAAGAAATCTGCGGAGCTGAGGACGTCCGCAAGGCTAAGAGTATCGCCTGAAAGTGAACAAGAATAATGGTGCCGAACTGGGAGCGCCTCTCGGCGGATGGCCGCTCAAAGCGGCTAAAAGTTGGAGCCCGGGGCTGCCACAGTTCGACACCACCTTCAGTTTTCTACGCCGGAGCATCGATGTCAACCACTGCGGAATAACGGGGAAAAAACGCTAAATCTGCTGGAAAATCGGGCCGGGCAGGGCTAACATGCCCCGCGGTCGGCGACGGTGCGATGCCGGTGCTGCGGTGCTGTGGGGGACTGGCTGCGCGGCCCTAGTCCAGCTCGCCGCGGCGCCAGGCAATGGCCGCCGCTTCGAGGTCCTCTGCCGTCTTGATCAGGCGATGGGAGCTCTGCGTAAGTTTTGCCGCATGATTCTCGTTGGCGGGTTCGGCAGCGTCCGCGTGGTGCGTCTGTCCGAGGGCCACAACGCGGCAGAACGCAGCGGAGCGGTCCAACGCGATGTCGAATTCGCCGTCGAAGGCTCCGGACAGAATGGTGTCCGCCATCTTGGTGACTTCGTCCGCCCCGGGAGGTTCGGCAACACCGGCCACCACGTTGGATACTTCGGCGACGTCCTTGCCGGCCTTGAAGAAGGCGGACATGCGCTCGGGGTTCTGCTGCGTGGCGGTGCGCAGGGCGTAGAGCCGCCAGAGCGCGCCGGGCAGCGACCGTGCGGGGCTCTCGGCCCACATCTCCGCGATGGCTTCGAGGCCCTGCTGGTCCGCCAGCTTGACCAGCCGCTTGGTGATCTCGGGGTCATCCGATTCCCGGCCGTGGTGGACCAGTGCCTGCGCTGCCAGATGGGCCGCTTCGGAAACCCGTGCCGGGTCCGCCCCGCCGGTGAATCCTTCGAAGTCCAACGGAGCAAATGGCTTTGGCTTATGCGGCCGGGGTGCGTCAAATCCGTTGTTTCCGTTCATGCCATGACGATACTCCTACGGTTCATATCGGTCGAGGACCGGCGATTCATCTGTAGGGGCGTGGGTGCGATAAAGTAAGTAGCGGTCAATTTGGTCCGGGTCTTGCATCCGGCCGGATGGCTGGCGGGCCTTTAGCTCAGTTGGTAGAGCATCGGACTTTTAATCCGCGGGTCGCGGGTTCGATCCCCGCAGGGCCCACCGCTGCAGTACCCCTGCCAGACGATATGTCGGGCAGGGGTACTGTGCTTTAATCAAGGCCGCCGAGGTGCGTGAATCGGCCGTTCGCGTGGCCGGCGCTCCCGGGAACCGACCTTTTTGACTCAATTTGTCGGTTTTGTCACACCCTGAATGTCACGGAATGGTAACGATAATTATTGCGGCGATATCCGCCGTCGTTATTTCGCCGATTGCCAATCAAAATAAGGCCAAACCCGGAATGCACCGAAGAGGGCCCGGGAACCCCCTAGGCGGCCAAAACCTGTCAAATCCGCCGATGTCAGGTTGATTATCATCCAGATCTCGTTACGGTCGAATAGATGGTTCAAGAACTCGCAGAAACCCAGACACGTCCGAGGCTAGAAGCAAAATTCCGTAAACCAACCCTGAATGACGGCGCCGCGCTGTGGCGCATGGCGAAGGACTCCCAGGTCCTGGATTTGAATTCGTCCTATTCCTACTTGCTGTGGTGCCGCGACTTCGCGGAGACGTCAGTCGTGGCCACCATTGATGATGAACCGGCCGGTTTTGTTACCGGCTACGTACGTCCCGATGAGCCGGGCACCCTCATGGTGTGGCAGGTTGCCGTCAACCAAGCGTTCCGAGGTCAGAAACTCGCCGCCACCATGCTCGATGAGTTGGCCGCACGGCTGGATTCCGACTTCGTCGAAACGACGATCACAGACGACAACGCTGCATCAATGCGGCTGTTCTCCAGCTTTGCCGAGCGCCGGGATGTTCCGCTGGAGCGCGATCCCCTGTTTACCCGGAGCATGTACCCCGACGGCCATGACACGGAATTCCTGTTCCGGATCGGCCCGCTGAACTAGGTAATCAATCCCTGTTCGTCCTGCTTTTCTCCGCAGTTTTGCTCCAGCACTAATTTTGTTAATCCGCGGCTGCATTGCGCGTACCTCCCAGGAGGTTGCAGCGGCCGCACCACATGAAGGAAGTACTTTCTCATGACTGATATTTTTGAAACGCTTGAATCAGAGGTCCGTGGATATTGCCGCAGCTGGCCCGCCGTTTTCGAACGCTCGCAGGGCAGCACGATGTACGCCGAAGACGGCAAGGAATACCTTGACTTCTTCTCCGGCGCCGGCGCGCTGAACTACGGCCACAACAACCCGCTGCTGCTCGAGCCGCTGCTGGACTACCTGCGCAGCGGCGCCGTGGTGCACTCGCTGGACATGAAGACCCCGGCCAAGCGCCGTTTCCTGGAAACCTTCCAGGAGGTCATCCTCAAGCCGCGCGGCATGGACCACAAGGTCATGTTCCCCGGCCCCACCGGCACCAACTCGGTCGAGGCCGCCCTCAAGCTGGCCCGCAAGGTCACCGGGCGCCAGCACATCCTCAGCTTCACCAACGCGTTCCACGGCATGACGCTGGGCTCGCTGTCCGTAACGGGCAACTCGATGAAGCGCAAGGGCGCTGGCATCCCGCTGACCAACAGCTCCAAGATTCCCTACGACGATTACTTCGACGGCGAGACCGCGGACTTCCTGTGGCTGGAGCGGGTGCTCGAAGACAGCGGTTCCGGCGTGGATAAGCCCGCCGCCGTCATCGTGGAGACCGTCCAAGGCGAAGGCGGCCTCAACGCCGCACGCCTGAGCTGGCTCAAGGGCCTGTCCGAGCTGTGCAAGAAGCACGACATCCTGCTGATCGTCGACGATGTCCAGGCCGGCTGCGGCCGCACCGGCACGTTCTTCAGCTTCGAGGACGCCGGCTTCACCCCGGACATCATCTGCCTGTCCAAGTCCATCTCCGGCTTCGGCCTGCCGATGGCCCTGACCCTGTTCCGTCCGGAACTCGATGTCTGGGAGCCGGGCGAGCACAACGGAACGTTCCGCGGCCACAACCCGGCCTTCGTCACCGGCACCGCTGCGCTGAACACCTACTGGCGCGACGACGCCTTCCAGCAGCAGGTCGCTGCCCGTATCGCCCAGCTGCACGACGGCCTGGAGCGCCTCGCCGCTACGGTTGAGGGCGCCAGCGTCCGCGGCCGCGGCCTGCTGGCAGGTGTGTTCTTCCCGGACACCGAAACCGCCGGCAAGATTGCAGCCGCTGCCTACGAACGCGGCCTGCTGGTGGAAACCTCCGGCCCCGAGAGCGAAGTTGTCAAGCTCATGCCGGCACTGACGATCACCGCCGAGGAACTGGAGCGCGGCCTCGAGATCCTGCTCGACGCCGCCAGCACCGTCACCGGTGCACGCGAACTGGTCGGTGCGCTCTAACCAGCGCCGCTGCCCGAAGATTTACGCCCCCAAGACTTAAGGAGCATCCATGCTTGTTACCAACCTGAACGATCTGAACGACACCGACCGCGACGTGAAGTCCGAAACCTGGCGCAGCCGCCGCATGGTGCTGGCCGGCGAAGGCGTAGGCTTCTCGTTCCACGACACCGTGATTTACGCTGGTACGACGTCGACGTTCCACTACGCGAACCACATCGAAGCCGTCTACTGCGTGCAGGGCGAAGGTACCCTGACCAACGAGGTCACCGGTGAAGTCCACGAAATCAAGGACGGCACCATGTACCTGCTGGATGGCAACGAGAAGCACACCGTGCGCGCCACTACGGAACTGCGCATGGCCTGCGTGTTCAACCCGCCGGTCACCGGACGCGAAATCCACGACGAAAACGGCGTCTACCCGCTGGTGGTTGAAGAACCAGCCCACTAAGACCCCCGGTCAGGTAAAAAGTCCGATCAGCCCAAAGCTGGCCGGGCTTTTTCCTTATCGGTAGCAAAAAAGGAAAACGAGGAGGATAGGAATGACTGCAACAGCAGAACCGCGCATTGATGTTTATCCGACACGTGTGGCAGGAAAGCCCAGCGTCCAGACCCGTGAAGACAAGGTTGTCTGGGGAACTGCGGCTGAGGGCCCCATGGACGAGGCCACGCTCGCCGGTTACGAGGAAAAAGGCTACCTCACCATCGAGCAGCTCATCACGCCGGAGGAACTCGAGACCTTCCGGGCAGAACTGAAGCGGCTTTCCGAAGATCCGGTGGTCCGCGCGGACGAGCGCACCATCGTGGAGGCCAAGTCGCAGGAAGTCCGTTCAATCTTCGAGGTGCACAAGACCAGCGAGGTCTTCAAGCGGATTGCCAACGACCCGCGGGTGGTCGGCCGGGCCAAGCAGCTGCTGGGCTCAGATGTGTACATCCACCAGTCCCGCGTGAACTTCAAGCCCGGTTTCGAGGGCAAGGATTTCATGTGGCACTCCGACTTCGAGACCTGGCACGCCGAGGACGGCATGCCGCGGATGCGCGCCGTGAGCATCTCGATCTCGCTGACGGACAACTACTCCTTCAACGGGCCGCTGATGATCATGCCCGGCTCCCACAAGGAGTACATCTCCTGCGATGGCAATACGCCGGAGGACAACTACAAGAAGTCCCTGGTGATGCAGGGCGCCGGCGTCCCGGACAAGGGGATCCTGGCCGAGTTCGCCGACCGCTTCGGCATCGATGTGCTCGAAGGCAAGGCCGGTGGAGCGATCATGTTCGATTGCAACTGCATGCACGCATCGAACGGGAACGTCACGCCGTTCTCCCGCTCCAACGTGTTCATCGTCTTCAACAGTGTGGAGAACACTTGTGAAGAACCGTACTCCGCCGGCGCACCGCGTCCGGAGTTCGTCGGGGCAACGGACTTCACGCCCGCAGGCTGATAGCAAATAGTCCGACTGATACGGTTGCGGCCCGCCTGGCAAAGGCGGGCCGCAGCTGTTTAATGCCTAGAGCCGAGTGGCGCGGCGAGGCTAGGTGCCCGCTACCTGCTCCGCGGTCTGCTCCAGCACCCGGCGGAACGCCAGGATGGCCGGCCGGTGGGCGCTGGCGTGGCGGACTGAAGTGAAGACCGTACGCCGCGGTTGGCCGGGAAGCTCCAGCAGTTCGCAGCTGGTGCTCCGGCCGGTCCAGACCAGATCGGGCATGAAGGCCACGGCGTTGCCGGATTCGATCAGGCGGATCTGGGCCTGCAGGTCCGCGGTCTCGTAACGCACGTCCGGTTCGAAGCCGGCGGTACGGCAGGCCTGTTCAGCCCAGTGACGGGAGGCCGTGCCGCGCGGCTCCATCACCCATGGCAAGTTGCGGGCATCGTCCACCGAGGCAACGGTACGGCGGCTGCTGCCCTGCGGCGGGACGGCCAGCCGGATGGCGTCCGTGGTGAGCCTGGTCCGGTCCAGCTCAGGGTGGTGCGGGGCCGCATGCCCGGGGTATTGCTCGGCAACCACCAGATCGAAGTCCCGGGCCCAGGTTTCATACAGCGCGGTTTCCGGCTCCCGCTGCACCATTTCGATCCGCACCTCCGCATAGCCGGCGTGCATGGCGCTCAGGGCATCGGGCATCAGCGCCAGCGCGGCCGACTGGAACACGGCCACGCGCACGGTGCCGGTAACGGTGGTCAGCGATGCGGCCAGGTCCGTCTCGGCCCGCTCCAGTGTCTGGAGCAGCTCGGCGGTGTGGGCCACGAGGACTTCGGCCTGCGGTGTCAGCTGCACTTTGCGCCCGGTTTTGCGCAGCAGCTCCACCCCGGCCTCCTTCTCCAGCAGTGCGAGTTGCTGGGACACGGAGGACGGGCTGAAGTTCAGCGCCGCGGCGACTTCGGCGAGGGTGCCGCGGATCTTCAGCTCGCGCAAGAGGCGCAGCCTGCGTACGTCCAGCATGGCACTCCTATTATTCGTGATAACCAACGGATAATGATCGGAAAACATCACTTTATCTAATCGAACGGCGGACGCATACTAGGGGAAGAAGGTACTAAAAGCCCCGTTCCAGAAGGAGCCGAATCGCTATGACCGATGTCCTGAAAGAGCCCGCCGCACAGCCCCAGGCGCTGGCCGACGAGCAGGTCCACGACCTGGCCGAGGATGCCATCAAACTGGTCCGCCACTGGCTGACCGAGGCGTCCAAGATCCCGGTTGATGCCTCCGCGCAGCAGTTGGCCGGGGTCCTGAAGGATCCCAACGGCCTGGACTTCACCGTCGGGTTCGTCGACGGCGTGATCCGCCCCGAGGACCTCCACGTGGCTGCACGGAACCTCGCGGCGCTGGCGCCCAAGGTCCCGTCCTTCCTGCCCTGGTACATGCGCAGCGCGGTCCGCCTCGGCGGCGCCATGGCGCCGGCCCTGCCGCAGGTGGTCATTCCGATCGCCCGCCGGGTGCTGCGCGAAATGGTCGGACACCTGATCGTGGATGCCACCGATGCCAAGCTCGGTCCCGCGATCGCCAAGATCAAGAAGCACGACGTCGGGCTGAACGTTAATCTGCTCGGCGAGGCAGTGCTGGGCCGGCACGAGGCATCCCGCCGGCTCGAGGGCACCCACAAACTGCTGGCGCGAGACGACGTCGACTATGTCTCCATCAAGGTGTCCTCCACGGTGGCCCCGCACTCGATGTGGGCCTTCGACGAGGCGGTCGAGGAGGTCGTCGAAAGCCTGACGCCGCTGTACCGGCAGGCCGCGGAGGCCGCCACACCCAAGTTCATCAACCTAGACATGGAGGAGTACAAGGACCTGGAGATGACCATCGCGGTCTTCACCCGGATCCTGGACAAGCCCGAGTTCAAGAACCTCTCCGGCGGCATCGTCCTGCAGGCCTACCTGCCGGACGCGCTGTCCGCAATGATGCGCCTGACCCAGTGGGCGCAGGCCCGCCGCGCCGCCGGCGGCGCCCCGATCAAGGTGCGCGTAGTCAAGGGCGCCAACCTGCCGATGGAGCATGTTGAGGCCTCGCTGCATGACTGGCCGCTGGCCACCTGGAACACCAAGCAGGATTCGGACACCAACTACAAACGAATCATCAACTACTCGCTGCAGCCGGACCGCGTGGACGCCGTCCGCATCGGCGTGGCCGGCCACAATCTGTTCGACGTCGCCTTCGCCTGGCTTCTGGCCAAGCAGCGCGGCATCCCCGCCGAGCAGAAGGCAGTCGAGTTCGAGATGCTCCTGGGCATGGCGCAGGGGCAGGCCGAGGCGGTCAAGCGCGACGTCGGCTCGCTGCTGCTCTACACGCCCGTGGTGCAGCCGCAGGAATTCGACGTCGCCATCGCCTACCTGATCCGCCGGCTCGAAGAGGGGGCGAGCCAGGAAAACTTCATGTCCGCCGTTTTCGAGCTGAGCGAAAACGAGGCGCTCTTCGAACGCGAGAAGCAGCGTTTCCTCGCCTCGCTGGAGAACCTGGACAACACCGTTCCGCTGCCCAACCGGCAGCAGGACCGCAACGTGGCGGAAGCCCCTGCTCCCCGGGACAGCTTCCGTAACACTCCGGACACGGACCCGTCCCTGCCGGCCAACCTCGCCTGGGGGCGCGCCATCCTGGCCCGCGTGCCCGAGTCCACCCTGGGCATCGACGCCGTGGAAGCTGCAACCCTGCGGACCCCGGACCAGCTTGAAAAGGTGGTCGCGGCCGCCGTCGAACGTTCGAAGGCCTGGGGCGGGATGACCGGTGCCGAGCGCGCCGAAGTCCTCCACCTCGCCGGCGACAAGCTCGCGGCCAACCGGGCCCGGCTGATGGAAGTTGCCGCCGCCGAAGCGGGGAAGACGCTGGACCAGTCCGATCCGGAAGTCTCCGAGGCGATCGACTTCGCGCACTACTACGCCGAGCTGGCCCGCAAGCTGGACTCGGTGGATGGGGCAGCGTTTGTCCCGTCCAGGCTGACCGTGGTGACACCGCCGTGGAACTTCCCGGTGGCGATCCCCGCAGGGTCCACGCTGGCCGCGCTCGCCGCGGGCTCCGCCGTCGTGATTAAACCGGCCAAGCAGGCCCGCCGCACCGGCGCCGTCATGGTGGAAGCCATCTGGGAGGCGTTCGATGAGGCCGGCATCCCGCGCGACGTGCTGCAGCTGGTGCAGCTGGAGGAACGCGACCTGGGCCGGCAGCTGATCTCCCATCCTGCCGTGGACCGCGTCATCCTCACCGGCGGCTACGAGACGGCGGAACTGTTCCGCTCCTTCCGGCCGGACCTGCCGCTGCTGGCGGAGACCTCCGGCAAGAACGCCATCATCGTTACCCCCAGCGCGGACTTCGACCTGGCCGCCAAGGACGTGGTGCAGTCCGCCTTCGGCCACGCCGGCCAGAAGTGTTCGGCGGCCTCGCTGGTGATCCTGGTGGGCTCGGTGGCGCAGTCGCCGCGGTTCCGCAACCAGCTGGTGGACGCGGTCACCTCGCTCAAGGTGGGCTACCCGGTGGATGCGTCCACCCAGATGGGTCCGGTGATCGAACCGGCCAACGGGAAACTGCTGGACGGGCTCACCAACCTCGGCGACGGCGAAACCTGGCTGCTCAAGCCGGAGAAGCTGGATGAGTCCGGCAAGCTCTGGAGCCCGGGCGTGCGCACCGGCGTCAAGAGGGGCTCGCACTACCACCTGACCGAGTTCTTCGGCCCGATCCTCGGCGTCATGACCGCCGAAACCCTCGAGGAGGCCGTGGCCATCCAGAACGAGATCGACTACGGGCTGACCTCCGGGCTGCACTCGCTGGATCCGGCCGAGCTGGATTACTGGCTGGAGAACATCCAGGCCGGCAACCTGTACGTCAACCGCGGCATCACCGGCGCCATTGTGCAGCGCCAGCCCTTCGGCGGGTGGAAGAAGTCGTCGGTGGGCGCCGGCACCAAGGCCGGCGGCCCCAACTACCTGGCCGGCCTGGGCGAGTGGGAACCTGCCCGCAGCCACGCCGCCGCGGCCGTCTCCCACGACGGCGCCCGGCACCTGCTGGACGCGGCCCGGCTTTCCCACGCTGCGGTGTCCGCCGAGGACGCGGTGTTCCTGGAACGTTCGCTGTCCTCCGACGCCGAGGCCTGGGCCGCCGAGTTCGGCGCGGCCAAGGACGTCACCGGGCTGAGCGCCGAACGCAACGTCTTCCGCTACCTGCCGCTGCCGGTGACCGTCCGCCTGGCCGAGGGTGAGCCGCTGGCCAAGCTGGTCCGCGTGCTCGCCGCCGGAGTGTTGGCCGGTTCCGAAGTCAAGGTGTCCACCGCCGTCGAGCTTCCGGCCGCCCTGCGCGCCGTGGCGATCGATCGGAACATCGAGGTAACCACAGAGAACGACGCCGCGTGGCTGGCTCGTGCGGGCCGGTTCACCGCCGGACGCATCCGGCTGATCGGCGGGAGCGCCAAGGCGCTCGCCGAAGCTACCGGGGGACGGGTTGACCTGGCGGTCTACGCGCACCCCGTCACCGAGGCGGGCCGGGTGGAAATGCTGCCCTTCCTGCACGAGCAGGCCGTCAGCATCACAGCCCACCGCTTCGGCACCCCGAACCACCTCTCGGACGAATTGATCTAGGAGACGGATCCCACCGGGCAAAAGCCTAGTCTGCCGGCCGCCGGAGGACTACTATCAGTTCACCTTTAAGCTGCCCGGGGTTGCGGGGGACCCCGGGCAGAGAACCTTCGACTCTAAGGTACGCACATGAGCACCCCTGATAGGAGCAAGTCGGTCCTCCGGCGCAAGCCGATCGACCTGGTTGAAGACGAGAACATCGACAGCGGGCTGTTCAAGAGCCTGGGTCTGTGGCAGCTGACCGCCATCGGCGTCGGCGGCATCATCGGTATCGGAATTTTCACCCTGGCCGGGCTGGTGGCCAACGGCGGCGAAGACGCCGATCCGGTCGGCCCGGCCGTCATGATCGCGTTCCTGATCGCCGGCCTGGCCAGCGCCGCCGCGGCTCTCTCCTACGCCGAGTTCGCCGGCATGATTCCGCGCGCCGGCTCCGCCTACACCTATGGCTACGTTGCCCTTGGCGAAATTATCGGCTGGTTCATCGGCTGGGACCTGCTGCTGGAATACACGGCCATCGTGGCTGTGGTCGCCATCGGGATCTCGGGATACTTCTCCGAGTTCATGTCCGGAATCGGTGTAGACGTTCCCATCTGGATGCAGGGCACGGCGGACACGATCGAGGGCGGGGTGATCAATCTGCCCGCCATCGTGGTCTGCCTGTTCATCACCTGGATCCTGAGCCGTGGGACGAAGACTTTCGGCCGGTTCGAACTCGTTGCCGTGGGGCTCAAGGTCCTGCTGATCCTGTTCATCATCGGACTCGGTTTCTTCTTTGTCGACGTCGATAACTACACGCCGTTCATGCCATCGGGCTTTGGCGCGGTGTTCGCCGGTGCGGCCACGGTGTTCTTCGCGGTCTTCGGTTACGACGCCATGAGCACGGCCGCGGAAGAAGCCGTGGACGGCAAGAAACACATGCCCAAGGCCATCCTGCTCTCGCTGGTGATCGCCATGACGCTGTACGTGCTGGCGACGCTGGTGCTGACGGGCATGCAGAACTACACCGACATCAGCCCCACCGCCGGTTTTGCATCCGCCTTCCAGAATGTCGGGCTGCCGGTTATCGCGACTATCATCTCGGCGTTCGCGGTGGTTTCCATCCTGACCGTGATGCTGACCTTCCTGCTCGGCGTCACGCGCGTCTGGTTCTCGATGAGCCGCGACGGCCTGCTGCCCACCTGGTTCGCGGCAACGGACCGGCACGGAACTCCACAGCGGGTCACCTGGATCGCCGGCATCGCCTCGGCCCTGCTGGCCGGTGTCTTCCCGATCCGGGCCGTGGCGGACCTGACCAACATCGGCATCCTCGCCGCCTTCGTGGTGGTCTGCGTGGCCGTGATCGTGCTGCGCCGCACCCGGCCCGACGTGCACCGCACGTTCAAGCTGCCGTGGATGCCCGTGGTGCCCGCGTTCGGCGTGCTGGCCTCCGGATTCCTGATGCTGCAACTGCACTGGGAGACCTGGGTGAGGTTCGGCGTCTGGCTGCTAATCGGCCTGGTCATCTACTTCTTCTACAGCCGCCGGCACTCCCTGATGAACCCAGAAAGCCCGCGCCACGGCCGCCACAAGACCCGCACCTGACACAAGCGTTCGCCTGCCGTTCTTCCGGCAGGCGAACCGCATACTGGGAAGATGCCGCAGGACACCGTCAGGATCGCCACCTACAACGCCAGCCTCAACCGTGCCGCCCAAGGCCAGCTGGCGGCGGACCTGGCCATGCCGGGCAATGCGCAGGCCCGGAACATTGCCGAAGTGATCCAGCGGAACACCCCGGACATCCTGCTGCTCAACGAGTTCGACTACGACCAGGACCATGCGGCGGTGGACCTGTTCCGGACGAACTACCTGGAAGTCAGCCAGCACGGCCAGGCGCCCGTGAGCTACCCGTACGCCTACACCGCCCCGTCCAACACCGGCGTCGATTCGGGGCTGGATCTGAATAACGACGGCGAACTGGGCACTGCCGATGATGCGTTCGGTTTCGGCGAATTCGAGGGGCAGTACGGCATGGTGGTGCTGTCCAGATTCCCGATCGAAACGCCGGGCATCCGCACTTTCCAGACGTTCCGCTGGCAGGATATGCCGGGCAATCTCATGCCCGCGGACTACTACTCCGCCCAGGCGCAGGAAGCGCTGCGCCTCTCCAGCAAGTCCCACTGGGATGTGCCGGTGCGGATGGGCGGCAAGCCGGTCCACCTGCTCGCCAGCCATCCGACGCCGCCGTCCTTCGACGGTGATGAGGACCGCAACGGGCGGCGGAACAATGACGAGATCCGCTTCTGGGCGGACTACGTCTCCGGCGGCACGCAGGCCGACTATATTTACGACGACGCCGGGCAGCATGGTGGCCTGACGCCCGGGGAACGGTTCGTCATCATGGGCGACCAGAACTCGGACCCGCGGGACGGCGGCTCCTGGCCGGGCTCCATCGACCAGCTGCTGAAGCACCCGCGGGTCCAGGATCCGCAGCCGGCTTCGCGGGGCGCGGTGGAGGCGGCCAGGCGGCAGGGAGCCAACAACATCAGCCACCTCGGTGATCCGCGGCT
Source organism: Crystallibacter permensis (assembly GCF_025960875.1). Lineage (GTDB taxonomy): Bacteria > Actinomycetota > Actinomycetes > Actinomycetales > Micrococcaceae > Crystallibacter > Crystallibacter permensis. The sequence continues at coordinate 198,326 of NZ_JAODLR010000001.1, read as the reverse complement.
GGACACGGCCGACTTCCAGGACGACCCCGCGCCGGGAAACCTGCGGGTTGACTACGTGCTGCCTTCCAAGAACCTCAATGTCAGCGGTGCCGGGGTCTTCTGGCCCGAGCCGGGGGAGCCGGGTGCCGACCTGACCGGCGAATTCCCGTTCCCCACCAGCGACCACCGGCTAGTCTGGGTGGACCTGTTGCTTCCGAAAGGTCCGGCTTGAACCCGGCGGCCAGGCGGGTGACCTAACCCCTGCGGCGCTGCCAGGCCAGGCTGTGTAGGACGAGTGCGGCGGCGAGAGCCATCAGGCCGCCGGCAACGAGGCCAGGCGAGAGGATGCCGAGGAGGTACATCCACTCTGGCGGGCCGAAGCCCGAGCTGGTACCGAACGGATCGTTCATGGTCATTACCGGTCCTAGCGCGGCCCAGAAGCCCAAGGTAATGGCGCCTGCCCCCAGCAGCCAGAGGGCCAGCAGGAACGGATTGAACTTCGACCGCGGGGCCGGAGCGGCATCGTGCTCCTCTTCCCGCCCGGCCAGCTCGGGTGGTACGACCTCGGAGATGCCCGCCGCGCCGGTCAGGTCGGTGGAGGTGGGATGGGCCGCCGGGGTGGGACGGGCCGCCGGTGCTGCCGCGAAGCCGGCTTCAGCCCGTTCGTTGCCAGCGCTACCCGCCTTAGACCCGTTACCCGCTGTCCGGCCCGCGGGCTCTGCGGAAAGGTCCTGCGGCCGGCCGTCGGCCGGTAGCCGGTGCCCGCGCTGGTAGATCGGGTCGTACCGGTCATCGAACTGCTTCATGGCGTCCCCCAAATTCTCTTGCAGAAAAATCTACCCGAACTTAGGCCGCGCTGTTAGGCTTGCACGCATGGGAACACTGATTTTCGAGTAGAGACGGTCTCCGCTGTACCGGCCGGCTCCAAAGCTGCCCAAAAGAAAATCCTGCTTGTTGAGGCTGTGCCTCCGAGTTCTTTTCCCGTACCTCTTGATGAAAAGACCCGTTTTGCCGGGCTTTGTTCCGGCATCTGGCGCATCCTCTCAGGCGTACATCGCTGAAAACGGAGGAACCATGACCACCATCGACAACAACCCTGACGCGGCCAAGGCCGAACTCAACGTCCATCTTGCCCCCGCTGCCGCTGAGAAACTGAGCAAAGAGCAGCAGCAGCGGCTCACTGACACCAAGGGCGCCAAGAGCCCGGGGGACCTGCCCGGCTGGCACAGCATCGGCAACAGCCACAAGCCCACGCATGCCAGCAACAGGCGCGGGCCAGCGGAGAAGAAGGTCCGCTGGTAGCAGCGGGCTCACCACCGGCAACCCAACCAACGGCACAGGCTCCGGTTCAGTCGCAGGACTGGACCGGAGCCTGTTCCGTCCCGGAACCGGTGGGACCGGAAACGGTGACGCTGTCAGCGGTAGGTGCTATTCGGCGTCGTGGTCTGTTTCGAGTACCTGCACCAGGGCGTCGAGGGCCGCATCGGCGCCGTCCCCCTCGGCCCGCAGCACTACCTTGGAGCCGTGTTCGGCGCCCAGGCTCATCAGGGACAGGATGCTGGAGGCGTCCATGGCCTCGTCGGCGGGGGCACCTTCCAGCGCGATGGTGACTTCCACCGGCTGGTCTCCGGCGGCCTCGGCGAAAATGGCGGCGGGGCGGGCGTGCAGGCCAACGCGGCTGGCGACGGTTGCGATACGTTCGGGCATGGTTTCTCCTTTGTGACGGGACGTGCTTAGAGTCCGAGGGTTTCAAGCAGGGGCAGTTCGGCGCGCACGGCGGCGCGGGCTTCGGCAGCACTGTCAGCTCGCAGCGCCAGGGCGGCCAGTTGCTGGGCCTGCTCCAGCGGAACGGACTTGAGTACCGCGGCCACGGCGGCCAGCGAGCGGGCGCTCATGGACAGCGAGTTGATACCCAGGCCAACAAGTACGACGGCGAGGGCCGGGTCCGCGGCCGCCTCGCCGCAGACTCCCACCGGCTTGGGTGCTTCCTGCAGACTGGCCGCGCCGTCCACGGTGGCCTTGACCAGGTGCAGAACGGCCGGCTGCCAGGGGTCGTTCAGCGCCGCCAGCGGGCCGAGCTGCCGGTCCGCAGCCATCGTGTACTGGGTCAGGTCATTGGTGCCGATGGAGGCAAAATCCACTCGCTTGAGGACCGAGCCGGCGGTCACCGCGGCGGAGGGAACTTCCACCATGACGCCCGGTGTTTCCAGCCCAGCTGCCTGGCACAGTCCGGCGAACCGGCTGGCTTCCTCGGCGGTGGAGATCATCGGCGCCATCACCCAGACCTCGGCCTCGCTCTGGCCGGCCGCCGTGGCGATGGCCTGCAGCTGGCGCTCCAGCACGCCGGGGGTGGCCAGATCCGTGCGGTAGCCGCGCACGCCCAGCGCCGGGTTGGGCTCGGTGCTGTCGGTCAGGAACGGCAGCGACTTGTCGGCGCCGGCATCCAGCGTCCGGACCACCACCTTCTTGGCCGGGAAGGCGTCGAAGACGGCTTTGTAGGCGGCGACCTGTTCGTCGATAGTGGGTTCCGCATCGCGGTTAAGGAAGCAGAATTCGGTGCGCAGCAGGCCAACCCCCTCGGCACCTGCCTCGGCGGCCTTCAGGGCATCGTGGCCCCCGCCCACGTTGGAGAGCAGCGGGACCAGGTGGCCATCCGCCGTCATACCCGTGCCGTCAAAGGGCTGCAGCGGTTCACGGGAGGCATAGGCCGTAGCGAGGTCGCGCTCTGCCTCCCCCGGGGAGGACGTGACAATGCCCGTGGCGCCGTCCACGAAGACCTCGGTGCCCGGAGCCAGCTTCGTGGCACCGGTGGCGGCGACGACGGCGGGCAGCCCGAGCGAGCGGGCGATGATGGCGGTGTGGGACTGCGGCCCGCCGCCGGAGGTGACCAGCGCCAGCACCAGCGCCGGATCCAGCGTGGCGGTGTCCGCCGGTGCCAGGTCCTCGGCGGCCAGCACGAACGGGACGTCCGAGGCGGGGATGCCCGGGGCCGGTTCGCCGCGCAGCTCGGCCACGATCCGCGCGCGGACGTCGAGCACGTCGGTGGCGCGTTCGGCCATGTAGCCGCCGAGCGACTTGAGCTGTTCGGCGACCTGCTCCGCTGCTTCCCAGATGGCGCGTTCGGTGCCGCGGCCGGCCTCCAGCAGCTTGACCGCGGACTTGAGCAGCATCGGATCCGCGGCCATCAGCGCGGTAGCCTGGAGGACCTCGGCCGCCTCCTTGCGTGCCCCGGCGGCGCGGTCCTTCAGCGCAGCCTGGACCGTCTTCGCCGCGGCACGCAGCCTTTCGGCCTCTCCTTCGGCGGTGGCTCCGGCCGGCAGCCCGGCGCCGGGTGCCGGCTCGGCGACGGCCGGTGGCATCTGCAGAACCGGCCCGATCACTCGCCCCGGGCTGACGCCTACTCCGGTAATGCTGGTCATTGCGTACCCCTTGCTCAACTACTAGATGGCTTGTCTGTCAGCGTAGGCTGCTGCGGCCTAGGCCGCGACAGTTTCTGCCGGAGCGGTCTTCTTCGTTGCGTAGCGTTTCAGGGCCAGGACGGCCAGGGCCGAAATGATAGCTCCCACCACAACGGCTACAACAAACATAACCACATTGCCCATCGCAAAGAAGACGAAGATGCCTCCGTGCGGCGCTTGCGAGGTCACACCGGTGGCCATCGTCAGGGCGCCGGTTACCGCTCCGCCGAGCATGCTGGCGGGAATTACGCGCAGCGGATCGGCCGCGGCGAACGGAATGGCGCCTTCGGAGATGAACGCCGCTCCGAGCAGCCAGGCGGCCTTGCCGTTTTCGCGTTCGGCCAGCGAGAAGCGCTTGCGGTCCAGCACCGTGGCCAGGGCCATCGCCAGCGGCGGCACCATGCCGGCCGCCATCACGGTGGCCATGATCATCCACGGGGCTTGGTTGTCGGCGCTGCCCGCACCGAGACCGGCGACGGCGAAGGCATAGGCAACCTTGTTGACCGGTCCGCCGAGGTCGAAGCACATCATCAGACCCAGGATGATGCCCAAGGCGGCGGCGGAAACACCGGTCAGGCCGGAGAGCCAGGCGTTCAGCGCAGTGGTCAGGCCGGCGATCGGGCCGCCGAGCACCAGGAACATCAGGCCCGAGGCCACAATGGAGGCCAGCAGCGGGATGATCACCACGGGCATCAGGCCGCGCAGCCAGCGCGGGACGGACCATTGCCCGATCAGGTGGGCAATCCAGCCGGCCAGCAGGCCGCCGACCAGGCCGCCCAGGAAGCCCGCGCCCATGAAGCCCGCAACCGCGCCGGCGGTGAAGCCCGGGGCGATGCCCGGCCGGTCCGCAATGGCATAGGCAATGTAGCCGGCCAGCGCGGGGACCAGGAAGGCCATGGACAGCGCGCCGATCTTGAAGGCGACGGCACCCAGGTAGGTGAGCAGTCCGCCGTCGGGCAGGTTGCCGAAGTTGTTCTCCAGCACCACGGTGTCCGCAACATCGGTGATGGCGTAGCCGCCGAGCAGGAAGCCCAGCGCAATGAGCAGTCCGCCGCCGGCAACAAACGGGATCATGTAGCTAACGCCGGTCAGCAGGGCGCGCTTGAGCTTGGCGCCGATGCTTTCGCCGGTCTGGCCGGTCTGGTGCGAGGCCACGTCGGCGGTGCCGCTGACGCGCCGGGCGTTCGGATCGTCCGCCGCGGCCAGCGCCTCGCGGAGCATCACGTCCGGTTCGTCGATGGCCCGCTTGACGGGGGACTGGATGACCGGCTTGCCCGCGAACCGTTCCTTCTCGCGCACATCGACGTCGACGGCGAAGATCACGGCGTCAGCCCTGTCGATGACGGCCGGATCCAGCGGTGTCGCGCCGGCCGAGCCCTGGGTCTCGACCTGCACCTCGATGCCGGCCTCCTTGCCCGCGGCGACCAGGGAATCGGCTGCCATGTACGTGTGGGCGATGCCGGTGGGGCAGGCCGTGACGGCAACGAGGGACTTGGGGCGGTTGGGATCGGCTGCGGCAGCAGCGGCGTGCCGGCCGTGCTGGTCGGTAGCGGTAGCGGTGGCGGTGCCGGCGGCGGAACCGGCTGCACCGGCGCCTGCCGTGGCACCGGCACTGGAACCCGCAGCGGCGCCGGCCGGAGCACCTTCGTCCGGGAAGAGCGCGCCGTTGACCAGTGCCACGATGTCCGCAGGCGACTCGGCGGCCCGCAGGCTGGCGGTGAAGTCCTTCTTGATCAGGGAGCGGGCGAGCTTGGAGAGCAGCTTCAGGTGCTCCTTGTCGGCTCCCTCGGGCGCGGCGATGAAGAAGACCAGGTCGGCCGGGCCGTCCTTGGCGCCGAAGTCCACGGCGGGCGCCAGCCGCGCCATCGCGAGCGTGGGTTCGAGCACCGCAGTGGAGCGGCAGTGCGGGATGGCGATGCCGCCGGGCACCCCGGTGGCGGTCTTCTGCTCGCGGGCGACGGCGTCGGCATAGAGGCCGTCGAACCCGCTGGCGCGGCCGCTGGCGAGCACCACCTGGGTCAATTGCCGGATCACATCCTGGCTGGTGGTGCCGAGGTTCTTATCCAGAGTGACAAGTTCTTCGGTGATGAGGTGGGACATGGCGTCCTCCTTGTGGGCTTGGAAGGAATGAAGTCAGGGTGCGGGAACGGAAAGCGAGCTAACGACGACGGCGTCCGGCGTCGTCTGTGACAGGGCGGGCAGAGTGGTGCCGGGCAGTGCCGCGGCCGCGGCACCGTGGGCTACGGCCTGGCGGAGGCAGTCCGCGGCGCCCGCGCCCGAGCTGTGCGCGAGCAGGTAGCCGGCCAGGGAGGAATCCCCGGCCCCCACGGTGCTGCGCGCACTGACCGGCGGATGCGTGGCGTACCAGGCGCCCTCCCGGGTGACGAGGACGGCGCCCTTGGAGCCCAGCGTGGCCAGCACCGCCTCGGCGCCCTTATCCAGCAGGAGCGCGGCGGTCTGCGCGGTGAGTTCCGGATCCGCCTCCAGCGCCGCCTCGCTGTGGACGCCGGCCAGCTCGGCCAGCTCCTCCGCATTGGGCTTGACCAGATCCGGCACGGCGGCCGGGCCGGCGGCAAATGCCTGGCGCAGCGGTTCGCCGGACGAATCCACGGCAATCCGCGGAGCTGCGGAGCCGAGTTCTTCGCGGACGCGGACGGTGAGCCGGGCGTAGAAATCGGCTGGTACGCCCGGCGGCAGGGAACCGGCGAGCACAAGCCAGGCCGCGCCGTCGCACTTTGCCAGCACCGCCGCGGCGAGCTCCTCCTGCCGGTTGCCGTCCAGGTGCGGGCCCGGTTCGTTGATCTTGGTGGTGGTGCCGTCCGGCTCGGTCAGCGTGATGTTGCTGCGCAGGGCCTGACCGATGGGCAGCCCCACGTAGGCCAGGCCGTCCTGCCGCAGCCCGGTGATCACGGGATCCTCGGGGTCGCCGGGGAGGACGGCCAGATTGGCGACGCCGGAGGCGGTCAGGGTGCGGGACACATTGACGCCCTTGCCGGCCGCCTGCTGGGAGGCGGCCACCGCGCGCTGTACGCCGCCGCGGATCAGGGAGCCGGGCAGTTCTACTGTGCGGTCCAGGCTGGGGTTGGCCGTAAGGGTGATGATCATGCCACTACCACCTCGACGTCCGCGGCCTCGAGCGCCGCGGCCAGCGCGGCCGGGGGTGCGGCGTCGGTAATCAGGGTGTCGATTTCTTCAAGGCCGGCGAAGCGGACCAAGGTTTCCTCCTCGAGTTTGGATGAATCCACCAGCGCGACCACGCGGCGGGCACAGCGGACTATTGCAGTTTTCACGGCGGCCTCCAGAGCGTCCGGGGTGCTTAGGCCGAAGCCGGCATCGATGCCGTTGGCTCCGATGAACGCGATGTCCGGGCGCAAGGCGGCAAACTGTTCCAGCGTCCGCGCGCCGATTCCGGCGCTGGTCAGGCCGCGGACCCGCCCGCCGACCATTTCCAGCTGCAGCTTCGAGCCGGTGGAGATCCGGTAGGCGATGGGGACCGCGTGCGTGATGACCAGCAGGTCTTCGTGCCGGCCGTTGGACTCGGAAGCCAGCAGTTCGGCCAATTGCTCCGTGGTGGTGCCGGCGTCGATCACCAGCGAGGCCGGGCCGGAGGGAATGAGCTCCAGCGCCTTGCGGGCAATCCGCTGCTTCTCCTCGTGCCGCTGGAGCTGGCGGCTGCCCAGGCTCTGTTCGCTGGTGCTGGCACGGCCGGCCGCCACGGCGCCGCCGTGGACCCGGCGGAGCACGCCCTGCTGCTCGAGGGTGGCGAGATCGCGGCGGACGGTTTCCTTGGTGATGTCGAAGCGGTCCGCAAGTTCACCCACGGTGGCCCGGTTTTTGACGGCCACAAGCTCACCGATCTTGCGGTGGCGTTCGGCGGCAAACATGTTTTCTCCTTCGAGAAGTCGGACCGGGAGGGGGAGTGACTGGCATCACGTGGATCTTTGTTTTGATGACTTTATCTGTGTTTGTTTCTGCTTGTCAACGAAAACCAACATAAAAACAGAAAAGCGGGCCTCCAAAGGTTTTGGAGAGCCTCTGATGCAGCTCTTATACAGTGGGTGCCATGAGGGCCGATGTGCGCAGGTTGATGCTGCTCCAGGCCGGCAACGTGCTTTTCCTGATGGCCGGACTGGGTGTGGTGGTGATCGGGGTGGACGCCCTGACAGCGCTGCTGGTGGGGTCCTCCGGGAACCTGGGGCTGGGCGGGTTCGGTGCCGTTGTGATGATCGGCGGCGGCCTGCTGTCCCTGGTCTTCGGCGTCTTCGCCTATCGCTGGACGGCACGCGGGGAACGCTACGCGCCGCTGTTCGGCGTGCTCGGTTGGGCGGTGCTGTGGCTGCCGCTGTCCCTCGCCGCGGCCGTGCTCACCGGCGGGCATCCGGTTGCCTCGTTCATCGCCACCGGGATCAGCGGAGTGGGAATTGTGCTTTCATTGGTCGCGCTGGGCAGTAAGAAGCCGCGCTGACCGGCCTGCCCGCATGGTGCCACCGCCCGGCACGCGCGATGCCCTCGGCCCGCGAATGGTAGAAGTAGTCCATGACGACTGCCGTATGGTCCCGCCCCGAGGATGAGCGCGCCGGCACCGAGCTGCTGGTCATGATCCACGGTTACGGTTCCTCCGAGGAGCGGGTGCTGCCGCTGTTCGAGGCGCTGCCCGCGAACGTGACCGGGGTGGCGCTGCGCGGCCACTTCGATGTCGGGGCCAACTACGGCTGGTTCCTGCTGGACGCGTTCCTTGCCTCGGACTTTGCCGACGTCGTCAGCTCGGCAAACAAGGTCTTCGCCTGGCTGGACCCGGTGCTGGCATCCGGCAAGTTCACCGGGACCAGCCTGCTGGGCTTCTCCCAGGGCATGGCCATGGCGACAACGCTGATCCGGCTGCGGCCCACGGCCTTTCGTGCCGCCGTCGGGCTTTCAGGTTTTGTGCTGCAGAACGAACTGCTGACCCTGACGGATGACCTGGACGGCACGCTGCCGTTTTTCTGGGGACGGGACGCCGCCGACGTGGTAATCCATCAGGACGCGGTGGACTATGCGGCGGACTGGCTGGAGGCCCACACCCGGCTCACGGCGCGCACCTATCCCGGGATGGGGCACAACATCGGGCCGGAAGAGATCCGCGACGTCGGCATTTTCCTGAAGGCCTACCTGGGCTAGAGGCCGTTGTCCCGGGTGTCGTCCCTGCGGACGGTCTCCCCTGTGTGCGGATCGTGCAGCTGGCGGCTCTCGGTCACGCGGCGCCTGCTGGTGCCCGCCATGACTACCGAGATGATCAGGCCGAGCACGCCAACGCCCATCAGGATCCAGCCGACCAGCGTCAGGTCGATAAAGTCGACGACGTCGGCCACCGCGAACGCGAGGATGGCGCCGATGGCGATCAGGGCAATCGAAGATCCGATTCTCATAACCAACTACTCCTTGTTCCTGACGCCCGCCTGCCAGTGGCCGCGGACGTCGATAGAGGAATACTGCGGTACTTTCCTCAGCATACTGATCTTGTTCCCGTGCGGGGGAAAATTGCCGGTTCCCGGCGTGCTGCCGAGCCGGTGATCTAGTGTTAAAGCGAACGGCCATGTCCGCTACCTCAAGGAGGACTTCGTGGCGAAGAACAGGAAATTCAACCCGGCGGTCAAGATGGCTGCCGGCGCGGCTTTTGACGAGAAGGGCAACCCCAAACCGGGTGTTGCCAACGGAATTATGAAGGCTCTTGATGTCCAGCGCCCGCTGGTACTGGCCAACCTGAACCGGCTGCGGAGCAAGTATCCGGAGGCCTCGCCGGCGGAGCTGTCCGCGAAGCTCGAGAAGTACTATTTGTCCGCCATCACCGGGGGCGGGGCGGCCGTGGGCGGATCCGCACTGATCCCGGGCGTGGGCACCATCGCCGCCCTGGGACTTTCCGCCGCAGCGACCGTAGGATTCCTGGAGGCGACCGCGCTCTATGCCCAGTCCATCGCTGAGCTGCACGGAATCCACACGGACAACCCGGAACGGTCCCGCACCATGGTCATGGCCATCCTGATGGGCGAAGAAGGCAGCGCCCTGATCCGTGAACTGGCAGGCCAGACCAACGGGCGGAACAAGCCGGGCCAGGCATGGGGCAACGTCATCGGCACCAGCATGCCTGCGGGCATGATGGGCACCATCATGGACAGCATGCGCCGGCGTTTCCTGAAGAAGTTCCTGGCCAAGCAGGGTACCGCCCTGCTCGGCCGTGCTGTGCCGTTCGGTATTGGTGCCGTGGTGGGCGGTGCCGGGAATCACATGATGGGCCGACGCGTCATCGAATCCACCCGCGAGGCCTTCGGCGAGCCGCCGCTGACGCTGCCGATGCCCCTGGTGGAGGAGCTGGCCCAGCGCAAGCACCTGATTCCGCGCAAAAAGCTGATTCCGGGCAGGCGCAAGGAGCTGGCGGCAGGTGCCGATGGTGCAGCTGCAGGCGCGGTGGTGGGCGCGAGCTCGTTGTCCACGACGCATGCCGGGCCTGAGTCCTCCCAGCCGCCTCGGCCCGAGGATCTTGCGGCGTCGCCCGGGCCGGACCTGCCGGCCGAGACGGACCCGCAGACCGGGCAGCACCGCGGGGCCGAGCCGGACGACGTCTGACCGGGCCTCGCGCTCCGGGTTGGGAGGGTGCTCCGCGAAGGGCGCGTGCTCCGCGACGCTCCGGAGCACGCGCCCATTGCGGAGCTAACCGAAGATGGCGTGCGCAACGGCGAAGATCACCAGTCCGGCCAGGGACCCTACCACCGTGCCGTTGATCCGGATGAACTGCAGGTCCCTGCCGACCTGCAACTCGATCTTGCGGGAGGTTTCCTCGGCATCCCAGCGCTCCACCGTTTCGGTGATGACGGACGCGATCTGGGACCGGTAGGTCCGGACCAGGTAACCCGCGGCGTCCTCGATCCAGCCGTCCACCTTGGCCGCGAGTTCCTTGTCCGTGGCCAGCCGGTTGCCGAAGTCGCGGACGGCCGTGGTGAACTTGCGGCTGAGCTCGCTCTGCGGATCCTCGACGGCCTCCAGCAGGGCGCGCTTGAGGGTGTCCCATGTCCGGACCGCCAGCTGGCGTACTTCCGGGTCGCCCAGTGCGTTCTTCTTGAGGTTTTCCACCCGGGCGATCATGTCCGGGTCGGTCTGCAGATCCTGGGCCAGCGACTGGAGGTAGACGTCAAGCTGCTGCCGGACCTGGTGCTCCGGGTCCGCCTGTACGGCGGCGATGAACTTGTACAGCTCGAGGTGGACCTTGTCGCCCATCAGCGAGTCCACAAAGGAAGGAACCCAGGTGGGGGAGCGGTCCGCCACCAGACGGGCCACCGTTTCCTGGTTGTCCAAAACCCAGTCAGCTGCACGGTCCAGGAGCAGTTCCACCAGTTTCAGGTGGTGCCCGTCGTCGAGCAGCCGCTTGGCGAGCTTGCCCAGCGGCGGGCCCCATTCCGGATCCAGCAGATGCCGCCGCGCCATCGACTCGATGACGTCCTGGACATCCTCGTCGTTGAGGACCAGCATTGCCGCGCGGATGGCGGTGGCGCCTTCCCTGGCCACCCGGTCCGCGTTTTCGGGCCGGGCCAGCCAGGCGCCGGTTTTTGCGGAAACCCCCAGCGAGGCGATCTTGGTTTTGACCACCTCTTCGGAGAGGAAGTTCTCCTCCACAAAATAGCCGAGGCTGGCGCCGATCTGGTCCTTCTTGCGCGGGATGATCGCCGTGTGCGGGATCTTCAGGCCCATCGGGTGCTTGAACAGCGCCGTGACCGCGAACCAGTCCGCAAGTGCGCCCACCATGCCGCCTTCGGCCGCGGCGCGGACGTACTGCAGCCAGGGATACTGCTCCTGCAGGGCGAAGGACACAATGAAAATCACCGCCATGAGCCCCAGCATGCCGGTGGCCAGGCGTTTCATCTTCGTCAGCCCGGCGGCGCGTTCGGCGTCCCCGATAACGCTGCGGCCGTCGTCGTACATCAGCTGTGTGGTCATCTGGCCTCCGCGGCAAAAAGTTCTGGGACCCGTCAAGCTAAGTTAACCAGTCCGCCGTCGTGAAAGCGGGTTCCGGTCGGCAAATTCACGTACGGTGAAAACCATGAAGCACAAGATCTTCGCCCATCGCGGTTCCAGCGAACAGTACGCGGAAAACACCCGGGCCGCCTACCTGCAGGCGATTACCGACGGCGCCGATGGGCTTGAGTGCGACATCCACCTGACTGCGGACCTGAAGCTGATCTGCTTCCACGACTTCGATCTGGACCGCACGTCCACCGGTACCGGCCACGTAGCCGACCACACGCTCGAAGAGCTGCTGCGGCTGGACTTCTCGTCGTGGCGCGGCGTGCCGATTCCGCCTGAGTACGGTGGCGTGGCGGACCAGTTGCTCACGCTGGACGCGCTGATCGACCTCATGCGCGAGGCCGGCCGGCCGCTGGACCTGGCGATCGAGCTTAAGCATCCCAGCCCGTTCGGCCAGACCCTCGAGGACGAACTGCTGAAGTACCTGATGGCGGAGGGGTGGGACCCGGAGACGTCAAGGTTGGACAACCTCAAGCTCTCGTTCATGAGCTTCCACCCCGACACAGCCAAACATCTGGAAGACCATGTGCCTACGGACCACTTGTGCCAGTTGCTGGACAACATTGAGGCCGAGGAGATCAAGAGTTCCCTCTTCATGGGCTCCCTGACTGTGGGCGCCGTAGTGGCGCTGCTGCGCCGGGCGCTATCCGAAGGCGAGGCGCTGATCGAACAACGCGCCGTGGGGATGGCGGGCCCGGGCGTCGACTACATCAGGTCGCACCGGCCGCTGATCGAGCGTTGGCTCGCGGCGGGCCTGCGCTTCAGGGTTTGGACCGTCAATGACCCGGAAGACGTCCGGCTTTGCCACGAGCTGGGGATCCACGAAATCACCACCAACCGGCCCGTGCAAGTGCGGCAGTTGCTGGAACAGCTGGAGGCCGGTTCCTGAGCTTGCGGTGTCCGGCAGACGTTGCACCCCCGAGGACGGCACCAGCAGGGCGGATAGTCGCGGCAGATTAACCCGGACCGTGGCACACCCGCTCCTGCCTGTGGTTGAGTGGAGAAATGGCATCTCCAATTGAGGACTACGCGCTCATATCGGATCTGCACACGGGGGCACTGGTCTCCAGGGACGGCAGCATGGACTGGCTCTGCTTCCCGCGCTTCGATTCAGACTCCACGTTCGGTGCCCTGCTGGGCACACCGGAGCACGGCCGCTGGCTGCTGGCGCCGGACGGTAGCCATGAGCAAACAGGCGTGCCGTTGGGCACCGGGCCCGCAGGGAAGGCGGCGGGTGAAGGCGCCGGGCCTGCCGAGAGCGCCCGCGACGCCGGCAAGGAGATCGCCCCCGACACAGCCGCGAGCGGCGCCGATGCGAAAGCCCGGGACCGGGACGGGTCTACGGAGGGCAAAGCGGATGCCGGCGGCACAGCTACGGCAAAAGTCGCCGACCAGAACCGGAACCAGAACCAGCGCCTGAAGGCGGCCGGGGGCAGCACCACCACGGAGGCCGCACACCGCGGCGGTGAGGTCCGCGGGCAAGCCAAAGACCCGCGCGGAGACCTCGCCGAGCGGGAAGAATCCGTCCACGCCGAGGAAGGCAAACTCACCGGGGCAGACGAGGAAGACGAAGCAGAACGCAAGAAGCGCGCCGGAGCCGCCGTCGTCGTCGAACGCAGTTACATAGACTCCAGCTTTGTGCTCCGCACGCATTGGAAGACGGATACCGGCGAAGCAACCATTACCGAATTCATGCCGGTGGGAGACCGCCGCGCCTCCCTTGTCCGGCGGGTAGAAGGTGTCAGCGGCACCGTGACCATCACCCAGGAGGTTGTCGTGCGGTTCGGTTACGGCGTGGTGGTGCCGTGGGTCAACCGGGTCAGGAACGCCGACACCGACGAGGAATCCATCGTCGGCATCGCCGGGCCGGACGCGGTAGTGCTGCACGGGTCCAACCTGCCCACCGCCAAGGAGCGCCGCCACCGGGGCCAGTTCGAGGTCAAGGCGGGCGAAACGGTGGACTTCGAGCTGTGCTGGTTCCCATCGCACCGCGAAGTCCCGGACATGATCGACGTGGACAAGGCGCTGGACGAGACCCTGAAGTACTGGCGCGACTGGTGCTCGCGCTTCCCGCCGCAGGGCGAATACCACGAGATGGTCAAGCGCTCGCTGCTGGTGCTGCGCGCGCTGACGCACGAGACGACCGGCGGCATCGTGGCCGCTCCCACGACGTCGCTGCCCGAGCATTTCGGCGGGGAACGCAACTGGGACTACCGGTACGTCTGGCTCCGGGATGCCGCCCTGACGCTGGAATCCATGATGACGCACGGCTATGAGACCGAGGCGCTGGAATGGCGCAACTGGCTCCTGCGCGCGGTCGCCGGTGACCCGGAGGACCTACAGATCATGTACGGCCTGGCCGGGGAGCGCCATCTGGCCGAGCGGGAGCTGGACCAGTTCCCCGGCTACGCGGACTCCAAGCCGGTGCGGATCGGCAACGGCGCCGTCGGGCAGTACCAGGCCGACGTGATCGGCGAGGTCATGGTCGTGCTCGAGAAGCTGCGCAACATGGGCGGCAAGGAGGACCACTTCTCCTGGCCCCTGCAGAAGGCGCTGCTGCATTACATCGAGAAGCACTTCGACAGCAAGGACCACGGCATCTGGGAGATGCGCGGCGAGAAGAAGTACTTCACTCACTCGCGCGTGATGATGTGGGCTGCCTTCGACCGCGGTGTCCGGGGTGTGCGGGACCACGGGCTGGACGGCGAGGCCGAGCACTGGAAGAAGCTCCGCGACGAACTGCGTGACGAGATCATGGACCAGGGTTTCAACAAGGAGATCAATTCCTTCGTCCAGACCTACGGCAGCACCGAAGTGGACGCTTCCCTGCTGGTCATCCCGCAGGTGGGCTTCGTGAAGTACGACGACGACGTGATGCTGGATACCGTGGCCCGCCTCGAGCAGGAGCTGGTCGAAGAGGCCGGCCTGATCCTGAGGTACCGGACGGAAGCCGGCGTGGATGGCTTGGAGCCGGGCGAGCACCCGTTCCTGGCCTGTTCCTTCTGGCTGGTGGAGCAGTACGCGCGGTCCGGCCGGATCGAAGACGCCCGCGAGCTGATGGACCAGCTGGTGGGCTACGCCAACGAGCTGGGGCTGATGGCCGAAGAGTACGACCCGGTGAACAAGCGCATGGCGGGCAACTATCCGCAGGCCTTCTCGCACCTGGCCCTCATCCGGGCCGCTGACGCCATCAACGGCCACGCGCAGGAGGCGCTGTAGCTCCCGTGGAGGACTAGTCTGGTGGGGTGAAGTTTTTGCAGTCCCCCGCGGTGAAGGTGGGGCTTTCCATCGCCATCGCCACCGGGCTCTACGGGATTTCGTTCGGTGCCCTGTCCGTGGCTTCCGGCCTGGATTTCTGGCAGACCATGGCCCTGAGTTTCCTGCTCTTCAGCGGCGGCTCCCAGTTCGCCTTCATTGGCGTCATCAGCGGCGGCGGCACCGGCATCGCGGCGATGAGCGCCTCGGCCCTGCTGGGCATCCGCAACGGGATCTACGGCATGCAGATGAACGCACTCCTGTCGCCGCGGACCTGGCGGAAACTGCTCGCCGCCCAGGTCACCATCGACGAGTCCACCGCCACTGCCTCCGGGCAGACCGACCCGGGCGAGCAGCGCCGCGGCTTCTGGGCCGCCGGGGTGGGCATCTTCATCCTGTGGAACCTGTTCACCGCCGTCGGCGCGCTCGCCGGCAATGCGTTGGGAGACCCGAAGCAGTGGGGACTGGACGGGGCAGCCGTGGCGGCGTTCCTGGCACTGCTGTGGCCCCGGCTCAGGGGCAAGGAGCCGGCCGCCATCGCCGTCGTCTGCGGTTTGGCCACGCTGCTGGCTGTTCCCTTCCTGCCCAGCGGCGTTCCCATTCTCGTCGCCGCGGGTGTCGCCGGGGTCATCGGCTGGTCCGCGCATAATCGTGTTCCCGCCGGCATGGCCCCGGACATCGAACCCTACGACGAGCCGTATTCCGAGCACGACTGCCACCACATGGTGCTGCCCGAAGACGCCACGGCCAGCCGCGGCCGGGCCGAGAACGGCCCGCAGGACAGGAGGCCCGAATGAGTCTGTGGTTCTGGATCATCGTTGCCTGCGTGGTCAGCTACGCCACCAAACTCGTGGGCTATCTGGTACCGGCGAAGTGGATGAAGAACGAGCGGATGTCCCGCGTTGCTGCCACGTTGACCATCGGCTTGCTGGCCTCGTTGACCGTGGTCAACGCGTTCTCCTCCGGGCAGCAGCTGACCTTCGATGCGCGGTTCGGTGCACTGCTGGCCGCGGCGGTTGCCCTGGTGCTGCGCGCGCCGTTCCTCGTCGTCGTCATCGCCGGCGCCGCTGCGGCGGCCCTGCTCCGACTTGCCGGCTGGGGCTAGGCCGGACCGGCAAACTCTGTGTCCGCGGACCCTTGACGCAGTTGCCATGGCGTCGGAAGGTGGGGGTGTTAGAGGAGGCGGTGACCATGGAGGAAAAGCGCTGGTCGGTGGAGATCGTCATCGACGAGTATGAAGGGAAAACGCGGGCCGAGGCGAAGTTGACGGCGGACGGCGGACGAGATCACAGGGGAATCGGCTTGGCCCGGCTCAACCCGATCGACTCCGATGTCCCCAGCATCGGCGATGAGCTGGCCGCGGCACGGGCCCTGTCGGACCTGGCGCATCAGCTGATCGAAGCCACGGCGTCGGATATCGAAAATTCGACGAAGGAGCGGGCGCACCTCAAGGGCTGACAGGGAGCGCAGCGCACTTAACCGCGCCGGCTGAGGAGCGCGCCGGCTAACTGCGCTGACTAACGACGGCGGCTGCCGCCTCGGCGATGACCTTTTCTTCGTCCGTGGGCACCACCAGGACGGGAATGGCGGATCCGGCGTCGGTGATCACGCACGCCTCCTCGGGATCGTCGGCGGCCTCGTTGGCTTCGCTGTCCAGGGTGATGCCCAACGGGCCGAGGCGGTCGACGGCGAGGGTGCGGAAGGCCGCAGAATGCTCACCTACGCCGGCGGTAAAGACCAGGGCCTGGGCTCCGCCGCAGGCAACATGGTAGGCGCCGACGTACTTGGCCAGCCGGTAGCTCGCCACCTCCAGCGCGAGGGCCGCCTTGGCGTCGTCGTTGTTTGCCGCTTCGACGATCTTGCGCATGTCGCTCTCTCCGGCGAGAGCTTTCAGGCCGGATTCATGGTTGAACAGGTCTTGCAGATCGTCCGGGGTCCGGCCGGCCTGCTGCAGAAAGAGCACCAGCCCCGGATCGAGATCGCCCGGCCGGGTGCCCATGACCAGACCCTCCAGCGGGGTCAGCCCCATGGAGGTATCCACGCTTTGCCCGCCGGAGATGGCGGTGGCCGAGGCCCCGTTGCCCACATGCGCAATCACGGCGCTGAAGGAACCGAGCGGGATGCCGAGCAGCCTGGCCGCCTCTCCGGTGACGTATTCAAAGCTGCTGCCGTGGAAGCCGTAGCGCCGGATTCCATGTTCGCGGTACAGCTCATCGGGCAGCGCATAACGCCAGGCATGTTCGGGCAAGGTGCGGTGGAAGGCCGTGTCGAAGACGGCAACCTGGGGAATGTCAGGCCACTTCTGGCCGATGGCCCGGATGCCTTCGGCGTTCGCCGGGTTGTGGAGCGGTGCCAGCGCGCTGAGGCGCTCGATCGTGGCCAGAACCTCGGGCGAAATCAGCACGGGGCGGTCATAGTCCTCGCCGCCGTGCACCACCCGGTGGCCCACGCAGTCAATGCGGCGGGAGCCGAGTTGGCGGTCCAGCTCCGTGGCCATGGCCTCAAGGGCGTCGGTGTGGTCGCGGACGTCACCGTCGCCGATCTGCTCGATGCTGCCATCGGCCAGAACGGCATTGTCATCCGAGGGGACCTCGCGCACCTGGTACTTCAGGGACGAGGAGCCGGAGTTGATGACGAGGATCAGCATAAAACGTGCCTCCCGGGGAAGTGTGGTCCACCCCATCCTGCCAAAGCCCGCCGCCACGGACTACCGCCATGGCAAAGCCTGTTGCGCCGCAGGTGGCTGTGTAAGACTGGGCTCATGCTTGTAGCCTTCTCTGTTTCTCCGTCCGGCGCGCCTGCCAAAGGGCCCGCACCGCACGACGCTTCGGTCCACGGGGCCGTCGCCGCCGCCGTGAAAATCGTCCGCGAATCAGGCCTGCCCAATAAGACGGATGCCATGTTCACCACCATCGAGGGTGAGTGGGACGAGGTCTTCGACGTGATCAAGCGGGCCACGGAGGCCGTCGGGCAGTTCGGTGAGCGCGTCTCGCTGGTCCTGAAAGCGGACATCCGGCCCGGCTACTACGGTGAGCTGACCGGCAAGGTGGAACGGCTGGAAGCAGCCATCACCGAAGTAGACCGTGCATGAACGCCGGGCCGGGAGAGCGCTGGGTGGAGGTGGAGGAGTACCTCACCGCCACGCTGGTCGGCGAGGACGAGGCGCTGGCCGCGGCCCGTGACGCCACGGTGGCCGCCGGATTGCCGCACATCGAGGTGGCCGCGCCACAGGGAAAACTGCTGATGCTGCTGGCACGGTTGACCGGGGCGCGGAAGGTGCTGGAGATCGGCACCCTGGGCGGCTACAGCACCACGTGGCTGGCGCGCGGACTACCTGACGACGGCGAAGTGGTCACCTGCGAGTACGAGGCTCGCCATGCCGAGGTGGCGCGGGAGAACCTGGAACGGGCCGGCATTGGTGCCAAGGTCAGCATCCGGGTGGGCGCCGCGCTGGACACGCTGCCGCAGCTCGAGGCTGAAGGAGCGGGCCCCTTCGACCTGGTCTTCATCGACGCCGATAAGGAAAACAACGCCAACTACGTCAACTGGGCACTGAAGCTGACCCGCTCCGGCAGCCTGATCGTGGTGGACAACGTGGTCCGCGGCGGCAGCGTCCTGGATGCGGACAACGCCGGTGCGGGTGGGGACGATGCGGAGGCGGCGGCCATCCGTGGCACGCGCGATGCCTTGGCGCTGCTGGGCAGCGATGGGCGGCTGGATGCCACGGCCTTGCAGACCGTAGGCTCCAAGGGCTGGGACGGCTTCGCCTTCGCGCTTGTGAAGTAGGCCGGTTTCCGGCCGGAGCGGCGGACGTCTTACGATCAACGGTATGACTGCGCCTGAATTCGCCGATAGGAACGGCTGATGGGACGGCGCAACCGCGGCCGGAACCCCGAGCCGGCCGAAACTGCTGCCGGGCCCGCCGAAGGACGGTACGAGATTTCCTCCGGCGTGGCCGAACTGGTCCGGGACGCCGACGGAACGGACGCCTGGCTGCTGAAGATCAACGGGGTCCAGTCCTCGCATGTGGTGATCGGCGAGCCCGAGCGGCTGGACTTCGAGTACATGCGCTGGATGGCGGCGCTGATCGAATCGCACTGGCCCGCAACGGGTTCACTGCGCGCGCTCCACCTGGGCGGCGGGGCCTGTTCGATGGCCCGTTACCTCGCGTCGCGTTACCCGGACGCGCGGCAGGTCGTCGTCGAAATCGATGCCAAGCTGGCCGAGCTGGTCCGGCAATGGTTCGACATTCCCAAAGCGCCGCTGGTACGCATCCGCGTCGGCGAAGCCCGCGAGGTTACCGAGTCGCTGTCCGAAAACAGCCGGGACTTGATCATCCGGGACGTGTTCGCCGGCAGTCTGACGCCGGACAGCCTGGTCACACTGGAATTCACCCAGGCGGCCCGCCGGGTACTGGCACCGGGCGGAATCTACCTGGTCAATTGCGGGGATACTCCGCAGCTGCTGGGCGCCCGTGCCGAGGCCGCCACGATCTCGAGCGTCTTCGAACATACCCTGATCATTGCCGATCCGCCTATGCTTAAAGGGCGGCGCTATGGCAACGTCATCATCGCCGGCAGCGACGTTCCGTTCGGCGACGACCCGCAGCTTGTGCGGGCCCTGCTGGGCGGCGCGGTCCCGGCGCAGCTCTGGGGTCGTGGCGAAGTGGCAAAGTTTTCCAGAGGTGTTGCCGTTCTGCAAGACCGCGCAACGAATTAGGATCGTTTCACCGAATGTTGTGACTTGTCAGCAGGTTCTGTATTAGATTTAGAACGAACGGTCATGGGAGACCGTAAAAGGCCCGGGAGGGATCCGCTTGCGGTGAACTCTTCGGAGGCAGACCGGGGACAAAATCGGCTTCGACACTATGGATGGTGGCTGGAGCACCCTGTCTGCTCAACCGGACCTGATCCGGTGCCGGATGCCGGGAGCTGAAGCCTAATCCCCCCAAGTTAGGCCCAGCACCCGGCATCTCGGTTTAACCCGTCAGGAAACGCCCAGGAGCTGCTCGATCGGGCCGATGCCGAAGAAGATGACAAACGCCCCGGCAACTGCCCACATCAGCGGGTGCACGTCCTTGGTCCGTCCCTGCACAGCGCGGATGATGACGTAGGCGATGAAACCGGCGCCCAGGCCGTTGGCAATCGAGTACGTGAACGGCATCAGCGTGAAGGTCAGGAAGGCCGGCAGGGCCACGCCCCAGTCCGACCAATCGATCCGCCCTACCTGGGCCACCATCATGAAACCAACGACGACGAGCGCCGGCGCCACCGCCTCGAACGGCACCAGGTAGATCAGCGGGGTGAAGAACATGGCGACGACGAAGAGCAGGCCTGTGACAATGCTGGCCAGTCCCGTCCTGGCTCCTTCCCCGATCCCGGCACCGGATTCAACGTAGATCTGGCTGGAGGAGACCGAAGCCCCGCCGCCGGCAATGGCACCGGCCGCGTCGACCAGCAGCACGCGGTCCACAAGCGGGATGTTGCCTTCCTTGTCGGTCAGCCCGGCTTCGTTGGCCAGACCCACCATGGTGCCCATCGCATCGAAGAAGATGCTGAGCAGGATGGCGAAGGCCAGTAGGCTCGCGGCCGTGACGCCGAGTTCGCTGAACGCACCGAAAATGCTGACTTGGCCGATCAGGCTCAGGTCCGGCGCAGACCAGTCCGGCAGGCTCGGTGTCACGAGGGACCAGCCGGTGGGGACGCCGGCACCTTGCGAACCGGGCTGGGCAACGGCCTCCACGATCAGGGCGAACACCGTGGCAGCCACGATGCCGATCAGGATGGCACCTTTGACCTTCCGCACCACCAGGACCATGGTCAGGACCAGGCCGAAGATGAAGACCAGGGTGGGCCAGCCCATGAGCTTGCCGTCGAAGCCCAGACCAACCGGAACGGTGGTGCCGGCAACGTCGGGGACGCGGCGGACGAACCCTGCGTTGACCAGGCCGATCAGCGCGATGAACATGCCGATGCCCACTACAATGGCGGTTTTCAGGCTCGCGGGGACAGCTTTGAAGACGGCCGTTCTGAACCCGGTCAGCACCAGGATCAGCATGGTGACGCCGGACAGCACCACCAGACCCATCACATCGGGCCAGGTGAGGCCCGGGTTGCTGGCCACAGTGACGGCAACGAACGCGTTGACGCCCAGGCCGGTCGCGAGGGCGAAGGGGTACTTCGCCCAGGCACCCATGACGATGGTCAGCACGCCGGCCACCAACGCGGTGACGGCAGCAACGCGGGCACCACCGAGTTCATCTCCGTTGGCGTCTGCGCCGCTGAGAATCAGCGGATTGAGCACCACAATGTAGCTCATGGCAAAGAAGGTAGCCAGACCACCGCGGATTTCACGCGAGTAGTTGGAGCCTCTTTTGGTGATCTCAAAATACGTATCGACCTTGGCCAGGAAGCCTTGCTTGGTCTGTATATTTCCCTGTCGGGGCATGGAGAGGTCCTCCGCAGAAGTGTTGGGATGGCGCGTTTCCCATGAATCCTAACCCTCGACGTAGGCTGGAGGAGTGAAAAAGCTTTCCCTGAGTGCCTCCGCAGCCGTTAGGTTAGTCACGGCTGTGCTGGTGGCCGCCGCCTTTGTACTGTTTCCCGCCGCCGGGGCACAAGCCCACGATGAACTCCTCTCGCAGACGCCGGAAGCCGGTGCGGTGGTGGAGACCATGCCCGAGGAGTTGACGCTGAACTTCAGCAACGTCCCCGTGGCGCTGGGTTCCGTGGTGCAGATCCAGGACTCATCGGGAACCAACTGGGCCGACGGCGAGGTGCAGATCACTGACACCGAAGTCAGCCAGCCGATCAAGGCCGATGCGCCTGCGGGCGAATACTCGGTGGTGTGGCGGGTGGTGTCATCCGACGCCCATCCGATCGAAGGGAACTTCACCTTCACTGTGGAATCCGGCGCAGAGGGCACAGAAGGTGCCAGTGCCGGCGCCAGTGCTGGCGCGGGCACGGATGCCGGTGCGGGAACGCCCGAGCCGATCGAGACGCAAGAAAATCCGGCCGACGAGCCAGCAGGCATTACGGTAGCCGGCCAGACGGTTCCGTGGAGCGTCCTCGGCATGGTCGCCGCGCTCGTGGTGCTTGGCGTCGTCATCGGGGTGACGGCGAAGCGCCGTCTCGGCAAGGGCGGCGAGTAGCTCAGGCGAGAAGCATGCGGCCGCCAGCAATGGCGTCGCCGACCAGTTTGGCCTGCCGCACAATCTCCCGGGTACTGGGCGTGAGCAGGTCGGCCACGCCGACCAGGTAGAGGCCCAGGGACTTCAACGTTGCCCGGAGGTCTCGGCCGAGGTTGATCCCGAGACCGCGCAGGAACCGGCGGACCTGGTTCTGCGGGCAGTCCGTGAGCACCACGGACTCCGCCTGCAGGATGCCCTGCTCAGTGTGGATGACCCACTTCTGCTGCTGGTCCCGACTCAGTTTGTTGGCCATCGTGCTGGGGCGGACGTCCAAGCGGTGGCTGGTGGCATAGCCACGGAGCAGCCGCAGCAGTTCCGAGCGTTCCGTCAGCGAGACCGAGTCCGTCATGACACTCCGGCGCTTGCCGGCCGTGCCCATGCCCTCCAGCACAATGGAGGCGACGCCGTGCCTGCTCAGTTCACTGGCCACGGCGAGGCCGGGCAGGCCCGCACCAATGACAACGGTGGTGGTGGACTCGATCGGTACGTCTGCGGGGCACACAGCACTCACCGTACAGCCTCCTCGAACGGGTAGGAGAGTGCCACGGCGGCGGGATCCGCATCGGGCA
Organism: Crystallibacter permensis; assembly: GCF_025960875.1. Taxonomy (GTDB): domain Bacteria; phylum Actinomycetota; class Actinomycetes; order Actinomycetales; family Micrococcaceae; genus Crystallibacter; species Crystallibacter permensis. The sequence goes on along the minus strand of NZ_JAODLR010000001.1, from coordinate 175,824 downwards.
CAGGTCACAGGCCGAGGGAGAACTCGACAGCGATTTCTCGAAGCCTATCCAAATTTGCCCTCCCTGAGAAGAGGCTTCTCTGGGAGTAAGCTGAGAGTAGATGGCAACGGAGCAGTTGCCCATTCGAGGGAGGCGGGAGCAATGACAAACGCAACACCCGGTAATGCCAGCCGCGGCGGAACGCCCCGCGGAATCGTGGTTGGTGTGGACGGTTCGGACCAGAGCCACTGCGCGCTGGTATGGGCAGCCCAGGAGGCACAAAAACGCCGGACCCCGCTGCATGTCATCACCGCCTATACCGTTCCCGTCTTCGCCGCTTCGAGCATGGATGCCGGCTACGCCACTTTGGATGATGCGGTGATCCGCGAGGGCGCGGAAGCCGTACTTGAGCAGGCCGTGGAGAAGCTGGACGGCTACGGCGTCGAGGTTCATGCCACGGTGGAAACCGGGGACGCCGCCGGGGTGCTCCTGGAGCTGTCGGAAGAGGCGGAGCTGGTCGTCGTTGGTACACGTGGACGCGGCGGCTTCATGGGCCGGCTGCTGGGTTCTGTCAGCAGTGCCGTCCCGGCGCACGCCCATTGCCCCTCGGTGACTATCCCGCTGGCCTGCGCTCCGCGGCTCGAAGGCGTCGACTTCGAACTGCCCAAGGGCAAGGACGTCCCGGTCAAGCCCGACGACGTGGAAAAGGTTGTCCTGGTCGGCGTCGACGGCTCGGAGCAGGCACGCATGGCCACCCTCGTCGCTGCTGAGCAGGCCGCGCGCTGGGGCCGGCCGCTGCGCGTCATCTGCGCTCTGCCGCCTTTCACCGGTTCGCTGGCCTGGGTGCCCGCGCCGCTGGACCGGGAGGCGCTGTACGCGGACCTCAGGACACAGCTGGACGCCGGCGTGGCCTGGTTGCGCAGCCACTTCCCCGGCCTGCAGATCAGCGGCGAGGTCCAGGACGGCTCTCCCGTGGAGCTGCTTATCGAAGCCACGCGGACGGCAGAACTGCTGGTTATGGGTACGCGCGGACGCGGCGGCTTTGCCGGCATGCTGCTCGGTTCCACCAGCCAGGGAGTCCTGCATCACGCCAAGGGACCCGTCATGGTGGTACCGGACGCCCATGATCCACGGCTCGACGACCGCAAGAAGTTCGGCCCTATGCCGGAGGAATGATCCGGCCCTGCCCGTAGCCTCCCGGTTTTAGGTCCAGCGGGCTCCATAGCCGTGCAGTTTGCCGTACATGTAGCCGATGGGTGTGACGCGCAGGCCGTCGTTCGGGTTCATGGCGTGGACCACCTGGCCGCCGCCGATGTAGAGGGCCACATGCCAGAAGTTTCCTTCGGTGCCCCAGAACACCAGGTCTCCGGGCTGCAGATTGCCCAGCGAAACCTTGTGCGGTGCCTGGTCGTACTGTGCCGCGGCCGTGCGCGGAATCCACTTGCCCGCCGTGCCGAACGCCTGCTGCGTCAGGCCGGAGCAGTCGAAACCCCAAGGCCCGTTGCCGGCCCATTCGTAATAGGACTTCTTGTTTGAGGCCTTGGCTGTCGCGTAGTTAATCGCCGTCTGCGCCGTGGAGTAATTCGGTGCGGGTGCGGGTGCGGGAGCCGGCTCCTGCTTCGGTGGAGCTGGTTTCGGCGAAGGCTTAGGTGCCGGCGCGGGGGCCGGGGCCGGAGGTGGGGCAGGTGCCGGTGCCGGTGCACGTTCGGGCTCGGGCGCAGGTTCCGGTGCCCGGTCCGGGGCAGGTGCCGGAACGGCGGCTGGAGGGGCCGGGGGAGCCACCGGTGCGGCAGGCGCCGCAGGGGTGCTGGGCGCGGCGGGAGGCGGCGCCGCCGGGGCTGGCGTGATGCCGTCCGCGGCCGGAACTACCGTTGCAGGTGACGGGCTTCCGGTACCGCCGGAGGCCGGTACATTGGCGGCTGCTGCTGGCTGCGCGGCTGCCTGGCGTTCGGATTCGGCCACCAGAGCCTCGAACTGGCGTTGCTGCTCGGCTTCTTCCAGTGCGGAGATCCGCTGGTTCTCCTCGGCCACGCTGGTGCCGCGGAGTTCGGCCAAATGGTCCAGCAGGACGTGGCGCTGTTCTTCCTGCTTGCTGACGAGCTGCTCGTGGGCGGCGCTGGCGGCCTTGGCGTTCGACTCCGCGGCCTTGGCCGCGGCAGCCGCGTCCTGGGCAGCTTCTTCGGCTTCCGAAACGTGGAGTTCCCAGGCTGCCCACAGCTGGGCTGCCTGCTGGGCAGAGGTGAGGGTTTGGAACCGGTTGTCGGAGAGGGCGTCCAGGGCGGACGCCTTGTAGAGCACTTCGTCAGCATCGGCGCTGGCCAGCAGGGAGCTCAAACCCGGGTTGACGCCACCATTGCGGTACAGCTCTCCCGCCAGCTGGCCCACTTGGTCCTGAACGGCTTCGAAGTATTCACCGGCCTGCTTCGCCTTGCTTCGAGCGTCCTCCAGTTCGGACGTGCGGTCCTGTTGGATGAGCAGGGCGGTGCTGTAGTTGTTCTGCGACTGCATCGTCTCGTAGCGGGCGCTTTCCAGCTCCCCGCTGGCCGCGCGCAGCTGCTCTTCGATCCGTTCGACGAGCGCCTTCGTCGCCTCGGCGTCCCCCTTGGCCGCGTCAATGTCTTTGTCAGACAGGGCGGGACTGGCAGGAATCTGCACTGTGGACACTGAAACCTGCGGCAGTTCGCCCGTGGGTGCCGCGACGGCCGGTGGCAGGCCGGCTGTGGTGAGCAAAGCGACAGTGGCAGCCGCCAGCGAAATGGTACGCACCGGCGTCGTGCGTTTTGAACGGGCAGAGCGCCCTTCAGACATCCCCATGTGTACGGTCCCCCAGCTGCAAGTGAGCAGTGAATGCGCACGTTCAGGAACGGCCGATCACGGGATCGAGGCGGTCTCAAGGCCCGCAAAGAAGGCCGAACAGGAGACCGGGCTGCATTCACAACTCCTTGAGAATATGCATCGCAAGCCACTTTGGCAACATTCGTCCCATTAGAAACATTAGTAACAACAGTGTAGTTCTGTCGCTATTGTGCGGGCGTGTCGCAGAAACGGAGGTGGCTTTGCCAAGGAGATCCAGGGTGGACGGGGTGAGCGGAAACGTCAGTCGTGGTGACGGGTTTCGTGGTCGGCGTGGGAGACCGGCTCGATCTGGAAGGTGCAGTGTTCGGTATCGAAATGGCTGCCCAGGCACCCGGAAAGCCGGTCTAGTACGCGGTCGATCCCCTCGGCATTTAGGGTCTCGTCGGCCACCACCACGTGCGCCGAGAACACCGGGACGCCGGACGTAATGGTCCAGATGTGGATGTCATGGACATCCACCACGCCGTCGGCGCTCATGATGTGTTCGCGGATGCTGGCCACGTCCACGTTCTTGGGCGTTGCCTCGAGGAGGACATTGACGACGTCGCGCAGCAGGCTCCAGGCGCGCGGCAGGATCATCACGGCAATCAGGATGGAGGCGAACGTGTCCGCCTGCACGAAGCCGGTCAGGGCGATAACGATGGCGGCGACAATCACCGCGACCGAGCCCAGCAGGTCTCCGAGCACCTCCAGATAAGCGCCGCGGACGTTGAGGCTTTCCTTGTGCCCGCCTTGGAGGATCAGCAGGCAGACGAGATTTGCGACGGCGCCGAGCACGGCAGTCAGGAGCATCGCGCCGGTATGGATCTCCGGCGTCTGCCCGAGCCTGCGCAGCGCCTCCAGGAAAATGATGACCGCAATGACGATCAGCACCATGGCATTGGCCAGTGCCGCCAGGACTTCGGCGCGCTGGTAGCCGTAGGTGCGTTTGTCCGAGGGCGGACGTGTGGCAATCCACGCGGCCAGCAGGGCAATCGAGACACCCGCCGCGTCGGACAGCATGTGGCCGGCGTCGGCCAGCAGGGCAAGGGAGCCGGAGATGAAGGCGCCGATAATCTGGATGACCACCACGGCAAGGGTGATGGCGACCACCCAGATGAGCTTCTTGCGGTGTTTGGCGGTCGCGGTGCCGGAAGCGGGCAGTCCGTGGCTGTGTCCGTGGCCCATGCTCAGCCCCACCCCAATTCGTGCAACCGGTCGTCGGCGATGCCGAAGTGGTGTGCTACTTCGTGGATCACGGTGACCAGGACCTCGTGGATGACCTCATCCCGGCTCTCGCACATCCGCAGGATCGGTCCGCGGAACACGGTGATCCGGTCCGGAAGCGAGCCTGCGTCCCACCATTGGTCCCGCTCCGTCAGGGGGGTCCCTTCGTAAAGGCCGAGCAGCTCCGTTTCGGGGTCCTCCCACGGCTGCGGGGTGTATTCCTCCTCGACAAAGATGCCCACGTTGGTCATCTCGCGGGCGATCTTGTCCGGAATCTGATCGATCGCGTCGTTGACCGCGTCCTCGAAATCCGGCAGGGACATTTCCATCGGCACGTATCGACTCTACCCGGGCCAAAAACCCGTTTTGGAAAATCCGGATCTAGGCTCTATAGTTTTATGAGTCCACAGCGGGTGACAATCCGAAGTGGTCCTAAGGCCCCCATCGTCTAGCGGCCTAGGACACCGCCCTTTCACGGCGGCGGCACGGGTTCGAATCCCGTTGGGGGTACTCAGTAAGCTGATTTCCAGTCAGCCGGACGTGGTCAAGACCGCTCCAAAAGACTGGTAAGATGAATGCTGGCAAAAAAGCAAGGCCCTGTAGCGCAGTTGGTTAGCGCGCCGCCCTGTCACGGCGGAGGTCGCGGGTTCGAGTCCCGTCAGGGTCGCTCTGGTTTTCTAGAGTGATTTAGAAAGTCAAACGGTGATCATCGTCAGATGTTCCCAGGCTCTGTAGCTCAGTTGGTAGAGCGTTCGACTGAAAATCGAAAGGTCACCGGATCGACGCCGGTCGGAGCCACCACTAGATCCCCGCCTTCGTGGAAGCGCGGGGTTCTCTCATTTAACGCAGCCCTCGCCGCCTGCCGCATCCGGCACCCGGATTATCGGGGGTTGTCCGCCCGGCAGGGCTGAAACGTTCCCATGGTCTTCACAGAGTGGCCCGATACCCTGTTTTCGTGGGTACGGCGTTATTTTCATTCGGGAGGACAGGACTGTTCCTGGCGAAGCTCGCGGTCATTTTCACGGCCGCGATAGTGGGACTGACTTCCTGCACAGCCTTCCCGCAGTCCCCGTCCGAGGCTTCGGCCAAACTGCCGTCGCCCGGTGTGATCGAACCGGACCCACCGCTTGAAACGGAAGCCGGGCAACCGCCGTCGTCCGCTCCCGGCTCCGCAACATTCGGTGACGGGGAAGCAGGGACGCCGGCCGACGAAGTGCCTCTGGCGAGTCCGGAGGGCGCCGACAGCAGTTTCGATGATTCCGCGGCGTCCTCGGACCCCGCCAAGTGGGGCAGTTACGGCACCAGGACCGAAGCCTGCACGGCCGTGGCGGCCAAAGTCGCCGCCCTGATGCTGGCGCCGCTGAGCTTTATTGCGGGCGTGGATGAAGCGCGGCTGGATGAGCTGCAGGCCGAGGTCGAGGATCTGCGGGACAAGGCGCCGGCCGGGCTGCACAACGAGCTGGACGAGGTTGAAGCGGAGCTGGCAAAGCACGAGGACCTGACCGATTTCGACGACGAATCATTCCGGGAGGCGGTCGAGCCCATCCAGGAGTGGCTGGAGTCCAACTGCACCTTTTAGCCGGGCGCTCCCGCCGTCGGCCATACGCGTTAGGCTTGCTTCAAGAGAAAGCACGGCGATGGGAGAACAGGTGGAGAACCAGAATCCGGCAGGTCAACCGCCGGCGTACCAACCCGCCATCCCCGACCCTGCCCTCCAGGAACCGGCCTTGCACAAGGCAGGTCCGGAGGCACCCGGGCGCACAACCATCTCGGATACCGCCGTAGCCAAGGTCGCCGCGGTGGCGGCCCGCAGCGTCAGCGGTGTCTACGCACTGGGCTCGGGCACAGCCCGTGCACTGAGCGCGCTGCGTGATGCCGTGGGCGGCAGCGATATCGGCCAGGGCGTCCGCGTGGAGGTGGGGCAGACCCAGGTAGCCGTGGACATCAATCTGGTGGCCCAGTACGGTGTGCCGCTGCAGCAACTCGCGCAGAAGGTCCGTGCGGCGGTCTACAGTGCCGTGGAGCAGTTCGTCGGGCTGGATGTCATCGAAGTCAATGTGGAAATCAACGACGTTCACGTGCCCGGCCTCAATGACGCGAAAACGACGGCGGAGAAATCCGCCCGGCAGCCGGCGCCATGAGGGCCGCCGGAGAACTTGGAGGCAGGCCAAAAATGAGCAACACCGTAGTCGGCATGGCCGTGGGCGCGGCCCTGGCCTGGGCGGCACTGGTATTCGAATTCTGGGGCTTCCTGCTGATGGCCGTGTTCCTGGCCGTCGGCGCCCTGATCGGCCGTGCCGCGGACGGCAAACTCGATCTGCGCGGTGTCCGCGACGCGCTGACCGGACGCCGCTCCTCTTCATGACTGCCGCTGATGCCGTGGTTCCGGCCCGCGGAGCAGAGCGCAGGCTCGCCGGGCACAACCGAGTCAGCACGCAGGCCCTCACCAGCACCGCCCAGGGCGTGGCCGGTGAGGTCCTCGGCGTTTCCCCCACCCTCATCCGGGCAAGCTGGCGGGATGACCAGGGCTATCTGGCGCTCTCGCTGGCCCTGCCGATAGGCATTCCCTCGCTGACCCGGGTCCTGCAGGATCCTCAGCTGGTGGCCGGCTTCGGCGGCTCGATCTGGGAGCGCGTCCACGCGGCCAAAGGGGAAATCCTTGACCGGGTCATGCGCATCAGCGGATCCACGCTGAGCCGGGTGGATATCCGCGTGACCGGAATCCGGATCCAGGGCGGAGGCCGCGTTCGATGAGCGGCACCGACTACCAGGAACACTATGACGGCCAAGCCACCGCCTACGAGGCGGGGGACCGCTTCAACGATCGGCTGGCCCTGCGCGAAACCCGCAGTTCCCGTGCCCCGGCAGCGATCATCGCCGCGGTCCTGGTTTCGCTTATCTGTCTCTACGTCCTGCTCGAAGCCGCGCTGAAAGCTATCGGCCAACCCGCATGGCTACTTGAGCCCCGGGACTTCGCGGCCTGGCTGAACCAGCTGCCCCGGAACGTGCCCACGCTGATCCTGGGCACCAGCGGCGTGCTGATCCTCTTCGCCGGCCTGTTCTTCTTCCTGCACGGTGTCCTGCCCGGCCGTCTGCACCGCCACGTCCTCCCCAGCCGGCGCGGAATCGCCGTCGTGGACGACGAAGTTCTGGCCTCTTCGCTGGCGCGCCGTGCGCGGACCCGGGCGAATGTAACCGAGGAACAGGTGCTCGTGACGGTTTCGCGCACCCTTGTGGAGGTCCAGCTGCGTCCTACTTCCGGCATCCCGGTGGAGGAATCCGCAATCCAGTCGGCGGTGGAGGACGAGTTGCTGCACTCGCACATCGATCCCATGCCCGAGGTCCGGGTCAGAGTCTCGACGTCGGGAGTGGTCGGCCAGTGAACGAGACTCCGCGGGCACTCAACCGCGTGCTCCTGACCCTGATCGGACTGCTGCTGATCGCAGTCGGCGCCACGGCCGTGGCGCTGGCCGCCGTTCCGGCACTCGCCGGCACCTGGCATGCGCTGACGCGCCGGGCCGGGGCCGGCATCGAAAACGTGCTGGCCGCGACTACCTTGCCCGGCCAGCGGGACAGCTGGCTGTGGATTGTGCTGGCGCTGGTGATGCTGGTGCTGATCGTGCTGATGATCGCGTGGGTGGCGCAGCAAGGCAAGGGCCGGGCGAGTACCTTGGCTGCGGATTACAACGACGACGGCGGCCCGGGCACCGTTGAGCTGGGCGCTGCGGTTGCGGAGCAGGCGCTGAAGACCGCACTGCTGGAGCGCGAGGAGATCCTGCACGCCACCGTCGCCACCTACGAGTTCCGGGGCACGCCGGGCCTGCGCGTCAGGGTGCTGCCTCGCAAGGGCGTGCCGCCTTACCTGGTGGCCGAGCAGGTCTCGGATCTGGTGGAAGCGCTGGACCTGGTGATCGGACGGGAGACGCCTGTGGTCATCAGCATCGGTACCAGCGCTCGCGCCCGGCTGGGACGCACCGAACGCGTCCACTAGCTCTCCCTGGCGGTCCTGCCTGGTTCCACGAAGGCCTGGGGTCGGCGGCTCCATGGCTTGCATCACAATTCAGCATCAAAGGCTACCGGTCGGTAAAACGTTCTTGTCTTGCGCAGCGTAAGCGTTTACGTTTCAGATACCCGATCCACATTTGGTGGCTTACTGCTGCTTTGTCCAGTTCACTCGCGGCCACCTGACAAAGGAGTCACATCATGGGATTTGTCCGCTCGAAAAAGGCAGTTCTGCCATTGGCAACGCTCAGTGCGCTGGCCCTCACCCTCTCCGCCTGCGGCCCAGGCGGCTCGGAAGAGGGAGGAGGGGGCTCGGAGGCGGCCGCGGACTGCAGTACCTACGAGACCTACGGAACGTTCGACGGCGCCGAAGTCAGCGTCTACTCAACCATCACCGACCTCGAAGGGGAGCGCCTCGAAAACTCCTGGGTGGACTTCGAAGAGTGCACCGGGATCGATGTAGTGTACGAAGGCTCCAACGAGTTCGAGACCCAGATCGGGGTGCGCGCCCAGGCCGGAAATCCGCCGGACGTTGCCATCATTCCGCAGCCCGGCCTGCTGGCCGCCCATGCCAAGGCAGGCTACCTGAAGCCGGCTCCGGCGGAAGTCGAAGCGCTCGTGGATGAAAACTGGTCCGAGGACTGGAAGGGTTACGGAACCGTGGACGGCACGTTCTATGCCGCTCCGATGCTGGCCAGCGTCAAGGGCTACGTCTGGTACGTGCCGTCCACCTTCGAGGAGAAGGGTTGGGAAGTCCCGCAGACCTGGGACGAAATGATGACCCTGTCGCAGACCATTGCGGACGAGGGCACCATGAAGCCCTGGTGCGCCGGTTTCGAAGCCGGCGAGGCCACCGGCTGGCCGGGCACGGACTGGGTCGAGGACGCCGTGCTGCGCCAGGCCGGCCCGGAGGTCTACGATCAGTGGATCAGCCACGAGATCCCGTTCAACGACCCGCAGATTGCCGACGCGTTCAACGCAGTGGGCGACATCGTCAAGAACCCGGACTACGTCAACGGCGGCTTCGGTGATGTCCGTTCCATCCTTTCGACCACGGTTGAAGAGGGCGGCCAGCCGGTGCTCGACGGCGCCTGCGCCATGCACCATCAGGCCACCTTCCAAGCCGCCAACTGGCCGGAGGGCACCACCGTGGCCGAGGACGGCGACGTCTGGGCGTTCATCACTCCGGGTGAGGAAGCCGGTGCCGACGCCATCACCGGTGGCGGCGAATTCGTTGCTGCCTACGCGGACCGCGAAGAAGTGTCGGCATTCCAGCAGTACATGGCCTCGGCGGAGTTCGCCAACAACCGCGTGCAGCAGGGAGCGGCCATCAGTGCCAACAAGGGCCTGGACCCGTCGCTGGCACAGAATCCGCTGGACCGGCAGTCCATTGAGCTGCTGCAGGATGAAAACACGGTGTTCCGCTTCGACGCTTCGGACCTGATGCCCGGAGCGGTCGGGGCCAACTCCTTCTGGAGCGGCATCGTCGAGTGGATCAACGGCAAGTCCACCGAGGAAGTGCTGGATTCCATCGAGTCCAGCTGGCCCAGTGAGTAACTGAGTCCACAGGCCCGGCCGGTCCGCCTGAACAGCTGCACCGGCCGGGCCTCTTTCGCTTCATTCCCCGCATCAAGGAGGCTGCGCCATGGAGGATCTTGGCGAGAAGTTTTTGCAGGTGGTGATTGCCCTTGCCATCTTCGCCGCGATCATCGGCCTGATCATGTTGCTGGTCGACAGAGCGCCAAAGTCGTTCCGGGACAAGGCCACGATTATCGGATTCCTTGCCCCGGCGGCCGTTCTGCTGGCGATCGGACTGGTCGGCCCGGCCGTACTGACGGCCCTCCTGGCCTTCACGGACCGGAATGGCGACCCCAACGGACTGGACAACTTCGTCTGGATGTTCACGCAGCCCGAAGCCTTGGTCACGCTGCGCAATACGGTGCTCTGGGTCATCCTGGTGCCGCTGCTCTCGACAGGTATCGGACTCGCCTATGCGGTCTTCATCGATAAGGCCAGGGGCGAAAAAGGCCTGAAGGCGCTGGTCTTCATGCCGATGGCCATCTCGATGGTCGGTGCGGGCGTGATCTGGCGCTTCATGTACGCCTACCGCGGGGCCGAACAGGAACAGATCGGCCTGCTCAACCAGATCCTGGTGTGGTTCGGCAGCGAGCCCAAACAGTTCCTGCTGGACGCCCCCGAAAACACGTTCTTCCTGATCGCGGTAATGATCTGGATCCAGACCGGCTTTGCCATGGTCATCCTGTCCGCGGCGATCAAAGGCATTCCGAACGAGATTGTGGAAGCGGCCCGGCTGGACGGCGCCAGCGCCTGGCAGCAGTTCCGCAACATCACCATTCCGTCCATCCGCGGTGCGCTGATCGTCGTGATCACTACCATCACGATCGGCACATTGAAAGTATTCGATATTGTCCGGACCATGACCGCCGGCAACTTCGAAACCTCGGTCATCGCCAACGAGATGTACACCCAGGCGTTCCGGGCCAACGAGCCCGGCCGCGGTGCCGCGCTCGCGCTGGTGCTGTTCCTGATGGTCCTGCCGATCGTCGTGTACAACGCACGGCAGCTGAAGATGCAGAGGGAGATCCGATGAGCGCCATACCAGCAGATGCGTCCGCGGCGACGGCGGTGGCGACCGAAGATGTCATCGAGTCCCGCCGGCCGGAACCAATGGCCCGACGGGTTCGGCAGCGGCTGACTTCCCGCGGCGCCACGGCGGCCGCCATCATCATCGCCACCATCTGGACCATCCCGACCTTCGGGCTTTTTATCTCCTCCTTCCGGCCCGAAGACAGCATCCAGAACAGCGGCTGGTGGAACTTTCTGGGGGACTTCCAGTTCACTCTGGAGAACTACGGCGACGTGCTGGCCTCCGGCAGAAGCTCTTCGCCCAATCTGGGGCAGTATTTCCTGAACTCCCTGGCCATCGTCATCCCGGGGACCATCTTCCCGCTGGTGCTCGCGTCCATGGCGGCCTATATCTTCGCGTGGGGCAGGTTCAGGGGCAAAGATGCGCTGTTCATCTTCGTCTTCGCCCTGCAGATCGTTCCGCTGCAGATGGCCCTGATTCCGCTGCTGTCCCTGTTCATCAACCTGAAAATCGGTGAATTCCAGCTGCTGCCCGCGGGCACCTATGCACAGTTGTGGATAGCGCACACCATCTTCGCCCTGCCGCTGGCCATCTTCCTGCTGCACAACTTCATCTCCGAGATTCCCGGCGAGGTGATCGAAGCGGCACGCGTGGACGGCGCGGGCCACGCCACCATCTTCTGGCGGATCATCCTGCCGCTTTCGGTGCCGGCGATTGCTTCCTTCGGCATCTTCCAGTTCCTATGGGTGTGGAACGACCTGCTGGTGGCGCTGGTCTTCTCCGGCGGCACCGCGGATGTCGCCCCGATTACGCAGCGGCTGGCCGAACTGACCGGCACCCGGGGCAACGAATGGCACCGGCTCACCGCGGGAGCCTTCGTCTCCATGATCGTTCCGCTGGCGGTGTTCTTCGGCCTGCAGCGCTACTTTGTCCGCGGCCTGCTCGCAGGTGGCCTCAAGGGGTGAGACTGCCATGACCGGGATCGACGACGTCGCCCGGGCCCTGGGCGTATCGACGGCAACGGTGTCCCGTGCGCTGCGCGGATTGCCCGGGGTGTCGGCAGCCACGCGCGGCAAGGTGCTGGAGAAGGCGGAGGAGCTGGGCTATGTGGCATCCTCTTCGGCCGCGCACCTGGCCTCCGGACGCACTATGGCCATGGGCGTGCTGCTTCCGCTGATTGACCGCTGGTATTTTTCCTCCGCGCTGGAGGGCGTTGACCGGGCACTGCGGGCCGCCGGCTATGACATGGTGGTCTTCAGCCTCGGCGGCACCGGCCTGAACCGGGACCGGGTTTTCCACCGCTCGATGCTGCGCAAGCGGATCGATGCACTGCTGGTGATGTGCATGGAGCTCACCCCCGAGGAACTGGCGGCGCTGCAGCAATTGGACTATCCCAACGTCACCATCGGCGGATACGTGGACGGGTTACGCAACGTCAGCATCGACGACGGCGGGGCGGCCACGGATGCCATGGAGTACCTGATCGGCCTGGGCCACACCCGGATCGCCCATGTACGCGGAGGCGGTGAGTACGGCATCGAGTTCGCCGTCCCGCAGCAACGCGAGGAAGCCTACCGGGCAGCGCTGGAACGCCATGGGCTGGAGGCCTCGCCCCAGTGGCTGATCACCGGAGAATTCAGGTTCCTGGAGTCCAAGTTGGCAGCCGCCCGGCTTTTCGACCAGCCGGGGGAGCGCCCCACCGCCGTCTTCGCATCCTCGGATGAGATGGCCTTCGGGGTGCTGGTTGCCGCACAGGAGCGCGGGATCCGCGTCCCCGAGGAACTTTCCGTGATCGGAATCGACGACCACGAATTCGCCGAGCCGATGGGGCTGACAACGGTGCGCCAAAGCCCGGAGGACCAGGGCAGCTACGCGGCGGAACTCCTGCTCGGCGAACTGCAGGGGGCACCGCGGCTGGCCACGCCGCCCTTCCAGCCGCATGAGCTGATCATCCGCCGCTCCACGGCACCGCCGCCGTCGTCGTAATCATTGGCAGGCCCGGTTAAGAGACGGCGATGCAAAGAGGTAAAGAAATTTTCGGGCCGGTGTCGATTCCCACGGGTCCGGTTCGACGCAATAGTAGAAGGACGTGCACGGCGCCTTCATCCAGACAAGGAGAGAACCATGAAATACATGTTCATCATGCGCAGCACCGCCGAAGCTCTTGAGGCCGCCAAGGAGATCCCTTTCGAGGAGATGATCAACAAGATGGGCGCCTACAACGAATCGCTCATCAAGGCCGGAGTCATGCTCGGCGGGGACGGTCTGGCCGACGTGTCCGAGGACGCGAACTTTGTTGTCGACTTCTCGGGTGAGCCGCCCGTTGTCACGGACGGCCCCTACGGCGAGACCCATGAGCTGTTCAACGGTTTCTGGATCATCCAGGTCTCGTCCAAGGAAGAGGCAGTCGAATGGGCGAGCCGCTGCCCGCTGGGGCCCGGTGCCAAGCTCGAAGTCCGCCGGATCACCGAGGAGGCAGATTTCGCCGACTTTGCGGACAACGAATACATCCAGAAGGAATCCGAATGGCGCAAGCAGGAAGCGGACCTGAACAGCGAGAACGGCTAGGACCCAGCCGCGCGGCGGGAACCTGCCATGACCGGGGCGGAGGCAGCGGACAAGGTCCGGCGCCGGATCGATGCGCTATGGCGGATCGAAGGTGCTCGGATCGTTGCGGTCCTGGCGCGGGCGACCGGGGATGTCGGACTCGCGGAGGATCTGGCCCAGGAGGCGGTGGCCGATGCCCTGGCCCAGTGGCCGGAATCCGGCATTCCGCGCAACCCCGGCGCCTGGCTCACCACGGTGGCCAAACGCAAGGCCATCGACGGATGGCGCCGGGCCGCGCGGCTCGACGAGCGCTACCGCGATATCGCCCGCGGGCTGCAGGACGAAGACGCGGTGGCGTGGGAACCGCTGGACGACGACGTGCTGCGGCTGGTGTTCAGCGCCTGCCATTCCGTCCTCTCGCGCGAGGCCCAGGTGGCGCTGACGCTGCGGATCGTCGGCAGCCTGACCACGGAGGAGATCGCGCGGCTGTTCCTGGTGCCCGTCGCCACTATCCAGCAGCGGATCGTGCGGGCCAAAAAGACCCTCGCGGCCGCCCGGGTTCCCTTCGAGGTCCCGGAACCGAACGAGTGGGGCGAACGGCTCGGTGCGGTCCTCGGCGTCGTGTACCTCATGTTTACCGAGGGGTACGCGGCAACGTCGGGCGACCGCTGGATCCGGCCCGACCTCGCCAACGAGGCGCTGCGGATCGGCCGCATCCTTGCCGGCCTGGTGCCCCGCGAGCCCGAGGCCCATGCGCTCGTGGCGCTCATGGAGTTCCAGGCCTCCCGTTTCGCCGCCCGCACCCGCCCGGACGGGACCCCCGTCCTGCTGGCAGACCAGGACCGGAGCCGGTGGGACCGGGCCCAGATCAGGCGGGGCGAAGCTGCGTTGGCGAGGGCCGATGCGCTGGGCCGGGGGAGGAACAGTTATGCCTTGCAGGCCGCGATAGCCCAATGCCACGCCCTTGCAGCGAGCGTCGATGAGACCGACTGGGCGGGCATCGTGCTGCTGTACGAGGCGCTCGGCCGGATTGCACCGAGTCCGGTGGTGGAACTCAACCGCGCCGTCGCCGTCTCCATGGCCACCGGGCCGGCAACGGCACTGGCCATCGTGGACCGGCTCGGTTCCGACGGCGCGCTGCGCGGATCGCACCTGCTGCCCAGTGTCCGCGGCGAACTGCTGGCCCGGCTCGGCCGGCGGGAGGAGGCCCGCGCGGAGTTCACGGTGGCCGCGGCCTTGGCCCGGAACGACCGTGAACGGGCTGTCCTGGAAGGCAAGGCCGCCGAGGCCTGAAGGCCCGGAAGGCTCAGGAGGCGCGGGCCAGTTGCCGGATCTTGATCCAGCGGGTGGCCAGGCGCCGGTAGGCGGCAGCCGCCCCGGTCATGTCGCCCTCGGCCAGCGATTCGATGCCGGCCTGGACATCGGAGGGCGAATCGTCCGGGTAGACCATGTCCGCTACGCGCCCGTAATCCAGTTCCAGCATGCCCGTCAGCGTGAACGTCTCCATCCACTCGGTGATCTCGGTGAGTTCGTCGAGCAGGTCGAGCCCCGGCGCGGCCACCGCAAGGCTGGCCGCTGCGTACCGGGCGCGGTCGATGCACTGCATCAGCGGGGCGCTCAGCCGCACGGTTTCCACTCCGTGGCGACCTTCGATCACCTCGGCATGGTCGTCTTCACGGAAGAGGACAAACCAGCCGAACGGGATACCCCAGGTGGAACTTCTGGTGTGCAGCTTGGCCAGCGAATCCGCGAAGGTGTCCGGATCCAGCCGCTGCTGCTGGGCATCGCGCGCCGCTTCCGGCAGGAGCAGTCCCAGCAGCGGGTTGTGCAGGCTGTGCGAAATCGACTCCGCCGCCAGGGTGCTCCGGACGGCCAGCTGGTTGGGGCAGTAGTACGGCGTGGTCAGGCCCTCCGGCGACGGGTAATGCAGCACCCGCACCAGATCCTCGCTGTCGTGCGGGAACGGGTCGGAGACCGTCCGCGTGATGCGGCGCAGCGACTCCCCGCGGTCCAGTTCCTCGGTGATCCGGCGGTCCCGGCTGCGCTGTTCCATGATGAGCAGCTGCTCTTCATCGGAGAAGGCATCCAGGGGCTCGAAGACCCGAAGGTAGGAAACGTACGGGAAGCTGGTCATCACTAGTCCAGTTCCACAATCACGGGCGCGTGGTCGGAGGCGCCCTTGCCCTTGCGTTCCTCGCGGTCAATGATCGCGTCCGTCACCCGCGCAGCCAGCGCCGGTGAGGCCAGCACAAAGTCGATCCGCATGCCTTCCTTCTTGGGGAAGCGCAGCTGGGTGTAGTCCCAGTACGTGTAGGTGCCCGGGCCGGGGTGGATCGGGCGGACGACGTCGATATAGCCGGCTTCCTCGAAGGCGCGGAAGGCGGCGCGCTCGGGTTCGCTGACGTGGGTCAGTTCCTCGCGCTGGAACTTGTCGATGTCCCAGACGTCCTCGTCCCGCGGGGCGATGTTCCAGTCCCCGGTCAGGGCGATCTGTGCCTGCGGGTCCGCCTGCAGCCAGTCCGCGGCGTGTTTCTTGAGCACATCGAGCCACTGCAGTTTGTACGCCATGTGCGGATCATTCCGGGCCCGGCCGTTCGGTACATAAAGGCTCCAGATCCGGACGCCGTTGCAGGTCGCCGCGATGGCACGGGCCTCGGCGTGGACGGCGTCATCGGTCTTGCCGAAGTGCGGCTGGTCCATAAACGTGCGCTCCACGTCGTCAAGTCCCACCCGGGAGGCGATGGCGACGCCGTTCCACTGGTTCAGCCCGAAGTGGGCCACTTCGTAGCCGTTATTTTCGAACAGCTCCCACGGAAAGTTCTCATCGGTGGCTTTGGTTTCCTGGATGGCCACCACATCCACGTCGGAGCGCAGCAACCATGCCTCGATACGGTCGGCGCGGGCACGGATCGAGTTAACATTCCACGTAGCAATCTTCACGCTCACTACGTTACCGAACTGGCAGCCGTGTTGTTCATCGGGTGCCGGGACCGACGGTGTCGAACGATTCGACCAGCAGGGCGCGGATGTTTTCGTCAACCTGGTCCGGCGATGTGAGGGACAGCCGGTGGGTGATGACCCGTTTGGTGGTCGGGAAAGCCTGAAGCAGCAGCGGGTGCTCCACCTGCCGGAGCAGGTCAATGCTGATCTCCAGCCGGGAGGACAGGGTGAAGGCTACCGCGAAGGCGCGCCTGTCAGCCCAGGTGACGTCGGTCCGGTGGACCCGCTCCTCAACCTCTCCCACGGCCAGCACAGCGTCACGGAACGCCAGGAAGATCGCGGCGGCGTTCTCGTTCTTGCCGGCGAGGTAGCCGGCCAGCTCGGAGCTTAGTTCCGCCACCACTCGTCCGCGATGGTCACCGGGACGGTGCGCTTGTGCCGGCTGACCAGGTACCGGTGCTCGATCGCCTCGGCCACTGCCTCCGGCACTTCGCGGCCCTCGAGGTAGTCGTCAATGTGGTCGTAGGAGAGGCCGAGCTCGTCCTCGTCCGTGCGGCCGGGCTGGTCATCGAGCAGGTCAGCCGTCGGTGCCTTCATGTACAGCCGTTCCTCGGCGCCGAGGTGTTCCAGGAGCTGGCGGTTCTGCCGCTTGTTCAGCCCGTACAGCGGGAGGACGTCCGCCCCGCCGTCGCCGAATTTGGTGAAGAAGCCGGTGACGGATTCCGCGCCGTGGTCGGTGCCGATGACCAGGTAGTTGTGCTGTCCGGCCAGGGCGTACTGGGCGATCATCCGGGTCCGTGCCTTGATGTTGCCCTTGTTGAAGTCGGTGATCTTTTCGCCGGTGGTGGTGGTGAATTCGGTTTCGAAACCGTCCACGGCCGGAGCCACATTGAAGGTCCACGACGTCTTCGGGTCGATGAACTTCAGCGCCGCCAGGGCGTCGTCCTCGTCATGCTGCACGTTGTAGGGCAGGCGGACCGCCACGAAGTTGGCCTCCACGCCTTCGGCCTCGAGCTCGTCGACGGCCAGCTGTGCCAGCTTGCCGGCCACGGTGGAATCCAGACCGCCGCTGATGCCCAGGACAAAGCCCTTCGTGTGGCTGGCCTTCAGATAGTCCTTCAGGAAAGTGACCCGCCGGCGGGTTTCCTCAGCGGGATCAATGGTGGGCCGCACGCCCATTTCTGCAATGATTTTCACCTGGAGTTCACGCATGGAAGCCAGCCTACCTGCACTCTGTTTCCGGCGGGTTGCCCGCGCCGACATTGTGCCCGGTGCCCGTCACTGCTTGAAGGCGGAGTCGAAGGAAGCCTCGGGCCGGGTGAAGTCGAACTGCTTCAGGAAGGCTAGGGCTTCCGGCGCGCCGCGCAGCCGGTCCATCCCGGCGTCCTCCCATTCCACGCTGATCGGGCCGTCGTAGCCGATGGCGTTCAGGGCCCGGAAGCTGGCTTCCCATGGCACATCGCCCCGTCCGGCCGAGACGAAGTCCCAGCCGCGGCGCGGATCGCCCCACGGCAGGTGCGAGCCCAGCCGGGTGTTGCGGCCGGTGATCCGCAGCTTCGTGTCTTTGCAGTCCACATGGTAGATCCGGTCCTTGAAGTCCCAGATCAGCGAGACCGGGTCGATGTCCTGCCACATCATGTGGCTGGGGTCCCAGTTGATCCCGAAGGCCTCGCGGTGGCCGATCGCCTCCAGCGCCTGCACCGTGGACCAGTAGTCGTACGCGATTTCGGACGGGTGGATCTCGTGCGCGAACCGGACTCCGCACTCGTCGAACACGTCCAGGATCGGGTTCCAGCGGTCGGCGAAGTCCCGGTAGCCGGCCTCGATTACCTCGGCCGGCACCGGCGGGAACATCGCCATGTACTGCCAGATGGACGAGCCGGTGAACCCCACCACGGTCTTCACGCCGAGCTTCTGGGCCAGCCGTGCGGTGAGCTTCATTTCCTCCGCGGCGCGCTCGCGGACGCCCTGCGGGTCGCCGTCGCCCCAGACCCGCGGGCCGACGATGTCACGGTGCCGGAAGTCGATCGGGTCATCGCACACCGCCTGCCCCTTCAAGTGGTTGGAGATCGCCCAGACCTGCAGCCCGTTGCGCGCGAGGATATCCAGCCGGTCCTGGATATAGGCGTCGTCGTCCCAGCGCCACGCGTCCAGATGGTCCCCGGACACGGCGATCTCCAGGCCGTCGTAACCCCAGCCGGCGGCCAGCTCGGCCACCTTTTCGAAGGGCAGGTCCGCCCACTGGCCGGTGAAGAGGGTGTAGTTGCGTGCCATGGCTGCTCGCTTTCTGTCAGGACTAAAGGATCAAATAACGACGGCGGTGCTCGCCTGCGCGGCGCTGCGCTCCATCGCGTCGAGCACCCGCTGCACGGCTAGCCCGTCCTCGAAGGACGCCGCGGGCGGGGTGCCGGTCCGGATGGCGGTCAGGAAGTCCGCCGCCTGCGAGGTGAAGGCGTGGTCCCAGCCGAGGATGTGTCCGGGCGGCCACCAGGCGTTTAGGTAGGGGTGGTCCGCGTCGGTGACCAGAATCCGAGCCGAACCCTGCAGCGTTGCCGGCGCCCCGGCGTCGTAATAATGCAGTTCGTTCAGGTTCTCCAGGTCGAAGCGCAGGTGCCCGCCCGAGCCGTAGACCTCGATCTCCAATGCGTTGCGCCGGCCGGTGGCGAACCTGCTGACCTCCACGCTGGCCACGGCGCCGGAGGGCATCCGGAGGGTGGCCCAGGCGGCATCGTCCACGGTTACCGGCTCCGGGCCGTCGGGGCCGGGGCGCTGCGGAACAAAGGTGTTGATGGTGGCGGAGACGCTGTTCGCGCGCTCGCCGAGCAGGAACTGCACCTGGTCCACGGCATGCGAGGCGAGGTCCCCCATGGCGCCGGAGCCGGCCGTTTCCTTGCGCAGCCGCCAGGTCATCGGCGCGGCCTCGTCGGCGAGCCAGTCCTGCAGGTAAGCGATGCGCACCTGCCGGATCTTCCCCAGCTTCCCGTCCGAGATCAGCTGCCGCGCCAGCACCAGGGCCGGAATCCGCCGGTAGGTGAAACCGGTCATCGCGATGACGCCCCGGGTGGCGGCCTCCCGGGCGGCGGCGGCCATCTTTTCGGCCTCGGCCACCGAGTTGGCCAGCGGCTTTTCCACCAGCACGTGCTTGCCCGCTTCCAGCGCCGCGATGGCCTGTTCGGCGTGCAGATGCCCGGGCGTGCAGATGTCCACAATCTGCACATCGTCCCGCGCCAGCACCGCGCGCCAGTCGGTGGAGGTTTCCGCCCAGCCGTAGCGTTGCGCGGCCGCACTCAGCTGGTCCTGGTCCCGTCCCACCAGCACCTGCCGGGTCACCGGGGGAGTGTCGTAGAATGCGCCCACGTTGCGCCAGGCATTCGAATGAGCCTTGCCCATGAACGAATACCCCAGCACGGCTACTCCCAACGGAGCCGCAGGGGTGGCCGGGGCAGGGGAGGGCGCCGGAGCGGGATCCGGGACGGTTGCGGTCATCTCTTTTCCTCTTCTCAGGTGCGGTCACAGCCCGCGCAGAAAGGCCAGGCCGTCCGCGGCCAGCCGGTCCTGGCTCGGCGCCAGCGGACGCCAGATGGACGCGGCCGTGGCGATGGCGGCGTTATCCGCGGTAAAACTCTCGATATTCAGCGGGCCGGTGTACCCGACGTCGTCCAGCGCCTTCACCAGTTCCGGCCAGTTGGTCTGGTCTCCGCCCGGCGCCCCGCGGTCATTGCCACAGACCTGCAGATGCACCAGGTGAACGCAGGCCGCGCGGATGGCCGCGGCGCTGGACCGTTCCTCGATGTTCAGGTGGTAGCTGTCCAGTGCCAGCCCCACGCCGTGGCCCAGCAGCGGTCCCAGCGCGTCCAGCGCCTGCTCCACGGTATTGACCAGCGAGGTCTCGTACCGGTTCAGCGGTTCAATACCAATTACGACGCCGGCCTCCGCCGCCTGGGCAGCGAGCGGCGCCAGATTGCGGCGCAGCTCGCGGTACGCCCCGGCCCGCTCGGCCTCGGTCAGCCGCCAAACTCTCCCCGTGGCGGAGTAGAACGGTCCGCACACAGCCGGCGCCCCGACGTCGTACGCCATCTTGATGCAGGCGGCGAGGTAGTCCTGTGTTGCTGCAACGGTCGCGGCGTCGGCCGCGACGAGGTCCCGCCCCGGCGCCATCGCCCCCACAATGAAGGGCTTCAGGCCGGTCGCCGCAAGTGCCTGGCGGGCAGTTGCGGCGGTGAAGTCGCCCGCGTTTTCCAGCGGCAGCTCCACCGCGCCGAAGCCCAGCGCAGCGATCTTCTCCAGCAAAGGAGGCAGGTTGGCGTCGGTCAGCGGGGAGTCCCACACCCAGGTGTTCACTCCGATGAGCCGGTCCGTCATATCCTGCCTCCTTTGCTGTTCTGGATGGTGCTGGTTTTGTGGTCAGGGCATCTGGCGTTCCTGCCAGACCTCCGGGTAGCCCGGCAGGTCCTCGCCGCCGAACTTGGCGTAGTGGCCGTCCGGCATGCCCTCGTTGAGCTCCAGCCACTGGTCGAGTTCATCCGCGGGGATGGGCTCCTGCGGCAGCACCCACTCGGCCGGGACTTCCTCGCCCTTGAAGATCTTCTCCAGCGCCAGCAGCGGTGTGCGCCACTGGAAGTTGGAGTAGACCGGGGCCAGCGCGTCGATTCCGGTTTCCTTCCACTTGCGCAGGAAGCTCATCTCGTCCTCGCCGGTCATCACCGGCAGGTCCTTGCCCGCGTCCTCGAACGCCTCGATGGCGGCCACGGCACCGTCGCCGGCATCCATCCAGATACCTTGGACGTCTCCGGTGGCCAGTTCGTCCGAGATGATCTTCTTGATTTCGGTGGGATCGGCGCCGGTGAAGTAGTCCGTGGCCTCGATCCCGTTTTCGGTGAAGATCTTCTCCGCGGCGGCCCAGCGGTGTTCCAGCACGTCCACGCCGGGCAGGATGCGCAGGGCCACTACCTTGTCGCCCTCCTGCAGCCGCTCGGAGAGGAACGTCGCGCTGTCGATGCCCCAGGCGAAGCCGCCGATCGGGTGGATGAAGGTGGTGGCGCAGTCCGTTTCCACGCCGCGGTCGAAGACCACCACGGGCTTGCCGGTGTCGCAGGCGCGCTCCACGGCGGGCGTCAGGGCCGCGGTGGAGTTGGGCGAGATGATGAACGCGTCGCAGTTGCCTTCCTTGATGAAGTAGTCGATGTCCGCGATCTGCGTGTTGTCGTTGTCCTTCGCGTCGCGGGTCTCCATCTCGGAGATCACGCCGGAGTCCTGCAGCACCTTGAGCTGCTGGTTCATGGTGATCCAGCCGGTCTGCCGCCATGGGTTGGAGATGGAGGCGTTGGCGAAGCAGACCTTCTGCGCGCCCTCCACGGCGAGGTCCGAGGTGTCCTTCATCTCGCCGGCGATGTACTGCAGGTACGGCTTCTCCGGATCCCCCACGAAGTCCGCCGTACGCTGTTCGAACTGTTCGTCGTAGAGCGCCTGGTCAAACCACTCCTGCTCCGTGGCTTCCGGCGACGCCGCCGCACTGCCGCCCGGGTCCTCGGTCACGGATGGATCGGTGGTGCAGGCGGCCAGCGCCAGCAACGATGTTGCCGCTGCGAGCGTAACCGCGGTACGGATACTTTGATTGCGCATCAGTATCTGTTTCCTCCCTGTTCGGTGCCCTCAGCGGGCGGTGGTGCCGTTGTGATGTTCGGATTGTTTGGCCTTTTTCGGTGGCTGCGCTTCCTGCGCGGGCGCTGCCGTGCCCTTGCGTTTGCGCTGCCAGGTCTTGGCGGCGGCCGCCACGGCGACGATGATGATGGCGCCCTGCACGCTGTCCCGCCAGGTCGACTGCACGCCGACGAAATTCAGCAGCGTGAACAGCGACTCCAGCGCAAACGCGCCGGCCGCGGCGGAGAGCACCCAGCCGCGTCCGCCGCCGAGGACAACACCACCAAGTACGACGGCGGTGATCGCCGTGAACTCATAACCTCGCCCTACGGACGGGTGGACACCGGCATAGCCGACCAGCAGGATTCCGGAAACGGTGGCGGCCAGCGAGGAGAGCATGAAGGCGCGGGTCTTGACCCACCACACCGGGGCACCCGTCAGCGCTGCCGCCGTCGGGTTGTCGCCGGCGGCGATCAGCGTGCGGCCGTAGGGCCGGCGCATCAGCCAGAAGGCCAGCGCGGCCACCGCGGCCAGGATGATCACCGGATAGGGGATGACCCCCAGCACGGGCACACCCTCGATGCCGCCGCGGCCGATCTGCCGGAAGCTGTCCGCCGGATTGCCCTGCGCGGCGCCGCCGGTCCAGAACAGCACCAGCCCCAGCAAGGCCAGCATCATGCCCAGGGTGACGATGAAGCTCGGCACCCGCAGCAGCGTGGTGACCAGGCCGTTGACCAGCCCGATGAAAGCCCCCAGCGCGAACATCAGCAGCAGCACCGGGATGACCTTGGCGTCGTCGTCCCCGATGAGGTTGCCGGCGGTGATCACCTGCATGGTGACTACGGAGCCCATGGACAGATCGAACTCGCCGGAGACGATGACGAAGTACTGCCCGATGGCGGCGATGGCGATGGGCGCGGTGCGGCCGATGAAGCGGATGAAGGAATCGGGTTCCCCGAAGGACGGGTTGACCGCGATGATGGCCGCCAGCAGGGCGACCAGCAGGACGAAGACGGCGCCGCCGGGGGTGCGCAGAGCCCGCAGGAAGCGTTCGCCCCGGCCGGCCCGGTTCTGCTGCAGCACGGCGCTGCGGTCGCTGGGAGTCAGGGTCCGGCTCATGCCCGCACCTCCTGGGTTTCCTCGGTGCCGGGCATTTCCTGCCGGCTGTGTCCGTCGTGCCCGAAGCGCGGTGGCCGGTTCACAATCCTGCGCCGCGCATAGACCGCCACGGCCACCACGATCACGATCCCGCGGACCACGTCCTTGAGGAACGGATTGACCTGCATGACCGACATAATGTTGTCCATCATGGCGAAGATCAGGACGCCCCCGAGGGTGCCGGTGATGCTGCCCTTGCCGCCGGCCAGCAGCGTGCCGCCGAGCACTACCGCGGCGATGGACAGCAGGTCGTAGCCGCCCTGCGAGCCGACGGTGGGGCTGCCGACGCCGAGCCTGCTGGCCAGCAGCAGCCCCGCCATGCCGGCCATGACCGAGCAGATGACGTGGGCGGTGATGACCGGCGTCTGGATGCGGATGCCTGACATCCTCGCCACGTTGGGATTCCCGCCGACGGCGTAGATCTGGTGGCCTACGCGGGTGCGGTGGAGCAGCAGCATGGCCAGGGCGGCGCAGGCCAGCATGATCAGCGTGGATATGGGCACCGGGCCCAATCCGGTGGCACCGACCAGCCGGAACGAAAACGGCGTCTGGCCGAAGCTGCCCTTGAAGTTAGTGGCCAGGAAGCCGCTGATGATCAGCCCCATGCCGAGGGTGGCGATGAAGCCATGGACCTTCAGGCCGGAAACGATGAGCCCGTTGAACAGGCCGATTACCGCCGAAACGCCCAGGGCCAGCAGTACCCCGGCGAGTATGTTGGCGCTGTTGTTCGCCATGACTCCCGCGGCGATCAGGCTGGCCAGGCTGGTGACGTACGGAACGGACAGGTCAAGACTGCCGACCAGGATGACCAGGGTCTGCCCGATCGCGATGAAGCCCAGCACGCTGGTGCCGGTGAGGATGCTGGAGATATTGCCGGGGCTGAAGAAGCTGCGTCCCGCGGTGGCCACCAGGACGGATCCGACGGCGAGGGTCAGCAGCGCGACCAGGTAGACGATGTGGGTGGAGGACAGCCGGCTGAAGATGCTGCCGTCGCCGCGGGCCTTGTTCATGCGTTCTCCCCGGTTCCGTTGCTTTCCTCGGGACGGACACTTCCATTGGTCCCGCCGGCGCCGTCGTCGTTATTTGTGCTGTTTGCCGCCGGCCGCGCGCCGGTGCCGAGCTGGAGGATCTGTTCTTCGGTGGCGCCGGCGGGCAGTTCCCCGGCGATGCGGCCGTCCCGCATGACGATGATGCGGTCGGACATGCCGATGACCTCGGGCAGTTCACTGGAGACCATGAGGACGGCCTTGTCCTCGGCCGCAAGCTGGCGCATCAGCCGGTAGACCGCGATCTTGGCGCCGACGTCGATGCCGCGGGTGGGCTCGTCCAGCAGGACCACGCGGGGGCTGATGGCGAGCCACTTGGCCAGCACCACCTTCTGCTGGTTGCCGCCGGAGAGGTACTGCACCTCCTGGTCCAGGTCCCGCGCGATGACTTCCAGCGCGGAGAACACGCCGGGGATGTCCTGCTTGACCCCGCCGGTGCTGCGCGGAAAGACGGAGCGGATCACGCCCAGCGCGTTGTCCAGGATGGACTGGTTCAGGCTCAGGCCCTCAGCCTTGCGGTCCTCGGTGATCAGCGCGATCCGGGCCCGGATAGCCTGCCGTGGCGACTTGGGCAGCAGCTCAGTGCCGTCCAGCCGCATGGTGCCCCGGGTGAACGGGGCCGCGCCGAAGATCCCCTGGACCAGCTCCGTCCGGCCCGAGCCCTGAAGCCCGGCGACGCCGACGATCTCGCCGGGGGCGATGCTCAGGCTGATGCCATCCAGCTGGTCGTTGCCGGCGTTGTCCAATGCCAGCAGCGGGGTCTCGGTCAGCGGCTCGTCGGCCTCGTCGCGGGGTAGTTTGTCCGGGAAGTAGGCGGAGATCGGGCGTCCGACCATGAGGCGGACGAGGGCGGCGTCGTCGAGCTCCGCCGCGGGGCGGGTATCGACAATGCGTCCGTCCTTGAGCACCGTGATGGTGTCGCACAGATCGAAAATCTCGCGCAGCCGGTGGGAGACGTAGAGGATGGCGGTTCCGCGTTCCTGCAGCCGGCGCACAATCTGGTAGAGCAGTTCCACTTCCGGTCCGGCCAGTGCCGCGGTCGGCTCATCCATGGAGATGATGCGCGCGTCGTAGCTGATGGCCTTGGCGATTTCCACGATCTGCTGCTCGGCCACGGAAAGGGAACGCACCGCCGTCGTCGGCTTGATGCTGGTGATGCCCAGGGACTCGAGCAGCTCGGCGGTGGTCGCGTTCATTCTGGCTTTGTTGACCAGCAGTCCCTTGCGCGGTTCCCGGCCGAGGTAGATGTTTTCGGCCACGGTGCGGTCCGGCAGCAGGTTGAACTCCTGGAAGACCGTGGAGAGGCCCGCTTCGTGCGCCTGGGTGGGGTGGCTGAAGTGGACCTCTTTG
The DNA here is from genome assembly GCF_025960875.1 of Crystallibacter permensis. Classification (GTDB taxonomy): domain Bacteria; phylum Actinomycetota; class Actinomycetes; order Actinomycetales; family Micrococcaceae; genus Crystallibacter; species Crystallibacter permensis. The sequence continues at coordinate 150,492 of NZ_JAODLR010000001.1, read as the reverse complement.
CCGTCCAACAGGACGGTGCCGGTGTCGCGCTGGTAGACGCCGGCGAGGACTTTCATCAGGGTGGACTTGCCGGCGCCGTTTTCGCCGACCAGCCCGTGGACTTCCCCGGCGTGGAGTTTCAGCGCGGCGTCCTCGAGCACGGGAATGCCGAAGAAGCTCTTGGTCAGTCCGCGGACTTCCAGAACGGGGCCGGCTCCCGGCCTGACGGGACCGCTTCCTGCCGGCGACGACAGGGCACCGGGACCGGCATGTTTGCTGATGATTTCACCCACGCTCCAAGAGTGGCATGGCTCACACACTTCTGTCGATAGTCTGGCAAAAGTTGTGCGGAAAACATTTATTAGTCGAGTAGAGACGAACGTAAGTACTGCATGCTTTACTGAAAGTGTGTCGAACCCCCAGGTGGCTTCTCCGCCGCGAAACGCAGCCCTTCCGGCTCCCGGCGCCAGCGACGTTTTCCAATTGCTGCGCGACGGACAGCCGCGGACCCGGGCCGAGCTGGCGCAGCTGACCGGCCTGGCCAGATCCACCGTGGCCCTGCGGGTGGACACCCTGATGAAGCTTGGCTTTATCGCGCCGTACGGCGGGGCGGTCTCCACCGGCGGCAGGCCGCCGTCGTTGTTTGCCTTGAATTCCGGCGCGCGGGTGGTAGTCGGCGCGGACCTGGGTGCCACGCATGCCTTGGTCATCCTCACCGACCTGGCGGGCACCGTTCTGGCTGAGGAACGTGCCGCCCTGAACATCGCTGCCGGGCCGGACGAGGTGCTCGGGTGGCTCGCCGCGGCGGTGGGCCGCTTGCTTGAGGCAGCCGGACGCCAGGCGCGGGAACTGGGCGCGATCGGCATCGGGCTACCCGGACCGGTGGAGCACGACACCGGCAGGCCCATCAATCCGCCGATCATGCCCGGCTGGGACCGCGTGGATGTGCCGGGGCTGGTGCAGCGGCATTTCGACGTGCCCGTGCTGGTGGACAACGACGTGAACATCATGGCGCTCGGCGAGCAGGCGACCGCCTGGGCCGAGGTGCCGGAACTGATGTTCATCAAGGTGGCAACGGGCATCGGTGCCGGGATCATCTCCAACGGGCAGCTGCAGCGCGGCGCGCAGGGGACGGCCGGGGACCTGGGGCACGTGAGGGTTCCGCGGGGTGAAGACGTACAGTGCCGCTGCGGCAACACCGGCTGCCTCGAAGCGCTCGCCGGCGGTCCCGCGCTCGCCGCCGTGCTCTCGGGGGAAGGCCGGACGGCGTCGACGAGCCAGGACGTGATCGACCTGGTCCGGGCAGGGGACCTGCAGGCGATCCAAGTTGTGCGGCAGGCCGGGCGGGACATCGGCGACGTGCTGGCGACCTGCGTGAACCTGATCAACCCGTCCGTGATCGTGATCGGCGGCAGCCTGGCCCAGGCCGGCGAGCACCTGCTGGCCGGAATCCGCGAGGTGGTCTACCGGCGCTCGCTGCCGCTGGCTACCGAGCATCTGCGGATCGCGCCCTCGGTCGCCGGCCAGCGGGCCGGGGTGGTGGGGGCGGCCTCGCTCGCGATCAGCCACGTGCTTTCGCCGGAGGCCATCGAAGCCGCCGCGCGCTGAGCGTCGTTCACGCCGCTGGGCTTCCCGGACGCTAACTACCCTGCAGCCAGGGCGATTCCCGGCTTCGAGCCCATGTTCAGGCGTATCTGTCCATGTTTAGCCACCAAAATCCGCAGAACCATACGGGTGTGGAAAACGAAACATGGGCTCGAAAGCGTAGGCGCAGTGGCCTACGTCTCTCGAATCCGCCGCTCCACGCCCGCCTACTACACTGGTGCCCATGACCCAGACTTCCGCGGACGACCGCGCCCGCCTGCTCGAACTGATCAAAGAACTCGCCGTCGTCCGTGGAAAGGTGACCCTCTCCAGCGGTGCCGAAGCGGACTACTACATTGATCTGCGCCGCGTCACCCTGCACCACGAAGCCTCCCGGCTGGTCGGCAAGGTCATGCTCGGCATGCTCGATGAGGCCGGCATCGAATTCGAAACCGCCGGCGGCCTGACCATGGGCGCCGACCCCGTCGGTACCGCGGTCATGCACGCAGCGGCGGATGCAGGCCGCGCCGTCGACGCGTTTGTGGTCCGCAAGGCGCAGAAGTCCTACGGCATGGGCCGCCAGGTTGAAGGGCCGGGTGTTTCAGGCCGCGGCGTCGTCGTGCTGGAAGACACCTCGACCACGGGCGGTTCCGCGCTGACCGCGGTGGAAGGCGTACGCAACGCCGGTGGCGAGGTCAGGGCCGTTGCCGTCATCGTCGACAGGGACACCGGCGCCAAGGAACGGATCGAAAAGGAAGCCGGCGTCCCGTACCTGTTCGTCTTCGGCAAGGACGAACTGGGCCTGGAATAGGCCCGGGAGGCCCGGCCAACGCGCCGGGCCGGCGGCACAATGAACATCCATGACAGCGAGCACGCCCACCAGCTGAGACTGGCCGCCGGAATGCATCGTGTCTCGCGGCGCTCGTTCCTGGTCAGTGCCGCCTTCGGTCTCGCCACCGCGGCCGATCTGACGGTCACGCGGGCCATCCAGGAGCAGCGTGAACTGCCGCAGATCCTCACGCTCCCGGACGAATACGCCGAAACACGCTTCCCGAAGACCAGCTGGGTCCTGTTCCCCGGTTACAAGACCAGTTGGGAAGAAGGCCTGTTCATCCTGAACTCGCTGCGCCCGGCTTTGACCCAACGCGGTCAGATGGCAATGGCAGGGTATTCCAACCGCGGCCTGGATCTGCAGCATTTGGCCGAGGTGCTGGAGCAGCACGTCGCAGAGCACGGGCTGGAGAAGCTCTACTTCTACGGGCACAGCTTCGGCGGGATGGTGGCGGTGGAAATGACCGCTCGCATGCTGGCCAAGGGCATCCCGGTTGAACTGATCATGATGGACTGCACCCCGTACAGCCGGTTCGACGTGCTGGACCGCGCCATGTTCGAGAGCGTGGTGTTCTTCTACGAGGCGGGTTACCGCGTGCCCAGCTACCTCCGCGGCACCTACGAACTGGGCGAGCGGATTGTGCACAAGGATGAGCGCAGCTGGCGCCAGATCATGGACCAGACCTTGGAGCAGCTCTCCCCGCTGGCCGTCTCCAGCACGCTGATCCAGTCCCAATCCTCGTACATTTACCACTTCGATGCCAAGCGTTTCCAGAACAGCATCGGAGACACCATGGTTTCCTGGATGGGCAACCCGGGCGACGGCACCGTGGACTACAACACCGCCCGCCGCAGCTGGAGCGTGAACTACTCCTCGTGCCTGCTCACCGCCGATCTGGTGACCGCAGGCGCCGTGCCGGCGCATGCCTCGCCGCAGTGGAACCCGGGTGTCTACCAGCCGCTGATCCTGAAGGTGGAGAAGGAGTACTTCCCGCTGCCGGGCGGCGGGGGCCGGCGGATGGTCTTCTGATTTTCTATAGCTGGGGGAGCAGATCCGCCACGGACTTGAGCGTCTGGTTCGGGCGGAACGGAAACGCGGAAACGTCCTCGGGCCGGGTAATGCCGGTATAGACCAGGACCGTGTGCAGGCCTGCCTCCATGCCCGCGATGATGTCGGTGTCCATTCGGTCCCCGATCATGGCGGTGGTCTCCGAGTGGGCCTCGATCTGGTTCATCGCGGAACGGAACATCATCGGGTTCGGCTTGCCCACCACGTACGGGGCGCGGCCGGTAGCCTTACTGATCAGGGCAGCAACGGCGCCAGTCGCCGGCATCAGCCCTTCCCGCGACGGGCCGGTGGCGTCGGGGTTGGTTGCGATGAACCGCGCGCCGTCCACGATGAGCCGGATGGCCTTGGTGATGGCCTCGAACGAGTACGTCCGGGTTTCGCCCAGCAGCACGTAGTCGGGGTCCTGGTCGGTCAGGATGAAGCCCGCGGCGTGCAGCGCCGTCGTTAATCCCGCCTCGCCGATGACATAGACGCGCGCGCCGGGCATCTGGTCCTTGACGAACTCCGCAGTGGCCAGCGCCGAGGTCCAGATGTTCTCCTCGGGCACCTCCAGGCCGGACTGGTGCAGCCGCGCCGCCAGGTCACGGGGTGTGTAGATGGAGTTGTTGGTCAGCACGAGGAAGCGCCGCGAGGTGTCCACCCAGCGCTGGATCAGCTCGGCGGCACCCGGAATGGCCGAATTCTCGTGAACCAGCACGCCGTCCATATCCGTCAGCCAGCACTCGATGTCGGCTGGCTTTCGGCTCTCCGCTTTGGCCATAGATGCAAGACTCCTTGGTGCTCGCTGGGACTGGATAATGTTCAGTTGGTGCTCGGTAGGGGCGGTGCGTGCCCGGTGCCCGGTACGCGCTTTGCGGCTGGCCTTAGTCTGTCACCTACCCTTGAGAGGTGGAAGAGACGAACAACCAGCTCACCGTGGCCGCACCAGCCGCGGACTCCGAGAATGACTCCGGGAATGCTGCCGCCGCGGCCGTTGAAACCGGGCCGGATGTCCCGGCGGTAGGCGTCGGTCCGTGGGAAGGCCCGCTGCCGGAGGGCGAGCACTGGGATCCGGAGCTGCTGGCCCACGGGGACACCCGCAACGTGGTGGACGAGTACCGCTACTGGAAGCACGAGGCGATCGTGGCGGAGCTGGATTCCCGCCGGTACAACTTCCACGTGGCCATTGAGAACTGGCAGCATGACCTGAACATCGGCTCCGTGGTGCGCTGCGCCAACGCCTTCCTGGCCAAGGAAGTGCACATTATCGGACGACGGCGGTGGAACCGCCGGGGTGCCATGGTCACCGACCGCTACCAGCACGTCCGCCACCACCCCACGGTGGAAGACTTCGTCTCCTGGGCGCAGGAGGAGGGGCTGCGGGTGATCGGGATCGATAACTTCCCCGACTCGGTGCCGCTGGAAACCTACGACCTGCCGGAAAACTGCGTGCTGGTGTTCGGCCAGGAAGGCCCCGGCCTGACCGCGGAGGTCCACGAGGTGGCCGATGCCACGCTCTCCATTGCGCAGTTCGGCTCCACCCGGTCCATCAACGCCTCGGCCGCGGCGGCCATCGCCATGCATGCGTGGGTCCGCCGCCACGTCTTCGCCCAGCACGTTTAGGGATTTTGCCCGCGCACCCGGAACACAGCCCGCCACATCCAGGGCACGTGGCAGGCCGCTTTGTGTCGCTTTGGGGCCTTGTGTGACGGGCCGATAGGGGACCGCCGTCCGCTCTGCTAACTTCCGATAGTTGGTTCAATGAGGGGATGTGCGGGTGAAGCTGGTCAGGCGCCATGTCCGCACGCTGCATTCCCTCGGCCCGGCCAGCAACGATCATCTGGCGGCATTTCGTGTGGCGGTCAGCGTGGCCGTGCCGTCGCTCGCCCTGCTGTTCCTGGGGCGGCCCGACCTGATCATCTACGCCGTCTTCGGGGCGCTGACGGGGATGTACGGCAGGAATGAGTCCCACCAGCTCCGGCTGAAACACCAGACGCAGGCGGCCTTGTTCCTCCTGTCCGGCGTGGCCGTTGGGGTCCTGCTCTCGGTCGCCCACATCCATTCCTGGGGGCTGGTGCTCGTTGAAGCCCTGCTCGCGGGAGTCGGGTCCATGGTGGCCGACAGGCTGCGGCTCCGGCCGAACGGGCCGTTCTTCGGCATCCTGGCCTTGGGCGCCTGCGCCTCGGTCCCCACCACCATTCCGATGCTGGCGGCGGTACTGATTTGCGCCGGATCGGCCGCGTTCTCCATCGCGGTCGGTTTCGGCGGCTGGATACGGCAGCGCGCCTGGAACCCGGCAACCATGCGCGCCGCCGCACCCTTGGGCCGGCAGAAGACCATGGTGCACGCCGCACGCTACATACTGGCCGTCGGCGCCGCCGGAGCCATCGGGGTCCTCAGCGGAAGCGGGCATCCGCACTGGGCCATGGCCGCGGCCGCCGTACCGTTGGCCGGCGCCGACCTGCCCAGCAGCGTCCATCGCGGACTTCACCGGATTGTCGGCACATTCCTCGGGCTGGCGATTGTCGCCGTCGTACTTTTTCCTGGCCCCGCCTCACCGCTGCAGTTCTTTCCCGGCCAGGAAGCCGCCGTCCTGGCCATCCTCGTGATCATTTTCCAATTCACCACCGAACTGTTCATGACCCGGCATTACGGGCTGGCCATGGTGTCCTTCACGCCGGTCATTCTGCTGATGACGCAGCTTGCGTTCCCGGAGGACCCGCTGCTGCTGGTCACGGAGCGCGGTGTGGAGACGCTGGTGGGAGCGGCGATCGGCATCCTCGTGGTGGTTGCCGTCCGCGCGCAGCGGGCTGCTGCGGCGCCGGATCCGGGGGAATCGCGCGACCGGCAGGACCTCACTGCGGCTTCATAGACCTATCCGTTTGGCCCGGTGCGCGGGCCGACTGGATAGGATGGAGGCAGAGGCCACCTCCCTCGAGAACTCACTTATCTATCAAGGAGTCCGCATGCCTATTGCAACCCCTGAGATCTATACCGAGATGATTGACCGCGCCAAGAGCGGCGGCTTCGCCTACCCCGCCATCAACGTCACCTCTTCGCAGACGCTGAACGCCACGCTGCAGGGCTTCGCGGACGCGGGCTCGGACGGCATTATCCAGGTGTCCACCGGCGGCGCCGCCTACTGGTCCGGCGCAGGGGTCAAGGACATGGTCGCCGGTTCCCTCGGCTTTGCGGCGTTTGCCCGCGAGGTTGCCAAGAAGTACCCGATCAACGTTGCGCTGCACACCGACCACTGCCCGAAGGACAAGCTGGACGGCTTTGTGCTGCCGCTGCTCGCTGAATCCGAAGCCGCCGTCAAGCGCGGCGAGGACCCGATCTTCAACTCCCACATGTGGGACGGCTCGGCCGAGACCCTGGAAGACAACCTCCGCATCGCCGAGGAACTGCTGGCCCGCACCGCCGCGGCCAAGATGATCCTCGAGGTCGAGATCGGCACGGTCGGCGGCGAGGAAGACGGCGTCGAGAACGAGATCAACGAGAAGCTCTACACCACGGTCGACGACGGCCTGAAGACCATCGAGGCGCTCGGCGCCGGCGAAAAGGGCCGCTACATCACCGCCCTGACCTTCGGCAACGTGCACGGCGTCTACAAGCCCGGCGGCGTGAAGCTGCGCCCCGAGCTGCTCAAGCAGATCCAGGACGAGGTCGGCGGGAAGATCGGCAAGGAGAAGCCGTTCGACCTGGTCTTCCACGGCGGCTCCGGCTCCTCCGAGCAGGAAATCGCGGACGCCGTCTCCTACGGCGTGATCAAGATGAACGTCGACACGGACACCCAGTACGCGTTCACCCGCCCGGTTGCCGGCCACATGCTTTCAAATTACGACGGCGTCCTCAAGGTGGACGGCGACGTTGGCAACAAGAAGGCCTATGACCCGCGCGTCTGGGGTGCCGCTGCCGAGAAGAGTATGGCAGCCCGTGTGGTCGAGGCCGCCCAGCGGCTGGGTTCGGCCGGAAAGTCCGTGAAGTAGATGGCCGAGTTCCGCAAGAACCTGCTGGGCCCGGACGCCACGAAGCTGCCCGAGGAAACCGAAGTCCTGACGCGCCTGGATGCCGGCGACGAGGCCCTTGACCTCGCAGCCAAGCACCCGACGTCGTCATTGGTTTGGGCCATCCTGGCCGATGAGGCCTACGGCGAGGGCCGGACCATCGAGTCCTACGCCTTCGCCCGTGTGGGCTACCACCGCGGCCTGGACTCACTGCGTCGGGCCGGCTGGAAGGGCGCCGGGCCCATCCCCTGGGAGCACGAGCCGAACCGCGGCTTCCTGCGCGCCCTGTATGCGCTGGGCCGCGCTGCCGCAGCCATCGGTGAGGACGAGGAAGTAGCCCGGATCGACAAGTTCCTGAACGAATCGGACCCCGAGGCGAAGGCTGCCATCGAGGCTTTCTGAGGCTTGCCGGTTGCCGGCCGAGGGCTGTCCTGAGCAGTCTGACGCAGCAGCCTGACGAATAACTGGAGAAAAGGCGGGAGCAGCGGCGTGTAAAGCGCCCCTGTTCCCGCCACTCGTTTAACAGGGGCCGCAGCGGGAAAAACGTTCCGACTGGCGCATATGCCCCGGATCACTTATATTTCTGCTTAGGTCCGGATGAAGCCGGCCGCAGGGCGCGGATTTCATCGGATTGGCGCGAGTGCTGCCCTGCCTGCACAGCCAAGTTGGGGACAGGACATCCACGTGACATCACGACTGCGCTCAGCGCTGCTCACCGGCGCCGTTGCCGCCACACTCGCCCTCGGCGCCGCACCGGCCCAGGCTGACAACCAACAGGATCCGTTAGGCCTGCCCGCCGCGGAACAAACCGCGCCCGCGCCCGCCGCGGACCTGGTTGCCACTGACCTGGAAGCTGCGCCTGCCACCGCGACTGCACCTTCCACGGAACCGGCCCCGGCTACCGAAATTGTGCCGTCCGAACCCGCACCTGCTCCGGTGCCGGCGGACGAGCTGCTGGCCGACGCGCTGATTCCCGTGCTCGTGGAGGAAACCGAGACCAACGACGACGGCGGGACGCCCACCGGGGCAGTCGAGGAATCGTCTGAGGATGTTGACGGTGGCGCCGGTGAAGCGGCTCCGTTGGACGACGGCGCGGTTGACGCATCGGACAGCGGCTCGGGGGAGGAGCAGGCTCCGGTGTCTGATCCGGCCGATCCAGAATCAGAAACGGCGCCCGGCGGCGGAAGTGAGCTTGCCCCGGTTGTTGAACCAGGCACCCCGGCGGCGCCCAAACCCTCTGCACCTCAGGCCCCGGTTCCTGCTGGCTTCGAGTCCATCGTTGTGGGCGACCGAACCCTGACCCATGCCGACTTTAATATCCCCGATGACATCGCCGCCAGCGACGAGGAGACCGTCGCCCGCTGGATGGAGGAGAACATTGACCGTGTCCTCGAGTCCGAGGGCATGATCTACCTGGTTGACCTCATGATTGACTACCTCGAAACGGGAGACCGGGAAGGTCTGGAGGCCCTGATCCGCGAACTTGGCGCCTCCGATCCGGCTGCCGCGGAAGTCATCATTCGAGATTTGGACGGATGGTTCCTATGGTTCGAAGAATGGCCGATGGACGAGCCCTTCCCCGCTGCGCCGGCAGGCGAGCCTGCACCGGCCGTCTCCCCAGCAAGCGTCGAGGTAGCCCCGGCCGCACTGGTTCCGGCTCAGAAGCCAGCCGAAAGTGCCGCCGCCCCTGCCGCAGCTCCGGCCGGACAGCTGGCAGAGACCGGCGCCTCGGGCACCATCTGGCTGGCCACGGGAGGAGCAGGATTGCTGCTTCTCGGCGTCGCCATGGTCGCCTTGCGTCGCCGGATGGCCTGAACGTCGCCAGAGCGAACCTGAGCCCCAGCGGCGCCGGAGCCTTCAGCCCGACGCCGCTGGAACTCTTGAGCGACGGCTGAACCGGACCGTCATTGCGGGTCAGTAGAATCGACTGCTGGACCGCTTTGAAAGGTACGATTTTGGCCAAACTCTATTTCCGGTACGGCGCGATGAATTCCGGAAAGTCCACCGGGCTGCTCCAGGTTGCCTTCAACTACGAGGAGCGCGGGCAGCGCGTGCTGCTGGCCAAACCCCAGCTCGACACCAAGGGCGACACCGCGATCGTCTCCCGAATGGGCATGACCCGGGAGGTGGACTTCCTGATCCGCCCGGGCGATAGCGTCCGGGAACTGTTCGCCAAGGTCGCCTCCGGTGACGATCCGGATGCCTTGCTGGAGCATGTGGAGGTCAAGCCGGTGGCCTGTCTGCTGGTGGACGAGGCGCAGTTCCTGACACCTGGCCAGGTGGATGACCTCTTCCGCATCGCGGTGCTGGACGGCGTGCCGGTGATTGCCTACGGCATCCGTACGGACTTCCGCACGGTTGCCTTCCCCGGTGCCGGCCGGCTACTCGAACTTGCCCACTCGCTCGAGGAATTGAAGACCATCTGCCGGTGCGGGCGCAAGGCCGTCTTCAACACCCGGCGGATCGGGAACGAGTTTGTGTTCGACGGCGAGCAAGTGGCCATCGACGGCCAGGACATTGCGTACGAATCGTTGTGCGGGAATTGCTACCTGGAGGCATCCGGCGGCCGGCTCGGCAGCTGAGAGTCGGCCAGCCGCTTCGCCAGGCCCATCGCGTCGTAGGGTGCGCGGACCTTCACATCGTTGTCGAAGTACAGGTAGGCGTCCCGGCCGATTCCGTCAGGGCAGCCGCTGCCGTCCAGCCAGCCGCCGACCGTGTCCGCCCAGTGGTCCAGGTCCGCGTCGCCGTAGCCGCTGACGTAAAGCTCGTCCTTGCCGTGCAGCCGGACGTAGGCGAAGTCCGCGGTGATCTCGTGCAGCATCGGCCACGTCCCGGCGCTGTCCGCCATGACCAGGGCGATGTTGTGCCGGCGCAGCTGCGCGTAGAAGTCCTCGGTGACGAAGGTGGAACTGCGCACCTCCATGGCATGGCGCAGCGGCCGGTCCTCGGGAACTTCGAACCAGGTCCTGTCCCGCATCAAATCCGTATGTTCGGACGCAAGGCGGGCCGCCGCCGTCGTTGTTCGAGGGAGCAGCGCCAGGAACTCCTCGACGACGTCCGGGTCGTATTTGAGGTTCTCCGGCAGCTGCCACAGGAAGGGCCCGAGCTTGCCGCCGAGCGCCAGCACACCCGAGGCGAAGAAGTTTGCCAGCGCGCCGCGGGCGTCCCGGAGGCGGCGCATGTGCGTGATGAAGCGGCCGCCCTTGACCGCGAAGACGAAGTGCTCCGGTGTGGCATTGCGCCACTGCATCCAGCTGGACGGGCGCTGCAGCGAGTAGAAGGAGCCGTTGATTTCCAACGAGTCCAGTTGGGTCGCAGCGTATTCGAGCTCCTGGCGCTGGGGCAGGCCCTTCGGATAGAACGTCCCGCGCCACGGTGTGTAACGCCACCCGGAGATGCCGACCCGCGCAACTGGTTTCAAAGTCCCCACGCTCCGCACGCTACTCCGGCCGGGCGCATCCGGCCAGAGCCGACCCGGCCGCATTGCGTCGTCCCGCGGCTGCAGGAATCCGCGGTTAATCGGGGCATCGGCTAAACTTGGCAGGTAAGAGCCCCAGAACTCCACCCGGAGTCGGGGCGTTCTCATGCGCGGCAGATGCTTCCTGCCTCTCCCCTTGGCAGGGTTTCCGCCGCATCGAATGGGGGAGGATCCCATGCCAGCAATTGTGATCGTCGGAGCCCAGTGGGGCGACGAAGGTAAGGGCAAGGCAACGGACTTGCTTGGCGGCCGCGTGGACTACGTGGTTAAGCCGAACGGCGGCAACAACGCCGGCCATACCGTCGTCGTCGGTGGTGAGAAGTATGAGCTCAAGCTCCTTCCCGCCGGCATTCTCAGCCCCAACGCCATTCCGATTATCGGCAACGGCTGCGTGGTGAACCTGGAAGCCCTGTTCGAGGAGATCGACGGTCTGGAGGCCCGCGGCGCGGACACGTCCAAGCTCCGCGTCTCCGCCAACGCCCACCTGGTGGCGCCGTTCCACCAGACCATGGACAAGGTGACCGAGCGCTTCCTCGGCAAGCGTGCCATCGGCACCACCGGCCGCGGCATCGGCCCCGCCTACATGGACAAGGTGGCCCGGCTGGGCATCCGTGTGCAGGACGTGTTCGACGAGTCCATCCTGCGCCAGAAGGTGGAAGGCTCGCTGCACCAGAAGAACGAGCTGCTGGTCAAGGTCTACAACCGGCGCGACGTCGACGTCGAAGAGATCGTCGAGTACTTCCTGTCCTTCGCCGAGCGGCTGCGGCCCATGATGATCGACTCCACTTTCGTGCTGAACGAGGCGCTCGACGACGGCAAGGTAGTGCTGATGGAGGGCGGCCAGGCCACGTTCCTGGACGTGGACCACGGCACCTACCCGTTTGTCACCTCCTCCAACCCGACGGCGGGCGGCGCGTCCGTGGGCTCGGGCATCGGCCCCACCCGGATCAACCGCGCCGTGGGCATCATCAAGGCCTACACCACGCGCGTGGGTGCCGGCCCGTTCCCCACCGAGCTCTTCGACGAGATGGGCGAGTACCTGCAGAAGACCGGCGGCGAGTTCGGCGTGAACACCGGCCGCCCGCGCCGCTGCGGCTGGTACGACGCCGTGCTGGCCCGCCACGCCTCGCGCGTCAACGGCTTCACGGACTACTTCGTGACCAAGCTGGACGTGCTGACCGGGATCGAGCGGATTCCGGTGTGCGTGGCGTACGACGTCGACGGCGTCCGGCATGACGAGATGCCGATGACCCAGACCGAGTTCCACCACGCCAAGCCCATCTTCGAGTACTTCGACGGCTGGACCGAGGACATCACAGGTGCACGGAGCATCGCGGACCTGCCGCCCAACGCCCAGCTCTACGTGAAGGCGCTGGAGGACATCTCCGGCACCCGGATCTCCGCCATCGGGGTGGGTCCGGACCGGGACCAGACCATCGTGGTGCGGGACCTCATCGCGGAATAGCGGTACCCTGTCCGGCCTCCGGGATTGGGCGTAGCATGCAGGAATGGCGGATGACTATGGCATCCTGCGGCGCACTGCGGAGCTGGCCACCGAGTACTTGCGCTCGCTGCCGGAGCGCCCGGTCAAGAGCGGCATGGCTGCTGCGGACCTGCGCCGCGAACTGATCACCGCACTGCCCGAAATGGGCGAGGAACCGCAGGCAGTGATCGAGCATCTGGCCGAGGTGGGCGGCCGTGCCGCAGTGGCCATGGCGGGACCGCGCTACTTCGGGTTCGTCGTCGGCGGGGCCCTGCCACCGGCTCTGGCCGCGGACTGGCTGACCTCCACCTGGGACCAGAACGCCGGGCTCTATGCGGCCGGACCGGCAGCCTCAGTGGTGGAAGAAGCCGTCGGCGCCTGGCTGCTGGAGCTGTTCGGCCTGCCGCCGGCCAGCGGGTTCGGCCTGGTGACCGGCTGCCAGATGGCGCACTTCACCTGCCTGGCCGCCGCGCGGACCGCAGTACTGGAGCGTGCGGGCTGGGACGTTACCGGCCGCGGGCTTTTCGGCGCGCCGGAGGTGGAAGTGGTGGTCGGCGACGAGGCGCACAGCACGGTCCTGTCCGCCCTGCAGTACCTGGGGCTCGGCCGCGACCGGGTGCACACCGTGGCCACGGATGGCCAGGGCCGGATCCGGCTGCGGGAGCTGGAGAAAGTCCTCGCGCAGATTCCGCAGCGGGCTCCGATGATCGTGAACCTGCAGGCCGGCAACGTGAATACCGGCTCCTTCGATCCGATCCGCGCCGCCATTGACCTGGTCCGCCGTCGGGAGGCAGGCTGGGTCCACCTGGACGGGGCCTTTGGGCTCTGGGCCGCCGCGAGCCCGGAACTGCGGCCCCTGCTCGACGGGATGGAACTGGCCGATTCCTGGGCCACGGACGCGCACAAGTGGCTCAACGTTCCCTACGATTCCGGCCTGGCGTTTGTCGCCGACGCCGATGCGCACGTCAAAGCGATGGCGCCGCCGCACGCCTCTTATCTCGAATACGGGCAGGAACGCGATGAAGTCTCCTGGGTGCCGGAGTTCTCCCGCCGCGCCCGGGGCTTCCCCATCTACGCGGCGCTGCGCACCCTCGGCCGCGACGGAGTGCGGGAGATGGTTGAAAAATGCTGCGCGCTGGCCCGGCACATGGCGGCCCAGCTCGGGCAGGTGGACGGCGTCGAAATCCTCAACGACGTGGTGCTCAACCAGGTGCTGGTCCGCTTTATCCCACGCGGCGATGGAAACATTAGCGGCGCCGGAGCGGATGACTTTACCCACGACGTCGTACGCCGTGTGCAGGAGGACGGCACACTGTGGCTCTCCGGCACCACCTGGCACGGGCTGGCCGCGATGCGGATCAGCGTCAGCAACTGGTCCACCACGCTGGAGGACGCGGACCGCTCCGTGGAGGCGATCCTGCGCTGCGCCGGCCGCTGAAAACCCTTGAGAGATTCCGTGCCGCGGGTTCTGTAGTCTGGAATGACAACGCCGCCATCGAGACGGGAGCGCATCATGAAGGTCAGTGTTGGGCAATTCGATCCTTCCGGGGACGTCAACGAAAACCTCAGCGTCATGCGCGCGCAGGCCGAAGAGGCCAAGGCCGCGGGCGCCGAGCTGATCCTGTTCCCCGAAGAGTCCATGTTCACTGTCGGCAAGGTCGAAGGGAGCCTGATCTCCGCCGTCAACGAGCACTGGAGTGCCTTCGTCCAGAAGCTCTCGTTCATCGCCGCCGAGACCGGGATCGCCCTGATCGCCGGCGGCTATGAGGCCAGCGGGGAAGAGCGCCCCTACAACACGCTGGTGATCGTGGACGCGACCGGCCGGATTGTGGATACCTACCGGAAGCTGCATCTGTATGACGCGTTCTCCTATCAGGAGTCCACCAAAATCAAGCCGGGCGACGGCGGCCTGAAGCTCGTGGAGATCGGCGGGCTGCGGGTGGGTGTGATGACCTGCTACGACGTGCGCTTCCCGGAGATGGCCCGCGGCCTGGCGGACCAGGGCGCGGATCTGATCTGCGTGGCGGCGGCCTGGTTCAAGGGGGACCACAAGATCGAGCACTGGGAGACGCTGCTCAAGGCCCGCGCCATCGAGAACACCTGCTGGGTTGCCGCCGCCGGCACCTCCAGCAGCCATACCGTGGGGCATTCGGCCATCCTGGATCCCATGGGCATTGTGCAGGACTACCTCAACGACGAGCCGCGCGGCGTTGTCACCGTGGATGTGACCCGCCGCCGCATCGACGAGGTCCGCGAGTTCCTCCCGGTCCTGCGGAACCGGCGCCTGGCCAGCACGGTGGAAGTGGTTGAAGCCCACTAAAGGCGGGCACCGGGACGGCCGGGAAAAAGTTTTCAGAAAGTTTTTTGAAATTGCATAACTTTTCCTCAAGCCGGTTCGATTACTTATATGTAGAGGCCGCGCCAGAGCTTCCCCCCCAACGAGCTGTGGCGCGGCTTTCTCTTCTTCTGGATGGGCCCCGGCCGAATGTCGGGTGCTGCATCCAGCGCGGAGCGAGTGGCGCGGCTATGATAAGGGACGCCGGGCCAGTCGCTACTTAAAGGAAAAACCGTGGATGGAGTGCTGACAGATGAGGATCTGTTGTCAGCTGTATCCGGAGACGGTCGTTCCGCCGAGAAAATCTACCGTTCGTTGTCACCCAAGGTCATGGGGTACCTGCAGGCCAGGGGCGTTGAGGACGCCGAAGCCGTCGCCCAGGACGTCTTCCTGACGGTTTTCCAGAAACTCGACAATGTCACCGGGGGTGTTGCAGGTTTGAAGACGTTCACTTTCTCGGTAGCCCACGCCAGAGTGGTGGACGCCGCCCGAGCCCGTGCGCGCCATCCCCACCTCGCCGAGTACGACCCGGATTTCGACACCCGGACCGTCTCCTCCGCAGAGCAGGTTGTGGTGGACCGCTCCGGCGGCGACGTCGTCCAACTGATGCAGACCCTGAACCCGGACCAGCGTGAAGTCCTTTCGCTGCGCATCGTGGCGGACCTGCCCATTGACCAGGTGGCCCGGGTCATGGACAAGTCGGAGGGCTCGGTGAAGCAGCTCCAGCGCAGGGCTCTCGCGAAACTCAAAGACATGGTCGTCGGCAGCAAGGTAGGAGGGGCATCATGAACCAGCAACGCCCCGGCGATGCGCCGGACGCGGATCTGCTCGCCGACGCGGGCGACTCCCCGGAACTGCACACCCTGCTGGCAGAGCTCCGCGACCTCGGCCAGGGCCCCGCTCCCGAACCTTCCCCTGAACTTGCTGCCTTCTTCAAGCCCAAGGTCGTCCCGCTGCGCCGCAAGCGCCGGGGCGCCGTCATCGGCGTCGTCGTCGCCGCCTCTATGAGCCTGGGCGTGGGCACCGTGGCGGCCAACGAGGAGGTCCGCGAGAACCTGTATGCCGCCGTGGATACCGCGGTGGACCTGGTGCAGCCGGACGAGCAGGACCAGCTGACTAACCAAGCTAACGACGGCGGTGCCTCCGACAGCGCACTGCCCGCACTTCCGCCGGTGGTCGCCATGCCGGGCGGAGCGGACATCCCCGCCGGAGCCGGGCAACGCGTAGAACGTTCGGGCGGCCCGGTGAAGGCCACAGCCGCCAAGGGGCCCGACAGGCAGGGCGGCAAGGAACCGGGTACCCAGCGCGGCAACGGTGCCAGGCCTGCTGCACCCGCTGCGCCGGGTCCGGTAGCGAAGGCTTCGGCCGGCCAGGGCCAGCAAGCCGGCGGCCAGGCCAACGAAAAGGCCAAGGGCCAGGCTAACGAAAAGGCCAAGGCCAACAACAAGGTCCAGGACAAACCCAAGGCGAACAAGCCGAACAAGCCCGCCGGCGAAGCGGTCCGGAACGCCGTGCCGAACGTCGCGCCGAACGCCGGGAAGGCGCAGCAGCCCGTGAAGCGGCTGGTCCGTCGTGCCGTCGAGGGTGCTCCGCTCGTCACCAATGACCAGGACAAGCAGGCGCCCGGGCCGGCCGAGGAAAAAGGCCGCGGCGCAGCGGAAAAGCGATCCGGCCCGGTCGAAAAGATCGTGGAGAAGGGCGTGGACCCAACCGTGGAGAGGTTGGGCAGGACCCCGGGCAAAGTAGTGGACCGGGACTGACCCGCAGAAATCACTAGCCGCAGAACGCAGGCAAAAAGCCAGGCCCCGGTTTCCCGGGGCCTGGCTTTTTGGCTGGCCGGTTCAGCTCAGAACAGGATGCTCATCGCATTCCAGCCGCTGTTGCCGATGACCTGCCGGGGCGAGAACCCGCCGGTGCCGTTGCCCGGGTAGAGCAGCAAACGTCCGTCCCCGTCGCGCGAAACCACATCCGGGTTGTCATCGCCGGTGAGGTCGCCCGGGCTGAAGATGGCGCTCATGGAGTTCCATCCCCACCCGATCTGGATGCGCCGTTCCAGCCGGCCGGTGCCGGTGCCCGGGTACACCCACAGCTTGCCGTCAGTGGTCCGTGCCACCACGTCCGAGTTACCGTCCTCGCCGAAGTCGCCAGGACTGTGGAGGCTGGTGATGGAGTTCCACCCGCTGCTGCCCATCAGCTCGCGCGGCTCGAAGCGACCCGTGCCGGTGCCCGGGTAGAACCAGAGCCGGCCCGAGGTGTCACGGGTGATGAGGTCCGTGTCGCCGTCGTTGTCCGTATCGCCTCCGCTGAAGACCGCGTTGATCGCGTCCCAGCCGCTGGAGCCGATGAGGATCCGGGACCGGAGCCGGCCCTCGCCGTCGCCGGGGTAGAGCCAGAGCCGGCCGGAACCGACGCTGTCCTTGGCAATGATGTCCGCCTTGTCGTCCCCGTCGAAGTCGCCGGGGCTGGCGATGGCGTTCATGACGTTCCAGCCGCTGGAGCCGAGCACGGTGCGGGCCTTCAAAGCGCCTTCGCCGTCGCTGCGGTACAGCCACAGCCTGCCGTTGCCGTCGCGCGCCACCAGGTCGGCAAAACCGTCGCTGGTGAAGTCGACGTTCTTGACCGTGGCAGGCTTGCCGGCCTCCGTGGTGAAGCTCCAGGTGGCCGAAGCCACCGGGTTGTTGAACGGGTCCCGGATGGCCGTGGCGCCGCCCGTCACCGTCACCTGGTACCGGGTGTTGGCAGCCAGGTCGGCAACCGGATCGAGTACCGCTGTCATGTTCTCCTTGGTGTAGGTCACGGTGGCTTCAACGGTTGCGTTGGTGGCGGCGTTGCGAAGCACCATGGTGGTGCCGCTGACGTCGGTCACGTGTTCGCTGAAGGTCACCGTGGGATTGGCGCCGATCAGGATTCCCGTCGCTGCATCCGCCGGGGTCTTGGCTGTGACCGTCGGAGCTACCGTCTCCACCGGCTCGACGGCGTTCGACGCCGCCGAGAAGGCTCCCGTGCCCACCGTGTTCACCGCGGCCACAAGGAACCGCAATCGGCTGCCGGCCGGCAGGTCGGTGACCACCATGCTCGTGGCGGTGGCTCCGGCGTTCCGGAGTTCACCCACCTGCGCATTGGCGGCGTCGATAACCTTGACCGTGTAGCCCGTGACTGCCGAACCGCCGTTGCTTGCCGGAGCACTCCAGCTGACGGTGGCCTGCCGGTCGCCGGCGGTGGCGGTGCCGATGGCCGGGGCAGCGGCCGCAACCGGAGCCGGGGTCACCGGCGCACTCGGAGCGGAGTAGGCGCCGGCGCCTGCTTCGTTGACCGCGCGGATCTGGAACCGGTACGCCGTTCCGTTGGTCAGGCTGTCCACCAGCAGTGACGTCGTTGTGGCATCGACCCGCCGAAGCGCGCCGACCTGGGCGCCGCTGGCATCCAGTACCCTGACGTCGAAGCCGGTGATGGAGGAACCTGCCGGTGCAAACCAGCTGACGGTGGCCGAAGCGTTGCCGCCCGTGGCCGTGACACCGGTCGGTGCCGCCGGTACCTGCGTGTCGGCGAACACCAGGCGCTCGATGTTGCGCAAGGTGTCGGTACCGTCGCCGGTCAGGGCGGCGTCATCTCCGTCCGCCGCGTTGTGCGTGACGGTAGTGATGCTGCCCGCCGCGCCCGGCTGGGCGCCGGCCGGGGTGGTGGTGACGGTGTAATTGCTGCTGATATCGCTGAACACCGCGACGTCCGCATTGCCCGGGCTGGCGCTGTCCGCGATTTCACGAACGACGACGACGTTGCCCGGATCCACCTTGCCGGCAAAGATTGCCTGCTGCAGTGTCTCCGTGCTGCCGGCCAGGTAGGGCTTGGCCAGCGCCGTTGCCGATCCGATCTCGGTGGTTGCGTCGGAGGCGTTGGTCCGGACGCTGAGCCGGACTTTCAGTTCCTTGTCGCCGTCGAGGATGTCGTCGGCGCCGCGTCCCTCGATGGTGTCGTTGCCGCCGCCGCCGAGGATGATGTTGCCTTCGCCCCAAACAGCGTCGCCGGCGGTTGCGCCGGCAGGCAGCAGGGCTTCCAGGCCGCGGACGCGTGCCACGCCGTCCGCGTCCAGCCAGTTGCCTCCGGAGAAGCCCTCGGCTACGGCGGTCCGGGGCACCACGCTGTCGCCGCGCAGGATGTCGTTCCTGCTGCCGCCCGAAAGGGCCTCGACTTCCGCATGGCGGTCGCGCAGGACGTCCACCGGAAGCGGGACACCCAGCAGCTTCAGCTCCAGGTCCGCATCCGCGGGCAGCTCGTCGAACTCGTAGCTGGACCAGTCGAAGCCGGCCGCTCCGGCGTTGCGTTCGATGCCGGGTCCGGCGAGCAGAATGTCGTCCCCGCCTTCGGCGTCGTAATCGTCGTCGCCGTTCTGGCCGTTGATCACGTCATGGCCCGGCTTGTTGGGATCGTCGAAGAAGGGAGCGCCGGAATCGCCCTGCAGCAGGTCGGCTCCGTCACCGCCTTCCACCCAGTCATCGCCGGAGTCCGCGAACACCGTGTCCGCGCCGCCGCCGGCAATGATGAAGTCATCGCCCGGCCCGCCGAAGTGCTCGTTGGTGTTGGCCCCACCGTTGAGCAGGTCCTTGCCGTCGCCGCCCAGGATGATGTCCAGGCCGGGTCCGGCGTCGATCGCGTCATTGCCCGGACCGCCCTTGGGGACGTCGTCCCCGGCAGCGTCGGTGATGATGTCGTTGCCCTCGCCGCCCAAGGCGGTGTCGGCGCCGTCGTTGCCTTCGATGCGGTCATTGCCCGGGCCGCCCCAGAACGTGTCATTGTCGACGCCGCCCCAGACCAGGTCCCTGCTGTCGGTACCGTTGAAGACGCTTTGGCCATTGATGCCCGGAGGATCGATCGAGTTCATCGTCCGGTAGCGGATGGTGCCGTCCGGCATCCGGATGAGCAGCTCGGTCTCGTTGCATTCCGACGCCGGGTCATCCGCGATGTTGGTGCCGGTGCCGCCCAAGTTGGCCAGCTGGAATTTGCAGTCAGCGGTGGAGAAGACGTCGGCCGTGATGGAGTGCGCGTTGGTGTTGCGCATGATCATCTCGCCGAAGGAGTTGCCTTCCAGCTGCGAGAACAGGTTCATGCCCGGTGTGCGCACTAGGTAGTAGAACCGGTCGCCGTTCTGCAGGTCCAGCATCTGCTTTTCGAACACGTAGTTGAAGGTTGAGCCCAGCAGGCCGCCGAACAGGTTGGTGCGTTCGGCCAGGCCGCCCATCCAGAGGTCCACGGTGTCCAGGCCGGTTGGCTTGTCCGCCCAGGTCCCCGTGGCGCCCATGAAGTCGCCGGCATCGGCGGGAATGGTTTCCGGCGCGGTGTCGAACGGCGGATCCACGATCAGCCGGGCGGCCTCCCGCTTCTCCGCCAGGGTGGTCTTGGACGTGATGGTTTCGTGCGTGCCGTAGGCGGCAACGAAGTTCACCAGCGACTCGGGATGCTTAATGTTCAGCCCGAAGTCGATCCAGTTCTTGTACGGCATCAGCTGGCTGTCGTTGGTCTTGGCGTGCAGCTCCTTGCGCAGCTCGTTCAGCGACGGCAGACCGGTTTCCCGGGCCCGGGCGATGTTGATGGCGGGAAGGTCCAGCGGCAGGCCCAGCAGGTTGCTGCGCAGCGTGTCGGTCACGAACTCGTCGAGCTCGTTGCCCACCTGGTTGGACATACCCATGGCGATGCTGCCGGCCGCGGACTTGGAGTCCAGGACACCGGCCGAACCGCCGTCGGTGTAGGCCAACGGGTTGAGGAAGCCGTTCAACAACGGCGTATCGTTCGACGAGCCGTCCTCGTTGGTGCGCGCGATGGTGTCGGTGAGCATCGAGTGGCCGAACCGGTACACGGCATGGGCAAACTCGGCGCTGATCGCGGAGTTCACGTCGTCGTGATAGCCGGAGAACGGTTCGATGAGGGGCTGGACCTTGCGGGCGAACTCCTCGAAGGCCAGGTGCTGGTACTCCATCTCGGTGATGAACCGGGCAGCCTGGAAGATCCGCTCCCCGTTCCAGCCTTCCGCGCCGGCGGCGAGCTGCCATTCCTTCAGGGCAGCATCCCCCCGGGCATTTCCTGTGTCCTCGGTGAGGACCCGCTGAATGTCTCCCACCAGGCGGTTGTGCTCGGAATGGAAGATCTGGTGGATCGAGGTCAGGCCGATGTTCTCGTTGACGCGGCCGTCACCGGCGACGAAGTGCCGGTCCAGCATCTCGTTGTCGTACGTGCCGGCGGTCTGGCGCGCGGTGGCCGGGGTGATGGCGGTGTCAGTGTCCGCGATCAGTCCCGGAGCGGGAACCGCGTTGTGGGCGATGTCCTCGATAAAGGCCTCGCTGACCCGGTCAACGTTGGCGGGTGCGGGCACGGGGGCGGCAAGGTTGCCTTCCACGGTTCCGGTCGGCGTCACATACTGCGGGAGGCCGTTGGGGCCCGGAACGAACTTGCCGTACGGATCGGTGAGGATCACCGGGATGTTCAGTGCATCGGCGTCCACCAGCTTCAGGCCGAGCAGCTCGGCCGCCTGCTTCTTCAGCAGCTGCCAGGTGCCCATGCCGCCGTCGGCGGAGGTCATCAGCTCGCCGGTGGAGACGGGTTTGCCGGCGGTGTTCTTCACGTAGGTGCGCAGGAACACCTGGTGCGCCGGGTGGGAAGCGTAGGTCTGGGACTGGTCCACGTAGGGATTGGTCCGGTTGGTGGCTTCCTGGATATCGTCGTCGGTGCCCATCAGGCCGTCGGGGCCGGGTTGGTTGGTTGCCCGGGTCACAGCCATGAAGCGCAGGTGCGGGGGCAGGTCATCGGCCGTGTTCAGCGTTCCGTCGCGTCCGGGGATCAGCGGATCATCGTCCTTCAGCGGGACATAGACCGTGCCGCCGGACTTGCTGACCAGATCGAGGCCGTGGTCGAAGAACTGTCCGAAGAGCGTGAACAGGCCGTTGTAGGGCGGCGAGAGTCCGACGTCGGTGGTGACATTCGGGATGAACAGTGTTTCCCCTGACGGAACACAGTCCTCGGGAACGCCCGCCGTCGTCGGTGTTGGATCCGTGGTGCAGGGGACAACGCCGTCGGTGCCCTGGCTGCGCACGGGAAAGCCCGCCGCCTTAACGGCTGCGGGGTTGGTGGACGTCTGGTCCACGATCAGGTTGCTGATGACGCGCGGCTGCGAGTCCCAGACGTCCTTCTTGGAGGCGTACCCGGGGTCGGCCGTGGCGGCGACCCGAGGGGACTGGCTGTCTTCGGCCGGCCGGAAGTCCGGCGTGGTGAGCCGCGGGAACGATTCCTGCGCCGCGCCGAAGTTTTCGCGGTCTTCCTGCAGGTTGTTGCAGGAACCGTCCACCGTGCGCAGGCCGTAGGAGACCAGCGGGCCCGGCACCTGGTTGGGGCCGTCGCCGAGCAGTGCTCCGCAGGGGCCCGTGGCGGACGTTGTGTTGGCCACGTGGGCCTCGGAAATCTTGATCTGCTTGAGAATGAACGCCAGATCCGCTGGCGTAACGGTAAATCCCTGGCCCACCACCCCAGCGTGGGCCGGACCTGCAAGGGCTGGAAGGCCCAGCGACGTGGTCAGTACAAGTGCGAGCATGCCGGCGACGCCGCGGCGCCGGTACCCAGTTTGTTTCGTGGCCGGTTGCCCGGCACCAGTTTGACGGGAGGAAGATTTGCGCCCCCGCGCATCCTCCCGCTTATTCCCCATAACCCGGTGAGTGAACATCTAAGACCCCTCGGTCTCGAGTGATCGGCTCATCAGTCGACGCGGACTTCATCGATTGTTAATGGGCCGGGGTTAATCGTCTAGGCCCGACCTTGGTAAAAACCTAGAGATTGGGGGTCACCGGCATCCCCTAAATGAGGGGACCGGTACGCTTTGCGTTGGATTGTAGGGAAAAACAGAGGGGGCAAGCGGTTGCCATAGGCACCGCTTGCCCCCTCCAGATGGGTGGATCAGGCTGTCAGCTGGCGTTTCGAGGAGATGACCCCGGTATCGAAACCGGCCAGGTGCAGGCCGCCGTGGAAGCGCGCATGCTCGATCTTGACGCAGCGGTCCATGACCACGTTGAGCCCGGCCGCTTCCGCCTTGGCCGCGACTTCCTCGTGCCAGGAGCCGAGCTGGAGCCAGATGGTCTTCGCGCCCACGGCGAGGGACTCATCGAGCACGCCGGGGAGGTCATCGTGCTTGCGGAAAACCTCAACCAGATCCGGCACCTCGGGCAGATCCGCCAGCGAGGCGTAGACCGGCTGGCCCAGGATCTCCTTGGCTACCGGGTTCACGAAGTAGACCTTGTACTTGCTCGAGGAGAGCAGGTAGGTGGCCACGAAGTAGCTGGCCCGGCTCGGCTTGTCCGAGGCGCCGACGATGGCGATGGTCTTGGTGCTGCGCAGGATGTTCAGGCGCTCCGGTGCGGACGGCCCTACCCAGGTGCGCTCTTCAACGGCGGTGCTCATGCCCGTGCTCCAATCTCGCAGGCTGCGGCTTCGGAATTGAGTTCCCCGAGGTCCAGGTCGCCCGCTTCGGCGGCGGCCACCGCGGCGGTCAGGGCCTGGTCCAGGTCCCAGATGATGTCGTCGACGTCTTCGAGGCCCACGGAAATGCGGATGAGGTCCTCGGGCACGCCGGCGGCCTGCAGCTGCTCGGCGGAGAGCTGCTGGTGCGTGGTGGAGCCGGGGTGCAGGACCAAGGTCCGTGAGTCACCGATGTTGGCCAGGTGCGAGGCGAGCTGCAGGGACTCGATGAACTTCTGTCCCGCGGTGCGGCCGCCCTTGACACCGAAAGCGAACACGGAGCCGACGCCCAGCGGCAGATACTTGCGCCCGCGCTCGTAATCCGGGTGCGAGGGCAGGCCGGCGTAGTTGACCCACGAAACGCGCTCGTCGGCCTCAAGCCACTCGGCGACGCGCTTGGCGTTCGTGAGGTGCTCGTCCATGCGCTGCGGCAGCGTCTCCACGCCCTGCAGCAGCTGGAACGCGGACTGCGCCGACAGGGACGGACCGATGTCGCGCAGCTGCTCGGAGCGGAGCTTGGTCAGGAAGCCGTACTCCCCGAAGTTGCCCCACCAGGAAACATTGCCGTAGGAAGCCACCGGCTCGGTCATCGCCGGGAACTTGCCGTTGCCCCAGTTGAACCGGCCGGATTCGACGACGACGCCGCCGAGCGTGGTGCCATGGCCGCCGAGGAACTTGGTGGCGGAGTGGATCACGATGTCGGCACCGTAGTCGATCGGGCGGATAAGGTACGGCGTGCTCAAGGTGGCGTCCACGACAAGGGGGACGCCGGCGTCGTGCGCTACCTTGGCCAGGCCCTCAAGATCGGCAATGTCGCCGGAAGGGTTGGCCACAATCTCGGTGTAGACGGCCTTGGTGTTCTCGCCGATGGCCGCGGCGAAGTCCGCCGGGTCCGTCGAATCGACGAACGTGGTCTCCACGCCGAAGCGGCGCAGCGTGACATCGAGCTGCGTGATGGTGCCGCCGTAGAGCTTGGACGAGGCCACGATGTGGTCGCCCGCACCGGCCAGCGCGGCGAAGGTAATGAACTCCGCGGCCATGCCGGACGCGGTCGCCACGGCCCCGATGCCGCCCTCGAGCGAAGCGATGCGCTCCTCGAAGGCCGCTACGGTCGGGTTGCCGATGCGCGAGTAGATGTTGCCGTACTTCTGCAGCGCAAAGAGGTTGGCGGCGTCGTCGGTGTCTTTAAAGACGAAGGACGTGCTCTGGTAGATCGGCACGGCGCGGGCGCCATGCTCGGCGTCGGGGGTTCCGCCGGCGTGCAGGGCGCGGGTGCGGAAGCCAAATGTGCGGTCAGCCATCAGGCGGATGCTCCTTCAAAGTTGGTGGCGGGCAGCAGCGAAGTGTTCAGTTCGGTGCCGTTGGCGCGGGCCAGGTCCGCCTCGAGTTCGCGGACGATCGGCAGCACGTTGCGGCCGAACGCTTCCACTTCCTCCTGGAAATGCAGGTAGCAGGTCAGCATGAGGTTCACGCCGATCTTCTTGAAGTCCACGATACGTTGGGCAATCTGCTCCGGGGTACCTATAAGTCCTGTCTTGAAGCCGTCGTTGTACTGGACCAGGTCCTCGTAGCTCGAATCGGCCCACATGCCCTTGCCGTCCTTGGTGGAAGCGCCGGCTTCCTGGACTGCGGCGCGGAAACCTTCGACGGCGGGACGGTGCGCCTTGGCCACGATTTCCCGCAGCGTGTCCTTCGCCTCAGCCTCGGTGTCGCGGGCGATGACGAAGCCGTTCAGACCGAACTTCGGGGTGCGGCCGACGGCGGCTGCGGCGGCCGTGACGCCGGAGATGTTGTCCTCGAAACCGGCCAGGTCCTTGCCGTTGGAGAAGTACCAGTCGGCGGTGCGGCCTGCGGCGGCCTGGGCGGCGGTGGAGTTGCCGCCGAAGAAGATCTCCGGGTGCGCCCGGCCCGGGACGTCCAGCGGCGCCGGGTTCAGCGTGAAGTTGTTGATGTTGTAGTACTTGCCGGACTGCGAGTACTCCTGCTCGGTCCATAAGCCGCGCAGCACGCGGATGAACTCCTCGGTGCGGACGTAGCGCTCGTCATGCTCCAGCCACTCCAGGCCGAAGTTCACGAACTCGTCCTTGAGCCAGCCGGAGACAACATTGACGGCAGCGCGGCCGCCGGAGATGTGGTCCGCGGTGATGATGAACTTGGCCAGCACGCCCGGATGCCACATGCCCGGGTGGACGGCGGAGATGACCTTGAGCTTTTCGGTGGCGCCGAGCAGGGCCAGCGAGAAACTGGTGGCCTCGTGCTGCTTGTCCGCGCCGTAGCTGGCGGCGTAGCGGGTCTGGGTCAGGGCGTACTCGAAGCCGGAGTTCTCGGCGATCCGGGCCAGCTTCTTGTTGTAGTCGAAGTCCCAGCTGGTGCGCTGTTCAATGGTGGAAACCACCAGGCCGCCCGAAACGTTCGGGACCCAGTAGGCGAATTTCAGCGGGGTTTCGAGATCAGCGATCTGGCTGACCGAGGTGTTGGTGTTCATGGCGAATTCCTTCAAAGTCTGCGCCGCGGCGCGATGTGCGGGAATCCCGGGCAATGACGATCCATCGGGCGCAGGCCGGACAGCCTTGCGCCATCCGGATCAAAGATTGCTTGCGCTCTCTCCATCGCTTCTGGCGGTAGCACCTCTCCGGCGGAATCCGGATGGTTGCTGCGGCGTCAAAGAGCCAGATCTCTCGGCCGCTCGGGATGGTCCCGTCTATTCTCGCAACTGTTACGGGCCGCACCAAAAATGTTTAGCCGCATTGCGTTCTCCCGTGAGTTTGCCGAGTGTGCTGGATATCGACAATGTTTTCCACAGCTGCGAAGAGACTCTGGCCGCGGAGCTGCATGTCCGGACATCCTCTTGACTATGCAGAACGTGGATCCCATCGCAGAGTATGTGGCGCGGTACGGGGGTACGCTCCAAGCCGCGGACTTGGCCAAGGCGGGCTTCGGGTCTTACCGCAGCAGGGCAGCCATCGCGCAGGGGGACATCGTTGCGCTGAGGAGGGGACTCGTCGGAACGCCGGATGCCGACCCGGTTCTCCGGGCTGCGCTGATGCCGGGCGGGTTGCTCACTTGTGTCTCAGCCGCCAAAGAGCTCGGCTTATGGACCATTAAGGATCCGGGCCAAGTGCATGTGTGGACCCACAACGGCCGGCACACCGGCCCCTTCGTCAAGCACCGCGGGCAGCTGTTGGGCGAGCGAGGCCCGGGCAATTACGTCTCAGTCCTCGACTGCGTCCTTCATGCCATCCGTTGCCGTCCCCGGCTGGAAGCACTGGTGATTGCAGAGTCGGCAGTGCGACGGAACGCAGTAACCCGGGAGCAGTTGTTGGAACTCTTGCCGGGTAAACGGAACGGCGTCCGGCGGGAAGTGGTTTGCGGCATTGGGGACGACGCCGATTCACCGCTTGAAGTCATTGCCCGGGATCTGTTCCGCACGGCAGGACTTCATGTAGAAACGCAAGTGCGGATCCGAGGCCTTGGACGCGTGGACATGATTGTCGAGCGATGCCTCATCGTCGAGTTGGACGGCTTCGACTTTCACTGGGACCGGGCATCATTTCGAAACGACCGGAAGCGGAACAACGCCGGGGTCCTGAGCGGCTATCCTACTTTGCGCTATCTGTACGAGGACCTGGTATTTACGCCGGAGAAAGTCGTGGCAGAGGTAAAAACGGCAGTTCGTCGAGTGGCCTGAGGCGAGTTATGCGCGAACGATGGATGCTCGAGCCCAAGTTCAAGCCTAACGGTCCATGTTTTGGAACCTGCTGAAGCTGTGACTAGGCATGATGCAGATGCCTCCTTCAAAACATGGGCTCGAGCAGGGCCCGGAGCCCGGTAGCCCAGGCTCGGGGCCGGCTGAGTTGCGGGCCCCCCGGGCACGGGCTACCGCGCCTCGCAGATCTCCTTGATGTCGGCGATGCACGGCTCGTTCTGCAGGCTCGTGGTGTCACCCAACGCGCTGCCCTCGAACAGCTGGGTCAGCAGGCGACGCATAATCTTGCCTGAGCGCGTCTTGGGCACGTCCGGAACAAACACGATCTCGCGCGGCTTGGCGATCGGCCCGATCTGCGTCGCAACATGCGCGCGCAACTCGGCAGCGGCCGCAGCCTGCTCAGCCGTCGGCTCCGCGGCCGTGGACGCGGCAATCAACGACTTGTCGGCCGGCACCACAAACGCGGTGGCGGCGTGGCCGGTCTTCGCGTCATACGTGGGGCAGACGCCGGCCTCCACCACCGCCGGGTGCGAGACCAGGGCGGACTCGATCTCGATGGTGGACAAGCGGTGGCCGGAAATGTTGATCACGTCATCCGTACGGCCCAGGATCCACGTGTCGCCGTCGTCGTCGAAACGCGCACCGTCGCCGGCCAGGAACCAGCCTTGGTCCGCGTACTTCTCCCAGTAGGACGTGAAGTAGCGCTCGGGATTGCCCCACACCGTCCGCGCCATCGAGGGCCCGGTCTTGGTGACCACGATGTTGCCCTGGACGTTCGCGCCCACGCGGGCACCGGCGTCGTCGACAATGTCGGTGGCCACGCCCGGCAGGGCGCGGGTAGCGCAGCCGGGCTTGAAGGACGCGTCCGTCTGCCGCGGGGAGAGGATGGTCGCGCCGGTTTCGGACTGCCACCACGTGTCCACCATGGGAACGCCCGACGCCGGATCCCCGGTCAGCGAATCGCGGCCGACCTGGGTGCGCAGCCAGCGCCATGCCTCGGGGTTCACGGCCTCGCCCACCGTGCCGCACAGGCGGATGGAGCTCAGATCGTATTCGGCGGGGATGCCGTCCGGGAACCAGCCCATCAGGGACCGCACCAGGGTGGGCGCGGTGTAGTAGCTGGTCACGCCGTAGCGCTGGATGATCTCGAAGTGCCGGCCCGGGTGCGGGGTGTTCGGCGTGCCCTCGAAGATGACCTGCGTGACGCCGTTGGACAGCGGGCCGTAGATCTCGTAGGTGTGCGCGGTGACCCAGGCCAGATCCGCCGTGCACCAGTGGACGTCGCCGTCGCGCTTGGCCGGGTCCGGGTTGCTGAACAGGTATTCGTGGCTGAAGGAGCTCTGGGTCAGGTAGCCGCCGGTGGTGTGGACCAAGCCCTTCGGCTGGCCGGTGGTGCCGGAGGTGTACATGATGAACAGCGGCGTCTCGGCGTCGAATGCCTCAGGCTTGTGGACGTCGGAGGCGGTGTCGACGACGTCGTGCCACCAGACGTCGCGGCCTTCCACCCAGTTGATGTCGGTGTGGCCGGTCCGGTTGATGACCAGCACGTGCTCGATCGCGTTGTCGCCCGCGACGGCTTCATCGGCGTTGGCCTTGACCGGGACGGCCTGGCCGCGGCGGAACTGTCCGTCGGTGGTGACCAGCAGCTTGGCGCGCGTGTCCTCCACGCGGAACTTCAGCGCCTCGGAGGAGAAGCCGCCGAAGACCAGCGAGTGGACGGCGCCGATGCGGGCGCAGGCCAGCGTGATGACCACGGTCTCCACGATCACCGGCAGGTAGATGACCACGCGGTCGCCCTTGGTGATGCCCAGCGCCAGCAGCGCGTTGGCCGCCTTGGAAATCTCGCGCTGCAGATCCGCGTAGGTGACTGTGCGGCAGTCGCCCGGCTCGCCCTCGAAATGCAGGGCCACCTTGTCGCCGCGGCCGGCCTCCACATGCCGGTCGGCACAGTTGTAGGCGGCGTTGAGCCTGCCGCCGTCGAACCAGCGCAGCTCCGGCCCGCGGCGCGCTTCCGTGTCTACCGGGGTGGAGGAGTGCGCGGTGTGCCAGGGCTCGGTCCAGTCCAGGCGCCGGGCGGCCGCCTCCCAGAACGCGATGCGCTCGGCCTCGGTCTGCGGCTCGGCCCAGACGGTGGCCGGGAGCTCCGGCGCAGGGGTCTGTCCGACGGTGGTTTCGGCTACGTTTATGCCCATCGTTTTACTGCCCATTTCTCCGCGACTCCGAGGAGCGCGTCGGTTATCTTTCCAATCACAGCCAGCAGGACGATCGCCAGCAGCAATCGGTCCGTACGGCCATTATTCTGTGAGTCTGTCAGCAGGAAGCCTAGTCCCATCGAGGAGGCGATCAGTTCCGCCGCCACCAGGAACAGCCAGGCCTGCGCCAGCGCCAGCCGAAGTCCGGAAAACACCGAAGGAACGACGGCGGGGAGCTGCACCGTGGTCAGCAGTTTCAGCCCCTTGAGCCCGAAGGCCCGGCCGGCTTCCACCAGGTTGCGGTCCACGTGGCGCAGCGCCAGCGACACCGTGGTGAAGACGGGGAAGAAGGCGCCGATCAGGATCAGGGTGACCTTGGAGTCCTCGCCGATCTTCATCCATAGGATCAGCAGCGGGACCCACGCCAGGGAGGGAACCGCACGCAGGGCGCCGATCATCGGGGCCAGCAGGACATCGGCCCAGCGGGACAGGCCCACCAACGCACCGAAGGCCAGGCCCAGGGCGGCACCGCCGGCGAAGCCGATGAGTACTCGCTGCGTCGAGATGGCAACGTGCGTAGCCAGCTCGCCGCGCTGGATCAGGTCAGCCGCGGCCTCGAACACCATGGCCGGCGGAGGCAGCTGCACCACGCTGAAGAGGCCAACCGAAGTGCTCCACTGCCAGGCCGCGATGAGTGCGGCGGGAATGAGCAGTCCAAGGAACAGGCGCGCCCAGCCATGGTCCAGTACCCCGGCCGGGGACCATCCGTTTGCCGGGGAGCGGTCCTGTGAAGGACCTGCCGGACCCGGCTGGGCTGCGCCTGCGGTTGTTATCGTCACGCCAGTAGCCTCGAGGCCTTCTTTACTGGTGGCGATAACGCTGTTGCCGGTGGCTCCCGGATTCCCGATATGCGTCATCAGGATTCCTTGATGGCTGACGGATCAGCCTTGAGCACCAGCGAGTCTACGAGAAGCGTGTCGACGGCGTCGTCGATCTGCTTCTGGGTCTTCACGTCGCCGGTTTCGACGAAGGCCGGGCCGATCTTCTCCAGCACTGCGCGCTGCACTTCGCCCGGGGCCGGGTCGACGTCCAGGTTGCTGCGCTCGGTGATCACCGTGGTGGCCACCTCGAGATCCAGTCCCGCCACGTCGGCGAGGATCTGCGCGGTCTCCTCCGGGTTCTCGGCGGCCCAAGCACGCGCCTTCTCATACGCGTTCACCACGGTCTGCGCGAGCTCGGGCTCCTCCTCGAGGAAGGATTCGGTGGCGTTCAGGAAGCCGTAGGTGTTGAAGTCCAGGTTCCGGTAGAACAGCTCCGCGCCCTCCTGCTCGGCGCCGGCCATGATCGGATCGAGGCCGGACCAGGCGTCCACCGAGCCGTTGTTGAGCGCGCTCCAGCCGTCGGCGTGCTGCAGGTTCTGCACGGTCACGTCCTCCGGCGACAGCCCGGCTTCCTCGAGGGACTGCAGCAGGAAGAAGTACGGATCCGTGCCCTTGGTGGCGGCCACGGACTTGCCCTTGAGGTCCTCGACCTTCTCGATGCCGGAGTCGGGCAGCGCCACCAGGGCGGACCACTCCGGCTGGGAGTAGAGGTCGATGGTCTTGATCGGCGAACCGTTGGCGCGGGCCAGCAGGGCGGCGGAACCGGCAGTGGATCCAACATCGACGGCGCCGGAACGCAGCGCCTCGTTGGCCTTGTTGGAGCCGGCGGACTGGATCCAGTTGACCTCAACGCCGTCCTCGGCCAGCGTGGCTTCGAGCCAGCCCTTTTCCTTGATGATCAGGCTCAACGGGTTGTAGGTGGCGAAGTCGATGTTCAGGACACCGTCGCCGGCGGCACCCGCAGCGGCGGTAGCTTCGGAGTCCTCGCCGGCCACGCAGCCGGTCAGGGCCAGGGAAGCGGAGGTGGCAACGGCGGCGGCGCCGAAGAGTGAACGGCGGGAAAAGCGACTGGCAAGCGACATGATTGATCCTTCAAAAGTAGTGCGGAACAGGAGACGTTCCGCGGAACATGGGTGGTTCGGGCCGCAACGGACCCGGCATAGCTCAGGGAAAACAGGGGAGGTACGACGGCGCTGCTGGCCGTCGTACCAGTCGGGCGAGGCTAGTGGCCGTCGACGCCGAGGCTTGCCAGCAGGGAGCTGCGCATTCGGGCCAGCTCCACGGAACCACGGTTACGCGGGCGGTCGCCGGGGACATCGACGGTACGCACGATGGTGGCGCCGTCGTGCTCTTTGCCGGTTTCCTTGCCCAGCACGATGATCCGGTCGGCCAACTGCAGGGCTTCGTCGACGTCGTGCGTGACCAGCAGGACGGTGGTCGGTTCGGCGGCGTGGACGTCCAGCAGCAGGTCCTGCATCTTGATCCGGGTCAGCGCGTCCAAGGCGCCGAAGGGCTCGTCGAGCAGCAGGACACCGGGGTTGCGGGCGAGGGCGCGGGCCAGCGAAGCGCGCTGGGCCATGCCACCGGAGACCTCGCGCGGGCGGTGCTTGGCAAACTTGTCCAGCCCCACCAGCTCCAGTAGGCGGCCCACTTTTGACTTGCCCTGCTTGGCGCTGGTGCCCTTCGGCAGTCCGATGGCCACGTTGGCCTGAAGCGTGTGCCAGGGCAGCAAGCGCGGTTCCTGGAAGGCGAAGGCGCAGCGCGAATCGATGCCCTGGACCGGCGTGCCGTCGATGTCCACGGAGCCCGCGCTGGGTGCGTCGAGTCCGGCCGCGGCGCGCAGCAGCGTGGACTTTCCGCAGCCGCTGGGGCCGAGGATGGCGAGGACTTCACCGCGCCGGACGTCGAAGTCGATGTCGCGGAGCACGGTGTGGGCGGCGTTCCCGGTGCCGAAGGTGCGGCGCAGCGCGCGGAAGGAAACAGGCAAAGCCGAGGCGTGGTGGGCCGGGTCAACGGTGCTGGAAGAGTCCGGGCTGGAAGGGGCCGCCGGCCGCACAGACGGGATTACTGCAGTCATGAGATCACTCCATCGATCCTGGCAGTAGCACCCTACGGATCAAGCCTTGCGGCGCAGCTTTCGCTTAGCCGTTCCCGTGGCTTGTCACCTCGTTATCGCCGGGAACCAGGGGAGGTTTCCAACGACCAGGGTTGCTGCGGCTTCATCGATCCAGGTCTCTCGGCCGCTCGGGATGGTCAACGCCAACTAAACTGCACGCAAGGCCCATTCGGCAAGGCGGCTGTAACAATGCCGCGTAACAAAAGCTGCGCCCCTAAGAGCCCTAACCGCCGTTCACTGTGCAGATAATGCCCTTTCAAGGCGGGCAAACGGGCATTATCTGCACAGTCAGCGGGAGACAGCCGTGCAAATTACCGGGGAGGCTACTTCCAGAGCCGCTTGGTGGCGAGCTCCGCGCCCTGGCCCAGCGCCTCCAGCTTGGCGATCGCGATCTGCGGGTGGACGCGTCCGCCCAGGCCGCAGTCGGTGGAGGCGATGACATTTTCGCGGCCCACCAGACGGGCGAAGCGCTCAATCCGGTCCGCCACCAGTTCGGGATGCTCGACGACGTTGGTGGCATGCGAGACCACGCCCGGAATGATGGACTTGCCCGCGGGCAGCTTGGTGCCTTCCCAGATGCGCCATTCGTGCTCATGCCGGACGTTGGCGGCCTCGAAGGAGTACGCGCCGGCGTCGATCTGCAGTACCGAATCGACGATGTCCGCGAACGGGATGTCCGTGGTGTGCGGGCCGTGCCAGGAACCCCAGCAGACGTGCAGCCGGATCTGCTCTTGCGGCAGGTCGCGCAGCGCCCAGTTGGTGGCCTCGACGCGCAGCTGGATGAACTTCAGGTAGTCCTCCAGGCTGGGTTCCGGGTTGATCTGGTCCCAGCTCTCCGCCAGGGACGGGTCATCGAGCTGGACCGTCAGGCCGGCGTCGATAATCGCTTTGTATTCCTCGCGCATGGCATCGGCGCAGGCGTACAGCAGCTCTTCGTCCGTCTTGTAGTACTCGTTGGCCACGCGGGCGCAGGAGCCCGGGGACAGTGAGGCCACGAAGCCTTCGGACAGCCCGGCGGCGTCGAGGCCCTTCTTCAGGTTGGTCACGTCAGACTTCACCAGGTCATGCCCGGTGTAAGTCAGCGGGCCGGCGATCTTCGGCTGCGTGACGGACTTGCGATGCGCCAGGATGCCCGACGACGGATCGTTGTAGGCGTCGTTGAACTTCTGCCGGTCGCGGCGGTCCGGGAAGGACGTCAGCACAATGTTGCCGGGGGAGGAGCGGCGCACTTCGGCGTCGGCCCAGCGGTCCACATTGGTCGGCTCGAGTCCGCCCAGGCGCGCGAAGGAGTAGTTCCACCAAGCGCCGTAATCAACGGAGCTGGCCATGGCATGCCCGTACTCGCCGTCGTTCGGTATATCGATACCTAGGTTCCGCTGGCGAGCGACGACGTCGATCACCGAGGTTTCGAGCAGGTCCAGGAATTCCGGGGTAATTCCGTTGGCTTCCTTGGACTCGTTGGCGGCCAGCAGCTCCGGCGTGCGGGGCAATGAACCGGCGTGGGTGACGCGGATGTGGTCGGTGTTTGAGGACATGGTGGAGTTCCTTTCCATCGGTCCTGGCAGTAGCACCGTTGCCCGTGTTCAGCCTGACGGCATGTTCAAGGGGGCGGGTTGCTGCGGCTTCATCGATCCAGGTCTCTCGGCCGCTCGGGATGGGTCCTCCCACTAAATGGCATTTGGTGTTGCCGGCGCAAGTCCGCCAACCGCGCCCCGCCATTCCCGGGTGAATGTGACGCAGGTAGTCTGGCGGCATGGCACATCAGAATGATCCCGAAGTCATCAAGCGGTTGCTGAGCACGCCGGCCCGCTGGGCCGTGGTCGGCCTCTCCAACAACCCCCGCCGCGTGGCGCTGAGCGTGTCCCGCTACATGATGGATCGGCTGGGCATGGAGATCATTCCGGTCAGCCTCAAGGGCGACGACGTCCATGGGCAGAAGGGCTACAAGAAACTGGCGGAGATCCCTGGCGAGATCGACGTGGTGAACTGTTTTGTGAACTCGCAGAAGGTCGGTCCCGTGGTGGACCAGGCGATCGAGGTCGGCGCGAAGGCCGTGTGGCTGCAGCTCGGCGTGATCGACGAAGCCGCCGCGGAACGGGCCAAGGCCGCCGGGCTGGACGTCGTGATGGACACCTGCCCGAAGATCGAGGCGCCCTACCTCGGTTTGTAGCCGCGGCCCAGCTGTGCCCGCATTCACATAACTTCATCTTTGTTTCGGAGAGCCCGGCTCCTCGGCATACTGAACTCCAAGATCAAGAGTCCCAACGACAAGCTCTGGCTGGTTGGGCGGCAACCCTCTCCCGTAGTGGGGTGCCCCAGATGAGGATCTGGCCGCGCACAAACCGTGTCCGGCAAGTACGGCCCCCTCCCGGCTGCGTCCCCTTCCCTTTGGGTTGTTGCGCGCCGCAGGCAGGCGGGAGCCTCTGCCCAGGAGTACCTCATGACCACCCCTGTCATCGAAAAAACCGTGCACACCGCTCCGCGTTCGCCCTGGTCAGGGCAAGCCAGCAGGGAAGAGTTGGCCCATTGGCGCCAGATCGCCCAGGGCGTCGCGGCAGCGTTGAGTCCGGATGTGTTGGAGCGCGACCGCAGGAACGAAGACCCCCACACCGAGGTGGAGTTGCTACGCAATTCCGGCTTGATCAATCTCATCATTCCGCGCGAATGGGGCGGCGAGGGCGGGCACTGGGAAAGCGCGCTGCACGCCGTGCGGATCCTCAGCCGGGTGGATGCCTCCATCGGCCAGATCCTTGCTTACCACTACGCGAACCTTGGTGCCGTCGTTTTCTACGGCAGTCCGCAGGTCCAGGAGCTTTGGCTCCGCCGCTCGGCCCTGGGCCGCTGGTCGTGGGGTGACTCCGTCAATCCGGTGGACCCGAACCTGGAGCTGGTTCCGGAGGGCGATGGCTATCGGCTCACAGGAGTCAAGCACTTCTCCACAGGAGCTTCGGTGGGGGACGCCATCCTGGTCAACGCCGTTGTCAACGGCGGCGCCGAGAACGGGAAGTTCCTTGCCTTGGCGCTGGAGCATGACCGCGAAGGGATCCACTTCCTCGGTGATTGGGATGCGCTTGGCCAGCGCCTCTCAGCCAGCGGCTCCGTCAAGTACGACGGCGTGCGCGTCACCTCCGCGGACAGCATCGGCGTAGTGGGGGATGAGCCGTTCTCGACCCTGGTCACGCCCTACATCCAGCTGGCGTTCGCCAACCTTTATCTGGGCATTGCAGAAGGGGCGCTGGAACGCGGCCGGCAGATCACCCTGGCCCGCAAGAACTCCTGGTTTCTCAGCCCCGCTGAAACCTATGCCCAGGATCCGCTGACCCAGCGAGTCTACGGCGAACTCTCCTCGCGGATCGCCGCGGTCGAAGCGCTCGCAGACAAGATCGGTACGGAGTTCGACGCCGTGATCGCCCGGGGGAATGAACTGACCGCCGCAGAACGCGCCCGCATCGCGATCAGCATCGCGCAGTTGAAGGTCGTCTCGACTGAGGTGGGAGTCGAGGTAGCCAACAGGATCTTCGAGGTCACCGGTTCCTCCTCTGCCAAGTCGGAGACCGGACTCGACATCTTCTGGCGCAACGTCCGCACCCATACCCTGCATGACCCAGTGGACTACAAAAAAGTCGAGGTAGGCGCGAACTACTTGCTCGGCGAAGTCCAGCCCATCTCCCTCTACACCTAATCGATTCGAACGAGCCACAGGAGCACACAATGACCGACAACGCATTCTCCAAGGCCGCCGCCAAGTACCGGCCGATCTTCACCCGCATTGCCGCCGGCGCGCTGGACCGTGAACAGGCCAGGGAACTGCCGTTCGAGCAGATCGGCTGGTTGAAGGAAGCCGGCTTCGGCGCCGCCCGCATCCCCGCGGAATTCGGTGGGGACGGCCTGAGCTGGGAAGAATTCACCCAGCTGCTCATCGAGCTCGCCGCCGCCGACAGCAACATCCCGCAGGCGCTGCGCTCGCACATCGCCCTGACGGAGGAACACCTCTACCACCATCACCGCGAAGACCGCAGCGTCTGGCTGCAGCGGTTCGCGAACGGCCAGCTGGCAGGCAACGCGTGGACCGAGCCCGGTGTCGGCGGCACCGGCACCGCGCTGGACGAAGCCGGCGGCAAGCTGGTGCTGAACGGGCGCAAGTTCTACACCACCGGCACCATCTTCGCCGACTGGGTCGATGTGACGGCCAAACGCCCGGACGGTTCGGACGTCTCGGTCATCGTCTCCACCAAGACCGCCGGCGTGGAGACCTTCGACGACTGGGACGGCTTCGGCCAGCGGCTCACAGGCAGCGGGACCACCGTGTTTAACGACGCCGAAGTGGACCCGGCCAACGTCTCCGCCTTCGCCGACCGCTTCCCCTACCAGACGGCCCTCTACCAGCACATCCTGCTGGTCAGCCTGGCTGGCATCGCCAAGGCCGTGGTCACTGACGTCGCGGCGAACGTGCGCGAGCGAAAGCGCGTCTTCGGCCACGGCAACGCCCCGCTGGTGCGCAACGACGCCCAGATCCTGCAGGTTGTCGGCGAAATCAGCGCCAAGGCCTACGCCGCGGAAGCCACCACCCTGCGCGTGGCCCAGAGCCTCGACCGGGTCTTCGCTTCACGGCTACAGAACGACGACGCCGAAAAGGCCGCCAACATCGCCGTCGAACTTGAATCCGGGCAGGCGCAGATTGTGCTGAGCGCTCTCGTGCCCGACGCGGCGGGAGCCCTGTTCAATGTGCTGGGTGCATCGTCAACAAGCACGGGGAAAGCGCTGGACCGCCACTGGCGCAACGCGCGCACCGTGGCCACGCACAACCCGTTCATCTACAAGTCGCGGATCGTTGGCGACTGGGAAGTCAACGCCACCGAGCCGCCCTATGTCTGGACCATCGGTGTCGCCGGCGCCGATGCAGGCCGGGAAGCTGCCGCCACGCGTGCCGAAGCCAATCACGTGGGAGCAGCGAAGTGAGCATTTCCAGCCCGCCGACGATTGCCCCGCAGACAAACACAGACTCTCCCCGCCTGTCCGGCCGTCTCGGCGTCGCAAGCATCGTCTTGATCGTTGTAGCCGCCGCGTCGCCGCTCGGTGTCATCGGCGGCACGGTGCCGTTGGCCATTGCCAGCGGCAACGGGGCCGGACTCCCATTCATCTATCTGCTGGCGACGGGCATCCTCCTGCTGTTCTCCGTCGGCTTCACCACGATGACACCGCATGTTCCCACGGCCGGTGCGTTCTACAGTTACATCGAGAAGGGGCTGGGCCGACGCGCAGGCTTGGGCGGCGCGTTCGTGGCGCTGCTGTCCTACCTGGCCTTGGAAGCCGGGGTCTACGGGCTGTTCGCGCCGGCGGTCGACGAAGTGGTGCGCGCCTACGGTGGACCGTCACTGCCCTGGTGGTTGTGGGCCGCCGCGGCCCTTGCGGCCGTGGCATGGCTGGGACACCGGAACATCGAAGTCTCAGGCAAGGTGCTGGCAGTCCTGCTGGTCGCCGAAGTCCTGATCGTGCTGGTGCTTGACGCCTTCATCATCTTCGGCGGAGGCGGGCCCGAGGGCCTGTCAACAGGGTTCGTCACGCCGTCCACGGTCCTGTCCGGCGCCCCGGGCATCGCGTTGCTGTTCGCCATCCTCAGCTTCATCGGCTTCGAGGCCACCGCGATCTTCCGGGATGAAGCCCGCGATCCGGACAAGACAATTCCTCGGGCCACCTACCTGGCCTTGATCGTGGTGGGCGGCTTCTATGCCCTCTCCACCTGGTTGCTCATCAGTGTCTGGGGAGACGAAACGATCGTGCAAAAAGCCACGGATGCGCCTGGCACACTGTTGTCCGAAACGACCGCTCTGTACCTTGGGACGGCGGGGAGCCACATCGTCCAGGTGCTGCTGGCCTCCAGCCTCTTCGCCTGCATTCTGTCCTTCCACAACATTGGCTCGCGCTACTTCTTCCAGCTGGCGGGACAGGACGTCTTTCCTCGCAAGCTCGCACGGACCCATGCCCGGCACAACTCGCCGCATCTCGCTTCCATTGCGGACAACGCGGTAGTAGCCCTGTTCCTGCTGACCGCCGTCGTCGCCGGCTGGGATCCGATCGTGCAGTTCTACACCTGGTTCGCGGGCTTCGCCTCGCTGGGGATCGTGGTCCTGATGACGTTGACCAGTGTGGCGGTGCTCGTGTTCTTCCGGCGCCGGCAAGCTGCCGCGGCCGATTGGAAACGCTCGGTCGCGCCGGCGCTCGGATTCGTGGGCCTGCTGGGGATTCTGGTGCTGATCCTGCAGAATCTGCCGTCGCTGGTCGGCAACAGCACCGCGCTGGCGGTCGCCGTCGTCGTTCTTATCCTGCTTTGCTTTGCTACGGGTGCCGTCATCGCTTCGAAGCAACGACGGCTGCAGGGAACCGAGACCTCACTGGTCCAGGATGTGCCTGCTCCCATTTCCCGGGACTAGACGCATCAGCCACGGCAGCGGACGGCGGGTGCGTGAAAAGCAGCAGGGGGATTACCCGGTATGACGTATGGATTTCGCGCCCGTCGCCGTACTGCGGTGGAATAGACATGTAACCATCCAGAGCGGCTGAGAGACCTGGCTCGTTGACGCCGCAGCAACCCCCTCTTTGAGGAAGGTGCTACCGCCAGGACCGATGGAGATCCAAGATTCTTTCGGTAGCCGCCGCGGCATTCCGCGTCGACCGCAGCTACCGGTGTATAGGCTCTTCACGGTCATGAAGGAGTCTGAAATGACATTGGTACCCGCCACCAGGCAAATCCGCTTCAACGCCTTCGACATGAACTGCGTTGGACACCAGTCGCCCGGTTTGTGGCGCCATCCCCAGGACAAGTCCGCCGACTACAAGACGATCGGCTACTGGACGCACTTGGCAAAGGTGCTGGAAGAGGGCCTCTTCGACGGGCTGTTCATCGCCGATGTGCTGGGCACCTACGACGTGTTCGGCGGCTCTAATGAAGTCACGCTTCGCGCAGGTACCCAGGTCCCGGTCAATGATCCGTTTATGCTGGTCTCCGCCATGGCCGCGGTGACGGAGAACCTCGGTTTCGGCCTCACGGCCGGTACCGCTTATGAGCATCCGTACCCCTTCGCCCGCCGGCTGGCGACGCTGGACCACCTGACCAACGGCCGCGTCGGCTGGAACGTGGTCACCGGGTATCTGCCCTCCGCCGCGCGCAACATGGGCCAGACGGACCAGATGGAGCATGACGAGCGGTACGCACACGCGGACGAGTACCTCGAGGTGGTTTACAAGCTGCTCGAAGGTTCCTGGGAAGAAGACGCCGTGGTCAAGGACCGCGAGGCCGGAGTCTTCGTTGACCCGGCGAAGGTGCACGAGATCGGCCACGAGGGCAAGTACTTCAAGGTTCCGGGCATCGCCATTACCGAGCCGAGCCCGCAGCGCACCCCGGTGATCTTCCAGGCCGGTGCCTCGAAGCGCGGGACGGAGTTCGCCGCGGAAAACGCCGAAGCCGTCTTCGTCACGTGCCCCACCAAGGAAATGCTGGCCGCCTCGGTCAAGAAGATCCGCGATGCGGTGGAGGCCGCCGGCCGCGGCCGCTACGACGTGCGCATCTACGCGATGCAGACTGTGGTGACCGGTCCGGACAGCGCCACCGCGCAGGCCAAGTTCGAGGACTACAAGTCCTACGCGGACGTCAACGGTGCGCTGGCGCTGATCTCCGGCTGGATGGGCGTGGACCTGTCCAGTTACGGGCCGGACGACGTGATCGGCGAGAACGTGAAGTCCAACGCCATCCAGTCATCAGTGGAGACGTTCCAGAAGGCCTCCGGCGACGACGGTAAGCCGTGGACCATCCGGCAGTTGGCCGAGTGGGTCGGCGTCGGCGGTTTTGGCCCGATCACCGTTGGGTCCGGCGAAGAAGTTGCCAAAAAGCTCATTGAGTGGGTGGACGAGACCGATGTGGACGGCTTCAACCTGGCCTACGCCATCACTCCGGGCACCTTTGAGGACATCGTCGAATTCGTCGTTCCGGAACTGCAGAAGCGCGGCGCCTACCCGACCGAGTACGCGGAGGGAACACTGCGTAACAAAATGTTCGGCAAGGGCGACCGGCTGCCTGAGCAGCACCGCGGCGCCGGCTACCGCCTCGGCGCAGCCGTCTCCGCGTCCTGACCCAGTTGGGAAGGCTGTCTTGACCCTGGCCCGGGGCGGCGACAGGAAGCCCGGCCACATGTAGGCCCGGCCGTGCCCGCTACATCTTGGCGTAGCGGGCACGTGCGCCCAGGTACAGTCCGTAGCAGATGAGGCCGAGGGCCACCACAATCAGCGCGGCGTCGCCGAAAGGCTGTTCTTTCAGCGCCTTCAGTGCGCCGTCGAGACCCTTGGCTTCCTCCGCATCCTGGTGGAACGCCGCGACCGAGAAAAGAGTGCCAAGCACCAGCAGCGCCGCACCTTTGCCCACGTAGCCGAATGAACCGGCCCAGCTGATGCCGATCCTCGCGCCGCCCGGCGGCAGGGACTCCAGATCGTCCAGGAACTTCTGCGTAATGCCCCTGTAGATGTAGAAGACCCCGGCAACCGCGATGCCCGCGCCGATCAGGAACAGCACCAGCGCGCCGCCGGGGAAAGCCATCAATTGGGCGCTGGCGTCCTGTGAGGATTGACTGCTGTCGCTCTTGCCGCCAAGGGCATAGATGCCGAACGTGAAACCGATGGCGGCGAAGACGATTGCCAGACCGGCTGCCTTGAACCGTTTGCCCCACTTCTTTTTGGTTTCCAACCCGCGGTGGCCGAATGCGGCGTCGGCGAGTTGCCACAGCGCCAAGGCGGCGCAGGCGATGAGCCCGGCCCACAGCAGGAAGACCCCTCCCGGTGTGCTGGCCAGCTGGGAGATAGCACCGGTTTGGTCCGCTTCCCCCGATGCCCCGAGGCCCAGCCGCAAGGCAATAAAGCCGATCAGCAGATGCATCAGCCCGTTGGCGGCCCAGCCAAAGCGCGCCACCACTTCCAAAGTCTTCGACTCCGAGGCCTCCTCGGCGCCGTCTTTCGCCCTTTTCGCCTGGTGCTTCGCCTTCTCCACTTCGCCGCTCATGCGCCGCACCTCCGCCTGCCTCATACCGCCCAAGGCAACGCGTCCCCACAGGGGCGTGCCGCCGTCGTACTCTTGAGGCCATCTTCCCACCAAAGACTTGGACGGGACTTGGAAAGCCGGACTTCTCCACAGGCAGATCGTCGATCTTCCTGACTCCGGGTGCCAGCGGTAGGCTCGATGCGTGGACGGATCAACGCTGCGCGGCATGTGCCTGGACCAGCCGGGCGCCTTCGAGGACTTTCCCTTTGGGCCCGAGGCCTCGGTGTTCAAGGTGCGCGCCGGCAGCGGACCCGCCAAGATGTTCGCGCTCTCGGACCTGGGTGCGGATCCGTTGAGCATCAGTCTCAAGTGCGAACCGGCGCTGGCCGAGCAGCTCCGTGCCGCCCATCCGGAGATCACCGGCGCGTACCACATGAACAAAACGCACTGGAACGGCGTCCGCTGCAACGGCGAGCTGCCGGATGACATGATCCGCGACATGATCGAGGACTCCTATGACCTGGTAGTGGCAGGCCTGCCCCGTCGCGACCGCGAATCCCTGGGCTGGACCAGGCTCGCGCGGGAGGAAGCGTGATTTCGCAGGACCTGCTGGATGACCTGTGGGACTTCTCGGATCCAAAGGGGTCGGAGCAGCGGCTGCGGGCGGCGGACACCAACAGGTTTGCGCTGCGTACCGACCGCAACGAGCTGGCCACCCAGATCGCCCGGGCCCTCGGGATGCAGTCCCGTTTCGCGGAAGCGCTGGACCTGCTGGAGCGGATTGACGACGGCGAACCGGTGGTCCTGGCCCGGATCCTGCTGGAGCGCGGAAGGGTCCTGAACGCGAGCGGGCGCAAAGCGGAGGCCGTAAGCCTGTTCGAGGACGCCGCGCACCTGGCCGCCCGGATCGGACATGACTTCATCGCCGTGGACGCCATGCGGATGGTCGGGCAGGCGGACCCCTCGCTCGCCGAGGAATGGGCGGAAAGCGGGCTGGCGGTGATCGCGCGCAGCCAGGATCCGCGGCTGGAACGCTGGGCCAGGGACTTCCACACGGACCTGGGTGATGCAATGTACGACGGCGGTGCTGGCCAGTGTGCGCCCGTCAAGTCTCAGCAGGGCCGGGACAGCGGAAAATGACGAAGAAGGGCGACAGGTTCGACGTGGATGCAGAGCTCACCTACGCGGAGCACGGCTGGACACAGAGCAGCCGCGCGCCGGCGGGCTACCGGGTTGCCCGGCACCGCGTGGTCGTGGGTGAGGGACGGGACGCGTTCAGCCGGCTGGCCGGGGGAATCCTGGGCTGGGAGTTGCACCGGCTGGCCGGGCTCAACGTCAGGGCCCAGGCTCCGCGCGCAGGCGAAGGCGTCCACGTGGTGCCCGGCTTCGGCTTCGGGAGATTGCGGCTGGCGGCGCCGTGCAGGGTGGTCTGGGTCGAGGAAGGCACCACACGTGCCGGGTTTGGCTACGGCACATTGCCCGGCCACCCGGAAACGGGAGAAGAGTGTTTCGTGGCGGTGCTGGAGCCGGATGGCCAGGTGTATTTCGAGTTGTTTGCCTTCAGCCGGCACTCCAACTGGTTCTACAAGCTCGGCGGACTAGTTGCCTCGGCCTGCCAGCGATTGGTCACGCGCCGGTATCTGGCAGCGGCGCGAAAGCTGGCATCCGGCATCCCAACGGATGCGTGAAAGGATGAAAGGACAGTTCTGATCGGAGCCGTGGACCGGCTTCGCCCAACAGGAAGGCAACAATCCGTGATCTTTATTGTGGTCAAGTTCAAGGTCAAGCCCGAGTTCGCTGCCCAGTGGCCGGAGCTCGTGCGGGAGTTCACCGAGGCTACACGTGCGGAGCCGGGAAACCTGTGGTTCGACTGGTCCCGCAGCGTTGACGATGCCAACGAGTACGTCCTGGTGGAAGCCTTCCAAAATGACGCAGCCGGTACGCACGTCAACAGCGAGCACTTCAAGAAGGCGATGGCCGAACAGCCGCAGTACCTGCAGGAAACCCCGCGCATCATCAGCCGCCAGATCGACGGCGAGGACTGGGACCAGATGGGCGAAATGACCGTCGCCTGACCACGCCTGCGTTACTGGGCAGGGGCTCCGGCCGGGGCATACAGCTCCCCGATCAGTTCGCGGGCAATGGCCGCGGCCGGATCCCGCCCATCCGCTGCGGGTGCCAGGTTCGTCCACACCACCAGGGTCAACTCGTTGCCCGGATCGTGCCCCGCGAATGAGTTGAAGCCGGGAAGCTCCCCGGTGTGGCCGTAGAGCTCGCCGAACTTCGCGATGGCCATACCGTAAAGGAGCGAGTTCGGATCGTCAGGATTCACCGGCTGGAGGCTGTCCAACCGGATCTGCTGCATCTCCTCATTCAAAACGCTGCCATCTGCGAGGGCCTCCGCCCAATCAGCCAGGTCGCCCGCCGTTGACGTGCCTTGGCCGGCCGCCCACGTCCACGAGGCGTTCTCGTCCGTCACGTCGTGCGGTTTCAGCGTTCCCTCCTGCGCCTGTGCGATGAGGTCCGCCGGCAGCTTGGTGCTCGCGATGGTCATCACGTTGTTCATGAACATATAGCCGCGCGGGTGCGGCGAAGGGATGGGCGTGGAATCCGACGGCGGGAAGGCCGATTCCGTCAGCTCCAGCGGTTCGAGGATGCGGTCCTGAATGATCTCCGCCAGCGGCTTGTCCTCAAGTTCCTCGGCAATCAGCCCGAGCAGCACGGTATTGGTATTCGAGTAATGATAGCCCTCGCCGGGCGGGAAATAGACCGGCAGCGGCAGCGCGATCTCCAGCAGTTCTTCCGGTGTCCAGATGCGCTGCGGGGTCTCGTCGAGGGCTAGGCTGAGTTTGTAGGACTCCGAGTAGTTGTAGAGCCCGCTACGCATGTTGAGCAACTGCTCGATGGTGATGTTCTCGCCGTTCGGCACGTCATCCCGGTACTTCGAGACCGGATCGTCCAGCTTGAGCTTGCCTTCCTGCACCAGCTGCAGGATGACCGTTCCTGTCCAGGTCTTGGTGATGGAGCCGATCCTGATGTGGTCCTCCAGCGAGACGGGGTCGCTGCCGTTCAGCGCGTCCGTGCCGTAGGTGAAGGTGAACTGGTCCTCCGGCGTCCGCAGGAGCATCACCGCGCCGGGAACCAGCAGTTCATCGGCCAGGCTCTCAAAGGTCCCGCGAAGACTTTCCTCATCCACCGGCGGCAGACTGGAAAGAGCCGGGGATTCCAGCGGCTCAGCCTCTACCGTCTCCATCGACTGCGGCGGGCCTCCCGAGGTGCAAGCCGTCGCTCCGAGGAGGGCGGCTGCTGCCAGGCAAAGGGCGGCAAACCAACTGCCGCGGGAACGGTCTCTGGGGCTGGGGCTGGGCGTTTGGGGCATGACAGACTCCGGGTTGAAGTGTTCCGCCCCCTGACGTCGGCGGGCAGGAGGGCACGCCGATCGCTACCGCCAAGATACTCCCTTTGGCCGCCACCATCTACCACCCACTCCCGATCGAAGAGACAGCAGAT
This sequence comes from Crystallibacter permensis, assembly GCF_025960875.1. Taxonomy (GTDB): domain Bacteria; phylum Actinomycetota; class Actinomycetes; order Actinomycetales; family Micrococcaceae; genus Crystallibacter; species Crystallibacter permensis. The sequence goes on along the minus strand of NZ_JAODLR010000001.1, from coordinate 105,824 downwards.
GACCTACTCAGCCCGGGGAAGGACGTCTGCTGCTCCCTCGTTCGACGGGTCCGCAGGGGATCCGTCCTACGGCTGTGGATAACGGCCAGCGGCGCGCGCTATCGGTCCAACATGGAGAGATGCGCTATCCGCAGGAGCTTCACGATCATCTGGCCGCCACATCATTCCGCTGGCAGGATGGTGTGAACGCGGGCATGTCCGTGAAGCAGCTCAGGAACAGCCAGCTCGACAGGCCGAGCAGGGGAGTGAGGGTGCCCCGTTCGGTCCCGCTGTCACGGGCAGATGAAGTCCGGGCGCTTTCATGGGTTACGTCCAGCTCCGCCGTTTCGCACGCAACTGCTGCGGCGATCTGGGAGTTCCCGTTGCCGCGCTGGGTGGAGGAATTGTCCGAGGTGCACATCTCCAGACCAAGCGCAGCCAGTACTCCGCGCCGACGGGGGATAGTCGGGCACCGTGTTGTATTGCTACCGGGTGAGTTTGCTGTGCACCAAGGCGTACGAGTGACCTCCCGGACGAAGACGTGGCTGGATCTGGCCCAGATCCTGCCGGTCGATGACCTGGTCGTGATCGGCGACCACTTGGTACGCAAACCGCGGCGGAACTTAGAAAACCGGAACAAGCCGCATGCTGCTATTGCGGATCTACGTGATGTCATCGCAGCCCACAAGGGGATGCGGGGCGTGGCCCGGGCGGCAGAGGCGGTAGGACTTGTCCGAGTAGGCGCTGATTCCGCTCAGGAGACACGGCTGCGGCTGGCCTTGCTTGATGCTGGACTTCCCGAACCCATGCTGAACCAGCCCTTGGTCGATGACTCCGGGCGCAGCTGGCATTCTCCCGATATGCAGTACCGCGAATTCAAGATCGCCATAGAGTACGAGGGAGACCATCACCGCTCGGCCGAACAGATGGCACGGGATGTCCGGCGCGGGGACATCACGGCAGCTGCCGGCTGGTTGGAGCGCCGGATCACTAAGGGAGAAATGTCCAACGGCGCCCGAGCGGCCGTAGCCAAGATCCGCACAGCGCTCGTCGACCAAGGTTGGTCTCCGGGTTCTGCCCCCGCCCCTGAACGAGGAAGCAGCTGATGCCCTTCCCGAGTCTGGGAAGGGCATCAGCTGCTCAGCGGATCGGAAGAGCGGAAACCTACGCGAAATACTTCGGCAGGGTGCCCTCGTGGGCTTCCTTCAGCTCGGCCAGTGGCAGGGAGAACTGGTCCTGGAAGTCCAGTGCCTGGTTCTCGGTGTCCACCACACCGATGCGGATGTGGGCGAAACCGCGGGCGCTGCACATGTCCTTGAAGCGCACCTCTTCGCTCCGGGCCACGCTAACGACGGCGCGTGCCTGGCTTTCGGAGAACAGCGCAGTAAACAGGTCCACGCCATCGCGCTCGCAGACCTCGCCCAGGCCGATGCGGGCGCCGACGCCGAAGCGCAGGGCCATATCGGACAGGGTTGCCGCGAGGCCGCCTTCAGAGAGATCGTGTGCGGCGTCGATCATGCCGTCGCGCGATGCGTTGATCAGCAGTTCGCCCAGCAGCTTCTCGGCTGCCAGATCCAGTGCCGGCGGCTTGCCGCCCAGATGACCGCGCAGGTTGGCCCACTCGGAACCGTCCAGCTCGTCCTTCGTGACGCCCATCAGGTAGATGGCCTGTCCGTCTTCGCGCCAGCCGGACGGGGTGCGCCGGGCGACGTCGTCGAAACGGCCCAGCACGCCGACTACCGGGGTGGGGTGGATGGCCACGCCGCCGGTCTGGTTGTACAGCGAGACGTTGCCGCCGGTCACCGGGATGCCCAGCTCCTGGCAGCCATCCGCCAGGCCGCGGACGGCCTCGGCGAACTGCCACATGACCTCGGGGTCCTCGGGGGAGCCGAAGTTCAGGCAATCGGAAACCGCCATCGGGACAGCGCCGGTGGTGGCGACGTTGCGGTAGGACTCGGCCAGGGCAAGCTGTGCGCCCTGGTACGGATCCAGGTAGGTGTAGCGGCCGTTGGCATCGGTGGAGACGGCGACGCCCAGACCGGTCTCTTCGTCCACGCGGATCACACCGGCGTCGTCCGGCATGGCCAGCGCGGTGTTGCCCTGGACATAGCGGTCGTACTGGTTGGTGACCCAGTCCTTGGAGCACATGTTCGGCGAAGCCATCAGCTCCAGCACGGCGGCCTTGAGCTCCTCACGGGAGGCGGGACGCTCGGCTGAGCTGCTGTTGAAGGTATCGGCCTGCACACCGTCCAGCCACTCGGGGCGGTGGTACGGACGGTCGTAGACCGGGCCTTCGTGCGCCACGGTGCGGGGATCGACGTCGACAATCTTTTCGCCGTCCCACTCGATGATCAGGCGGCCGGTATCGGTGACCTCGCCCAGCCAGGAGAACTCGACGTTCCACTTTTCCATGATCGCCTCGAACGCGGCGACGTTCTCCGGCGTCACCACGGCCATCATGCGTTCCTGCGACTCGGACATGAGGATCTCGCCCGGGGTCAGGGACGGATCCCGCAGCAGCACCGAGGTCAGCTCAACATGCATGCCGCCGTCGCCGTTGGAAGCCAACTCCGAGGTGGCGCAGCTGATGCCCGCGGCGCCGAGGTCCTGGATACCCTCCACCACGGAGGACTTGAACAGCTCGAGGCAGCACTCGATGAGCACCTTCTCCGCGAACGGATCGCCCACCTGCACAGCGGGGCGCTTGGCTGGCTTGCCATCGTCCTCGAAGGACTCGGACGCCAGCACGGAAGCGCCGCCAATGCCGTCGCCGCCGGTGCGCGCACCGAAGAGGACCACCTTGTTGCCTACGCCGGACGCATTGGCCAGGCGGATGTCCTCATGGCGCATCACGCCCACGGCCAGCGCGTTGACCAGCGGGTTGCCCTGGTAGACGGAGTCGAAGACCACTTCGCCGCCGATGTTCGGCAGGCCCAGCGAGTTGCCGTAGCCGCCGATGCCGGCCACAATCCCGTGGACCAGACGCGCGGTGTCCGGGTGGTCGATCGCGCCGAAACGCAGCGGATCCATCACCGCAACCGGGCGGGCACCCATGGAGATGATGTCGCGGACAATGCCGCCCACACCGGTCGCGGCGCCCTGGTAGGGCTCCACGAAGGACGGGTGGTTGTGGGACTCGATCTTGTAGGTCACGGCCCAGCCATCACCAATATCGACGACGCCGGCGTTCTCGCCGATGCCCACCATCAGGTGCTTCTTCATGTCCTCGGTGACCTTCTCGCCGAACTGGCGCAGGTGGACCTTGGAGGACTTGTAGGAGCAGTGCTCGCTCCACATTACCGAGTACATGGCGAGCTCGGCCGCGGTGGGGCGCCGGCCCAGGATTTCGACAACCCGGTTGTATTCGTCTTCCTTCAGGCCCAGTTCGGCCCAGGGGAGCGGGGTGTCAGGGGTCTCCTCCGCGTGCTTGACGGTGTCGATGTTGAACTTGCGTCCCTCAATATGCTCGACGGCGTCAGCGACGTACCCGAATTCCGCGTGCTCGTTCTTCGCCTCGTCGGCGGTCTCCAAGCGGGCGTCCACTCGTTCACTCATTACTTGGCACCTGCAACAATCTTCTTCAGTACAGAGGTGAAAATTCCCAGTCCGTCCGTGCCGCCGCCCAGCTCAACCTCGCCGAAGGCGGAGGAGTCCGGGCCGAAGCCGGCTTCCACGGCGTGCTCGGGATGCGGCATCAGGCCCACAACGTTCCCGGCCGCGTTGGAGATGCCGGCAATATCCCGGCGCGAGCCGTTCGGGTTCACGTCAACGTAGCGGAAGACCACGCGGCCTTCGCCCTCGAGTTCGTCCAGCGTCTTTTCGTCGGCGACGTACTGGCCGTCCTGGTTCTTCAGCGGCACCACAATCTCGGAGCCAGCTTCGTATTCGGAGGTCCACGCGGTGTTGCTGTTTTCCACGCGCAGCCTCTGGTCGCGGCAGAGGAAATGCAGGTGGCTGTTCTTGATCATGGAGCCGGGCAGCAGGTGCGCCTCGGTCAGGACCTGGAAACCGTTGCAGATGCCCAGCACGGGCAGTCCGGCCTTGGAGGCGTCAACAACCTGCTCCATCAGCGGCGCGAAGCGGGAGATCGCACCGGCGCGCAGGTAGTCGCCGTAGGAGAAACCGCCGGGAATTACGACGGCGTCAACGCCCTTCAGGTCATGGTCGCCGTGCCAGAGGCTGACGGCCGTGCCGCCGGCGATGCGGACCGCGCGGGAAGCATCCCGGTCATCCAGCGTGCCGGGGAAGGTGATGACGCCAATGCGGGCACCGGACAGGCCGCTGTCGGGTGCGGGCGAGAAGTCGCCGATCAGGGGAGTTTCAGTCATTACTCGCCGGCTCCGATGGTGGCCTCGACGATGACCTCAACGCGGGTGACGTCTTCAATCACGGGGTTGGACAGCAGGGTGGTGGCAGCATGGCGGGCCTGCTCCAGGATCTCTGCGGTCACTTCGCCGTCAACGGTGAGCTCAAAGCGCTTGCCCTGGCGGACCTCGCTGAAGCCGGTCTGGCCCAGTCGTTTCAGCGCGCCGGCAATGGCTTTGCCCTGCGGATCAAGAATTTCGGGCTTGGGCATGACATCAACAACGATCCGGGGCATCCGGTAACTCCTGTGCTTGGAATCTGGCTCTTCAACGAAGCGAGGCGCGCGGAAACCGTGCCGTCTCACGCTGATCCAGCGCTCCGCGAGCTTGCATCCTCCATTCTACCGGCTCTGGCAAACCGCAAATTCTACGTGACCGAGACCCCAAACCGGTGCCAAAACCGCGCACGCCCCCGTACGATTGCGCCATGCCCGAGAAACCCAAGTCCCTGCTCCTGCCCATCATGGCGGCGGCCATTGCCGGCGGCCTGGCCCGCATGGTGGTCCAAAAGTACCGCGCGGACAAGCAGGCCGAGCGCGCCGCTAACGAGGATCTTGCCCGCAGGGTCAGCGAAGCCGTCCGCAACCCCCGCCGCTAGCCAGCGCCCGCACAACCCAATAACGACGCCGGAACCCGGCTGCCGCCGTCGTCCTCCTTGCTCTTAGCAAACTGCCACTGGTTATACGGTTGAGGGCGGAGTTGTGGCGGGAAGACTAATCAATCGGGGTGGCGGGGCTTGGCACTGAGTGGATGGGACATCGATGTGGCGCCAGCCAGCGGTGTCATTGGCGGAGCCGAATCCTGGATCGAAGACCTGCAGGCGGAAGAACAAACCATGCAGGCGGCGGTGACCGCTGCGGCGTCGACGGCCAACAGCACATTGGTCATCGGTGCGCTCCAGGAGGTCTACGACGGTTACCTCTCCAAGGCGCTGGCCAACGCCAGCGTCAGGGCCGCCAATGCGTGCACGGAGACCGGCAATGCCGTCTCGGCGTATGTCCGCGGCGACCGGGACATGGCGGAGAACGCCAACGCTGCTGCCGCACGTATGCCCGATGGTGAGGCGTAGACGGTGGCCGTGGATTTGAGCGGCCTCCCGGTGCTGCCGGACCCGGACCTGCTGGAGACAGAAGCAGCCAAGATCAGGCAGTCGGGCGAGCGGGCGTCGGCTGCGGGTAGGGAGACCAAGGCCGTCTGGGCCGGAATCCAGGCGCACTATGACGCTCCGGAGCAGGAGACCGTCTACTCCGCCATGGACCGGGTGGAGATTTACGGCGACGAGGCCTCGGCAGTTGCCACCCTGATCGCTGCCGCGCTGGAGGCTTTCGCCGCGACCGTGCGGAGCCTGAAACCCCTTTTGGACGCCCAAGTGACTGCGGCAAGCGTTTGCTATGTGGAGTCCACCCCGGAAGATCCGGATTTCGGGGAAAACAAAGAGGCAGACATTCAGCGGGCGATCAGCGGTCTCGCCGAACAATACGCCGAAGCCGAGCGGCTGTGCGCTGACCAGATCCGGCAGGCGGACCCGGCCAATGTCTCGGGCCCGCCTGCCTGGGCAACCCATCAGGACGCGGCGGCCTTCATGAACGGTACCGGCGCTGTGCTCGCGCGCGTCCGGTCCGATCGCACCCGCGTGACCTTCGACAGCGGCGCCATTCCCCACGGGCGGCTGGATGTTCGAAAACTGGAAATTCTCTATGTCGACGGCACGAGGCTCGCCGCGGCGAACCTGAGCATGACCGAAACCAGCATCCGGTTCCGCGCGACGGCGGAGGTGGATCTGCCGCGCGTGACCACAACACCCGATATCGGCAAGCCGCCAGCATGGGCCCTGCATGCGGGAAATACCCTGGCAGCCGTGGATGTAGGGCTGACCATCTGGGATAAAGGCAGCGAGCAATGGAACGAGGACCTGGCCGCACACCCTGAATGGGACAATTGGGAACGGCTCGGCAGTGCGGCCACCACCGTTGGCTTCCAAGGGACGGGTGCCGTAGTAGGAGGCACCGTCGGGGCGGCCATTGGCGCAGCGGCCGGGCAGGCGCTGATTCCGATCCCGGGAGTTGGTGCCTTTATCGGCGGCGCTGTCGGCGGCTGGGTCGGCAGTTCGGCAGGGTCGGCGCTGGGTGGACTTGCCCAGGATCTGAGCGAAGGTGAAGATCTCGGGGATGCAATCGAAGATGCAGCAGAGGAGTTCTGGGACGGATTATGGGGCTAGAGTCGATTGCCTTTCTGGCAGTGATTACCATGATCGGAGCGGGATTCTTTGCCGCCGGTTACCTCGCCTATGCCGGACGTTGGCGCAGGTGGGCGGCCTACAAACGGTACTGGGAATTCGGCAAGACTTCCCACTTCGGGTTTATCTGCCTGTTCGTAGGGATCGCAGTGCTGGTGATTCCGCTATCAGCACTGACGGACGAGCTACTGGGGGCTCAAGCGGTTGCCAGGGCAGTGGCGTGGCTGGCGCTTCCCGCTGGTCTGCTGGCTGTGATGAGCTTTGTTGGCCTGCCGGGCTTTCTGAAACCGGGCTGGTACAAGGAGTGGGTGGCGCGTGGGGCCATCCAGCACGAGGTATACCCTCCCGCAGCCGCGGGTGCTGCGGGTTGGGCGCGCAAGGGCAGGGAGTCGTGAACGGTATGAACACCGAGCTGGTGCCGGAAACCAGTCGGCACATCACCATCGATCGCCTTCCGACCTGGCAACGCCTCGAAGCGGAAGGTGCGGACCTGGTCCTCGCTGCAGAACCCGTGCAGGAAGGACACTTCCGGCCGAATCTGGTGGTGACGAGCTTCCCCTTCCTGGGCAGCATCGAGAAGTTCTCCACCATGGCCATGGCCAACACACGTGCCAGGCTCAAGGCTGTTTACTTCATTGCTGTTGAAGAATGGCAGGCTGGCGATGCTCCCGGCCGCCGCTTCCAGTACAACCACAGGCTGCAGGGCAGGTCCGTTCATTGTCAGGACTGGATCGTGCTGACCGGTCGCCGCGCCGTTATGGTGACAGCCAGTTGCGCCTCAAACCAGCTCGGAGCCAACGATTTCGCTTTCGCCGTCATGGCGGACTCCATCACCGTAAAGGGGCAGGAAGCATGATGTTCGAGCCCGGGAAGGAACCGGCTCTACAGTCCTTTGCCAGCGACTACCGTGGCCGTAACCTGGAACGGCTGGACGGTCTGGCTGGTACCCAGCCGTATTCCTCGCGCGGCCCCTGGCTCAGCACTGCGGACTCTGCACTGCTGGAAAAGGTGGCCCAAACCGGACGCCTGGGCCGGTTCGAGCGTTCCGGGAACGAGGAATCCATCGCGGTGCTGGCGGATGCCGGCATCGTGGACGCCAAGGGCCGGCTGACGGACCAGGGCGGAATGGTCACCCGGCCGCTGTCCCAGGGCGTGGCAGCCTTGAATATCACGGGGACCTACCTCGGCCGCACGACAAACTTCCGGGCCTGGCTGGACACCAATGACGCGATGGTGCTGGCAGGCCCGTCGCACCATCTCATGACCTCGGCCGCGGACGAAGCAGCGGACTATGCTGACGGGCGGCAGCTGGACTACATGAGCATCAATGATCTGTACACTGCAATGGCTGCTTGGGTGGGGTTGTCTCCGGCCTGGTCCATTCCCGTGCTGCCTGCCATGGTCGACCTGCAGGAAATGGACCGAAGGTGGGCCGCGGTGACGGATCCTCCGCTGCAGGCCGACGAGGCACTGATGCAGATGTGGCGCGAGCCCTGGTTTGTGTGGCAGCTGGCTGCCGTTCCCGGATCAGGCCAGCCGGTTACCTATATCAATGCCGGTGCAGCCGGCCATTACCGCACCGGAGTCCTTGAGGGCGCCGGCCTGTTGGAGGCGACATTGTCCTCTAACGTTTACCGGCACTTGGGGGACATCGTTGAAGCGGCAGTCTTCAACCGGCCACCGCGGTTCGACTGACCGGCAAAACCGGAGGATTTCGGGGACGGATTATGGCGATGGAAACAGTGCTGGTGCTGGCGGTCTTTATCGTGATCGGCGCGGGGTTCGCCCTCGCCGGTGTGCTCGCGTACACGGGGCGATGGCGCTCCTGGGCCGCCAGCATGCGGTGGTGGGAGTTCGGCAAGCGGCCACGTTTCGGATTTTTCTGTCTCTTCGTGGGGATCGCAGTGCTGGTGGTCCCGTTATCGGTAGTGATACATGAGGTCATCGGGGTCGAAGCGATCGCCAAAGCGATAGTGTGGTTGGCCATTCCGGCGGGAGCGTTAGCCCTGATGTGCTTCGTGGGCCTGCCGGGTTTCCTGAAGCCGCGCTGGTACAAGGAATGGGTGGCGCGGGGCGCCATCCAGCACGAGGTTTATCCGCCTGCAGCCCCGGGCGCCGCAGGTTGGCTGCGCAAACGCTAGACTGCTCCGCCGATGCCGCCGAGCAGCGCCTTCATGGCGTTCCACTCGGAGATCTTGCAACCGTCGGTGAGGGAGAAGTGTTTATCCACGGGCTGCCCGTTGAGGGTTCCCGTAACGTGTGCCTGCTGCGGGCCGCCGTACTCCTGGGTGCAGATCACGTTCGGATCCGGCAGCCCAAAGAACACTTCCTCGCCGGCATTCGCCAGGGCCTCGCAGGCGGCTTCAGGCTCCCGCACCGTAGAACTCTCCAGCGGTTGCGAGTCGGCGCACTCCAGAGTGCGTTCCTGCATGGCGTCGGACCCGGCAGAGGTCAACTCGATTCGCAGGCTGGCATCGACCATGGCGCTTCCTTCCTCTGGGCTGCTCGGCGGGGCACTGCCGGGGGCGGACGGGGATGGTGAACCCGGCGCCGAAGGCGAGGCCGGCGCCGTCGTTTGCGGCGGAGACGTGGTCGGAGGTGGCTCCTCTTCCGGCGGTGTGCACCCGCCCAGCAGCAGAGCCAGTGCCACCGGCACGGCCAGTAGAGCCCGCGTTGCCCTTGTTGCAGTGCATTTGCCGTTCATGATCTCACCCGTCCATACGGTCCAGACTGTCAATGTTCTCCAGCGCGGCCAGCAGCCGGCCGCGCAGTTTTTGGGATTCCTCCGAGAAGCCGCGCTGGGCTGCAGCGTACTGGGCCCGGCCCTCGGCTGTTTCGATCCGGATCGGCTCGTAACCCCAGGCGGCCAGATCGTACGGCGAGGCCTGCATGTCCATTTCGCGGATCCGCCAGGACAGTTCGAAGCAGTCCATCACCAGTTCGCTGGGCAGCGCGGGGCTGAGCTTGTAGGCCCATTTGTACAGGTCCATGTTTGCGTGCAGGCAGCCGGGCTGTTCCATGTCCCGCTGGTTCTCGCGGGTGGGCCGCAGCGTGTTCAGCGGCGCGGCCTGGGGTGTGTAGAAGCGGTAGGCGTCGAAGTGCGAGCAGCCGATCCGGCTTTCCTCCACCACGGTGTCCGTTCCTTCGGCCCCGAGCCGCAGGTCAAGGTATTCGTGCCGCACCCCGTTGAGCCGGGACTTGTAGGCCATGGCCCATTCATGCAGTCCAAAGCAGGCGAACCGCGCCGGACGGGCGGCGGTTCCGGCCAGGATGACCCGCGCGTAGGCGATGATCTCGGCCCGCTCCCGGCGGAACTTTTCGTGATCAAAGGTGACCGCACCGCCCTCGTTAGCCAGGCCCTCATTTGGCAGTTCCAGCGCCCTGCATTCCCGGGCAGAAAGCGGGCGATAGTACTTCCAGCCCTGCCGTTCCGCGGCGGCTCCGCCGGTCAGGACGACGCCGGCGCCCGGATGCCAGCGCAGCAGCTGGCCGGGCTTGTGGCTGTAGTAGGTGAAGAGGAAGTCCTCCACGGGATGCTTGCGCCCGGCCGAACGCCGCTGAAGATAGGGCTCCGTAAAGCGGGCAGCCCTGTACTGGTGCTCCTGCGCCCGGAGCAACCACTCCTCGGGCGCGAGGGTTTCCGGCCGGATCAACTGCCTTTGCCACATGCATCCATTCTCGCAGGTCCGGGCCGCTCATATCACTACGCCTATATCACTATCCCGGGCGCGGCGCTAGACTCAGATCACGGATTGGTGGCGCCGTGAGGGAAGTAATTCGGAAATACCTGAAAGGCTTCTTTGAGAAAAATATCTGCTGTATTTTGAGCTCACAGGCCCGCCAAAGTGACTTCGGTCACGCCGTTGGGGGGAAGGGGGCCGGCTTCGTAGCCGGATCGCACGCCGTTCGGTGAATCGTTTCTGCGCCGATGACGGGCAGCCTGGCGGGCCTGGGGAGCGGATCAAGTTGGTTCGGTCCACAGGATGAAAGGCTTTCCTTCTCATGACCATGCAAAGCAACAGCTTTGTGCGGCGGCGCAGCATCCGCGCCGCCACTGCACTCGCACTGGGGCTGCCGCTGCTAGTTTCCGGCGTGGCCGCACCGGCCGCAGCAGCACCTCCCACCATATCCACCACGATTCAAACCTCCCCGCTGGCGGAGGTGCCCGAGCTCTACCAGGACGGGCACTACATCGTCATGCTCGAAGCGCAGCCCGTGGCAACATACGACGGCGGGGTGGCGGGTATCGCTGCCACCAAACCGGAGAAGGGCCGCAAACTGGACGTTGGCAACGCCAACGCTAAGAAATACCAGCAGCACCTGAAGAAGAAGCAGCAGGCGGTAGCGGCCGAGGAGGGCGTGGAAATCCGCAGGAGCTTCACCACCGCCGTGAACGGATTCGCCGCGGACCTGACCGGTGTCCAGGCGGCCGCGCTCGCCAAGACTCCCGGCGTGCTCGCCGTCACCGAGGACGAGCAGCACCATCCGGTCTACTCCAGCGTGGATTACCTGGGGCTGCCCGGGAAGAAGGGCGTCTGGAACCAGCAGTACGGCTCGGAGAAGAACGCGGGCAAGGGCACTGTGGTCGGCGTGATCGATACCGGTTACCACCCGCAGAATGAATTCCTTGCCGGCGGGGAAGTGGCAGCGCTCAAGGGCAAGCCGAAGGTCGGGGAGCCCTACCTGAACGGCGAGGGCAAGATCGCCATGCTCAAGTCGGACGGCTCCACCTTCATCGGCGAATGCCAGACCGGTGCGGCCGGCTCGGGTTTCACCGGCGCCGAATGCAACAGCAAGGTCCTGAGCGCCCGCTACTACGCCGATGATTTCCTCAAGTTCGTGCCGCCGGAAAACCGGCACCCGAAGGAGAGCATTTCACCTCTGGACCTCAACAGCCACGGCACCCACACCGCTTCAACCGCCGCCGGCAACAGCGGTGTGGAAGCCGACGTGGACGGCCGGGACTTCGGCACCGGCTCCGGCGTGGCGCCGGCGGCGAAGGTCTCCGTCTACAAAATCTGCTGGCAGGACAACAACGCTGCGACCGGTGGCTGCTACTCCTCGGCCGCCATCGCTGCCATCGAACAGGCAATCAAAGATGGAGTGGATGTGCTGAACTACTCCATTTCCGGCAACAACAACTCGGTGATCGATCCAGTGTCGATGGCCTTCCTGAGCGCGGCCGAAGTCGGCATCTTTGTCTCCGCTGCCGCGGGCAATGCCGGCCCGGCCGACACTACGGTGAACCACAGCGCGCCGTGGCTGACTACCGTAGCGGCAAGCACGTTCTCCAACGAGCTGCAGGGCACGGTTGAACTCTCCGACGGCACCAAGTACCGCGGCACGTCGATCATGAGTTCCGAGCTGGGGCAGACCGCCCTGGTCCTGTCCAAAGACGCCGGCACGGCCGCGGCCAAACCGGAGGACGCGGCCTTGTGCACCCCCGGTTCACTGGACCCGGCCAAGGTCCGCGGCAAGATCGTCATCTGCGACCGCGGCGTTATCGCCCGCGCCGAGAAATCGGTGGCGGTGAAGCAGGCCGAGGGCGTGGGCATGGTCCTGGTCAACACAGTGCCCGGCTCCCTGGACCTCGATCTCCATGCCGTGCCGACGGTCCACATCGGAGACCCGGGCATCAAGGATAAGGTCGCCCAGGACCCGTCACTCACCGCGGCTCTGGTTGATTCGGATACCACCGGCCTGCCGGACAGCCCGGTGCCGCAGGTGGCGGCGTTCTCCTCGCGCGGCCCGTCCACGGCCGTAGGGTCAGACCTGCTCAAGCCGGACGTCGCGGCCCCGGGCGTCAATGTGCTCGCCGGTGTCTCGCCCGTTGAGGGCGGAGAGAACTACGGCTTCATGTCCGGAACCTCGATGGCCGCACCGCATGTTGCCGGTTTCGGCGCCCTGCTGCTGGGCAAGAATCCGCTGTGGTCGCCCTCCACGATCAAGTCCGCGCTGATGACCACGGCCGGCGATCTTGTAAACGAGGACGGCACAACGAATACGGACAACTTCGCCACCGGCGCCGGCCAGGTGGACGTCCGGCAGATGGCGGACCCAGGGCTGGTCTATGACGCGGGCATCGAAGACTGGTACGGCTTCCTGCAGGGCGCGGTGGGCGACATCGGGCTCGACGAAGACCTTGCCATCGAGGCCAAGGACCTGAACGTGCCCTCGATTGCACTGGGGTCGCTGACCGGTGAAATTTCCGTGACCCGCTCGGTGACCGCGCTGAAATCCGGGACCTACCGGGCCAGCGTTGATCTGCCGGGTATCGAGGCCACAGTCGAGCCCTCGGTGCTGAGGCTGCGGAAGGGCCAGGAGGCCTCCTTCACGGTGACCTTCAAGAACGACGGCGCAGCATACGGCAAGTTCGCAATGGGCGAGCTGGCGTGGCAGGACGGCAAGCGTTCGGTGGCGTCGCCGATCGCCGTCCGGCCGGTGGCAGTGCTGTCGCCGGAGACCGTTGTGGTTGACGAGGCCGCGGGCGAAGGCTCGGCGGCCATTGAGGTCACTTCCGGAACGGACCAGCCCATCGACGTCGTCGTGGAGGGCATGGCGAAGGCCAACGCAATGACGGCTGAACGGACCGCTGATCCGAACGCCATCACACAAAAGAGTGCGGTGGTCGCCAGCCTGGTGGTCCCCGAGGGTGCCACCATGGCCCAGATGTCCATCAACGCGGCAGTTCCCACCGCGGACTGGGACCTCTATGTGATCACTCCCGCCGGTGAACAACTGACGCAGGCAACGGCCGGCTCCAGCGAGACCTTGGTGCTGAACAAGCCGAAACCCGGCACGTACCAGGTGATCGGGCATCTTTGGGGCATCTCCGACGGTGCCACTACAAGTACCGGAACAGTCAACACGGTGGCCCTGGCCGGCGACGCGGGCAACCTGACGGTAAGCCCGGATCCGCTGGAACTGGCCAACGGGGAAGCCGGTTCCGTTGAGGCCAACTGGGCTGGCCTGGGATCAGGCAGTTGGGTTGGGCTGGTCCGGTTCGGTGACAGTGCCCGCACCGCACTGACCGTGAACGTCCCGTAGCGGAGCGGCCGTACCAACAGCAAAGCGGCGGAGGCCGGCGGGAAGCCGCCGGCCTCCGCCTACGGCTCAGTGCGCGGCGGCCTGAGCGGCGGTAATCAGATCCCGCATGGACTCGTTGAGCGCCACCAGCTGCTCGCGGTCCAGCCCGAGCCGCTGCAACATGGCGCCCGGCACGGACAGGGCATCTTCCCGCAAAGCTTTGCCCTTCACCGTCAGTCCGATGGCCAGGGCGCGTTCGTTCCCCGGTATCCGGTCACGGGTGATGAGTCCGGCGGCTTCGAGCCGCTTGAGCATCGGCGAGAGCGTGGCGGGCTCCTGGGCCAGGGCTTCGCCAAGATCCTTGACCATCCGGGGGCTTTTTTCCCACAGCGCCAGCATCACCAGGTACTGGGGATGGGTGATGCCGAGTTTCTCGAGGACCGGTTTATAAGCGCCGATCACGCTGCGGGAGGCTACTGACAAAGCGAAGCAGAGCTGGTGTTCGAGCAGCAGGTCCTCGTCCCGGTGTACGGCTGCGGTCATACGGATCACATCCCTTCAAATAGTTAGCGCACTAAGTGTTAGCCTATGCTGGAAGAAGGAATCATTCCAATTGGCGGAGCAGACGTAAGGGGGCCCACAATGGCCGGCAAGAAGAACTCGGTGCAGAGGTTCATGAACTTCACCGGCAAACTTCGCATGATCTTGGGCCCCGCGCAAAAGAGCGGCGTGGACCATCCCATGACCGAGGACAACCGGCGCCTGCTGCAGGAACGCGAAGCGGACGCGGCGCAGTGGGAAACGGTGCGCCGGGCGGACGGCAGTACCTACATCGTGCCCAAAAAGCAGTAGAAGTCGTACACTGGTCATACGGATAACAGCCTCGTCAAGAAGGTGATTCAGATGGCTGAGAATTCGCGCTTCCTCCGCACATTCATGCGTATAACCGCGGAGGCCGCCAAAGTGTGGGGTCCAGCAGACCGGATTGATTCTGATACCCCAGTGGTCCACAAGCACGACGACGCCGAAAAGGCCTCGGAAGAGCAGCTTGCGGAAATTGAGGTGGAGCGGGACGCCGAAGGCCATGCCTATGCAATCCGCAAACACCGTAACGTGACCTGAGGCCAAATCCAACTAGCCAACAAAAAAGACCGACGGCGGTTCCTGCGTAAAGCGGGACCGCCGTCGGTCTTCGTTTTGGTCAGTGGCGGATCAGCGTCCAGTGCCGCCGTACACGGTGGCCTCGTCCTCGGTGTCCAGGCCGAAGGCAGCATGGACGGCGCGCACGGCGGTGTCCAGCAGATCGGCGTGGGTGACGATCGAGATGCGGATCTCGGACGTGGAGATCATGTCCACGTTCACGCCCGCCTTGTGCAGGGCATCGAAGAACTTGTAGGAAACGCCGGGGTTGGAGCGCATGCCCGCACCGATCAGGGACAGCTTGCCCACCTGGTCGTTGTAGTCGATGCTGTCGAACCCAACCACGTCCTGGGAGGCCCGGAGCGCTTCCAAGGCTTCCTTCCCCTCCACCATGGGAAGCGTGAACGAGATGTCCGTCTTGCCGGTTCCCTTGGTGGAAACGTTCTGCACGATCATGTCGATGTTGGAGTGGGCGCCGGCAACAATGCCGAACAGCTCTGCCGCCTTGCCGGGGATGTCGGGCACGCCGATGATGGTGACCTTGGCTTCGGAACGGTCATGGGCCACTCCGGAAATGATGGGCTGTTCCATGGGTTCTCCCTCTTGGATCTTGATCTTGTCGTCGGGGCTGGGCAGCACCCAGGTCCCTTCGTTGGTGCTGAACGACGAGCGCACGTGCAGCGGGACACCGAAGCGGCGGGCGTATTCCACGCAGCGCAGGTGCAGGATCTTGGATCCCGAGGCTGCCATTTCCAGCATTTCCTCGCTGGAGATCTCGTCGATCTTCTGCGCGTTGGTGACGACGCGGGGATCCGCGGTGTAGATGCCGTCGACGTCCGTGTAGATCTCGCAGGAATCGGCGTCCAGCGCCGCGGCCAGTGCCACTGCGGTGGTGTCGGAACCGCCGCGGCCCAGCGTGGTGATGTCCTGACTTTCGCGGCTCATGCCTTGGAAGCCGGCAACAATCGCGATGTCGCCCTTCTCCAGCGCCGTCTTCACCCGGTGCGGGGAGACATCAATGATGCGGGCCTTGCCGTGGATGGCATCGGTAATCATGCCGGCCTGGCTGCCGGTGAAGGACTGGGCCGTGGCGCCCTGCTCCTGGATAGCCATGGCCAGCAGGGACATGGAAATTCGTTCGCCGGCGCTCAGCAGCATATCCATCTCGCGTGCGCTGGGGGCGGAGGTAATCTGGTCAGCAAGATCAAGCAGCTCGTCGGTGGTGTCGCCCATCGCGGACACAACAACCACAACTTCGTTGCCGGCAGCCTGCGTGTCGACCACGCGCTGGGCAACCCGCTTGATGCCTTCGGCGTCCGATACTGAGGAACCACCAAACTTCTGCACTATCAAGCTCATGCGCTCTCTAAACAACTCCTGGATTGGCGCCGACCGGCAGCCGGGCACGGTAGGCAATTGGGAAATCTGCCGATGGATACGCGTCGGCTGCAGACGCACTCGGCAAGGAAAGTCTAGCGCCGCGGAGCTACCCGCGGTGAATAGATTTGAACAAACAGGCCAGTGTGACCTTCGGAAAATCAGGAACCACGACGGCGGCGGACCGGCTTACGCGCGGCAGTTGCCGCCGTCGTTGGTTGGGTTTTATCGGTGTCAGTGTGTGCCGATGTGGCCGTCGCCGCTGCCGAGCACCGCGTGCAGGAATGCCTGCGTCCGCTCGTGCTGCGGGTTAGTGAACATGACGTCCGGCGTGGCCTCTTCCACCACGCGGCCGCCGTCGAACATCATCACCCGGTTGGAAACATCGCGGGCGAACTGCATCTCGTGCGTGACGATCAGCATGGTGATGTCGGTGGTTTCGGCAATGTGGCGCAGAATGCCGAGCACTTCGCCCACAATTTCCGGGTCCAGCGCCGAGGTGACCTCGTCCAGCAGCAGGATGTCCGGATCCATGGCCAGGGCGCGCGCAATCGCGACGCGCTGCTGCTGGCCGCCGGACAGCTGCAGCGGATGGGCGTTGGCCTTGCCCGGAAGCCCCACGCTTTCGAGCAGTTCCATGGCGCGCTTGGTAGCCTCCGCCTTGGACTGGCCGAGCACATGGACAGGCGCCTCGATGATGTTTTCCAGCACGGTCATGTTGGGAAACAGGTTGAACTGCTGGAAAACCATGCCGATGCGCTTGCGGATCTGCTTCTGGGCCTTCTCGCTGCGCGCAACGCGCTTGCCATCGCGCAGCTCGTGGGTGAGCGGCTCGCCGTCGATGTAGATATACCCGTCGCTGAGGCTCTCCAAGGTCATGACCAGGCGGAGAATGGTGGTCTTGCCGGAGCCACTGGGGCCGATCAGGGTGACGCGGTCGCCCTTGGCCACCTCGAAATTAAGGTCCTTGAGGACCACGTTGTCGCCGAACCGCTTCTCCACATTCTCGAACCTGATGGCCGGAACGGCGGCTGCGGTGCCGTCACCGGCCGCGGCGTGGGGGTCAGTAGTTGTAGGCAAGGCGCTTTTCCAATCTGGAGATGAGCAGGGAGGTCGGGTAGCTGGCCAGCAGGAAAATCACGCCGGCCAGGGTGATGGCCTCCATATATCTGAAGTTGTTGCCGCCGAACGTGAGCCCGGCCCGGACCATTTCCACCACGCCGATGGTCAGCAGGAACGGGGTGTCCTTGAACATCGAAATGGCGTAGTTGCCCAACGCCGGAACCGTTGCCCGCAGGGCCTGTGGAACGATAACGGCAGTCCAGGCCCGCCGCTTCGACATGGACAGCGCGGTGGTTGCCTCCCACTGGCCCTTGGGAACCGAGTCAATGCCGGCCCGGTAGACCTCGGCCATGTAGGTGGAGTAGTGGATACCGAAGACCACGATGCCGATGGTCAGCGGCTCGATGGTCAGGAAGGTCCAGTAAGCGAACAGCAGCTGCACCACGATCGGCGTCATCCGGATGAAGTCGCCGATGAAAGTGATGACGGCGGCAATCGGTTTCGGCACCGACATGCGCAGGATCGCGATGAAGAGTCCGAGCACGGCCGCGATGGCGGTGCTCAGGACGGTGACAATTAGGGTGACCTGGACGAAGGCCAGGAGCAGTTCGGGCAATACCGCCCAGGCGGCGTCCCAATCCCATAAGCCGTTCATGCTTTGCGGCCTCCTTCCGCTGCGGCGGTCTCCGGAGTCTTCGGGGTCAGCGCCTCGCGCAGCGATTCGCCGCGGCCGAGGCGGTGTTTGGCCCGTACCTCAAGAGCGTTCATGATCAGCGTCAGGATGTACGCGATGACGAAGTAGATCACCAGGCTCACGCCGTAGGCGAAGAAGGTGTCCGTCTGTTCGCGCAGCTGTTCGGTGTGGTAGGTCAGGTCGGCGAGGGTGATGAAGCTGACGATTGCCGTGCCCTTGAGCATGTGGATGAGGTAGTTCGTGAGCGAGGGAATCATCAGTGCCCAGGCCTGCGGGAAGATGACACGGATCATCTGCTGCGATTTGGACATGCTCAACGCCGTCGTGGCTTCCCATTGCCCAGTCGGAACCGAATTGATGGATCCGCGCACTACCTCGGCCGCGTAGGCACCGTAGTTGAGCCCGAGGCCGAGGATGCCGCAGACCATCGCCGGCAGCGCCAGCCCCAGCTGCGGCAGAACGAAGAAGAAGAAGAACAGCTGGACTACCAGCGAAGTGCCGCGGAAAAATTCCATGATCGCCCGGCACAGGCCGCGGAGCACAATGTTGTGCAGCCGCGAGCCCAGGCCGAGGACCACGGCAATAACCATCGCCAGCAGGGCGCCGCCGAGGGTCAGCTGAAGGGTAATCCACAACCCGTCCAGGATCCTCGGCCACGCCTCTGCCAGCGCTTCGAAATTGCTTTCCATAAAGGTGGACTAGCCCAAATCTCCGGAGCAGAGCTGCTCGGTCGTCAGGTCCTTGGGCGGGAGGTTCTCGGCGGTGAAGCCGAAGTCGCCCACTACGTCCACGTAGGTCTCTTCTGACTCGGTGATCTTGGCCAGCTCGGAGTTGTAGGCCTCCAACAGTTCCGTGTCGCCCTGGCGGAAGACCGTGGCGCCGGCACCGATTTGCTCTACGCCGTCGATGACCTGGACAAAGGGTTCCGTAACCTCGACGCCGGCGTCCGGATTCTTCTCGGCCAGCCAGTTCAGGGAGATGGCCGTCATGGCGAAGGCGTCAGCGCGCCCTGCCGCGACGGTGTCCATGCCGTCCTGGGCATTGCCGACGGACTGGGGATCCAGGCCCAGTTTGTCGGCGTAGCCGGCTTCGATACCGCCGGAGAGAACGGCCAGCTTGATGTCCTCGCCGCCTTCTTCAGCAGCCACGATCGAATCCAGGTCCGTCAGGTTCTTCGGGTTGCCCTCCTGAACCATCAACGCGGTGGTGTACATGATTTCCGGGTCGCTGAAGGCCGCCTGCTCGCAGCGCTCCGGCAGGATGGACATGCCGGCACTGACCACGTCGAACCGGCCTGCATTCAGACCCGGGATCAGTGCGTCCCAATCCACCAGCTTCGCTTCAACGTTCTCGACGCCGAGCCCGCTGAAGATTTTCTCGTGCATGGCAATGGTGGCACCGGTGGCCTCGCCACCTTCCTGGAAGGAATACGGGGCCTCGCCCGCGATGCCAACGGTGACGGTGCCCGATTCCTGGATTTCCGCCAGGGTGCCGCCGGCCGCCGGGCTCGCGCCCTCTTCTCCGCCGCCCTGCTCGATCTGTCCGTCGCCGCAGCCGGCCATCAGTACCAAGGCCAGCACGCTTCCCGCGGCCAGTGCCGCCCGGGACTTAGTGGTACGAGCGTTCATCATGTTCCTCTTTCGGTCGTGAAATGGGCGAAGCCACCCGGTCTACGCACATGCGCACCCCAGCCGACCCGACCCGAATTTGGGATGACTGAGGTCCACGCTAGTAATTTTCGCCACCACATACAATCTGCAAGTCTGCATGTATGATTGTCGACAGTAGTGCGACCCGGGGTGTTCCTTCCCGGTTTAGGGCTAAATTCCGCGTACTTCCGCGGATGTCGGCCCTCACACTTATACTGATTACGATTTGGCCACGATGCGGATTCGTCCCCAACCTGTGCACCATGCAGGAGTAATCCGGGTGCCAAACGCAAGACACGTAAGGACCCAGATGCCCCATCCCTCTGCACACCGCAACGCGCCGGCCGTCCTGAGAGTGCATCGTCCCTCGACCGTGGACCTGATCGCTACGGAACTGCGCAACGCCATCTATTCCGGTGCGCTGGCCGTACGTTCACCGCTGCGCGAAGTGGAAATCGCCCGGCAACTCGGCGTGAGCCGCAGCCCCTTGCGCGAAGCCGCCCAGCGTTTGGTTCAGGAAGGGCTGCTGACGGCCAAACCGGGGCAGGGGATGCGGGTGGCCGTGGTCGGCGAAGACCGGCTGGATGACCTGTTCGAGGCCCGGGTCGCGGTGGAGACCCACGCTGCCCGGATGATCATCGATAAGCACGACGGCGCCGCTGTCGCCAAGGTTCAGAGCGCTTTCGACCACCTGTTGCGGACGGCCGAGGGTAACGATGCCCGTGCCATCGGTGACGCGGACCTGGATTTCCACTTCGCCCTGGTCGATGCTGCGGACAATGCACATCTGAGCCGTTACATGTCAACGCTAGTCGTGGAGACCCGGCTCGCGAGCTTCAGCAGCAAGCGCGGCTATGTCGTGCGGAAGGACATCACCCAATCGCACCACGGCATCATGGCCGCGCTGCAGGACTGGGATGCCGAGGCAGCGGCCGATGCCATCAGGGATCATATGGTCGAGGCGGTAGACCGGCTGACGGGCGTACTCGAAGAGCGCGGCGTTCACGTGGAAACGGTCACCGAAGAGCCCACGCCCGCGGGAGCCTACGCATTGGGGCCGATCACCCAGCCGCTTACGGAGCTTTCCTAAACTCCAGCTAGCTGACCTGGCGCCGGCCTTCGAAGGCCCGGCCTAGCGTCACTTCGTCGGCGTATTCCAGGTCGCCTCCGACTGGCAGGCCCGAAGCCAGCCGGGTGACCTTTATGCCGAAGTCCTTGAGCAGCCGTCCCACGTAGGTCGCAGTCGCCTCGCCCTCCAGATTGGGGTCCGTGGCGATGATGATCTCCTGGACCTGGCCATCGGCGAGCCGGGTCAGCAGTTCCCGCATCCGCAGCTGATCGGGACCGACGCCGCCGATCGGATTGATGGCGCCGCCGAGCACATGGTAGCGGCCCCGGAAGGACCGGGTGCGCTCAACGGCCATGACGTCCTTCGACTCCTCCACCACGCAGATCACAGTGGGATCCCGCCGGGGATCACGGCAGATGTTGCAGGTTTCCTGCTCGGAGACGTTGCCGCAGATCGAACAGAACTTCACCCGCTCCTTGACATTGGTGATGGCCTGCACCAGTTGCTTCATGTCGGCCGGTTCGGCTTCAAGGATGTAGAAAGCGATGCGCTGGGCGGACTTCGGTCCGATACCGGGAAGCCGGCCAAGCTCGTCGATTAGCTCCTGGACGGCACCTTCGTACACTGAACCTCAATCTCCAAACAGTTTTAGGAACCGTCGAGGCTCTGTTCCTCAATCAGCCGGCCGCCCAAAATCCGTTCAATGGCGGCGCGGCCTACCAAGCCCGAGTCTTCGATGGCTAAGTCATCTTCACTGGGGATGTCCTCGACGTGCCTCAAGTTTAGGCCACTGCCGCCCTTGCTGCCGAAGCCAGGCCCAGCGGGAGCGCCGGCAGGCCGGCTTTGCGCCTCGGCAGCCCTGGCCTGGTTCAGCAACCGCTGGTAGCGGCTCATGGGTTTATTGGGATCCGGTGCAGCTGCCGCGTCAGGAGTCTGGGCCGAAGCTGGAGCAGGAGCAGGAGCTGGAGCTGGAGCAGGAGTAGGCGCAGGCGCCGACGCCGGGGCTTGGGATGTTGCTGGCGCCTGCGGGGAGGCTTGGGCCGGAGCTGGCGGTGATGCCGGTGACGGGACGTGGGGCCGCCTTGGCTCGAAGTCCGGGCTGGCGTCCCATTCTTCGGACGGCGGTTCCTCATCCGAGAAGGGAATGTCGTCGTAGGGAGACTTCGGCACATTTGGCACATTCGGCGCAATAAGCGTTTCAGGCCGCGGCCGACTGGTCGCAGGACGCTGTCCGTTTTGCGCGGGAGCTTGCGGCGCAGACGCTTCACCGGAAGCCTGAGGCGGTTCCCACACGGTTGGCCTGGCGGCTGCCGGTTGTCCTTGGGCGAGGTGGCCGAACACCGGCCGTTCCCCTGGCGCCGGCGGGGGTACGGTGACCGGTTCCGCTGCTACCGGACGGGGCGCCACGGCGGAGGGTGCGCTTGCCGCGGACGGTGCGCTCTGCGCGGAGACGCTGCTGGCAGCCGATGGGCTGCTCTGGGCTGAAGGTGCGCTTTGCGCTGACACGGCACTGGTGCCTGACGGAGTGCTGGCGGCAGACGGTGTGCTTAGAGCGGATGTTGCGCTGGCTCCCGATGGAACACTGCCCGCGGATGGTGCGCTTTGTCCAGACGCCATGCTGCTGGTGGAGGGCGCGCTCTGTGCAGAAGGTTCGCTGACCGCCGACGGAGTCCGGGCGGGGAGCGTGGTGGTTGCAGTAGCAGCGCCTGCTGATTGAACACCCGCGGATCCCGAGTTGGCGCCCGGGACAGGAGCCACCGGTCCCCAGACATTGCCGGCATCCTGCGCGGGAACAGGCTGACGATTTTGGGCAGGCTCAGCCGCAGGCGCCGCAGGGGAGCTGGCGGTGGGCGTGGCCGGTGCGGGCGCGTTCATAGTCCGTGGTGCCGCACCGTCTGCCGGCGGCTGCCAGCTAGTAGGTACTTTTGGGGCGGGTTCACCCGCTGCCCGGGCAGAGCCTCCGGCCGTAACATCGACTGCGCAGTCGACGCCGAGCACCTTGAAGATGCATTGTCTGAGGATTCCTGCGTTCTCCTGCTTGCTGTTGAACGCATTCATCGCACCGGAGTTCGAGAAGGCCACTGTCAGCGTCCGGCCGTCGAAGCCGGCAAGCGAGGTGTGTGGTTCGACTGTCATCCAGAGGAACTTCTTCTCGGTTTTCAGGACATCCATGATTTCCGGCCACGCGCGGCGGAACATCTCCACCGAACCGGTGGCACCAGACGCGGCAGGGCGCTGTTGGGATGGCGCGGCGAGGGGGACCGATTGCGCCGACGGCGGAGCTTGGTGGCTTGTTGGGGCGCCCGGCTGCGTTGTGGATCGCGGGCCTGACTGCGCAGGGGAAGCGGGGCCTGCTTGTGCTGCCGCGGGTGCAGCCGGTTGGCCCGGTGCACGCTGCTGTGCCGGTGCCGGTGCTTGTTGGCCTGGTGCTGCCTGTTCCGCAGGAACTTCAGGCCCGGGGGTGGCGGGCTTCGCCGGTTCGGGCTCGGGAACCGCGCCCCAGGTACCGCCCCAATCACGCGAGGCAGGAGGTTCTTCCGCCTGCGGTGCGGCAGGGGCTGCGGAGGTTGCAGGAGCAGGCGCCGGCTGACCGGAGCCAGCCGCCGGTTCTGCCTGGGCAGGCCGAGCCTGGGGCTCAGCCTGGGCGGGCTGGGCCTGAGAACCCGTTGGCACAGTCTCGGCAGCCGGCTGCGGTTGCGGTTCCTGCGAGGGCTGGGTGGGAGCGGGAGCGTACTGTGGCGCGGGCTCGACGGGGGCCGGGACGTTCTGCGGCGATGGCTGCGTTTCTGCTGTCGGTGCTGCTTGGGTGCGCGCGGCGCGCAGCGCCTCCCGCACTTTGGCTGCCCCGCCGGCGCCTTCAGCACTTGGTACGGAAGGTGCGGACCCGGCGTCGTAATTGGTTTCGGTGGCGGGTGGAGCGTGGTTGGGCGCTCCGGCGGGAAGCTCCCCGGCATACGCGAGCCGGCGTTCGATCCGGTCCACACGGGCGGCGACGCCTCGTTCCGCCTGGTCGGCGACGGGGAGCAGGATGCGGGCACAGAGCAGTTCCAGATGCAGGCGCGGCGAGGTGGCGCCTGTCATTTCGGTGAGTGCCTGGTTGGTGATGTCCGCGGCGCGGGAGAGTTCGGAGGAGCCGAGCTGGTTGGCCTGGGTCTGCATCCGCGCGATCTGGTCTTCGGGGACACCGCGGAGAATGGCGTGGGCGCTCTCCGGCATGGCCTTGACGATGATCAGGTCGCGGAAGCGCTCGAGCAGGTCTTCGACGAAGCGGCGCGGGTCATGGCCGGTCTGCACCACGCGGTCCACGGCGTTGAATACGGTGGAGGCGTCCTGCGCGGCGAAGGCATCGACGACGTCGTCCAGCAGCGAGGCATGGGTGTAGCCGAGCAGGGAGACGGCCAGTTCGTAGTCCAGCCCTTCGGGCCCGGCGCCGGCCATGAGCTGGTCCAGCACGGAGAGCGAATCACGCACGGAGCCGCCGCCGGCACGGACGACGAGCGAGAGCACGCCCGGGGCCACCGGCACGTTTTCCTGGTTGCACAGCAGCTCCAGGTACTGCATCAGCGGCTCCGGCGGCACCAGCCGGAACGGGTAGTGGTGCGTGCGCGAGCGGATGGTGCCGATGACCTTGTCCGGCTCGGTGGTGGCGAAGATGAACTTGATGTGTTCCGGCGGCTCTTCCACGATCTTCAGCAGCGCGTTGAAGCCGGCCGACGTGACCATGTGGGCCTCGTCGATGATGAAGATTTTGTAGCGGTCCCGCACCGGGGCGAAGGTGGCGCGTTCGCGCAGATCGCGGGCGTCGTCCACACCACCGTGGCTGGCGGCGTCGATCTCGATGACGTCCAGGCTGCCCGGGCCGCCGCGGCCGAGCTCAACGCAGGAATCGCATTGTCCGCAAGGGGTCGGCGTCGGGCCTTGGGCGCAGTTGAGGCAACGGGCCAGGATCCTGGCCGAGGTGGTCTTGCCGCAGCCGCGTGGGCCGGAGAACAGGTAGGCGTGGTTGACGCGGTTCTTCTGCAGAGCGGCCATCAGCGGATTTGTGACATGTTCCTGCCCAATAACGTCCGCGAAGGAATCGGGGCGGTAACGACGGTAGAGGGCTGTACTCACGATAAGAACCCTATCGGTTGCGGCTCGTACTTTGCATCAGGCATCCCGGCGCTGGGGATAGACGTAAAAGACCCCTCATGCACCTGCCAGAGCCCGCTTACCCTTGCTACCTTCCGGTCCTGGGGGAGTTCACAGGATGACACCACATGAGGGGCCGTCCAATAGTCTACCCGAGATGTCCGGGTGGCTGAAAATCGGCCCATCGCGGAGGGGTTGACAGCCCTTGGCGGAGGGGCGTCGAGGCGTCCCCGCGGGGGACGAAGCGGTTCTGATCGTGGCAATCGAGCAGACGGAGCCTCTTCGACTCGGCAAGCTCTAAGGACAGACGTTTCCGGAAGCGCGGATTCAGGTCCTTGCGACTGAGACTAACCAGCAAGGACTTCGTCCGGCGGGGCTAAAGTGACAAGCAGCGCAGCAACGCGCTTGTCATGAGACACGACCAGTCTTGCTCAGGAAGGCACTATGGCACGCACAATTGTCGTCACCGGCGCGGCATCAGGAATCGGTAAGGCGACCTCGCAGATCCTCGAGGACGGCGGGGACACTGTCCTCCGCATCGACCTCAAGGAAGGGGACATCACGGGCGACCTGGGCGACCCCGATTCGATCGCGCAGATAGCGAACGCAGTCGCCGAGAAGGCCGGTGGCGTCATCGATGGACTGGTCGCGAATG
This sequence comes from Crystallibacter permensis, assembly GCF_025960875.1. GTDB lineage: Bacteria > Actinomycetota > Actinomycetes > Actinomycetales > Micrococcaceae > Crystallibacter > Crystallibacter permensis. The sequence continues at coordinate 80,442 of NZ_JAODLR010000001.1, read as the reverse complement.
CGGGTGTCTCGGCTCCCACCGAGCTGTCACCGAAAATCAACTTCCTCGGCACGGTCCGGCTTATCGAGTCCCTCCGGCTCTGCTGGCGAAGTCGGACGCGCCGCGCGTGAGCGTGACGAGCTCGGCTGCGACCCTGCAAGGGAACGATCCGCAGCTCGTCGACCTGCTGCTCGCTGGCGACGCCGATGCCGCGTTGGCACGCGGGGCGCGAGCTGGCCGAGCAGGGCCCTGAGGTCGGTTACGCGAACTATTCGAGCTCAAAGCGGGCGATGTCCCGGTGGATCCGCCGCATGGCGCCGACCGACGCGTACGCGGGTGCCGGCATCGGTCTCAACGGCGTCGGGCCGGGACAGGTGCGCACCGGAATGACGAAGGACCTGTTCTCCACCGAGGAGGGGCGCAACCTAGCAGCCCAGGTTATGCCGGCCCCGTACAACGGCGTCGCCGAGGCCGAACATATTGGCGCAGTCCATGCCTTCCTCGTCTCCGCGCAGAACGCCCGTATGACGGGACAGGTCGTCTTCGTCGACGGAGGCTACGACGCGCTGTGGCGAGGCGACGACATCTGGGAATCCGTCTGAGCAGTCGCCGAAGGCGACTCGCTGCGATCGATTAGTCCCGGAGGAGAAGGGGCGGGAACCGTCACTGTGCCCGAGAATAGCCGCAGGTGTTGCTCCGGCAAACAGGAAAAGCGGCAGCGAACGGATGTGCCTGGTGACGTGGGTCGCGCGATTCGCCACTTTCGGAAACGGTCAGGTAGTCTTGTACCTGCTCTTGTTGAGCAAAACATCTGGAGGATTCGCCTAGCGGCCTATGGCGCACGCCTGGAACGCGTGTTGGGTTCACGCCCTCGGGGGTTCAAATCCCCCATCCTCCGCGGATAGGAAAAAGCCTCGCCCCTGTGGCGGGGCTTTTTTCTTTAAGTGGCGGCCTTGTTTTGGCCGATTCGGCGTTGGCCCGCCGAGGCTAACAGGGATTAGACGCAACTGGCGCTAAAATCCGGTGATACGTACCATCGGCCGGGGCTGGCCGTACAAGCAGGGAGCGTTATGTCGAAAGTTGATGTACTGCGGCGGATCGTTGCAGGAACACTCCAACATCGAAAAAAGACGGTCGACGCCGCCAACCGGCAGATCAAGCTCCTTGAAGAGCAGAACAAGCTGCTGAAGTCGCTCGTCCAGACCCAGAATTCGCTCGTCCAGACCGAGAAGAAGCGTGACGAGGTTATCGCGAAGCTGCACTGGGAGGCCCAGCGCACGCGTACGATCGCGGAGAACATCCGCGGAGCCGTCATGGCGCCTATCCGCCAGGACATTGCTGAGGTGATGCAGGCCAAGCAGTTGGATCACCTGGAGACGTTGGCGGTCATCCGTGACGAGCGTAAGAGCTTTGCGCGGTTCGGCGACGGAGAGTTCCGTCTGATGTACCGCCGCGAGCACAAGCTGAAGTTCCATAAGAACTCACCGGAGCTGATGACCGCGCTGAAGAGCGTCCTGGTGTCGCCCCATCCCGACACTTTGCTTGGAATGCGCAGGTGTTCCTGGGGCTGCACTGGTCCATCGTGTTTGCGGAGACCTGGCATTTCGTCGGGCCGCTGGTGGCAACACAGGAACGTTTCGGCAACAGCCATGTGACCCGCCCTGCCATGTTCGACGAATACGGTCAGGACGCCGTGGAGGCGTGGCGGTCTGTCTGGGCCGGCCGGGATGCAGCCGTGATTACCGGCGAAGGTTCCCGCTTCGACCTGATCGACCCCTTGTTTGGCTCGCTGCGCAGTTCTACGGAGTTCTTCTCGAAGCCGACGGACGCCTTCGACGATCTGCCCCGACTGGTGGACCAGGTTGTTGCCTCCGGGCTGGATCTGGCGTTGCTCTCGCTGGGGCCCGCGGCGACGGTGGCGGCAGACATGCTCGCCGCGCGCGGAGTGCAGGCTTTGGATATCGGACACCTGTCGGCAAGTTACCTGAACGTTCTTGAGGGTGCCGCCCTGCCGGAGGAAATGCCGACTGCACGTCGGGTTGCGGCCGAGGTCACCGCCAAGTAGCCGGGATGCTGTTGCCCTAGCCGGTCCCCAGGTCACGCAGGTCCCCAACCGGCGCGGCCGGACCCGGGTGACTATACGGGGTAGGTGCGCTCGATGGCACGGAGCGCCGTTTCATAGGCAGCGGCCCAGTCGGTTCCGGGGACGTTGGCGAGTTCGAGGCTGACGAGCCCATGGACCTGGCCCCAAATGGCTGCGGCAACCAGCGACACGGATTCTTCGGATCCGGCCGCGGCGAGTGCTTTGCCGACTGCCTCGTATAGGGGCTGGATCGAGTTCGCGGAGGCGTCCGGACTAGGTTCGCAGGGGGTCTGCGCGGCTGCGGAGCCGAACATCAGCGCGTAGAACGCAGGGTGATCCAGGGCCCATTGGCGGTAAGCCCTGCCGAGTGCCGCCAGGCCGCGGGGCGAGGCGGCCCGTTGGGAATCCCCGAACGAGCGGAAGGCGTCGTCGACCACTGCTGTCAGCAGCTGCGACTTGCCGCCGAAAAGCGAGTAGACCGCCGTCGTCGATGTGTTGGCTGCTGCTGCCACATCACGCAACGCTACCCGGCTGGGTCCCCGCTCCGCCATGAGGTTCGCAGTGGTCTCGATGAGCCGCTGCCGCAGTTCGGAATCATAAACAGTAGGTCTTGCCATAGCCCCCATTGTTCCATAACATTGTTTTATAACGCCGTTACGAAATGAAGCGGCACCAAGAACGTAGGAGAAGGCCATGGGCCAGAGTGTTATTCCCGGAAGGTTTACCGCGGTCCCGGAGACAGACACCGTGACGGTTTTCCTGATCGGCATGCGGGCCAACCGCTGGTGGAAATTCGGCAAGCTGCTGCCCATGTCAACGGCCATGGCGCGCATGCTCAACCACTTGGTGGCCACGCCGGAAGCAGGTCTGCTGGGCTTCCATTCATGGTTCGGCAGGACCACCATCATGCTCAGTTACTGGGAAAGCCCCGAGCACATCCAGCGGTTCGCCGCGGACCGGACCGCGCCGCATCTTGAACCCTGGCGCAAATTCATGCGGGAATCGGCCGGCAGCGGCGACATCGGGGTATGGCACGAGACCTACCAGGTTGCTGTGCGAGACCAGGAGTCTGTTTACAGCGACATGCCGCCCTTCGGCCTGGGCGCTGCGACCAACAGCGCACCGATCGGCCGCGGCGGCAATACGGCGCGGCAGCGGATGGGGCGGCAGAAGCCCGCCAAGATCTGAGTCCTCTCGGGTACCGGGGATCCGGCCTGACATTCAGGCATTCTGCTGGGACAGCCGGGAGATCCGGCGGCGGGCAGAGATTTCGCTCGGTGGTCTCGGGCCGAGGCCCAGCCGCACAAAGGCCAGCACCAGCCGGGTAGCCGGACGCACCGGAAGCGGGAACGGGCCAAGCGAAGGCTTCTTCAGGCCTAGCAGATCCAAATAGTGCGGCTCCAGCGTGTTGACCGCGCCAGCGAACAGGATCCGGTAGCCGAGGCGCTGGGAGCGGGGGAGCGGCGGATGGCGGATGAACTCCACTGCCTCCGCCACCTTGGCATCATGCAGCAGTTCCGGACGAAAAGCTGCCAGTTGCTCATCCAGTTCCGTCCGGGTCCGGGGCGGATGGGGAACCTGCATCAGCTCACCGGCTTTGGCCCACCCGGCGACGTACGGGTCCTGCCCGCCCGGTATCGGTTTTTCATAGGCAGAATGCGCGGCCAGGAAGGCCTCGACGAAGGCCAGATGTACCCAGCTGAGCAGATCAGGATCATTGGCGTAGTAACTGCGCGTTGCTCCGCGGGCATCCGTGTAGGTGCCGCGGACCCTTTCGTGCAGTTTCAGGATGCGCTCGCAGGCGATGTGCGCCGCCGCCGTGTCCCCGTAGGTGACCGTCATGATCCAGCGACTGGTGGACGCCAGCCGGACCAGCGGCCGTTCACGGTACATGGAGAAATCGTCCACACCGGCCAATGCGCCCGGATGCAGCGATTGCACCAGCAGCGCCCTGATCCCTCCTACCAGCGTGGTTACGGAACCATGTACGGTCCAGACGGCCGAACCTGGGGCGAAGAATCCTTCGTCCTTCCCCTCGGCGAGATCCAGAGCCCACTGCGGAACCTCCCCGCCGGTAGCCGACAAGGTTTTCCGGAGCTCGCGCCGCAGCGCCATTAGTGCGCCCATGCCTTCATTATTGAACGGGCGGCACCAGCTGTCATCGCCACCGGACGGATTGCCGCTGATTAACCAAAGCACGACGCCGGGTGACCGGCGAACGTAGACCGGGCACCCGACGTCGTACGCGGGGTTGGAGAGGCGCCAGTCAAGAAGGTCGAAAAGGCGCTTGAAGCTACTTGGCGAGCAGCTCGGGGTAGTACTTTTCGGTCACGTCCGGGTGGGCGCGCAGCCGGCCCTTGAGCATGTTGAGGCCGAAGCTGGCCAGCATCGGGTTGTTCGGATCGTCCGAGAGGCCGCGGGACTCGGACTTCAGCTCGTCCGGCAGCGGGATCGGGTCAATCACGGCGTCCAGGCGCGGCGACCAGAAGAACGGTACCGAGTAGCGGTCCACGCCGGGCGGCGGGGCCTGCACGCGGTGGATCGTGGCGGTGATGTAGCCTTCCGTGGCCACCTCCAGCATCTCGCCCAGGTTCACCACTAGAGCGCCTTCGATCGGCTCGACGGGGAGCCATTCGGTGGTGCCGGGAGGCTGGACCTCAAGGCCGCCCACCTGATCCTGCAGCAGCAGCGTGATGAAGCCGTAGTCGGCGTGGATGCCCACGCCCTGGTCCCCGGCATCCTCGACGACGCCGCCGACGTAGTGCACCAGCTTGCCCATCCAGTGCGGGCTGCCGGCGTAGGCAGCGTCGAAGTAGTCCTCCGGAAGGCCGAGGCCCACACCGATGCCGGAGAGCAGTTCCCGGCCCACGGCGGACATCAGGTCCGCCCAGGCCATGGCCCTCTCGCGCAGATCCGGTTGGACCTGGTCCGGCCACTGGTTCGGGCCGCGCAGCAGCCAGTACTTCTCGTCCTCGGTGTATTCGGCGACCGGCTCGGACTCCGGCGAGTAGTCCAGCTGCTCGCGGGCATCCGCTTTGCCCTGGGTGCGCTCGGTGCCCATCCGGGTATAGCCGCGAAAGTGCGGCGAGTTGCGGTTGTCCAGCTTCAACCGTTCATCGAGCGGCAGGTTGAAGAAGCGCTGCATGGCGTCGAAGAGCTCCGCCACCTGGTGCTCGCCGGCGCCATAGCCGGTGATCTGGAAGAACCCGACCCGGTGGGCGGCGTCGCGCAGCTGGTCGACGAAGGCGGGGTTGAAAGAACCGTCTTCGAGGCGTGCTGTTCGGAGGTCTAGAACAGGTATGGTCCCCTGGTTGTTTGACATGCTCGCAGACTAGCACTCGTCATACTTGACATCGGCGCGTCGGTTACGAAATGTGTTTTTCTGCCCCAGTCCGGGCTCAGTGGCCAGCCCAAAACCCCGGCTTAAAGCGTCTGGGCGATGGCCGCCCAGGTACGCAGGAAAGCGCCGCCGGAGTACTCGTGGATGGAGTCCGGGAAACCCAGATGCGCGGCGGTCAGCACCGGGTACGGCTTCTGCGGGATGCCGTCCGCGGGCCGCACGTCCACGTGGACCACCGCATGCCCGTTGTAGTGCAGCGTGTCCGCCATTGCGTAGTCGGTGCGGGAATCGCCCATAGTCCGCCAGGCGTGCGGGATGACCCCGTCCGCCGCGAGCATTTCCAGGGCGCGCTGGGCGCCGAGGTCCTTGCCCAGCCGGATCGATTCGATATCGGTGGAGATGATGGTCGGATCCAGCCGGTAGTCCACCTGGTCATCGCTGTCCGGTGCATGGTGATCCAGCCGGCTGGCACCCAAGTTGAACTTGCCCATCAAAGCCAGCGCCTCGGCGTCGAACTCTTCCTGCAGCCGCAGGTACTCGAGGTTGTCCGCCTCCACGACCTGTTCCACCGAGACCATGGCGTGTTTGGTCTCGTCGAAGAACATGTGGCTGGAGTAGCGGGTCGCCACCAGCTGCCGGATCTCCGCGGCGTAGTCCTGCGGGACGGACAGCGAGCGGTCAACGTGGATGGTGCCCGGGCCCTCTGCGCCGAAGCTGAACCAGACCGCGCCCTTCTCGCAGACTGCGTGGAACCGGATGCCGCTGGGGATGCCGGCGGCCAGCATCGGCTCCATGACCTGCTCGCGGATGAAGGCATCCGAGCGGCCCGTGTTGAAGACCACCGGCCAGCCCTTCGCGGCCATGGTCAGCAGGGCCTCGAGAATGCTCGCCGGCACGGTGCGGCTGACCGGGCTGGCAATCGGGCCATCCACATCCAGCAGGAGTCCGATGGGTGGCTGGGAAGGGCGGTGCGGTGTGCCGGCGGTGAGAGTCATGCTCTCATTATCTCTATCCGCCCCGCTGAGCCGAAGTCCGCCGGCGGACCCTACGTTTTCTCCAAGGTTTTGGCGGCAAGCTGTTGGGACCACACCATCCAGACGTAGTTGGGGATACGGAAATGATGACAGTAGTTGGGGAACATACTGTCGCGCCTGAGTCCGAGGGAACCGAGGTTCCAACGGGCTTGACGCGCAGGGTTTTTGGAGTACTTGTAGGTGCCGGCGTGGCCGGCATTATCGGCGGAGGCAGCCTTCTCGCAGCCTCGAAGAACGCCGCAGAAACCGGGGGGATCAGCCGCGGCTCCGGGGTATGGACGTCCTTCGGGACCGTCCGCATCGCAGCTGCCGAAAGACAGTCGCGGATGCCGCAGGCGCCCGGCGCGGGGGGTTCTACCGCGGCCGCTACCGGTGCGGCAGGTTCCGGCCATGATCATGGCGGCGCAGCCGTGTCCGGCACCCAGCCGGCCAACTTCACGTGGGGCGACCATGTGGTGCTGCAGCTGGAAGTCCACAACGGCATGGACCGGCCGGTCCTCTTCTCGCCCGGCCAGCTGCGGCTGAAGGTGGGACCCGACGGACCCACTGTCACCAACAGGTCATCCGGCGCAGGCAAGGGCGCCTTGGAGCCAGGTGCCACCAACAACTTCTGGATCAGCTTCCTGGTCCCCTCCGACGTCGAGCAGCTCTCGGCCGAATTCACTGATCCGTGGTCGGACGGCGCGCCGCTGGCCCTGGAACTGCCCGCTGTCCTTCGCCGGCCCGGATGGTTGGAGAACAATCATGGGTGAGTTCGAAAACAACAGCCAGCAAAACAACGACGGCGGTGCCCCCTTGGAGGAGAACACACCGGTGAGCCGCTGGAGCTTTGTGAAATACGGAGCTGCCGCGGGGCTCGGCGCGCTGGCGCTGGCCGGTGCCCAGCCGGCCCACGCGCGAACCACGAGGCCGGCCGAGGAGGCTGAGGCCCCGGAGCCGACCGATGTCGCGACAGGTGTTGCGACCGGTGTGGCCACCGAAGAGGCTGAGGATCTGGAGCCGGCTGACGATGCGAGCGGTGAAGCTGAGGACCTGAAGCCGACTGACGAGGCGAGCGACGAAGCGGAAGCTCCTGACGCAGAGCTGCTTGAATCGGACCGGGAAGTGCTTGATGTCTATATCAACGAGGGCTACCTCAAGATGGTGGATGACTCGCTGGTCTACTTCCGCGGGTTCGGCGACCGCCCCACAGAGAAGAACGACGCCAATCCCAGCCTCACTATCAAGCCCAAGGTCTTCCTGAAGGACGACACCTGGGTGGACAGCCGCGTCTACCCGGTGGGGGCACCGGAACCGCCCCGCGGTACGCCGACGCCGCTGGGGCCGGATCCTCACAATCCGGGCCAATATTATGTCCGCAGGGCCCACTGGGGCAGCTTCATGCCGGAGCGGGTGATCGTTGCCGAAACCGGCAGCAAGATCAAGCTGCGGGTCCACAACCGGCTGGCCAAAGAGCACGAGTTTGCCATCCACAAGGCCGGCGACGACGGCGCAGACGTCAGCACGGGCAAAATCGCCCCCGGCAAGTACGGCATGCTGGAGCTCAAGGCGCCGGACCCCGGAGTCTACATTTACAGCGATCCGGGCAATCAGCCGGTGGAACGGACCCTGGGTCTTTACGGTGCACTGGTGGTCATGGACCCGTCGGACGCCTGGTGCATCTCACTGGACGCGGCCGAGTTCGAACGCCAGTGGGTCTGGCTCTGCCACGCCGTCGATCCGGTATGGGCCAACATCGAGGCCAAGGGCGGCACCGTGGATCCGGCCCGGCAGAAGGCCGTGCCGCGCTACTTCACGCTCAACGGCCGCAGCGGCTACGAGTCCATGGGCATGACCCGCAACGAGGAGTTGAACCGGGCCTCCGATGAGGAGACCACCATCTCGGGGTACCCGCGGCAGTTCGACGCCCGGGAGTTCGCCGAAGGCTCGGCCATCGGCTCCCTGCGCGGCGGGCAACTCGTCCGCATCGTCAACTGCGGGATTGTCTACCACCAGATGCACTTCCACGGCAACCATCTGTGGACAGTGCGCTGCAATAACGAGGACTGGGGCCGCACCGAAGGCCATGTGGACGAGAGCGGCTACGTCTGCATCCAACAGTGGGAAGACGTCATCAAGGTCAGGGGGATGGAGATCAAAGAGGCCATCATCCCGATCAAGCGGCCGCCGGACGCGGTCGACCCGGTCTGGGACAACAGGAAAACCGACTGGGCGTACCCCATGCACTGCCACTCCGAATCCTCCCAGACCGCTGCCGGCGGCATGTACCCGGGCGGCCTGACCTCACACTGGATCATTAAAGCGCCTCTCGAAGGAGCGACATCATGATGGAAACATTGCTCCCGGGCAGAAGGCTGAGCTTCCAGGAGCGGAAGGCCGCCGAGAAGAAGCGCAAAGAGGCCGCAGCCAAGAAGAAGCGGGACCAGGAGGCCCGGCGCAAGCGCGAGGCCGAGGCGAAGAAGCGGGCCGCGGAGGCGCGGAAGAAGCGGGAGGCCGAAGCCAAGAAGCGCGCTGCCGAAGCCAAGCGCAAGTCCGATGAGGCGAAGAAGCGGCGCGAGGCGGAAGCCAAGAAGCGTGCCGAGGAGGCCAAACGCCGGCGCGAGGAAGATGCACGCCGGAAGCAGGCGGCCGAGGATAAGCGCCGCCGCGAGGAGGAAGAGGCCAGCAAGCCGAAGCCCACTCCAAAGCCGACCGAAACGACGAAGCCGACGCCGGCACCAACGGCATCAGCCACGCCGACGCCAACCGAGACGCCCAAGCCCGAGCCGACCGAGACGATCGAGCCGGAACCTATCGAAACGTCGGAACCGGATCCCACCGAAACTGCCGAACCGACGCCGACTGAAACTGCCCAGCCGGAACCTGAACCGGAGCCGGACCCTCCTGTTCAGGAGGAGGAATCTAGGCACATCTTCGACAGCCAGGTGGACTTCAGCTCGAATCAGAACGAGCAGGATAAACCGGTCACCGAATTCAAGATGACCCCGAATATCAGCTACGAACTCGACTTTTACGGGACAGATCTGAGGTTCGACGATGGTGCCGAAGTGGAGATGTGGAGCTTCGAAACCGATGATCAGCGCAAGTGCTTCCCCGGCCCGCTGGTCAGGCCGAAGGAAGGCCAGATTTTCCACGCCAATTTCAGCCCGAGCAAAGGCAACCACACAATCCACTGGCACGGTATGGAACCGGACCCCCGGAACGACGGGGTCGGGCACACCTCCTTCGAGATCGCCGGGGACTACACCTACCAGTGGCAGCCGGAGAAGGGCCGCCCGGGCGTCGCCGACTACGGGACGGCCGGGACGTACTTCTATCACTGCCATGTGAATACCACCCTCCACGTCCAGATGGGCATGTTCGGGCCGCTCATCATCGACCCGATCGAGCATGAGGACTTCCCTGTCACGCCGGGGGCCCGGCGGGCGTTTGTGGACGGACCGGAGTACGACATCGACACCGAAGCGCTGCTGATCCCGTACAGCCTGGATACGCGCTGGCACGGCATGAACCACGCCGCCGGTCTGTCTGGTGAAGACGCGGGCCTGAACCACTTCCAGCCGAAACATTTCTATGCGCTGGGCGGGGAGCTCGCGCGCCGTCCCAGTGGAAAGGAAAAGGTTTGGTCGATGAAGTCGCTGCGCGCCAACGTCTACAAGAAGGGCGACACGCGCAAACCCACCCTGCTGCGGCTGCTGAACGCCAACTACCTGCCCACCATGCTGCGGTTCCAGGATAAGTACGGCAACCCCGTGGCCATGGCCGAGGTCATCGCCCACGATGGCCGGCCGTACCGCGACACCCATGAGAAGGACGGCGTCTCACTGCCCTGCCGCGAGGCCGGCTACCCGATGATGACCAGCATGCTGGCATCTGGCTCCGCCGAGCGGTATGACCTGCTGCTCTTTCCGCCGGCGGCGGGGGAGTACCAGGTGGTGCTGGACTTCAAGGACTGGATCAGCGACGAGGTGATTGGCCAGCGCGTTATCCCGCTGACCGCCTCGTAACCTTTTGGGTACAAGAAGGGCACGCGCCGGATGAAATGTTTTGTTCGGCGCGTGTCTTCTCTACGCTGGATTGGTGATCTTCAAAGCCGTAGGCGACAGCCGCCCATATCCTGACCATGGTTACGAGAGCCCCAAGGACTGGGCCAGCGTAGCGCCGCGCCAGGTCCGGCTCGATGAGCTCATCACCACCAAGAGCACGCTCGACCTGGAGGCCCTGCTGGCCGAGGACTCCACGTTCTTCGGCGATCTGTTCCCGCACGTGGTCCAGTGGCAGGGCAAGTTGTACCTCGAAGACGGCCTCCACCGGGCGGTCCGCACAGCCCTGCACCAGCGCGCGGTCCTGCACGCCCGGGTGCTGGTCATCGATGACTAATCGCTCGCACCTGCCCCGGAAGCCGAAGCGGAAACCGAAGGAAACACTGCGCTTGCAGGGCCGCAACATCATCACCGAGGACGATCTGGACGAGGTCTTCGCAGACGTCGGCGAAGTGGAGAAGCCGGAGGTCTATACCCACCGGAAGATCCTGCACGGAGTTGTCCTGACGCTGCTGGTGGCTCTCATCATTGCCGCCGTCCTTACTGCCCTGGCTGTGGTGCGCGGCGACTTCAAGATTCCGGGCTGGTCCCATACCCCGGCACCGGAGGCGACGTGCCCTGCAGCCGTGCACGAATACCCGCCGACCGATTCCATTACCGTCAACGTATATAACGGCACGCAGGAGGAAGGCCTGGCTGGCCAGACCTCCGGCCTGCTTGCCAAACGCGGTTACCAGATCGGCGAAGTCGCCTCGAAACGGATAAGCCATAGCGGCGTCACCGCCGTCGTCATTTCCGGTCCTGCCGGGGAGGCCAACGCCTTCAACCTGCAGCGGAACATTCCAGAAACGGAATACGTTGCGGATCAGCGCGCCGACGCCAGCGTGGACGTCGTGCTCGGAAAGGAGTTCAAGCAGCTCGTGCCCGAAGACCGTGTGGACCTGACTGCGGGGCCCTTGAGCTGTCCGCGGCTCTCGCCGGAACCCAGCAAGGTCGCCAAGTAGGATTCAGGCGGCCCTGGGCGGACGGTGCTTGCTGCCGTGGACCACGTAATAAAGCACGACGGCGGCAAGCACCAGGACGCACAGCGCACCGAACATTCCTTGGTAGCCCGTCAACGGCAGGAGGGCGCCGAGAACCACCGGTCCCACGCCGACTCCCAGGTCGAGCATCAGGTAGAAGGTGGAAGTCGCCGTGCCGAGGCGCATTTCGGGCGCCTCGGTAACCGCAATGGCTTGAACGCTGGGTGTCAACGTGCCGAAGCCGAGGCCGCTGAGCGCGCCGGCCGCGGCGATGGACCACACGGCCGGCTCCAGGGCGAGCAACCCGAGGCCCGCCGCGAAGACGGCCAGTGCGGGGTAGATAACTGCGTTGTCGCCCCGGCGGTCGTGGATCCGGCCCACGAACAGGCGCGAGACCAGCACGGCCACTGCGTAGACCAGGAAGAACATGCTCGCTGCGGAGGCGATTCCCTGCTCGAGTGCATACGAGGTGAGGAAGGCCAGGAAGCCGGAGTAGGCCACGCCGCAGGCCAGAATGACCGTTGAGACCGGTAGCGCGTCCGGTTCGAGCACCGCGGCCAGCGAGATTCGTCGCCGGCCGGTTCCGCGTTTTCGTCCGGACCGCTGTGGCAGCTCCGGCAGGCGGATGGTCAGGGCGATCAGGAACGCGGCCACCGAGCACGCCGCACAGAATAAGAACAGGCCGGTGTAACTGCCGCTGGCCGAGAGCAGCACCGCCAGGAACGGCCCCAGCGCGATGGACAGCGTGGTCGACAGGCCGAAGTAACCCGTCCCCTCGCTCCGCCTCGCCGGCGGGATGAGTGCCTGTACCGAGGCGGCGACGGCGGTGCTCCCAGCGCCGAAGGCCATGCCGTGGATGATGCGCAGCGCCAGCAGCAGCGGCAGCGAGCCCGCCGGAATGTAGAGCAGTGAGGCGGCAACGAAGACCAGCAGCGCCGCCAGCAGCAACCGGCGTCGGCCCACCACATCGAGCAGCCAGCCGGCGAAAATCCGCGCCATCACCGAGCCGATGATGAAGGAGCTGGAGGCCAGGCCGGCCAAGGTGTCAGAGGCCCGGAACCGCTCCACCGCGTAGAGCGCCATCGAGGTCATCAGCAGGTAGAAGACCATCGAGATGAACAGGTTGACGGCGATCGCGAGAACGAAGTCCTTAGTCCAGAGCTGTCCGGACTGCCGGCCGCTCCCGCTCATGCACTGTTCCCTTCGCCCACACGCTGATGGGCCGGGAAAGCTCCCGGCCCATCAGCAATTATCCCCGGTCTAGGGGTGCGGTTAGTTGCAGCCGTCCGGGCCGCAGGTGGCGCCGTCGTCGTTGTTTCCGGAAAGCACGGTGAGCGGATTGCGTTCCGCCCAGGCCTGCGCCAGCGCCTGGCTGAAGCTCTCCGTGGGCTGCGCGCCCGAGATCCCGTACTTACGGTCCAGCACGAAGAACGGCACGCCGGTCACGCCGAGCGCACGGGCCTCGGCGATGTCCGCCTGTACGTCCTCGGTGTAGCGGTCGCCCTCGAGCGCCTCGCGGATTTCCGCCTCGTTCATACCAAGTACGACGCCGGTGCGCACCAGATACTCAACGTCGCCAATGTCTTCGCCATGTTCGAAATGGCCGGACAGCAGCGCTTCCTTGGCTTGCGCGTCCAGGTTGTGCGCCTTGGCCAGGTGCAGGAAGCGGTGCGCAGTAAAGCTGTTGGCCACCACGATCTTGTCGAAATCGTAGGCCAGGCCTTCGCCGGCGGCCTGCTCCGTGACATGCGCGAACATCTGGCGGACCTGGTCCTGCGGCATGCCCTTCATCTGGCTCAGGTACTCGGTCTCCGTGCCGTCATAGTGCGCCGGCAGGGTGGGGTCCAGCTGGTAGCTGCGCCACTGGACGTCTATCTGGTCCTTGTGCTCGAACTTCTCGAGGGCTTTCTCGAAGCGGCGCTTTCCGATGAAGCACCAGGGGCAGGCAATGTCGGACCAGATCTCAATCTTCATGGACACGTCAACATTCCTAGCGGTCGATGTATTCCGGCCGGACGGTGCCGGTCTCGGCATCCCGACGAGCATGGTAGCGCTCCGGAGTCTCGCCGACCTGTCCGGTTTCGTCCACCAGTTCGGCCCGCACATGGCCCTTGCCCTTGACCCCGACGTGGTACGCCACGAACAGCACCGCGATCCACCCAACCCCGACAACCAGGGCCACACGGGTGTCCGGCATGATGCCCAGCAGCACCACTACGAACACCATGAACGCCAGCGCCGCGTAGGACGCCACCGGCCAGAACGGCACGCCGAACTCGGAGGCCGGCATGTTCTTCCGCGCAATCTCGCGCTTCATGGCGATGTGCGAGAGCAGGATCATCAGCCACACCCACACGGTTGCGAACGTGGCGATCGAGGCGATGATCAGGAACAGGGATTCGGGCAGCAGCACATTGAGGACGACGCCGACCAGCAGTACCGCCGTCATCGTCGCCACCGTCATCCACGGCACTCCGTGCCGGGAGATCCGCGCGAACGAAGCCGGCGCGTGGCCCTGCTGCGCCAGTCCGTACATCATCCGGCCGGCCCCGAACGTGTCCGAGTTGATGGCCGAAATCGCGGCGGTGATGACCACGGCGTTCAGGATGTGCGCGGCGGCGGGAATGCCCAGCGCGTCGAAGATCTGTACAAACGGGCTGGTCTCGCCGTCGATCTGGTTCCACGGGAAGATCATCATGAGCACACCGAGCGTGCATACGTAGAAGAGCAGGATGCGCACCGGCACGGTGTTGATCGCCGCCGGAATGGCCTTCTTCGGGTTCTCTGCCTCGCCCGCGGTGATGCCGATGGTCTCGATCCCGCCGAAGGCGAACATCACAATGGAGAAGGAAGCCAGAAGGCCCCAGAAACCGTTGGCGAAGAAACCGCCCGAGGCGAGCATCGTCCCCAGCCCGGGGTTCGCCGCGTCGGGCAGCCCGAAGCCGAACACCACAATCGCGGCGCCGCCGGCGATCATCGCGATAATGGCGGCGACCTTGATGATCGACAGCCAGAACTCGGTCTCGCCGAACACCTTGACCCGCATTAGGTTCAGCGCGGCGATGAGGCAGACGACGGCGAGGATCCAGATCCAGCGCGGTACGTCCGGGAACCAGAAGCCCATGTAGATGCCGAACGCCGTCACATCGGCAATCGCCACGATCGCCATCTCGAACGCGAAGGTCCAGCCGGTGATGAAGCCGGCGAACGGGCCCAGATAGCGGCTCGCGTACTGCCCGAAGGAGCCGGACACCGGATGCCGCACGGCCATCTCGCCCAAGGCCCGCATGACCAGGAAGACTGCGGCGCCGCCGATCGCGTAGGCCAGCAGGACGGCCGGGCCGGCAGCCTGGATGGCGGCGGCCGAGCCGTAAAACAGCCCGGTGCCGATGGCCGAGCCGAGCGCCATGAACCGGATGTGGCGGACTGTCAGACCGCGCGCGAGTGCCTGGGCAAATTGTGCCATGGGAAACGTACCTAGTTTCACGAAAGGGGAGGGCCGGAAAGAAAAAGGCGGCCGCTTAATGTTACTCCCGTCCTGCTGGGCCAATCTCACAGACGGCGGTTCCAGTGGCCAACCCCACAGCGCAAAGGAAGTCTCGTACGCTTCTGGAATGGCCATTATTTACGACGCAGTCCTGAATCCCTCCAAGATCGATCTCCTGGCATCATGGCTGCCCCGCCAGCCGTGGTTTCCGCACATAGGGGAGCAGGGTACGGAGGCAGGGGAGCCCCTAACGCTGGAGCCCATCGGCGCGTACCGCTTCGACGACCCCACCGGCGACATCGGGATGGAAGTGCACCTGCTGCGCCTCGACGACGGAACCATCCTGCAGGTGCCGCTGACGTACCGCGGCGCACCGCTGGACGGCGCCGAACCGTGGCTCGCCGGCACCATGGAACACTCCGTGCTCGGCAAGCGCTGGATCTACGACGCCTGCGGCGACCCGGTCTTCGCGGCAGCACTCGCCACGGCAATTCTGCAGGGCGGCACCGAGGCCGAGCAGTTCCTCGACAAAGACGGCACGCTCGAACCCCTGGAGCGTTCGGTCACCGTGCGCGGCAGCGGCACGTCCGGCACCGAAGTCCCGCAAATTACGACGGCGGTGCCCGCCACCATGGGTGCCGTCACCACCATCACTGCCGGACTGCTGGCCCTTTCGCTGTACCGCATCCCCGTGGCGGATGAACCCGGCACTCACGGGAATACCCTCACCGGAACCTGGGGTGGTCACCCTCCGGTGGTTCTGGCCTCCATTCCGTAACTCCCAATTTTCACTCCCCAATTTTCGGCAGACACTACCTATTGACCCTGCTGCCAGGGAGGACTAATCTACAACCAAATGGTTGTAGATCAAGTTTCCGATTCCGAGTTGGACCGCCTGTTCCAGGCGCTCGCCGACGCCACCCGCCGCGACATTGTCGCCCGGGTCCTCACCGGCGAGTATTCCGTTTCGGGGTTGGCTGCCGAATACGCCATGAGTTTTGCCGCCGTACAAAAACATGTGGCGGTGCTGGAGCGGGCTTCCCTTGTCACCAAGGAGAAGCGCGGAAGAGAGCAGATGGTGCGGATTCATCTCGAAGGGTTGAGAAGGGCGCGGCGGCTGCTCGATGACTACGAGGAGATCTGGCAACAGCGTGTTGCCCGGATCGACGACATTCTCGCTGAGGGATAGAAAGGGCACCATCATGCCGGTTATCAGTTCGGAAAAGGACGTCGAAGCGCTGCGCTTCACCATCGTCGCGGAGTTCGACGCAAGTGTTGAGCGCGTCTGGCAGATCTGGGAGGATCCGCGCCAGCTCGAGCGCTGGTGGGGTCCGCCCACCTGGCCCGCCACCTTCGAAAAGCATGAGTTCGAGCCCGGTGGCAAGGCCAACTACTACATGACCGGACCCGAAGGAGAGAAGGCCCGCGGGTGGTGGAAATTCACCGCCATCGAAGCGCCCAACCGGTTGGAGTTCGACGACGGGTTCGCCGACGAGAACTGGGCACCTGTGGACGACATGGGCATCACCCACGCCGCCGTAACCCTGGAAAATATCGACGGCAAGACCCGAATGACCACGGTGTCCGGTTTCGAGTCTGCCGAGCAGCTGCAGAAGATGCTCGCAATGGGCATGGAAGAGGGAATGAAGGAGGCCATGGGCCAGATCGACGCCGTCATCGCCGCGCCGGCTCCCATCTGAGCACCCAGCGTGGGTGTCGAATCATCACTTCCGAGTCAAGTGATGATGTTAACTCGACGGGATCGTCGGATGGCGCCCGGGACTCCGGAAATGGGGCCCGGCCGGAATATGCGCTGGCGGGGAAAGATGTGGCGGTCTCCCGAGGTGCTAACTGCCCTTGACCGCTTCGCCGAACGCAACGGACGCCGGTAAGACGATGCCCCGGACCGTATGGCCCGGGGCATCCTCCTATTCATTTAGTTATTGCTTCCGCACAGCCATCCGGTCCGCCCGGCTTTCGGGCAAACTGTGGCGAATGATGGACCGGACGGCTCTGCGGAAAGTTCAGGCCGGCGGCGGGGAGGGCAGTTGCTGGCCGATGGTCCTCCCCGGCCGCCGGACGGTTTAGGCGGCGACGAGCTCTTCGCGCTTTTCGTGCAGGTAGCGCTCGTAGGCCGGGACGGTGAGGAAGGCGGGGAACTCTTCGCCGAGGGCCACTTCCTCGAAGATCTCGCGTGCGTCGTCGAAGAGGTCGTCTTCGAAGCGCGGCAGCTTGGCGAATTCTTCGTCCAGCAGCCGCTGCACCCAGTCCAGGCTGATGATCTCGCCTTCATCGGTGATGGCGGACTGGCGGATCCACTGCCAGATCTGTGAGCGGGAGATTTCCGCGGTGGCGGCGTCCTCCATCAGGTTGTGGATGGCCACCGCGCCGTTGCCCCGCAGCCAGGACTCGATGTAGCGGATGCCTACCTCGATGTTGGTGCGGATGCCGCGCTCGGTGATCTTTCCCTCCGTGCCGGCGATGTTCAGCAGGCCGCGGTCATCGGGCGTGACGTCCTCGCGCCGGCGCTCGATCTGGTTGGGCCGTCCGCCGAGCACGGAGTCGAACACGTCGCGGGCCACCGGCACCAGGTCCGGGTGCGCCACCCAGGAGCCGTCGAAACCGTCGTTGGCTTCGCGGGTCTTGTCCGCGCGGACCTTCTCCATCGCGATGGAGTTGGCTTCCGGGTCGCGGCGGTTCGGGATGAAGGCCGCCATGCCGCCGATAGCCATTGCACCGCGGCGGTGGCAGGCCCGCACCAGCTGCTCGGTGTAGGAGCGCATGAACGGAGCGGTCATGGTCACCTGCGTACGGTCCGGCATCACGTACCGGGCGCCGCGGGTGCGGAAGTTCTTGATCACCGAGAAGATGTAGTCCCAGCGGCCGGCGTTCAGGCCCGAAGCGTGCTCGCGCAGTTCGTAGAGGATCTCCTCCATCTCGAACGCGGCCGTGATGGTTTCGATCAGGACGGTGGCGCGGATGGTGCCCTGCGGGATGTCCAGCATGTCCTGGGCCAGGATGAAGATGTCGTTCCACAGCCGTGCCTCGAGGTGGTTCTCGATCTTCGGCAGGTAGAAGTAGGGTCCGCGGCCCTGGGCGATCAGCCGCTGGGCGTTGTGGAAGAAGTAGAGGCCGAAGTCCACGATCCCGCCGGCAACCGGCTCGCCGCCGACCAGCATGTGCTTCTCCGGCAGGTGCCAGCCGCGCGGCCGCACCACAATGGTGGGCAGGTCGGTCAGGCGCGTGCCGTGGACCTTGTACTCCTTGCCCTCCGGGGAGGTGAAGTCGATCTTCCTGTCCAGCACATCGGTGAGGTTCAGCTGCCCGTTGATGACGTTGGACCAGGACGGGGTGGAGGAATCTTCCATGTCCGCGAGCCAGACCTTCGCGCCGGAGTTGAGGGCGTTGATGGTCATCTTCTTCTCCACCGGCCCGGTGATTTCCACCCGGCGGTCCTCCAGCCCCGGTGCGGGCGAGGCAACCTGCCAGGACTCGTCCTCGCGGATGCTCCGGGTTCCGGGCAGGAACTTCGGGTCGTGGCCCTTGGCGATGCAACGCCGGCGGTCCTTGCGCAGCTGCAGCAGTTCCTCGCGGCGGCCGGCGGTGGCCTTGTGCAGGCGGGCAACGAAGTCCAGTGCCTGCGGGGACAGGATTTCCTCCTGGCGCCGCACGGGCGTAGCGGTCAGCGTGATGCCGTTCAGGGTGATCGGATCGTTCATGGCACTTACTCCTCGGAATATGTCCATCGAGTGGGCAGCTGATGCCCTGTTCGGCCCTCGAAAGGGGCATCAGCTGCTTCGTCGATGGGAAAACTGTTTAGTGGAACTGGCCTTCTTCGGTGGAACCCACCAAAGCCAGGGTGCTGCCATTGGGGTTGAGGGCAGTTGCGATCTGGTCGAAGTAGCCGGTGCCTACTTCGCGCTGGTGCTTGGTTGCGGTGTAGCCGCGGTCTTCTGCGCCGAATTCCTTTTCCTGCAGCTCGACGTAGGCGCTCATGCCGTCACGGGCGTAACCGTGGGCCAGATCGAACATCGAGTAGTTCAGGGCGTGGAAGCCGGCAAGCGTGATGAACTGGAAGGTGAAGCCCATGGCACCGAGTTCGCGCTGGAACTTCGCGATGGTGGCGTCATCCAGGTGCTTCTTCCAGTTGAAGGACGGGGAGCAGTTGTAGGAGAGCATCTGGTCCGGGAACTCCGCCTTGACGGATTCGGCGAACTTACGGGCCAGCTCCAGATCCGGCGTCCCGGTCTCCATCCAGATGAGGTCGGAGTACGGGGCGTAGGCCTTGGCCCGGGCGATGCAGGGCTCAATGCCGTTGCGAACCTTGTAGAAGCCCTCCGGGGTGCGCTCGCCGGTGATGAACTCGCGGTCCCGCTCGTCCACGTCCGCGGTGATCAGCGTGGCCGCTTCGGCGTCCGTCCGGGCGATGATGACGCTCGGAGTGCCGGCGACGTCGGCGGCCAGGCGGGCCGCGTTCAGCGTGCGGATGTGCTGCGCGGTGGGGATGAGGACCTTGCCGCCCAGGTGTCCGCACTTCTTCTCCGAGGCGAGCTGGTCTTCCCAGTGCACGCCGGAGGCGCCGGAGGAAATCATGGACTTCATCAGCTCGTAGGCGTTCAGCGGGCCGCCGAAGCCGGCCTCGGCATCGGCCACGATCGGAACCAACCAATCCTCAACACTCTGGATGCCCTCGGAGTACTCGATCTGGTCGGCACGCAGCAGCGCGTTGTTGATGCGGCGGACCACCTGCGGCACCGAGTTCGCCGGGTACAGGCTCTGGTCCGGGTAGGTGTGGCCGGAAAGGTTGGCGTCGGCGGCGACCTGCCAGCCGGAAAGGTAGATGGCGCGGAGGCCGGCCTTGACCTGCTGCACAGCCTGGTTGCCGGTCAGGGCGCCCAGGGCGTTGGTGTACTGTCCGGTCTTGGCTTCCTCGGTCAGTTGATTCCACAGCTTCTCGGAACCGCGCTTGGCCAGCGTGTGCTCTTCCTGCACACGGCCACGGAGGCGGACGACATCCGCTGCGGTGTAGTCACGAGTGATGCCCTCCCAGCGGGGATTGGCGGCCCACTCGAGCTCCAGTGCCTTCGCTGCTTCTTCAGCGGTCTGCGGTGTGGGCTCAAATGATGCTGTCATTGCGCTTCTCCTTGGTTTCCCCGACGTCCCTGCCGGGTGACTTCAGTTACGGCTTGAATGCCGAACTTCTTCGTGAAAACGACTATTCCGTACCTTGCAAGGGGTTATCTAGACCAAAATGGTGGAAAGATTTGCGTTTCTTCGCGTATCCTCAAGAAATGACCTCCGCAAGCTGGAATCGCCCCGCAAAGAGCAAGACCGCTACGCCCACTGCCGCCGGTCCGGACGATCTGGACATGATCAGCCTGGGCCGCCGGGTGCGCCATCTGCGCAAGAACCTCGGGTTGACCCTGGACGAGCTCGGTGAGTCGGTCGGCACGGCGCCGTCGCAGCTGTCGCTGATCGAAAACGGCAAACGCGAGCCCAAGCTCGGCATGCTGCAGTCGCTAGCCGCGGCCCTCGGCGTCGGGATGGACCAGTTGCTCGGCACGGAGCCGCCCAGCCGCCGAGCCGCCCTGGAAATCGAGCTGGAACGCGCCCAGCGCGGGCCGCTCTACCAATCGCTCGGCCTGCCCAAAGTGCGCATCGGTTCAAGGCTTCCCATGGACGTGCTCGAGTCGCTCCTGGGCCTGCAAAGCGAGCTGGAGCGACGGCTCAACGAACAGCTCGCCACCCCGGAGGAAGCCCGCCGCGCCAACGCGGAGCTGCGGAAGAAAATGCGCGAGCAGAACAACTACTTTCCGGAGATCGAGCAGGAAGCCGAGCGCGTGCTCAAGGCCGTGGGGCACACCACCGGCCCGCTGTCCCACCACCTCGTCGCAGACATTGCGGCCCACCTCGGTTTCAGCCTGCACGACGTGTCCGACCTCCCGCATTCCACCCGTTCTGTGACGGATTTGAAGAACATGCGGATTTACCTCACGCAGTCGCAGCGCTCCGAGCACAGCACCCGTTCCATCCTCTTGCAGGCCTTGGGGCACTACGTGCTGGGCCACGAGACGCCGGAAAGTTATGCGGAATTTCTCCGGCAGCGCGTCGCGACCAACTATTTTGCGGCGTCGCTGATGATGCCGGAGAAGGCCACGGTGGACTTTCTGCAGCAGGCCAAGAACGCCAAGGAACTGGCCGTGGAGGACATCCGCGATGCCTTCGCCGTTTCATATGAAACCGCCGCGCACCGCTTCACCAACCTCGCCACCGAGCACCTGGGCATTTCCGTCCATTTCCAGAAGGTCCATGAGAGCGGCATCATCCACAAGGCTTATGAGAACGACGGCGTGAACTTCCCGTCGGATCACATCGGCGCGATCGAGGGGCAAAGCATCTGCCGCTACTGGACCTCGCGCGCGGTGTTCGAGGTGGCGGACCAGTTCAGTGCCTACAACCAGTACACGGACACCTCTGTGGGAACGTTCTGGTGTACCGCCCGCACCGAGCGGTCCGCGGCCGGCAAGTTCTCGCTGAGCATCGGCGTGCCCTATGTGCATGTGAAGTGGTTCCGCGGCCGGGACACCACGGAGCGCTCCACCTCCACGTGCCCGGACGAGCAGTGTTGCCGCCGCCCACCGAAGTCGCTGCTGGACCAGTGGGCCGGCCACGCCTGGCCGAGCGCCCGCGCCCAGACCCACCTGCTGGCAGCCATGCCCCAGGGAGCGTTTCCCGGCGTGGACGAGACCGAAGTGTATTCCTTCCTCGCCCAGCACTCGCCGGAAGACTGATTCCCCTCGATGGGGACGACGATATTCCTGCCCGGACGGGAATGTGAGGTGTGCTTGAACTCCCCGGAGCGGACCTACTATGACAGCCCGGCAAACTATGTTGTCGGGCAGATTTTGTGTAGAAGGGCTTTACGAAGGCGGTCGAGGAGAAGTGGCAACAACCTCCACCACGGCTCCGGCGTTACGGAACTTCTCGACTTCAATGGCGCTGGCTCCGTCATCAGTCACCAGAGTCCACGGACCGGGAAGCCGCACCCAGGCGTGGAATGGCCGCTGGCCGAGCTTCGAGGAATCGGCCAGCAGGTAGACTCGCTCAGCGCGGCGGGCCATGAGCTCCTTAAGACGAGTCTGGATAGCGTCGGCCTCACAGATTCCATCCTCGGCGGTGACCGCGTCAGCTCCAAGGAATACTCTGTCGAATGTCATTCGTTCAAGCGCTGCCTCGGTCAGCGGCCCCACGAACGTCTGGCTGGCCTCGCGGAGTAATCCACCCAAGCAGCGCACTCGGACGCCGGTGGCCCCAGCGAGCTCGTGAATTGTGTTCAAACCGACGGTGGAAACGTCCAGATCTGCCACGGTTTTCAGCTGGTGCGCGAGCGCAGCGACCGTGGATCCGCCGTCCAGCAGTATGTTCTCGCCGCGCTGGATCTCTTGGGCGGCCCATCGGGCAAGCGCCTGTTTTTGCTCGTATGCCAGGCCAACGCGCTGACGCAGCGAAGCCTCGGGGTGCGCTTCGACGGGCATAGCCCCGCCATAGGTGCGGGCTAGGCGCCCGTCGTCCTTGAGTACGGCAAGGTCGCGACGGATCGTCGACGCGGTGACACCGAACCTGGCGGAGAGGTCCTCTACCGACGCCAGGCCTGTCGTGACTGCCAAGTCATAGATGGCCTCCCGCCTGGCACGTGCCGATCGTGTCATTCCTGCCCCTCATCGGATTTCCTGATTTGCCTGCCCCCTAGTGCCGGGTGGCCATCTCCGCTGCCTGCCGAAGCGCCTCCACCATGCTACGGGAGTCGGCGATGTTCTTTCCGGCGATATCGAAGGCCGTGCCGTGATCTACCGACGTCCGGATGACAGGTAGTCCCACCGTGATGTTGACTCCCGCCTCGATCCCCAGCACCTTGACCGGGCCGTGTCCCTGGTCGTGGTACATGGCTACTACGAGGTCATAGTCGCCTCGCCCGGCCAGGAAGAATAGAGTGTCTGCCGGCAGAGGGCCGACCGCGTCAATTCCTTGCTCGCGGGCTGCCTCGATACCAGGAGTAATTTTGAGTGCTTCCTCGTCGTTGCCAAAGAGCCCATTTTCGCCGGCGTGCGGGTTGATAGCGCATACACCGATCCGAGGGCTCTCGACGCCGGCCCTCTGTAGGGCCTCGTAGCCGCGCTGGATGGTTCGCTGGACCAGTCCGGGCTCGATGCGCGCCACCGCGTCAAGTAGGCCGATGTGAGTTGTCACATGGATGACCTTCAGTTTGGGTGTGGACAGCATCATGGAGACCTCGTCGGTTCCCGTGAGAGTGGCCAGCATTTCGGTGTGCCCGGGATAGAGGTGGCCGCCGGCGTGCAGGGCCTCCTTGTTTAAGGGTGCGGTACAGATTGCCTGCACCTGCCCTGTCATGGCGAGCTCTGCGGCTACCTTGATGTACTGGTACGCCGCGTCGCCGGCTACTGGGGAGAGCATTCCCCACGGAAGGTCTCTCGGCAGGAGCCCCAAATCGATCACGTTGATGCGGCGCCCCTCGAAGACGGCTTCGCTTATGTCGCCGATCGCCTGAATCTGGGCGTCGGAGCCAATAGTTGTGGCGGCTGTCTGCAGGCGGGTCGCATCTCCGATGACGATAGGGCGGCACACGGCGAGAATGTCGGGATCTACCGCAGAGGCAACCGTAACTTCGGGGCCGATGCCGGCACCGTCACCCATTGTGACGGCTATATACGGGATGCTCATGAAACGCCCTTCCTGAAATGCACGTTTTGCAGTGCATTGATGGTTTGGAGAATGCGGGTGAGACTGTCGTCGGACCCATAGGAGCCAGGACGGGTGGCAATGAGCCGACCGTCGGAGGCAAGACTGACCACGGCGCCCGGATGTGCCTGGACGAGTGGAACGAGCTCGGTGACGCGCAGTTCGTCCAGTGCGGCTCGGGCAGTTGCTCCGCCGCTGAGCACAAGATGCCGGCCGGCACCTTCGCGGGCGGCTAGCTCGGCTAGGTCCCGCTCCAGACGCACTGAGTGATCGGGCTCGAAGGTGCCCTCGAGAACCACGGCAGCAGTGCAGCCCCTTGGCAGACGCAGACCCGATACGTCACCAGGTCCAACACGTACCACGGCGACCTCCGCCTCCTCTAGACGAAGCGCTTGGCGTCGAACTACTTCGCTGGCGCTGCCGAGGATGAAGAGAGTGTTCCTTGCCGGGCCGAGGAACACGGGCAGTTCATCTCCGTGATGGTCACTGTGGCGGTCCTCGGGAGGAACCTGCTGATGTACCCAAGCAAGTCCCAGACCCGCTGCACCGGCGAGGATGAAGCGTCCTTCCCCGGCGGCCTCGGCAAGCAGGGCGAGATCGGAATCATTCTCGGCATCGCAGATGACTACATTGTCGTCCGCAGCCGCCCTTTCCAGACGATCGGCACGATCTGCTGCACGGAGCGAGGCGAGGCTCAGTCGTGCAGTCTTTACGCCCGCGAACTGTCCCGCTACGGTGGCTGCCGGTGCAGCTGGTTCTGCCTGCCACAAGGAAGTACTGTGCAGGGGCTGGTCGCCGATGAACAGCACCCCGTCCACGACTGTGCGACGGTTGCTTGGCACAGCCGGACAGAAAACCACGGGAGCAAAATTGCGCGCAACGCGCAATTCGTGGGCGAGATTTCCTCGGAGCAGCGAGTCGAATTTGAGGAACAAGGGCGCCCCGCCGTCGGCGGACCACTTGCTTAGTAGCGCAGACATCGCCGCTGCAGCCGATTCGGGCCTTTTGGAGCGGTTGTTTGAATCAAGAACGTGGGGTCCCGAAGTGTGAGCAGAGGGCGCGTGTGCCCCTAAGGACACGGCGACCGTAGGGCGTGACGGCGCCCAAGCTTGGCCAGCTCCAGTGTCGGGAACGTCGGCCCAAGCCGCCGCGATTTCCGTCGCCCCCGAAAGATCGTCGGCAATGGCAGTCGGCAGCATCGTGGCCTCCTTCGGTTATCAGTTCGCGATGAATGCTTGCGTGAATCACGCTATTCTAGTTGCGGATTTCGCGCAAGTGACATAGCGTGATTCACGCAACAAGAATGCCATCCCACGCCGCGTTGTGGTGTACCGACGAGAAGCTTTGAGTTCGGTGGGCACAGAGCGACTACGATTTTTTGAGTCAAGGGAGACTGAAATGACTGCAACACCCACCCGGGCGGAAACGGGCGCATTGCCCGCCGACCCATATGCGCTGCGCCCCGAAGACGTGCAAGCACCGCCGGTTACTTTCCGAGGCCGCTTCCGGTATCTCGGACCCGGCATGGTGCTATCCGCCGCCGTCGTCGGTTCCGGCGAACTCATCACCACCACCGCACTGGGCGCGCAGGCCGGCTTCGTTCTGTTGTGGCTGGTAATCATCTCCACGGCCATCAAGGTCTGGGTGCAGATGGAACTCGCACAGTGGGCCATTTTGAGCGGCAAGACCGCTCTGGAAGGTTACAGCCAGGTCAAACCGCGCACGCGCCGTGGCAGTTGGATCAACTTCCTGTGGATCCTGATGGACTTCGCCAAGATTCTGCAGCGCGGCGGAATCATCGGCGGCGCGGTCGCGGCCATGTCCATCATGTTCCCAGTCATGAGTGACCCGCTGGAAATGCCGTCGCTGACGTTCTGGACCGTCATTGTGATGGCGTCTGTGATCACGCTGCTTGTGAGCGGGAAGTACAGCGTGGTTGAGCGGGCCGCTTTCGTTGCCGTGGTGGTCTTCACTCTCATCACCGTGGCTCTCGCTGTCGGCCTGCCTCTCACTGATTTCGCCTACAGCGGCTCCGACGTCATGTCAGGCTTGACGTTATCCCTCCCGGCAGGGGCGATCGGCTTCGCCGTTGCCATGTTTGGCCTGACTGGTGTGGGGTCAGACGAAATGACCACTTATACGTACTGGTGTTTGGAGAAGGGGTACGCCCGCTGGACCGGACCTGATGACGGCACCGAAGAACGCGCCAAGCGTGCGGAGGGCTGGATCAAAGTAATGCGCCTGGACGTGCTGGCGTCCTGGATTATCTGTACGTTGTGCACGCTGTCTTTCTACATGATCGGCGCTTCAGTACTGCACCCGCAGGGGCTGGTTCCCAAGGGAAACGACATGATCCTCACCCTGTCCCGGATGTACACGGACACGATGGGTCCATGGGGCCACTGGATCTTCCTGGTCGGCGCATTCGGGGTCCTGTACTCGACACTGATCGCTTCCACTGCGTCGGTACCGCGACTGTGGACTAACACCCTTGCAATCCTGGGCTTTTTTGACTGGACGGACGTGCGCAAACGCCGACGCATCATTTCGACGCTCACCATTGTTATGCCCATCATTTGGGCCTCGACATTTCTGGTCATCAAGTCTCCGGTCATCATGGTTGTCATTGGCGGCATGGCCTCCGCAGGTTTCCTCGTTGCCGTGGTGATTGCCGTTTGGGTGCTGCGTCGTCAAGTTGACCGCCGCTACCGGCCCAGCCCGGTCTGGACAGTTTTGCTTGCGGTCAGCAGTACAGCCATCGGCCTGATCGGCATCTACTCTGCGCTTGAGGTCTTCGGTGTCAGCATTGGTTAATGTGTCGACTATGGGAGATCCAACGGATACACCGATAGTGCCATTCAGCGATGTGCTGATCACTACCCCGAGCTTCGGACAACAGTCGTCCCTGCCGTGGGACGAGTTGGAGCGGCTGGGCTTGAGCCACCAGGCAATGACGGGAAACCACCCGCTTTCCAGCGAGCGGCTGGCAGCCGCCCTTGCTGGAAGTCGTGCGGCCGTCGTCGGATTGGACGAGGTGGGGCCGGAAGTCTTCACCGCCAATCCGCAGCTCCGGGTGGTGGCTAAGCACGGCGTCGGCGTGGACAACATCGACTGTGAGGCTGCCCGTACAGCCGGGGTCCGCGTGATAAACGCGCCGGGTTCGAATTCGGACGCGGTCGCGGACCTCACGATCGGCCTGATGCTGGCCTTGGCCCGGCAATTGGTTCAGGCCCACATCACCATGCTGGCGGGACGTTGGGACCGCTTCCACGGCGTTGAACTGGGAGGCCGGACGCTCGGCCTGCTGGGCTTCGGCCGCATCGGACAGGCCGTGGCCCGCCGGGCCAGCGCATTCGGCATGAACATCATCGCCTATGACCCGTATCTGCAGGACGAAGCGTTCGCCAACCAGGGCGTACAGCGGGCCAGTCTCGATGAATGCATTTCCAACTCCGACTTCCTCAGCCTGCATCTGCCCGGTTCGGCGGGGGATAGGCCCCTGTTGGATGCGGCACGGCTGGATGCAATGAGAAGGGGAGCTTTCCTGATCAACGCCGCCCGCGGCGGACTAGTGGACGAAGACCATTTGGCTGGTCTGCTGGACGACGGGCATCTGGCCGGCGCGGCGCTAGACGCCTTCGCGACCGAGCCTCTGCAAGCGGGTAGTCCCTTGGCGCTGCTGCCAAATGTCATCCTCACGCCGCATATCGGCGCTTTCACGGATAAGGCGAACGCCACCATGGGTGCCATGGTGGTGGCAGATATCGCCCGCGTCCTCCGCGGCGAGGAACCCGTCAACGGCATTGCCTGATTCAACCGAACATACGTGCCCGGGGTAGCGCCCCGAGCCCATTTCATGAGGAGAACAATGAAGACCAGACAACTGCCGGGACTGGAAAAACCGCTTTCCACCATGGTGCTTGGGACCATGACGTTCGGCGACACGTTGGACGAACAGGGATCTGCAATCATGCTCGAGTCCGCGCTTGAGGCGGGAATCACCGCTGTCGACACGGCCAACGTCTACGCAGGCGCGCAAACGGAAGAAATCCTCGGAAGGCTGTTGAGCGGGCGCCGCGACGACGTTGTGCTTGCCACGAAGGCAGGTATGCCGCATGTGGATGCTGACGGACATGCCCCACTGTCGCGACAAGGGCTGCGCCGATCACTGGAGGGCAGCCTGCGTCGATTGCGGACGGAGCATGTAGAGATCTTCTATCTCCACCAACCGGACAGAAGCACGAGCCTCGACGAGACGATGGAGACGCTGGCCGCGCTCGCCGCCGAAGGAAAGTTTGATGTCCTGGGAGTATCGAACTTCGCGGCTTGGCAAATCGCCGACGTGAACGTTGCCGCGGACCGGGCCGGGCTCTCCCGGCCGGTCGTCGCCCAGCAACTCTATAACCTCTTAGCCCGTCGCATCGAGGAGGAGTACGCCGAGTTCGCCCAGGTCACGGAGCTGCACACCATGGTCTACAATCCGCTCGGCGGCGGTCTGCTCACTGGCAAGCATCAGTTTGATGCCGCGCCTGAGGGCGGGCGATTCGAAGGCTCCCGACTGGCCGAAATGTACAAGGAACGCTACTGGGACCGTCGGCTCTTCGATGCCATCTCGGAGCTGTCTGCCATCGCTGATGGTGCCGGTATCTCCCTTGTAGAGCTTTCCCTGCGCTGGTTGTTATCCAAGCCGACCACAGGCTCAGTTCTGCTCGGGGGATCGAAACCGCACCAGTTGCAGTCCAACATAGACATCCTTCACCGCGGGCCCTTGGCTCAGGACATCATCAAGGCCTGCGATGAGGTTGGCGCTCAGTTGCGCGGGCCGATGCCGGCCTACAACAGATAGCCAATTCACATACGTCCCCCTCATACCTTCCCACCCACACGAAAGCCGGAGTACACAGTGAATCACCCAGCCGCAGATGTCATCGCCCAGGCCAAGCAGGGAAAGGTGACGGTCGGCTACTGGTCCGTGCTTGACTCACCGATCTCTAACGAGCGTGTGGCCATGACCGGCTACGACTACATCGCACTCGACGGCCAGCATGGGCTGATGGGCTACTCGGGAATCTTAGCCAACCTCATGGCCATCGACGCAGCTCACGGTCCGGCCGGCATCGTCCGGGTGGAGGCAAACAATGCGGCGGTCATCGGGCAGGCGCTGGACGCCGGTGCCCGTGGCGTAATCGTCCCATTGGTCAACAATTCTGCTGAGGCCGAAGCAGCAGTCCAAGCCACTCGATACCCGGGTACCGGCATGCGGTCCTACGGTCCCATGCGCTCAGGACTGCGGGTCGGTCCTACACCCGCAGATTCCGATGGCTCCGTGATCCTGCTCGTGATGATCGAGACCGCTGAGGGGCTGGACAATGTTGAAAGCATTTGCGCGGTTGAAGGCGTCGACGGCGTTTACATCGGTCCCTCGGATCTCTCCCTTGCTGTCGGAGGCAAGCGACCAAACGACCCTGACGTCGCGGAGGACTTCAACGCCGCCGTCAAACGGGTGCTGGCTGCTGCCAAGGCGGCGGGGCGGATTGCAGCCATCCACACACCCAGCGGTGCTGTGGCTCGCCAGCGCATCGAGCAGGGCTTCACCTTTGTCTCGATCGCCTCAGATCTGACACACCTGGAGCAAGCAGCGCGAGACCATCTGGCAGCTGTCCGGTAATGGTGAGGGTACGCCGGGAAGGCCGTTCCTAGTCAGCACAAACAGCGGCAAATATCCGCTTAAGGGCGACGGCGATGACCGGAATCGGTAGTGTGGGCGGCAGGCCCCAGGGCACGAGTACCAGCGGGCGCAGGGACGCCGCGGACCGTCTGCGGCGCGCAGCAGAATGGAGCGTGGCATGGCACAGTTCACGGACAGGGTAGCCCTCGTTACCGGTGGCGGCTCCGGCATCGGCGAGGCGGTCAGCAAAGAACTGGCGGCAAAGGGTGCCAGCGTAGTGGTGACCGACATCAATCTGGACGCCGCGCAGCGGGTCACGCAGGAGATCATGGACGCTGGCGGTACCGCCTCGGCCGTGAAGCAGGACACCGCCAGCAAAGAGGACAACGAAAGGGTCGTCCGCCACGCGGTAGACACCTATGGCGCCCTGCACTTTGCCGTGAACAATGCCGGGATCGGCGGCAAGCAAGCCCCTGCTGGCGAGACCGATCTGGAGGACTGGGACAAGGTCATCGACATCAACCTCAACGGCGTGCTGTATGGCATGCGCTTCCAGATCCCGGAGATGCTCAAAGCCGGAAGCAGTAAGAGCGCGATCGTCAACATGGCGTCCATCCACGGCTCGGTCGCGGCGCTGGGCAACGGCGCCTACACCGCCGCCAAGCACGGCGTAGTCGGCCTCACCAAGAACGCGGCCGCGGAATACGGGCCCCAGGGCCTGCGCATCAACTCGGTGGGCCCAGGCTACATCAGGACTCCTCTGGTCGAGCGCAGCCTCAGCCCGGAAGTCCAACAGGCCCTCGAAGGCAAGCATGCGCTCGGGCGCCTGGGCACCTCGGAAGAGGTAGCCCACCTCGTGAGCTTCCTCCTGTCGGATGACGCTTCGTTCATGACCGGCGGCTACTACCTCGTGGACGGCGGCTACACCGCCGTGTGACGGCATCCGCCGACGGCCAGCACTCGTCGTCGTTAGTGGCGGTGACGTACGTCATAATGGGTGCTGGTGTTTCCAACCCAGACTCTCGGCTGGTAGTGATGGGCGGACACAAAGCAACGGTGCCGTCGCGCGCGGCCTGAGCCAATGGAGGCTGGATAGATGCGATACGTGGTCGGCTGTACCGAGGACGAACGCGGCCGCGAAGCCATAGCCTTGGCACGTGCCCTCGCCCGGGCGCCCGGCGCGGAACTCGATCTGGTGCATGTCCTCCCCGGCCCGGGCGACCATCTCCGGTTGGCGCAGGAGCGCGAATACCAGCAGTACCTCGCCGGACAGGCTGACGTCTGGCTGGACAAGGCGTTGGCGCTCGTGCCGCCGGACGTCACCGCGCGTAAGCACATCCGGACCGCGGATTCCTTCGCGGAGGGCCTGATCGAGGCGGCCGAGGAATTCGGCGCGAAGCTGATCGTGGTCGGCGCCGCCAGCAAGGGCTTGTTCAAGCGGTTCACCGTCGGGGCGGTGGCCAACGCGCTGCTGCATGCCTCGCCGGTGCCGGTAGCGCTGGCTCCCTCCGGCTACCGCCCGCCCCGTGACATCACCAGGCTCACGTGCGCGCTCGGAACCCGGCCCGGCGCCGAGACCTTGCTCGATGTGGCGGTGGAGGCGGCGGCAATGCGCCATGTCCCGCTGCGGGTAGTTTCCCTGGTGACGCTCGACGCCGGACATGGCCGCTCGGTAGCAGAGGTGGAGGGCTGGGCAAAGAGTCATGTGGAGATTGCGCTGGCCAAGGCCGTGGAGGGTGTTGCCAGGCGGACGCTGGTGACCGCTGCCGTGGCGAGCGGGGACTCCATCGAAGACGCCATCGAACGGTTGGACTGGGACGAGAGCGAAGTGGTGGTGATCGGATCCAGCCGGCTCGCGGCGCGCAGCAGGATCTTCCTGGGCACGACGGCGAACAAGATGCTGCGCGCGCTGCCGGTGCCCATGGTGGTGGTGCCCCGCGACCATGTCCGGCTGGACGAGCACCCCGGGTTGCCGGCAGACAGTGATTAGCGCCGGGAGCGGGGAGCCGGACCGGCAGGCACGGGCGCAGGCGCAGGTATCCGCCGTCGCGTCCGCCGTACGCACGCCGATCTCCATCAACGAAGACAGCACCGCGCCGCTCTACCGGCAACTGCGCGAGGCGCTGGAGCACCAGATCATCAGCGGCGGCCTGAACCCGGAACTGCCGCTGCCCTCCTCGCGGGAGCTGGCGCGTGAACTGGGGCTTTCGCGCAATACCGTCAACGCGGCATACCAGGAACTGCAGGCGCAGGGCATCATCGAGCCGCACGCCCGCCGCGGTTTTTTCGTCAACCTGCAGATGCTGCAGGGCGCCGCACCGGCCGATGGCGGCACGGATGCGCGCGCCGAGAAGGTGGACTGGTCCCGGCATCTGGGCCGGCGGCTGGACGCGGGGATGCCCGAGATCACGAAGGTGCGCGACTGGGTCTCCTATCCCTATCCGTTCGTGGCCGGCCAGGTGGACGAGAAGGACTTTCCGCGGCTCGGCTGGTCCAAGGCGCTGCGCGACGCGCTGGACCCGCCGCACCTGCACTACAGCCTGCGCGACGGCGTCGACGAGGACGATCCGCTGCTGGTCCGGATGCTCTGCCAGCAGGTCCTGCCCGCCCGCGGCATCGAAGCCGCTCCCGAGAA
The DNA here is from genome assembly GCF_025960875.1 of Crystallibacter permensis. Taxonomy (GTDB): domain Bacteria; phylum Actinomycetota; class Actinomycetes; order Actinomycetales; family Micrococcaceae; genus Crystallibacter; species Crystallibacter permensis. The sequence continues at coordinate 48,394 of NZ_JAODLR010000001.1, read as the reverse complement.
CGTGCTGATCACCTCGGGCTCGCAGCAGGGGCTGGACCTGCTGGCGCACACCATCATGGAGCCGGGGACCGTTGTCGGGGTGGAGGATCCGGGCTACACGGATGCGCGCCACACCTTTGTCCGCGCCGGCGCACAGCTGCGGCCGCTGCCGGTGGACGACGCCGGCCTGGTACCTCCGGAACGACTGGACGGCATCGGGCTGCTGTACCTCACTCCCAGCCACCACAGCCCCACCAACGTGACGCTCTCCGGTGCGCGCCGGCACCAGATCCTCGCCGACGCCCGTGCCGCCGACGCCCTGATCATCGAGGACGACTACGACAGCGAGTTCCGTTACCGCGGGAAACCGACGCCGGCCCTGAAGGCGCTGCCCAACAGCGAGCGGGTAATATACCTCGGATCCTTCACGAAGTTCCTCGCCCCGGGGCTGCGGCTGGGCTACCTAGTGGCCGATGCGGAGCTGGTCGCCGAACTGCGGAACCAGCGCCGCTACCGGCTGCGGCATATCTCCGGACACCTGCAGCGGGCCATGGCCCTGCTCATCGAATCCGGCCAGTACCGCCGGACCATCCGACGACGCCGGACGCAGCTGCAGCGCAAATGGACCGTCCTCACGGAGGCCCTCGACGACGTGCTGCCGTGGAACGTCAACGCACCGCCGGGCGGCGTGAGCGTGTGGCTCCGCGGACCCGAGGGGCTCGACTGCGTCCAGCTCGCCGAAAAGGCCCTCGCGGCCGGCGTGGTGATCGAGCGCGGCGACGTGTTCTTCGCCGATCCGCTGGCCAACCGCGAATGCTTCCGGCTCGGCTTCGCCGCCATCGACATCGCAGACATCCGGCCGGGAGTCGAGCGGCTGGGCAAGGTCATCGCCGAACTGACGGGGTGAGACCGGCGGCAAGCTGCCCTGCTGGTACCTGAACAATGGGGCCGGACTGGCCCTGTCCGTAGCCGATCCCCGTGACCCACAGTGTTGATACCGGGTGCGCTCCTGCGCGCCCCGCCCACCCAAGACAGACCCACTCATGCACCCGTAATTCCACCCGCACCTGCACTGAAAAAGGAGCAATCATGACGGAAACACTGGCCGGCCGGTCCCCTGCTGAAGTCCCTTCGCAGCCGCAGCCGCACCCGCAACGCGTCGCCATCATCGATCTGGACGCCATCAGCCAGAACGTCGCAACGCTGCGCTCGGTGGCCCGGTCCCCGGAGCTGATGACCGTGGTGAAGGCCGACGGATACGCCCACGGCCTGGTGCCAGTTGCCAAGGCCGCGCTGGCCGGCGGCGCCACCCGTTTGGGAACAGCCGTGCTCGAAGAGGCCTTCGCCCTGCGCGACGCCGGCATCACCGCGCCGATCTTTTCGTGGCTCGCCTCGCCCGGAACGGACTATGCCGCGGCCATCCGGCGGGACATCGAACTGGCGGCCTACGGCACGGACCAGCTGGCCGAAATCGTCCAGGCGGCCGAGGCGACAGGCACCCCCGCCGTCGTTCATTTGAAGGCGGATACCGGGATGTGGCGCGGCGGAGCGGCCCCGGCGGACTGGCCCGAGCTGGTGGCGGCCGCCCGGAGAGCGGAAGCGGACGGACTGGTCCGGGTGGTGGGGCTCTGGTCCCATCTGGCCTGCGCCGACGAGCCCGGGCATCCGTCCCTCGCGGCCCAGCTGCGCGTCTTCGAGGAGGCCACCGGCATTGCCCGTTCGGCCGGCCTCCGCCCGACGCTGCGGCATATCGCCAATTCCGCCGCGACGCTGTCCCTGCCCGAGAGCCATTTCGACATGGTCCGCCCCGGGATCGCGACCTACGGCATCAATCCGATTCCCGTGGAACATCGCGCGGGCATGCCGCGCCTGCGCCCGGCGATGACCCTGGCCGGAGCCATCGTCCAGACCAAGCGCGCCCCGGCCGGCTCCGGCGTCTCCTACGGCCATACGGAGATCCTGCAGCAGGAAACGACCCTCGCCGTCGTGCCCTTGGGCTACGCCGACGGCGTTTTCCGCAGTGCCAGCGGGACCGGTCCGGTGCAGGTGGGCGGCCTGCGTTACCGCGTCACCGGGCGCGTCTGCATGGACCAATTCATGATCGATGTCGGCGATGACCCGGTTGCGGCGGGGGACAGGGTGGTGCTGTTCGGCCCGGGCGACGACGGCGAGCCGAGCGCCGATGACTGGGCTGACGCGGCCGGAACCATTCCCTACGAGGTGCTGACCCGCATCGCTGCGCGGGTGCCGCGCGTCTACCGGGGTCTGGTACCTAAAAAGTCATCCCATTCTGGGTCTTTGGTGGGTCCTGGCAATAGTCCAGAGTGATACACACCACACCATGATCCGGTCATGGTGGTCCGATCAGCCCAGTGCTGATGCATCGTAAAGAATTCGACTGGAGGGTCCCGTGACTAACTCAGAGAACCGCACGCTTGCCCAGCGGCACCTGTTTCCGCACTTCACCACCGGTAAGGCCTGGCGGGACCCGAACCTGCCCATCATCGTCAGCGGCGAAGGCTGCTACCTCATCGACGAGGACGGCAACCGCTTCCTGGACGGGCTGGCCGGCCTGTTCTGCGTGAACATGGGCCACGGCCGCACCGACATCCCCGCCGCGGCCACCAAGCAGATGTCCAAGCTGGCCTACTGGACCAACTGGGGCTCCGCCCACCCTGCAGCCGTCGAGGCCGCCACCACGATCGCCAGCCTGGCGCCGGGCGACCTGGACGTGACGTTCTTCGTCAACTCCGGTTCCGAGGCCGTGGAGTCCGCGATCAAGTTTGCCCGCCAGTACCACCGCAGCCAGGGCCAGCCTGAGCGGACCAAGATCATCGCCCGCAACATGGCCTACCACGGCACCACCCTGGGCGCGCTCGCCGTCACCGGCATCCCCGCCTACAAGGAAGCCTTCGGCGAGCTGATGCCCGGCGTGCGGCACGTGCCCAACACACTCGGCGAGACCATCCCCGAGGGCGGCACCGCGGCGGACCTGCCCAGCATCCAGGCCATCCTGCAGGTCATCGAGGAAGAGGGCGCGCACACCATCGCCGCACTGTTCGCCGAGCCGGTGCAGAACTCCCGCGGCGCGCTGGTCCCGCCGCCCGGTTACTGGCAGGAACTGCGCGCCATCTGCGACCGCTTCGGGATCCTGCTGGTCGCGGACGAGGTCATCTGCGGCTTCGGACGTCTGGGCGAGTGGTTCGGCAGCACAAAGTACGACGTCGTTCCGGACCTGCTGACCTTCGCCAAGGGTTCCACCTCCGGCTACGCGCCGCTGGGCGGCGTCCTGATCCGCACCCCGCTGGCCAACGCGCTGCTGGATTCCCCGGCCGCCGGCATCTTCACCCACGGCGCCACCTGGGGCGGACACCCGGTATCGACGGCGGTGGCGGTCGCCAACCTCGGCGCACTGCAGGAAGAGAACATCCCGGGCAATGTGCGCAGCCTCGAACCGTACTTCCAGGCCGGACTCAACCAGATCCGCGACGCGCACCGCAGCGTGCTGGAGTGGCGCGGCACGGGCTTCTTCTACGCCATCGAACTCACCGGCGACCGCGAGACCGGACGCACCCTGACGCCCGAACAGTCCCAGGAGCTCCTCGGCAGCGTGATGCCCAAGGCCATGCGCGAGGTCAACCTGATCACCCGCCCGGACAACCGCGGCGCCACCATGCTGGTGCTCTCGCCGCCGCTGGTCGCGGACCAGGCCGTGCTCGATGACCTGCTGACCAAGGTGGACCACGTCATGTCCGCCACGGACAAGCATCTGGGGCTCTAGGCAATGAAGCAGCTCAACACGTCGAGGCCCATGGGGCGGTGCACGGCATGACCACGCAGTTGGCCCGCCGCCGGCTGGCGCAGACGATACCGGCGGACAAGCAGCTGGCGGACAACCAGCTGCAGGCCGGCTGGTGCGCCCGCCTCGCCGGGGACCGGAACCGGGTAGTGCTGGCGGACGGGCGGGACGAACGGGTCCTGGCCGCGGCCGCCGAGCTGGCCGGCCTAGGCATCGTGCCCGTGCTGGTCGACGAGCCGGCCGAGATCCGCCGAGCTGCCGCAGCCGCCGGTGTCAAGCTGCCGTCCGACGTCGTTATCCTGGCCCCGGAGCAGGTGCGCCGCTCCGGGGCGGGGGAGCTGCTCGCCGAGCGCGCGGCCGGACGCAAACCAGGAACGGCCGAGGGTTGGCTGACCGATCCGCTGTACCTGTCCATGGCGGCGCTGGCCGCGGGCGACGCCGACGCCTGCGTTGCCGGGGCGAATCGGCCCACCGCCGACGTACTGCGCGCGGCATTGCGCGTGGTCGGCACGGCGGAGGGTTCGGACTGCGTGAGCAGCAGCTTCCTGATGCACCTGCAGGACGGCCGGACGTTCGGCTACGGCGACTGCGCCGTGCTGCCGGAGCCCGACGCCGGCCAGCTCGCCGAGGTGGCGGTCGCCACCAGCCGCACCTTCGCGGCACTCACCGGCGAGGAGCCGCAGGTGGCCATGCTGTCCTTCAGCACCATGGGCAGCGCTGACCATGCCAGCGTGTCCCGGGTCCGTGAAGCCACCGCCATCGTGCGGGAGCGGGAGCCCGGGCTGGCCGTCGACGGCGAACTGCAGTTCGACGCCGCCCTGCTCGAATCCGTGGCCCGCAGCAAGGCGCCGGATTCCGGCGTCGCCGGACACGCCAACGTGTTTATCTTTCCCAATCTCGCCGCGGGCAACATCGGTTACAAGATCACCCAACGGCTCGGCGGAGCGGCGGCCTACGGCCCGATCCTGCAGGGCCTCGCCCTGCCCGTCAACGACCTCTCCCGCGGCTGCACCGCGGCAGACATCGTCAATGTAGCGATCATCAGCGTTTTGCAATCCCAAACCAGCGTCACCAGGCCCGGTCCCTTCGGACTGTAGCCAGCACGGGCAGAGAGTTCTGTCCCTGGAGAATGAGGTTTACATGAAAGCAACAACTGAGACCGGCAACGTGGCCGGCAGCGGAGCTTCGGCCGGACCGGCGGCAACCCCCGGACCCGACCAGCCCGAGCGGCTGGCCAAGACCCTCAAGCCCAGCTGGGTCTGGGCCATCGCCCTCGGCTCGGCCGTTGGTTGGGGCGCGTTCATCCTGCCCACCGACTGGATCGCCGCGGCGGGACCGGTGGGCGCGATGAGCGGCTTCCTGATCGGCGGCGGGCTGATGGTGCTGATCGCCGTCAGCTACGGCTTCCTGATCCGCAGCTTCCCCGTCTCCGGCGGCGAGCTGGCGTTCGCATTGGTCGGCTTCGGCCGGACCCACGCGTTCTTCTGCGGCTGGTTCCTGACCCTGGGCTACACCTGCATTGTGGCGCTGAACGCCTCGGCGCTGGCGCTCCTGTTCCGGAAACTGCTGCCGGGGGTGGTCCAGCAGGGCTACCTCTACACCATCGCCGGCTACGACGTGTACATGGTGGAAGTGCTCATCTCGATCACCGCGCTGGCGGTCTTCGCCTACCTGAACATCCGCGGCACCGCACTGTCCGGCCGGGTCCAGTTCATCGCCTGCATAATCATGTTGATTGCCGTCGCCTGCATCCTGGCCGCCGTGCTGGTCCACCCCGACAGCCTGGTCAGCAACGCCGCGCCGGCCTTCCCCGAGGGCGTCTCGCCGCTGACCGCCATCCTCGCGATCGTCGCCATCGCGCCGTGGGCCTACATCGGTTTCGACAACGTGCCGCAGGCCGCCGAGGAGTTCGACTTCCCGCCGAGCAAGGCCATGAAGCTGATTGTGCTGGCGCTGCTCGCCGCGGCCCTGCTGTACGCGGCCATGATCGCCGCCGTCGCTGTTGCCGAGCCGTGGGAACAGCTCGTCTCCGGGCAGTCGGCCTGGGGCACCGCCGACGCGGTAACCGGTCTGCTGGGCGGCGTCGGCATGCTGCTGCTGGCCATCGGCATCACCATGGGCGTGACCACCGGCCTGAACGGCTTCTACGTTTCCGCCAGCCGCATCCTGCTGGCGATGGGCCGGGCGCAGATGGTCCCGCAGGTCTTCGCCAAGCTGCACCCGAAGCACAAGACGCCGTACGTGGGCATCCTGTTTGTCGGCGCCTTCTGCCTGGTGACCCCGTGGTTCGGCCGGGCCGCGCTGGAATGGGTGGTCAACATGTCCGCCGTCGGCGTGACCGTGGCCTACCTGTACACCTGCCTCTGCGCCTTCAAGCTCTTCCGCAGCTCCGGCTCGGCACCCCGTCCGGGCGATCTGGAAGGCACACGTTCGACGACGAAGAAGGTGCTCAGCATGGTCGGCGCGGTCATCTCGGTGTCCTTCATGGCGCTGCTGCTGTTGCCCGGCTCACCCGCCATGCTCGGCCCGGAGTCCATGACGGCCCTGCTGATCTGGATTGTGGTGGGAGTGGTCTTCTTCCTGCTGCGGCGCAAGCACAACAGGACGCTGACCAACGAGCAGGTGGATCTGCTGGTGCTGGGCAAGCCCCGCCCGGAAGGGTTCGCCATCAAGGACAAGAACGCGCAGCGGGCCCAGGGCGACACGACGTCGGTCTAGCCAACGCTGCAAGGCCGGTGCGCCGCGGGCACTCCCCGCGGCGCACCGGCCGCCATGAACGGAAAGGAAAACGACTATGGTGAACACCGTGACACAGACGGTAAAGGGCGGTCCGGCCGGGAAGCAATCGCGGCTGCGCTCGCTGGCAGAGTGGCTGGGGCGGAACTGGCCCGGCCTCACTGCCTGCGCCGTTGCCGTGCCGGCGGCGTTCGCCCTGCACCTGCTGATGCCGGCCGTGCCGGTGATGACCCTGGCCGTGATCATGGGCGTGCTGGCAGCCAACATCCCCGGGATCTCCCGACTCACCGTCGGCCCGTGGCGGAAGGGCCTGGATTTTGCCGGCAAGCGCCTGATGCGCGCCGGAATCGTGCTGCTGGGCCTGAAGCTCAGCGTGGTGGACGTGCTGGAACTGGGCTGGGCCACGTTCGCGGTGATTGTCGCCGTCGTGCTTCTGGCCTTCGGCGGTACGTATCTGCTGGGCAAGGCCTTCCGGCTGCCGGGCGACCAGCCGCTGCTGATCGCCACCGGGTTCTCCATCTGCGGCGCCTCGGCTATCGGCGCGATGAGCGCGGTGCGCCAGTCCAAACAGCAGGACACGGTCATCCCGGTGGCGCTGGTGACCCTCTGCGGCACGCTGGCCATCGCCGTGCTGCCGCTGCTCATGCAGCCGCTGGGCCTGGGTCCGCTGGCCTTCGGCCAGTGGGTGGGCGCTTCAGTGCACGACGTCGGCCAGGTGGTTGCCACCGCGCAGACCGCGGGAACCGCCGCGCTCGCCGTCGCCATTGTCATCAAGCTGACCCGCGTGCTCACGCTGGCGCCCATGGTGGCTGTCACCGGCATCGTCAGCCGCCGCGGCCGGAAGGGGCAGGAAGGTTCCGAGCACCTGAAGCTGCCGCCGATCGTGCCGGCCTTCATCCTCGGGTTCGTCGCACTGGTCGCCGTGCGGTCCCTGCTTCCGGTGCCGGAGGGCGTGCTGGAGGCGGCGACCATTGTCCAGGACGTGCTCCTGGCCGCCGCGCTCTTCGGGCTGGGTTCGGCCGTGCGCATGCGCGAACTGTTCAGCTCCCGCGGCAGCGCCGTGCTGATGGCCCTGTGTTCCTGGGCGCTGATCGCCGGCCTGGCCTACGGCGGGATCCTGCTGCTGCAGTAAGCTTCTTTCGCCGAGCAAACACTCTGGAAGGAAGCGATGACCGTCCCCACCCCCACCACCCCGCAGGTCCACGCCGAAGAGGACGTCGACCGGTACGACGCCGGCTACCGCAGTTGGCTGGCCGAGGCGCTGGCGAAGGTCCAGGCGGACGCCAACCGCTCCTCCGACACGCATCTGCTTGCCGTGCCGCTGCCGGAACAGTGGGGCGTGGACCTCTACCTGAAGGACGAGTCAACCCATCCCACCGGCTCCCTGAAGCACCGGCTGGCCAGATCCCTGTTCCTGCACGCCCTGTGCAACGGCTGGATCCGGCCGGCCAAGCCGGTCATCGAAGCCTCCAGCGGCTCCACGGCCATCTCCGAGGCGTACTTCGCGCGCCTCATCGGCGTCCCGTTCATCGCAGTCATGGCCCGGTCTACCAGCCAGCAGAAGGTACAACTTATCGAGTTCTACGGGGGCCAGTGCCACTTCGTGGAGAACCCGAACGAGGTGTACGAGGCCGCCGCGGCCCTGGCCCAGCAAACCGGCGGCCACTACATGGACCAGTTCACCTACGCCGAGCGGGCCACCGACTGGCGGGGCAACAACAACATCGCCGAGTCGATCTTCGACCAGATGTCGCAGGAGCGGCACCCGGAACCCGCGTGGATCGTAGCGACGGCGGGCACCGGCGGCACCTCTGCCACGCTCGCCCGCTACATCCGCTACACCGGGCGGGCCACAGGCATCTGCGTCGCCGATCCGGAAAACTCCGCGTTCTTCCCGGCCTGGCGGGAGCAGGACGCCAGCGTCACCACTGCCACCGGTTCCCGGATCGAAGGGATCGGCCGCCAACGCGTCGAAGCAAGCTTCATCGGGTCCGCTATCGACCGAATGATGCGCGTCCCCGACGCCGCCGCCATGGCCTCCATCCGTCTGCTGGCAGAACTGCTGGGCAGGCGGACCGGGGCATCGACCGGAACAGGCCTGTGGTCGGCGTTCCGGATCATCTCCGAAATGATCAACACTGGGCAGCAGGGCAGCGTTGTGTCTTTGATCTGCGATCCGGGGGACAGGTACCTCGACAAGTACTACTCCGATGAATGGCTGGCGGAGAACAAGATCGACGTCGGACCCTACTACCGCCGGTTGGAGACTTTCATGAACACAGGCACCCTTTCCTAAAGGACGGGCAAGAAGAGGGTGGCTGCGCTCAGACGAAGGCGGGTAGCGTGTCGAGGGCAGCGAACGTCGGCCGCTCCTGCTAGCTTCAGTTCATGGGCGAGCCTAATGAGATTGACGTCGACTACAACTTCTTCGATGACACTCCGACGGGTAAGGACCCCGATAGTCACAGCCCCACACTCCGGCGATACCACCAGCTCCTATGGAGCAAGCCGCTCCCCGACGGGCGGCCGTTCGAGCTCCAGACTGCGCGCGCACTTGCGCCCTATCTTGTGTATGAAGCAGGCGGCACGAGAGTTGTTCTCGGGAGCGACACGATTGCGACGCGGCATCGAAGGAAACTGCACCACCTCTACGCGCAGCTCCCCGACGAGGTCAATAACTCGTTCCTGCGGCGCTCCTACACGATCTGCGGCTTCATGATCTTCCCGGTCTCGCAGGGCGGTATCAATCAGAGACGAGGCATTCATCCGCGGATCCAAGACCGATGGGACTTGACTCTCGAAGCGATCCGGCGCTTTTACGAGGGTGGCACGAATCCCTTGGCTGCAGTCATGGATCGTCATGCCGACTTCTTCGAGCTCTTCGGTTCGTTCCAGGGATACGTCAAGCATTTCCTTCTCGACGACTTCGTGGATGAGCGTGGCGCCGTACGCTTCTTGCTCCCCTTCGACGACTTCGAGCCACCGGCGTTGCCCTCCGACCTGCCAACGTACGCGCGTTATCGTCTGGACAGTCTGGAACTATTCGAGGCACGCCGCCTGCGCATCCTGAACGCGATCAGGTAGCAGCCGCTGCGCGCTCGGCTCATCACCAAGTCTGGCAATAAGAACAAGATCGACGTCGGACCGTACTGCCGCCGGTTGGAAACCTTCATGAACACAGGGACCCTGTCCTAAGGCGCAGGAGGCCGAACCTAAGAACGTCGGCGGAGTTGGGCGGCGTAGGCGGTGTTCAGGACTGGCGATAAGGGTGGGCGTCGTCGGCGTTCTTATTTGAGCTTGAGCCTGTTCAGCGGCCGCGGCGACGGCGGATCTGCTGCCAGGATGCGGAGGGCATCGGCGGCCGGTTGCCGGTCGGCTGCTTCCAGCAACAGCCATGACGTGTGCGATGGATCAGACAGCGGCTTTTCGAGCATCCGGATCCGGGACCGGTCGCTGCCCTTCATCTGTTTGGCGGTGCCCAGTGGGTCTTTTACCGTTGCCAGCAGAACCGCTGCGTCATCGAGGTGGCGGGATTTGTCCCGGGAGTCCTCTTGGTAGGCGGCGCCCTTGAGGACCAGTGCGCCCAGGGCGTTGGGGATGCTGACCAGCACGGGCTCCTCATAGGGCAGCGTGATGCGACAGTTCACGGTGCGCTGCAGTGCCTGGGTTCCGGCAGGCAGCTTGAAGGGCTGGCGGCCGCCGAGGCGGGAAATCATTTTCGGTGCCGCGTGGTCGGCGATCATGACGTCGATCTGCTCATCGCCGCGCACGAAGCGGTGCGCGGGCGCTTCGCTGTCCACCGAAGTATGCAGCGTGTACCCGAGCTCGCCGAGTACCTGCTGGACGCGGCCGGTGGTCGCGGCCCCGGTTTCGATGTGCAGCACGATGTCGACGTCGGCGGTCGGCCGCGTAACGGCCAGATTGGCGGCTGCCGAATGCAGCTGCACCATGAGCCCGCCCACCAAAGTCCACTGGTCGGCCGGCAGATGTCTGGCCAGCTCTACGCACTGGGGCCAGGGCGAGTCCCAGCCACCGGGAGGGGAGGCTACCTCCCACAGCTCACGCACGGCGGAACTCCTCGAGCAGTTCGGTCAGGACCCGTTCTCCAGCACTGCGTTCCCGTGTGGCCAGTGAGTCCATCAGGTCTACGGCGATGGCGGCCAGCGGCGGCCGACCGTTGGCGGCGGCGAAGGCGTGAAACACCTCGATCTCATGGATCACTACGTTGCCGGCTGGGTCCGGGGCGAGAAAATAGTGTTCGGCGAGAGCATCAGCATCGCCGATGGCGACGTAGCCTTCCGCGATTCCGCCGCCGGCTGCAAGGCCGAAACGGGCGGCCGTGTGCTTGTCAGTCATAGCCGTAGGGCCTGTAGTCACCAGTTCTTCGGCTACCGCCGGAATACTGGCCGGGGGAGTGCGGTACCTTTTGACCTTGTCTTTGTGCCGGGCCAGACTGTGGATGTGGCGTGCGGTCAGCTCGGGATCGCGAAGGGATGTTTTGATCCGCGACCGGCGTGGCGGGATCAGCCATTCCGGGTTGTCACCCGAGAGCATGCTCAGCGTCGCCCATGCCGTGTGTGGAGCCCAGACCCGGCCACGCCGCACGCCCTGGTACTTGACCCGTTGGACCGAGGCTGGATCGATGATCATGGAACGCCCGGTGTGGCCGAGTTTGATGAGGCGGCCGGATGCCACCAGGTCTCGCACGCGGGCTTGATTAATGCCCAGCTGCTCCGCTGCCTCTGTTGAGGTCATTCCGTCCATGATTACCACAAACACCTTCTTACCAACGGGTTAGTGATAATTTACCAGATACACGACGATATCATCTGGATAGTGGTAACCGTTGATGCAGGGCGAACAAAAGGGGCCGCCTTCCGGCGGCCTCCCTCGTCGATCGTTTGTCAGACCTTTTCGCGCGCCAGCTTGATCACCCAGGCGGACCAAGACCCACGCGAAGAAGATTCCCGAGACCTTCGACCGGAACGAAATCCTCGCGCGGGCCTTGGACCTCGCAACGGCAATCGAAGCGGGCCGGCCGATCCGACTTCTGGGCCTGCGGGCCGAAATGACAATGCCCGACGACGCACGAAAGGGACATACGCCGACGCGCGGCGGTTGGTGACGGCGTCCACATCCGGCGGTGCAGAGCTGCTGGGCCGGCGAACCGGGGCGTCGGCCGGGGCCGGCCTGCGGTGGGCGTTCCGGATCATGTCCGAAATGATCAACACGGGCAGGCAGGGCAGTGTTGTGTCTTTGATCCGCGATCCAGGGGACAGGTACCTCGACAAGTACTACTCCGACGAGTGGCTCGCGGAGAACAAGATCGACGTCGGACCGTACTGCCGCCGGTTGGAGACTTTCATGAACACGGGGACCCTTTCCTAAACGACGGGCAAGGCACTACCGGGCAGCTCGGCGGTCAGAGGCGAAGGCTCACTGGATTATTGATACTGACCCACGCTCTCGACCGCTGCCTTTTTCATGCGCAACTCAGCCACTTTACGAGCGAACTCTTCCTGCATGAGGTCGGCATTCACCCTAAGACCCATGCCGAGTCCGTCGGCGGCGGCCATGATGACCTGAGCCATGGGGTTGGCGACATTTCCTGCAAGCCAGAGCCCCGGCACCTCGGTCTGGCCTCCATCGTCGACGGGTACGTGCCGGCCGATGCCCGAGACGTGCTCCTGCGTCACCAGCCCAAGAGATTTCACGCAGGAGACATCGACGTCGAAGTTCGGCGTAATGACCAACGCGTCGATCTCACGTTGCGTTCTGTCGCTGAGTTCAACGCCCTGCACGGAGCCCGCCTCGCCGAGCACAGCGGTAACCGCCGCCTCCACGACTTCCACACCCAGCGCTTCCAGCTGTTCCAGTTCCTCGGCAGCAAGCACCTTGTTCGGGTCCTTGAACAGGGTGACATGATTGGACCACTGGGTGAACATCGGTGCCTGATGCATCGCCATGGCGCTGTCGACAACGCCGAGGCGCAGGTCCTTGACCTCCCAGCCGTGGCAGTACGGGCAGTGCAGCACGTCATTGCCCCAGTGTTCGGCTAGGCCGGCGATGTCGGGCAACTGGTCTTTCAGTCCGGTGGCAAGAATGAGTCGGCGCGCCGAGACCTCCGTGCCATTGCCAAGTGTGATGGTGAATCCGGCGTCGCTGCGGCGGCTGTCCAATGCGCGGGTGTTGATCACCTCGACGCCGTACTTGACGAGTTCTGCGCGCCCTTCCTTGAGCAGTTCCAGTGGGTTCATCCCGTCGCGGGAGAGGAAGTTGTGCATGGCGGCCGCCGGTGCGTTGCGTGGTTCGCCCGCGTCGATGACAACGACCGAACGCCTCGACCTTCCCAGCGCTGCTGCGGCACTGAGCCCAGCGGCCCCGCCACCAATGATTGCCACGTCGTAGTTCTTTGTCTGCATTTCCATATGTTTTGCTCCAAGTCGAGTTGTTCGCCGCGCTTTGTGCCGACGCTAGTTTGAGATGATGATCTTGCCGCTGGGCCATGGTCCGGAGGGGCTTCAGGCATTCGAGCTTGTGATTCCGCCGGGAGGCTATCCGAGAATGGGGATCTTAGAACCCAACGAGGGCTACGGGTGGCTGTACGTACTTAAGGGCAGGATCCGCCTCTGCCTCGGCGAGCACGACATCGTGATGCCTGCCGGGCCCTTGCGGCGCGAGGAGCTTAGCGCCCCGGACGTGCGGCCCACACGGTGCGGCTTCCGCGCATCGACAGGTCCGTGCGTCTGGTCAGGGACTGCGGGCCGTGGGGATCAAGCAACTGGTCGATGGTGGCAAGGTCCTCCGCTGACAGGGGGTCTCCCAGGCTGGTGCGCATCCTGGAGAGGAACGTCTGGGCGTTGTGCGCAATCAGTTCCCGGTTTTCATCCGTGGCGTAAGTAAAGGTGCGCTGTTCGGCGATCTCCATTCCAGCTTCCCGGATGGCCGGGGCCCAATCCGGGTGTGCGTTCCAGCCAGCAAGCGCCACAGCATCGTGGAGGCGCTGTTCGAGCCCCGGGGCGCCGAATCCAAGGTCATCGGGCAGGTGGCGCGGCAAAGTATCCATTTCCACGACCACCAGCAGGCCCCCCGGTGCCAGCGTTTTGCCGATCTGGCTCAAGATGTTGGCCGGGTCGCCCATGTGGTGCATTGAGGATGCCGCCCAAATCAGGTCGATGTCGGCAAGTTCGGGCCATGTGGCATCGAGGTCCACTTGAAGGGTGGAAACCCGGTCCGACAGCTGGTTTTTCTCAACCGCCGAGGCCAGGTGGGCGAGCATGAACTCGGACTGATCGACTGCCACGACGCTGGCCTGGGGAAAGGTTCGCGTCAGGCCGAGGGTTCCGGTGCCCGTTCCCGCGCCCAGGTCCACAATGGTGCCCGGAGCCGGCTGGTGTTTGGCGGTCCAATCGAAGATTTCCTGCAGATGCTCATGTAGCAGCAGTGCATCGAGGTCCAGCGTTTCGGCCAGGCCCGGTTCGTGCGACTGCTGGGCCTCGTTGTGCCGGCCCTGCTGGTGACCGTGGTGGTGTCCGCGTGAATGCTCACTTGTCATGGATCAAGCGTAACCAGGTAATGCTTCAGTGGCATATACTCTTGCGTATGACGCAAGAACTTTCTATGGATACTGTAATTCGCCAACGCATCAAGGGCTTGCGACTGGCCAAGGGCTGGTCTCTGGACGCCCTTGCCGCACGCTGCTTCCTAAGTCCATCCACGCTGAGCCGCATTGAAACAGGCCACCGCAGGATTGCCCTGGACCAGCTGGTACCTCTGGCCAAGGCGCTTGGCACCACACTTGACCAGCTGGTCGAGCCCACATCGGACGAGGACGTCGTCATCCGCCCCGAGCCCGAACACCAACAAGGGTTGACCAGCTGGCTGCTCTCACGCGAGCACTCGGCGAACGGCACCACCGTGGCCAAGATGCGCATCACGCCCGAACGCTCCATGGCCGACATCGACCGGAGCGTGCATCCAGGCCGCGAGTGGTTCACGGTTTTGTCGGGAACCGTCAGCCTGCTGCTCGGGGACCGCACCATTCTGGTGCACGAGGGGCAGGCCGCGGAGTTCTCCACCATGGTCCCGCACCATGTTGCTGCCCACGACGGGCCGGTGGAGATCCTGAGCATCTTCGACCACGGCGGAGAACGCGCACATCTTCACCCTCCGGAGCGATTGAGCTAAGAATGCCTGTCGACTCCCGCGAGACGAATGGCCTGGGAGGGACATGACCTGAGGGAATCGACATCGAGACAGTGCTTTCCGCACCGGCGCGGGATATCGGAGGCCCTAGCTGGAAAGCGTCATGAATACATGCCTGCCGGGGTTCACGGCGGTATCCCTTTTGCAGCGGCGCCCCCCTGCGGCTAATGTCGCAGCGAAGACTTCTGCCACCGTCCGCCGGATCTTCCCCGGACGGACACGGAAGAGCTGCGCAGGCGACTTTGGACACCTAATGCAGTCGCCTTCGGAAAACGACATCGTGAGAGTTCGTCCACGTCCGGCGATACTCGTAACTATGTCTCGAAACCTTCTTAGTGAATCGGTGTGTTCACCGTTAGTTACGAGACACGTCGGAGCGGTCAGGAGCTGGGTGGCGCCTAAAGTCTCGAGGTGTTCCGGAAGAGGAGCCCGAGCGGTACGATTTTGGACCGCCATGCTCAGGACATTGCAGGATCCGCGGCCAAGCTCGCTGCAGAGTTGATGCTTGCTAAGGATGTTTAGGGCAGACTGGTGCCGTGAGCGGAATCCCCTGGATACTGCACGTCGATCTCGACCAGTTCATCGCTGCGGTCGAGGTACTCCGGCGGCCGGAGCTTGCGGGCAAGCCGATCATTGTCGGAGGCCGGGGCGACCCCACGGAACGAGCCGTGGTGTCGACCGCATCCTACGAAGCCAGGGCGTTCGGCGTCGGCTCCGGAATGCCCCTACGCATCGCGGCCCGGAAAGTGCCCGACGCTGTGATCCTGCCGGTCGATCAGGTGGCTTACCTCGCGGCGTCTGAAGTGGTGATGGCTACCCTGCGCGCGCAGTCCGGAGCCATCGTGCAGGTGTTGGGTTGGGATGAAGCTTTTGTCGGCACAGAGACAGAAGACCCGGAGGCCTACGCCCGCCAAGTTCAGGCCGCTGTCTTCGAGCGGACGCAGCTGCATTGCAGCGTGGGCATCGGCGACACCCTGGTCCGGGCCAAGGTCGCCACCGGTTTCGGCAAGCCTGCTGGCGTCTTTCGCCTCACTGCCGTGAACTGGCTCGACGTCATGGGCAGCCGGCCCACCAAGGACCTGTGGGGTGTTGGACCCAAAGTGTCGGGCCGGCTGGCCAAACTAGGCATCAACACAGTCGCCGAGCTCGCCGCGGCCGACCCCCAGGACCTGGTCCCGGAGTTCGGCCCCAAGATGGGTCCTTGGTACGCGGAGCTCGGACGCGGGGACGGCGCCAACGTTGTGGACGACACCCCGTGGGTCGCCCGTGGGCACAGCCGGGAAACAACCTTCCAGCGCGACCTGACCGAGCCCGCCCAGGTGGACGAGGCCGTAAGGGAGCTGACGGTACGAGTCCTCGAGGATGTTATGGCCGAAGGACGGCCGGTGATTGGGCTGACCCTCAAGGTCCGGTACGCGCCGTTCTTCACCAAGACCCACGCGAAGAAGATTCCCGAGACATTCGACAAGAACGAAATCCTCGCGCGGGCCCTGGACCTAGCAGCCGTAATCGAACCGGGCCGGCCGATCCGGCTCCTGGGCCTGCGCGCCGAAATGACGATGCCCGACGACGCCCGCAAGGGACATACGCCGACGCGTGGCGGCTGGTGAAGTTACAGGACAAACTGGGCTATGAGTTGCGAGAGTCCCTGTACATTGACGTTTCCCTTGAACTCGAGGCGGATCTTGCCGAGGCCGCTGAACCACAGGTCAAGCTCGCCGTCGAGGTCGAACGTGCCGGCTGTTTCCACGGAGAACGCCTGGACCTTTGAGTAGGGCAGCGATGTGAAATCGCGCTTCTTGCCCGTGATGCCCTGGATATTAACCGTGATCAGGCGCTTGTCGGTGAAGACCACGAAGTCGCGGATCCCGCGGAAAGCGGCAATCGCGTTTTCTCCCTGGACGAGCAGCGGCTCGATGTCGCCGAAAATATCCTGGACGTTGGCCGGTTGGAGTTTGAAGAGCGAGCCGTTGGCGAAGTCGATCATGAGGTTTCTCCCGTAGGTAATTACTTGCTAGCAGGGTGTGTAGGTCTTACCGCCCGGGGCGTAGCAGCGGGGGCCGGTGTATCCGGGGTAGGGATCCTGCTGGGCAGGAGCCGGAGCCGGCGCGACATTATGCTGTTTCGGTGCTTCGTAAGCCGGTGCAGGCGGTGCGGCGCGTCGAGCAGCTTCCGCTTCGGCGGCAGCCCGCGCGGCAGCCTCTGCCTCCGCAGCCGCGCGTGCGGCGGCTTCCTCGGCTGCCTGTGCCGCAGCTTTTTCCGCCCGTTCTTCAGCGCGGCGTTTCTCCTCTGCCAGCCGTTTCTTCTCGGCAGCCTTGGCCTTGGCGGCAGCAGCCTTCCGCTTCTCCTCCGCCTTGACGTCGGCGGCGCGCCCCTCAAGTGCCTTGTGCTGTGTCTCGGCAGTTGTGAGGGAGCGTCCCAGCTTCTTCTCGGAGTCGGCGGCAGCCGCTGCGCCGAGAGCTGCGACCACCACCGCGGCCTTCGCGTCGTTGAAGAGGTCCTTTACTGCTGAAGCCGCGGCAATGGTCGTTCCGAGTGCGGCTGCCGCCGCCGCAATCTCGGCCGACGTCGCCGCGGTCCCCGGCTCCACCGGTGCGGCAAGCGCAGCGATCTGCGCTTCCGCGAGGACCGCAGGGCTGCAGGCGAGCCCTTCCTGGAACAGCCCGGCCTTGTTCTGCGCCGCCTCGTCTTGGGCCGCCTTGACGTCGTCGTAGTACTTGTCGTTGGCGCCGAACGTTACGGCCGTGCCGAGTCCGACGCGGGCGATCGAGGCGTTCACCAGTTCGTCGCCGACAAATGCTGCTGCCAGGACACGGTCGAATTTGTCCGTCTTCTCCTCGTCGAAGCGCAGCGTGACGGTTGATCCCGGCGGCAGCTTGTTCTGCAGGAACTCCGTGGCCTCCGGACCTTGGCACTCCACAATCTTGTTCGGGTGCTTCGTTTCCGGAGTGTCGATATTCAGCAGGCGGACCATTTTCGTGGCTCCGCCGTACTGCGCTTCGAACGTGTCGCCGTCGACGACGCGGACCACTTCCGCCTCCACGGAATCGTCCGGCGAACAGGCCGAAAGGCTCATGACGGCCAGGGCTCCGACGACGGCAAAAGCCGGAAACGAGCGAAGGCGCGCGGATAGAAGGCGCCCTGATAGACGTGCCATTGTTATTTCCCCCAACAACGAATTTACTGGCGGCTCGAGCGGCCGGGCCAGAACTTGATTGTACCTTTAAGCTTTCGCGGCACCAAGGGGTACAGGTGGTCTGTTCCGGGCACGGGCCGCTACCGCAGCGGCGGCAGCGACCGCTCCAGCAGCCCGAGCAGTTCGCGCACGCCTTCGGGCTGGCCCAGCCGCTCCGTGTCCAGGATCAGCGAGCGGGAGAAGTACGGGCTCATGTCCAGTCCGAGGCCGACGCCGAAGACGTTGACCGCGCCGACGTCCTCCAGTTCCCGGACCACGCTGGCGAGGTGCTGCTGCAGGTAGTGTTCGTCGTTGGCCAGTGCGGTGGCGCCGTCGGCCGGGCTGCCATCGGAGAGGACAATCAGGATCCGACGCTCTTCCGTCCGGTCGGCCAGCCGGCGCGCGGCCCACTGGACCGCCTCGCCGTCGATCCCTTCCCGGTACAGGGTGGTCTTCAAAAGTGCCGCGATGCCGGGCCGGGCCTTGCGCCAGTTGGTGTCCGCGTCCTTGAAGACGAGGTGGTTGACCTCGTTGAGCCGGCCCGGGCGGCGCGGGGAGCGGGCACGCTTCCAGTCGCGCGCGGCCTTCCCGCCGTTCCACGCCCCGGTGGTGAACCCAAGCACCTCGCTGGCCACCCCGATCCGCTCCAACGCGCGCAGGAAAACGTCCACGTAGGCCGCGATGCCCTCGCCGTGCTGCTTCATGGAGCCCGAGCAGTCGATGAGGAAACTGACCACGGTGGCGGGCCTGGCCTCATGCCGCTCGGTCTGGAAGAGGCGGCGTTCGGCGGGGGAGCAGACCAGCTGGCTGAGCCGGGCACCGTCGATCATTCCTTCTTCCTGCCCGCTGTTCCAACCCGACGTCACCGGCACGCACAGCAAGGGCTCGAGCCGCCGCGCCAGCAGCGCCACGTTCACGCCGCTGTCCGCGATCCGCTTGTCCAGCCGGCGCCGGTAGTCATGCAGGAGCTCGGGCCGTACCAGCGAGGCGGCGCGCTGGATCCGGTCATAGGCGGTGGTGAAGGCGCGGTAGGCCCCGCCGTCGTCCGCCAGCGTGGGGCTGGCCCCCGAGGCCGCGGTCTCGGGCAGCCAGGCATCCTCTTCCGCATCCACCAGCAGGCTGAACTGCTCGCGGGTCTTGCGCGCGGAGCGTTCGGCGCCGCCGTCGTTGTCCGCCTGCGCGGAGTCGGCCAGGGATTCAATAACGACGGCGATCGCCAGCGCCGGCTCGGCGTAGTCCGCCTGGCGGGTGCGCGTCCGCCGCAGCAGGGCCAGGTCGGGGCCGAGCAGGGCCGAAAGCCTGCCGCGGGTCTGCTCGATCAGGTCCTCGGTCTCGGCGACCACCGGCTCGCCGGTCACGCGGGACCGGCAGACCTGGGCCGTCGTGTAGAGCAGCAGGCCGAGGGACGTCTCGGTCAGGCCGGAGCGGTGGAACTGGGTGGACCAGGCCTCGTGGCGCAGGCGCAGGTTGCGCACCACCCCGGGCTGGTTGGCCAGGGACTCCGTCCGGAACTGCTCGAGCAGCTCGAACACCAGCCGGGCCGTCTGGCCGGCAGGGCGCAGCCGGGCGTGGAGCACGGGGTCGGAGTGAAGCAGCCGCAGGGCCATCCCGTCCGCGGCGCCGCGGAAGGAACCGAAGCCGTCGGACGAATGGTCAGGGTAGAGGTGCGGCGCGTTCAGCGGGAGCACGCTGCGGCCCCGGTAGAGGTGGTCGCCGCGGAAGTCCAAGGCCTGGTCCGCGGCCAGCGCGCGGATGCTGGCCGCGCAGAGCTGCCGGATCTGCTGCTGCCGGCGCCGGGCAGCGGTATCTGCCGTCACTGTGCGATCTGCCATCACCGTGCGGCCTGCGGTCGCCGTGCGATCAGCCGTCACCATACGGTTAGGCGTACGCGGGGGCGAGCTCAAAGGATTCCTCGAGCTCGGCGTCGAAGCAGCGCTGGAAGTATTCGGCCACCACGGTCCGCTCCGACTCGTCGCACTTGTTGACGAAGGAGAGCCGGAAGGCCAGTGCCGGGTCGCGGAAGACCGCCACATTCTCGGCCCAGCTGATCACAGTGCGCGGGGACATCAGCGTGGACACGTCGCCGGCCAGGAAGCCCTGCCGGGTCAGGTTGGCCACTTCCACCATCGACGACACCAGCGCCGTGCCGGGTCCGTCCGCCAGGGAAGGAACCCGTGCCTGGACAATGGCGATCTCCTCCGCGGCGGGGAGGTAGTTCAGCGAGGCCACGATGTTCCAGCGGTCCATCTGCGCGTGGTTGAGCCGCTGGACCCCGTGGTACATCCCGTTCAGGTTGCCCAGCCCCACCGTGTTGGAGGTGGCGAAGAGCCGGAAGCCGGGGTGCGGGCGCAGCACGCGGTTCTGGTCGGTCAGCGTGAAGGAGCCGTCGCGCTCGAGCAATCGCTGGATGACGAACATGACGTCCGGCCGTCCGGCGTCGTACTCATCGAAGATCAGGGCCATGGGCTGTTGCAGGGCCCACGGCACCACGCCCTCCTGGAAGCGGGTGACCTGCCGGCCGTCCTCGATCACCACGGTGTCCTTGCCCACCAGGTCCAGCCGGCTGATGTGGCCGTCCAGGTTCACCCGGATGCACGGCCAGTTCAGCCGGGCGGCCACCTGCTCGATGTGCGTGGACTTCCCGGTGCCGTGCAGCCCCTGGAGCAGCACCCGCCGGTTGTGCGCGAAGCCGGCCAGCAGGGCGAGCGTCACGTCATGGTTGAAGCGGTAGGCCGGATCGAGCTCCGGCACGTGCTCGTTGGGCTCGGGGAACATCGGCACCATAAGGCCGCTGTCGATGCCGAAGGCGTCGCGGGCCGAGACCATCAGGCCGGGGCGGAACTCCATGCTCATCCTCCTGCCAGTGAGAGGGCGAGGGAGGGCCCATCGGACATTTGCTGTTCTTCGATCCGGCCCAGCGTTTCGGCCGCGGCGCGCAGCGAGGGGAGCAGGCGGACCAGGTCCTCCGAGGACATCCGGACAATGGGCGCCTGGACCGCCACGCACATGTTGGAGCGGGTGGTGGTGTTGGGCACGAGGACGGCGATGCACACCAGCCCGTCGAGGAATTCCTCGCGGTCCAGCGCGTAGCCGTCCAGCCGGATCTGCCGCAGCTCTTCCTCCAGCAGCGCAGGATTGGTCTGCGTATGCCGGGTGAAAACCTTCAGCGGCTGCATCGCGATCACCCGCTCGCGCTGGGCGGGGCCGAACTGGGAGAGGATCATCTTGCCGCTGGCCGAGCAGTGCACCGGCACGCGGGAACCCGGGCCCAGATGGATGCGCAGCGGCTCCGTGGTTTCCACCCGGTCCAGGTAGATCACCTCATTGCCGGAGAGCGCAGTGATGTTGCAGCTTTCGCCGATCTCGTCCACCAGGCTCTTCAGCACCGCGTGCCGGGAGCCATGCCGGGTGTCGTTGAGCAGCACGTCCTCGGCCATCCGCCGCATCCGCGCGCCGGTGCCGTAGTGCTTGCCGTCGCTCTGGCGCATCAGCAAGTCCGCGCCCTCCAGCTGCTGCAGCATGCGGTGCAGGGTGGGCTTCGGGATGCCGGTCTGGTCCACCAGGGACTGCAGGGTGAAGAGCTGGTCGCGCGTGGTGATGAACTCCAGCAGGGCGAACAGCCGCAGTGCCGGCGTCTCGCCCTGGACGCTGCCTACCGGACCGAGGTCCGGCTCCGTCAAGCCTTCCATGATGCCTCCTTGCCGAGAAAATGTTCCGCTGTTTCAAAAAATAGTATCACTGGGAAGAAAAAACGGAATATGTGTTGACCGATGTGATCCAGACCGCATATGTTGGTGCCAGTCCCGTTTTCGGGAGCAATCCGAATCATTTTTTGGAACTTCTTATCGCCCAGCGCGGCGGCACGATTCAAAGGAGAGTTGTTATGAGCGAGCAGAACACGGGCCGGGAGGTCGTCCAGGGCGTCCAGAAGATGACCCCGTCGGAGGCCTTCGTCGAGACCATGGTCTCCAACGATGTCACGGACATTTTCGGCATTATGGGCTCGGCCTTCATGGACGCCATGGACATCTTCGCCCCCGCCGGCATCCGGCTGGTCCCTGTAGTCCACGAGCAGGGCGCCGCCCACATGGCTGACGGCTACGCCCGGGCCAGCGGCCGCCACGGCGTGGTGATCGGCCAGAACGGCCCCGGCATCAGCAACTGCGTGACCGGCATCGCCGCCGCCTACTGGGCGCACAGCCCGGTGGTCATCGTGACCCCGGAGGCGGGCACCAACGGCATCGGCCTCGGCGGCTTCCAGGAAGCCAACCAGCTGCCCATGTTCCAGGAGTTCACCAAGTACCAGGGCCACGTGGTCAACCCCGCCCGCATGGCCGAGTTCACCGCCCGCTGCTTCGACCGCGCCATGAGCGAGAACGGCCCCACCCAGCTGAACATCCCGCGCGACTACTTCTACGGCGAGATCACCACCGAAATCGCCAAGCCCCGCCGGGTGGACCGCGGCGCCGGCGGCAAGGAAAGCCTGGAGGCGGCGGCCGAGCTGATCGCCACGGCCAAGGCCCCGGTCATCGTCTCCGGCGGCGGCGTGGTCATGGCCGACGGCGTCGAGGAGTGCAAGGCGCTCGCCGAACGCCTCGGCGCCCCGGTGGTCAATAGCTACCAGCACAACGATTCCTTCCCCGCCAGCCACCCCCTGTGGTGCGGCCCGCTGGGTTACCAAGGATCCAAGGCGGGCATGAAGCTCATCTCGGAGGCCGACGTCGTTATCGCCCTCGGCACCCGGCTGGGCCCGTTCGGCACGCTGCCGCAGTACGGGCAGGCCTACTGGCCCGAGAACGCGAAGATCATCCAAGTGGACGCGGACCACACCATGCTCGGCCTGGTCAAGAAAATCGACGTCGGCATCTGCGGCGATGCGAAGGCCGTCGCCACCGAACTCACCCAGCTCCTCGCCGACCGCACGCTGACCAGCGACGCCACCAAGGCAGAGCGCGCCGCGCGGATCAAGGCGGAGAAGGACGCGTGGGAGCAGGAACTCAGCGCCTGGACGCACGAGCAGGACGAGTACAGCCTGGACGTCATCGAGGAGGCCAAGCACGAGGAGGGCAACTGGCTGCACCCGCGCCAGGTCCTGCGCGAGTTGGAGCTGGCCATGCCGGAGGATGTCATGATCTCCACCGACATCGGCAACATCAACTCGGTGGCACACAGCTACCTGCGCTTCGAGAAGCCACGCAGCTTCTTCGCCCCGATGAGCTTCGGCAACTGCGGCTACGCCCTGCCCACCATCATCGGTGCCAAGGCCGCCGCCCCGGAGCGTCCCGCCGTGGCCTACGCCGGCGACGGTGCCTGGGCCATGAGCATGGGCGAGGTCCTCACCGCCGTCCGGCACAACATCCCGGTCACCGCCATCGTCTTCCGCAACCGCCAGTGGGGCGCGGAGAAGAAGAACCAGGTGGAGTTCTACAACCGCCGCTTCGTTGCCGGCGAGCTCGATAACGACGGCGAAAGCTTCGCCGAGATGGCCCGCTCCATGGGTGCCGAGGGCATCGTGGTGGACCAGCTGGAGAACGTTGGCGCCGCGCTGAAGGACGCCCTGAACGCCCAAATGAACGACGGCGTCACCACGGTCATCGAGGTCATGTGCACCCGCGAACTGGGCGACCCGTTCCGCCGCGACGCCCTGAAGAAGCCGGTCCGCATGCTCGAGAAGTACAAGGACTACGTCTAAACCGGGCAACGGTTCGAAGCCAACGGCTCGAATCAGCTCCACCTAGCAGGACAGGCAGGCCGGTGCCCCGTGGGGGTGGCACCGGCCTGCCGCACACAAAAACAGGATTGGCACCAACTGAAGCACTGATCGGAGAACACAATGGGTAACTCGAAGGCGCCTGAGCAAGTAGTGGTGGTAGGCGCGGGCATGGTGGGACTCTCCACCGCCTGGTACCTGCAGGAACGCGGCGTGCAGGTCACGGTGGTCGACAAGGAAGGCGTCGCCTCCGGATCCTCCTGGGGCAACGCCGGCTGGCTGACCCCCGCGCTGACCCTGCCCCTGAGCGAACCGGCGGTCCTGAGCTACGGGCTCAAGGCCATGCTCGATCCGTCCTCCCCGCTCTACATCCCGCTCTCCGCCAACCCGCAGCTGCTGCGCTTCCTGATCGGCTTCGCCCGCCACTGCACCCCCGGGAAATGGCGCGAGGCCATGGAAGTCTTCACCGAGGTCAACCGCATCGGCATGGACGCCTACGACGAACTCGCCGAAGGCGGCAACCTCCTCAACACTTCCCAGCAAACAACGACGACGGCGGCCGGCACCACTGGCGACAGCGCAGCCTCCGGCACCACAACCACCACCCGCGCCGGGACCACGACCCTGACCGCCGCGGCCCCAACCTCCAACGGCGCAGTCGGCGAGCCTACCAGGGTGGCCGACCCGTTCCTCGCCGGCTTCGTCTCGCACAAGCACCGCGACGCCCTGGTCCACGAGTTCGACGCGGTGCGCCGCGCCGGCGGCACCGTGGACTACAACCTGGTGGACGGCGACGAGCTCCGCGCCCTCGAACCGACACTGGGTTCCGGTGTCCGGGCCGGCGTGCAGATCCGCGACCAGCGCTTCATCAACCCGCCGAAGTTCATGGAGTCCCTCGCCGAGTCAGTCAAGGCCCGCGGCGCCGAAATCATCAGCGGCTTCGACGTCGTGGACATCCGGGACGACGGCACCGGCGTCCGCGTGATCGCCGCGGACAGCCGCCTGCTCCAGGCCGACAACGTGGTGATCGCCAGCGGTGCTTGGATGGGCAAGCTCGCCCGCCGGTTCGGTGTCAAGCGGGTCGTGCAGGCCGGCCGCGGCTACAGCTTCACCGTGGTTCCAGAGGTCATGCCCACCCACCCTATCTACTTCCCGGCGCAGCGTGTCGCCTGTACCCCGCTCGGGGATCGCTTCCGCGTGGCCGGCATGATGGAATTCCGCGACGCAGACGCACCGCTGGACCCGCGCCGGATCAAGGCCATCATCGACGCGGCTACGCCGATGTTCAAGGGCATCGCCTGGCAGGACCGCAAGGAGGAATGGGTCGGCTCCCGCCCCTGCACCACGGACGGCCTACCGCTGATCGGCGCCACCAAGTCCTCCCGTGTCCACGTGGCCGGCGGCCACGGCATGTGGGGCGTCGCCCTCGGCCCGCTCACCGGCAAAATGCTCGCCGCCTCCATGACCGGCGACAGCACCCCCACCGTCATGCGCCGCTTCGACCCCCTCCGCTGACCAACCCTGTACTGCCCGTGACGCTGGCGACTGGGCCCCCATTCCCCGGACCAGTCGCCAGCGTCGCCCTATGCCCCTCGCCTCGCGTGCCGTGGTTGCCGGCGGCCTCGTCTACGCCACTGTCATTCCCCGCCGCGAGGACGGCAGCATCGAGACCGGCAACGTCAATGACCAGACGGAGCAGATCTTCGCCAACCTGGACGCGGTTCTGACCCAGGCCGGATCCTCGATGGATCGTCTGGTCCATCTCACGATTTACTTGACCGACATCGCGGATCGCGTGGCTTTCAACCAATTTTATGAACGCACTGTTCCGCGGCCCTTTCCCTCACGATGCGCCGTTCAGGTTTCCGCCCTCGCGGTCGAAGGGATGAGGGTAGAAGTAACAGCCGTCGGCGCTGTATAAGTCTTCGCGCGCCGACATTCCTTGGAACCAGAGCCAGCACCTTGTCGCCGCCGCACACTAACTGGGCATCCGTTGCCCCTTCCAGAAGGTCTACCTCTCCGCAGTCATCCACGAAGCGTCTACTGGTGTCATATGCGCCGTTATCGGTACCTGGCCGTGTAGTCAGACTGGGCGGGGGAGTGATTCCCCCAGCGTTCGCAGCAGCGGTTGGACGCGGTAGGGAATGTGATCGCGAGGGAGAGGGATGTTGCGGTGCGGTTACACCGCGGATCCGCAGGATCGCCCGCAGCACGCCATGCAGGTCGCGGGTTTCCCGGGCATACCCACTTCGGTCGTCATACCGTACCTTCCTGTGAAGACCGAACGTCGCCCGATGAAAAGGACGCGACCGGGTAGAGGCCCCACCTGCTGACGGTGCGGGCCCCTGCCGTACGTCGACACCCCGCTAGACGGAGGTTTTCAAACGAGGCAACGTATCCGCATACGCGGAGGTTATCTATGAGTCAACAGTGACCTATTGACGGAAGTTGTGTGATGCGCATAACATCTTCCTAAACGTTTATTGCTAAACGTTTAGGGACGCCTTCAATCTAGGAGATGTCCCTCATAGACCTACATGCGAGGAGATCAAGAAGGTGCCCAAGAAGCCGACCTTGGTGGACGTCAGCGCCGCTTCAGGCTTGTCCGTCTATACCGTCTCGCGCGCCCTCAACAACGCCGGTGGCGTCTCCAAAGCCAGCCGGGAGGCAGTTCTTCGCACCGCCCGGGAAATGGGGTATGTGCCCAACCGAGCGGCCCAACAGCTGCGCAGGAACACCTCTGCATCGGTCACCGTGATGACGGCCAGCACCTCGAATTACTATTACATCGACATGATGAGTGGTGTCCAGCAGGTCCTGCGGGCATCGGGGCGGAGCGCGGTGGTGGCTGACCTCGCTACGGACGGCGTCTATTCAGCTGAGGCCGAGAACGCTATTGTGCAGGACATCATCCAGGCGCGAACCGCGGGAGTCGTCTCCACGCTGATTCTTAGCCTCGATAACGTCCGGCTGCTTGAGAGCTGGGGAATTCCTGTGGTCTTTGTGGATTCAAGCCCGCCGAAAGGCGTTCGGGATGCAGCCAGTGTGACGACGGACAACTACGCCGCGAGCCTGGCTGTAGGCAACCACCTCGGAGAGCACGGCTATGAGGACTGGGCGCTGCTTATGTATCCATCCCGCTGGTCAACCAGGGCGGAGCGTCAACGCGGCATCACCGCGGCAGCCGCCAACACCGGTGCACGACTAACGGTTATCGAGTGCGAAAACGATCCTGACTCGGCCGCCCGCGCACTTTCCGCCCATCTGGCGGCCAACGGTTCGAAACCACCACGCGCCGTGATCGCCGGAAACAATCCACTTCTCCGCGGCGCCTTGGACGTCCTACATGGCCACGGCATCCGGGTCCCGGACGAAGTTGCGCTGGTGGCTTTCGACGAATTCCCTTGGGCCCCATTCGTGAATCCACCGATGACTGTCCTCAATGAGGACAGCAAACATATCGGCGAAATTGCCGCCACCATTTTGACCCGCCTTATCGACGAACAGGCCGAGACCGCGGGGAACGGGGAAGCCACACCGCGGTACCGCCCGGAGGACCGCCGTGAGGTTGGTTCCAACCTGATCATTCGAAGGTCCTGTGGCTGTGTACCCCTCAATTTAGAACAATCCGATAAAGGAGCCCTATGAATACCATCCGGTACCGCTCCATCGCGGCCACCGTGAGCGTGGCTGCCACCCTCGGCATGGTTGGGTGCACGTCGGCACCAACCGAAGCCGCCCCTCCGCCCGAATCCATCGAGTCCATGGCCCTGATGGTGCAGGACCTATCCAATCCCTTCTTCGCCGCCATGGTGAAGGGCGCCGAAGAAGCCGCGGAAGAACTCGACGCCACCCTCAACGTGCAGGATGCACGCCTGGACCTGGCTAATCAAAGCACACAGATCGACGCCTTCATCCAGGGCGGTGTGGACCTCATTGTCATCAGCGCTGTCCACCAGGCGGGTATTGCACCAGCTATTGAACGTGCGAAGCAAGCGGGCGTCATCGTCATCGCGGTGGATACTCCAGCCAGATGAACGACCCCTCCGCACTTGGCGCGGTACTCGCCGTTGAACAGGCCGGCCTCAGCGAGCAGATCATCATCACCGGTGTAGACGGCAGCCCGGCCGCCGTCGATGAACTCAAGCGCGAGGGTTCACCGTTTGTTGCGACCGCCACCCAAGACCCAGCCGAGATGGTCCGGCAGGGCGTCGAAGCCGCGCAAACCATTCTTCGGGGTGAGGAGCTGGAGGAAACCACCATCCTCATTCCCAGCGAGCTGGTGACCCGCGAAAACGTGGACGAATACGAGGGATGGTAATGCACCGACAATCCTGCCCTCCCGGTACTAACGAAAGACGGCGCCATGACAACTAATCCTCAACCGCTGTTGAAGGTCGACGGCGTCACCAAACGTTACGGGGCCACGCTGGCTCTTAACTCGGTGCACTTCGACCTATATGCGGGCGAAATTCACGCCCTCATGGGTGAGAACGGCGCCGGCAAATCAACGCTGATGAAGATCCTCGCCGGAAACGAGCATCGTGATGCCGGGCGCATCCTGCTCGACGGCCAGGAGATTGAGATTCGTTCTCCGCAGGAGGCAAGGGCGCACGGGATTGCGATAATCCACCAGGAGCTGAACACGGTACCCACCATGACCGTGGCCGAAAACCTCGCGCTGGGGCGGGAGCCCAAGGGGCAGTTCGGCGTTCTGGACCGGCGGGCCATGACCCGGGCCGCCCGGGAAAAGCTTCAACGCATCGGTTCCCAGATCGACCCACGCCGTCCGCTCGGTGACCTCACTGTCGGCCTGCAGCAGATGGTGGAGATCGCCCGCGCAATCAGCGAGGAAGCTCGAATTCTCGTCCTTGACGAACCCACCGCCGCTTTGTCACGGGGTGAAGCCGTTTCGCTCTACCGCATCCTCAATGAGATGAGGAGTGCCGGAGTCGGGCTCATCTACATCTCCCACCGGATGGAGGAAGTGTGGGACCTGGCCGATCGCGTAACGGTACTGCGTGATGGAACCTACGTGGACACCAAGCAGAAGAGTGATATCAGACCGCCTGATGTAGTGCGCATGATGGTGGGCCGGTCCGTGGATGACCTCTATCACCATGAGCAGCGTACTCCCGGTGAAGTTGTCCTGGATGTCCGCGATCTCAGTGGTGCGGAGGTGGGCCCGGCCAGTCTGCAGGTCCGCGGCGGTGAAGTTGTGTGTCTTGCCGGTCTGATCGGCTCCGGCCGCACCGAACTTGCCCGCCTCATCTTCGGCGCGGACAAGTCCGAGTCAGGGGAGGTGCTCATCAACGGAGCCGCTGCCAACTCGGCCTCACCCCGGGCCGGCATTGCCGCCGGTATCGCAATGGTGCCGGAGAGCCGAAAGGAGCAGGCACTCTTTCTTGAACACACGGTCGAAGACAACATCGCTATCAGCTCCCTGGACCGTCACTCCCGCCTTGGCGTGCTGGACCGGCCCGGTATCCGGCAGTCGGTGAAGAAAGGCATGGAGCGCCTCCGGCTGAGACTCAATGCCGCTCAGTTACCCGTCAGCGCGCTCTCCGGAGGCAACCAGCAAAAGGCGGCGCTGGCCCGCTGGCTCATGCGTGAGTCTGAGGTGCTGATCCTGGATGAGCCTACGCGAGGGGTCGATATTGGGGCGAAGAGCGAAATCTACCAGCTCATTAATGAACTCGCCTCCCGGGGCAAGGCCATCCTAGTGGTCTCATCAGACCTCCCGGAGGCCATCGGCATAAGCGACCGCATCCTGGTCATGCGCGCCGGCCGGGTGGTGGCGGAGATGGCCGCGGACTCCGCGACAGAAGAGGATGTTATGTTCCACGCCACCGGCACGGCGGCCACAGACAACGAAGGATCACGATGACCGAGAACACGCAGTCCGACCGCGCCGCGACGCCGGTCGCCACCGAAGACCATGACCGGCAACCGTTCGACTTTGCACGATGGTGGGACCGGGTAGGAATCCTGGCAGTCCTGCTTATCCTGGTTGTGCTCATGATCATCATCGCGCCGAACTTTGCGTCGATTGACAACATTCTGAACATCGCGCGCTCCATTTCGGTGACGGCCATTTTGGCTGCCGGCATGACCTTCGTCATTCTGACCGCCGGGATCGACCTGTCGGTCGGCTCGATAGTCGCCGTATCAGGGGTGGCCAGCGTACTCGTGGCGCTGAATGGCGTGCCCGCCCCGTTCGCGATTCTTCTTGGAGTACTCGCAGGAGCCGCCGCCGGTGCGATCAATGGGTTCTTCGTGGCCTACATGTCCCTGGCCGCCTTCATCGTGACACTCGCAACCATGATCTTCCATCGGGGCCTTGCCTACACCATGACCGGCGGTGTGCCGGTCGTGGATAATGCGTTGAACTTCCGTGACTTCGGTAACGGTTATGTTCTGGGCATACCAGTACCGGTCATCGTGATGGTGGTTGTGTACGTAGTGGGATGGTTTGTCCTTGAGCGGACCCGGTACGGACGCCATGTGTACGCCGTAGGAGGTAACCCCGAGGCAGCGAGACTGGCAGGCGTCAACGTCAAAGGCGTCCTCTTGTCGGTTTACGTCATCGCCGGAGCCTGCTCGGGACTGGCCGGTGTCATCTTTTCGGCCCGCGTTGTCTCCGCACAACCCACCGCGGGAACAGGCTACGAACTGACCGCCATTGCCGCGGTGGTTCTCGGCGGCACGAGCCTGATGGGTGGACGTGGACGAATCATCGGTACGCTCATCGGTTCAGTCATTCTCGGCGTCCTTACCACTGGACTGATCCTGATGAACGTTCCGTTCTTCACCCAACTCCTCATCCAGGGCATCGTCATCATCCTGGCGGTTTCAATCGACAGCCTGAAGCAGCGCCCGCTCCGGTTACGCCGATCCGTACGGAGGAGGGGTGACGTCGGTGGACAACCCATTACCACGTCCTGAATCCATGCCCAACAACAGCCGTGAAGGAACCGCGCAGGTGACACACACCGTCGTCGTAAGCGATCCGCTTCCAGCGAAACGGGTGAACGAACCCATTACCTTCACCCTCGAGGGAGAGTTCCATGAGCCGCTCTGGACGGCGCGGACCCGGGAAGGCCGGGACGTCCTGTGTCAGAAACTGGCGCAGGCAGAGGCCCCCGGCAGAACGTCCTTCGTGACAGTACTGACGTTCGAAGGGGAGACAGAACTGACGCTCATGGGCCCGGCGACAGAGGCGGACGGGATCACGGAGTTGCCGCCCGTGGAGCAGGATGCCTTCATCCGCCTGGACACCGGGTACTTCGACCTCGAGATGTGCGTCGGTACGGCGCAGGGGGAGGGTTCCTCGAAGTGGGGGCTGCGTCATTTCCGTTCAATCGATGAAGGAATCGACCTGCTGCCTTCGGGCAATAACGCCATTGGTGGTTTCTACGGCCCGTTCTTCACCCCCGAGAACGGGCTCATCAACCCGCCGGAACACGCCACGGTGGAGATCGAGGTGGTTGAGCGCGGCCCCGTACTGCACCACTACAGGATGCACGGCACTATTCCGGATGGCCTGCTTCCAGAGTTGAAAGACAAGTCCTTCGTCATCGATTGGTGGTTCACCTACGGCACGCCATACTTCAGCCGGCGCTACCGCGTGGACGATTTCCAGACGGTGATTAATGGGCGGGCAGTCACGAACAAAATCACTGTGGGCGACGAATTTGAGGGCGGACAGGGGGAGTTGGTCTTCGACCGGTTCGCGGCCTATGGAGGCACCCGCTACCGTGAAGGCGATCCCTATGCGGAGGAACTGGCGAACATGGTCCAGGAAAGCCTTCAGGCTCCTCCCTCCAGCAATGAAAAGTTCGAGGCGTTCCGAAGTCAGTTGACCGACGGCATTGCAGGAGCGCATTGGGATCTGTACTGGCGCCTTTTCTGCATCTGGGAGGGAGCACTTGACGAGCCGATGCTCCGCGAACGGCTCGAGCGGGTGCGAACTGCCGCCCATATCCGGGCCGACTTGCCCGACCGGGCATGGACCATCGATGAGGCGCCCATCGATGTCTCAGCCGTGCCGGACGAGACCATTTTCCCCGGCCCGGCGAATAAGACGGCGGAGTTCCATTCGTCCACCGGGCGCGCAATGATCTGGTGGACCGGTGTACCCTCGGGCGCCTTCCAAATTGTCCAACGCCTTCAATCGGGGTGGGTTAACTGGGGCAGCAATGGCGAGAACGAGTGCCCGGAGCTTCCGGTCGGCACGCCGATCAAGACCGCCTACGGCCAGTTCGCGGATCACTGGGAGCAGGTAGCAGAACAGCTTGAGTATCCGCCCGTCGTTTCGAAGAGGTCCTCATCGTAGGGTGCATCCTCCCGGCGTGTCCGGAGAGGGTTCACTCGGGCACAAAACCGAGGGCCATACCGACAAATTGTGCCTCGAAGATTTGGCGACCGCCCTCCAGCAGTGGCAATGCCTGCTGGAGGACCGGCATATGGGACGCGCCCGAAGTGGCCTTGGGCTCATGAGGTCTGCTTCTGAATTCACTGCAGGAATCGTCGTTATGGCATGGCGTCGGAGCTGTCGTTTACTTCTCTTTGAACGACGGCCTTGCCGGAAGTGATTTCGTCAAGTTGAGGTTCTGCCTGTGCTTGTTCAACGGTGTCGGGGGTGAATCTTGGGAAGGCGGGTGGTCGTCGTTTCCGGCATGATGGCCAATGAGTGCGTCGGGTGCTTCCATGCGGCCGAGTATGACGCCGCCAACAGGCCTGTCTCGGTTGAAGGTGCGGTAGCTTGTAGGTCAGGCACAATGCTTCCTCGCGTCATGTGCGAAAATTTCGCATAATGTGCGAATCGGCTGGATAGGTCCCTACAACGGCGCGGATCCGACTCGCGTCTCACGCCTCCGGACCGGCAACCGCCACCCCAATTCCAACGGTCCTTTGAAAAGATGCCGCGACCCAAAACTGCCGGAAAGCCGGGCGGGAGCAGGCAAAACTGGGCTTCCCGTATCAAAATCCGTCGAATTCGCGCCCGATGCGATTCGCCGGACTTAAATGGGCCTATGCGCCGTTATCGGCGTTTCTGCCGTCGAGGCTGCCTGCCGCCCGTCGGAGTGGTCTGTGAGAGTTTCAGCGACGCCGGCGGCTTCCGCCAGATGAAGCCTGGCGCTGCCGTTCGGGAACGGAGCGCCAGGCTTCTAGCGGTATTCGTTTACTTTCGAATGTTGACCCGTCGCTAAGGAGTTCCGGATGTACGGGCATCCGTCAATCGTGGGGCGGTCTCCTTTGTCTTGATTAGGACGACAAAGGTGATGAGTGCGGCTGCCATGATGTAGAACCCCGGTGAAGCGGTGACGCCTGTCTGGGCGATCAATAGTGTGACGAGGAAGGGGGCGGTGCCACCAAACATGGACACGGACAGATTGTAGCCAAGGGAGAATCCGCCGTACCGGACCGCTGTCGTGAATAGTTCGTTCATCGTTGCCAGGACGGGCCCTAGGAATATGCCCAGGATGATGCCGAGTCCGATGTGCGCTGCCATGGCAAGTCCAGGATCTCCTTGCTCCATCAGCAAGAACAGCGGATAGGACAGGATCATTGCCGAGACGCATGAAGTTGCGAGGATCCGTTTGCGGCCGATTCGGTCCGAGAGTGCGCCCATGAGGGGAATCGTCAAGCAGACAACAGCCATTGTCACGACGGAGGAAGTTGAGGCCAGGAGCGAGGTGTGACCGAGGGTCGTGGTGAGATGGCTGGGAACGAAAGTGAGAACTACGTACAGGGCTGCGTTCTGGAACAGGGCAAAGGCTCCGACGATGAGAACGGCCCTCCAGTGCTTGGTGACGGTCTCCTTCAACGGGTTTTTGGAGACTCCTCCGGCGGCTCGCAAAGCGGTGAATTCGGGAGTTTCCTCCAGCTTGGAACGGATGAACAGGCCGACGAGTCCCAGCGGAGCGGCGAGAAGGAACGGGATACGCCAGCCCCATGCCAGCACCTGGTCCTGGCTGAGCATCAGATTGAGGATCAGGACCGTGAGTGAGCCCAGGAGAAATCCGAGGATGCACCCCATTTCCACAAGACTGACGAGGAAGCCTCGGCGTGCGGGGGGAGCATATTCCGCGACGAAGGCGGAGGCGCCGCCCATCTCGCCACCGGCCGAGAAGCCCTGGAGCAGGCGCAGAGTTACGAGCAGCACGGGTGCTAGAACACCGATGGCTGCTTGCCCGGGCAGGACGCCAATGCCGAACGTTGCGGCGGAAACCAGCAGGATTACGGCGGCCAAAGTCTTTTGCCGCCCGACGCGGTCACCAAGGAAGCCGAAGAAGATCCCTCCGAGAGGGCGGACGATAAAGGCGGCTGCGAAAACGGCGAAAGAGCTGAGAAGGGCGGTGGTCGGATCGTCGGCTCCGAAGAATACCTGGCCGATAACCACGGCCAGGTATCCGTATACGGCCACATCAAACCACTCAACGATGCTTCCGACAGTGGCTCCAAGCGTGGCGCGGCGTACCAATGCCGGCGACGGTGGAGCCTTGTCGGCACTAACGGATGTAGAGCTCATGGGATCTCCCAACGATTCCTCGCCAGCGGGACCTCCGCGTGGCGCTAATCACAGAACCTTAGAAGAATCGTCTGATGATCACAAGGCCTAAGTGGACGCATTTTTCAAACAATCTTCGATATGCGGCGCTAAATCGTCCGACTCTTGGAGGCGGGGTAGCGGGCGAGAAGGGCCTCCTCCGAGTCCTGCAGATAAGATTCCAGGGCCAAGGCTCCGCCTTCAAGGTCTCCCGAGCGCACCAGTTCTGCGATCTGGACGTTGCGCTCCAGAAAGGGCGCGTGGAAGGACGAGGGGTCGCTCATATACGCGTAGGACAGGCGAAACTCGGCTAAAACCTGCCTTGCAAGCGCAGTGAGGCGCGGGCTGCCGGCGAGAGCGGCCAGCGCCTCATGGAAGCCGATGCTGGCGGCCGCCACCATGTGCCAGTCCGCTTGTTCGGCGGCTTGCTGCCCCTTCGATACGGCGTGCGTCAAATCCCTTAGTGTCTGGGGCGGAAGGAGGGTGACCTGGCGCAGTGCTCCGCATTCCAGGACTCTGCGCACAGCGTAAAGATCTGAGATGTCGGAGCGGGAAAGCTCCCGCACGAAGAAGCCGCGGCTGAGACGGTGGACCATGAGGCGTTCTCGAATAAGCAGTTGGAAGCCCTCACGTAAGGTGCTTCGGGACACGCCCAGTTCCGCTCGCACCCGCTCCTCCGGGAGGCGCTCCCCGGGCAGCAGTGATCCCTCGATAATTTGTGTGCGTATGGCCACGGCGACGCGGCTGGCGGCGCTGGTTGTTGCCTCCGGGGTCGCTGAAGCTTCTGCTGGTGCGCTCATGGGAGTCCTCACTCTTTTCACTCTTTGGTCCTCACTGTACTGAGAGGATCGCCCGCTTGGTCGGCGGCAAATCCTTAAGGCAAAAATCGTCCGACGAAATCTTTGCAAATCGTCCGACGATCTGTAGGATCTTTCTTATCAATCAGTGGCCGGAGTCACAGGCCCTGCGTCATTTCGAATTGGAGGTCAATCCAATGGCTGCATCCGGCAACCTGCGCGTCGGCATAGACATCGGCGGAACGTTCACGGACCTGTCCATCTTGGATTCGGATGGAATTGTCGGTGTGGGCAAGACCCTAACGACGCATGGAGCGCCGGCAGCCGCGGTAGCCAGCGTCTTGGCGGACACGCTGAAAGCCCACGGTTTGAAGGGTTCGGACGTCCAGGGCGTCGTCCATGGCACCACGTTGGTGACCAATGCCCTGATCGAACGCCGTGGGGCGAAGACGGCTCTCATGACCACGGACGGGTTCCGGGATGTCATCGAGATGGGAAGGGAACATCGCTACGAGCTCTACG
Organism: Crystallibacter permensis; assembly: GCF_025960875.1. Taxonomy (GTDB): domain Bacteria; phylum Actinomycetota; class Actinomycetes; order Actinomycetales; family Micrococcaceae; genus Crystallibacter; species Crystallibacter permensis. Next base: position 12,919 of record NZ_JAODLR010000001.1, on the reverse strand, counting down.
ACCTGAACCTGGAACTCCCGCAGCCCTTGGTGCCGCGTCACCTGCGGATCGGCATCCGCGAAAGGGTGTTAAGCGACGGTTCCGTCGATACGCCCCTCGACGTGCAACAGGTGCAGGAAGTTGCTCTTGAACTTGTGGAGGCCGGGGTCGAAGCCGTCGCTGTATGTTTCCTTCACAGCCACATCAATGAACAGCACGAGGCCAAGGCCAGGGAAGCCATCCGTGCTGTCGCCCCCGGGCTGCGGATCGCGCTCTCCAGCGAGATCAACCCCGAGATCCGGGAGTACGAGCGCTTCAGCACCACGCTGGCCAATGTATACGTCCAAGGCGTGGTGGAGGACTACCTCGAGGACTTGCGCCAAAGGATGAAAGATATCGGTGTGCAGAATGATCCCTTGATCATGCTCTCGAACGGTGGGGTAACCGCGATCGACGTAGCGCGCAGCTACCCCATCCGCATGCTCGAGTCCGGCCCGGCCGGCGGGGCGCTGGGTGCCGTTTCTTTCGGCAAGACGGCCGGACAGCCAAACCTCATGGCCTTCGATATGGGCGGGACGACCGCCAAGCTCTGCATTATTGAGAAAAACCGTCCGCTCGTGACCCATACATTCGAGGTCAACCGCGTATACAGGCTGCGGGCCGGCTCCGGTCTGCCCGTCCGTGCCCCCGTCATCGACATGATCGAGATCGGCGCCGGTGGCGGGTCGGTCGCCCGAATCAATTCCCTTGGCCTCATTACCATCGGCCCGGACTCCGCAGGTTCCGAACCGGGACCCGTTAGCTACGGCCGCGGCGGAAAGCAGTGCACTGTCACGGATGCCGACGTGGTGCTGGGCTACCTCGATCCCAAGTCGTTCCTGGGCGGTGCCATGCCGCTTGATGCCGATGCTGCCGCTGCCGCGATCGATGCCCAGATAGCCCGGCCCTTGGGAATCGACATCGCCGAAGCGGCGTGGGGCATCCATGCCACGGTGAACGAAAACATGGCCAATGCAGCACGAGTCCACGCCATGGAACGCGGCGAAGACCCGGCCCGCCTGCCCCTCTTCGTGTCCGGGGGAAACGGGCCCCTACACGGCCCCGGGGTCGCTCAGGCGCTCGGCTCACCGCAACTCCTTGCGCCGCCCGCCGCAGGAGTGTTAAGCACTCTCGGATTCCTTTCCGCGGCGACCTCGATCGATGTCGTACGCTCCTCGCACGCGGCCTTGGCGGATGTCGGGGACGACAGCATCTGTGCGTTGTTCGAAAAGCTGGAGGACGAAGGAGGGCAACTGCTCAAGGAATCCGGGGTGCCGGAAGCCGATATGCATCATGAACGCAGCGTTGAAATGCGTTTTATCGGCCAGGGTAACGAAATCGAAGTCCCCGTGCCGGCTCCAAGCCCGTCCTGGAAGCAGGAAGCCCTGGCCTCCTTCGCGCTGGAATACGAACGCAAGTTCGGTGACGTGGCGCCGCAGGGCGTCGGCGTCGAAATCCTTACCTGGCGGGTCCGTTCAAGCGGTCCCGAGCCGGACGCCAAACTCCGTTTCCGGGATGCCCCGGATGCGGCGGACGCCCTCAAGGGTCACCGGATGGCGTACTTCCCCCAGGAAAGCGGATACGTCCAGACCCCGGTCTATGACCGCCACCGTCTTGCTCCCGGCCACTCGTTGGCGGGTCCGGCACTCATCGAAGAAAGAGAATCAACTCTCGTCATCCCGCCCGCCAGCCGTTGCACGGTTGCGCAGGACCGCAGCATATCCATCGACTTCAATCAGGGGAGCGCATCATGATGCAGCAACAACAATCGTCCGTGGTCGCCCTTGAGGGTACGGATCCCGTCCTGGTGGGGTTGGTATCGAACCGCCTCCATTCGATGCTGGACGAACAGCAGGCAGCATTGGTCAACACTGCATTCAGCCCGGTGGTTCGCGAATCATACGACCTGGCGTGCGCGGTTTTCGACTCCCGAGGCTCAATGATCGGGCAGTCCTCCGGCGGCACACCGGGCCACATCAATGCCCTCGCCACCGGAATGCGGCACATCGCCTCGCGATACCCGGCCCAGTCCATGGCCGAAGGCGATGTCTTGATTACCAACGACCCGTGGATGACTGCAGGCCAGATCAACGACATCACCGTGGCCACCCCGGTGTTTCGGAACCATGTGCTGGTCGCGTGGTTCGCCAGTTGCTGCCACTCGCCCGACATTGGAGGCCGTATCCTCTCGGCGGCCGCCACGGAGGTCTATGAGGAGGGCCTGCGCATACCCATCCTGAAGCTGCGTACTGCCGAGGGACCGAACGAGGTCCTGGAGGAGATCATCCGGGTCAACGTCCGGACCCCGGATGAGACCCTGGGTGACATCTACGCCCAGGTTGCCGCCAACCAGGTCGGGGCACGCAGCCTGCTCAGGCTGATGGACGAGTACCAACTCGACAGCATCGATGATGTGGCAGCAGAAATCATGGACCGGTCCGAGGCCGCCCTGCGCAACGCGATCGAACAGCTGACCGACGGAACGTACACGGCAGCGATGGAGTGCGACGGTTTCGGCGGCCAGCCCCTGACCCTTCAGGTCACCGTCACCGTCCGGGGCAACGGCATCACGGTCGACTACGCGGGGTCCTCCCCCCAATCCCCGTTCGGCGTCAACGTGGTCCTGAACTACACGCGCGCATACACTTCCTTCGCGATCAAGGCCGCTCTTGCGCCTGAAGTGCCGCACAATGCTGGGTCCTTCCGGCCGGTGCACATCACCGCCCCGGAAGGCTCGGTTCTGAACTGTCTCGATCCGGCGCCAGTGGCTTCCCGGCATTTGGTGGGGCATTTCCTTCCCAGCCTGGTGTTCGAAGCATTGCGACCTGCGCTGCCCGAGGGCCTGCCTGCCGCCAGCGCTGACGCGCTCTGGATGTCAGTATGGCGGGGCAATGGAACCACGAAGGACGAATCGTTCACCCTCACGGTGTTCGGCGCCGGCGGCAGCGGTGGCCGCCCCACGAAGGACGGCCTCACGACCACAGGATTCCCCACTGGTGTCCGCGCGGCCCCAACTGAGGTGCTCGAGACCCTTACCCCGCTGGTCCAGACCCAACGTGAACTGCTGCCGGATTCCGGCGGCCCCGGAAAGTTCCGCGGCGGACTGGGGCAGCAGCTTCAAGTCCGCCGGCGAGGCGGGCAGGCCTGGACGGTCAATGCCAACATTGACAGGGTGGACCACCCCGCCGCGGGTGCCCTCGGCGGTATGCCCGGCAGCGCCGGGAGCTTCACCGACATCCAAACAGGCGAAGACCTGCCGCGCAAGTCACTGCTCAGGCTCGCCCCCGACACGCATGTGAGGTTCCGGTTCCCCGGTGGCGGAGGCTACCAGGACCCCTTCGAGCGGGACATCGAGGATGTATTCAACGATGTGGTCAACGGCTACATATCACTGGAAGCAGCACGTGGCATGTACGGCGTCGCCATCGAGTACCTGGGGCGCCCTGATGCGACGGTGCGGCTCCCGGAGTCCTTCCGAATCGATAGGAATGCGACCCGGACGCTCAGAGGCGAGCGTCAGTAGATACTCCGCGCTCCGCTGGGCGACGCCGAGGTCCTCGCCTGCATGCAGGTGTCGGTCCAACGGCCTTTCGAGTCCAGTCCACCCTGACTGTCGACGTTGAAGCCCACGCTGTACAGGGATGCGCACGGCATCCAACTACTGCACAATCCCCGAAAGGAATAGTCCATTGAGTTTCAAGAGTCAGTGGGAAATGCGAGCCGCGTTCGCCCAAAGCCTGTCGACGATGTACGGCACCGAAGTGCCGGCCTACAACACGCTGGTGGAAGTCTCCACCGAGGTGAACCAGGAACACCTGCGCCGTCACGGGGCCGATGCCGAGCGGTTGGGCAGCATCGGGCGCGTCACTGCCGAGCGCCACGGGGCCATCCGCGTCGGCTCCGACCGCGAGATGTCGCAGGTGGCCCGGGTCTTCGCGGCCTTCGGCATGCACCCGGTCGGTTTCTACGACCTGCGCGACGCCGCGTCCTCCGCGGTGCCGGTGGTCTCCACAGCCTTCCGCCCCATCGACGCCGACCAGCTGGCAAAGAATCCGTTCCGCGTGTTCACCTCGATGCTCGCCGTCGAGGACCAGCGCTTCTTCGACGGGGCACTCCAGCGTGAGCTCGCCGACTTCTTCGCGCACCGCGAGCTCTTTGTCCCCGAGCTGCTGGAACTGGCCGACCGGGCCGCAGCCGGCGGCGGACTGCCGGAGACGGAAGCGGACCGGCTGCTGGAGCTCGCCACCGGCGCGTTCGAGCTGTCCGCCGAACCGGTGGACCACGACTGGTACCGCCGGCTCGAGGCGATCTCCGCGGTGGCCTCCGACATCGGCGGCGTCGCATCCACGCACATCAACCACCTCACCCCGCGGGTGCTGGACATCGACGCGCTCTACTCCGGCATGGAGGACCGCGGCATCACGATGATCGACGAGATCCAGGGTCCCCCGCGCTGGGACGGCCCGGACGTGCTGCTGCGCCAGACATCCTTTAAGGCCCTCGGAGAGAAGCGGTTGTTCCGCCACGCCGACGGATCGGTCCAGCCCGGGGAGCTGCGGGTGCGCTTCGGCGAGGTCGAGGCCCGGGGGATCGCGCTCACCCCAGCCGGACGCGACGTATACGACCGTATGGTTGCCGAGGTCGACTCCCGGCTCGCCACGGACCCTGACCTGGTGCGACAGGACGTCGCCAAGGGCGTGTGGGAGGAGCACCTGCCGCGCACCGAGGCCGAGCTGGCTGCCCGCGGCCTGGCTTACTTCACCTTCGCCCCCCGCCCGGAGGCTCTACCCGAAGCCCCGTCCGGACCTATCACCCTTGCGGAGCTGATCGCCTCCGGCGCCGCGGTGCCGGAGCCGGTCGTCTACGAGGACTTCCTGCCGCGCTCGGCGGCCGGGATCTTCCAGTCCAACCTCACCGACGAGGGTTCGAAGAACGACGCGGAACAGGCGGCCGCGTACGACATCGACCGGATGAGCCGGATCGTCGGCCGCGAGGTGCTCGACCCCAACGGGCTCTATCAGGCCCAGCAGGACGCCTCCGTCGTGGAGCTGGCAAAGGCCCTCCAAATCGAGATCGCCCCGGCATCATCAGCAGCAATCCACACCCGCTAGATATGTGCAGATAGAAGGAGAACCAGCATGGCAAACGTGTTTGACCTGATGGACGAGTGGGGACCGGAAAAAATCGTGGCGGTCAGCGACGCGAAGACGGGGATGAAGGGTGTTTTGGTTATCGACAACACCGCCCGCGGCATCGGTAAGGGCGGCACCCGGATGCAGCCCACCGTCTCCGTGGACGAGATCGCCAGGCTGGCCCGCGTCATGACCTGGAAGTGGGCCGGTGTGGACCTCTTCTACGGCGGCGCCAAGGCCGGTATTCAGGCCGACCCCGCCTCGCCGTACAAGGAGGAGATCCTGCGGGCCTTCGTCCGCCGACTGCGCAACGAGGTCCCCGAGGAGTACGTGTTCGGCCTCGACATGGGCCTGACCGAGAACGACGCCGCCATCATCAACGACGAGCTCGGCACCCGCGGTGCAGCGGTCGGCACACCTTACGAGCTCGGCGGGATCCCCTACGACCAGCTCGGCATCACCGGGTACGGAGTGGCCGAGGTTGTCGACCAGGCCGCCGCGGCGACCAGGCTCCCCGGACGGCGGGTGGCCCTGCAGGGCTTCGGGGCCGTCGGCCACGCTGCCGCCGAGCGGCTGCACACCCTGGGCTACCAGGTGGTCTCGGTGTCCACCGCCGCAGGGGCACTGCACGACCCTAACGGGCTGGACATCCCTTCGCTGCTGGAACTGCGCCGCGACCACGGCGACGCGTTCGTCAGTGCCCTGCCGGAGCTGAAGATCGAGGCCGGAACCGAGTTGTTCGTCGACGCCGACATCGTAGTGCCCGCCGCGCTGCAGGATGTCATCGACGATACCAACGCCGGCGACATCAGAGGCCGGCTGCTGGTCGAGGGCGCGAACCTGCCCACCAGCCCCGAAGCCCAGGCCGTGCTGCGCGACGCAGGCGTCACCGTGGTCCCGGACTTCGTCGCCAACGCCGGGGGCGTGGTGTCCGCCGCGTTCGCGATGGACGCCCGCCACTCAGCCTTCCGCCCGGAAACCGGGCAGATCTTCGAGACCGTCTCCAGCAAGCTGCGTGCCAACACGGTGCAGGTGCTGGAGGAAACCGAACGCAGGGGCGGCACCAGCCACGAAGCCGCGCGCGGCCTGGCGCAGGAGCGGGTGAAGCGCGCCATGCAGCTGCGCGGCAAGCCGCTGCCCGTGAACGCCTGACCCCGACCGCGAGCCCTGCCAAAAAGGAACCGAGACAGTGACATACGACGTAGAGGTCAAGCCCATGGGCGGCGACCAGCCGGGGGTGAACGGCAACATCGATTTGCCCGCCGTGCAGATGGATTTCGACGCCGTCGTCCGCGAATTGGCCGAAGCGTTGGACTGCGAGGTCGATGCCAGCCCGGTGCGGCTAGCCCAATACACCACCGATGCCTCGAACTACCGCGTCCCGCCCCGGGTCGTGGCCATGCCGCGCACGGAGGCTGATGTGGTCGCCGCAGTGCGGATCGCCGCGCAGCACGGGCTGCCCGTCACAGTACGCGGGGGAGGCACTTCCTGTGCCGGCAACGCCGTCGGCCCCGGCCTGGTGCTTGACGTCAGCCGGCACCTGAACCGGATCATCTCGATCGATCCCGAGGCGCGGACCGCCGTCGTCCAGCCCGGTGTGGTCCTGTCTGACCTGCAGGCAGCCGCGGCCGCCCACGGGCTGCGCTTCGGGCCGGACCCGTCCACCGCTACCCGCTGCACGCTCGGTGGCATGATCGGCAACAACGCGTGCGGACCCCACGGGCTCGCCTACGGCAGGACGGCGGACAACGTGCGCCGGCTGCGCTGGCTCACCGGGACCGGCCAGATGCTGGAACTCGGTGCCGGGCACGAGGCAGTCGACGCCGTCCCAGGGCTGGAGAAATTCGTGCTGGCTAACCTGGAGACCATCCGCACGGAGTTCGGCCGGTTCGGACGGCAAATCTCCGGGTACAGCCTGGAGCACCTGCTGCCGGAGAACGGGCGCAACCTCGCCGCAGCCCTCGCCGGGACCGAGGGCACCTGCGGCATCATCCTCGAGGCCGAGCTGGATCTGGTCCCGCGTTCCGCCGCCCCGGCCCTCGCCGTGCTCGGCTACCCGGACATGGCTACCGCCGCCGACGCCGTGCCCGCCCTGCTGCCACACAAGCCGCTGGCCCTCGAGGGCCTGGACTCCGCACTCGTCGAAGCGGTGCGCCGCTCCCCGGCCGGCGGATCCATGCCCACGCTGCCCGCCGGAGAAGGATGGCTCATGGTCGAGATCGCCGGCGCCACCAACGCCGAGGCCGTTGCCGCCGCCCAAGCAATGGTGGCGGACGCGGGCACACTCGACGCCGTCGTGCTGCCCTCCGGTCCGGAGGCCACCCGGCTGTGGCAGATCCGCGCCGACGGCGCCGGGCTGGCCGGACGCACTGCCACCGGCGCCCAGGCGTGGCCGGGCTGGGAAGACTCCGCCGTCCCGCCCGAGCACCTCGGCGGCTACCTGCGTGACCTCACCGCCCTCATGGACGAACGCGGACTCTCCGGCCTGGCCTACGGGCACTTCGGCGACGGGTGCGTGCACCTGCGCATCGACTTCCCGCTGGGGCACGACGGGGCCGCGATGCGCAGTTTCCTCAAGGCGGCCGCGGAACTCGTGGCCCGCTACGGCGGCTCGCTCTCCGGCGAGCACGGCGACGGGCGGGCCCGAGGCGAGCTGCTGCCCACCATGTACTCGCCGCAGGCCATCGCCGCGTTCGCCGGGTTCAAGGCGCTCTTCGACCCGCACAACCTGCTCAACCCCGGCGTCGTCGTGGACCCGCAACCAATGGACACCTCGCTGCGCCGGCCGCAGGCGGTCCAGCTGTTGGCCAGCGACGGCTTCGCATTCGCGCACGACGCCGGCAACATCACCGATTCGCTGCACCGCTGCGTAGGCGTGGGCAAATGCCGGGCAGACCTCCACGAGCAAGGCGGCTTCATGTGCCCCTCCTTCCAAGCCACCCGGGACGAGGAACATTCCACCCGCGGCCGGGCACGAGTGCTGCAGGAGATGCTCAACGGCGGCATCGTCACACTCGGCTGGTCCTCACCGGAAGTCCACGACGCCCTGGACCTGTGCCTGAGCTGCAAGGCCTGCGCCAACGACTGCCCCACAGGCATCGACATGGCCATGTTCAAGTCCGAAGCCCTGCACCAGACCTACAAAGGCAAGCTCCGGCCCCTGGCGCACTATACCTTCGGCCGCCTGCCGCAATGGCTGCGGCTGGTCGGACCGTTCGGCCCGCTGGCCAACACGATCACCAAGATCACCCCGCTGCGCCGGCTGATGATGCGGCTTGCCGGTGCAGACCCGCGCCGGGGTCTGCCCGTGTTCCCGGCCAAACCGTTCCGGTCACTGGGAGCGGCACCGGTCGCGGCAAGAGCCGCCGGTGTTGCGGAGCAGCCACAGACCGCGGCAGGGGAGTCTTCTCTCCATGCGATTGAACGGCCGGCAGGACATCCGGTGCTGCTGTGGGTGGATTCATTCTCCGACGCAATGGGCCCCGAGGTGGCCCTCGCGGCGGTCAAAGTGCTCCGCGCCGCGGGCTGCGACGTCCAACTCGCCGGGCCGGGCGCGTGCTGCGGACTGACCCTGATCACCACGGGCCAGCTCACAGCCGCGAAAGCAAAGCTGACCAAGACACTGGACGTCCTTTACCCGCAAGTAGCTGCGGGCCGGACCGTCATTGGGCTCGAACCCTCCTGCACAGCCGTGCTGCGCTCGGACCTGCTCGAACTGCTGCCGGATGACCCCCGATCCTCGGAGGTGTCCCAGGCGACAAAGACCGTGGCGGAGTTCCTACGCTCCATCGACTGGACACCCCCAGTCGCCGCGGAAAACCTGCTCGTCCAGCCGCACTGCCACCAACACTCAATCATGGGCTACCAGCAGGACCTGGCCCTGCTCGAGGACATGGGGTGCGATGTCGAGGTCTCAAACGGCTGCTGCGGCCTCGCCGGGAACTTCGGAATGGAGAAGGGCCACTACGAGATCTCGGCGAAGATCGCCCAGGACGGCATCCTGGGCAAGGCCACCGCGAACCCGGACCGGATGATCATGGCCGACGGCTTCAGCTGCCGCACGCAGCTCGCCGACCTCGCCGGCCTCGACTCCCGCCACCTGGTCCAAGTCATCGCCGACGCTTTGGAAGTCAGCATGGACGCATGAACGTCGAAGTCAGGACGTTGAATCAGCGATCGAGAATCCGTGACCGCTTCGTGCGTTCCGTAACCACTCCTCCGGACAGTTGTATGCAGCTTTCGCGCAACAGCTGAGTGCCTCGTGCTTGGGGAGCGGCCAAGTAGGCGCAATTACAAAGGGACAACGCGAATCTTCGCCTCCTGGGACCATGCGGCGAGCCGACCCCAGGGTGCCCTTCCAGTCCCGGAAAAACGCGCTTTCAACCTAATGGAGGATTCCATGCATGAGGCAGAGAACGACCGCCGGTACGGTTTGGCAGCGGCCGTAACTACCTATGCCATCTGGGGATTCTTCCCCGTGTACTTTGTCCTCCTCCTCGGCGGGGTGGATCCCCTGGAGATCCTGGTCCACAGAGTGCTCTGGGGGTCGGTGGTGTTGGTGGGCGTAATCACCGCTGCCCGCCAATGGGGCTCCATCAAAGAGGTGATCAGGAACTCCCGAGCCCGCAACGGACTCGCGCTGGCCTCTCTTCTCATGGGCGTGGTGTGGTTCTTTTATGGGTACGGTGCCCTGACCGGCCGCGCTGTCGACGTCGCACTGGGATACTTCGTTTGTCCTCTGGTCACGATGGTGCTGGCGGTGGCCGTTGAAGGAGAAAAGCTGCGCCCAGCCCAGTGGGTCTCCGCCGTAATAGGTGCTTTCGCCATCGTCATTGTGACAGTCGGGTACGGCAGCTTTCCGTGGATCTCGTGCATCATCGCGGTTGCTTTTGCTCTTTACAGCCTTGCAAAGAGCCGTGTCAGTCGTGGCGTGAAAGCTACGGCGGGGCTGACCGTCGAGTCGATATTCCTTGTCCCTGCCGCCGGAGCGATCATGGCATGGCTGTACGCCACTGATCGCGCTGCGTTTGCTGTTGAAGGCCTCGGCTCCACCGAGCTGTGGCTGGTGCTCTCGGGACCGCTAACAGCGTTTCCACTGCTGCTCTTCGCCATAGCTGCCGCTCGTTTGCCGCTGTCCTTGGTAGGCAACCTCCAGTACCTCAACCCCGCACTCCAGTTCGTAGCCGGAGTTCTAGTGCTCCAGGAAGAGATGCCGCTGACGCGGTTGCTCGGATTTGGGCTCGTCTGGCTGGCCCTTGCAGTCCTAGTGATTGACGCGTCACAAGCACGAACCCGAAGGGTCCGGCAGTTCGTCCGATGAACCGCTGGGACAGCGGGGACGAAGTCAGACCACCGAAGTGGCCGTGATTCCCTGCAGTGGCTGCGATGGCTGGGAAGCCCCAGCAGGCAATACGAGAGCAGGGGCTCCAGACGTATGCGCCGTTATCGGGGTTGGAGTCGAACTACTGCTATTGATTGGGAGAGGAATGCCGGCCCGATTGTGCCTTATCTGCGATTTGCCGTGATCAGAAGGAGCCCAGTGTAGGCCATATTGCGGTACAGGCGTTCTACTGCCTGTTCCCTGATCGGCGGAATGTGAACACTTATGTAAGTCAGGGACCACTGCGTATGCGGATGAACCCAGATGGACAACGTGTTGGTCCGGATCTTGATGTCATGATTGCGGCGCAGCATCGGGACCAGGAACGGCATGGACGCGCCAGGAGCTTGCCAGCGGTGGCGCGGAGCACTGCCCAGCATTTGATCAGCGACGGCAGCAGGTCCGGCCCGTAGACCGGTGTCCTGTCGGGTCTGGGCCTGACGATTCTCCAGGACCGGGCTTCTCTCAGGGCCGTCCGGGCGTAGTCGCGGTGCCAACCGGTCAACTCGACCTGCTCGTCCAAGGATCCGAGTCTTCCCAGTACGATCGGCGTTCTTTTTTCTTTGTCACAGCTTGTCGCTGGGCCGTCGTTAGCTCCATAGAAACGGGCATAGCTTGCATCCGCTGCCCAAACTGAACCGCGCCGCTAGGCAGAGGCGCTCAAACGAGGCGAACGTATCCGGCTACGCGGAGGTTTTCTATGAGTCAACGCGGACAGAGCAAATCTTCGCGAACTGGACGCGGTTCTGACCCAGGCCGGAACCTCACTGGTCCGACTGGTGCATCTGACCATCCATCTGACGGATATTTCGGACCGCGAAGCCTTCAACCAAGTCTATGAACGCGCTGTCCCGCGGCCTTTTCCCTCGCGATGTGCCGTCGAGGTGTCCGCCCTCGCGATCGAAGGAATGAAAGTCGAAGTGACAGCCGTCGGAGCGGCCCCGGCGCGATGAAGTTCCGATCGGCAGCTTCCTCTGGAAGGCGCCGGATACGGGCCATTGGCGTAGCCCGTCCGATGTTCACCACCTCCTGCTGAGTGCGCCGCTTCGGTGTCTGCGCTAAAGCAGGGGTATTTGCTCGCCACTAGCAGCCAGGGAATTTGGACTGCCAAACGATATAGGTCCAGATCAGAAGCACGTTTTAGGTACCAGAGCGAAGCTCACAAATATCTTCCGTAATGAAATCCACAACCATTGACCACTGCCAAAATCTCAGGCTAGTCTGATGCAAGTTCCAGATAAATGTGATTTGCGTCTCGTTTTTTGGAACTAAGACCCGCTTAGTCAATGAAGACAGGCAAGGAGACTCATGCAAACGGATTGCGATATAGCTGTCATTGGCCTCGGTGCTATCGGCAGCATGGCGCTATGGAGACTCGCGGAAAAAGGCGTTGCCGTTCTCGGCTTCGAACAATTTGGCATAGGTCATGACCGTGGCGCAGTAGGGGGCGAGACGAGGCTCTTTCGCCGAGCCCAGACTGCGGACCCGAGGTTCACGCCCTTGATAGACATTGCGTACAAGAACTGGCTCGAGTTGAACGAGCACTCGGACATTGAGTTGTTAAAAATCTGCGGTGGCCTGACCGTAGGTCAGGCCGACGATCAGCGCATTCTTGCCACACTTGAAGCCGCACGAATGAGTGATCTAGATGTCGAAGTCCTAGGGCCGCGACAAATGAGGGAGCGCTTTCCGGAGCACCACCTGACGCCTGACGAGATCGGTGTCTATGACCCCACGCAGGGGTATATGCGGTGCGAACAAGCGGTTATTGCCGCGGTCCGCCAGGCACGGGCACTGGGTGCAGAAGCCCACGCCTATACTCCGGTCCGGATTTCCGATGTATCGGCTGATTCAGTCACTCTTTCAAGTGATACCAGGGAGTGGACGGCCAAGAAGGTTGTAATTGCAGCAGGTGGCTGGAGCGGTCACTTACTGCCGTCTTCTGTGAAAAAGCGCTGCTCACCAAAACGCATAATGCTTTCTTGGTTTGCCCCGAGGAGGGGACACGACTTCAGCGTCGAACAGTTTCCCGTATTTCACAGGATGACCGACGGCGGGGCCATTTATGGCGCTCCGTCGCTTGATGGGGGTGCATCCGTGAAGGTGGCCCGAGGCGCCGCTCCCACCGAGATCGAGGATGTGAACCATTTTGAGCGTGGTCATTCCCGTGAAGAAATCGAGTTCATGGAGGCGCGAGTTGCCAAGCACCTTCCAGGACTGGAAAGTTCACCAATTCGGGTTGGTTCATGGGTTGATTTCTATCCCGAGGACTGGACACCGCTGATGGGGCCGGTGGTTACGTCCCGCTGAGTGGTGGAGTTTCTCGACACCGTGCAGGTCAGTTCTCTGATTATGCTGCAGCGAGTTCGGGAAGCAAAATCGCCTCCTC